>RFPL01000031.1 GCA_009926135.1 Sphingomonadaceae bacterium
GATGAGTTTGCAGATAAGAAACTATTTAATATAGCTGCTGACTGTGAACTTAATCAATATATTACTCCAAGTTATCTTCCTAATGGTGCTATCTTACCAAGTACATTTCCTAATCTAAAACTTAAGCATAAAGCTGGTACTAGATATTATTATGATACATTATTGGATAATCAAGATGATCCTGATGTACAAAATATGATGGGTGATGCTGGTGATATGCATGGTACATGGGAAGAGTTTGATAACTTAAGTGAATCTGAAAAGAAACTACTTAAGTCTCAAGCTGAGTATCAAATAAAAGAGGCTGCTGCAGAATGTTTAAAATCAAGAGGTCATTTACCTGGAGAAATTGCACAAATTTATCAGCGCATCACTGAAGTTACCCCAAGTAAGTTTAACTGGCGTGCATATCTTAGAAGATTTGCAGGTAACTCTTATGTAGTTGAGACTAAATTATCTAGAAAGAAGATTAATAAAAGATATCCGGATGCTCCCGGAATGAAATTTAAACCCAAGAAACATATCTTGGTTGCAATAGATACTTCTGGTAGTGTAAGTAATGATGAACTTGTAGAGTTCTTTAATGAAATCAGACACATGCATAAAACTGGAACAGAGATCACCGTAGTACAGTGTGATACAAGAATTAACAGTATTGAAAAGTATAACCCTAAAAAGGATGTAAAAGTCCAAGGTAGAGGTGGTACTGAGTTTGATCCTGTATTAGAATACTATAATAAAAATAGTAAGCAATTTACATGTTTGATTTATCTAACAGATGGTGAATGTTATACAACAATTACACCAAGAGGTAGAATGCTTTGGGTTATTTCTTCAAAAGCCCGCATGAATGAGCAACTACCCGGTCCACAAATCCAATTAAACTAATTAAAAAACCCTAAAAATTATGACACAAGTAAAATTAAACAGCTGCGAATTAAAAGATTTCATTAAGCACGTAATTAACAACAACAGATTCATTCAAGCACAAGGTAAAGTACCAACTGCTTTGAATGTGGTAGGTAATGCAGGTCTTGGTAAAACTACTGTGGTCTCTAATCTTGCAAAAGAAGAGGGAATGCAGTTTGTAAAGATCAACTTAGCAATGATAGAAGAGTTATCAGATCTAATAGGTTTTCCTGTTAAAGAATTCCAAATTGGTAAAGATACTCCTGATGGTCTTAAGACTAAATGGGTAACTGAGATGGAAGCTGAGTTGGCAGTTAAAGCCGGTTTTAAATTAACCGGTGCAAGACGTACTGCATATTGTGCACCTGAGTGGATTTCTGGTAAAGGTGAGTCTGGTATCTTATTGTTAGATGACTATACTAGGGCGGATAAATAATTAATCCAAGGTAGTTTTTATTTCTTGAAGCATTTGCGTATCTTTATAATTTGATACTCTTAAGCAAAGAAACAATAAAAAAATACTATGGAATATCTGGTATATATCATCTTAAAATTAAAAATAGAACTGCTGGTGGTTATAAATGGAAACATTCTCGTGTCCGCCTTAAATCCTGTGAATTGCTGGAAACTCCTGAAGAGGACAATCAGCAGCCAAGCTAATTAGAAATAATTAGAAGGTTCAACGACTAGTATATGGAGTCTTACCAAGTGATGTTGGAGACAGTAAAATACCAAGAGCGCAGGACAGTAACTTATGTATATCAATACTTAAAGGTTACTGATGATATAGTCTGAACTGTACAAATAACTAAATGAAAGTACAGAACTATAGGATAAAGAACCTATAGGATAACATTATTGCCGAGAATGATCCAAGCATGTATGGATTTGATTAATACGCAGGAATATATTTCTTGGAAGTTACCTAAAGACTGGACTATTATCTTAACTACTAATCCAGATGGTGGTGACTATCATGTAAACAGTATGGATATAGCACAAACAACTCGCTTTATTTCTTGTGAGTTAAAGTTTGATGTAGATTGTTGGGCACAGTGGGCAGAAGAAACAAACATGGATGGCAGATGTATTAACTTCATCTTAAAGCATCCAGAGATTGTAACTGAAGCTACTAATCCTCGTGCAATTACTACATTCTTTAATGCTATTTCTAGCTTTGAGAAGTTTGAAGAGCAATTACCTATGATCCAAATGATTGGTGAAGGTTCTGTTGGTCCTGATATGACTAGCTTATTTACTTTGTTTATTAATAATAAGTTAGATCAATTGATGTCTCCAAAAGATATCCTTCTTCATGATAATGAGGATTATATTGTAGGTGCACTTAAGTCTACAGTAGGTAGAGAAGATAGTTACCGTGCAGATATTGCTAGTATTATGAGTACTAGACTTGTAAATTTTGCACTGTCACATTTTAAATCTAATCCTATGAAAGCTGAAGTAATCAAGCGTCTTGAAAAATTAGTGGTAGATGATATCTTTGCTATTGACCTTAAATACATGATTGTAAGAAATCTTATTAATGGTAATAAGCAAAAGTTTCAGAAGCTTATGTTAAACGATAAAGTTATGGAGTATACAATCCGATGAAAATGTTAGAATTTATTTTTAATAGAGTAAATTATCAGAAAGTTACTGGTAATTCTTATTATAGATATGGTAGTTCTTCAGTAGATCACAATGTTGTAATTCAATCCTTATGTATTACTGAATGTGATGTACTAGATGTAACCATATTTGATAAAATAGCAACTACAACATCTAGTTTAGTTGCAAAAGACAAAGTATATATAATGCCGGGGATAACCATTCCCCGGTATAAAATACGGGAAACAGGTAAAGAAATAGGTTTTGATATTGTAAGAAGTATTGATAAAGCAACAAAAGTTATTTACTGTAAGAAACAAGTCATGGAAGAAATGGTTAAAAAGCAAAGCATCATGACTATAAAACTTAAATTTGTAAAAGAACTATTTGTTCATTTAAATATGGATACAACTATAATAGATTCTAGTACAGAAGATAAAATCATTCTTGATTATGATACATATTATTCATTAAAGCATTTATATAATAATATATTTGGATCAGATGATGTTGATACAGATCATCAGTACTTATTTACATATACTGATCCTATCTATGAAAAGTTAATCAATGACTTATTAGCTGGAACTAAAGTAATTATCTCTGATAAAGATGTATTAAAACAATGTAATGGCTCTAAGCCTTTAGATAGTGAATCATATAAGAGATTATTATCTATGTTTGGATCACATCAAAATCAAGAGATTGCTATGGAGTTACTATGTAATTGTGATTATGATCAATCTATGATTTACATCTTAAAATTATTATCTCAGTGTAACTTACGTAATATGCCCGGTACTAATCATGTCAATTATAAATCATTTAGACAGTATATGATTACACACTGGGGTATTGATCCTAGTTATTATAGTGGTAGTATTGTAGATATTATTGCTAAATTAGCAGATAATGGTAAACTTAAAAGAGAGTATCTTATAGAATTTAAAGATGAGATTTTAGATCACGTACAAAAATATGGTAACAATCATATCTTTACCGTTGGTTCTGTTCAAATGAATGAAAGTTATAAAGCAAAAATAATAGGATGATAGAACAAGAGTTAATAGAACAGTTTTATAAAACTAAGTATTACATTAGTTATTCAGCACTAAGCAAATTAAGGTTTAGTCCAAAGTTGTTCTTCACTCATTATATTCTTCAGCAAAAAGAAGAATCGGTTGGTGCACATTTGGTAGAGGGCAGGTTAATTCACTGCCTTCTACTCCAACCGGAGTTATACGAAGACCAATTTTATGTAGCTAAGAGTAAACTTCCTTCAGATAATCTTAAAGATATAGTAGACAAGATCTTTAAAGAACATAACTGTGATGATTTGTCTAACTATCAAGATGAAATTTTAAACATTTTGATAGAAAAGAATCTTTATCAGACTCTTAAAACAGATAAGCAGAGACTAGAGAAAGTAATTACACCAATTACAATTGACTATCTTAATGACTTAGTAAATAGTACCGGTAAATCTGTAATTGATCAGAGCACATTTGACAAGTGTACTAGGATTGTTGCTAAGTTTAAAGCCCATCCAGATGTTATACAACACTTAGGATTAGAACTTACTGAATTTGATAACTGTAAAGTATACAGAGAGTTAGAAGCATCATGTGATCTTGTAGATTATAAGTTTGGCATCAAAGGTATTTTAGATACTGTAATTGTAGATGACGTAAACAAAGTAATTAAGATAGCGGATGTTAAAACTACTAGTAAGACTATACCTGAATTTAAAGAGAGTGTAGAGTATTATAACTATTGGATGCAGGCTGCTATGTATGTATTACTGGCTAAGTGTTACTTTATGAAGTTAGATTACACATATGAATTCTCATTTGTGGTTGTAGATAAATATGAGCAAATGTATTGTTTTCAAGTTTCTCCATTATCTTTGGATGAATGGAATAATAGATTTAAGGAAGCATTAAATCAGGCTCATTATCATTATGAAAATCGGGATTATAGTCTCCCTTATGACTATATAGTAAATAAAATCATGTTATGAAGAAGTTACACGATAAGTACACGCAGAAGTCCAGGATATTTTTATATCCGGCATTGGATATTAGGAGGGGGAGTAAGATAAAACCCATACAAACATATATAGCATGGGAAGAAATCATTACTCCAAATGATAAAAAACTTATCTGTGTATATGACATACTAGACACTGAAGATTTTCAGATATTTGAGAGAGTTAAATTACTAGGTAATAAACTATTCTGTGAATTTAGACAGACTAAAAACAATAAAGGTATTTATATCTTTACATTTGATGGCCGTGAAAAAGACTGGGATAGATTTGTTAAAGGTAAATACTCACAACTTTCTGATTTTGCTAAGTTGGAGATTGAGAAGTTCTATGGTACAGACTCAAGTACATTTGAATATGTTATGAGTTATTTGTATCCAGAAGACTATTTTGATCTGTATGCAGAGTTGCTAGGTGTAGATGTAAATATATTAAAAGCGGTGGGAGAATTATGCGCTCCTTTCCATAAAGAGAAGGAAACTCTTAAAATTCCTGTAGAAGATTTGGAAATGAAAGATTTAATCATTTGATTTGTGCATATGAAAGATAGTATGATATGCATCACGTCTGTTTGGAACGGACAAGAAAGTTTTAAAGTTATTCCTTTAGTGGAAAATTGCCCTTATGTAGAAATGATATATGATCCAGAAGCAAGCATGCTTGTTATTATATCTAAAATTATTAAAGACGCTTACCATATGATTCCTAAAATGGATGATAAAGGTGATGTAGTTCCTGCTAAAAACAGGAAGAGTCCAGATAAAACATATGCGGAAGAGAGAAGGTTGGTGGAGTCATTTCAAGAATACTACCTTTACAAAAAGGATGAGATTAGAGACATTATTAGCAGATTTGCAATCAATGCTGATAATTTTGATCTTAGTATTTTAGACAAGGCATCAACAGTAACAATGGGTCCCGCTCAAGTATAGGGTCTTGAGTATTGCCATAAACCAACAATCAAGGGGGATGTAATAGTCCCCCTTTTTTATCTTAAAAATTATGAAAAGACATTGGGTGATGGATATAGAAACCATGACTGATTTCTTCTGTGCTGTATTTGAGCACTATAAAGAAGATGAGGTTACAGAGTTTATTATATCTTTTAATCAGAATGACATTACAGGCTTAGTAGATTTTATTAATGAGAACATCAAGAGTGATGAATGGCACATTAGTTTTAACGGTTTAGATTTTGATGCTCAGGTTGTACAGTATATTCTAGATCATTCTAGTGAGTTACTTACTTTGAGTGCTGCAGAAATTACAGGTAAATTATATAAAGTAGCGCAGGATATTATTTATAGAAAGAATAATGGTGAGTTTGCTTTATATAGTCATAAGCAGTTGAAGATTAACCAGATAGATTTATTTAAGCTTAATCACTGGGATAATCCGGCCAAGAGTTCTAGTCTTAAATGGTTAGAGTATACTCTAGATTGGCACAACGTAGAAGAGATGCCTATACATCATAGTGATAGCATAGATACCATTGAGAAACAAGAGATGGTAGTTAGCTATTGTAAGAATGATGTTAAGTTCACTAAGAAGATTATGGAATATAGTAAGTCCCAAATATCTTTACGTGGTGCACTTACTAAAGAATATGGTATTAATCTATATAGTGCTAGTGAGCCAAGGATATCCAAAGAGTTATTTAAATATTTCTTATCTAAAGCAACCGGGATTAGTACATATGAGCTAAATGGTTTACGTACTAATAGAACATCTATTAAGATTAATGATATCATACTAGACTATGTAAAGTTTAAAACACCGGAGTTACAAGCATTACTAGATAAGTTTAAAACAATTGAGTTGGATCCCAAAGAAACAAAAGGTGGATTTGCTCATAGTATAACTTATAAGGGTATGCAGACTGACTTTGGTTTAGGCGGTTTACATGGCGCACGCTCTGGTATATTTGAAGCAAAGAATGGTATGATTATTATGTCATCAGATGTAGTTAGTTATTATCCTAACCTTGCTATCAAAAATAAATGGGCCCCCGCACATCTTCCTAAAGAAGAGTTTTGTGAACAGTATGAGTGGTTCTTTACAGAGCGTAAGAAGATCCCTAAGAAAGATCCAAAGAACTATGTATACAAGATCATCTTGAACAGTACTTATGGCCTTAGCAACGATAAGAATAGCTTTCTGTATGATCCTGAGTTTACTATGCGCATTACTGTAAATGGTCAATTGAGTCTGTGTATGTTGTATGAGATGTTGGCGGAGGGTATTCCCGGTGCTATTCCTATCATGCAGAATACAGATGGTCTAGAGATGATGATACCTGAAGAACATAAAGAACTATATCTTAAGATATGTTCTCAATGGGAAACCATTACTCAGTTATCATTAGAACATGATCAGTATCAGAAGATGATTATTGGTGATGTAAATAATTATATTGGTATAAATACACATAGAGAAACAGATAAAGAAGCTTTAGATGAACTAAAGAAAGATGAGCCTTACTATATTTATACTGATACTGGTTATTCTCCGGTAAAATGTAAAGGTAGATTTGAGTTTCACAAGTTAGCATTACATAAAAATAAATCTTTCCTGATTATCCGGAAAGCTCTTTATAATTACTTTGTATTTAACCAACCTGTAGATAAAACTATTTTAGAGTCTAAAGAAATTGTAGACTTCTGTGGTGGTATTAAAGCTAAAGGTGAGTGGAAACTTACAAGTAACTGTATGATAAAAGGTGTACTTATTACTGAACCTCTACAAAAGATTGTCCGGTATTATATTTCTAACAAAGGATGCAAGATATTAAAGCGCCATAAAGATGGAAGAATAATACAAGTGGAATCTGGTAGATGGTTACAAACAACATTAAACAAATTAGATAAAAAGGATTGGGCTGTATATGATATTAACTATGATTATTATATTAATAATGCCATACGTGAAATCATGAATGTATGCCCTGAGAAAATTGCATATCAACAATTAGAGTTAAGCTTATGATAAACATACAAAAACAACCCGTACACAACACATCGTTATACATACATAACGGAACTTACATTACTAAAGAGCAGTGGGAGGATGAGCTGGAATTAACAGCTTATCCTTTTACTTCTACACTTAGAATAGATAGAGTCTTACAAACTTTAACCGTAACTACAGTATGGTCTGAATTAACACCAGCTGGTAGTATTGAACTAGAACAAGAGATTAAAAATAAAATGATAAAGATATATGAGTAATGTATTAGAATCACAAGCACTAGAGATCCGGATAACTAATTTAAATCTTACTATTAAAAAAAAGGATGAAGAACTTAGAAGATTAAGAGAGTCTCATAGAAATCAAATATCAAGTTTAAAAGCTCATTATTCTAAACAATTACTAGAACTACGTATGAAAAAAAGTGGCGCTAAAGGTTTAGAAACAATTGATGTATTATATGATGTTATTGTTGGAGTTACTGGTGTAACTAAAGAGGAGATACTTAGTCAATCTAGGAAACGTGATATAATGATCAGCAGGCAGATCTTATGTCATATCTTAAGAGAGTCCGGTAAATCACTTAAAGCAGTTGCAAAATTAGTAAGAGATTCACATCATAGTACTATTATGCATTCTGTAGAAAAAGTAGAAGACTGGATTAATAATCCAAGTTATTTTAAGAAAGAATATAGAATATATAATCTTATTAAAAATAATTTTGATGCTATAGAATTATAATTATATTTGTAGGTCTTCTAATTTTCATAGTTCTACTTAGATAGTGTATCAGGATTGGCCTGTTTTCCTGATACACGCTAAGTAGTTTAATTAAAAAAAACAAACACATGAGCCACTTTAAAAAATTAAGAGGTAAGAGAATTCTTCTCAGCAAACCTCACAAAGAAAAAAGCAGTATTGAACTTACTGCAGCACAGCAAGCGGAAATTGACGCTGAATTAATGAAAAAATGGACTAATCTTGAGGTATTTGCTATTGGTGAAGATGTCACTGAAGTAAAACCTGGAGATAAAGTTTACATTCCTACAATGATCTTACAAAATGCAGAGATTATTGAAATGCCGGATGCAGGTATTAAAATTATGGTAGGAGAACAAGACATCTCCATTATCTGGTAATAAAGAACTTGAACCCCTCTTGGGATAGTATCCCTTGACCGACCCTCCCCTAAAAAGGAGGGTTTCTTTATTAATCACTAAATGTTTTATATACCTCTAGTATAGGAGAAACAATACTATGTCTATGATTCTGTAGTAAAGCAAATACTTTAAAGCCTTCTACATGTTCTTCTATACGTGCTAAGAAACTAAAGCCGGATGTCTTTTTATCTTTAAGATCTATCTGAGCAATATCTCCACAGATTACCATCTTACTTTCTTTACCAAGTCTACCTAGAATAGCCTCCATCTGAGAGTGTGTAACATTCTGGGCCTCATCTACAATGATAAAACTATTTACAAATGTTCTACCACGTACAAAAGCAAACGGTACAATCTCAATATTACCATACTCTATCTCTTTATCTATCTTCTCTTTATTATAGAGAGCATATAAGTTATGATAAATAGGCGCTAACCAAGGGTCCATTTTTTCTTTAATATCACCGGGTAAGAATCCTATATCTTCTTTAGATACAGTAGGCCTTGTAATAATAATTTTATCTATCTCTTTATTGAATAACATATCAAGGGCAACTTGACAGGCTACAAGTGTTTTACCTGAACCTGCCATACCCTTTAATACCGTAATAGGATTATCTAAAATTAAAGATTTAGCCCTTTTCTGTTCCTCATTTAAAGTTATTTGAAAATTAATGGGATTTTTGGGCCTTCTTTTTGCTTTAAAGACCTCATCATTATGTGAGTTTGATGTCATGCTTGTTCTCCGTTACAGCAAGGTATAGCATTTTGTTTACATACCGGACACTGATAGTGACCATGTACAAAAATATATTCTACCTTACTATTACAAAATACACAAAAATCAGAAGTTTTTATGCATAAGAGATTCTTGGACTCCTGATTGTCCGTGATATTTACTTCCTGCTTTTTTATCATAAGTCTCAAGAATTTTACCAGCAACACGCTGAAACTTAATCTGGCATATTTTCATATTAGGATAAATACGCAATGGTTTAACCACACGCATCTCTAATACTAATGAGCCCATAAATCCGGAATCAATAAATCCTGCACAAATATGTATATCTAATCCAAGTCTACCTAGACTAGATTTACCCATAACCATAGCGCAGATATCTTCCTTTACACCAATTGTTTCATTACAGGCGTAAAGATATAATTCACCTGGTTGTAAAACATAACCTTCTTCAGGAATAATAAACTCCTCTACAGGGTTAGGTTTTCTACAATCAAGTGTTTCCGCAACATAGACTTTACATGTAGGGTTTAATGTTAAATCCACAGAGTTTGGATTTAAATTTTCACGTTTAAAAGGAGAGATAATGATCATACCTCTCTCGTGTTCTAATAAGATTTCAGAGTCTGCTAATACCATAATGACAAAGATAATAAATATTATCTACCTTGGCCACGATATTTTGACTGGTTAGCAACTTTTGGTCCTACAGACTTATGTGCTTTACCTTTTTTCTTATTTACGTTTTTAGGAGCTAAACTTTTAGCTAGACTTGATCCGCCCTTTTTTGCTTTTGGTGCTGCCATAATTATGCTTTTGTAAATCCTAATTGATCAAGAGCCCAATTAACTGGATATTCATCATTAGTTCCCCACTCAGAATAAGTTTCTTGATCCATTGTTAAATTACCATCTAAAATACAAGTACCGGGAACATTTTGTTCCTCTTCATTTTGTACCTCTGTAAATAACTGCCAGTAAAAAGTTACAGATGTAGGATTCATTGGAAAGTTTAAAGCCAATAAATTAAAATATTTACCGGTACCTTTAGTTGGAATTACTTCTGGTTGTATTGGTGTCATATATATAATATAATTAATTTATTTTAAAAGCGTTAAAAAATGTCCAGTTACCTTGCGCTTCACCATAAATAAATTCCCCGGTTGTACTAGATGTATATCCTGTAAAAGTTAGATAGTCAGTACTACCATTCATTTGTACAATAGCAGTAGTAGTTTGAGTTAATCCTGTACTAGTAGGTAGTAGATCTTGAGCAATAGCTACTGTATTTGTATTTTTAAGAATCTGAATATTAATCTGATTACCTAAAGTACCAACATCCCATCTAACTTGTAAAGTAATAAAATAAAAACCTGCAACAGTAGGGCTCCATCTTTTAGTAGCAGGAGTCCACCAGTTATTAGGATCAATCTTTGATGTAAATCCAATAATTTCTGTACTATTAGTAGCAACATTAACTGATGCTGTTAATCCACAGTTAGTATAAGTAGCTGCTGTAGTAATATTACCTGATATTTTTACATTACCAGCAACCTCTAATTTTTCTGTTGGTGTTGTAGTACCTATTCCTACATTGCCTGCAATATAGTTTTGGGCAGTTCCAGATAAATATAAATTGTGGCGATTTGATGCAGCAGATAATGTGCTAGTAAATGCTTTAATAGTTGCATTTGTTTCGTTTACAATTGTAGGTAAAAAAGCATAGCCATGTAAATCAACTGTGCCTCCAGTAATATCTACATTTCCGGCTACAACAAAATAACGATTAGTGTTTGAAACTGCTTGATTATTACCATTATACTCAAGTATAAGACCATTTTCTTGTCCTCCTATTGTAGTATTATAAGAACGTGAATTATAGTTATTTGTTACTATTGCACCAGTTGATACAAAATAACCGTTTACATAAATGGCTCTTTGGTTTGAAGCACTTGCACCTAATACTAAAGAACCTCCTGCAGGAACAGATCCTGTAATTACACCTTGTATTCTTGCACTACCTGCTACATCCAACTTATACCCAGCATCAGTAGTGGTTCCGATCAATACGTTTCCTGCTAACCAAGTAGATGTGGTTGATGAGTTACCTATCCAAGTTCTATTTGATTCAGTTGCTGAGACCCCAGTTGCTTGGTATCCTATGAAGATGTTGTTTGACCCTGTGGTGTTGGGAACTCCACCATTTCCTGCATTATAACCAATTGCAACATTATTAATACCTGTTGTGTTTTCAAAAAGTGATTGACTTCCTACTGATGTATTGTTTCCACCTATTGTATTTTTATGTAAAGCACCTTGGCCATTTGCAGTATTATTACTACCTGTTGTATTGGTGTATAACGCAATAGCACCTATAGAAGTATTACTATTACCTGTTGTGTTAAAATATAGCGCTACTCTACCAACAGCCGTATTTTCGTTTCCTGTTGTGTTACTATATAGTGTCTGAATTCCTAAAGCAACTATCCCACCACTTGTATTACTCAACCCTGCTTGATATCCAACTGCGGTATTGTTGGAGGCGGTGTTATAATACAATACACCACCCCCACCAACGGCAGTGTTATTGCTTCCTGTTACGTTTTGTTGCAAACTACCAAACCCTACAGCAACGTTCGCTGAACCAGTGGTGTTAAAGTAAAACGCATCACCTCCAAGAACAGTGTTGTTAATACCCGTTGTGTTACTATACCCTGCTCTGTGTCCAATAGCAGTTATAGCTCCTGTTGTATTGTTGAATGCTGCCTGATAACCAATTGCGGTAATACCCGCTCCACTAGTATTGTTACCTAACGCTGTTAATCCTACAACAGTATTAGTACTCACACCTCCTGCACCTATTCCTACTCTTACTCCATTGAATCTAGAGTCTGCTCCTACTACATCTAGTTTGTATCCTGCGTCTGGTGGAGTACTTGAGCCAATAATAAAATTACCACCTGTTGTAAATCTTGCAACATCATTATTATTGGTAAAGAAGGTCTACTTATAGTTGTACCTATCCAAGAATAATTATAAGTATAATCATCTTTTATTGTTAAACCACTTCCGATAATTACTTTATAATTGGCATAATCTACAGTTAAAACTCCACTAAGATTTACATCTCCTGTCTGAGTCCTTAACGCTACATTTTTTACCCCCGTAAACGCACCATT
>RFPL01000032.1 GCA_009926135.1 Sphingomonadaceae bacterium
TCCCGGGTCAACTCTCAGTGGAAATCAACACCCCTTGCCTTCATTCACGACGACTGGTATTCGCCCCAGCATGAAGGGTAGGTTCGTTTCCTTGCTGTTGGTGTTTGCCGTGTTGATTGGCGCCGCAGTCATGCCCGAAGCTGGCCATGCCGAAGGAATGCTTGCAGGTCATGCAAGCGAGGTTCTCAACATCGAAGATCACGTCGATGCCGCGACCGGGCAGCACGACAAGCAAGGTGGGGGCGTGCCCTGTCATGCGGTTGCCCACCACCATTGCAGTATCGCGGTAAAGCCGGATGCCGAGATCGATGCGCTGGGGATCTGGTCTGCCACATCCATGGTTATGCCGCATACGGTTTATCCGTTGACATCGCTTGGGTCGGCTCCGCCCACAGAGCCGCCTGCCGCCTGAAGATCATCCGCCGGCGCCACACATGCGCCCAAGCCTCGTGATTTTCAGGAAAATACTTCATGCAAGACAGTCAAACGGGCGTGCGCGCGTCCGTACCGCGCCATCGGAGCGCTCGTGCGACAGTGCCGCGCGTACTTGTCGCCGCGCTCCTGCTCGGTACGAGCGGACAGGTCGTCAGGGCCGAAGCCCCGATCACTGCGGCCAGCGCGCCCGCACCGGTGTTTACGCTCGATCAAGCGCTCGCCGCCGCTGGCAGCAGTGCGCCGGGCCTAGATGCCGCCGCCGCCGACCTCCGCGCCGCGCAGGCTGGCCGCACCGTTGCGGGACTGCGTCCCAATCCCGAAGTGCAGGTTCAGGTCGAGAATGTCGGCGGGACGGGCGAGTTCAGGGGCACCCAAAGCGCGGAAACGACAACGGGCCTCGCTTTGCCGATCGAGCTCGGGGGCAAGCGCTCGGCGCGAATCGCCGTGGCCGATGCCCAGACATGGCGGACTGAAGTTGAGGCCGCTGTCGTGGCTGCCGATCTGCGCCTGCAAGTTACCGGCGCCTATCTCGCCGCAGTCGCTGCAGAGCGCCGGGCCGAGATCGCTCAGATGGAAACCGATTTTGCTGCCGTGGGCTTTCGGGCCGCGAGCGCGCGGGTCACGGCCGGTGCAGCCTCGCCAATCGAACAGCAACGGGCCGATGTCCTGCGGATCAACGCCGACGTCGCGCTCGAGCGCGCTAAGCGCGAGGCCGAGACCGCCCGTGCCAATCTCGGACGGCTGATCGGTAAGCCGGTCGTCGGACTGCTTGACCGGAGCTGGTTTGAACGCATCGAGACGTATGGACCGTCGGCCCCGATCAAGGCCGAGGGAACCTTGGCGCTCGCGGCCGCAGAAGCCGATCTGGCAACCGCATCGGCACAGGTTCGCCTCGCCAGATCGCAGCGCGTTCCCGATGTTACGCTCAGTGCCGGCGCCAAACGCCTGTCGGCATCGAACGACACGGCCGCAGTATTCGGAGTTTCGATCCCGCTGCCCTTGTTCAATGGCGGCAAGGCGGCGCTCGATCAGGCAACGGCGCAAGAGTCCGCCTCGGATGCCCGGCGGCGCGTGGCGCTGATCGACACTGAGCGCGAGATTGCCTCGGCCCAGGCCGAACTCGCCAATGCCGCCGCCAGTGCGCGCGCCGCAGGCGGTCCGGGCCTTGCTGCTGCGTTCGAGGCCGCCCGGATCGCCGGGATCGGTTACGCCAACGGCAAGCTCAGTCAGCTTGACTTGATCGAGGCGCAGCGGACTTTGGCGCAGACCCGATCGGCCTATGTCGACGCGCTCATTGCCTATCACACTGCCGAAGCAAACCTTGCACGGCTCGTTGCACCTGCTCCCGACCGGGGAACTGCGCAGTGAAGCTGGATGACCTCTTTTCCCGATGCCTGCCGCGCGCCGCAACCGGCGCCGGGCGTCGCCCCATTTCGGAGATTACCCATGTACTTTGAAGATAAGCGCCTCGTCGCCGGTGTTGCCGGCGCGCTCGTGCTCGCAGCAGGGGGGGGCTTCATGGCCGCCCGTTGGACCAGTGAACAGTCCACGGCCGCCGCGCCGGCCGCGGAAGCTGCTGAAGCGGCTCCGACCTCGCTCGATCTATCCGCCGAAGCGATCCGAAATTCGGATATCGCCGTCGAAGCGGTGTCGGTCGGCGGGTTCGGCTCAGAGATCGTGGTTCAGGCCGTGGTCGCGTCGTCGCCAACCGGCGAAGCGGTGTTGACCGCCCGCGCCGGGGGCGCCGTCACCCGCGTGTTCAAGCGGCTTGGCGATCCGGTTCGCGCCGGTGAAGCACTGGCGATCGTGGAAAGCCGGGATGCAGGCCAGATCGCGGCCGAACGCTCGTCAACTGCGGCGCGTGCGACGCTAGCGCAGCGCAACCTTGCTCGCGAGCGCTATCTCTACGAGCAGAAAGTCTCCTCGCGCGCAGACTACGAAGCCGCACAGGCCGAGGCAGCGGCAGCCGAAGCGGAAGCCAGGCGCGCGAGTGCCGCGATGGGCGCAGCCAATGTCACGCGCGATGGTCGCGGCACCGTGGTCAGCAGCCCGATCTCGGGCCGGGTAACGTCCGCGACTGTCATTCTGGGGGCCTACGTCCAACCCGAAGCCGAACTGTTTCGCGTTGCCGATCCGCGCCAGATCCAGGTCGAGGCATCAGTCGGTCCGGCTGACATGGCGCGCCTTGCCGCCGGCAACCGCGCGGTGATCGAACTGCCGGGTGGAGGAACGGTTGAGGGTCGGGTTCGGGCCGTAACGCCTACACTGAACGGTGAAACACGCTCGGCGACCGCAGTCATCGATGTCGCTGGCGGAGCGTTGCAACCGGGTCTCGGGGTCCGGGCCCGGCTCTATCCCAGCCTCGGTACGCCCGGCAACGCCATTGCGCTGCCCGAAGACGCGCTCCAGTCGCTCAATGGCAAGGACGTGGTCTTCGTGCGCACGACCAAGGGGTTCCGGGTTCAACCGGTGACCGTCGGACAGCGCAGTGCCGGGCGGGTGGAAATCCTCTCGGGTCTGAAGCCGGGCCTCCAGGTCGCTACTCGCAATGCTTTCCTGCTCAAGGCCGAACTCGGCAAGGGCGCGGGCGAGGAGGAATAAGTCATGATCGCAAGTCTCATGGCGCTTTCCGTCCGCATGCGCTGGGCGGTGGTCCTGTTCTTCCTCGCCGTTGCCGGCATCGGCCTGTGGCAACTCACCCGCCTGCCGATCGATGCCGTGCCCGACATCACCAACAACCAGGTGCAAATCAACACCGTCAATCCGGGCCTCTCGCCGGTCGAGATGGAGAAGCTGGTCACCTATCCGATCGAAACGGCGCTGGCGGGCATCCCAGGTCTCGAAACAACCCGGTCGCTCTCGCGCAATGGCTTCAGCCAGGTCAGCGCGATCTTTTCCGATTCCACCGATCTCTACTTTGCCCGTCAGCAGGTCGGCGAACGATTGGCCCAAGCTGGGGAAAAGCTTCCCGCAGGCGTTCAGCCTCAGATCGGACCGGTAACCACGGGTCTCGGCGAAGTCGTCATGTACACGGTCGGCTATGCCAACCCGGACGGCAAAGGTGCGCAGCGGGTTGCCGGGCAGCCGGGTTGGCAGCCTGATGGCAGCTATCTGACCCCTGAAGGCCAGGTCCTTAACGATGAAGTCGCCAAGGCCGGTTACCTACGCACTGTGCAGGACTGGATCATCGCGCCGCAATTGAAGAGCGTGCCCGGCGTTGCCGGGGTCGATTCCATCGGCGGCTATGCCAAGACTTTCGTGGTCGAGCCCGATCCCACCAGGCTCACCAGCTTCGGCATTTCCTACAGCGAACTCGCCAAGGCGCTCGAAGCCGCCAACCTCGCGGTTGGCGCGAACTACTTCAATCGCGGCGGCGAGGCCTATCTCGTGCGTGCCGATGCGCGCATCCGCTCGGTCGATGAAATCCGCAATGCGGTGGTCGCGACGCGCGGCGGCGTTCCGATCACCGTGTCCCAGATCGCCAATGTCCGCATCGGCGGCGACCTGCGCACCGGTGCGGCCAGCATGAACGGGCGCGAGGCTGTGGTCGGCACCGCGCTGATGCTGATCGGCCAGAACAGCCGAACCGTCGCCGAAGGCGTCGGTGCAAAGCTCGATCAGGTCGCCAAGACACTTCCGCCGGGCGTGAAGGTCGAGGTCGTGCTCGACCGCGCCAAGCTGGTCAACGCGACGGTCGCCACAGTCGAGCGCAATCTCGCCGAGGGCGCGATCCTCGTCGCCGCCGCGCTGTTCCTGCTGCTCGGCAACTGGCGCGCGGCGATCATCGCCGTACTTGTCATACCGTTCTCGTTCCTGATGATGGCGACGGGAATGAACATTGTCGGGGTGCCCGGCAACCTGATGAGCCTCGGCGCACTCGACTTCGGTCTGATCGTCGATGGCGCGGTGATCATCATCGAGAATTGCCTTGCCCGGCTTGCCCACCGGCAGGCCCAGGTAGGCCGCGTCCTGTCCTTGCGCGAACGGCTTGAAGAAACGATGCACGCCAGTCAGGAGATGATCAAACCGACGGTGTTCGGGCAGGCGATCATCCTGCTCGCCTTTGCCCCGCTGCTGATGTTCACGGGCGTCGAGGGGAAGACCTTCTCGCCGATGGCGATCACCATCATGCTGGCGCTTGTCGCCGCGTTCATCCTTTCGATCACGCTGGTCCCGGCGCTGGTCGCGCTGCTGGTCCGCGGCGAGGTTGCCGAAAAGGAAGTCTGGCTGATCGCCCGGACCAAGCAGCGCTACCTGCCGCTGCTCGACCGTTCGCTGGAGCGTCCGTGGCGCTTCATCGGTGCAGGACTGGCCTTCTTTGTTGCGGCCATACCCGCTTTTGCCCTGCTGGGGTCCGAGTTCATTCCCCAGCTCGACGAGAAGAACCTCGCGCTCGCCTCGACCCGCGTGCCTTCGGTCAGCCTCGAACAGTCGCTTGCCATGCAGCGCGGCGTCGAGAACGCGGTAACGAAGCTCCCCGAAGTACATCTCATGTTCTCGAAGACCGGCACTGCGGAGGTTGCCACCGATCCGATGCCGCAGAACATCTCGGACGGCTTCGTCATCCTCAAACCGCAAGACCAGTGGCCAGATGGCGTGGACAGCAAGCAGGACGTCGTCGAGCGGGTCGAGAACGCCGCCAACGGACGGCTAGGCCAGCTCTACGAGGTCAGCCAGCCCATCCAGCTGCGCTTCAATGAGCTGATTGCCGGAGTGCGCGGCGATGTTGCGATCAAGCTCTATGGCGATGATCTCGACAAGATGGCGCAGTCGGCGGACGAGATCGTCCGGGTGCTCCAGTCGATCCCCGGCGCATCGAGCGTCAAGGCCGACCAAACCGGCGGGGCTCCGACGCTCGATGTCCGGTTCGACCGCGCGGCGATCGCGCGCTATGGTCTCAGCGTCGAAGACGTGGCCGACACTGTCGCCGCAGCGATGGGCGGGCGCGAGTCCGGCCTGCTGTTCGAAGGCGACCGCCGGTTCGAGATTGCCGTCCGGGTGCCGGACACGACCCGGGCGAGCCTCGACGAGGTCATGGCGCTCCCGGTCATGCTGCCTGCGCAGGAGGGTCAGGCGCGCCGCTCGGTTCCACTGAGCCAAGTTGCTCAGATCCGCTTCACCGAAGGCCTCAACCAGATCACGCGCGAGAACGGCAAGCGCCGCGTCGTGATCCAGGCAAACCTGCAGGGCCGCGATGCCGGTTCGTTTGTCGCCGAAGCCCAGGCCAAGGTCGCCAAGGTCAAGCTTCCAGCGGGCTACTATCTCGAATGGGGCGGCCAGTTCCAGAACCTGCAGGCTGCCGCCGATCGGTTGTCGATCGTCGTGCCGCTATGCTTTGCGGCGATCTTCGTATTGCTGTTCCTGGCGCTCGGTACGCTGCGGCGGGCCTCTGCGGTGTTCCTTGCCGTGCCCTTGGGCCTTGCGGGCGGTGTGTTCACGCTGGCCGTGACGGGAATCGCCTTCTCGGTCTCGGCGGCGGTCGGGTTCATCTGCCTCGCGGGTGTCGCGGTACTCAATGGGCTCGTCGTGATGACTGCCATCCGCGAGCGGCTCGAAGAAGGGCTCGTCCTTGTCGAAGCGATCCGGGCCGGCATGATCGACAAGATGCGTGCCGTCATCATGACCGGGTTCGTGCCCGCGATCGGTTTCGTGCCGATGGCGCTGGCGCATGGCACCGGCGCCGAGGTGCAAAAGCCGCTGGCAATGACCGTCATCGGCGGGCTGATCGCCGCGACCGTCCTGACGCTGCTGGTCCTTCCGGCAATCGCGCGGGTTGTCCTTGGGCCGAAAGAGGGCCTCCGGGAGGAGGAACAGGGTGAGCTGCCGCATAGCCCGGCTTCGGCGAAGTAAAGGAGATAGACATGGCCAATGCTGCCAGACTGCTTCGCGTCTACACTGACGAGAGCGCCTATGTCGGCGATCGCAAGGTGTTCGAATATGTCACCGCCCTGGCCCGCGAGCGCCGCCTCGCCGGTGCAACGGTGCTCGAAGCCCTGATGGGCTTCGGACACTCCGCGCAATTGCACCGCAAACACGTTTTCGAGAGCGACCGAGCCCTCGTCATCGAGATCGTCGACGGTGAGGACAAGCTACGCGCCTTCGCTGCCGAGTTGGCCGGGGTTTCCGGGATCGGGCTCGTCACGCTCGAGGCGGTCGAAATTCTGAGCGGTCTCGGGGACGGTCACGAAGGGGAACAAGTTGAAGGCTGACAAGGCCAAGTTCGACATTCCGCTGGTCCTGCCGGAAGTCCACGACGGGGCAGACCGCTGCGTCGAGCGGCTGCTGGCGGTGCTCAAGGCGCGCGCCGGTGTCGATGACGCGCATATCGACAAGTCCAATGGCGACACTCTGGTTCTGTGCGTCCACTTCAATCGCGGCACACTGTCGCTGCCCCAGGTTCGATCAATTGTCGAGGCTGCCGGCGCCGACATATCGGCACGCTTCGGTCATATGGTCTGGGAGCTGAGCCAAACGTTCTCTGCCCGGCAGGCAAACCGGATCAGCGATCAACTGGCGAAGATACCCGGCGTGCTCGAAGCCGGAGTCAGTCCCGCGGGCGCGGTTCGGATCGAGTTCGACCGGACCCTGATCGACGAACTGGCAGTCCGGGCGGCTTTGGAGAGGCTGGGCCTGCGCCAGAAGGCCGTGGTCGAAGAGGACCATGCCGGGCATGATCATGGCCCCGGCGAGCATGGTCACGACCACGAACATGGCGGAATTTTCGGCTCATGGACCGAACTGGTTTTCGCGCTCGGCTGTGGTCTCACCCTGGCTATCGGGTTCGCCATTGAAAAGCTGGCCGACTCACCCGCGTGGCTTCCGTTGGGCTGCTACATCCTTGCCTATGCTCTCGGCGGCTTCTTCACGCTGCGCGAGGCGTTTCAGAACCTGAAGTCCCGGCGCTTCGAGATCGATACGCTGATGCTGGTCGCAGCCGCCGGTGCAGCCGCGCTTGGCGCCTGGGCGGAAGGTGCGCTGCTGCTGTTCCTGTTCAGTATGGGCCACGCGCTCGAGCATTATGCGATGGGACGGGCAAAGCGCGCCATCGAGGCCCTGTCGAAACTCGCACCCCGCACAGCCATGGTCCGCCAGAGCGATGGGACGACCCGCGAGGTGCCGGTCGAACAACTTGCCCTTGGTGATGTCCTTGCCGTCAAGCCCGACGAGCGGATCCCGGCTGACGGGTTCGTGGTCAGGGGCTCCAGCGCGGTCAACCAGGCTCCGGTGACCGGCGAGAGCATGCCGGTCGACAAGCGGGCGGTGATGGACGATGCCGCCGCGCGCGCTAATCCTGATCGGCTCGAGGCCGCTTTCCGGGTCTTTGCCGGAACGATCAACGGCAGCGGTGCGCTCGAAATCGAGGTAACCCGGCTTGCCAGCGAGTCCACCCTTGCCAAGGTGATTAAGCTCGTGAGCGAGGCCGAGACGCAGAAGTCGCCGACCCAGCGCTTCACCGACAAGTTCGAACGTTACTTCGTGCCGACCGTGCTGGGGCTCACCCTTCTGCTGCTTTTCGCCTGGGTGGTGGTCGACGAGCCGTTCCGCGCCAGTTTCTACCGGGCGATGGCGGTGCTGGTTGCGGCGAGTCCCTGTGCCCTCGCCATCGCGACGCCCAGCGCGGTGCTCTCCGGTGTGGCTCGCGCCGCGCGCGGCGGTGTCCTGATCAAGGGCGGTGCGCCGCTCGAACTGCTTGGCTCACTCGATGCGATTGCATTCGACAAGACCGGTACACTGACCAAGGGCGAGCCGCACATTCAGGAGATCGTGCCTGCGCCCGGCATTGACAAACAGGACCTGATGGTGGTGGCAATCGCGGTTGAAAGCCAGAGCGATCATCCGCTCGCGCAGGCGATAGCCCGTGACGGCAGGGATCATGTCGGCGATCGCCCGATCCCGGAAGCAACCCGGATCGAAAGCCTGACCGGGCGCGGCGTGTCCGCGCAGGTCGACGGCCAACAGGTGTTGATCGGCAAGGCTGAAATGTTCGGTGCTGACGGTATTGGCGCCTTGTCAGCAGCGATGGCGGCAGCGATTGAGAAGCTGCGGGCAGGCGGGTACACCACGATGGTCGTGCGCCGGGGTGACACAGATCTCGGTGCGATTGGCCTTCTCGACACCCCCCGCGAGACCGCCCGCGACGCGCTCGATCGCCTGCGGAAACTCGGCATCCGGCGCATGGTCATGCTCTCTGGCGATCACCAACGCGTCGCTGATGCGGTCGCGCGCCAGGTTGGTCTTGACGAGGCCTGGGGCGACCTCATGCCCGAGGACAAGGTCGTCGCCATACGCAAGCTGCGCGGAGAAGCGCAGGTCGCAATGGTGGGTGACGGGGTCAACGATGCTCCTGCCATGGCCAGCGCCACGGTGAGTATTGCGATGGGCGCGGCCGGCTCTGATGTCGCGCTCGAAACCGCAGACGTCGCGCTGATGGCCGACGATCTGTCGCACCTGCCGTTCGCGGTCGGACTCAGCCGCAGAGCGCGCCGAATCATTCGCCAGAATGTGTTCGTCAGCCTCGGCGTCGTCGGGCTGCTGGTCCCTGCGACCATCCTCGGTCTCGGCATCGGGCCGGCTGTCGCCATGCACGAAGGTTCGACGCTGATTGTCGTGTTCAACGCCCTGCGGCTGCTGGCCTACCGTGATCGCACGGCCAATCCCGATCAGTAGGAGAGTTCTATGCCAGTCATTCCTGTCAATGTTCGCGGTGGCCTGACTGGCCTCGCGCTTGTCCTGCTTGCTGGCTGCGCGACGATTCCGTCCGCGCCATTTCCGGTCAACTCAATAAGCTCCGAACGCGTACAGATAGTTTCTGCCTACGCCCATGCGGTGAAGCACGGCGTTAGCGTTGAAGGCTTTGCGCGGCAGCGCGGCTTCGCTCGAGGCCCTTCTGGCAGTCACCTCCACGTTTTCGCCGAGCTTGGCGATGGTCGGCTCGCCGAAGCCGACGCTGCATGGCGTCCGCCGGCGCGCCACCGGACGCTCGTTGCGTCCTACCAAGCGCTGCTGCGAGATGTGGCCATGGCTGATGTGAAACGGATTGATGTGGAGTATCGCAGTATGCGGGATAGGTAGCGACAGTGATAGGCCGAGAAATCCGACAATTACCCGAAACGATTGTTCACGGAAGATTTTGGTCCGGTGTCGGGTTCAACCCTCTTCCGCCAGCTTCCGGAAGAACGCCAGATCCGGGTCCGGCTCATCCCAGCGCTCGGCGATCCTGGCCCAACGATCGACGCTGTTTCGGAAATCCGGGTCATCGATCGAGATGTTGAACGTATAGAGCCGGTTGACGATCTCCTTCATCAACGAGCGCATCTGATCATCGTCGAGGTGGGAGACGTCGTTCCAGGCAATTTCACGCCCATCAGCGTCAATGACGCGAACGTCGGAGTAGTCGCCGGCATGGGTGACCGGGACGATGCCGGAATGAAGGGTTTCAAGCTCGGTATTGCGGACGCACATCATTGCGAGCGTCTTCGCCATCATGGCGGCAATGCGCTTTTCGTCGGCGGCGTTCATTGGGCAACTATAGCGGCAAATCTTCCCGGTAGTAGGCCCGAACCAATTCGGCCTTCGAGATGCTCAGCACGGGCAATAAGCCCGCCGCTGCATTGATCTGGGGGATCACCACCGAAGCCCCATCTTCGCCAAACTGATCGACAAGCTGCCGCAACCCGGCCTCGTATTCGGCAAACGGCAGAATGGTAACGGCAGTTCCACCCAACCATTCCGACTGCGGCCGATAAAAACTGAGATTGCCACCCCGCGGCTGGAGGGAAACACCGGGAACTGGTGGTGGCGGCAACGCCGCGAGGATTTCAACTGGTGCGACGGCATTGATGACTGCACGAAGGTCAGCAGCCACCGCCCCTGGGTCGGTCTCGAACCATCGCGGATGGGGCTCAATGCCAATGAACCTATCGGGGAATAGCTGCATCAACGAATTCGGCAGGCAGCGCTTGTGGAACTCGACCGCCGAGCAAAACCTCTCAACCGGATCCCGCCAGAAGGCATAGATAGCCGTTGGTGAGATGCTCTTCCCAGGGAACTGCTCCTCAGCCAACCTGATCGCTTCCGGCAATGTGGGGTGGCGTCCCAACTCGCCAACCAGATCAACCCCGATCTGGCCAAGGACAGATCGAGCCGTCTGCGACCCGTTCTTCGGCACGCCAATGAACAGCGTCTGGCGGTCATGCGAAATGATCATGGGTCAGATACTGGTCGTGGTATTGGTGTAGGAACCGGCCGCAAAGCTGTAGGCTGGGGTGCCCGCGGTCAGAGTGCGGCTCAGAAACGAGAAACTGCGCAAAGTCAGCGACCAGAATGTGCTGCCAATGCTGGGCGAGGACGAGTTGTAGATCACGCTCTGGGTCGAGGCCCCGGCCACTGACCAGGTGCCGGTCTTTGATCCGTCGATTGGCACTTTGAAGATTGCGCCGCACAGATCCATGTACCCATAGGGCGAGAAGTCCATCATGGTGTAAATGGAGAACACCATAGCCGTTGAGCTAACCGCCAGACCCGTGAGGCTGAAAGAGTTCGCGCCATTGCTCGTGTCGAGGCTGACGGAGCGGGCCAGCAGCAGGGTGCCGTCGGTCGAAAACTGATAGATGTCCGCCCCGGCATAGACTGGCGCAAAAACCCGCAGGCTGCCGTCGGGCCCGAGGTTCACCGAACCACTGCCGTAGCTGGAAGGCAGGGACTGCTGCCACTGGATCACAGCGCCAGAACTGATCTTGAGCAGGCTCAGCGTGCCGTTGATGCCTGCGAGCCAGTAGATGTTGTTGCTGCTGTCTACCGCAACACCATAGCCGTAATCATAACCCGTACTCCCGATTGAGCGCTGCCAGCTCACCGAGGGGGTGGCGGTGCTGATGACGGTGATCAGGGCGTCGATATTTCCGGCAGTCGACGTCGAGGTGTTGCCCGAAAGGACCAGCAGGCTGCCGTCCGGGCTGAGGGCCATCTGGCTGGCATATTCGTTGCCGGAGCCACCAATCGACCGCTGCCACAGCAGGGTGCCGGCGCTATTGTATTTGGCAATCAGAGCATCGGCATTTCCGGAGCCACCGCTCGAGGTTGAATAGCCGGCCACATAGACGTTGCCGGATGCATCAACTGCCGCATTGTACCAGATTTCCTGGCCTGATCCGTTGAGGCTGCGCTGCCATTGCAGGGTGCCCGAGGTGTCGAGCTTGGCCAGCCAGCCATAGTAGTTGCTCGAGTAGTAGGC
>RFPL01000033.1 GCA_009926135.1 Sphingomonadaceae bacterium
AATACTTGTGCTTTTACCTGCACCGCTCTCTGCGATAACTAAAATGCTTTGTGCCATATTATTTTGATTTTATAATTTCATTTAACCATTGCTTGTTACTAACAGGCTTCTTAAGCATAATAGCAGCAAGATCTCTAATTGTAAGCATATTAAAAGGCTCATCTGTAGGTCCTAAATCTAATGCTGGTAATTTGATTTCTTTCTGAGTTTGTGCAACAGGTTGCTGCACAATTCTAAGTTCAGATACAGGAATCATGTATCTCTCTTGAATACTTTCTGTAGCATCAATAATGTCATACTCTGTTCTCCAGTGAGGATTAAACAACCATTTATACAATGTGCGTTTAGGATCTTCTGGAATGTACTCACTACTGACAAATTCAGTGTAAATATTCTTAGGCACTTCATAATACTCTGCTCTCTCTAATTCAGAGGCAAAGAATGTAATGTGCTTCTCATCTTTCATAGCCGGTTTATAGGCCATCTTTGGAATAAACAAAGGTTCAGCTACATTCTCATGCATGAATTTTTCCATTTGGAATTCATACATATCTTGTATCCTTTTCTTTCTTTCTTCCGTTGTAAGTTTCTGTGTTGATTTTGTGCTTATCATACGGTTTTTATTCTTCTTTCTTGTGTTGGTGGTGTCTCCATTTCTGTGACACTCATTTTTTCAAACTGAGCCTTAAAGAAAGACATCCGGTTATCACCATTTCTTGCTTTAAGAAAATGCATAACTAGAGTCTTATCATCTTCAATGATATATCTATCAGGTCCATAAAATTTAATCTTCTGCTTAGCGGGCCTATTTAATCCTACTACTAAATCAGCATGCTGTAGTAATGCATCACCACCAAAGATATCAGAGTCAAGTATGTAATTACCATACTTACCATCTTCATTTCTCTCAGGAGACTCTACACTTCTATTTAACTGACTCAATACAATCATAGTAATTGGATATATTCTCTTTATCTCGGTAAGCATCTCACCAAATTCATAGAGCATTTCATATTTGTCTCTATGATATGGCGCCTTCTTTAATAGAATACTGTGATCTAATGTGATAATTGTTTTAGTTTGATACTCATTGATATACTTATCAACTATATCCCGCATTTCATTTACAGTACAGGGTTGCTCTACTGTATCTATTGGGTAATTAACTTTAGTTTTGGCCAGTTCATAACACTTTACAATCTCATCTCTTGTTAACTTATTACCTTCAGCACTACATAGGTATTTATAACTCTTACCTAAACTTGCACTGAAATCTCTTAAACAAGAGGTTTGCATGATCATCTCAAAACTAAACTCTAATACTCTAAATTGAGTATCAGGGTTAAGAGCAAAGGCTTCCCTAATAATCTGGTCTTTAATTAAAGTTTTACCAGCACCAGGTCTTCCACCAATTACATTTAATGTATTCCACTCTATACCATTAGTAGTAGCATCATTAAATTTAGGCCACGGTGTCTGTATGGATTTAATAATCCCGTCAGATCTACCCTGCATGTACTCTAAAGCTTTCTTAAAGCCTTCTTTTCTAGGAATCCATAACTCTTTTGTCATACTACTTTTTCTTTAAAGTGATCATCATCATTCATATCTGTACCCTCAATAATCATAGCACAGTAATTAGCTAACTCAGACATTTTAGATTTATCCGGTTGTGTTTTGCTAATAAAGTACTGTGATGTTTGCATGTACAGATAATTTTTCTTCTCATACTCATCTACATAGTGTGCAGTAGCTGTAAGAACAGTTTCCCAGTCATAATCAAAGGTCTTAAAGAACCATTTAAAATTACTTTCTATGTTTTTCTTGTCTGACCTAGCAAGTTTCCCGCTAGGTAATTTACGTTTTGGGAATAAATTTAAATACTTTACAATATTCTCTTTAAAATCAGCACCGGCTACAGTGATTAGAGTTTGTTCTTTCTTTATAGCAAAGAAATCATCTACTTCATCTAAAATCTCAATAGCTTTTTCTGATAGTTCCCACTTGTCATTTACTAGGCCTTTGAACTTTAACTCCCGTCCTTCAGCATACGGGTTAATCCCCGTTGTTTGTACACTATGCCTCAGGCAGTGCAACATGTAATGCTGATTCGGTGTTATCCCCCTCTTCAGTAATATAGTGAATACTTCTTCCATTTTCTATTTCATTAATTACCTCTTTTTTTACAGAATTATATACCATTAAGAACCTGTTGTCATTAATGGATATCATATCTGTGGCCCGTTTAATAGAGTAAATAATTGTACTGTGATCTTTATCTAAATATCTACCAATCTCTGTAAGACTATAGTTCATGTCTTTACAGATTTTACAGAATGCCTGATGATGTAATACTCTATCATCTCTTCTACTCTTATTCTGTAAATCAATAACTTTCTTTTTGTTGTTAAGTGTATACTTAACTAAATGTCTATTTACAATTGCTGCTGTTTCTGGTATAGTTAACCTATAAACATCATCAGCTGGTGTAAGTATAGTGAGTTTAATCCCATACACACTAAAAATTTTCTTCTTGAACTTGTAAATAAGTTCATCTACTTCTTTAAGTTTTGTTGTTTCTTTCATATATGGTTTGTATATTAATAATAGGAGTACAAATATAAATCATACTACCGGAATATCAACAAGAACTTATCTACAAATCTGCGTATATCTTGAAAATTTCTATTTATCATAGCGTTAAGTGTTTAAATTTATTGGGTGATGCCTCTTCCTGTCTGCAGATCAATGTAGATAAGGTTTTTCAGGGAGAGGCTAACCTTTTTTAAGTCATGGCTACAGTGAATATCATAGACAAAATTAAGATTTGGGCCAGTCCTGCAATCATGTCAGTATTAGGAATGCTAATATGGTCAGATCTACAAGAAATGAAACATGATGTTAAGCGCCTTTTAGAGGTATCAAGTTCACAACAAGCAAGAATAGAGTCATTAGAGCGTGATTTAGCTTTGATTAAAGGTACATACTTTAAAAGAGCTTCTAATGAATCAAGCAAAGAAGATAATACATTACCATTCTTTATCCCATTTGCTAAAAATGAAGAGACTTGTGATTTAAAATCACAGCTCCGACCTGTTAAAATTTAAAACCATTTATGAAATACCGATTATCAATCTTATTAGCCATTACACTATTAGCATGTAACCCTGTAAAACTTGCTTTCAAGGAAAAACATATCAACAAAACCAAAGAAGAATTCTTCAGAAGAAAGTTATGTGTTGTTGATACCATTATTGATACCGTTACTAATATTGATACTTTCACAACTATTGATACCGTAAAACAAACCACTGTTGTACATGATGGTTTGAAAGGTGTTCATTTAGATACTACTGTTGGTGATGTAAGAATCACTATTCATAATGGCGCTGTTACAGCATTTTGCCCTGAAAAAACACAAACTATTGTAAAAAATAATACTATTACACAGAAGCTAAGAGATAAATCTTATGAGTCTGTATTAGAGAATGATATCCGTCTTAAAGATAGCACTATCCGGGAGCAAGAATTTATTATAAAAGATAAGAGTTCTGACATTAAAAAGTTAAAGGCAGAACTCTATGGTCTTCTATTTGCTATTGTCTTTTATATTGGTTTCAGACTCAAGAAAGCATTTTTCTGAGTTATACCGTTTTTCAATTACATCAATAGAGCAACTCACCCTATATTTTAGTTTAAGAAACCTAGCTATAACGGCTGGGTTTTTTTCTTTGTACTTCTTATGTATATAAGTACAGATTATCAGATCAATAAAATCTCTTACCATTGTATTATAGTTTTATCTCTATCTAAAAGATACTCATTAGTTTTATTAAATACATCACTACAATCCCAAACACCTTTATTATATCCTGCAGTTGCCGGATGACTAGCTTTTAGAATTAAGTTATCACCAGTGATCATATCTTCAAACTGCTGCGCTACTTTTCCTAGCAATATAAATACAATATCTGATTTATTATGACATATGGTATCAAGAATAATATTCATAAATGGTTTCCATATATGATAATGTGTTCCGGGTTTATTTACTTCTACAGTAAATGCGCTGTTTAATAACAATACGCCTTGGTTTGCTAAATATTTTAAATCCGGATTTCTATCTTCTTCAGCTTTACCCATAGCATCAAATATATATTGCAATGATGGTTGTATTTTCATACTATTACCACAACTGAATGCTAAACCATCTGCTACAGTACCGTCCGGATGATTTTTATATAACCAAGGATAAGGATCTTGACCAATCACTACAACCTTTAATTCTTTAAAACTACATTCTTTAAAAGCATTAAGAGTATTTTTAATCTTTGGTACAAATCTTTTACCTTCCTCTACCTGAAATAATAACTCTTCTAGTATCTCCTGAAACTCACTTTTAGTAATAAAATGATTTAGTAAACCATACCAATCTGTATGATTAATACTATCTACTAATTTTTTTTGTATTTCTTGTATGTTTATTTGTTGTACATTGCTCATAATCTTATATTTGTATATTATGTCAGACTTAGTTGAAGTATTACCGTTATCTACTGTTGTAGAAATTAAAGTTAATGGCGCTTTCTTAACTCGTGTACAATCTTTATTAGTACACTTGTTAAAAGATGTATCTAAAGAAGATATCCAAGCTGCTAGTGAAAAGATTAAAAATCAAACTCACACAGAAGCTTGGGAGTTCCATTATGAAACTTTAGCAATTCTTATCAATGATATTGAAAAAACTGCTAAAGAAAACAATCTTACAGAAATGAAGAGTGTTGAGCAAATGCAAAAAGATGCTGAAGAAATGGTTAATCCTGCACAAGAAGGAGAAACTTTACAGTCTGAGGATATTTTGGATTAACATCCAATCCCCATACTAGCGCACATTTCTTCAGTAACCTGTATTACTTGACTCATTTCTTCCTTAGAGCAATCTCCAAAGGACTTTATAATAGTGGTGGTTTCCCCATCACTATTATTTTTTATAATAAGTCCCGCTTTTTCCTTAACTAATAACTTTACATCTTCAAAGTTGTGACCGGTAAACACTGCAATTTCTCTACATGCAGCATGTGCTTTAGAGATTTGAGCAAGTGTAGCTTTAGGGCCATTTAATTCAAAGATTACATTTACAGTAAAACCATCAGGTACTACTCCAACAAAACTATTATACACTTTTTTGATAGCATCATTATTAAAATCTAACTTGCCATCTTTCTTAACTAATGTTGTTGTGAATACTTTCATAACTCTAATTCTAATTGATTAATATTTTTCCAGGTAATTTTAGTTTGATCTAAATCAGAGAGTGCTTCTTTTACCCATGATTCATCTATAGTGTTACTATAGCATAGTACATGGATAATAGATTTATCATCCGGATTTAATCTCAATAATCTACCAATACGCTGATTACTCTTGCGCTCATTACTATAACTATGTAAGATAATACCCTCTTTAAGATTAGGGATATTAATACCTTCATTAAGTTGTAGTACGCAGCTTAGTCTATTTATAGTACCATCTTTAAAGTTCTGAAGATTTTCCTCAGACTTTTTATTCCCGGAATAATAACTATACCTACAAAGTTTATCAGCCTGTTCTTTTGTATTAGCAAACACTATACATTTATTATCAGTACTATTCATAAGCTTTGTAGCATATGCTTCTTTGCTAGGTAAGCTCATAAGTGTTTTCATGCGCATGATTCTTAAGAATCTTAGTTCCTTATCACTGGTAGCATTTTGTAACTTATTATTCCAGAAACTGTATTGTTTATACTCAGATGTATACCATGTACCGGTTCTTTTAGATTCTTTCTTAATATTATTTCTAGTATCCAATGGCATTGTATGCACATGAATCTCATAATCATTAAGAATTTTATCATCAATTGCGGTATCTACAGTATATGTAAACTTAACCGGGCAGTATTTATATACTATATCAGCTTTAGCGCCTCTTTTGGGAGGTGTGCCAGTTAATCCTAGTATTCTACCACGGTAAGTATTAAGCCACTCTAAGTGACTATCTAATAAACTGTGCATCTCATCAAGATATACGCAGTCATAATCTATTTTATTTTTACTTAAAGATAAATATGTGGTGAAAGTAATATGTTCTAGTAACTCTTCACACTCAAATTTCTTACAATCATCTATCCAAGATTGGAAGATAGATCTCTTTGGTGCTACTACTAGATACCTACTTTGATCATGTAGATAATACTGCATGTGCATTAGTCCCAGTTTAGTTTTACCGGAACCCATGCTCATTACAGCGCTACTTCTTTTATGTTTAACTACTTCTATTAATGCATTTTGCTGTACTTGGTCTCTTTTTGTCATTTAAGTTTTATATATATTGTCCAGAACAACCAACCAATTGTTAAATCAAACTTTCCAGTCTTTGTTGTTTTAGAGATTGCAATAAAAGGGATTGGATAGAAAAACCAATAAGGATAATCTCTTTGTCCCCTCTTTCTATTAAAGAAATTGTAAACGGTTGCATTAGCTTTTATCATGGTAGATCAATTATATATGGTGTATTAACAGGTTCATAATATTCATTAAGTTGAGAGGCATTAACATGTATACATCTATCTACTAATTGTACCCCACTACCTTCATGTATATGTCCACAAACGTGTAATCTTGGTTGTATCTCATCTATCTTTTCTCTTAATAAAGGACAACCAACATGCTTTCCATTATTTGCTGTTAGATCACCGGTATACATTGGTGGCCCGTGTGTAATTAATACATCACATGGTTCTATCATATCAATAACTTCTTGCATTTCATGTTCTTTCTTATTAAAAGCCCATGTATCTCCAAAGAACCAAGGAGTCCAAGGCATACCATAAAATGTAATACCTTCTAACTCTATTAGATCATCTTTTAAATAATAAATATTATTCTCCTCTAACTCTGCTATACCCTCTGCTAACCAATCAGCCATATCTCCATATTTACCATCAAAACATTTATCATGATTGCCAGCAATAAAAATTATATGTCTGTATTTAGGTTTAATTCTCATTAACCAGCCAAAGAAATCTTCTACATCATGTTTACCGCCTTTATTACTAAAGTCACCAGCATGAATTAATATGTCACCATCTGGAAGATTAACCTCTTCATGCAGGGTATGTGTGTCTGATATACAAACTATTTTCATAAGTTATTAATTTTTTTAGCAACTTTATATAATACCAAATATCCAATTAAATCTGTAATGACATCTTCATCTTCATCAGATTGCATATTCTTAATTCTATTAAGCTTATCATCAATTCTGACAAGTATCTGTTCTGTATTACTACTCTTAGAGAGTATCCGGATAGGATTCACTGCTGAATCACCATACTTTCTATTCTTCTCTATTAGTAACTCTTTAATCTCTTCACATGTCTCTGCAATTAATAATTGTGTATTTGTCATAGCCTTCAAATATAAAAAATAAAGGGGATATTTCTACCCCCTATGCTTTTGAATGTCTGTATGTTTTCCAGTATTCCATTATACCATTTAGTTCTGGCATAAATGGGACATCCCCGGATTCTTTTATGTAATAAGCAGACATATTCTTATATACATATGTATCTTCAAAGAAATGCTTAATAGTATAATGTCCTTTAAACATAAACTCTTTAAACATCCAAAATCTAAATTCTCCAAATGCTTGTATATAATACTCACAGTAAGAATCTTTAACTAAACCCTTATCTCTGTAATTAGTATACTTTAATACGTATAACTCACGCATTCTTTTAAACTTATATACTGCAGCAAATAGATTAGTTAATCCCAATAACATTAATGGGGATAAAATAACAATAATAATTCTTGTCTTCATAGTTAGTTTTTAGTCATCATCCATATCATAATGCTCCGTCCTATCTTCTATAATACCATTGTATTTTTCTTCAGGTGTAACATACTTTTCTGGATAATAAGGTAATTTTTTACACTTCTCACAAAATAATTCATCATCGGGTATACTTACCCTACAAACATTACATTTGTTCTTCTTGTAAAGATCTATCATACTTATCACTTTTAATTCTTGCTCTTTGGTATAGACTTGCAAAAGCACTTCTATCAATACCCATTCTTACACCACCTTTACCGTGAGTATATCCTAAATCTTCTCTTAAAATAAGAGCAGTATACTGTCTAGGTGTATAACCATGTAGATTTAATTTTAATTCAGTCATGGTTAAAGATTTTCTAAAAGATGGATAAAATCTCTCAACTGATCTCTTTTTTTAAATTTGATATACTCATAGTTAAGTATTTCTACATACCACCAGTCTTCATCTATAGCCTCATCATTTGCATTAGATATTAAAGATAGAGGTGAACGATCTTTACCAATGTTTAATGTGTAGTAATAAAAAGCTTGATTCTCACCATATTCCTTTTCAAATCCTAAGTTAATTATATCTTGTTCTTTCATATTTTATAATCAGAGTATTTAAGTCCCCATTGTACATTAACCCACATCATCTCACGTTCAGCTAGTTTCTTATTCATCTTTAGTTCTTTTCTAAGATAAGCTATACCCCATTGTTTCCATACTTCTGCTTGATCAGTAGTCATAGTCCAGTCAGTAAACCAATCATCTTTACGGTCTTTAATATCATCAAATGTAACATCATGACCTGCAATAAGAAACATCTGATTGATGATGTCAATTAGTGCTTTTTCTTTTTTTTCTTCTATACTTAATCTTTTTCCCATAACTCATAGATACTATTTTTAGTTGCAAACTTAATGTAGT
>RFPL01000034.1 GCA_009926135.1 Sphingomonadaceae bacterium
CAAGTACAGACAGAGTTAACTTCAGAAGAGTTCTGGGGTGCTTCTTTGGCTACTACTATTCATGAGAAGTGTAAAGCTAAGATTGAAGAGGTTACAGGAGAAAATACTGTAGAAATTTTATCTGCATAACTTGTTTTATTAAACCATCTACAGTATATTAATATTGTATAAGTACAAAGAGGGTTTGTTGGTTTCTCCCTCTGATTAGACCCCGGTGTAAAAAGCCGGGGTTTATTTTATAATAACTTGTATATAAATAATTTTCATTACATTTGATAAAACAATTACCACATGTATTCGCAAGAATTAAAAGATAAGGTAGCTAAAAGTAGAGGCTGGAAGCTATCTAACGTTGAGTGTGCTAGAAGGATAGGTATTACATTAGATGAATATTTAAAGATTAAAAAGAGTTTAGGCTTTGTAACTAAAAAATTAATCTACAATAAAGATCATAATGCTGAAAAACTTAACTCTGAATCTTATGATCTAGAAAAAGGTACGGGTACTATAGAAAAATTAGTATCATATAATCCTAGAACACCGGAAGAGATTATACAGATACTAGGTATAGACACTAATGAGTGGAAGTTATCTCAGTACTGGAATAAAGAAAAGAATGATAAATGGTTAGTGTCAGCTTTAGTAACTAAAGTAGTAAAGACTAAAGAAGATCATTTAAAAGATATACTGGATAATTTTAAACCAAATTATCAACCCGTTACAATAAGAAAACAAAAGAGACATAAGTATGTAAGCTGTGTATTATCTATGCAAGATATGCATATTGGTAAAGATGGTAATGATGATATCATAGAACAATACTTTGCATCATTAGAACAACTTACAGAAAGTGTAAGTAATAATTACTTTATAAATGATCTAGTATATGTAATAGGTGGTGATATATTAAACATGGATACGTTTAATGGTACTACTACATCAGGTACTCCGGTGGAAAATTCTGATAAAGCCTACAAAGTATATGCTGAAGCTTTTGATGCCCTATACCGGGGCATTCGTTTTTTAAAAGAGAGGTGTGAGACATTACATATTATGTACATACCCGGTAACCATGATAGATTATCTTCATATCATCTAGTACATGCTTTATCTAAAGCTATTCAGGAAGATAGTATTCTATGGCATTCAGATTATGCAGAAAGAAAAGTACTTACTTTTAATAATAACTTCTTTGCATTTGAGCATGGTGATGTAAATACTAAGAACTCTTTACTAGTTTATGCTACAGAGTTTTCTGAAGACTGGGGTACTACTAAGTTTAGAACTTTATATACCGGTCACTATCATAAGAAGAAGACTATTGAGTATATTACTGAAGATGAAATAACCGGTTTTTCAATTAAAATCATACCTAGCTTATCTAAAACAGATTATTGGCACTACCATAATAAGTTTATAGGTAGTAAGAGAGCCGCCATTATTGAGGTTCATGATTATGACAATGGTAAGATTGGAGAGTTTGTGTATAACTGTATTTAATCTGGATTAAATTTTGTATCTTATTAATGTAGTCAAGGTATGAGAGGATATAAAGCACCTGATTTACATGCTTCAAGGCTGAGAATAAAACCTAAAAGAATCTTAACAAAAGATTTTATAGCAGAGTTCAAAGAGAAGCATCCTGAGTTCTCTACATTAGATGACAAAACTATCAAAATGATAGTAATGAAGTTTAATGAAAATATTTGGAAAGAGGTAATTGAGTATAGGGATGGAGTTGAGTTACCAGAAAGTCTGGGATACCTGTTCATAGGTACCTGTACATTTAACCGGGACACTAATGTAAATTATGGTCTATCAGTTAAATACGGTAAGGAAATAAAGAACAGGAATCTAGAATCAGATTCTAAGTTAGCCAAGATATTCTATACAAATTACCAGACTAAATATAAGTTTGCAAACCGTGAGTTATGGGGTTTTCAAGCTGTTAGACAATTCAAGAGATCAGTTGCTAAAGAATATCCTGTGTCTTGGCAGAAATACATTGTTGTAGATTCATATAAAAAAGTATCTGAAATGTTTTCTAAAGCTATGAGAAAAGCGGGTGGTAAAAAACAAGATCAAGAGGTGCTAAAGTTATATGATGAATTTGAATTTTAATAAAAATGGTAACTATTGGCACCGTAATATCACGGGTAAAGAATCAGGTAAAAGGGGTAAGGCAAGATGCTTTCCTAACTGATAGGTATGTTTACAGTGTAGTTGTAAAGTACTCACAACTTCTGATGAGGAGACAAGACTCACAGAATAAATTAATGAAGTTTAATTCTATTTGGAGAACTCTAGATTGTTTAGAGTTAATTGAGGTAGATAGAATTGAAGCATGTTGTGCCGGGATTAAATCCGGTTGTACAATTAAAAGAACAAAGGAGAAGTTACCTACTATGCTAGAAGGTTACTGGGGTCCTTTAATCCGTACAGTAAGTTCTATTGATGTATCTGAGGAGTTATATGCAACTACTCCCGGACAGTTTACATCTATGACTAAAACAACCGGTTTTAAGTATAACAAGTTTAAATACTTCTGGTACTTAAACGGATACTTATATATGCCTAATCTAGATTGGGATGCTATTAAAGTAGAGGCAATCTTTACAGAGGATACAACCCAAGGAGATCAGTGTACTAAAAAACAAGATTTAGGTATTAATGTACCTGAGTTTTTATTAGCTGAAATTGAGGCTATGGTTATTAAGGATCTTGGAGCTAGAATGTCTATCCCAACAGATCTTAGTGATGACAATATTAATCCTAATAGATAATGCTTACAGAACTTAAATACCGGACATTTAATCAATTACTTGAAGATGTAAGTGTTGATTTCTCTATGTATGCTTTAGAGAATATGATAGAGCCCCAGCAACTTATTAAAGTTGTACAGAGGGTTAACTATGATTTAGGACTTAGGATTAATATGCCTAAAGAGGTTGTATTAGATATTGTCAATAGTAAAGTAAGATTACCGGATGATTTCTATGTATTAAACTATGCAATGTTGTGTGGTTCTTATACAGTTACACAACCGGCTATGTCTGGTACTCACAGAGAGGATGTAGTTGTACCATTTATTCCTGGTCCTTTAGATCCTTGTACTCCAGATAGTACATGTTTAACTCAGTGTGGTGATCTATTACAAGTAATCCAGAAAACACAATATGAGACTAGAACATATGAGATTAATACTGTTATCTCTTTAGATAATAACTCTAAAACTATTTCATGTGATTGTCCTAACCTTACCTGGAAATCTCCATTTAAGGGACAACTTAAGAATGGTTATATCATACTTAATCTAGATAGCGGTAAGTTATATGTAAACTACCAAGGTGCTATGGAAGATGAAGAAGGTAACTTAATGGTGTTAGATAATCCATATGTAAATGAATACTATGAGTATGCTATCAAGCAGAGATTGCTTGAGAACTTGTATATGAATGGTGAGGATGTAGTACAAAAGCTTAATCTTATTGAACAGAGATTAAGAGCTGCCCGTAATAATGCTTTATCATTAGTTAATATGCCTGACTTTAGAGAGATGTATAAACTGTGGGAGATGAACCGTAAAGCAATGTATGGAAAATATTATGATATGTTTAAGTCTTATAACTTTAATAGCTGGAGATAATGGATGGTAAAACTAGTTTAATACACACCGAACTCTATAACAAAGGTCTACTTAAAGATGTAAGTGATACTTATATAGGTGAGGGTTATTGGACACATGCAAGGAATGCTGTTAACAACTCTCCCTCTGGAGATGTTGGTGTATTAGGTAATGAACCTAGTACTGTATTATGCACTAGAGCACCTTATACTATTATTGGTACAGTTTATATTACTAATGGTAAATGGGCTATTTACTCTTCTAATAATTTTAATTCAGAGATTGGTTTATTTGATGAGAATACTTGTGATTATTATACTATCTATAATGATCCACAAAATAAATGCTTTAACTTTTTTAAAGATTACCCAATAACTGGTGTATCTAAATATAGTTCAGATTGTACATGGAACTTATATTGGGATGATGGATATAATCCTACCAGAACAATGAATATTGGTAATGAAGATTTATGGCCTTATCCTGCAGGTAATTGGACCGGTGTTCCATATATCACAAGAGATATTGATCCGGGTCCATGTAAAGATGAAGTATCTACTGGAGTAATTGATTGTGATAAATTAAGATTAGCAGCATATGCTAAAACTCCTTGTATTCAAGTTACTAAAGGTCATGGTCTAGGAACACTTTTAAATGGTTCTTATCAAGCCACAATGGCTTATTCAGTTAATGGTGTAAGAGTAACAGACTATTTAACTATTTCTAATGTACAAGCATTATGGACACATGATAATGCTAATGGTTCATTGGATATTACATTCACTGGACTTGATGCAGATTATGATGAGTTTGAGTTTGTATTAATTGGTTTTGTTAATCAACAAGCCGTTGCTAGAAAAATTGGTTATTACTCTACACAAACAACTACTATTTCATTAGATGCTGTAGATCCTACATTGGTTACAGTACCATTAGAACAAATACCATTACGTACACCATCATATGAGAAATCTGTGGCTATGTATCACGTCAATGACTATTTGATTAGGATTAGTCCAACTACATATGAAGATTTTAATTACCAACCTTTAGCTAATAACATTGTTGCTAATTGGGTTGGTGCAGAATATCCTGCCACATATTATTATGATGGTGGAAACAAACCAACATTTTTAAGAGATGAAGTATATAGCTTTTTTATACGGTGGATATATAACACGGGTGATAAGTCATCTAGTTACCATATACCAGGACGTGCATCAAAACCCGGAGAGCTTAATAATAACTCTGGTCCTGATCATATCGTAAACTTTGGTCAAGAACAAAACTGGCAAGTAAACAATACTGCTACAAGAGTACCAGCAACTGGAACAACAGATGATGGTGGTGTGATTATAGCAAGAGGTGAGATGGCTTATTGGCAGTCTACAGAAAAGTATCCTGATAATAAACCAGATGTATGGGGTAATTTGTGTGCTAAGAATATTAGACACCACAAAATGCCGGATGATATTATTATCTCTAACTATAATACAGCAAATAATACTATTGTTTTATTAGGTGTAGAATTCTCTAATATAGAATTTCCAAAAGATTTATCAGGAAATTATATCCGTAATATTATTGGTTATGAAATCTTAAGAGGTACAAGAGAAGGTAATAGATCTATTATTGCAAAAGGTCTTATTAATAATATGCGGGAATATGATATTCCTGATACTATTTCTAGTAAGACTGGTTTATATGTAAACTATCCTTATAATGCTTTATCTCCTGATCCTTTCTTAGGTGTAGATGTAGTTAAAGGAAAACAAACACGTGGTGGTGCTTATAGAGATGATGTTCCTAATGATGTAAGATTATTTAGTTCTTATAGAAAAGACATGTTCTCTTTTCATTCACCTGAAACTACATTCCGGAATCCATTCTTATCAGCCACTGAATTAAAAGTATATGGTGAGTTATGGGGTAATGTAGAAGGTAACTTTAGACCAGTAGATAATCATCCTAAAGATAAATTTATTACGGATGCGGCAGCTACTATTGCTAATTTTGCTGGTATTGCTATAGGATCTGCTGCTACAATCTCTGCAATATTTAGTGGTAATGCTGTTGAAGCAGCAGCAAAAGTTGCACTAATTACTGGAAACTTTGCAGTTTTTGGTTCAATAACTGGTGCTTCAGCAGGTCCTATAGCTGGAGCTGTTACTGGTGCTCTTGCTGCAGTTGCTGGTTATGTAATTTTATTTTCTTACTATTATATTGAATCAACACAAAATGTAATTGAAGGAATAGAAGCAGCTAGTGGTAAAAGACAGTTTGCTTATCAATACATATCACGTGGTTTTTATAATAACTTTATATCCTCTGCAATTGGTAATAGAAGAAGAGAGATTACTAAGTCATTATATGTAGATCCGGTTATTCAAGATTATGATACTACCTATAGGATTAATCTAGTACTGTAACACTTACAACTAATAGTGCTATTGCAGATCCTTCAGTTATAGATAATACATTATTTACTATTGGTGATATTGCAAGAGGAGATCATGGTAGAACTGCAGATAATGATATTTGGAAAGAACCAACTAAGTTACAAAACTCAGTTACTTCTGCTCATTATGCTGCGTTAAAAATTAAAAATGATAATCAGTATGGTCAATTAGATGCAATCCGGCAAATTCCTACAGGATGTATTAATCTTTGGACATTACAATATACACAGAAGGCTACATCTACTGTAATCTTTGGTGGTGATATGTATGTTAACCGTTACACTGAAAAATCTACATTCTTCTATTTCTCTCAATGGATGCAGGATCTTCCTGATAATACTGAATGGGATTATAGATTATATAACATGCTTCCTTATCCAAGATATTGGATGGATACTACTAAATATAATGCTGCTGATTTATTTGAAGGTTTATTTGGTGGAACTCAAGCATTACCTAATGACTTTCATCATTTAGATAGAAGAATAATATCTGGTGCATTTTCAGTAAGATATGCATACATGTATTTATTTAACTCCGGTATCCGGGACTTCTATGTAGAATCTGAGATTAATTTAGCATATAGAGATTACGGAGATGATCCAGGTAAGAGACATTATGATTTCAATACCTACACTGATTATGAAGAGATGTTCCGTACTCCTTATATCAAAGATACAAACTACCAGAAGTATGACTACGCATTAAGTATTAGTAAGCACTTTACAAATTTTGTATCATGGGGTAACATGCAATCAAGGACTTATAATCCAGATAATGTAAGTTGTTTTACTACATATGATATAAGAGTTATTTATTCTTTACAACAACAATATGAATTAAGTAAAGATAACTGGAGACAGTTCTTAGCAAATAACTACTATGACTTTGATTCTAGAGTTACAAGTATGCGTTCTGTTGGTAAAACAGGAGCTGTAATTATGTTAGAACATGGTGCACCAATGTTATTTCAGGGTGTAGAAACTTTAGATCTTAATGGTGGTACTAAGTTATCTATTGGTGATGGAGCATTATTTAATGCACAACCATTACAGAATTTATCTAATGCTGATAATCAATTTGAATTTGGTAGTTGTCAGAATAGATTATCTGTAATTAATACACCAGCTGGATTATTTTACATGAGTCAAAACCAAGGTAAGATATTCTCTTATGGTTCCGGATTACAAGATATATCTAAATCTGGTATGAAGTGGTGGTTCTCACAATACAGTCCTTATGCATTATTAGAAGATTTCCCTAATATAGATACTACTATTTTAGATAATACTATTATAGGTGTAGGATGTCAAACTACATATGATAATATTAACGAGATTGTATTCTTCTGTAAGAGAGACTTTAAATTAAAAGCAGAGTACATTGGAAAATTACGTTATCTGTATAGTGATCAGTTTGAAGTATTAGCTTTCCCTGGATATCAAATCACATTAGGAGATCCTAAATATTTTGATAATGCTTCCTGGACAGTAAGTTATGATCCTAAGGCTAAAGCATTTATTTCATTCCATGACTGGCAACCTAACTTAGTAATGTCTAGTAAGACTTACTATATGACAGTTAAAGATAATGGTATCTGGAAACATAATTTAGTATGTGATTCATTCTGTAATTACTATGGTGTTGATTATCCATTTGAAGTTGAGTATGTACAGAACCAAGGTCAAACTGTTACAACTACAAGATCTGTAGAATATATTTTAGAATGTTACAAGTACTCTCCAAATTGTTTAGACTATCATCATTTACTTAATGAGAATTTTGACAGGGCTATTGTATATAACACAGAACAGATATCTGGTAACTTAATTCTAAATCTTTCACCAATTAATAATCCTTATGCTATTAATAATTATCCTATAATTAATACTAACTCTATTGATATTCTTTTCTCTAAAGTAGAACAGAAATATAGATTTAATGAATTCTGGGATATTACAAATGATAGAGGTCAAACTTCAGGTACAACAGTACCTATGTGGGCCACTGAACCTAACGGTTACATTAGGAATATTAATCCAACTTACGTAAATTATAATAAGGGAGCTACACAAAGAAAGAAGTTCAGACATTACATTAACAAGGTACTTTTAAAGAAACTTGTTTCTGGATCATCTAAGTTCTTATTGAAGCTTTCTAATAATAAATTGTTAGCTTCATTTAGATAATGAGCAAAAAGAAACCTATCATATCTCCTTTAGGTCAATGGGCACATCCCGGTGAAGTTACTATTATACCCTCTTCTAAAATAACAATGAAGGG
>RFPL01000035.1 GCA_009926135.1 Sphingomonadaceae bacterium
ACCAATGGTGTTGGCTGTCAATGCTGAAAAACCTACTGCGGTGTTTCTTATTGCTGTTGTGTTGGCTTTCAACGCTTGATAACCCATAGCAGTTACACTTGTAGCACTCGTATTACTATACCCTGCCTGATACCCTACTGCTGTGTTATTGGAAGCGGTGTTGGATTGTAGTGCTGAAGTACCAACAGCCGTATTTTGTCCACCCGATACGTTTAATACTAAAGACCCTAATCCTATTGCTGTATTTGATTGTCCTGTAGTGTTGTTAAAACCCAAAGCAGTATTCTCAGAACCTGTTGTATTTTTATTTAATGCGGTATAGCCAATAGCAGTATTGTAACTACCTGTAGTATTGAGATACAATGATTGATAACCTAACGCTGCAAGTTCTACTCCACTCGTATTACTAAAAGCTGCTTGATACCCGACTGCTGTGTTGTTATTGGCTGTATTACTATACAAAACAGCAGTCCCAATTGCAACGTTGTTATTACCACTACCATTTTGCATAGCGGTTGTACCAATAGAAACGTTGTCATTTGGAGCAGTTGCACTATTGTACAAAGAGTTCATACCAATTGCTACGTTAGATGAACCTGTAGAAATTCCGTTACCTGAGTATCTACCTAATAGTGTATTTTGAGAACCTGTATTTATTCCAAAACCTGAATAATATCCAATTGCTGTATTATACGAACCTGTTGTATTTTCTCTTAACGATAAATTACCAATACTTATATTTTGAACTCCTGTTGTATTTTTACTTAATGCGGTATAACCAATCGCTACCAATCCATCCCCACTCGTATTACTCAACCCTGCTTGAAATCCTACTGCGGTATTGTTGGAAGCGGTGTTGGATAGTAATGCGTTATGCCCTATTGCTACGTTAGAACTTCCTGTTAAATTCGAGTTCAAAGCACCTTCACCCATTGCTGCGTTTTGAGCACCAGTAGTATTTGATTGCAAAGCACCATTACCAATAGCAGTATTTGAATTTGCAGTTGTATTTGATGTTAAAGCCAATCTACCTAATGCCGTATTACCTGCACCTGTTGTATTTGCGTAAAGTGCTTGATAACCTAATGCAGTTATACCCCCACTTGTATTATTATAACCCGCTTGATAACCAACTGCTGTGTTATTGGAAACTTGGTTTTGAAATAAAGCATTAGTTCCAACAGCTGTATTATTTGAACCTGTTGAGTTTACAATTAAAGTTTGCGTACCAATAGCAACGTTACTACCACCTGTGGTGTTACTAACTGCTGTTTCCCATCCAACAAATGTATTTGCTGTTCCTGTTGTGTTGGCACGTCCTGCCTTGTTTCCTAATAAAACTAATTGTTGACCACTTGTATTGCTATACCCTGTTTCAAATCCAACTGCGGTGTTGTTGGAGGCGGTATTTAAGTATAACGCATTAGTTCCTATAGCGGTATTATTATCACCCGATACATTACCCTGTAAAGCCTCCAAACCTATTGCCACGTTCTTTCCTCCTGTTTGATTTAATCTCAAAGCATAAACACCCATTGCAGTATTGTAGAAACCTGTCGTATTAGAATACAAAGAAGTAAACCCAACTGACGTGTTAAAGTTTCCTGATGTAGTTCCATATTGAGATTGTAATCCTATCGCTGTGTTTCCGTTACCTGATGTATTGGTATATAACGCCTGATAACCTATTGCTGTAGTGTTTGGTCCAGTCGTATTATTAAACGCTGCTTGATATCCAATTGCGGTATTGTTTCCTGCTGCATTGCTAAACAAAGTATCTCTACCAATTGCTGTATTTCTTTCTCCTGTTTGATTTGAAAATAAAGCATTTCTACCAACTGCTACGTTGTCACTTGCTGTTGTATTTTGAAAAGCAGAATTTAATCCAACTGATACGTTATTACTTCCACTCGTATTGCTACCACTTGCGTTATATCCTACTGCTGTGTTGTTGTCTGCTGTGTTGTTAAATAAAGTAGCATAACCAATACCTGTATTATTGCTTCCTGTAACGTTTTTCTGTAACGCATCAACACCTAATGCAGAGTTATTTCCGCCTGTAGTTGTAAAAGCCAAAGTAGCAACGCCAAAACCTGTATTATAAGTACCCGTTGTATTACGTCTTAATGCTTCATTACCTACAGCAGTATTGTTGTTTGAAGTATTTGCAAATAACGCTAAATTACCAACTGCAGTATTACTAACACCCGATAAATTACTATTTAACGCTTGATATCCAACAGCAGTATTTTGTACTCCTGTCGTATTACTTAAAAGTGCATCAACCCCTACAGCAACGTTCAAACTTCCGCTTGTGTTGGCTCTCAAACTTCTATAACCCACAGCTGTATTGTTTGAGTTAGTGTTGTTCTCTAATGCAACGTAACCAATAGCAGTGTTGCCGGTACCAGTTACATCTAACGTTAAAGCATTTTTACCTACAGCTGTATTACCACCACCTGTTGTAACAGATGTCAAAGCATCATTACCAACAGCAGTGTTATTACCTGCACTAGTATTACTATCTAATGCATTAGTACCAAATGCTGTGTTTGTAGCAATATTACCGGCTCCAGTATTTGTAACTGAAGTAGTAGATATCTGTAATACAGAACTTGTATTAGCACCATCCTTTACAAATTGTAATGTGCTGGATAATGGATTGTCTACTTTTAATAACCCAACCGGAGGTGTATATGTATTAGAGATAGTAAGAAGATCATTTAGATCATCATATACTATAGCAATACCTGTCCCGCCAACTGTATGAGCTGCAACAGTATCCATGATAATCTCCGGATTAATATTAGATCCTATTACATACGCTAAGTTCTCTACAGTAATTTTATGGGTTACTCCCATAGAACCATTAGGGGCTATCTCTCCTACTGAAACAATAGGGATTACATCATACTGCCCATTTACAGCTGCTGGTAATAATGGGGTTAATTGGGTTATTGAACTACTCATATCAAAATTCTGTTACCATCCTCTAGTAAGAGGTAGTTGTTAGGGATGTTCTCTGAATTACCAGTTAGACCGGGTTGCAATAACGCATTCATATCACACAACTCTTTGTTGTAGATATCAATTTCCCAGTTGTCATCACAGCATGTTGCAATGCCGTATTTCTTTCTCTTAAATAGTGTGTAGATAGCCTCAGCGTATTTTACGTTGACGGATTCTGATCCACAGGTGTAACAACTGCTACATGCTTCCATTCTCTTTGTTGTTTAAGTTGTTGTTCATAGTTAATTACACAACCGGTACAAACTTTTGTACCATTGCTAGCGGTTTTTAATTGGCATCCACAGGATAACTGTGTGCCGCAACTTGGACATTTCATATTAGATCTTACAGCCATTTGGTTTATTTACAGTATGTGCAAGAAAGTTTATCTAGTTGAGCTAATGCATAATTGTAGATTGCCATACCTTGATCATTATTATGACAAAATTCTACTTTTGCTTTTGCACCATCCAACATAGATCTTAATAACCTTAATTTATTAAGTTTATCTTTCTCTGGTTGCAGGGGTTCACAGCCGGATAAATTAACACCACAATAGATATTATAGTATTTATTCATAGCAGTTGTAATACGAAGATAATTATATTCTACAAAAACTTTATCATTTGGTGCTACACTATAGCGGATTACATATATACCATCTGGTAATGCTGTAAGAACACTATCACAGTTAGTAACTTGAATACCTAATGAACAAGATGTTACTAGTGTCTCCCCGCCTTGCACCATAGTAAGCGTTACAGGATCTGTAAAGCCGGGAACTAGAATTTGTAGAGTAGGACATGCTACAGCTAATTCAGTGCTGTATACGCTTGTATCTACAACTCTTAATACATTAGCATTAAGGGTGTCAGGAATATCTAAACTAAGAATGTGTTTGTTTGCCATAATTGTACAAGTAGTATTAACTACTCATATATAATTTAATCATTATTTGCAAATAAAAAAAGGGGAAGATTTCTCCTCCCCTTCTTTTTTATGATACGCTTGAATTATTTCAATTCAGTTAACACTACAGGGTTAGCAGCAGCAGTCATAATTGCAGCAAAATCAATTGCAAAATTAGAAGCAGCAGCGGCAGCAAAAGTGTTAGACGCAGGAGTAACACCACCAGGAGTAACCAATGAGTTTACAGTGGTCAACAACTCAAGTACATATTGATCATTATCAAAAGTACCAGTTGGGTTATTAAAGCGAGGTACACTGTGTTGGATGTAGAAACGTCCATAAGTACCAGTACGGCTAATAACTTGCAAAGGAGCATCACCCAAAGTAATCTCACGAATACGTGGATCATCATTCCAGTTGTTTTGACGGTATCTTTCAGACAAGATCAAGTCACGTACTGCAGTTTCTCCAAAGCCTTCACCTTGAATACCTAATACAGGACCTAAACCAGCAGTTGCAGGATCATCAGATAAACCAGAACCACGCTTAACACACAAAGATTGGAAGATACAAGGATCACCAGACTCATCTACTTCAGAAGCATAAATTTGAATAGGCTCTTTTTCAAAGTAGTCAGTAGGTTGGAATGAACAATCTCCAAAACGAGTGTCAACAAAAGCACCAGCTAAAATCAAACCAGCACATACATCAGCAGCAGTAACACCAGCAGGAGTTACATAAGTATCCCAAGCAGAGGTAGAGATAACAGAACCATTGATAGTTACGTTACCACCATCTTTACTCCAATAAGTCCAAACAGAAGTGCTTGGGTTTTTGATTTGCACAACTGGTTGTACAAAAGGAGAAAGAATTGGGTTAGCGTTGTTGAAAGGAAGAGTTTGAGTTCCAGCAATTTGCTTAGCCCAACCAATGAATACAAATGCAGGGTCAATTTGGTTAGGAGTAGTGCTAGAGCAACATCCAGTGTAGTAAGATAATACTTGGTAAGCATTGTGGTTCAAGAAACGCAATGCTGGGCTTCCTTTGATATCTACACGCAAATAGTAAGTCTCACCACACAAAAAGTCTGGGCAAGCACAGCTATAAGGAGCAGCAGCAGTAGTAGCAGTTTGACCTACATAGGTAACAGCTTGGCTAGCACTCTTAGGAGCAGAATAGAAGAATCCACTAACATACTTAGGGTTAATGGTTTTAGATTTCATAGTTTCAGAGAAACCACCAATAAAAGGACTGATTTTGTCAGTTCCTGGGGTTAAGCTAGAACTAGCAAGGATGAAAGGTTTTGCACTTGCAGCAACCGCAGGGATGTTCAAGTTAGCAAAAGTCTTAGCATCATACATACCGAATTTACCCAAGTTAGCTGTTCCAGTTAACTGTGAGTAGGTGTTTCCGGCAGCATCTACATAAGCAGCTACTGTTGGGAAAACCTTTTTGAAGGCGTGATTAAAATACATAATTTTTTATTTTATAAAGATATACAAATAGATACACTATTATTATAGTGAATATTTTTGATTATTGCAAGAAAATTAATTTATACTTTGCAGAGTTAATGCTAGACTTAACATTATCTAACTCATTAACTATCTCAGAGTAAGGCATCATGCTTTGCAAGTTATTTACTTTACCATATAAAGAACGCAAGTAAGCAACCGCCTCATCTTTTGTTTTAATGGTGGGTAAACTTACTTCTCCGTAAGAAAGTAATTTCTCTGAAGCACCTTGATAAGCTTCTGCAATAGTATCAGCATGATCAGGAAGAGCATCATAAATCTCATTAAGAGCTTTGTGTGCAGCATAAGAACCAACACCTGTTACTAACAAATGAGTAATGTGTAATTTAGTTCCTGCATTCATCATCTCAACTACTAAGTCAGATGTTGCTTTGTCTACATTACTTGCAGAACTGTTAGAAAAACCGGGACGTTGTAATTTATTTATCATTTTATTTAATTATTTCTTTCAGCATTTTGTGTACCACGGGCAAATTGGTTAACAGACTCAATGTCTCCAGCAAGAATACTTGCAGCCTCATCTATTAATAATTCTACTATATCATCTTTAAACTCACAGATAACATCTGTTGTAGATGTTAAACCGGTATAAGGATCTACTACATTAGCAATTTGAATATATCTAGGTTTTCTATAATATGTAAGAGTAGGATTATATACATCAAAATCACTAGCTGTATATATCCGGATTCTATTACCCATTATAGTACAAAAGGTTTCACCCCACTCATAACTAGGTTTTCTAAACTCATCATCTAATAACTCATCTACGTTAGCTTCTTCAGCTAAGTACACGGTCATAGTCTCTGGTTTACAACACTCAGTTTTAGCAAATGTACTTACCCTTTTATATTCTAAATAATCTGCGGGAAGATCAGTACTCTCAAAATACAAAGTATTCTGTGTACCAAGTAAAGGAACTTGTAGGAGTAATAATTGTAAATCATCAATCCTTCTTTTAGATCCTTCATCTCCTTCTCTATAAACATTACCGGCATGTAATTGTCTTCTAACCCACTCCATCTGAGCCTTGTTAAAAGCTTCAATAATTTGCCACCCCTCTAGATTATCATAATCATTAGAGGCCAGTTTATTAAGTCTTTGCTTAATCTTTAGTTGTAGTATAGAATTATTCATAGATAAATTGTAGGGGGATTATTAGTCCCCCTATAGATTAACATTTTTTCTTACCACCCATTTTCTTAACTGTTCCACCCATTTTCATGTAACCACCCATCATAGATGATTCACGTCCAGAGGTGCTACCTTTAGGTACAGGTTTAGAGAAATTAGGTTTGCTTGCTTTTTTAGTTGCCATGATTATTATATTATTTCCAGTGTTGTTCTACTTTATTAATAATTGCGTCAGCTACATCTTGGTTAAGGGGGTTCTTTAAGAACTCTACAATATCACTAGATGTTTTACCTAACATAGTACTGCTTGATAAGTGATAGATAAATCCATCTGACTTAGTAACAATATACTTATAAGTACCGGCATCTCTTACAATAGCCCGCAATTTTAAAGTGGTCAAATCATTCTCAGCAACATCCAAGAATCTTTCTGCACACTTTTTCTTATCTCTATCTACAGTTTCACCATTAATGTATTTATCCATGTTATCATATAGGATATCATTAGGTGTAGATTTTTTATACTGTGCACTATCAATGTCAATGATCTTAGCAACATAGAACAATTTAGTCTGATTCTTATCAAACATCTTTTGCAATTCTGCAAGAGCTTTGTTCCGGGTTTTCTTAGTCTCTGTTTTAACAGTAACAGTCTCTTCCATTTTATCTAAATAAAACTTAGGAGCTTTAGACATTTTTCTAGCTTCATCATATGACTTAGCTACAATACTAAAACCACCGGCTTCAATTGCATAAAGTTTGATAAGATCATAAGGATCTGTAGCAGGATCTAAATATAATGGATCATTACCCACCCTAATTACAATCTTGCTCCAGAAGTCATCATTATCTGGTCTAAGCAATTTAATTTTATTCCAGAATTCTGCATCATCAGGATTAACAACATTAGCTGCTAATTCTTTCTCTAATTGAGATACAACTCTCCGGATCTCTTTAATCTTAGCTTCTCTATCTACTTCAGGTAAAAACTTTACGTCTGGAGCAAATTCATTTAGCCCGGTAAGATAACGCTTAATACCGTTAACCTCTAGACAAGCTAGTTGCTCTTCATGGAATACACCATCAAAAAGAGAAAGACCATAAGACTCTAATCCCATGTTACTCACATTAGGATCAAAGTAAGATTTAATACTCAAGGTACCTTTTTTGTTTTGGGGATACCTGTCTACAATTGTTACACTCATTGGTTTATATTATTATTTGGTTGGTTTTTTATTTTTCAAATATAGTTATTATACTGATGTAATTGTTTGCCATGCAGTAGTATATACACAAAGTTTGTTTAGGGTTGTATCAAATACTAC
>RFPL01000036.1 GCA_009926135.1 Sphingomonadaceae bacterium
TCTTGGTACACGGGTACACCCTGCACACCCGGTCAGTGTCCGCCGATAATGCGCTGATGGTCGGCATTGTCATCGCACTACCCCGCACCGCTTGCAGGGCACGGGCGCGCGCCAAGGCGCCCGACGCCAGCGGACTTCGCTGCGGCCATCGACGATCGGCCCGTACTGCCGCCCGATCGACAATGCCTCAAGGGTCGACTGCGCTTCGATGCGCAACCGCCCAAAGTCATCGGCGCAATCTGGCACCGCGTCAATCAGATCGACTTGCGTAACCCAAGCGCCCGGCTCAAGGTGCCGCACCGCATGCCAAACGTCGATTGCGACTTGCGGCGCGCCACGCAACCAATCGGGCCGCCCGTCGTCGGGGTGCGGTTGAGTCGGCAGGTTTTGGGGCAACGGCACGGCGCACCCAAGCGAAAGGGAAGGGCCGCCCGCGCCCTCCCGCGCAAGTCGCCTCACGCGGGCCGCAAGCGGGAACGGGGCGGCCCCAGGTCGCCAACGGCGTCAAGCCCTTGTCGACCCGTTGGCAAGATAGCACCGGCGCACAACGCAAGCAAGCGGGGCCCTTGCCCGGTATCGAGTCGCGGGCCGGTCGCGAACGGGTCGCGGGCCGGTCGTTGGGTCGCGGGCCGGTCGCGACCCGTTACACCGTTGATAGGCTTGCGGTTTAGCCCGTCTGCGCGCGGTCGGGTCGCGGCTGGTTACAGCCATTTGTAACCCGTTTTCGCCCTAACCTTCCGTGCGATTTTGCATCGGTTACAGGTCGCGCGAAAAGGGTAGGCATGCTCTACAGGAAAAGTTCAAAATAGAAGAAGAGGGCTTGACCTGCAATAGCTTTCGCGCACTTATTGTGCAATAATAAAGACCTAACCAAAAGCCCGCGCGCGTATAGGTATAGTAATCTCAAAAGTTGTAACTGAATCATGTTTTATTGTTGAGAAGGTAGAGCCTGTGGGCCTTTTCGCCGGTCGTCAACCGGTCGCGACCGCCGCGACCCGCCCCAAGCCCCACGTTCAGGGCTTCGACCATTGCCCCATTCTCGAAAGTCCACGGGTCGCAACGTTCTGCGACCCAACCCGCGACCACGGGCGAAGCCGCTCGCTTGACGGCTCCGCGGCTACACCGGCTGCGCCTGCTGACCTGGGCACCCCGCCTGCCGCCCTCGACTGATCCCCGGGGGCGGCAGGAACAACGGGCCCCACGCGCTTCTGCAGGCCCACCCGTTCCCAGGTCGCACGATGCCGCATCACGATGGGCTTGCCTGCCCTTCGGCTTTCTACGCCTCTGCCCGGCGCTCTGCCTTTGGCCGCCCTGTGCCGACTGTTTGGGGCCAACTGCGCAAGGCGTTGACCTCGCACAACCGCGACAGGGCCGCCGACAAGCTCGACGCGCCTTGCTGGGCTCCGCACGTGGCGACGGCCAACCGCCGCACCGCCGCCAGCATCGAGACTGTGCACGCGCTGGTTCTCGACTTCGACGACGGGGCCGATGTTGTCGACGTCATGGCGCTGTTTCCTACCAAGGAACGTTGCGCCTATTCGACGTTCAGCGCCGAACCCGGGGCCCCGCGCTGCCGCCTCGTGTTGCCCTTGGCCGCGCCTGTCGCCGGCGCTTTGTGGGCCGCGACGATGCGGCAGATTCTCAAGGATATCGGGCAAGACAAGAGCGCCGCCGACCCCAAGTGCATCGACCCTTCGAGGCTTTACCTTCTGCCCTGCCGCGGGCCTGTCGAGATTGCCGACTATGCGCCCGGCGACTTGATCGATGTGCAAGAATACGTGGCGCGGGCCGAATACGAAGCCGAACTTTCGCGCCTCGCCGCCGATCACCTGCGCGCCAAGCAAGCCGCCCGGGCCGAAGCCGCGCGCCGCTGGGCTGCAGCGCCCGAAGCCGACGGCTACAGCGCCGCCGAACGGGCAGAGCGCCGGGGCCATGAGGCGTTGCGCGCAGACCCCGAAGTGCGACGCCGCGCCGCTGCCGACCTTGGCGCTAAGGTCGCCCCGCGTGACGGGTCAGACGTCGCCCACGGGCTGCCCTGCCCGTCTTGCGGTCGCCCCGATGCGTGGTTCGTGATTGATCCGCGTCGTGCATGGGGCGCATACTGCAACCATCGCAACTCTTGCGGTTGGTTCGGCTCAATCGGTGATCTTGTGACGGCGGCAGGTATGCAGCCCGCTGCATACGGAGACTGACCACATGGCACCACAAACGACAAGAATACCGAACGCGCCCGCACTTTCGCTTGCGCCGCCCGCTGATTGGGGATTGGAAACGTCGGCTGCCCGTGCCCGCCGCGACAGGGCTACCGCTGTGCTTGCCCCGCTAATCGAGCAAGCCGCGAACGAAACCGTTGATGCAGGCGCGCGTTTGGCCGCTTGGGCAAAGCTTCGGGCATCAGCTTGTGACGTCGCTGAACTGCTGCACGTTGCCGGTAGCGACGATCTGCGCGATCTGCTGTCTGCCGCGGGTGCAATCCGTGGCGCCGCTGCCGACTATCGCGCGCTGGACGCCGCAATGGCGCGCACCATCAAGGCCGTCGAGAAGGCGCAGTCACAGGCCGCAAAGGCATGGGCTGCCGAGCAAGCGCGCACCGGCCCGCCCCGCCTGTCGGCGCGTGGCGCTGCAGATCGGCTGCTCGAACTTGTGCCCGGCGCGTCTGTTGCGGGCGGTTGGGAACTCTCCGATAACGGCGTGGTGCATGTGTCAGTCGACGAAGACGGCGTGCCAAGCGATAAGGTCAAGGTCGCGGCGACCCGCCCGATCTTGCTTTCGGGTCGCGCTGTCGACGTTGACACCGCTGAATATAGCGTTGAAGTCGCCTGGATTGACGAAGACGGGCGGATTGGTCGCCAGTGGACCCCGCGCGCCGATGTGATGGATGGGCGGAAGCTCGTGAGTTTGGCGACAAAGGGCGCCCCGGTCTGCAGCCCAACGGCTTCTGACCTGTCACGGTTCCTTGATTGGTGCGACAGCACATGGGCCTCAAAACTGCCCCAGCGCGCCGTTTCCGTGCGCTTGGGCCACATTCGGGGCGGTTTCCTGCGCGGGCAAGGCTGGCACCCCGCGCCAACACAAGCGGGCGAGCCAACACCGCCGCCGGTCCACCTGACACCGCCCGGCGGCTATGAAGCCTTGACCGCCGCTATCCACGAACGCGGCACGTGGGAAGGTTGGCTTGACGCCTGGGCCGTCGCGGCGAATCGACCCGTGGCGCGCCTCGCCGTCTATGCCGCGCTGGCCTCCGCCCTGCTGCCGTGGACGACCGATCGCGGCTGTGTTCTGGACATTTGGGGCGAGACTTCGATTGGCAAGACAACCGCCCTAAACCTTGCCGCTTCCGTTTGGGCCCAACCCCGGGCCTATGTTGGCAAGTGGGCCTCGACGATGACCTTTCGCGAAAGGTCTGCCGCGGTCTTGTCCTGCCTTCCGCTTCTGCTGGATGATACCCGCCAGATGCCGCCCAAAGAACGCGAACTCATCGGCCAAACCGTGTATCAGTTGGCCGATGGGCAGGGCAAAGGCCGGGGTTTTGTCTTCGGCGCCCAGGCCCGCGCCGTTTGGTGCAGCTTCACCATTTCAACCGGTGAAAGCCCGTTACTTGGCACTTCGCAAGACGAAGGCGCTCGCGCGCGGTGCCTTAGTGTCGAGGGGGCGCCATTTGGCGAACGCGCCGAAGCCGTTACCGTCAATCGCGCGACCGACCGGCATTATGGGCATTTGGGCGCTCGTTTTGTTGGGGCCTTGCTTGCCAGGGGTCGCGCTGCAATCAATACCCTGTGGGAAGAACGCGACGCAGCATGGGCCGATGCTTTGGCGTCTGCGGGTCCGCTGGCCTCTCGATTGGCCGCGCATATCGCCGCGATCGAAGTTGCCGCGATGGTTGCGCACGAAGACTGCGGGCTGCCCAATGGTTCTTGGGAGGAAATCGCGACTGCGACAGGCGTTGCCGCCGCTGCAGCTGCGCACAGCGGCGCAGATGCCGACAAGCCGCTTGCTGCGCTTCGTGCGACACTTTCACGCGCCGCTGCTTTGCAATCGTCATTTTGGGGCCGCCACGCGCTGGACCGTGACGGCGACGCGCGGACCCCGCCCGCGGGTTGGTTGGGTCAATGGAAGCCGGACGCCGACAAAGACCGTTGGGCCGTTATTGCCGTCGCCTCGCACGTACTGCGCCGATGGCTTGCCGAAGATCGATATGACGGCCCGGGGGTGATTGCGCAGTGGGCCGCCCGCGGCTGGCTTGTGCTACCCACTTCGGGCACCGGACATGACAAGCCCGTCAAGGTCGACGGCCAAAGCATGCGCTGCGTCTGCATTCAGCGCGCCGCTGCGGAAGCCGCGATGGGTGACAAGTGAACGCGGGCCCGGCGTTGACGCCAGCCGAAGCGGCAGAAGTCAGGCGCAAGGCGCGCGCCTGCCTCGATTTGGCCGCTTCGTCGACCCATCAAGCGGAACGTGACAGCGCGACCGCCGCCGCTGAACGACTGTCTGCGCGCCTAATCGCCGCCGGTCTGCCCGGGGTCAAAGGCACCGCAGCCGAATCCGCCCGGGCCGCGCAGAGGGCCGCACAGGGCCGCCGTAAGGCTGCCCCGCCCTCTGACCTGCCGCCGCCCGAAGCCGGAGTCCTGGCGCGCCTGGAACGCCCCACAGACCCCAAGCCGCCGCGACACATGCCGCGCCCTGACCTGCCGATACCCGATGCCCCGCCGCGCCCGCTTCGAGCTTGGCAAGCGCGGGCCTTGGCGGCAGTGCGCCCGGCGCTGGGCCGGCAAATCGAACCGGAAGACGGCGGGCCGCGGCGCGCTTTGCGGCCCGTCGTGTCTGCGTTTATGGGTGCCGGTAAGTCTGTATTTATTGCAGAGCTTTCCCGGCTTTGCGTGCTCAAGGGCTTCGTCGTTGTCGTGGCCACGCCGCGGCAGAAACTCGTTCGGCAACTTGGCGAGACAATCCAAGCGTTCGTGCCCGATACCGGCTTGGTCATGTCGGGCTATCGACAGCCTGCAACGGTGATTGTCGCCTGTTACGCCTCTTTGGAACAGGCGCGCGCCTGTCTGATTGAATCGGGCCGCCGCTGCGATCTATTGATCGTCGACGAATGCCACGGCTCCGAAGCCCCGATTCACGCACAAGCCATGTTGGCGCTCAATCCGCGCTGGATGGTCGGCCTGACAGCTACACCGTTTCGGAGCGACGAAGACGAACGCCTAAGCCTTTGGGATGAAGTTGTATTTCGGTACACGTTCGCGGACGGGCTTAGGGATGGGGTTGTGACCACAATCACACCGATTCACTGGACCCCTGACTGCGTGCCCTACCTGCCCGAAGCACAGGGCGACAGAGCGACAGACCAAGCGGCACCGGTTGTCGATGATGCGCTAATCGCAATGTTCCGGCGCCACGGACTGCCGGGCCCCACCTTGGCCAACGCCGCAAGCATCGCCGATGCCGATGCTTTCGCCGATCGCTTGACCGTTCACGGCTACCCCGCCGCATCAATACACAGCCGCTTGACCTGGGCAGAACAGGTTGCACGAATCGAGGCGTTGCGCACCGGCGCTATCGCTGTGCTTGTGCACGTTTCGATGTTGTCAGAAGGCGCCGACTTCCCTTGGCTTGCCGCTTTGGCGTGCCGCCGCAACGTCAAAGCCAAAGTGCGATTCGTGCAGGAAGTGGGCAGGGTCTGCCGCACCAATGCGGGCAAGACTACAGGGTTTGTCTTTGACCCGCTGGCGCTGTTGGCTTCGCACGGGTTGGAGCACCCAGAAGCCTTGGGTGCTGCTATCGACGAAGCCGGTGAACCCGAAGAGGCTGCAGAGCGCGACGAAGATGCCGAGACTACCGAAGCCGGCCCGCCGCCCCAAGCGGTCATGCTGGAACGTATCGACGCCTGGGCTTTGTGTATGATCGAGGCCCTGAAACAGACCGGGCGGCTAAGTGAAAAGGAACGCGAGTTTCTGCCCTGGATGATGCGCGAACTGCGCAAGAACCGCCGTCAGCCCATGTCAGACAAGCAAAAGACCGCAATCGTCAGCGTTCTACGTTCGCGCGCATGGTCGCGCTATCCATGCGCATCGACCCGGGCCGAAGTTGCCCGCGTCGTTGAGTCGGGGCGACTGACCCGGGCCCAAGCTTCTGCCGTGATGGCCGTCACAGGCTGGATCAAGAGCTTTGTGGGCCTGTATGGCTGGCCTGCCGATCTTGCTATCCCCCCAAGCCCAGCGGCGTGCGCTGTGCCTATTGCACGCGGCACCCGCCCTTGATACGCTTGTGCACCCCTCAACCAACCGCAGGACATCACGTGTCAGTCAACAAGTGCATCTTGGTCGGCAACCTGGGCAAAGACGCCGAAGTGCGTTCCACCAATAGCGGCATGCAAATCGCAAGCCTGCGCGTGGCGACTGCCGACCGCAAGAAAGGGCAAGACGGCCAATGGGTCGACCATACCGAATGGCATTCAGTGACTTGCTTCGACAAGCTCGCAAATCTGATGGAGCGGTTCGGCAAGAAGGGCAAGCAACTGTATATCGAGGGCAAGCTGCAAACCCGCGAATACACAGACAAAGAAGGCGCGAAGCGTTGGGTGACTGAAGTTGTTGCCAGCGATATCCGCCTATTGGGCGGTGCCCGCGACAGCGAAAGCGCACCGCAGGCCGAACCGCAAACCCGCCGGGCCCCTGCGCCCAAGCCTGCAGCCCCCAAGCCCGCCGAATCGAAGGCGCCTGCCGACGATTATGCAGGCTATAACGCAGACGATTTGCCCTTCTGAGGACACAGATGTACCCCTTCGAGAATCCAGCCGACGGGCTGACCTGCCCGAAGTGCGGAGGGCAACCGCTGATGCGGGTTGAAGCGTTCCGCGCAGACGAAACCGGGGGGGTTGCTGCCTTCGACGCCGCGATTGGCTGTTGCGGCTGCACAGCCGAAGGCTTCGGAGGGTCACGCCAGATTGCGGCGGGTAACGCTGTCGCGCGTTGGCTGCGTCTGTACCCTGCAGGCGTTGAAGAGGATTGAGCACAGACCGGTACAGGTATGTGGTCCTCGAACTTGTGCGCCCCACGCGGACACTTGCAGTCGGGGCGCGCTTGCTGGGCTTCTTGCTTGCCGATGGGCGGGCCGTGATTGATTTCAACGGGTCGCGGGCGGTGTTGCCGGTTGGGTTTGTGCGGTTGGTAAGTGACCGCAAAGGGGATTGATATGCGGCAACCTGTGCCCTTGTTTGTCGAACTTTGCGCCGGAACTGCCGCGCTATCGCTGCGGCTTGAGAGCGACGGCGCGCGCCCGCCGGTGTCGCGGATGGGCGCCAAGACCGGGTATGCCGGCACCATCCTGCGCATCTTGGGGCTGATGCCGGGGCAGCGCGCCCACCGATACCTTTGGTGCGAGCCGGACCCCGGTGTGCGGCTACTTCTGCACGCCTACCGTGATGCCGCCTTGGCCCGCGAAGCTGCGGCCATCATCCGGTCCTGGGCCGGCGAAGATCCGCGCGCGCTGTGGGAGCGGCTGCGGGCGGAGGGGCCGCCGCGGGGGGCGTCGGCGGATGAGGTGGCGCGGTGGACTTTGCGCGAGGGTTGTGGTGGGCTCACGGGTGTCGCGTTCAATGGCCCCGGCTGTCACCCTTCCCATGCGGGGAGTCGCACCGTCCCTGTCATG
>RFPL01000037.1 GCA_009926135.1 Sphingomonadaceae bacterium
GAAAAGCGATAGGGCGGTTAGCTCAGGGGTAGAGCACTGCATTCACACTGCAGGGGTCACAAGTTCGAAACTTGTATCGCCCACCAAAAATACCTAATGAAATCAAGCACTTAGAGGAAACTCTAGGTGCTTTTTCTTATGTTTTTTGTAGTATGGACCCACCATACTACTTTTCATAGATTTTTCAATGTCTTTTCATAGATTTTCAAAGACAAACATAAAGAAAAATCTATCTGATTTCAAACTCATATTTAAATTTGCAGCGATTCAATATGACAAGCAATTGCTGTTCTGCTGAAAGCTAAAAGTTTTTTAAAAAATAAGCTACGTTTTTTTTTTAAAAAATCAACAGCCTTACATCTAATGCCTACAAAAAAACGCGCTACAGCGCGTTTTAATGCGTAACAAAGAGCAAGTTAACCTTGCTGCAATTCCCAAGGTCTAGGGCGTCGTTTACTTTGCAACATTTCCACGTTCATCTCGCCTTGGAGTGGAGCTGCGTAAAACCTATCAATCATCTCTGGACTTGTCCTAGCGTTTCGCGCTAGGGTTAATGTATCAATGCCACTTCCAAACAAAAGTCTGTACATGATGCAACTGTGCCTCAAGCTGTACAGTGTTCTGGGCTCATTGATGATGCTTAACTTGAGATTTGTAATTTCCAAAACAATTTCAAATTGCTTTGCCAATAATTTCATTGCGAAATCACGCGATGCTGCCATTGGCAAAAACACATGGTCATCTGGTTGAGGAGCTCTACCAAATTCCTTGGTTTGTCTTTTCCAAATGCGCTCATAAACTTTAACTGCCCAAGGCATAGAAACAATAGGGTAGCTGTGTCCCTTGCTTGGAGGTAGGGTCAATCGAAGATATTTCCATCCATGTCTCTCTACCACTTCAATATGCTTATGTTGCATGTTTCTAATGTCAGTAGGGCGCACATAACTATTGACCATGAAGACAATTAAATCTGCAAGATCTTTGGTCATTTGAATTCGTTTGATGACCCTATGCTTGGGATCAATTGCTTTACCTGCTTCGCAGAAATAAGATCGCTCGCCTTCTACACTGTGTGCTCGCCATTCAATTTTCTTGCCTGCTAATTTTTTGGCAGCTCTGGTAATTGCTTTGTATTCTCCGACGTTAAACCAGCCACGAGGTTTGTCTTCAACTCCAACTTTAGGAAATTCAGGTATGTGGTCAATGTAGCTGTGTCTTGCCGCATGCTGCAAAACTTTACGTGTCAATCCCATGTAGGCACTTAAAGTTGAAACACTTAGCTTTGGCTCAACTGAAGATAACTTTTGTAGAAATTCATCTAACAATTTGTAGTTGATGCTCCTTATATCTTTCTGTTCAAAGAAAGGAGAAATATGCTTGTCATACCGCATCTGCATATTGTCGTAAGTGATTTTTGAAAGTTGAGTTCGCTCTAACTTCGCTGCCTCACTTTGCATCAACATATCTTTTACTTTAGTGAAGGTGATGACCTTTGCTACGTTTTCCGTCATCGGAATGCCTTCCAGCTTTCCGCCACGCATGCGAAAGTTGACGTCGTCGTAAAAGCGTTTTGCAGCCTCCATAGCATCGCGCTTAATTTCAGTTTTAGTGGTCCGCTTAAACACATGATTTTCAGCGTAATACCGAACCCACCAATAACTCGAAGCTGGAAGTTTGAATATCACTAGCTTGCGAGGGTAACCAGGAATTCGTGTGATGCTATCTTTGAGTGGAACAGTTCTATGACGTGTTTCTGAATCAGGTTCAATTGCTCGTGCCATTTTGAAATCTCAGTATCTACAGCTAGTTTGTTTTCTGAGTTGCTGATCAGTCAACCGAATGACGGTAAGTCTGTGGCTTTTAGACGATCTTTAAACTGGAAAAACAGCTATTGATTAATTTCAGCAGAATCTAATTCGTCAGTTACTGCAATTTCTTCAAAATCACGTCCCTTCCATTTGTATTTTTGGTGCCACTCAGCAAGTCGTGAGTTGATGCTATCAAGTGCATCATCGCCATAGTTGGAAAACGTTTTCTTAAGCACTTCAAGCTTAGGATCCAACATTGATACATCGTCAATTGAATTCACTTTTGCAAATTCAATGTTGTATTCAATTCTGTTTAGAAAACTTTTAACAGAATCTCGCATAGAGCAAAGATCGTCTCTTATGCTTAATAATTTTTCCAAATCACTCATGCATTGATTTGTTAAGTTGAATCCTGCAATTGTGATGTCTGAATAAGCGAGTTGATAAAACGGTTGTTGGTTAACGTCTGGATCTAATTGTAAAAAATCAGTGCAGCTTAAATTTAACCAATAACTAACTGGATCTGTGGGTGAGTTAAGAATTCGCAATAACTGTTCAAGCATTCGAATCCCATTTCTGTACCAGCCATCACCTTTGTAGTACTTGATATTTTCAACTTCTAAATTAAGTTTGAGATTTTTTATTGATGGTGGTTTTTCCTTATCCTTTAGTTTGAGTAAAACAATTGTTGCTGCACCAGTAGCACCTAAAAATTCATCCATTTCAATTCTCCTTAAGTGAAGAAACTCCCGGATTACCCGGGAGTGAGTTTGATCAAGCAATAGCTGTTGTTGCTCTCGTTGATGAAGATGGAGGAGGGTTAAGAGAAGGCATGCCAGGAGGTTGATAACCAACATCGCCTGGTTCCATACCCCAGCCTGAAGTGATGCCCATATGTTGACGAAGGATGTCAAGTTTGGCTTTTGTATCAGCAAGATCATCGGACACTGTACTTTCAGCTACAACTGTAAGAAGCTGTTTTTCCAATGCCTCAGGAACTTGTACAAACCTGACTACACGGCGCTCGTTATCTGCCGTCTTCACACAAATTGCGTACTCAAAAGTGCCTGCCTTCTTGTCACCTTCTACTGTATTGAGAACATATTTTTCAGGCACTTGAAGCACAGTTTCAGACCCTTTTGCATTTGCAAGTAGGATTTTTCGAAGCATCAGAGTCTTGTCTTCTTTATGCTTCTTTACTGCTTTCTTTTCAGCTGCGTCATCCTTGGTGCTGGTTATTTTTGCAATGCCACCGCGTTCTTTGATGTAGTTTGGAAGTTCTGCTGCAGCAAGGTTTTCTTCTTGTGCAACTTGTAAAACTTTTGAGTAGTTGTAAGCGGTCTGTCTATCAGTTGGAATAATGAATCGGAGAACAGTCGTCAACCAAGGCGTATTTGCCTGTGTTTTGATTTCATGCACGTCTTGCAGTATTTCTCGCATTCGCTGAAGAATATGATCGCGCAACGGTGATTCATTAATCTGAAGTGCGTAACTGTAAATTGCACCAAGTAGTGCATACAACTCTTTAGTACCTCGAACTACATACGTTTCTACATATTGATCATTCATTTTTGTCAGATTTTTACCCTGACTGAGAATGATTTCTACGTCTAGTTCATTTGCACTCTTATCACTAGGGCGACGGCTATCTGAGCCCCCCAGAGTTCTGTTCATAAGCAAACCAAATGCTAAATCGTCGACTGCAGATGATTTGAGAAGTTGATTTTCCGTTCCCACGCTTGCATCTGCGGTGGGAGTTTGCATAGTTCCTGTGTTCATGAAACACTCCTATAAAAAATATAACAATGGACCGTCGACCAGAATCAGTGCGACAAGCAAAGGTTAGATTTGTGGGGGCGGATTTAGTTCTTTTTTTCGATGGGGTTCGAAAAAATGAAGTTGAGAACTTCAAATTCAGATATATGCAATGAGCAATCAGAAAATGAAAATACAACAGATTTCAAGGGATCAGACCTAACAGAACTGGGACTATCAAATAGCTACCTTGGTGGCTGGTTCAGATGTCTTCAGCTTTCTAAGCAATACACGCAAAACTGTCGTACAGGTCTATTTCCAACAGATGGAGCCTATCAAACGTATCGTTTATTTGGTTCAGTAGAGGATCGCAAGTTAAACGACTGGTGGGAAGAACAAGGGCGCGTTAGTTTCAGTAGTGGATTTGCATCTTTAAAGGTGCAAATGCTCGTAAGACACAAGCAAACATCTGGCTTTCAAATTTCGCTCGATGTACCCGATGATTTGGATGTAAACATCGCTAGCGAAGAGTTTTGCTTGCTGATAAAGCAAATTCAAACTCTAAATTCTACTGATGGTCTTTTATCAAGCGCGCCAATGGCATGGTCGTTTTATAAAAGCAAAATCACTTGCGCGCACATGCAGCAACTACTAGATGTTTTAGAAGCATATGAAAAATTAATTAAGGTTTCGAATAGAGGAAATCTGTGGCAAATTGGCGAGCAATTACGCGTTAATCCTAAGGCTATGTCAAAAACAAGTGATTCGCATAACGAACGTATCGAAAAACACATTGCCATGGGCAAAAGAGTCAGTGCAATGCTATCGAATGCTCGAAGCCTAGTTCAAAATGCTTGCGACGGAATTTATCCAAGATTTAAAGTTTCGAAGTAATTCTTTTTCAGATTCCAGTGATGTTGACCAATCAGTCCAGTAACGTTACCAGCGCGTCCAGTTGTATTGACCAATTAATGTCCATCTCAGACATTACAAGCTTTTTGAGTGCAATCCCCCAATGTGCCCTGAAACGCTTTTTGATTTCAAAGTTGCTTGGCGTGGATGTGCAGATAACTCAGCAAGAATGCCGCATTGGTTTGTTGCCCGCGCTTCCATACAAGTTTCGCGTAATTCTTTGAGTTGGCGCTCAAGTTTTCGCAACTCTTTTATCCTTGACGCAACGTGCGCTATGTGTGTATCGATCAGTTCATTCACACCATCGCAGTCACCTTGCTGTGCGTCCTTGAAAGCTAGTAAGGTTCGAATTTCGTTCAGTGTCATATTCAGACTTCTGCAGTTCCGGATAAAAGATAGACGAGCCACATGTTTGGGGCCATAAATTCGATAGTTGCCTTCCGATCGCAGCGGCGAAGGTAGCAACCCTTCTCGCTCGTAATACCGAATCGTTTCAACCTGTGTTTGGGTAGATTTAGCTAGTTCACCGATCTTCATGTGGCATCTTTTCGAACTGATTTGAATGTCAAATTTTATGCGCTTGACACTGTAGTGGCTATAGGGTTTCTAATCTACCCAACTAGGAGTAAGATACATGTCAGTAACTGAGCAAGTACAACAAACTAAAACTCAATCAGCCTGCGAATGCGGGACGACTTGCGCTTCAACGCCTGTTACTTTTGAGCACCCCAGTGCAGCTGGTTTAACTAACGATGATCAGCGTTTTCGAATTGCCAATATGGACTGTGCTTCTGAGGAATCGGAAATTCGTCAGGCGTTAGTAGCGATTCAAGGTATTCGAAGTTTGCGCTTCGATCTGACTGCTCGCGAATTGACGATTGCTGCTGATCCACAAGTTGTTGCCGAATCTATCGATGCCATTCGCAGAGTGGGTTTTAAACCAGAGCCGTTGATCGACGAGCGTGACAAAGCAAATGCAAAAGGCGTTGCTTCGCATAGATTTTGGGACTCATGGGGCAAGTTGATTTGTGCTTTGATATTGTCTTTAGCTGCCGAGGGTTTGGCTTTTGCGTTGCCAGATGACTTGACTTCAAAGGGACTAGGCATGGCACTTGCCGCCTGTGCGATCGCCTTGGCTAGGCATGGCACTTGCCGCCTGTGCGATCGCCTTGGCGGGCTTTTCGGTCTACGGCAAAGGTCTTTCTGCTTTGGTTCGAGGGCGCTTGAATATGAACGCACTCATGACCGTCGCTGTCACAGGTGCATTCCTGATCGGACAATGGCCAGAGGCCGCTATGGTGATGGCACTGTATGCCATTGCTGAAGCGATTGAGGCCCGAGCAGTCGACCGTGCTCGCAACGCCATCAAAAGCCTGCTGGCACTTGCACCAGAACACGCCGAAGTTCTGCAAGCTGATGGGCAGTGGGTGCCGTGCCCTGTGAAGACCGTTGAAATAGGCGCAACTGTGCGTGTGCGTCCGGGCGAACGCATCGCCCTAGACGGCGTCATCAAATCAGGTAGCAGTGCTGTCAATCAAGCCCCTGTCACTGGTGAAAGCTTGCCAGTCGATAAAACTGCTGGTGATGAAGTCTATGCAGGCACCATCAATCAATCAGGATCATTGGAAATTCAGGTCACGGCACTGGCCTCGGACAGTACCTTAACTCGCATCATCCACGCCGTCGAACAAGCGCAAGCATCACGTGCCCCAACCCAACGGTTTGTGGATAAATTCGCAACTATTTACACACCAGCCGTCTTTGTTTTAGCTGTTGCTGTGGCTGTACTGATGCCTTGGCTTGCAGACTGGACTTGGATTCAAGCGCTCTACAAAGCCTTGGTGCTTTTGGTCATTGCTTGCCCTTGTGCCTTGGTCATTTCCACCCCAGTCACGGTCGTCAGTGGTTTAGCTGCAGGGGCACGTCGAGGCATTTTGATCAAGGGGGGTGTTTATCTTGAAGAAGCCAGAAGCATCAAGGTGGTAGCCCTAGACAAAACAGGAACCATCACACAAGGTAAACCGAAATTAGTGGCGTTTGAACCCATCGATACAAGCTTAGATTTTGCAAACACTCAAAGCATTGCCAAAAGTCTTGCTGCTCGTTCAGACCATCCCGTGTCCAAAGCCATTGCCGAAGGTCTCACCGCAGACCTAAGAGATGTCACTGAATTTCAAGCAGTTGCAGGTCGTGGCGTACAAGGTGTCATTGAGGCGCATCCCTATGCGTTGGCCAATCATCGTTGGATCGAAGAGCGCCAACAATGCTCTGCCGAACTTGAGAATCGCCTCAAAGTTCATGAAGAAGCGGGAAGAACCGTCACCATTTTGACCAATGCCAATCGTGTGATGGCTTTGTGTGCTGTGGCCGACACCATCAAACCCTCGTCCACACAAGCG
>RFPL01000038.1 GCA_009926135.1 Sphingomonadaceae bacterium
AAAATTCAAAAGCATGGAGATCATGCAGTAGAGTTTGTTTTTTTATTAAACAATCAACTAAAAAACCACATATGAAAAAATTTAAAAATGTTTACTATGCAGTTATGACTGCATTTGCAATTGTCCAGATAGTTCTTCTGGCTTTTTTGCTTGTTACCGGAAAGATAGAATATCTATACGGTACTGTTTTAATTATGATTCTAGCTGCTGCCGGGATTATTTTTTATGATAAGTTTATGGAGGACGTAGCATGAGCCAGATTATAACTTATCGTACTACTGATGACTCTGAAAAAGTTATCTTACTTGTCAAAGATATTAAAGGAGAGACACATGAAATAGGTCCGGTTTATCATGCAGATCTATTAAGATACATGGAAGGTGCTTTTGTACAAACTGCATTTCCTTATCTTAGTTCTGGTGACCGGGAACTTATTATGTCCGGCTACACTGAAAAGATGTGGAATGATTTAGTATCAGGTATTGGTTCATTGTAATTTAAAATTAACAAACTGTAGGTCGTATACTGCGGGTTGTTAATTCATATTTCTATTTTTAATTATAATAAAAGGGTGAATACGAGCACCCTTTTTTAATTTAACACATATGAAAAACTCATTTACATTTAAAAATCCAAATAGAGTACAATGTTATCATGGAGATAAATATGGTAATGATATATCATTTATAGTAGAATACAAGCATTGGACTTGGGTATATGAACCATTAACATATCAACTTGATATATTTGTTCCTCTTGGTGCTACTAAATGGTTAGGAGCATTACCAGAAAAACATTTTACTTTAGATATACAAACACCAATGTATTGGTATGATCACAGAAAATCATTTAAAAGAAAACCTGTATATGAGAAATCTAACATAAGTTGGGATTCTTTAACAATAGATCTTATAGATGTTAAGTTTAGTAAAACAGAGTTTAATGCTTATTTAAACTTTAAACAACCTGTTAAGGATTTTTATGGTGATCAGATCATGTCTATCTATCAATCTATGAAAGGATTCTGGCAAGAATTTAGAGATTTACTTAAACAAGCTAAAAACTGTGATGTTTCTGAATTAACTAATATGCTTGACTTAATGAACTGCAGGTTAATTAGTTATAATAAGGATGGTTTAAAAGCTATTCCGGTTAATGATGCTAAAATATCAGTAAGATATCCTAAATTGCAGCATGAAAATGAAAAAACTGATATTAATATTATTGATCTCCCTTTTTAGTACACTTAATGCACAATCACCAAATATTCATGTTCATACATTTGAAGATGATTTATTATGTAACAGATTAACCTATGATGATAGCGCTGCTGTTATTTCTCTTCTTGAAGAAGAAGGTGGTATAGATGCATATGTATTTAAGATGACAAAAAACAAACTTATGATCACTATTAAAACAGATGATCATGATGTACAGTACCTTTTAAATGATAGGTACATTGAATTAATTGTTGAATATTACCCTAACAAAACCCTATTTTATGATAAAAACAGAAACCCTTACAAGCCCAAGACCAGTGGTTGAAGGCAAAATTGTTGGTAAAGCTAGTCAGAATGGCACTATTATTGGTTTAATAGTTAAGCAAGGCCAAAGATTTAAAATGATCAAATACACAGGAAATGTGCTCCCTGGGTAAGCGATAATGTTATAGTTAAGTTAAAAAAGAAAAGGGGCCTGCACATAGGTCCCTTTTTACATTATTAAAATTATGATCCTGAAAGTAAACAATGATTTAAGCGTAAGTCCAACAAGGTCTTACAAGAATGCATTTATTGTATCATTAGCAATTAATGTAATCCTCCTATTTACCTCTATGGTAGATTTAAGTACTGAGATTGTTTCAGTTATTAAAGATACTGTTACAATAGAGAGAACTATAGAGGATATGAAACTTACTGATTCTGGATTAACTGCAGAATTAATTAAACACGGTTGTGTATTACCAGCAGTAGCAGTTGCTCAAGCCAAGATTGAATCTAATATTGGTAAGAGTAATGTAGGTATACATGCTAAAAACATGTTTGGATTAACTTACCATAAGTGTAAGTATGTAGATGGCAAACATGGTGTATATGCTAAATATAAATCTTACAGAGATAATGTAAGATGTTATGTTGATATACAGAACAAGTATCTACGCAAAATTGATGGTGTCTACGCTGAAGACCCAAACTACCTAAGTGCTCTTAGAGCCGCAAAATAAGCTCGCAATGTGGTAGTTGATTAGAGAGTTAGTTAATAAGGGCTGGGAGAAATCCTGGCCCTTTTTCTAACACAACTACCTTACAATTATATATAAAAAATCATCTATCATGAATAATACACAAACTAAATTAATCACAAGAAGAATTCAGAACTTACAGAAGTATGGTTTTGAATTAGATGCTATCCAGATTATTACTGGGTATCCTGAAACTATTGTTGCAACTTATGCAATAACTAAACACAAAATTAAAAAGTATCCTAAGAAACACTTAACACATGGCCAAAAAGGTTATATCCGTAAGTGTAAGGATATTGTAGAATCTAAATCACCAGGATTCTGGCAGAGAAAAAATGTTACTAAAACTAAAGTAACTATGGAAGTACCGGAAAAAGTAGTAGCAGTAACTGCTGTTCCTGATTTAATTAAACCGGTAAGTCACACTATTAAAAACATTAAAGCAGATAAGCCAGTTAGTTTAGTAATTGGTGAAGAAGGTAGAGCACTACTTATTGATATAGAAATGCTACCAAAAGGTATTAAAATTACCTGGCAATAGCTTTATATTGGTAAGTATATATGTTTAGTAACTTATTTAATAATAGTTACTGCATATATTTGAGTGAGATGTTGTACCAATTAAGGAACGGAAAGGTAATAGAATTGTCTGTAGAGCAGTATTTAGACTGTACAGATGATGATTTACAATACCTAATGTGTCTTAATGCCGGTGATGTGGTTGAAGATCCATTTTTTGGTGCTTCAATTAGTAGTACAACAATTGTGATTATAGAATCAGAGGAGATAGAAATAGAGGAGATAGACCCTTCAGAGTTTGAAGCAGATATACTCCCGGAAGATTTACTTCCAGACATGTAACCGGTTAACAGCCGGTTTTTTTATGCAATTTAAAATTTAAAAAACCCTAAAAAATATTATGAACAAAGTTAAAGTTGTTGCTGATGAGTTCGGCAACGTAATCCGTGTATCTCAAAACAATCCTGAGTATGGTTTTGTACGTGTTGAACAAGATGCTGTTGAAGTATCTAATGGTTGGGTACGTAGGAAGGTAAGATCTTCTATTGTACCAGGTTTAGTATCTGATCTTAAAGCAATTGGTTGGAAAGCTAATCAGTTGTTAGAAGGTAAAATTACTGTTAAAGAATCTCTTGAGCCAATTATGCAAAGTAATCCTGATTTTGGTGTTAAGCGTGCTGGTCAAGATGGTCCTATCTGTTTGTTTGAAGATCAAGCTATTTACAGACGTACTTATTATACTATGGATGTAAATGATACTGATACATTTATTCAACACACTAATGTTGATGAAATCAGAGAATCTAATTCACAGCGTTCTAGTACTGTTGAAACTGCTAAACCAGCTAAAGCTACTAAAGCTACTGAATCTGTAAATGATATGGATATTCCAGTAACTGCAGAAGTAGAAGAATCTAGTGACGTAGCATTTGATTTCTAATTAATTAGGGCTGGGGAAACTCAGCCCTTTTATTATGATTAAAGTACAAAGAACTAAAACACTGAGTACTAAAGACAATAATAATAGTGCTAACTGCATTGCACCAAATGTAATCTACGGATGCTTTGGCGGATGTGTTAGCACTTATTGTTATATGTCTAGGTACAATGACAAAAGAGTTTATGTAAACAGTAATGTAGATGAGATCTTTAATTCAGTTGTAGAATGGGAGAAAGGATTTGTAAAAGTTTCAGACCAGCAAGATCCTGTATACACTATGGTAGACATAGCATGTAACAGTGACTTGGTATTAATGCAAAAGCATATGCCTGAACCTTTAATAGATTATCTTAAAAAATATGATAATCATCCTACACTTAATACTACAATGGCTACTAAGTATCCATCATTACTAACCTTAGACGTTAGTAGTTTTAATAAGAAGCCAAGAGTTAGAGTTAGTGTTATGCCCCAAGTATTTTCTGATATACTTGAGCCTAAGATGCAATCTATTACTACTCGTATACAAGATATTAACCGGCTTAAAGATTTAGGCTGGGAAGTACATGTAAACTATAGTCCCGTCATATTCTATCCAGGTTGGGAAGAACTCTATGATGATTTATTTGCAGAGATAAAAACTATTGCCGGAGAAAATAAGTGTGAGATTATTGCACTTACAAATCATGCATTACAAATGCAGCGTAGTAGTTTTCTAGCTCAAAACTTAATGAAATATAGCTCAGAAATAAAGAATAATGAGGGTATAATGAGATACCCATTGAGCTACAAAACTAAATGGTTAAATACATTTAAGTATCTGTATACACAATATTTTGATATTGAAAGTATTAGATACATTTTCTAATCAACAAAAACATTACCACATATGAAAAAAGACAACAGGGTTATGTATAGCGGAAAGCTATCTACCTATCAAGCAAACACAAAGAACTTTAACGGTAAGTCTTATCAAGTTTATGATAAAGACCCCTTTAATCCTAATCAGAACTTCTTGTACAAAAGAGCCATGTTTGGCTTAACTATGTATACTGAAGCAGAACTAGCAGAAATGTCTGAAGCTAAAAAACTACGGGTAACTAAAGCTCATAGAAAAACTCAGTTTATTTTAAACTCCTGGAAACAAGAGATTATTATTAAATTTAGTAATAGCTTACTGGGACATTTCTTTAAGGATCATCCTTTCTTAAATCCTTTTTGGGAAAATACAGAACCAGATCCTAAATTTGTATGTACACTATCATTTAAAGATCTGGGTATCAATAAAAAAGATATCATAGATAAGTTAATTGATTGTGGTATCTTACCCATTAATTTCTATCAAATCTCATGACAAAATTCCACGGCCTTGACAACAGACAAATTGTATTCTGTTATTTAAACAATCTAACTCAATTAGAACAGATTGAAGAACTTATAGCAGCAGCTGAAGTAACTTCTACTGTACCTTTTATGGGTAGCAACATAACTTTATCTATGATTTTAACAGATGAGAATATTAGTAAGCTTAAAGAGCATGATATGTATCTTCTATTAAATCAAGTTAATGATGTACTCTACCCTGTTGTAGAACTTATCAGAGAAGCTGATCCGGATCTTTATGATGACGTAGCAGATGCCTTTGATATAGGTTTGGATGACTTATTATGAAGCAGTGTCAAGACTGTGGAATTACTTTACCTAACTTTTGGAAAAGGATATTAGGTAAAGGCTATTGTAAAAACTGTGCTAATAAGCATAGTAAACCAAAGTCTTTACCTAAAATCTCCAAAAAGAAACTGGTAGAAAATCAAGAGTATAGTATACTACGTGTAGAGTTTTTAACTAAACATCCTACATGTCAAGCTAAACTTCCCGGATGTATTATAGTTAGTACAGATGTACATCATATGCAAGGAAGAGGTAAGTATACTTTAGATGTAAGTACTTGGTTATCAGCATGTAGGACTTGCCATACCTATATAGAAAATAACCCGGACGTAGCAAAAGAATATGGCTTTACTAAAACAAGAATATAAAAACAATGACATTTGATGATTTAATTTTTGTACCATCTACATATGATAATGGTATACACGCTATGGTAATTTTTAATAATGGTTACGGGGCTAGTGTAATTAAGACTGATAGAAGTTACGGGGGTAAAGATGGATTATATGAATTAGCAGTAATCTATAATAATGATATATGCTATGATACACCTATAACAGATGATGTATTAGGTTATCTTACAGAAGGTGAGGTAACAGATTTATTACAAAAGATAGAAGCTTTATGAAAAGATTTAAATTCTTATGGACCATAGACACTCATGTCTATATGACCCAAGGTAAACTTTAATTTATGAGAACTAAATTTGAAATAAAAGACAATAGACCTGTTAAGGAGAAAGTAACCTTCTTCTTAGCAGGCTTACTGTTTTGGAAAGGACGTAAGAAAGGTATGGTTCATACTATGCATATAGGCTGGAGAGAAATTAAGCCTATATTCTTCCCTAAGGGTTTTTATGATAAGTATT
>RFPL01000039.1 GCA_009926135.1 Sphingomonadaceae bacterium
TGGTCGATTGGGCAACATCATCGTAAAAGGTCGCAGAAAGCTCCTTTCGGGACAGAGCCATGAGCATCCTGGGATGGTTGGCTGAAAGGTCTACCTCAGCTACAGGTTCGCCATTGAATAGGGTGTTGATTCGAATCCTTGCCCTACGATCTGGAAGCCCTTGTAACCTTGTATAAAGCCTGCCGCCCAGCATAGGGTTTTCATCGCTGTAGATTCGTTTTACGGGACTTTTCAGGGCATAAGTAAACTTTTTTAGGGCTTTGTTTATCCTGGTCAAAGCCTTGAAATCTGTTCCATAAGTGGTTTCAAGTTGCAAAGAACTCCTACGCATAGTACCCACTTGTTGCTTGGTGTCTTGGGTTCTTGTGGTCTTGTTTGGTTGTTGTTGCTTATTCTTGTCTTTGGCTTGTTTGAAGATGATTAGGTCGGTTGTGTTTGAGTATTCTTCTGCTACCTTGTACAGCAGGGGTAGCACTAGTAGCTGTAGCTTCTTTGTTGGCTGGTAGTTGTTGACTTTCTTTAGTTGTTTATTGCCTTTGTTCTTCTTTATGTAGCCCTTTTTAGCAAGCCCGGTGAGTACTTCTTCTGTGGCGGCCCTAGTTAGGAATAAGTTATTGAAATAACTTCCTCTGTTATAGAGCTTTTCTGTGCTGGGCAAGCTCAGACAGGTTCTGCTGAAGGTACAGACAACCATGTTGCACATGATTAGCCTGTAGGCTGTATGCATGTTCTTGATGAAGTCCTTTCGGCCTACGAAGTAGTCATCGAGGTCTTCTCTGATCTCATCGATCAGTTCCCTGGCATAGCCAACATGCTTTAGTGCCATGGGTATGGGTAGGACGCTCTCGTTGGAGTTAAACCCCCGAGCCAGTAGCCTCTCAAGCTCCAGCTCAGGGATTCCAATCTCATCTGAGATCGCCGCAAGGCTTAAGACTTTAATTTTTATGTCTCCCGAGTGGTTTCAGCAGGGACTGAAAGGGGGTTAGAAATCGAGTCAATTCTCTGTGGATTGCTAAGAAAATGGGAAGTAAAACCTATGAAATTGATAACTAAAGGCACCATCTTAGGCTTCTATTTTTCTACGTTGTTCAATGCTGGATGTAGGTGAGTACCGTCAGTCCGTTTTGACCTATGAACAAACGGTGATTATTTAGTCCGTTTTCTGCATTCTTTCACTCCTTATCATCGACATTCTGATGGTGGCTGCTTTGACGCCCAGGATGTCTCCAATTCCCCGCCAGGAGCACCCAGCTGAGCGTAACTCTCTTGCCCTCGAAAGCATGGAAGGTGTACATGTAGGAACTCTTACCGGTTGATGGTCTTTCGAGAAGCGGCGAGATGGCTTCAGGTTTGCCAAGCTGGTCGGATTCATTTCTCTGACGGCTTTGTCTTTGCCACGCCTTAACAGGAGTTCTAACAATTCAATGACTTGTTGCGTATCGAGTCGTTTTGGCAGATCCGTAAGCTTGATTTCGCCAGTGACTAAGGTACGTCTAAAAGGCCCCGCAAGCGGTTTTTTATAGTTGCTTATGATCCCAATGCAGTTGTATTTGTCTGCGTAGTAGATGCAATCTTTGATGGCAAGCCTGTCAGGTGACTTGAGATCTAGCAACGCAAGTTGCTCTAGTTGCGGGGATATTAAGGATAGATAGTGCATAACGTCTCCTGAAGAAGAATGAAGTAATTCGACCTGGAGCGTTATCCCCGATGACGGGGGCGCTTGCTCAATATTTAGAGCCTTCTTAGTTTATCATTTTTATGATGAATTGTCAAGAAATTCAACGTTGGTTTCTTGAATCAATCCCTATTTTTTGCTCTGAAGGGAATAACGTTATCCCTGGATTCTGAAAAGCCTATGTGTGCATGTACGCGAGAAACAAGCTCCAACTTTCTCTCGGTAATCGTTACGTGTCCATAATGGTCCGCCATGGATTGTGAAGACCAGCCTTGAAGCTCTTCTATGAAGTTCTTGGGCGCGTCTAGCTCAGAAAGTCGTTGCTTGAAGCCATGCCTTAGGCTGTGGTTGCCAAAGTCAAACCCTTGGCTCTTCAGCCATTTCAGGGTGGCTGCGGATGCGCTGTTGGTCGTAAGGGCAGGTGTGAACCTTAAAAGCTCGTCCAACCAAGTGGCAAGAGCAGGGGTGACTGGGAAAGGTCGTACGCTATTCTTTGTCTTCAATGTTCTGCGCCGCTCGTTGGGTCGCAGATAAAGAACATTGGCTTCTCGGTCCCAGTCGTTCTTTGTGATCCCCCACACCTCCGAGAGACGTGCTCCAGTCAACTCAAGCACCGCTACCAATGGTTGGACGTAGCTAGAAATTTTGTCTTTGTGGCTGATTAGGAGCTTGGTTAAGGCCCTGGTCTGGTCCAGGGTGGGTGTTTGCCTTATCTCCGCGTCTGCCCCGAGACCCTTAATCGCTGGATGTGAAAAAGGATTTTGCGTAAGGATGTCAAGCGATCTTGCTGATTGAGCCCATATGGCTCTTAGAGAATTTATTTCTCGCTCGACACTCGTCGTCTTAACATTTGTAAGACGTTTCTGGATATACGTGTCCACGTCCCTCCTTTTAATTTGATCAACGGGTCTGTCTCCTACTGTCTCAGTAAAGAGTTCTAAATAACGCTTTGCATCGTGGACCGCTTTTGTTGCTTTTGAGAGATGCGCTCGGTTAGTCCCTTTGAGGTATGTTTCCAGGCATTCAGAAAACATGTTGTTTCCTAATCCATCATTGAGTACACCTAGCAGGTAGTCTCCAAAATGTGAGATGTAGCTCACAACCAGTCTAGGGTCGCTCTGGCTTTCCTCATGCGTCCCAAGTTCTGCAATGACTTCATCACGCACAAACTCGATCGCTTCTCGGGCCTCATTCCCCTGACGGGTCCTTGAGTGCTTCAGAGCTTGGTATGTATCGAGATCTACGTCAACCACCCATAACCAAGTTGCCGCCGCCGCTCTCATGTCCTTTATCGCGACTGGCAACCCCTTTGCATCTTTTAGAGCCACAGTTTGCAGATGGTCTAGTGCAGATGCGTATTTCAACGCTTCTTGGTGAGCCTCCATCAGGTTGGTGGCGGCCATCTTTCGCTTGATGCGATCTTGGAATAGAGGAAAGCGCCCCTGCTTAGGGTTCAAGCGTTTCGTGAAAAGAAAGCTATCCCCTTGCTGCTCAAAGTAGGTGGGTTGTCTAGGCATTTTGTCCCGTAGGTTGTCCCGTAAAACAACCATTTAAAGACAAAAGTCCTTATAAAACAAATACATTTCCGTAATGTATGGCGCCCCCGACAGGCGTCATCAGGAATAACGCGGATCTTCGCACGCTCCATAAACCCAGTAACCATGCGGGTTCCAGCGTTTTCTGTTTTTTTGCCAAAGCGGTCTTGTCCCGTAAATTGTCCCGTAGATTGTCCCGTGAAAATTCGTACGTAGGGGGGGTGTCGCAGCTTCTGTGTGTAACTTTTGCAGCATCCCCCTTCACACATGAAAAAGAGGATGGAACCTTTGGCAAAAGGGACCTAGTTCGTTAGCTGCAACTTACAGAATTTGTGAGTCTTACCTTACCCCGTCGGTTGATGGGGGGGTAATCTGTGGAAATGGAAAAAACGCCAAAAGCTTGGGCCATCCAACGCCCTGATGAGACTATCCTGACTGACATGATCAGATCAACACGTAGGGATGCAATCCAATCAATCTGTTCATATATCGGTCAGAACGAATCATCTGACCCCTGGAGGATGCTCTTAAGGCGTGGATTTCGTGCTGTAAAGGATGAGGTTGCTTTGATACAGCTTGCAGCGCCTAAGCAGAAAAAGAGGAGCTATCCAAGCTGTTCTACCAGCACGGCAGGATCAAGACCTATTGCCTTGCAGTAATCCAGCGCTTCAATAAAGCTAAGCGTCCTCTCGCCGCCCTCAACTTTTGCTACGTAAGACTGAGGCCTGCCCAGCCAGTTGGCTACGTCCGTTTGCCGAAGATCGCCAGCCAATCGGGCCTCTTTCAGAAGCTCTCGTAGCTTTTTTTCACGATTTCGGACCAATTGCATCCGAGGATAGTGAATCCTGTTTTGGAATATCCCATTTCGGGATATCATGTCAGATCGATATCTGTCCTAGTTGGCTTGTAGGAAGTAGGGAAAGATGAAGACCATAACTTTGGTTGTTTTTCTTGCAGCATGGAACCTTTCGGCAGTCGCCCAGACACCTTGTGACTATCAACAAAACGAGCTTCGCAAGCTGGGGTTGGCAGCTAAGTATGAGCAGCTTCCTGAGGGCCAGCGGGCTGGATTTATTTCACAGCTGTCGCCAATTGATCAAATTAGCGTTATGAGCTTGAGCTCTGGTCACAACCTTGGAGTGGGATTCAATAACGCAGCTGGCGGGGGTTACAGCCGCTCAATCACAGATGTGTTCAATCAAAAAGCAGAGGAGTTCAAGAAAAAATGTGGATTCATGCTGAGATGAGGCGAAAAGTTACTTGTTGTGCAGTGCTTCTCTTGGTAAGCATTGCTCCCTCAGCTTTGTGGGCAAAGAAATCTGACGACAGCTCAGGTGGGTCGCATGCGGTAAGCGGCTACGTCAAGAAAGACGGAACTTACGTGCAACCACACAGGGCAACTAATCCGAATCAGACACAAAGGGACAACTGGTCTTCAAAGCCAAACGTAAACCCGGACACGGGTAAAGCTGGTCGTAAGGAGCCTAAGTACTAATATGAAAAATTTTTCTAAACGTTTTGGAATGATCTTGTTGGCAACTATGGCTACATATGCCTACGCAGGAATGTGGACACTTGTAAATCAGCAATTCGCCAGCAGCAAATGGTATTGCACATACAAACTTGAGGGCACGACAGTCCTTAAAACAATTGAGTCGCCCATGCCTTGTCAGCCTGCGATTTATCAACCATGAAATGGCCTCTAGCTCTTCCTTTAGTCATGGCATCGTGTGCGGTTGTTGCGCAGAGCTTTCCCTTAATGCTTAGTTGCTCAGGCATGGGGACTTCTGGACAAGCCAACCTAACTCTTCAACTCGATAACATCATTACCGGGCAAGGTGTATTGGATGGAGTTCCGATAGTAACGACGAACATGCTGGATGGAGGAAATCAAGTCTACTCGCTAGTTGGTTGGCCAAAGTCTCAAGATACCGGGAATCCTAAGGACATACTTCACAAAATTCAGATTACCGTAAATCGTTACACGGGCGATTTCAATGTGATCGTATCTAATGCCAAAAACAACAGTATCGTCGGCAGGCTTAAAGGAGCCTGCAATTTGAGCGATAAACCCAAATTTTGAGCTGGGAAACTGCTAACAATTGTCTCTTGTATCAAACTTGACGTGTGGAGGAAATTGAACTTGGCAGCATTCCATCCATGCTTTCTCAAGAGCAGATTTGGCCTGGATTTTGTACCGATCTTGGACGTAGATTGCATCATGCATTGGTAAAGAAGGGATGTCTTGGTCCAGTAGATCGATCATGGCTTTCATTAGGATGTCTCCCTCCAGTGCTTGCAAAATAGTTCCAAAATTTTGATAAAAGTAGCTTGTTATTTCCGGGTAGTACTTTGTTAGGTGTTCTTCTATCTTTTTGCGTTCAGACGGAGTTATGAAGAATTCATGACTTAGCCAGTCTCTTTCTGCACCGCGTGGCTTTAAGGATATTCTTTTGTTTTTAGCTCCTATCGCTTTTACAACAAAAAATTTGACTTGGTCTCGCCGTGTTTTGGTCGATTGGGCAACATC
>RFPL01000040.1 GCA_009926135.1 Sphingomonadaceae bacterium
GAATATTTAAGTGCAAAAACACCTCAAAGCAAAGTTGCTGCGCTTCTAGCTAAAAATGGTTATCAAGGATTAGATATCATTACCTGGACAATATCTCCATTCACACGTGTTCCTGTTAACGTATTGGCAGCAGGTATGCAAAATACTATGGCTCCTGTTTCTGCTTTGATGTCTTTGTCTTCTTATATGAAATTTAAAGGTCTAGAATCTGACTTTAATAAGAAATACGGAGCAAATAAAATAGCCGAGTTAAAATCAGAAAGTGCTCAGCGTGAGTATGAGAAGGCTCGCCAAGAATTATTTGAGAAGAGAAGACAAATGACTTACGATCAGTCTGCTGTTGTAACTTCTGCTGCGGTCGGTGCTGTTATCTTACAAATGGCAATTAGTGGTGCTTTAACACCTCCAGCAGGAGCAGATGATGAGGATAGAAGAAAAGCATTGAATGCAGTCGGTCTCAGACCTTCTGAGTTCAATATTACTTATTTCGGAGAGTGGTTAATGGCTAGTCCAGCAGAAAGAGAAAAATTGATGGTTACTCGTGGATGGAAAGCAAAAGATGAAGTAATTGGTTATCAAAACTTTGGTTTGATTGGTCAAGCCATGGGTTATTACTCATCTAACACTTATCAATTCGGAAAAGAAAAAGTTAAGAAGAGATCTTACATCGCAAATCAACAACCAACAATTAGCGGAGTAAGTGCATTCTTCTCACTAGGAGAATCATCAATTCAGAACATCAGTGCTCTTCAGACAATTGGTTTGGCCTTGGATATTTCTAAGGCTCCAGATAAGCAAAAAGCGGCTGAAAATCTATTGGCTAATATGTTGGCTGCAACAGGTGCAGTAGCTGCTCCGAATGCACTTAGTTTCTTTGCAAAGGGTAACGCACAAACTCAGATGTCTTTGGGTCAAGTTATACCTTCAATGGAATCAGGCGGTCCCGCTATGTTAGGTCGAGTTGGAATCAAGGCGGCTTCAAAATTGTCTAGGAATTCTCAAGTATACGATAGAAAAACAGATTTCTACAGCAGTGGAATAGGACTATTCGGTGAGGAACTGAAATTAAATCTGACAGGCGAGGAAGTGGGCACAGGTGCTGCTTATTTCTCTGCGATGATCAATCCATTCGCTCTCAGATCTTTTGCTCAAGTTAAAGGAAAAGACGAAAAGGAAAACTTTGCCAATAATCTCTACAATACAATTGCTGGTATGTCAATGATATCTGATGAGTTAGGTCTTGTCGATGAGAAAGGTAAACCATTGAATATGTGGTCTACTTTGAGCGTAAGCAAGAACAATAGTTATGAGATTGGATCAGGCATCAGCAAGGTTACTATTTCTCTCCCATTCGATTTGTACAAAAAGGAATTGCAAATCCTTGGTGATCTTCGATATAGAGGTTTGAAGTTGCATATCGGTAATTATCAAAACAACTTGGAGCAATTGAGAGCTAGTGAGAACGATTTGGCAAATATTGAAAGATTGACCCGCTCTACTTTCAGTTCCATCGGTGAGACAATGAAGAATACCTTGGATACTTATGAGACCGAGTTTACCTCTCTCCGCTTACGTGGTATTTTGACTGAGATGGACAAGAGAGGCTTGTTAAGCCAAGAGGACAAAAATAAGATCGAGCTAGCCCTCCCTGGTCAATTTATCAAATAAATTTTGTAACTTTGATATATGGCAACAGTTCCAGTTATAACATTTAAACACACTAGCACTGATTTTATCATCATCGATTCTACGGGTGATTATAATGCGGTGACTAATACAACGGGGTGGGGCTCACCCAATACAGTACGTTCAACAGCAGTAACGCCCACAATGAATGCTGTCTTTGTAAGTCCTAGTGGAGTAAGTACAACAGTTTCCTTATTGGCTGGTAATTTTGCAAATGATGCCATTCGGTCTCAGAGCGTTTTCACCCCTTTAGGAACATCTGTATCAGACGGTATATGGTTAGTAACTACAAATTACACAGGATTTACTGTAACAACTTATACTCTACGTGATGCATCTATTAAGTGTGCCTTAGGTAAATTAGCCTTAGGCGATATGACTAGCAATGATTACGCAGAGTTGAAGATGTTGTATGATAAGATGGTTCAAGCAATGGAATGCGGAGAGTACTTACTAGCAGAAGAGATTTATTCTGATATCCAAGACGCTCTGAGTGGTTGTGCTCCATCAATCCGTACAAGTTGTGGCTGTTAAATATAGTTTAGATCAGTACTTAAAATCCTATATGGCTACCGCTCAAAAGGCTGTGGTCTCCTATGCTCAAAAAGAGATAGACGATGCTAAGTACGATAAGCCTTGTTGCTCTTATGAAGAGCAGATCAAGAAGGGCTTATTCCTTAAGTTCTGCTTAGAAAATATAGATTGCTACACAGATGATGAGCAAGACAAGTTAATCTCAGTTTGTAATCGTTTCAGTCAAAATTGTGGCGGATGCGTTATTACAGATGCTGATCTGACTGCGTTTAAATCAACAGCAAAGGGGAAGGAGTTAACTGCAAAATTCATCTCTTTAGATCCTGATGTTGCTTACTTCATTTCTATGAATGGATTGAGTGATACAACTCAAATTACAGCTACAGACACCTTTGTTAAGGCATTAAAGAGTGCTAATTTGTGGACTAAGTTCCATTCTATTCACCCTTTTGTTGGTTCATCTCTAGGAGCAAAAGCGTATAACTTGAAGAATCCTGCTACCTTTCTTATGACTTGGGGCTCAGGTGCAATTAATACAGCAAAGGGGGTTGACTTTGATGGTACTACAAATGGGTACGGAGACTTGAATTTGAACTTTGTCTCTTTGGGTTACACTAGCACAGCAGATATTCATATCTCTTTTTATACTCCTGATGCCAATACAATAGCACGTAATATAGGTTGGGGTGCTCAGACTGCCACAGGAAACGATAGAATCACCATGGTATTCGATGGAATCGGATTAAATCACTTTGTGGATATCTGGTCAGATAATGTGAGTGCCGGGCGTTTGACAGTAAGCGGTGATGCTGGTGATGCAGGTTTCTATATGACATCTACTGCTTCGGCCTCAGATCTTCGCTTACGTAGAAATAAGACAGCCTTGGCAACTAGCACGGGCCTCAGAGATATTAATCCAGTTCCAAACTTTGATTTATTCATGGGCTCCTTAGACGTAGCAAACGTAGCGACCTATGGAACCACCCGCACATTTGGTATTTTCACAGTAGGTTATAACTTAACAAATACAGAATCCGATACCTTAAATGATATCGTAGATACTTACTTAACATCTTTAAATCGTAAATAATGTATACAAGAGAACAAATTGAAGCGGCTGTAAAGGCCAAGGGGTACAAGTACTTTGAGAATGGCGATTTCAATATTAACATCATTGGAATTCGTAATAGTTCAACTGGTCAAAAGTTGACTAATAAGTTCGATGATTGGTTGACTGTTAGCTACAAAGAGAATGGTGAATGGAAGTTCTTTATTTGGCTTGCAACAACAGATAATGGAGGCGGAACAGCACGCATGGTTCCTGGTCAATATCCTGGTTCTCACCATATTGGATTACACCAAGGTAAGTACGAAGCATTGAAACAAAAAGCACCCGTAAAAGTTTATCGTGATTTCAATTTGAAAGACGGTATCTATGATGAGAGTAAGATTGAAAGCGGTGTGTTTGGTATCAACATTCACAAAGCTGGAGAAGATAGTTCGCTCGTTTCAGACTGGTCGCACGGTTGCCAAGTGTTTAAGAGAGTAAAGGATTTTAATGCTCTTATGACCATAGCTAAAAAAGCAAAAACTCTTCAAGGCGATTCATTTACTTACACTCTTATCGAAAGTAAAGATATCGCTTAATTTCCCTTATGGCAGAATTGGATATTATAGCATCCGAATTATTAAAATCTGCTAATGAGGCGGACAAAAACTATGCTAAGACCCGTGATCAGTCGCAAAAAGATAAAGCGACACGTTTACGGGTCATAGTACAGAATTTAAAAACTCTTACGCTTGGGGCCTCAGATCTAAATGGTCTGAGCGATGTAACTTTAACAGGCGTTACAAATGGGCAAATACTCCTATATGATGGAGCAACTGAGCAGTGGATTAATGGTTCTGCTGGCGGTGGTGGCGATATGCTCAAAAGTGTCTACGATGTAGACAATACAGGCGTAGTTGACAATGCTGAGGCCATTTCCATCATTGGAAGAAATAGCACAGGAGCCACTTTATACAGAGGTACAATCGTTTACATCTCTGGCTCTACGGGTAATAGACCCAACTTCGCAAAGGCTCAAGCCAATGCAGAGGCAACGAGTGCAGGAACTTTTGGGGTTGTCAGAGACGACATTGCAAATAATGCAGACGGTTTTGTAACCACTTTGGGATATCTTGATAACTTAGATACCCGTACAGTAGCAACTCACCCATTCACAGATGTAACTCTAGCAGATGGAGATACAGTTTATCTTCACCCTACAGTTGCTGGGTATATTACAAACGTAAAACCCTCGGCTCCAAATCACATAGTTTATGTGGGTAAGGTAACGAGGACCTCTCCAACAAACGGAACAATTGTTTATCGTATTCAGAACGGATACGAACTAGATGAGATTCACGATGTGGCCATCTCATCTAAGGCGAACAATGATTTATTGGTTTATGAATCAGCCACAAATCTGTGGAAGAACAAAACCTTCTCAGCAATCTTCGGAGGTACTCCTTTGGTCTCAGTTCCTACTTTAGATCAAGTTACTACGGCAGGGAACACCACCACCAATGCGATTAGTACAGGTAAAATTACAGCAACGGATACAGGGATAAGCGGAACAACAAGACCGTTTAATGCTGTAGCAACTGGGGCTCAGACTTATGTTGCTATAGCGGCATTATATGCTCCTAATACAAATGTTGCAGGTAGATATGCAATTTTTACATATGGGACTGAATCTGCCGCAGGTAACTCGGCAGAATTAAGATTTTATTATGCTGGAAATAATAACTCTGGAAGTAGATTAGAACTTGCTTTTAATGGTTATGCTAATCCAGTTTTATCTGCAACAGTGGGTGGAAACGTACTCATAGGCACTACTACCGAT
>RFPL01000005.1 GCA_009926135.1 Sphingomonadaceae bacterium
CAAGACGCTGGCCAAGGCCCCGATACTGGTCGATCTGCGCAATATCTACGATCCCGCCGAAGTCCGGGCCAAGGGTTTTGCCTATTCCAGCGTCGGACGGGTGTGAGCCCTCTTCCCTGATCGTCCGGTCAAGCTATGCTGGGCCGGATAACAGGGAGAGAAATCACCATGCGCAAGCGGACCATTGCCCTCGGGGCGCTCGTTGCCGCGCTGCTGGCGGGCGGCGGCTGGTATGCCAGCCTCGACCAGGAAACGCGCGGCCTGCTGGCGGCGATGCCTACCAACCGCGACGTGCTGATGTGGCAACAGGACCAGCGCGATGCCGCGTTCCGGGCGATGGACCGCCTGCCGGTGCTGGCCACCGCCAGCGAAATCGCACCCTCCACCACGCCGCTGCCGCTGCCCCAGGGCAAGCCGCTGACCATCCCCGGCGTGGATGGCTACATGGCCAGGCAGCGCGCTGCCGGGATCGTGATCTTGCAGGACGGCAAGGTCCGGTTCGAGAAATACGGGCTGGGCTTTGGTCCCGACGGGCGCTGGACCAGCTTCTCGGTCGCCAAGTCGTTCACCTCCACGCTCGTCGGCGCAGCGATCCAGGAGGGCTATATCAAGAGCCTGGAAGACAAGGTCAGCCAGTATATCCCCGGCCTGAAGGGCTCGGCCTATGACGATGTTTCGATCCGCCAGCTCCTGACTATGAGTTCCGGCGTCAAGTGGAACGAGGATTACGAGGACCCCAATGCCGACGTCGCGAAATTCAACAATGCCGAGCCGAAGAACGGGCTGGATGCGACAGTCAGCTATATGCGGGGGCTCCCCCGCGCACACCCGCCCGGCGAGGTCTGGCATTACAACACGGGCGAAACCAACCTGATCGGGGTGCTGGTTTCCTCGGCCACCAAAAAGCCGCTGGCGCAGTACCTGCAGGAAAAGGTCTGGCAGCCGGCAGGCATGGAAGCCAAGGCCACCTGGCTGCAAGGGAAGACCGGGCACGAGATTGCCGGCTGCTGCCTTCAGGCCACCACGCGTGACTTTGCCCGCTTCGGACTGTTCGTGCTGGCGAACGGCAAGGTTGGCGACAAGCAGATCGTGCCGGCCGACTGGTTTGCCCAGGCCACGGTCAAGCAGAAGGACATCGGCGATCCCGGCAAGGGCTATGGCTTCCAGTGGTGGACCTATGACGATGGCGCCGTCGCCGCCCAGGGCATCTTTGGCCAGGGCATCTTCATTGATCCCAAACGGCGGCTGGTGATTGCTTCCAACGCCAATTGGACCCGCGCGACCAAGGGGCCTGAGCCCGAAGCGCGCGAAGCGTTCTACAAGCAGGTCCAGGCGCTGATCGACGCTGAAGGGAAAAAGCCAGGGGGCCTGTAAGCCGGGTTCTGTAGCGCGGACGGTATCCCAGAAGAGACCGTATCCGCACTGGCAGCCATTCCTCTAGGCCTTGTGTCGCCAAAAGGCTCAAGCAACCAACCCGGGCGGTCGGGTCCGAAACAGACCTGCCTTGCCTTGCGGCAAGGCGCGCCGCCCCTATTCGGTCTTGCTCCGGGTGGGGTTTGCCGTGCGGTGCCTGTTACCAGGCCCCCGGTGCGCTCTTACCGCACCCTTTCACCCTTACTCCGACCAAAGCGAACTCTGGCGGAGCGGTCTGCTCTCTGTGGCACTTTCCCTGGACTTCCCGGCAAGCCAGTCGTCCGGCGGGCGTTACCCGCCACCCTTGTTTCGTGGAGCCCGGACTTTCCTCGCGGTTCTTGCGAACCCCGCGGCTGCCCGGCCCCCTGGCTCGGCCTATCTAGTCTTTCCGCTGTCACGATCCAACAACAAAGAAAACAGCATCGCCGAGCATTCTCCATCGACCACACCATCGATGATGTGCGGCCGCCAGCGGCGCTGGAAGGCACGGGCTGCGGCGGCCTGATGAGAGATGTCATAGCCCCAGCGCTCCAGTGCGAGGAAGAAGGCCCCGTCGTTCTCGAACGGTGAGGGCATCGACACCCGCGGGGTCTTGAGCGCCAGGCGGTGCGCCGCGAGCAGGTCCCAGTCGAACAGTTCGCCCGGGTCCTCCTTGCGCGCCGGGGCGACATCGGAATGGCCGACCACGTTGGCGCGGGGAATGTCGTGGCGCTGGACGATTTCGGACAGCAGCGGCAGCAGGGCTTCCATCTGCGCATCGGGGAACGGACGATAGCCAAACTCGTGCCCCGGATTGACCAGTTCGATCCCGACGCTGGCCGAATTGACGTCAGTCACCCCGCGCCAGAAGCTCTTACCGGCATGCCAGGCGCGGCGATCCTCGCGCACCAGGCGGTGAACCGTGCCGTCCTCCTCGATCAGGTAATGGGCCGAAACCTCGGCGGCTTCGTCGCAGAGCCGGGCCAGCGCCTCTTCGGCAGTCTGCATGCCGGTATAGTGGAGCACCACCATCGAGACGGGCAATTGCCGCTCGTTCCAGTTGGGCGAGGGCGTCTCGAAGTGGATCAGCTCGCTCAAGCCATCAGCCCTCGGGCAGCACCGCGCCCAGCACCAGCGCGTCCTCGCTCACCGCGAACTGCAAGCCGCCGCCCTGTCGCACCGCGATCTGATAGAGCATGAAGGCGGCGGCGTTGCGGCTGGTCAGCCCGCCCTCGCCCAGTTCGCCTTCCAGCGCCTTGCCAATGTCCTTATCAAAGGCGATCCGCGGGCCCGAAGCGCGAACCACGATCTCGCTCGCCCCGCCGCGGCTTTCCGCACCGATATCGAGCGTGCCGCCGCGCACCAGGGCTTCCATCCCGAGCAGCGCGAAGTTGAGCAGCACCTTGATCGCCGGCTTGGGCAGGCTCCCCACGCCAAGCGCCCAGTTGACAGTGACCCGGGCGTTGTTGGCGGCCAGCGCATCGACCAGCACCTTGGCTTCTTCGACCGCGACGCTTTCGCCAAAGCCACCAGCGGCGCCGAAGGCGAGACGGAAGAACTTGAGCTTGTCGGCGCTGACCCGGGCGCTCTGCTCCAGCAGTTCGAAGCAGCGCTTGCGCATTTCCGGATCCTTCTCGTCCGCGAGAAGTTCCAGCCCGTTGGTCAGTGCACCGACCGGGCTCAACAAGTCATGGCACAACCGCGAGGAAAGCAGGCTGGCCAGATCAAGCGAATAGTCGGTCATGCGATTTAGATCCCCTTTGCCCCTCCTTAACCCGCGACGACTCGCAGGGGAAGCGCTTCGAACCCGCCCGGCGCATCGCGCCACCAGCCGATCGCATCACCCGCAACGATGGCCCAGATCCGGCCATCCCCGCTGGCGGAACTCCGGTCAGTCGCGGATGGCTCGATCCGCCCGCTCGGGTGCGAGTGGTAATAGCCCAGCACCTCGGGTCCATCGGCGCGGGCCGCCTTGTAGGCCGCAATCAGGGCAGCAGGATCAATCTCGAAGTGGCGGGCCGGATCGGGATGAACGTTGAGCACCGGCACGGCGGCGGTGATCAGCCCGTGCTGCCCAAGCAGCAGCCCGCAGGCCTCCAGCGGGTCGGCCGCTGCCGCTTCTGCCAGGAGTGTGGCTTTCACGCCACTTGTCACCGCCGTTTCCATCGCCATCTGGCTTAGCAATGAACGGGGAGGAAAGCATCATTTCCGGCGCGCTGCCGGGGGGCGAACGGCTCGACAAGGCGCTCAGCCTTGCCAGCGGCCTGTCGCGTGAGCGGATCAAGGCGCTGATGGGCGAAGGCCGGGTTCTGCTGAACGGCAAGCCTGCCAGCCAGGCGAGCCTCAAGCCCGATGCCGGCACCACCTTTGAAATCCGCGTCCCTGAAGCGGCTCCGGCCGAGGCCGTGGCCCAGGATATCCCGCTTTCGGTGGTCTATGAAGACGAATACCTGATCGTCATCGACAAGCCGGCGGGACTAGTGGTCCACCCTGCCGCCGGCAATCTTGACGGCACCCTGGTCAACGCGCTGCTGCACCATTGCCAGGGGCAACTTTCCGGGATCGGCGGCGTGGTGCGGCCGGGGATCGTACACCGGATCGACAAGGAGACCTCCGGACTGCTGGTCGTCGCCAAGACCGACAAGGCCCACGAAGGGCTGGCCAAGCAGTTTGCCGACCATTCAATCCATCGGGCCTACCTGGCGGTTGTTGGCGGAGTGCCAAAGCCGCCGAGCGGAACTGTCAGCGGACACATTGGTAGGTCCGATCACGATCGCAAGAAGATGGCTGTGCTCCATCCCCTGAACAAGCGCGGCAAGCACGCGGTGACGCATTACCGGCTGGTCGAAGCGCTTGGCCTGGCGTCGCTAGTCGAATGCCAGCTTGAGACCGGGAGGACCCACCAGGTCCGCGTTCATATGTCGTCAATTGGCCATCCGCTATTGGGGGACCCTGTATATGGACGCAATCCTCAGCGGCTTCGGCCGATTCTCACCCAGCTTCACTTCGCCCGGCAGGCCCTGCACGCCGCAGAGCTTGGCTTCATTCACCCCGTCACGGGGGAGGCACTGAGCTTTGCTTCAGCGCTCCCTGCCGACATGGCGGGGCTGTTGGTCGAATTGAGGAACCAAAGTTGAACGATTGCAGTAACTAGAAAGTCTGTGTGGTCGCCATCGGGGGATGCCTGTATCAGGGTCCCTCACCGGCAAGCCGACAAATGAAAGGACGGTTAGTCGAATGTCCGATACCAAGCGCAAGCTGCCCGCCAGCCGCGGCACCAGCGTCCCCAGCCTGGGCCCAGAGCAGAGCCTCAACCGCTATCTGGCCGAAATCCGGAAATTCCCGGTGTTGACGGCCGAGCAGGAATACATGCTCGCCAAGCGCTATTCCGAGCATCAGGACCCTGATGCGGCGAAGCAGCTGGTCACCAGCCACCTGCGACTCGTGGCGAAAATCGCGATGGGCTATCGCGGCTATGGCCTGCCCGTTTCCGAGCTGATCGCCGAGGGCAACATCGGCCTGATGCAGGGCGTCAAGAAATTCGAACCCGATCGCGGCTTCCGCCTGGCGACCTATGCCATGTGGTGGATCAAGGCCTCGATGCAGGAATTCATCCTGCGTTCGTGGAGCCTCGTGAAGATGGGCACCACCGCCGCGCAGAAGAAGCTGTTCTTCAACCTCCGGCGGATGAAGAAGAACCTCGACGCTTACGAGGATTCCGATCTTCACCCCGAAGACGTGAAGGCCATCGCAACCAAGCTTGGCGTGTCCGAGACCGAAGTAGTCAACATGAACCGCCGGATGATGATGGGCGGCGATGCATCGCTCAACGTCTCGTTCAATGATGAAGGCGAAGGCCAGTGGCAGGACCTGCTGCAGGACGATCGCCCTCTGCAGGACGAGACGGTTGCGGACCTCGAAGAAGCCGGGATGCGCCACGCGCTGCTGACCGAAGCCCTCGGCAGCCTGAACGAGCGGGAACGCCACATCCTGACCCAGCGCCGTCTGATCGACGATCCGCAGACGCTTGAGGAGCTGAGCCAGGAATATCAGGTCAGCCGCGAACGCGTCCGCCAGATCGAGGTCCGCGCCTTCGAAAAGCTGCAAAAGGCCATGCTGCGCATCGCCAACGACCGGCGGCTACTGCCCGCCGCGTAAGATCAACAGCCGCGCTGTGCCAAAGGATTGGCGCAGCGCGGCTGCCGCGCTAGCCTGACCGGCAATGATGCGCTTCCTCACGCCCGCCCGCCCTTCCGCCAAGCGCGGCCTTGCCTACAACCTTGGTTGGTGGATCGGCCGGATCATCGTCTGGTTCCTGGTGCTGAGCATCGGACTGACCGTGCTCTACAAGTTCGTGCCGGTCCCGATCACCATCACCATGATCGCCGACCCGCACGGATTCGAAAAGGACTGGACCCCGCTCAGCCGGATCGACCGCAACATGGTGGCGGCCGTGATTGCCGGCGAAGACGCTAAATTCTGTTCGCATCAGGGCTTCGACCAGGACGCAATCGCGCAGGCGATGGAACGCAATGCCCGCGGCAAGCGGCTCCGCGGTGGCTCCACGATCAGCCAGCAGACCGCCAAGAACGTGTTCCTGTGGCAGGGCTGGGGTTGGGATCGCTACGCCCGCAAGGGGCTGGAAGTGTGGTTCACGTTCCTGATCGAGCACATCTGGGGCAAGCGGCGCATCATGGAGGTTTACCTCAATGTCGCCGAAACCGGGATCGGAACCTATGGGGCCGAGGCCGGGGCGCAGCGCTATTACAGGAAAAGCGCCGCGCGGCTCAGCCGGGTCGAGGCGGCGCGGATCGCCGCTGCCCTGCCCAGTCCCAAGAAGCGTGCCGTGACCGGAGCGACCGGCTTCACCCGCCGCCACGGCAACGCCATCGCCGCGCGGAGCGGCGTGGTTCGGAACGAAGCACTGGACGCCTGCGTCTACCGCTAGAAGCTCGTCCCGCAGACAAAAAGAAAGGGGCGCCGCAGCGCCCCTTTCCCTTGTTAGGTTAGCCTGACCGGATCGATCAGAACTTGAACACCACGGTGCCGCTGATCGTGCGCGGTGCGCCGATCTGGACGAAGCCCGGGCTGCCATAGGTGGCAACGCCAGTGGTGCGGTTGAAGCTGAAGCTCTGGTTGAGCCCGCCGCCGAAGCCGCCAACGTAGAAGCTGTTGGTCAGGTTGTAGACGTTCAGCTGCAGGTAGGTCTGGTCGTTCAGCCCCAGGAAGTCGAGGTTCACGCGGGCATCCAGGTTGACCAGCCAGTAAGCTGCGGCAACCTTGCCATAGACCTGCGTAGCAGCCGGGAAGACGGCCGGGGTGACGCAGCTGGTGGCGCTGGCGCAAGCCTTGGCCCCGACCGGCACGAAGGTCCCGGTGAAGGTCGCTTCGTTGGTGTCGAAGATGTAGCGGGCGCCGGTGCGCTTGGCGGTCAGGCCCAGGTCGATCGGACCCAGGGTGCCGCGGATGGTGCCGCCCCAGCTGTACTTCGGCGAACCCGATTCACGCTTGCCGGCAGTCGGTGCGAACACCGCCGAACCATCGGCATTTTCGCCAATCGCGATGTTGTCGCGAATTTCCGACTTCATCATGCTGCCGAAGACGTAGAGGGTCACGGCATCAACCGGCTGCCAGGCAACCGAACCGTCGATCCCGTACTTCCGTACGTTGCCAAGGTTGCGGTAAACGCTCTGGTCCAGTTCCGGATCGTAGGCGGTCGCCAGGCGGTTCTGGAACTGGTTGTAATAGGCCGAGACCTGGGCCTGGACCTTGCCCGAGCGCATGCGCAGGCCGAGATCGAAGTTGTCGGTCGTTTCCGGGTTCGGCTTCGTGCGGGCATTGCCGGTGGCGAAGAAGAACGCGTTGTAGAGGCTGTCCGTACCCGGGACCGAGAGACCCTGCGAGAAGTTGCCGAAGACCGAAACGTCGTCCGTAACCTTGTAGGTGAAGCCAACGTTCGGCAGGACCTTCTTGAAGTTGAAGATGCGCTGCTGCGGCCCCTGGATAGTCGGGTTCAGGGTGGCGTAGGTGGCGTTCAGCGGGTTGCCGACGCCGAAGCATTCGACAAAACCGCCAGCCGACGAAGTCGCGCAGTTCTGGGTCAGGTTCCGGCGGAAGAACGGAACGCGGACCCCGGCAGTCACGACCAGCGCATTGTCCATGAACTCGCCGCGGTATTCGGCGGCAACCTGGTGCAGGATCGCGTAGGACAGACGGTCACGCTTCTGCAGGACCACGCCGTTGGCGTCCTTCAGGCCAGCATTGACCGGGAAGACATCAAGCGGTTCACCGTTGACGCCAAGCAGGCCGACTTCGCCGGTCTGACGGTGACGGGCACGGTCATAGGTGTAGCTGAAGCGCAGCGTGCTGGTGTCGTTCATTTCCCAGCGCAGGCCAGTGATCACGGCAATGCGGTGGGTCTGGGTCTGGCTGGGGGCCATCGCGGTGACGGCGTCAAGCGTGTCGCCGTCGCCGTTCACGTCACGGCCGAAGAACGGCGTGCCGCCCAGGTAACCGGCAACGCAGGTGTTGGTCGCGCTGGTCGGGGTGGTGCGGCAGGTGGCGACGCTGGCAGTACCGCCGGCGGGGTTGATGTCGCGCAGGCCTTCCTGGGCAGTGACCGTGCCGCCGCCATTGGCCTTCACGTACTGATAGCTCGGGTCGATCGTCAGGACCAGATTGTCGGCCAGGGTGAAGCGCGAGTTGAGGCGCAGGTTCCCGGTGTTCGACGGGTTGTAGCGACGATCAAATTCCGTGCCACAGGTGCTGGCGACGTCAGCCGTCCCGGCTACTCCGTTGGGGATGATGCAGGGATAGTTGATGTTGTACTGGCGCTCGTCGGCGTTGTTCGGGAAGCGGTTGCCCGAGCCCGAACCGACCGTGCGGTTGCCATCAATGCGCAGCGGCAGAGAACCGAAGAAGTTGTTGCGGTTCTGGTTGTAGTGGCCGGCCAGCGAGATGAAGTCGTCGCCCGACAGCGGCTGATACACGCGGAAGTTGTACTGCTGCTTGTTGACCTTGCCGTAGTTGTTGAACGGATTGTCGTTCGTGGCGCGGCTGGCCGAAACCCAGGCACGCAGGCCGCTGGCATTCAGATCGCCGGTTTCGATCTTGGCGAACATGCGCATGAAGTCGAATTCACCAGCCGAGCCCGAGAGCATCACGCCGAAATCGCGGTCCGGGCGCTTGGTGCGCAGGTTGACGGTGCCGCCAACGGCCGAAGCAGTCGGGCTGTCGACGTCGGTGGTGCCGAGGTTGACGTTGACCTGCTCGATCAGTTCGGGATCGACCTGCTGGTTGGAATAGATGGCATAGTTGCCCGAATCGTTCAGCGGGATGCCGTCGAAGGTCAGGCTGATGCGGTCGGCCGAGAAGCCGCGGATGTTGAGCGTGCCGCCCGACGAACCATAGGCATCGTTGTTCTGGAAGCTGACACCCGGGATCTGGTTGATCGTGTCGAGGATGGTCTGGCCCGGATTCTGACGCTCGATGTTTTCCTGGGTCAGGACGGCCTTGGCCTTCGAGGTGTCCGGGGCGGAAACGCCACCGACCTGCTGGGTGCCGGTGCGGGTGCCGGTGACGATGATTTCCTTTTCGAAATCGATCGAGCCGGTCGACTGGGCGAAGGCAGGCGCGCTCAGCGCGGCAACGCCGATGGCGAAGGTGCTGGCGGCAGTAGTCAGGGCGGAGTTGATGCGCATGACGAAGGGATTCCCTGTTGTGGCAGACTTGCGAAACACGTGTTCTCGGCACCGGGCGAATCGCCCCTGCGCCGGCTGCGCTCGCTATTAGCGGCGCAACGCCGCGCACTAAACAGCCCTGTGTGACAACGCTGTGACTAGTTCCCCCCGTTCAGGGGCTCCCCGCGCGCAGCTGGAAAGATTATTTCAACGCCCCCGGCAGGAACCTAATTTTGATGCGGTCCAGCACCCAAATCCCCCAGATACAAGGGTTTCCCCCAGCATGGCCGCAGAACGATTGTTGCTGCACTGCGGCATATGTGCAACGGTCGGGATAGAAGGGACTGAAATGAGCGGTGCGCATCACCACGGGCCGGGGGTTCATCACCACCGCGGCCATGGCCATCATCACCACGATCATCGCGATCACCTGCATCCTGTCTCAGGCTCTGGCCGGGCCTTTGGGCTGGCTGTGGCGCTCAACGCCGGGTTCGTGGTGATCGAGGTTGCGGCGGGCCTGTGGAGCGGATCGATGGCCCTGCTGGCCGACGCCGGCCACAACCTTTCCGATGTCCTGGCGCTGCTGCTGGCCTGGGCCGCCAGCATCCTGGCGGCGCGCCCAGCACAGGCCGGCTATACCTATGGCTTCAAGAGCTCATCGATCCTGGCGGCGATCGCCAATGCCGCGCTGCTGTGGGTCGCGCTGGGGGCGATCCTGTTCGAAACGGTCCACCGCTTCTTCCATCCGCAGGTAATCGAAGGCGGGGTGATGATGGGGGTCGCTGCTGCCGGCATCGCGATCAACGCCCTGTCCGCTGCGCTGTTTGCCGGCGGTCAGAAAGCTGACCTCAACCTGCGCGCCGCCTTCGTCCACCTGCTGGCCGATGCCGCAGTCTCGGCCGGGGTCGTCGTGGCGGGAGCGGCAATCTGGTTCACCGGCAAGGCCTGGATCGATCCAATGACCAGCCTGCTGATCACCTTCGCGATCGGCTGGGGCAGCTGGGGCCTGCTCAAGGACGCGGTGCGAATGGGCCTGCTGGCGGTGCCGCCGGGGATCGACCCGGACGAGGTCCAGCGCTGGCTGATGGCTCGCCCCGGGGTCAGCACGGTCCACGATCTCCACATCTGGCCGATGAGCACGACGGAAACAGCCCTGACCGCGCACCTCGAAATGCCGGGCGGCCATCCGGGCGATGGCGTGCTGCACCAGCTGGCCGAAGAACTGGCCCACCACTTCGGGATCGACCATTCGACCATCCAGATCGAACTGGGCGCTGATCAATGCCGCCTTGCAGGCGCACGCGGGCATCACCATTAAGGTCTGCAAGGCAGTTCTCTCGAAAGGATAATCGATGCGCGTTTCACCCTGGTTTGGCGCAATTGTCGCCGTGGCAATCGCCAGCAGCGCAGCTGCGCAGGAAGATCCCAAGGCCCTGTTCCAGGCGCGCTATGATACGTTCCGGACTGCCATGGCCGCGCAGGACCAGGCCGGCGTCAGCGCGATCCTGGCGCCTGGTTACACCATGACCGATATCCAGGGCGAAGTGCGCGATGCGGCCGGCGTTGCGACGCTGATGCAGCGCATGCCGGGCAGCATGGGCCGCGACGCGAAGACCACCGTGCTTGATGCAACTGTCACCGGTGACAGTGCTGCCGTGAAGCAGCAACTGGCCGCCAAGGCGACCCGCCCCGGCCCGGATGGCAACGAAATGACGATGGAGTTCGAGGTGACGTCGAACGATACCTGGGTGAAGAACGGCGATACCTGGCAGCTGAAGGCCAGCATCCAGAAGGATCTGATCGTGAAGCGCAACGGCGAAGTGTTCTTCAAGCAGTCGAACTAGCTTCGCGCCCCGCGCCTAAGAATTCGGCCGCGCGGTTCTACCCGCGCGGCCGTTGTTGTTACTGGCAGAGTTGCCCGGCGATCACTTGGGCAGCGAAACCGCGTTGGTCACATGGATCACGCCGTTCGACGAAGCCACGTCAGCCTTGATCACCAGCGCCCGGCCGCCCTGCGCGTCGATCAGTTCGACGTTCTGGCCATTAAGCTGCGCGGTCAGTTTCTGGCCCTGCACCGTGGTGAGTTCGGCCTTGCCGCCGCCCGCCTTGATCTGCGCCAGCACGTCGGCTGCATTCACCCGGCCGGCGACCACATGATAGGTCAGGATGTTGGCGAGCGCGGCCTTGTTCTCCGGCTTGAGGAGCGTTTCCACCGTTCCGGCCGGCAACTTGGCAAAGGCGCCATCAGTTGGCGCGAAAACCGTGAACGGCCCCGGGCCCGACAGCACCGTCACCAGATCGGCCGCCTTTACCGCGGCAACCAGCGTATTGTGCATGTTCGATTGCGCGGCGTTTTCGACGATCGTCGCGTTGGCTGAAAGCTGGCCGCCGCCCACGACCGTAGCCGGCTTTGCGCCGTGATGATCGGCCATCGCCGGCGTGGCCGTGGCCGCGAGCCCTGCCAGCAGGGCACCCGTAAGCGTCAGATTGATGCGGTTCATCGGTCTTTCTCCTGTGTCCGCCCCCGGCACAGGAGATAGGTTTTGGCGGCCCGCTTGCGACACGGCCGAAAGGACGTATCAGCGCGGCAGGCTGACCCTGATCAGGGTCAGGCCGCTTCTTCCTTGGCCTTGAGCACGCGGACCGGCTCCTTGCGGCCTTCGACCACGTCCTTGTCCACCACCACTTCGGCGATCTCCGATTCGCTGGGGATATCGAACATGGTGTCGAGCAGCAGCCCCTCAACGATCGAGCGCAGCCCGCGCGCGCCGGTCTTGCGTTCGATTGCCCGCTTGGCGATCGCTTCCAGCGCATCCTCGGTGAAGGTCAGGGTCACGTCCTCCAGCTCGAACAGCTTGGAGTATTGCTTGATCAGCGCGTTCTTGGGTTCGCGCAGGATCTTGACCAGCGCCTCGACGTCCAGGTCTTCCAGCGTGGCGATCACCGGCAGGCGGCCGACGAATTCAGGGATCAGCCCGAACTTCAGCAGATCTTCCGGTTCGGCCTTCTGGAGCAATTCGCCAACCTTGCGCTTGTCTGGATCGGCCACGTGAGCACCGAAGCCGATCGAGCGCTTCTGCAGGCGGTCGGCAATGATCTTTTCGAGGCCGGCAAAGGCTCCGCCGCAGATGAACAGGATGTTGGTCGTATCCACCTGTAGGAATTCCTGCTGCGGATGCTTGCGCCCACCCTGTGGCGGCACCGAAGCCGTGGTGCCTTCCATCAGCTTGAGCAGTGCCTGCTGCACGCCTTCCCCCGAAACGTCGCGGGTGATCGAGGGATTTTCGGCTTTGCGGCTGATCTTGTCGATCTCGTCGATGTAGACGATCCCGTGCTGGGCCTTTTCGACATTATAGTCGCTGGCCTGAAGCAGCTTGAGGATGATGTTTTCCACGTCCTCACCCACGTAACCGGCTTCGGTCAGCGTGGTCGCATCGGCCATGGTGAAAGGCACGTCGAAGGTCTTGGCCAGCGTCTGCGCCAGCAGCGTCTTGCCCGAGCCGGTCGGCCCGACCAGCAGGATGTTCGACTTCGACAGCTCGACCTCGCCGCCCTTGCCGCTGTGCTTCAGGCGCTTGTAGTGGTTGTGCACTGCGACCGAGAGCACGCGCTTGGCGCGGTCCTGGCCGATCACGTAATCGTTCAGCGTCTCGAAGATGTCCTTCGGGCTGGGAACGCCGCCGTCTTTCTTGCCGGCGATGCCGGCCTTGGTTTCCTCGCGGATGATGTCGTTGCACAGCTCGACGCATTCATCGCAGATGAACACGGTCGGGCCGGCGATGAGCTTCCTCACCTCGTGCTGAGATTTGCCGCAGAAGCTGCAGTAGAGGGTGCTCTTCGCGTCGGATCCGCTCAATTTCGTCATGTCTAATCCTGTTTCCCGCAAACGCGGGACTCGCCCAATCCTAACCGGGCGAGTGCATTAATCAATCCTAGCGCTTAGCACAGGGGAGCTTGCCCCAGGCTGAAGCGGCAAGGTTAGCAAAGCGTTCCGCCTTACTCAGGGGCTCCGCCCGATCCGCTGGCATCGGCTTCGCTGGTCGGCCGGCTCTCGAAGACCTTGTCGACCAGCCCGAATTCCTGGGCTTCCTGCGCAGACATCCAGGTATCGCGGTCCATCGCTTCGGCCACTTCCTGTTCGCTCTTGCCGGTGAACTTGGCATAAAGCTCATGCATGGTCTGCTTCAGGCGCAGGATTTCGCGGGCCTGGATTTCAATATCGCTGGCCATCCCGCGGGCACCGCCTGACGGCTGGTGGATCATGATCCGGGATTGGGGCAGCGCGATCCGCATGCCCGGCTCACCGGCGGCGAGCAGGAACGAACCCATCGAACAGGCCTGGCCGATGCACACGGTCGATACGCGCGGGCGGATGTACTGCATGGTATCGTAGATCGCCATGCCAGCCGTCACCACACCGCCCGGTGAGTTGATGTACATCGAGATGTCCTTGGACGGATTTTCGCTCTCCAGGAACAGCAGCTGCGCCACGATGACCGAAGCCATGTGATCTTCAACCTCACCGGTCACGAAAATGATCCGTTCGCGCAGCAGGCGCGAATAGATGTCGAAGCTGCGTTCACCGCGGCTCGACTGTTCGACCACGACTGGAATCAGCGCGCCGGTAATGGGATCGTGCGTGAAGTTGCCCCCATTGTTGGCAAAAGTGGCGCCGGGCCGATTGTACAGGTCGAGCATGGAATTCCTCATGTGATTGGCCGCCCTATGTCGGCGCTGGCCGCGCGATGTTCAAGGGCGTTAACCGATTGATGTTTACCCCGCCGTGACCATAAGGTTGCGGCCAGTTAATTCTTCCAGTCCGGAGATGATGAATGACAATTGCGCCCAGGTCCTTCACCGTGTCAGCCGCTGTTCTGGCCATTGCCATGGCCGGAATGCCCGCCGCTGCTGAAACGCCGGCGCAGCGCGCGGCCGAGGCCAAGGCCTATCTGGCGGCGATCGCTCGGCTGGACGACGCCGAAAAAGGCCCGCAGCTCAATGCCGTGATCGTCGCCAATCCAGCGGCACCTAAGGAAGCGGCGCGCCTGGCTGGGACCGGCCCGCTGGACGGCCGGACAGTGCTGGTCAAAGACAATGTCGAGACCCGCGAATGGCCAACGACGGCCGGTTCGCTGGCCCTGGTCGCCAACCGCACCGGGCGGGACGCACCGCTGGTGGCGCGCCTGAGGGCAGCGGGCGGCGTGGTGCTGGGCAAGACCAATCTCAGCGAATGGGCCAATATCCGGCATTCCGGGAGCACTTCAGGCTGGAGCGGGGTCGGCGGACTGACCCGCAACCCCCACGCCATCGACCGGAACTCCTGCGGCTCGTCTTCTGGCAGCGGCGCAGCGATCGCAGCAGGCATGGCCTGGGCAGCGATCGGGACCGAGACGGATGGATCGATCACCTGCCCCGCCAGCGTGAACGGGATCGTTGGCTTCAAGCCGACCGTGGGCATGGTCAGCCGCACGCATGTGGTGCCGATCAGCGCCAGCCAGGACACCGCTGGGCCGATGGCCCGCTCCGTCGCCGATGCCGCAGTCCTGCTCAACGCCATCGCCGGCAGCGATGCGGCCGATGCGGCAACCGCCGAGGCAGACAGCCGCAAGACCGACTTCACTCAGGGCCTTGCCACGGCTTCGCTCAAGGGCCAGCGGATCGGGCTGCTGCGCCGGGCGGTGGGCAACCACCCCGGCGTGCGCGCGGTGTTCGAACAGGCCGTCGCCGATCTCAAGGCTGCCGGCGCGGAGATTGTCGAGATCGATTTCCAGCCCGACGGTTCGATGTACCGCGATGAAGGCTATGTCCTGCGTTACGAGCTGCGCCGCGATCTCAACGCCTATCTCAAGACCCTGCCCAGCCCGGGCATGCCGCGCAGCCTGGCCGAACTGATCGAATTCAACCAGGCCAATGCCGAGAAGGAACTGCGCTGGTTTGGCCAGGACACCTTCATCGCTGCCGACAAGCTGACCGATGCCGAGGCCTATGCCAAGGCGCGGGACAATTCGCGCAGACTGGCGGGAGAGCTGGGGATCGACAAACTGCTGGCCGACAACAAGGTCAGTCTGCTGATCGCCCCCACCGGCGGCCCGGCCTGGACGACTGACCTGGTGACGGGGGACCGCTTCCTTGGCATCGGCGCGGGCAGTCTGGCGGCGATTGCCGGTTATCCGCATCTGACCGTGCCGATGGGCGCCGTCGAGGGGCTGCCAGTCGGACTGTCGCTGATGGGCGGAAAATGGCAGGATCACGTGGTACTTCAGGCCGGCGCAGCTTATGAACGCGCCCGCACGGCAACCCTGCCCAAGCCCAGCTTCAAGCGCTGGGGAGAGTAACCCGCCACAGCGTTGCACCCTTTGGCAATCTATTGCAGAGATGGGATCGTGAAGCAGAACCGCTCTTCCGACACCCGCAACCGGATCATTGCCGCTGCCCGCGAGCTATTTCTGGCAAAGGGCTTTGATGGGGCGTCCGTGGCGGAGGTCTGCCGCAGTGCCGGCGTTTCCAACGGGGCGTTGTTCCACCAGTTTCCGACCAAGGAAGACTTGGGCTTTGCCGTATATACCCTGGTGCGCCGGGCGTTTTGGGATCGGGTCATGGCGGCGATGACCGCACCTGATGATCCGCTTGACGGGGTGGAAGCGGCCGTGCGCGCCGCATTCGATTTTCAGCGCGATGATCCGGGCAGCGCGGCCTTCATGTTCGACGTTTCCGGATCCAAATGGATCGAAGCCTATTCCGCGCAGTCGCAGGAGGTCCACGATCTGGTCAGCGGCCGCGGCCAGGAGTGGGCTGCCCCGCATATCGCGGCTGGGCGGCTCTCGCCTGTCCCGCCCGATGTCTTCGTCGCACTTGCGTCCGGCGCGCCGCAGTGGATGGGCCGGATGTGCCGCATCGGCATGAATGCACAGCCATTCGACGAGATCGCCGAACAGATGCCGCGCTTCGTGCGCCGAGCCTTCGCGCCGCAATAGCCCAAACGCAAACGGGGCGGCTGCCGAATGGCGCCGCCCCGCTGTGTCGAAACCCGGAGTTGCCCGGTTACTTCTTCGCAGGAGCCTTCTTGGCAGCCGGCTTCTTTTCAGCCTTTTCTGCCTTGGGTGCGGCTTCCTTCTTGGCCGGCTTCTCTGCCTTGGCCGGCTTGTCTTCAACCGGAGCCTCATCCTTCTTGGCGGCCTTCTTCGGGGCGGCCTTCTTGGCGGGCTTTTCTGCCGGAGCAGCAGTTTCTTCCGCTTCGATCGCGGCCTGGAGTTCGTCGCGGCTGACCTTGCGCTCGGTCACTTCGGCCTTGTCGAACAGGAAGTCGACGACCTTGTCTTCGAACAGCGGCGCGCGCAGCTGGGCCGCAGCAAGCGGATCCTGGCTGATATATTCGGCAAAGCGCTGGCGATCTTCCGGACGATACTGCTGAGCGGCCTGGGCCATCAGCATCTGCATTTCCTGGGCGCTGACTTCGACGCCATTGGCCTGACCGATTTCCGAGAGCAGCAGGCCCAGGCGCACGCGGCGCACGGCGATGCCGCGATAATCTTCCTTCTCGGCTTCGATTTCGGCCATGGCGGCGGCGGCATCGGCCTCGTTCTGGGCTTCCTGCTGCAGCTGGGCCCAGATCTGGCTGAATTCGGCCTCGACCATGCTCGGCGGCACTTCAAAGTCATGACCGGCGGCAAGCTGGTCGAGCAGCGCGCGCTTCATCTGCGTGCGGGTCAGGCCGGCCAGTTCCTGTTCGATCTGACCACGCAGCAAGCCCTTGAGCTGCTCCAGGCTTTCCAGGCCAAGGTTCTTGGCGAAATCGTCGTCGATCTTGGTTTCGCCGGCAACCTTGACTGCCTTGACGGTGATGTCGAACTGGGCGTCCTTGCCCTTGAGGTTCTCGGCCGGATAGTCCGCCGGGAAAGTCACGGTAATGGTCTTTTCATCACCGACCTTGGCACCGACCAGCTGCTCTTCGAAGCCCGGGATGAAGCGGCCCGAACCGATTTCGAGCGCGGCATCTTCGGCCTTGCCGCCATCGAATTCAACGCCGTCGAGCTTGCCGACGAAATCGATGATCAGCTGATCGCCGGTTTCGGCCTTCTTGCCCTTTTTGGCATCGGTGAAGCTCTTGGCGCCGGAAGCAAGGCGGGTAACCTGTTCGTCAACTTCAGCTTCGGCCACTTCGACCACCAGCTTTTCAAGGGCCAGTCCGTCGAACGAGGGAACGGTGATGGCGGGCAACACTTCGACCGCGACCGACAGTTCGGCGTCCTTGCCTTCTTCGTAGCCTTCGCCCAGCGCGACTTCCGGCTGCATTGCGGGGCGCAGCTTGTGCTCAACCAGCAGCTTGTCCATCGCTTCGCGAACGGTGGTGTTCAGCGCTTCCTGATGGAGCGCGGGACCGTGCATCTTGCGGACCAGGTTCGCGGGCACCTTGCCGGGGCGAAAGCCGGGCATGCGCACCTGCGGGGTGAGCTTGGCAACTTCGCCATCGATCTTCGCGGCGATATCCTTCGCCGGGATGGTCACCGTGTAGGCGCGCTTCAAACCTTCGTTGCTGGTCTCGACAATCTGCATGACAAAAGAAGCCTTCTCAATCACCTTGGCCGCGGCGGCGCTGCTTCAGGGCGAAACTGGTGCGGGCGAAGGGACTCGAACCCCCACATCTTGCGATACTGGTACCTAAAACCAGCGCGTCTACCAATTCCGCCACGCCCGCATGCCGACGAAGCTCAAAAACCATGGGCCAAGCGAAGTTGGCCTGAATCAAGCGCTGGCCCTTAGTGGCCCCTGCGGGAAAGGGCAAGCGCGCTAGCGCGCGAAAACCGCAAGGAAGCGCGCCAGCCAGCCAGCATCCGCCGGTGGGGCGGTTTGCGACGCCGCCGGGATCGGACAATCGAGGCACAGCGCCTGCGCCCCGCGGGCTTCGAACAACCGCCCGACATCGCCCAGCAGGCGGTCGATCTGGCCTTGCTGGCGCACGGCCACCAAGCCGGTCAGGTCGAGCCCGGTAGCGGGACCATCGGCCTCGTCATCGCCGCGCCAGCGCTCGATCAGCGAGGCGTAGGGATCTTCCTCTTCCCCATACCAGGCCGCGTGCCAGTCCTCGCCCAGCTTGGCGCGCTGCGCCGCATCGGCCAGCGCCGCGTCGATCCCGCCGAACTGGTCGACCAGACCCTTCTGCCGCGCGGTCCCGCCATCCCATACGCGCCCTTCGGCAATGGCTTCGACTTCGGTCGCGGATTTCTTCCGCGAAGCGCCAACCAGTCCGAGGAAGCGGCCATAATTGCTCTCGATGTTGGCTTGCAGCATCTCCTTCACTTCTGGCGTCAGGCCCGTGAGGATGTCCGGCTGGCCAGAGAGCGGCGTGCTGCGCACCCCGTCGGACCTGACCCCGTATTCAGCCAGCACCCGCTCGAAGGTCGGAATGATGGCGAAGATGCCGATCGAACCGGTAATTGTCCCCGGCTCGGCAAAGATCCTGTCTGCCGGGGTCGAGACCCAGTATCCGCCGCTGGCCGCCAGGTTGGCCATGGAGACGACCACCGGACGCCGGCCGGTGTCCTTGGTCCCGCTCTTGAAGCGTTCCAGCGCGGTGCGGATCTCTTCCGAAGCCATGACAGAGCCGCCGGGCGAATCGACCCGCAGCACCAGCGCGCTGGCGCCGTCGCTGTTGGCCTCGTCAATCAGCTTGGCGATCCGGGTGCCGCCAGCGGTGCCGGGGCCGGCCTTGCCGTCAACGATCTCACCAGCCACGGTCACGACCGCTACGGCAGCGCCATCAGTCTTGGCAGGATGGGCCGCCAGCAGGGTGTCCGCGTCGCTATGGGCAAAGCTGCCGGGCGCATTGTCTGCCGCGTCCTCGCCGACCAGCGCGCGCAGACGTTCCTTGTACTGGGTGTAGGTCCCCAGCTTGTCGACCAGCCCGGCGGCCAGCGCAGCCTTGGCCGGATCACCGCCGCTGGCCTTCAGCCAGCCGACGGGATCAGATGCAACCCGGGCAATGTCCGCCTTGGGACGGGCGGCCTTCACATTGGCCTGCCAGTTCTCCCAGATCGCCGCGATCAGGGCGTTGCGAGCTTCCTTCGACGGAGCCGATGCCTGGCTCTGCGTGTAGGGCTCAACGAAATCCTTGTAGGTGCCGACCTTGAAGACGTGCGGGGTCACCTTGTAGCGAGCCAGCGCCTCGCCATAATAGAGCCGCATACCGCCAGGTCCCATGACGAAGGCGCCGCCCAGCGGATCGACCCAGACCTCGCTGGCATGGGCGGCCAGCAGCAGGCCATCGTCGGCGTAGGCATGGGCGAAGGCAATTACCGGCTTCTTCGCCTTGCGCACCGCATCGAGCGCTTCGCCCACGTTCTCCAGCGTCACCTGCCCGCCGCCCGTGAAGCGCGAGAGGTCGAGTGCAACCGCCGTGATCCGGTCATCGGTGGCCGCAGCCTCGAGCGCGGCGATCACGTCGCGGGCGCGGTGCTCCTTGATCACGGTGTCATTCGACATCAGGAGCGCAAAGGGATCGACCTTGGCCGGTTCCTCTACCACCGTACCATCCAGCTTGAGCAGCAGCGCGCCTTCGCGCACCTGGGCCGGTGAAGGCCGCGCGGTCAGCAGGCCATAAAGCGCCATGAAGAACAGCAGCAGCAACAGCAGGACAAGGGCATCCTTGATGCCAACCAGCAGTGCCCAAACTTTGCGCGCGAAGATCATGCAATCGGTTCCCGAAAAACGACTTACCGCAGATAGGCGGCGCCCGCGCGAAAGGCGAGTCCCGCGTCGATCAAGGGGCCATGGCAGGCGATGGGGGCCGTAGTCCTACCGGGCAAAGGCACGATAGCTGGGCGTGCAGGGCACCGACAGAATTGCCGCGCGGCGCAGGCTGCGCGGCGGATGGGTCGGTCCCGCCGCCAAGAACCGCAGCAATGAGAGCCCGGCTGCGGGATCGTAGCCCGCCTTGCAAGCCAGTTCGGCACCCAGCCGGTCGGCGGCAAGCTCGTTCTCCGGGCTGCTCGCGGTATGGCCAAGGAAGTAATGTGCAACCTCGTGCCCGGCCAGCAGCGCGAACTCCTCTGCAGTCAGCTGCATGACGGCAGCGCGCGAGAAGCGGATGTGCTCGCCCTCGGCCCAGGCGTTGACATGAACCCCGGCGGTCACCTCAAAAGCCGGCAGGCACGGCGCGCCGCGCTCATCATCCTGATAGGCAGTGCATTGCGGCTTGCCCTCGCCGGCAACGCGTTGTGCGATGTCGGCCTGCAGCGGCGAAAGCACGAGGCCGGCCGAAAGGGCAATCGCGGCAAGCGGCATAAGCCCGCCTCCAACCCGGTTGATAATGGTGCAGCCTGACCTGAGGAGTGGAAACGATCCGGTGCCAGGTCACTCCGGGTAAACACGTAAGCCCCGAAGAACGTTCCATCCGACCTTGCCGGAGCGGCCAAGGCGGTCTAAGGCACCGTCTTCAATGACATCGGCAAAACCAACCGCTGCGGACCGCTATCCAGCCGGCTCCGCCGCCTTTCCGCACCGCGACCTCACCGGCCTGGCGGGCCTGGCTCCGTGGGAGATCCTGTTCCTGCTCGACGAAGCGGAACAATGGGTTGCGCTCAACCGCCAGCCCAAGAAGCGCGCCGACCGGCTGGCCGGGCTGACGATCATCAACGCATTCTTCGAGAATTCGACCCGGACGCTGCTTTCGTTCGAGATCGCCGGAAAGCGCCTGGGGGCCGACGTGGTCAACATGCACGCCGCGCAGTCGAGCGTGAAGAAAGGCGAAACCCTGATCGATACAGCGATGACGCTGAACGCGATGCGCGCCGATGCGATCGTGATCCGGCACGCCAGTTCGGGCGCGGTGCGGCTGATTGCCGACAAGGTCGACTGCCCCGTGCTCAATGCTGGCGACGGGCAGCATGAACATCCAACCCAAGGTCTGCTGGATGCCCTCACCATCCGCCGCGCCAAGGGCGACTTCGGCAAGCTGACGGTGACGATCTGCGGCGATATCCTGCACAGCCGCGTCGCCCGGTCCAACATCCACTGCCTGACGACGCTCGGTGCCGATGTCCGGGTCTGTGCGCCGCCCGCGCTGATGCCAGTCGGGATCGAGGCGATGAAGGTTACGCCGTTCCATGATTTTGATGCCGCGCTGGACGGAGCCGATGTGGTGATGATGCTGCGGCTGCAACAGGAACGGATGAGCGGGCAGTTCATCCCCTCCCCGCGCGAATACCGGCACCTTTACGGCCTGACGCTGGAGCGGCTGGCCAAGGCCAAGGCCGATGCGCTGGTCATGCACCCGGGGCCCATGAACCGCGGGATCGAGATCGACAGCACGGTGGCTGATCTCGCAGGACGTTCCGCAATCACAACCCAGGTCGAAATGGGCGTGGCGATTCGCATGGCCTGCCTTGACGTGCTGACCCGAAAAGGTCGCGGCGTGGAGGGTTGGGCATGAGCACTCCCGGACCCGTCACCCTGATCAATGGCCGCCTGGTTCTGCCAGCCGGTGAGCCGCAGCGCGGCGCGCTGCGCTGCGTCGGTGGCCGCATCGCCGCACTGGGCGATGTTGCCCCGCATGAAGGCGACATGGTGATCGACGCCAAGGGTGCGCTGATCGCGCCGGGGTTGGTCGATCTGGGCGTCTTCGCGATCGACAAGCCGGCCTTCCACTTTGGCGGCATCACCCGCGCCGCCCTGATGCCTGACCAGGGTGTGGTGCTCGACAAGCCTTCCACCGTCCGCTTCGCCGCCCAATCGGGCAAGCCGGACCTGTGGGTCCATCCCCTTGCCGCGGCGACCAAAGACCTCGGCGGGACCGAACTGGCCGAGTTGGCACTGATGCGCGATGCCGGAGCCAAGGCGGTCAGCACCGGACGTCGCTGGATCGCTGACAGCGGCGTGATGCACCGGCTGTTGTCCTATTGCGCGATGCTGGGACTGGTCGTGGTGACCCACGCCGAGGACGCCGGGCTTACCGGTGCGGCAGTCGCAACCGCTGGCGAGATGGCGACCCGGCTGGGCCTGCCTTCTGCGCCGGCCGAGGCCGAAGCCCTCGCCGTCGCCCGTGACATTGCCCTGGCTGAACTGACTGGCGCGCGGCTGCACTTCCGGCAGGTGACGACTGCCGCCGCGTTGCACCTTGTTCGCGCCGCCAAGGCCCGCGGAGTGGCGGTGACTGCCGGGGTAACCCCGGCCCATACCTTGTTATCCGACGTCGCCGTGGGCGATTTTCGGACCTTTACCCGCCTTTCGCCGCCGCTGCGCTCCGAGGACGACCGGCAGGCCGTGCTGGGCGCACTGGCCGATGGGACAATCGATGTGATCGCATCGGGCCACGATCCGCGCGGACCTGAAGACAAGCGCCTGCCGTTTGCCGATGCGGAACCCGGGATGGCAGGAGCGGAAACGCTGCTGCCGCTGACGCTGGGGCTGGTGCGCGATGGCCTGTTCGACACGGCCCGCGCCTTTGCCCTGCTGGCGAGCAATCCGGCCGCCCTGCTGGGCGTGAACGCCGGCATCCTGGCGGTGGGTGCAGAAGCTGATATCGCGGTAATTGACCCGGACAAGCCGTGGATCGTCAATTCGGACAAGATGGCCGCCGCTGCCGGCAACACCCCGTTCGACAAGCAGGGTGTCCAAGGCCGCGCACTCACCCTGCTGAAGGGCGGCGCGGTGATCGGTCAATAAAGCACAGGCCCCTTTCCGCCGGAGCGGGAAGAGGCCTGCCTGTGTTACGATAGTTGTGGTTTAGCGCCGGCGGGCAAGCGTGGGAGCCAACGGAGCGGCCTTGGGCGTTGCGACCGGAGACTGGGCGCGGGCCATCTGCGTCGCTGCGGCAGCCTTGGTACCGGGCACGCCAGTCTTGGCGGCATAAGCGAAGCAGCCCATGCCACGCGACTTGACTGCGGAGCACAGCCCCCAGGCGCCCTGGCTGCCGTTGATGCCGGCAGCAGCAACGCGGAAATAGGTCTTGCCGCGCACCTGAGCCTGCGTGATCGTCATGCGATAGCCACGCAGTTCCGGATTCTTGGCGGTGTAGATCCCCCAGGCACGGCGCGCGCCCTGCTGGGTGAAGAAGCTGCCGAGCTGGACTAGGTGGGTACCCGGGGCATTGGTCGGCACCGGTGCCGCATAAGCAACCCGGCGGGGCGCGGTGCGAGCCGGGGCAGCGGCCAGGGCACGCGGAGCGCCAGCCTGCCGAGCCGGGATCGGCTGAATGACCGGCTGCGAAATGAAGGCCATGCCCGATGCATCACGCACCGGAGCAGGCGCTGCGGCCGGTTCGGCAAAGGCATCAACAAACTTGTTTGGCGCGGCGGCCGGTTGCGCGGCCGGCGCAGTAACCGGGGTATAGCTGGCAAGGGCCGCAGCCGGCGCGGCAGCGGCAACCGGGGGCAATTCCGCAGGAGCACCGGCGGCCACCTGGGGGGCAGCTTCGACCGCAGCGGTCTGGGCCGCGAGCTGTTCGTTCATCGGATTGGAATTGAGCGCTAGGCGCGAAGGCTGACCCGGGTCGCTACGCACCGGCGCGCCGAGCAGGCCAGCAACGCGGACCTGGTAATCTTCCGGCCGGGTCCGGGCCGCCCAATCGCTGATGCGGGCGTCGATCTGATCGGCCGGCACGTCCTGCATCATCATGATGCGGGCCTCGCGCCAACGCCCGTCGAGGGCATAGGCATAGGCCAGATTCTGGCGCAGCTTGGGCGTGTTTTCGCCGTTGCGCAGCGCATCGGCAAGGATCGCGCTGCCGCGGGTCGGCTCACCGGCCAATGCTAGGGCGAGGCCCAGATCGGCGACCGGGATGGCATCGCGCCAGTCATCGAGGATGGCCACGGCATCGCGGTTGCGACCGGCGGCGGAGTAGGACAGCGACAGACCCAAGGCAGTCTTGGCGCTGTTATCCCCCAGCTTCATCGCATCATCAAAAGTCGCGGAAGCCGATTGGAAGCGCCCGGCCTTGAGATAGGCATGGGCCAGCAGCGCGCGGTAGGACGGCTCGCGCGGGCTTGTCGCCACCAGCGCTTCGGCCAGCTCGATCGCCTTGTCGACCTGCCCCTTGGCCAGCGCCGTCTGGGCTGAGGCCGCAGTCTTGTCGGGTGCCTGCTTGGCGACCACGTCGTCGCTGAAACCGGCCCCGGCGATGATGGCCAGGGCAAGGGCTCCGGTAACGCCGAGCGGCAGAAGCTTGGTGCGGATGGTGCTGGCGGACATGGGAGGTCTCCCCTCTTTCAGGATCAGTTCGACCGCCGCGCGACCTGCGCGGCAAGGTCGGCAACGTCAGGCAAATCGTCGAGCAGTTGGTCGAGCGCATCGGTCACCAGCTGCTGCGCGCTGCGGTTGCGCAGTGCACAAGCAAGGCGCAGCTTCAGGTGGCGTTCGGCATCGACCCGCAGGGTGAAGGCAGCGCGGCGGCCATCGGCCAGGGCCGAGCGACGCGCGGCACCGACCCGGCGCGCAGCTTCGCTGCGCTGACGGACGACTTCGGGCACCGGCGCATAGACCGGAGCGAGCGAATCAGGTGCGATCGAGACGACTTCGGCGCTGTGCTGAAGCACGGGTTCATCGACATCATGGCCCATGTCGTTCCAGCCGAGATCGTCGAGCTGGCGGGCCAGGGCGTCGCCGCCGATCGGACCCAGTTGTGGGCGCATGGCCGGGCGCGCGCCACCCTTGCGGGCCAGCAGCGTCGGCGAGAGCGAAGCAAAGGATTTGGGTTCGGACATGCCCCCCGCTCCCTTGCTCAAGAGCCAGCTACGCGGCGACCGAAGCCGCCAGCCGGACGACCAGCCGCGCCGGGCATCATCGACACCGCAGTCGGCGCCGCAAACACGGTGCGACGGAAGTTCTTTTCGAGCCGGTCGGAAATATAGTTCCACAGCGCGACCACTTCCTGGGCGGAGCGGCCGTTGGGTTCGACTTCCATCACGGTGCGGCCATCGATCATCGAAGCGGCGAAGTCGGTCCGGTGATGCAGGGTAACCGGGGCGACAGTGCCGTGCTGCGACAGGGCGACAGCGGCTTCCGAAGTGATCTTTGCTTTGGGCGTGGCCGCGTTGACCACGAAGATCAGCGGTTTGCCCGCGCGTTCGCACAGATCGACCGTGGCACCGACGGCGCGCAGATCGTGCGGGCTGGGCCGAGTCGGCACGACAATCAGTTCCGCCACCGAGATCACCGACTGGATCGCCATGGTGATCGCCGGGGGCGTATCGATAACCGCAAGCTTGAAGCCCTGCTGGCGCAGGACAGCCAGATCGCTCGCGAGACGCGCGACGGTAGTCTGGGCGAAGGCGGGATATTCATCCTCGCGCTCGTTCCACCAGTCTGCCAGCGAACCCTGGGGGTCGATATCAATTAGCACGACCGGACCAGCGCCGGCGCGCTGTGCCTGGACGGCGAGGTGCCCGGACAAGGTAGTCTTGCCGGATCCGCCCTTCTGCGATGCCAATGCCAGTACGCGCAAAGCCAATTCCCCCTGCGAAATGCCACTACGGTCAAAATGACCTTGGTCCGGGGGATCGCAGAACGTTCCTAATTTTGGGTTAACACGTATATCGCGTGGCGGGCCGACAGCGCCGAAAGTAGGCCATAAATTCTTTGCTAACCGGTGCTTTACTATGTCAGTTAAGTGGAATGCGTCGCGGATCGCCGTGGCGGGAGGGCCAATATCGCCCTCGCCGCCTTAAGCGCCGGGCGAAGTCGGGAAGTCGCAAATGGGTCACAAGTTTTTTCTCGTCGCCGGGCTTGGCGGTGCTGCCGTCGCCATGGCGTCACCGATTCTGGCTGACACGCGTGCCGGCGTAGATGCTTGGACACGCGGGGATTTTGCCACCGCGGTAAAAGCGTGGCAGGTTGAAGCGGCAAAGGGGGATGCCGATGCCATGTTCAACCTTGGCCAGGCTTACAAGCTGGGCAACGGCGTGAAACAGGACCTGTCGCAGGCAGAGGCGCTGTTCGGCCGTGCGGCGGCGCAAGGCCATATCCAGGCAAGCGACAACTACGGCTTGCTGCTATTCCAGCGCGGCCAGCGCACCCAGGCCCTGCCCTTCATCCGCGCTGCCGCGGATCGCGGCGATCCGCGCGCGCAGTATCTGCTGGGCATCGGCCACTTCAATGGTGACATCGTGAGCAAGGACTGGGTCCGCGCCTATGCCTTGGTCAGCCTGGCCCAGCAGGCTGGCCTGGCCCAGGCCGCCTCGGCGCTTGGCGAGATGGACCAGCATGTGCCGATGGCCCAGCGCCAGCAGGCGATCGAACTGGCCGCCGAACTGCGTAGCCAGGCGGATGCCACCCGCGCGCGGCAGATGGCGGCGGTTGACCTGGGTGCCACGATTCCGGCTCTCCCTGTCCCGGTGGCAACCGTCGCAAGGCACAGCGCCGGCCCCGGGCAGGACAGCGGTGCCACCGGCCGCGCAGTTGGCGACAGCCCTGCAACGGCCGGGGCCGATTATGCGCGCCCGCTAGTTCCGCGCCCGGTCGTGGTGCGCCAGGGTGTGCCGCCCTCGGTCGCCGCTGCTCCGCCGGCTGCGACGCCGGTCCGGGCAGTGCCTGCCCCTGCTGTCGCAGCAGCCGTCACTGGCCCGTGGCGGATCCAGCTGGGTGCCTTTGGCCTGCCGGCCAATGCCGATGCCTTGTGGAACCGGCTCAAGGCCCGGCCGGAACTGGCCGGCAAGACCCGCTTCAGTGTGAAGGCCGGGGCCGTGACCAAGCTCCAGGCGGGCGGTTTCGCCAGCGAGACCGCCGCACGCGCCGCGTGCGAACGGCTGAGTGCCAGCGGCCAGACCTGCATCGCCGTGAAAAGCTGAGATGAGAGCAGGCGCAGCGCCCGACCGGATCGCTGCGCTGGACCTGGTGCGCGGGATCGCCGTGCTTGGCATCCTGACCGTCAATATCGCCGGTTTCGCAGGGGGCTCCTCGGCCGTGCTCAGCCCCGGCCTGCATTCTCCGGCGAGCGCCAACGATAACTTGGCCTTCGCGATCAGCCTGGTCTTGTTTGAAGGTAAGATGCGCGGCTTGTTCACCCTGCTGTTCGGGGCTTCGATGCTGCTGTTGATCGACCGGCGCGAAGCGGCGGGCGAGGATGGCGGCCTGTGGCAGCTGCGGCGGCTCGGCTGGCTGATGGTGATTGGCTATGGCCACCAATTGCTGCTGTGGAGCGGCGATATCCTGATGCTTTATGCGATGCTGGCCCCGGTGGCGCTGGCCCTTCGGCATCTGCCGGTGCGGCGAATGGTCGTGGTTGCACTGGCCGGATTCGTGCTGTGGCATGCCGCCTTCACCATCACGGGCTGGTCCAGTTTTTCCGCAGTCGAAGCGGTCCACACGGGAACTGCCGATGTGATCACCAAAGCGGAGGTTCTGGCCCAGGCAGACGCTATCGCCGCCGAAGCGCGGAGCGAGGTCGATACGCTGCGCCAGCCCTATTTCACCATGCTGCGTGAGCGGTTCGGGGAAACGCTGTACCTGCCGCTGCTGGTCGCCCTGCTCTCGTTTGGCGAGACCGTGCCGCTGATGCTGCTCGGCATGGCGCTTTACCGTAGTGGCTTCTTCACTGGCGGCTGGCCGCGAACGTGGCTCTGGCGACTGGCACTTGGCGGGCTGGCGCTTGGTCTGCCGCTGGCCGTCGCACAGACCTGGTGGGGCTGGAGCCGCGGTTTTCCGCCCGAAGCCATGTTCCAGTTACTGATCGGCGCGGCTGGGCTGCAGCACCTTGCCCTCACTTTGGCCTGGGCCGCACTACTGGTGCTGGCGGCACCCCGCCTGCTGCCCACCCGGCTGGGTGAGCGTTTGCGCGCGGCCGGCAGCATGGCGCTCAGCAATTATCTGCTCACCTCCCTGGTCATGGCGTTCTGCTTCTTCGGCTGGGGCCTGGGCCTGGCGGGACAGGTCGGGGCTGCGGACCAGTTGTGGTTCGTCCTGCTTGGCTGGATTGTCATGCTGGCCTGGAGCAAACCCTGGCTGAGCCGCTTCCGGCAAGGGCCGATCGAGTGGCTCTGGCGCTCGCTGACCGAGCGACGGCGACTTCCTTTCCACCGCCTCTTGTGAATGAGAACGATTCGCATTATTAACGAGTCGAACTCACCCACCGGGAGCGGCCGATGTACATCTGCGTCTGCAATGCCATCCGCGAAAGCGAGCTACGCGAAGCCGCGCGCCGCTGTCCGGGCGATCCTGACGCGGTATACGAAGCGCTCGGCTGTCGCCCACAGTGCGGCCAATGCCTGGATGATGCGGCGGAACTGCTGATCGAAGAACGCGCCAAGGCTTGCGTCCCGGGACTGCAGACCGCCTGATGCGAGTGCCTTGCAAGCGCAGCCGTGCGCTTGCGCCTGCGCCGGTATAAGCTGCCGGATTTCACCGGAACTGCCTTGCCCTTGCCGCCCCATCGGGCGCATACAGAACGCCATCAAAAACCCTCCAACCTCCCGGGGAGAATGCGCCGTGAAGGGCGATAAAAAGGTTATCGAATACCTCAACAAGGTCCTGTTCAACGAACTGACGGCAGTGAACCAGTACTGGTTGCATTACCGCATGCTCGACAACTGGGGGATCAAGAAGCTCGCTTCGCACGAACGTCACGAATCGATCGACGAGATGCAGCATGCCGACCAGCTGGCTGAGCGCATCCTGTTCCTGGAAGGGCTGCCCAACTTCCAGAGCATGGGCAAGCTGCGCATTGGCGAGAACGTCGAGGAGATCCTCAAGGCCGACCTGGCGCTTGAGCATGATGCGATCCCGGACCTGCGCGCGGCGATTGCCCACTGCGAAACTGTCCACGATTTCGTCAGCCGCGACCTGTTCCGCTCGATCCTCGCCAGCGAGGAAGAGCACGTCGATTTCCTCGAAACCCAGTTCGAGATGATCGCCCGGATGGGATTGCAGAACTACATCCAGCTCCAAAGCGAACCCGCTGGAACTTCGTGATCCGAAACTGCCCGCTCCGGAGAGCTACTTCTTGGCGAAGGGGTTCTTCGGAGTGCGCAGCATCAGGCGCACCGGCACGGCATCAAAGCCAAGCTCGCGCCGCAGACCATTGACCAGATAACGCTGATAGCTGTTGGGCAGTTCGTCCAGCCGGGTGCCAAAGAGCACGAAGCCGGGCGGGCGGGTCTTGGCCTGGGTGATATAGCGCAGCTTGATCCGGCGGCCACCCGGCGCGGGCGGTGGGTTCTTGGCCAGGGCATCGTCGAACCAGCGATTGAGCGCGGCGGTCGGCACGCGCTTTGACCAGGCGTCGCGCAGGTCGAAGGCCACGCGGACCATCTCGTCCAGCCCCTTGCCCGTCCGCGCCGAGACGGCCAGCAGTGGCAGGCCCTTGACCTGGCTCAGCCCGTCTTCCAGCGCGCCGCGGATCCCGTTGAACAGGCCAGAGGCATCCTCGGCAATGTCCCACTTGTTGATCGCGATCATCAGCGCCCGGCCTTCTTCAAGTACCATGCTGGCAATCTTCAGATCCTGATGCTCCAGCCCGCGTGTGGCGTCGAGCAGCAGCACGACCACCTCGGCAAAGTCGATCGCATGGCGGGCATCGGCCACGGCCATCTTCTCAAGCTTGTCGACGACCAGCGCCTTCTTGCGCATCCCGGCCGTGTCGATCAGCCGGACGGGCCGGACTTCGCCGCTGTCAGGGTCATGCCAGTCCCAATCGATCGCGATCGAATCGCGGGTAATCCCGGCTTCCGGCCCGGTCAGGAGGCGGTCTTCCTTGAGAAAGCGATTGATCAGGGTCGATTTGCCGGCATTGGGCCGCCCGACAATCGCAAGCTTGAGCACGGCCTTGGGGTCATACTCCTCTTCGCCCTCAACCTCGGCGGCAATCGCGGCTTCGGCATCCATTTCCAGCTGCCGCTCATTCAGGTGCGGCAGTAGCGCCTCGAACAGATCGGCCATGCCCTGGCCATGCTCGGCCGAGAGCGGCACGGGATCGCCCAGACCCAGCGAGAAGGATTCATATAGGCCGTGGTCCCCGGCCTTGCCTTCAGCCTTGTTGGCCACCAGCACCACCGGCACGTCGCATTGGCGCAGGTGCCGCCCGATTTCCTCGTCCAGCGGGGTCAGGCCGGCGCGCGCGTCAATCACGAACAGCGCCACGTCGGCGCCAACCAGCGCGGCCTCGGTCTGCTGGCGCATCCGGCCCGGCAAGGTGGCTTCGTCCTCGTCCTCCCACCCGGCGGTATCGACGATGGTGAAGTCGAGGCCCAACAGGTGCGCCTCGCCAAACCGGCGATCGCGCGTCACCCCGGGCTGGTCGTCGACCAGCGCGAGCTTCTTGCCGACCAGCCGGTTCCACAGCGTGGACTTGCCGACATTCGGGCGCCCGATGATAATGACCTGGGGGAGTTTCACAGGATCAGCCCTGACTGTTCTGGCGGCAATTTGCAAGCAGCACCCGTAATCCTTGCTACGACTTTAACCCTCCCGGGAAGCCCGGCGTTAACCGTAATCGCGCAGAAGCAGCGTCATGGTTTCGCTCCGATCACTCCTTCCCGTGGCACTGCTGCTCGCCCTGGCCACCAGTCCGGTGCACGCCCGCGCTATCGATATCGACGATCGCGATGCCGGCGGCGCGGCCGTGGATGACCTGCCGCCCTACCTGCAATGCGTGCCTTATGCGCGCACCGTGTCCGGCATCCAGATCTATGGCGATGCCCATACCTGGTGGGAACAGGCCGCGGGGCGCTATTCCCGCGGCTTCAAGCCCAAGGTGGGCGCGGTGATGGCCTTTCGCCCCAACGGCAATTCGCGCCTCGGACACGTTGCCGCCGTCAGCAAGGTCATCGATTCGCGCACGGTGCTGATCCGTCATGCCAACTGGAGTCCGATCAATGGCCGCCGCGGCCAGATCGAAGACAATGTCCGCGCCATCGACGTATCGCCCGACAACGATTGGAGCGCGGTGCGCGTCTGGTACGGCCCCAGCCAGGCCCTCGGTGCTACCCAGTGGCCGCTCGCCGGGTTTATCTATCCGGTCAAGCCGAAGAAAAGCGAGCTGCAACAGCTCAAGCAAACCCGCACCGAAGCATCCGCCAGGGGCGAGCTTACCACCCGCGATGGTGATCCGATCGCGGCAATCATCAAGCGTGAACTTGGGATCTAGGCCTTGGCGACGGGCGGATTATCGCCCAAGTCTTCAAACCAGGCTTCGACCGGGCCGTTAAGCTTGAGCGTCAGCGGCTGGCCATTGCGGTCCATCGTCTTGCCGGCCTGCACCCGCACCCAGCCTTCGGAGATCGAATATTCCTCGATATTGGTGCGCACGACGCCCTTGAAGCGGATGCCCACGCCGCGCATCAGCACGTCCTGGTTGAAGTGCGGGTTGCGCGGGCTGATCGCAAGGCGATCGGGTGGCACATCAGCACCAGTAGCGACTGGGGTGACTTCTGGCGTTGCTGGGGTTTCTTCGCTCATGGATGCGCCTCTATCCGGCTTTACCCGCTTGTCAATTCGCGCTCGCCCTTCTAAGTGCGCTGCTCCGCACGAAGGCGGGCGCGTAGCTCAGCGGTAGAGCACACCCTTCACACGGGTGGGGTCACAGGTTCAATCCCTGTCGCGCCCACCATCTAAAACACTGGTTTTAGATGCACTTCCCGCGAGATCAGGCTTGGGAGCAAGTTCTTCCATGCAACAATTCCCATGCAGCAAAGCCCGTGTACGGGTTTAATCCATGCCTTTGCCATGTTGTGCAGGGGCAGCGAATCTAATGCCGCTGGCCTGCTGTGGTCGGCGATGGATCAGTTCAACGACGGACAGGAGCGCGAGGATCCCGCCAAGGCCGCTGGGGAGTGCGATGTAGAGCGGACGCCAGCGCGGTGCGAATTTCTCCTTATAGTGCCGCATTCCCCGAAAATTGTAGCCAACGCTGCCGGCTGAAAACAACAGGCCGGCGAGCTTGGCCCAGGTCGGGGCGAGCCTGCCCCCGCGGATGCCAGACATCGGTGCAAGGCCAAGGCAGAAGCGCGAACACCCCAGTGCGCCGGCGCGCTCGATCAGCCCCGTCAGCAAGAAATCCATGGTTCCCGGTGGGGCATCCGGACCAGTGCGCATCAGATCAATCGACAGCTCCTCGCCATCGCCGGACACCCAGATGTTGGCGAAGGCCAAAGGCTCTTCCGGGGCAATTGCGCGGCAGACCACGGCGAGGTCGAAGTTGCGGAGATAATCGAGAGCGGCGGTGCCAAGGCTGAAGCCCTTCTCAGTCTGACCTTTGGCTTCCAGCCAGTGGTCGGACAACTGTTTCACGCGCTCGTACCAAAGTCCCACCTCGGCGGAGGGGACGATACGCAATACCAGCCCGTCGCGCGAAGCCCTGATGCGGCTGTTGCGAAGGGATTTCATGGCCGGACCGCTCAACACGAAACGCTTCGGTTCAACCACGGCTTCCTCGCCATATTTGATTGGCTGGAGGCCCAGTTCGACCATGAGTGGCAACAGGGCTTCGCTCGCCTGGTAGACGCAGAGCCTGCAGAAGGCGCGATCACACTGCCGGTAGAGCTCCCACAACAGTTCTGGCCACCTGGCTGGATTGCCGACTGGATCACCCATCACCACCCAGGTCCGGTGGCACGGCCGGAACATCACGAAGGCGTCGCCAGCAGGATGGATCAGGAACAGCTTGTCACCGGTCAGAGCCAGCGCGGCATCGCTCCGGCCATGCCAGCGGGTTGCAGCCTGGTAGACTGCGGATGCCAGATGACTTGGCGCTACCGGCGCAGCGGGGCGCGAAATGATCTGCCCAAGCGAGACGGCGCAAAGGATCACGCCGCTTGCAAAACTGGCCCTGAGAAATCGCGAGGCATCGCCGTGAAGCGCGAACTCCCACCACATATCTCCCCGGATATGCGTGCCATTGTAGGCAGCAAGCCCACTTGCGGTGCTGACAATCGTAGCGAGGACGGCCGCCACTAGCCAAGGCCGGTTGATCGCGGCGAAAACGTTGGCAGTCCGCCGGTAGAAGGCGGGCCGCGTCAGCTGAATGAATGCGGCCATTGCCAGCATGACCCCGGCTTCCTCCACGTCTAGACCTTTGGCGAGGGAGAACGCCGCCCCCAGCAGGAAAAGCAGCCGGCCCAGCGTAGCGCCACTAGTCAAGCGGGCCATCAAGGCCGGGGCCAGCAGGAGCAAGGCCGTGCCGATCAAGCTTGCAAGGAGATGTGAAGCCTCGACAAAAAACAGCGGCAGGACCTGCGCAATGGCGTGCAAGCGCTGCGGTATCGCAGGCAGTGCGCCCGACATCAGCAACAGCGCCCCGCCGAAGAAGCTCATTGCGCCGGCCGCTGCGGGTGCCATCGCAAGCCCGAGCGTGCGGATCGTCGCCAGAACCGGCGCAGCACTGACCCGCAGTCGCGGGAGTTCGATTACCGCATTGAGTGACACCGCCGCTGCGAGCGGGAGCAGATAGTAAATGACCCGGTAGGCCAGCAGGGCCGCAAGCAGCGTCGGCCCATGAACAGGGAGCCCGGCCAGCAGGACACCTTCGAACACCCCGATACCGCCCGGCACATGGGTCACCAGCGTGGCAACAAGTGCCAGCGCATATACGAGGATCAGGGTGGGATCGGCCCAGTCAATGCCCGGGATCAAGGCGGAAAGTGCCGCAGCTGCGCAGCAGAGGTCCACAGCCGCAATGGCAATCATGATCGGAACGACCGACGTATCGCGCAGCGAGATCATTCGCCGCAACCAGTTCGGCTCGGCAGCTGGCTGGAACATGACCAGCAGGGCCAGTCCCGCGACAGTAACCAGGATCGCGGCGCCGGCAAGCCGCGCCGCCAGGGTGCCCAAGGGGAGTCCGGCGATCAACAACGGCTGATGCAAAAGGAGCATGGCCGCCCCCGCAATCATCAGGATCCCCGCCCAGAACGCACAACCTGTAACAACGATCAGCCTTGCCACATCGCTCGCCGGGACACCGTTCCGGGTGTAGATATGCAGGCGCGCGGAGCCGCCCGTTACCGGGGCAAGGCCGAGATTGTGGCTCAGGGCATAGCTGGTAAAGGCACCGCGCGCAGCAGTTCGCCATCTGACCCGGTGCCCCAGCGCGCGAAGGCCGAGAACTTCCTGCACGCTCAGCAAGCCGTGGCTGATCGCCGTCAGCAGCAATGCGGCAAGGATCTTGCCAAGGGGCATGTGCTTCAGAATCGCGAAGACCTCTCCGCCCTTGAGCGACGCGAGCAGCTTGGGAACGGCAAACGAAGCGGTCAGCACCAGTGCCAGCAAGGGCAATACGACCATTGCAGGTCGCTGCCAGCGGCGTAGACTGGCGATGCGCATGGCCATGCCTCGCGCGATCTTCACACCCGCCTCCAGGTCTGGCTTCGGCATAGCAGGCCTCGCCAGACGCAGCCGGTTATCTTGGCGTGAATCGGGTCCGTCAGCTCGATATGGGCAGCGAAGCTGCGGCCAAGATCCGGGACCAGCACCGTTCCCCGCCAGATTCGGCTGTGCGGAGCCAGACTGCCGCGCATCAGTGTCATGCCTTCTAGGTTCTGATATCCGGCGTCCCGAGCATCCGTCGTCGCCTCGGTATTGGCAGCGATCACTGTCCCGCAGACCTGGTCACCACACCCATTGATCCGGATCGTGACGCTACCGGCCGGGTTGCGCCACAGGCCGAACAGCGGCGGATCGCTGCCGCCCCCGCCGGACGGCGGCGCACCGACCGCCGGGACTGGCACGGCCAGAACAAGCAGCAGTGCCGCAATGAAGGGAACTGCAATCCCGCTTCTGCTTTTTGGTCGGATCATGCTGTCACCGGAAATCTGGGGGAGGATTCATGACGCCATCGACGACCGCGCCGATCGCTTCATCGCTCCGCGCCAGCATCATGTGCCCGTCATGGATCGCGACGCGCCGGGTCCCTGCCATCACTGGTTCCCGGCACAGACTGTCAGCTTCGCGCGTTCCGTAGATGCAGGTCACGGCGAGCCCGTGCAGTAGCGGGAGGGTCCGTTCCGGGTCCGCCGCCACCGGCCCCCGGTAGAACACGCCGATCGGATTTGCCGCGAAGTAGATCGCGTTCGCGGGGACGATCAGGACAACAGAAGTAACCCGCTTGCGCAGCTCGGGCGGAAGCTGGCCGAGCCCCGCTCCAAGCACATCCGCACCAAACGAATCGCCGACAACCGCAACGCGGCGGATTCCGTGCCGAGCCAGGGCGAGGCGGACCGACTGCACAACCTGGCTGTCGACAAATGTGCGGTCCCGTGGCGTCCGGAACAAGGCGGGAGAGGTCACCGCCAGGACCGGGATGCCCCGCGCGGTCAAAGCCGGCAAAAGCTTGCTGCCGAGGCCCACCCGCGTGCCCATGTCGCCAGACCAGTAAACAATTGCGAGGTCTGACTTCTGGCCACCCGTCATTCGGGCAGGCTCGCGCCAGAACATGGCGATCCGGTCGAAGTATCCGCCCACCGCCATCGCCACGGCTAGCAGTCCGAGGAGGCAAGCGATCACCAGGCAGGATTTTCGGGCAAGCCGAGTCATGGCCACCCTATGCCGCCAGCCCCCTATCACCAAGGTGGGGATCACATTAACAGAGTGTCATCTAGCACCGGGAAGATCGCAGATGGCAGGACGGATATTGCTGATCGAAGACGACGATCGCTTGGCGGACTACATCGCCAATGGACTGTCAGAGCAATCGTACACAGTCGACCGCGCAGCCAATGGGCGCGACGGCCTGTTCCTGGCCACGGACAGCGATTTCGACCTGGTGATTCTCGACCGGATGCTGCCCGGGTTGGATGGAATGGCGGTGCTGAAGGCCATCCGGGCTGCAGGACTTGCAACGCCGGTACTGATCCTGTCCGCCCTGGGCGATACCGATAGCCGCGTCGATGGCCTGGTCGCCGGTGCGGATGACTATCTGGCCAAGCCATTCTCCTTTGCCGAACTGCTGGCGCGGACCCAAGCCCTACTGCGGCGTCGCAGCCCGGCTGGCAGCGTCGAGAGCTCCGTATTGCGCTGCGGCGACCTTGAGCTCGATCGACTCACGCGACAGGTCCGCAGGGGCAAACGAAAGATTGTACTGCAGCCCCGTGAATTCCGGCTGCTCGAGTACTTCATGCTGCGGACTGGCGAGGTTGTGACCCGCACCATGCTGCTGGAGGCAGTCTGGGACTATCACTTCGATCCGGGCACCAATGTGATTGATGTCCACGTCAGTCGACTGCGCCGCAAGATCGAGTCTGAACCCGATGAGCTGCCGCTGCTTCACACGGTGCGCGGGGCTGGCTACCGATTGGCGGCCGACTGACAATGCGGCGGATTCTCTCGTCCACAGTCGCGCGTCTCGTGATGGGGATTTTTGCACTCCAGCTCCTCTCGAGCGCGGCCGCGATCGCCTTGCTTTATACGCAGATGCTGGGCGTGATCGAGGCGGACAGAACCAGTCAGGTCATTGATCTGAGGGACGATTTGCTGGCGATCTATTACAACGAGGGCAGCCCCGCACTGGAGCGGGCGATCGCTGGAACCGGGGGTAGCCTGGCCGACCCCGCGCTGTTTGCCGAAGCGGCCTTGCCCGGTGGCATGAATGTGCGCAGCCACGTTGCGCGCGTGGGGACACTTGAGCCCGGGATCCGTCCAGTCGCCACAAGGGTCTGGCAAGACCCCCGGGGCGAGGCGTTGAATGCCCTGGCGCAGACAATGGTTCTTGCAGACGGAACCCGCCTGACCGTTGGTGCAGTGTCCGCCCCCGACCGCAGCTTCGATACCGCTTTTGCAGAGGCGATAACGCTGACTGTTGTCCTGACCGGAGCGCTGGCCCTGCTTGGAGCATTAACGCTTGGATACATCATCAGCCGCCGCACCCATGCCATCGCGGAAACGGCGGAAGCCCTTGGCCGCGGTGACTTTGCGGCCCGCTTGCCCCACGATAGCCATGGCGATGGCTTCGATCTCCTGCGCGCGCAAATCAATGCCATGGCCGAGCGGATCGATCGCCTGGTCGGCCAGTTGAAATCGCTGTCGTCCAGCCTCGCGCACGATCTGCGCTCTCCGGTAGCCCGTCTGCGGGCCTCCATTGACCACGCTCTCGAAACGATCCCGGCTGGCGAGAGCCTTGAGGCGCTGCTGCTGGCCCGGACCGACGCGGAAAGCTTGGAGACCATGCTGGCAGATGCCCTGGAACTATCGCGACTGGAAACCGGCACACTGGCCGACCGCCGTGTTGTGCTGGATCTGGCCGAGGTCGCCGACGATCTCGCGGACCTGTATGAGCCACTGGCCGAACAGGCCGGCATTCGCCTGGAGCGTCAGTTGACCTCTGCCACGGCCCTGGCCGACCGGGAACTCCTTGCGCGGGCCTTGTCGAACCTGATCGACAACGCGCTGAAGTACGGTGGCAGGACGATCATAGTCGGCACATCGTCCGGCCCCAGCGAGGCAATGCTGTGGGTGGCCGACGATGGCCCCGGAATAGCAGAAGCCGATCGGGAGACGGCGCAGATCGCGCACGCCCGCCTCGATAATGCCCGAACCCGGCCGGGCGCGGGGCTTGGCCTGGCGGTCGTAACCGCTGTAGCAAAGCTGCACGACGGCCGCTTGGAACTGCTATCCGGCACCGGGGGCAACGGCCTGCTCGCCCGGATTGTGATGCCCGTCGCCTGATCCGGGGGCGGAGACCCGGCCGGTGCGGTCCAGCTTGCCCCAGCCGATCCCCAGCCCCCCCAAGGCCGCAGTCACAGCCTTCAAGACCACCCAGTACATGAGCTGACGATAGATGAACCGCTGTGCCAGCAAGAGGCCGACCGGGAAACGCCGTTCCCGGACGTCCAGCCGGTAGGCAAACCAGCCGCAAATCGCATCGACTGCAGTGAAGGCCAGCCAGTAAGCCCCCATCCGCAGGACGTCGGTCTGCGTCTGCGCCCAGCCATGCTGGAAGACCCGCAGGACCGTACCGGCGATTGAACCAAGCAAGGCAAGATCGATCAGTGGCGAAACTACTGCAAAGACGATCTGGAAAAGCCACGCCTGCGGTATGCCGACCAGCGCCAGACCGGATGGATGCCCCTCGCGCAGGACGCGGCGGTGCTTCCACAGGCATTGGAGTGTTCCGAACGACCAGCGGAAGCGCTGCTTGGCAAGCGCGGCGAAAGTCTCTGGTGCCTCGGTCCAGGCAACGGCCTCTTCGTCGTAGGCAACCTTCCAGCCGCAACGTTGCACTGCAATGGTCAGGTCCTGGTCTTCGGCCAGCGTGTCTTCCGGATAGCCGCCCACCATGTCCAGGGCCGCTCTTCGCCACGCACCGACCGCGCCGGGCACGACCATGATGGCATCGAACCGAGTCAACGCGCGCCGTTCGATATTCTGGGCCGTGACGTATTCGACTGCCTGCCACCGGGTGACCAGATTGACCCGGTTGCCGACCTTGGCGTTACCGGCGACAGCACCAATCTCGGGATCGGCGAACCAGCGGACCAGCCGTCCGATGCAGCTCCGCTCGAACTGCGTGTCGGCGTCCAGCGCGACGATGATCGAGCCCTGCGCCTGCTTCAGGGCGCGATTGAGGGCCGATGCCTTGCCGCCATTGACCAGCGTCATCAGCCGCACGCGCGGGTCTTCGCCAAACATCGCAGAGACGATTGCACTGGTGCTGTCCTGGGATCCATCGTCGGCCACAATGACCTCAATATTGGGCCAGTCGCTCTCCAGAATGCGGCGGATCGAGGCTTCGATGACACGCTCTTCGTTAAACGCCGGAATGATGACTGAGACGAGCTCCGCCTGATCATGCTGCAATGCCGGCTGGTCCCCGGGCGGGCTTTGCAGGGGGCGGGCCGCCAGCACGGTCAGGCCGATGGCCCGCACCATGCCCAGCGCGATGGCGAGGAAGAATATCCAGTTCAAGGCCTGGCCTATTCCACTTAGCAGCGAGAACGCTGCGACATCGGCCTGAACCGCTAACAAGTCCGTGCCCGTCACGCGGGGCATCACCGTGTCCCGACTGAGCCCCGCCAATGTTGAAGCCGGCACAAAGCGATAGCCAGCGCCTTGCAGGCCGGTGATGATTGCTGGCAGCGCGGCAACCGTCTGAGCGCGGTCGCCGCCGCCATCGTGGAGCAGGATCACGTTGGCTGAGCGGTCGGCAGCCGGGTGGGTGACCTGCTCGATGGCGCGCCGCGCAATTTCCGGTGCCCCGGGCGTCTTCCAGTCCGCCGGATCGACGTGCAGTCCAACAACCGTGTAGCCGTGCTGCTGTGCAACCAAGGCCGGGCCAAGCTCGTCGGCTGTGGTCGGCTCGGCATCGCCGAAGTAAGGGGCGCGGAACAGCCGGGTGGAGCGACCGGTCCAGGCCTCAACCAGCCGCTGCGTTGCGTTCAGCTCAAGCTGGATACCCAGCGTCGCTTCTTCAGCCATGTTGGGGTGGGTGTAGCTGTGGTTGCCGATCTCATCACCATCGGCGACGATGCGCTTGAGCAGCCCGCCGTTCTGCACTCCATTTTCACCGATGACGAAGAAGGTGGCGGGAACGTGGTAGCGCTCAAGAACCGACAGGATGCGCGGAGTCCAGACTGAATCCGGGCCATCGTCAAAGGTGAGGCTGACCAGGTGATCGCGCGCACCTGTGCGCTGGACAACGTAAGGCGAGGGCAGCTGATCATAGCTTTCAGAAACGATCTCGGCTGCCCCTGTGCCGCTGAAGGTCACGCTCCGCTGGCCGGCGTGCGGTACTTCAGCAACGCGCAGGATTTCCCCCTGCCCCTCGACATCCACCGTGGCATCATGGCTGATCTGCTCGAGTGCAGGTCGGCCGCGCCCTTCCCGCCAGGTCTTGAGCGCCGTCCAGAAGCCAGGGTCTTCCGAGCCAAGGCGCCACAGCGCGATGTTCGACAAGCCGAGGCGCGTCAGTAACTGCATCTGGTTCCACGCCGTCGCCGCATCGAGCAGCCAGATATCGTGCCGCTTGCCATCCTCGGCATAGGAGAGGCCGAGGTTCCCGCTCTGCTTGTCGAAGACCGGCTTTGCGCCGCTGTCGCGGGCCGCGAGCCAGGCTTCTTCGACTGTCAGGCTATCGGCGCGTCCGTTGTGCCAATCATAGGCATAGTTGCCGAGGGCAACGATGATATGCGACCGCTCCACCCCGGTCAGGGTCAGCCCCAGTTGGCGGGCAAGCCAGGTTTTCGAGGCAATCGGTCCCGGAACCCCGCCTTGCCAGTGTTCGTCGTAGGCCATCAGGATCAGCCGATCGGCAGCCCGCGCCAGGTCGCGCGCAGGCCAATGCGGATCGTCGATCGGCATTGTCACGCTCACGACCCGGTGCTGCGGAGCGAAGGCCCTGCGCGTTTCCGCTACCAGCTTGACCAGGTCGGCCATTGCTGCCGGGGTCAGGCTCTCGAAGTCATAGATGACCCCGTCATCGCCGCTGCGGTCTAGCGCGGCTGAGATCTGCGCGATCAACGCCGCCCGCTTGTGGCCATCGCGAAGCACCGCGCTGACCCCTGCCCCGTCCCAGATGCCACCCCGAATATTCTGCACCACCGGGACCACCAGCGGGCGATGCAGGCTTCCGTTCATCACTCGGCGGAGCGGGCCATCGTCTGAGGTTACCAGGCGACCGCTCCGATCGAGCGTGAAGAGAGTCGGGGCAACCCAATCCACCTGGTTGATATGGCGCGCCAGGGTCTGGGCACTGTTGTCCGACCACGAGGTATAGAAGGCGACGGTGAGCGGGCGACTGGACCGGGTGGTGTTCAACGCTGGCCGCGCGCCAATTAGCTTGAGCACCTTGTGCTTGATCCGGCTGACCTGCGTCCGGAACGGGAGCGGCGACATGCGCTCGTAAGCGATCGGTAATGGCAATGGGGCGGGGACCGTGATCACCGTGGAGGCGAAAGCAGCGCAAGCGAGCGCCAGGGCTCCCAGCACCAGCAGCGTCAATCGCTTGAGCCAGATTTGCCGGCGGCCCGATGCATCGAAGAAAACAGGCCGCACCATCGCTACCTAGCAGGAGACAGGGGTGACGACCCGCGGCTTTACCAGTGCGTTAAGGGGCTACTCTACAAGGAGCGCCGCGAGCCGTCGACAGCCGTACTACGCACTCGCGCCGAACCGCAGGATGAGCGTTAGATTAAACTTCCGCAATGTCCCGGTCGGCAGCATCGCGAATGCTCTCTCCCCCCGCGCGGACGGTGTCCCAGCCTCGGTCCGTCCCGCCCCCGGCGCTTCGGACACAACCGCCGTTGATCCCGGTCAATGCATCCTGTTGTACGGTGCGGCAGTGCTATCGCCTCGCAATGGAGGGATGAGCCATGTTCACCACCAACGTCGGCAGCACTGACCGGCTGCTTCGCATCGTCCTTGGCCTCGTGCTGATCGCGCTGGTCTTTATCGGACCCAAGACCCCGTGGGGCTGGCTGGGCGTGATTCCGCTAGTCACCGGGTTCCTGCGCACCTGCCCGGCCTATTCGCTGTTCGGGATCAACACCTGCAAGGCAAAGTAGCGCCACCTTGCGTAGCGGCGGGGCAAGCGGCATAGCGCCTGCGCTATGCATGATATCCGCCTGATCCGCGACGATCCCGCCGCTTTCGATGCCGCCCTCGCCCGCCGGGGGGTTGCGCCTGTCTCGAGCTCGATCCTGGCGCTCGATACCGCCCGCCGCGCAGTCGCCACTGCCATGCAGGACGCGCAGAACCGCCGCAACGAAGCCTCCAAGCTGATCGGTGCAGCGATGGGACGCGGCGACAAGGATGAAGCGGAACGGCTCAAGGCCGAAGTGGCCGAGGTCAAAAACACCCTGCCCGCACTTGAGCAGGAGGACCGGGAACTTTCGGGCAGCCTGCAGGAAGCACTCGCGGCCTATCCCAACCTGCCCGACCCAGCCGTGCCCGATGGCGCGGACGAGACGCAGAACATCGAGGTTGGCCGCTGGGGTACGCCGCGAACGTTCAGCTTCACGCCGAAGGAACATGCCGACCTGGGCCCGGCGCTTGGCCTCGACTTTGAGACCGGTGCGGCAATCTCCGGCGCGCGCTTCACGTTCCTGCGCGGACAGATGGCGCGGCTGCAGCGAGCGCTGGGCCAGTTCATGCTGGACCGCCAGACCATCGACAACGGCCATATCGAATGCGCCACCCCGCTGCTGGTACGCGAGGAATCGCTGTTCGGCACCGGCCAGTTGCCCAAGTTTGCCGAGGATAATTTCCAGACCACCGACGGGCGCTGGCTGATCCCGACGGCGGAAGTGTCGCTGACCAATTCGGTGCGCGAACAGATTCTGGACGGCGCAAACCTGCCATTGCGCCTAACCGCGCTGACCCCGTGCTTCCGCAGCGAAGCCGGCGCCGCGGGCAAGGATACCCGCGGCTATATCCGCCAGCACCAGTTCGAGAAGGTCGAGCTGGTCACGATCTGCGCGCCCGACCAGTCCGAGGCCGAGCATGAGCGGATGACTGCGGCGGCGGAATCGATCCTGCAGGCGCTGGATCTGCCGTACCGCAAGGTCCTGCTCTGCGCCGGGGACATGGGTTTTACCGCAAGGAAGACTTTTGACCTTGAGGTCTGGCTGCCCGGACAGGATGCCTACCGCGAGATCAGCTCGATCTCCAACTGCGGCGATTTCCAGGCGCGGCGGATGAACGCCCGCTTCCGCGCCGAAGAAAAGGCCAAGCCCGAATTCGTCCACACGCTGAACGGCTCGGGCCTGGCAGTTGGCCGCACGCTGGTGGCGGTGCTGGAGAATTACCAGCAGGAGGATGGCTCGGTCGAAGTGCCGGCCGCACTCAAGCCCTACATGGGCGGAATCGACCGGTTGGCGCCCCTTTAAGGATAGAAATGGCCTGATGCGCATCCTCCTGACCAACGACGACGGCATCTTCGCCCCCGGCCTGACCGTGCTGGAGGCCATCGCGCGCCAGTTCTCGGACGATATCTGGATCGTCGCCCCGGCCGAGGAGCAATCGGGGGCGGGCCACTCGTTGACCCTCTCACGCCCGGTGCGGCTGCGCCAGCATGACGAACGGCGCTTTTCGGTGTCAGGCACGCCAACCGATGCGGTGATGATGGGCCTGCGCGAGGTTATGCCGGCCGCGCCCGACCTGATCCTGTCGGGCGTCAACCGCGGGGCCAACCTGGGTGATGACGTAACCTATTCAGGCACGGTCTCAGCCGCCATCGAAGGCGCATTGGCCGGCATCCGCTCGATCGCGCTGAGCCAGGTCTATGCCAGCGAGGGCATGGGTGATGCCGTGCCGTTCGGCGCGGCCGAGGCCTGGGGCGCCAAGGCCATCGCGCCACTGCTCGACCTGCCCTTGCCGCCCCGCACCCTGGTAAACGTCAACTTCCCCGCGCTTCCGGCGGATCAGGTTCAGGGCATCCGCGTCGTTCGGCAGGGCTTCCATGACTATTCGCGCGGCACCGTGGTCGAAGGTGTGGACCCGCGCGGCTACCGCTATTTCTGGTTTGGTCTTGATGGGATAGAACATACCCCCGGTCATGCGACCGATCTTGAGGCAATCCAGGATGGTTTTGTGGCGGTGACCCCCTTGCAGCTTGACCTGACCCACGATGCGTCGCTGGCGGCGCTGGCCGCGCGGTACACCTGATGCAGCGGGCCGGTTTCGCGCTGGCCCTGCTTGCGGCGGTTGCCGCGCCGCTGCTGGCGGAAGACGACCCAAAGATCGCCACCGAATATGTCGTGAAGGCCGGCGAAACGCTGGGCGGGATCGCCAACCGGGTCGAAGTGCCCCGCGTGCTGATCATCGAGGCCAACGGCCTCAAATCGCCCTTCACAGTCCGCGCCGGGCAAAAGCTGGTGATCCCGCGCCGCCGCACCCACACGGTAGGTGAGGATGAGACGGGCCTCGGCATCGCGCTTGACCATGGCGTGACCTGGTCCGCCATTGCCGCGGCCAACGGCCTTGATCCGAAAAAGCCGGTCAAAAAAGGCCAGCAGCTGGTGATCCCGACCATTGCCAAGGCACCGCCGGTCGCCGCCGCTCCCGCTCCGGCGGCCAGCCCCAGGGCCGCCCCCGATCCCGGCCCCGCGCCGGGCGCACCAAAATCGTCCACCCAGCCGCCCGCCAGTTTTGGCTGGCCGGTCAAGGGTGAGATCCGCCGCCCCTTCGCGGCACGAGGCGGCGACAAGGCCTTTCATGACGGGATCGACATCCCGGCGGCAAAGGGCACTGCCGCCCGCGCGGCTGCCGCCGGAACGGTGATCTACGCCGCTCAGGGACCGAAAGAATATGGCCTGACGGTGATCGTGCACCACGGCAGCCGCTGGACCACAACCTACTCCTTCCTTGACCGGATCACCGTCAAGGATGGTGACAAGGTCAAGGCGGGCGAGCGGATCGGGCTGGTCGGCACGAGCGGGCTCGCCACCGAGCCTCAGCTCCACTTCGAAGTTCGCCGCAACCGCGTGGCGCTCGATCCGGTTAAGTATCTGCAGAAGGACTAGCGCTGACGCTGAAGCTGGCTCCTGTCGAAACCGCCTTGACCTTGACATGATGTGAAGGTCCAAACGGTACAGCGTCATCGCAGGAGTCGATTCACATGACGCAGCCAGAAGACCGGCAAGCGCGACAGGTCCCGCACTTAGGGGGCGGTGACACACACACCGCTCACGACCCAGTTTGCGGGATGACGGTCGATCCGCATGCCACGCCGCACCACGCCGAGCATGGCGGGCACGAGTTCCATTTCTGCAGCGCCGGGTGCCGGACCAAGTTCATCGCCGATCCGCAGCGCTATCTTGCGCCGCAACCGGAAGCGGCCGTGCCGGAAGGGACGATGTGGACCTGCCCGATGCATCCGGAAATCCGGCAGGACCATCCGGGACCCTGCCCGATCTGCGGCATGGCGCTCGAGCCGGAACTGGTGTCGGCTGACAGCGGGCCAAGCCCTGAACTGGCCGACATGACGCGGCGCTTCTGGATCGGTCTTGTACTGAGCCTGCCCGTCATCGTGCTTGAAATGGGCGGCCACCTGTTCCCCGCCCTGCACCACATGGTGCCACTGGAGCGCTCGATCCGGATCCAGCTGGTGCTGGCGACGCCGGTCGTGCTGTGGGTCGGCTGGCCGTTCTTTGCGCGGGGCTGGGCTTCGCTTCGCACGCGCAACCTCAACATGTTCACGCTGATCGCCATGGGTACCGGCGTGGCTTGGGTCTACAGCGTGGTCGGCGCCTTGGCACCCGGACTGTTCCCCCCGGCCTTCCGTACCGCCGACGGGACTGTCGCGGTCTATTTCGAGGCGGCTGCGGTCATCACGGTCCTTGTCCTGCTGGGGCAGGTGCTGGAACTGCGCGCCCGCGAGCGGACCTCTGGCGCGATCAAGGCACTGCTGAACCTGGCCCCGAAGACCGCACGGCGCATGCTGCCCGGCGGCGTGGACGAGGAAGTTCCGGTTGAGCAGATCATGGTCGGCGACCGGCTGCGGGTCCGTCCGGGCGAACAGGTGCCGATCGATGGTGCGGTCGAGGACGGCAACTCGACGCTCGATGAAGCCATGATCACGGGCGAAGCCATGCCGGTTGCCAAGGCAAAAGGCGATAGCGTCATTGGCGGCACGCTGAACCAGACCGGCGCGCTGGTGGTGGTCGCCACCAAGGTCGGCCGCGATACAATGCTGGCGCGGATCGTGCAGATGGTGGCCGAGGCACAGCGGTCCCGCGCACCGATCCAGCGGATGGCAGATCGGGTCGCTGGCTGGTTCGTGCCTGCCGTGATCGCGATCGCCGCGCTGTCCTTCCTCGGCTGGTCTGTATGGGGGCCTGAACCGCGCTTTGCCCATGGGCTGGTGGCGGCAGTGGCCGTGCTGATCATTGCCTGCCCCTGCGCTCTTGGCCTGGCCACGCCCCTGTCGATCATGGTCGGGGTCGGGCGCGGGGCCAGCGAAGGCGTACTGATCCGCAATGCCGAAGCGCTCGAACGACTGGAAAAAGTCGACACGCTGGTCGTCGACAAGACGGGTACGCTGACCGAAGGCCATCCGGTCGTCACCGCGATCGTCACGGCACCGGGCCAGGGCGAGGAGCAGTTGCTGCGGCTGGCCGCCGCGGTCGAGCGCGCTTCCGAGCATCCGCTGGCGCAAGCAGTTGTAGCCGCAGCGCGGCTGCGAAGCATGGCCCTGCCCGAGGTCAGTGAATTCGATTCGCCCACCGGCAGAGGCGCGCTGGGGACAGCCGAAGGCCAGCGGATCGTGCTTGGCAATGCCAGTTTCCTGCATGATCAGGGCGTGGCGACGGAAAGCTTTACCGCTGCGGCAGAACAGCACCGCCGCGACGGCGCGACAGCCATCTTCGTCGGGATCGATGGCAGCGCGGCGGGGATCATTGCAATCGCCGATCCGATCAAGTCGACAACTTCCGCGGCACTTGCGGCACTTCAAGCGGAAGGCATCAGGATCGTGATGCTGACCGGCGACAACCGGACAACGGCCCAGGCCATCGCGGCACGGCTGGGGATCAGCGAAGTCGAGGCCGAAGTGTTGCCGGATGAGAAGGCGGCGGTGGTTGCGCGCCTGCGCACCGAGGGCCGGGTCGTCGCCATGGCGGGCGACGGCGTGAACGATGCACCGGCACTGGCCGCCGCCGATGTGGGCATCGCTATGAGCACCGGCTCCGACATCGCGATCGAGAGCGCCGGCGTCACCCTGCTGAAGGGTGATCTGGGCGGGATAGTCCGGGCCCGGCGGCTCAGCCAGGCGACGATGGCAAACATCAGGCAGAACCTGATCTTTGCCTTTGTCTACAACGCGGCGGGTGTCCCGGTCGCTGCCGGTCTGCTGTACCCGGTGTTCGGACTGCTGCTTTCCCCGATCATCGCTGCGGCGGCGATGGCGCTGTCCTCGGTCAGCGTGGTCACCAATGCGCTGCGGCTCAACCGGGTTCGGTTGTGAACATCGGGGCTGCCGCGCGGGCCAGCGGCGTTTCGCAGCGGATGATCCGCCATTACGAGGAGATCGGGCTGATCCCCAGCGCCGCCCGGCGTGATAGCGGTTATCGCGATTACAGCGCAGCCGATGTCCACCGTCTGCGCTTCATCGCCAATGCCCGGGATCTCGGCTTCGCAATCGGCGAGATCGCAAAGCTGCTGGCGCTATGGTCAGACCAGAAGCGGTCCAGCGGCGAGGTTCGCAGCCTCGCGCTGGCCCATGCCGGAGAGCTGGGACGCAAGGCCGAGGCCCTTGCAGCCATGCGGCAAACCCTGCTGGCCCTGGCCGAGCAATGCCACGGCGATGACCGGCCAGATTGCCCGATCCTTCAGCGACTGGAGGATTAAAGCGGCTTGAATGTCACCTTCAGCCCGTCCTTGGGCTTGGGGATTGGCCAAGGCTGCCATTCCGGCTCGTAACCGGGCGCGATCTCGATCTGGTAGCGGCTCAGCAAGTGGGCCATCAGGATCTTCACCTGCATGTAGGCAAAGTGCAGCCCCAGGCACATATGCGCGCCGCCGCCGAAGGGAACCCAGGCGTATTTGTGCCGTCCCGCGACCTGTTCGGGCGTGAAGCGCAGCGGATCGAACTTCGCTGGTTCAGGCCAGTGCGCTTCTTCCATGTGCACCGCCGCCGGGCTGATCCCGACCGGAGTGCCGGCAGGCACGCGCACGCCCTTGAAGGTGAAGTCCTTGAGTGCACGGCGCGGCAGCGATGGCACCGGCGGGATCAGCCGCAGCGATTCCTTGAAGGCCATCTCGACCAGCTCCAGCTTGCCGAGATCGTCGTAGGCCAACGAACGCCCTTCGCCGCCGGTGACGGCCAGGATCTCGGTGCGCAGCTTGCCCTGCCATTCCGGATTCTTCGCCAGCAACCAGACCAGCGAAGTGGCCGAACTGGTGATCGTGTCATGCGCGGCCATCATCAGGAAGATCATGTGATCGACCACTTCATCGACCGGCAGCAGCGAGCCATCCTCGCGCGTGGCGGTCGCAAACTGGCTGAACATGTCCTGCCCGCCGCCAGCTTCGCGCCGCTTCAAGGTTTCGCGGGTGAAGTAATCGAGCAGGAACTTGCGGCCCGCCACGCCCCGGCCCATCGCGGTGAACGGCAAGGGCTTGCGCACCACGCCGATCGAGGCCTGGACCATGTCGACGAAGGCCTTGTTGATTGCATCGGCTTCCGGCCCCAGCGGCACACCCAGGAAGCTGTCCGCCGCCAGGTCCAGCGTGAGCTGCTTGATCGCCGGATAGAACAGGATTTCCTGCCCGCGCCATTCTTCCACGCGGTTGGCAATGCCGCGATTGAGCGCATCCGAATAGTGCCGCATTGGCCCTGGCTTGAAAGCGATCGACAGAGCCCGGCGATCGGCGCGGTGGTGATCGAAATCGAGCAGCATCAGCCCGCGCGGGAACAGCAGGTCGAGCACCGGACCCCAGCCCTGCTCGGACGAGAAGATCTTGTCACGATCGAACAGCACCAGCTCGTTTGCCTCAGCGCCGAACATGACGACGCCGCGCCGTCCAAAGCTGTTGTTGCGATAGATGTCACCATACTTGGCGCGCATCCGGTTGCCGAAACCGGAGGGGTCCGCCAGCAACTGCAACGTGTTGCCTAGGATCGGCCAGCCATCCTCGCCCGGGAGATGCGCGAGCGCATCTTTGGGCTGGGCCTCGGACCAATGTGTGAACTTGGGTGCTTCGGGGGCAAGCGTCGCCATGGGATATCCTTCTGGATTTACTTACACTGATGTAACTTAATCGAACGATTAAATCCATCCCCCAAGCTCGCGCCGCACCAGCGCCTCGAGCATAGCCATCCCCGCTGACGACGTATTGAGGCAGTCGAGCGCCGCAAAATCAAGTCCCCCGGCCTCCTCGAACACTTCGCGCCCGCGGATTGCCAGCTCCTCGCGGGTTTCAAGGCAATCGGCCGAAAACCCCGGCGCTGCGATCGCCAGCCGCCTGACACCGCCCGTGGCGAGCGCGGTCAGCGTCTCTTCGGTATAGGGTTCCAGCCACTTTGCGCGGCCGAAGCGCGACTGGAAGCTGGTTTCGACCCGCAGTTCCGGAAAGTCCGCCCGCAGCGCTTCGCCCAGCAGCCGGGCGGTCTTGCGGCACTGGCAATGATAGGGATCGCCCAGGTGCAGCGTCCGGTCGGGCATTCCGTGGAACGAGAGCAGCAGCACTTCGGGGATGAACGGCAGCGCCCGCAATTGACGCGCGAGATCGTCCCGCAGCGCAGCCACGTGGAGCGGATCGTCATAGTAGGGCGGCAGGGTCCGGGTGCTGGGCTGCCAGCGCATCGCGGCCAGTTGCCGGCCCAGTTCATCGATCACTGTGGCCGTCGTTGCGCCAGCATATTGCGGGTATAGCGGCGCAACGAGGATCCGTTCGCAGCCCGCCGCCTTCATCTCGGCCAGGACCGTGCCCATCGCCGGATTGCCATAACGCATCCCCCAGCGGACCATAATGCTGTTGCCAAGCTGGCCTTGCAGCGCTTCGGCCTGGGCCTTGGTGATCGTCGCCAGCGGCGAGCCGCCTGGCCCCCAGACCTGAGCATAAGCATGGGCCGACTTCTTCGGCCGGACATTGAGAATGATCCCGTTGAGGATCAACCACCAGACCGGCTTGGGAATCTCCACCACCCGTGGATCGGACAGAAATTCCTTGAGATAGCGGCGCACCGCCTTGGGCGTTGGCGCATCGGGCGTGCCAAGGTTGACCAACAGCACGCCAACGCGCGGCTGGGCGACAGGCGGGTGGCCAGCAGGCAGGTTCATCCAAGTTCTCCGGTAAGCGGCAAGGTGTGCATCCGGGTGCCACCTGCTGAGAAGAGCGCATTGGCAATGGCCGGGGCGGCTACGGCCACACCCAGTTCGCCCGGATCGAACGGCGGCGCATCGCTTTCGATGAACTCAATGTCGATTTCCGGGCAGTCGGCCAGCAGCGGCAGGCCCAGCTGGCCAAGCCGTCCCGACAGCGGCAGGCCATCGGCAAAGGCCGTGGTCTGTCCCCGAGCGAGACCCAGGCCAAACAGCAGCCCGCCCTCCACCTGCTGGCGCGCGATATCCAGGTTCACGATGCGCCCGATGTCCAGCACAGCGGTCAGCTTGTCGACCCGGATGCCGCGCTCATCGCGGCGAGCCGATGCGACCAGGGCGATCCGCCCTTCGCGCTCATTCAGCGTCATGCGGTGGCAGGCCAGCCCCTGGCCCGAACCGCCCCGACCGCCACTCCATTCCGCCAGAGTCGCGGCGCGTTGCAGGCAGTTGGCAAGGCGGATGTCCTGCCCCAGCATCGCCATCCGGTAAGAGAGCCCTTCGCGGCCCGAGCGCGCCGCCAGTTCATCGACGAACGTCTCGATCATGAAGCAGCCAAGCGCGGCGGCATTGCCGCGCAGTCGCCCGGTCGAAAGCGGGATCGCCACAGGCACATGCTCAACCACCAGGTGCGGGATCGTATAAGGAGGAATGCACCCAGCCATGGCCAGCGGGTCCGCACGTTCCTGTGCGGCCCGGGCGTGCTGCGCATCAATCCCATCAAACAGCCGCGCTCCGAATTCCGCCGTAGTCGCCGGCATGGCGACCCGCACCTTCAACGCGGCAAGTGAACCATCCGGCGCGGTCTGCGCTGCCAGCGCCGCCTGGGCCGGGGTCCGCGGAAGGTCGCGCACGGCCTCTTGCCAGCGGGACCAGGCCAGTTGGACCGGCTTGCCGACCGTGCGGGCGATGACCGCGGCTTGCACGGCGTGCGGCGTATCAAGCCGCGCATCGAAGCTGCCGCCGGCCGGCATCGGGTAAATCACCACCTTGTCGAGCGCCAGATCGAGCGCTCTTGCCACGGCCCGGCGGGTTGCCTGCGGCGCCTGACTGGCAATCCAAACCTCGACGCGGCCATCGGCGAAACGCGCCGTCGCGCTGGCCGTTTCAAGCGGAGCGTGGAGCGCGGGGGTGATCCGGTAGAGCCGGGCATAACTGAACGGCGCGCGCAGCACGTCGGCGTCGCCGGTCTCTGCAATAGTCGCGCCATCGCCGCTATGCAGCGCATCACCCAGCAATCGTTCGATTGCTGCGCTATCCGGTTTATGCTGCGCAGCAAAGTTGGGAGAAATCAGCGTGAGCGCCCGCTCGGCCGACCACCAGTCGCGGGCGACGGCGGCCAGCCAATCCGGGCCTTCCACCAGCCGGAGGAGGCCGTTTACCGGTGCAGCATTTCCTGCAGCATAGCTCCCCAGCTTCGCCTCACCCTGCGGGGCCTGGCGGATCGCGGCGAAGACCATGCCAGGCAGCCGCACATCGCCAGCGAAGGCGAAGCCGCCATCAACCTTGGCCGGCAGATCAAGGCGCGGAAAAGCCGGGCGCGCGCCCTCTGGCTGATCGACCGCCCGTTCGCCAACGGCCTGCGGCCGCAAGACTGGCGGAGCGGGGGGGGTAAATCCGACGGCCTCGTCCACCAGTTCGGCAAAGCTGGCGCGCTGCTTGCCATGCGTAATGAAGCCGCCTGCTGCCTCGCACTCTTCCCAACCCACATCCCAGCGCTCAGCTGCGGCCATGGCCAGCATGGCCCGCGCCGCAGCCGCAGCCGCCCGCGCGGCTGCCTCATGGGCTGCCAGGCTGGTGCCATCGGCGCTGACCATGAAGGCCTCGCGTTCCGCAAAGCGCTTCGCCAACACGCTGTCCGAACCCTCGGCCAGATCCGGCAGCAGCGGCATCCACAGGTGGCGCCATTCGGCCGCCAGGGGCGCATTGGCATATGCGCCGCTGATCGGGGCAGGCTCGACCGCGATCTGCCGCCAGTCCGCGCCCAGTTCAATCGCGACAATCTGCGGAAGCAGCGTGGTAATGCCCTGCCCCATCTCGATATCCGGGACCGCGACCGTCACCACTCCATCGCGCCCGATCTTCAGCCATGCGTTGAAGGTCTGCTCACCCTCTTGCGCGGCAAGCGGCGGATCGAACTGGCGCGGGGTAAGCAACCAGGCGACGAGCAGGCCCCCAGCCACCCCGGTCCCGATCAGTACCCCCCGCCGCGAAAGCTGCATCAGCTGTTGTCCAGCCAGGTCGCAACGCGCCGCGCCAGTGCCAGGAAGGCTTCAGCCTGGGGACCATCGACAGCGGCAGGGGGCACCCCGGCGTCGCTCGCCTGGCGAATCGCTATATCGAGCGGAATCCGGCCCAGGAAGGCATGGCCCAGCCGCGCGGCCTCGGCCTCGGCCCCGCCGCGTCCGAACGGATCGGAGACTTCGCCGCAGTGCGGGCAGACATAGCCCGCCATATTCTCGACCAAGCCGATCACCGGCACCTCGCCAACCTCGAACAGCTGCATTGCGCGGGTCGCATCGATCAGGGCCAGGTCCTGCGGCGTGGAGACGATCACCGCCCCGGCTGGCTTGTGGCGCTGCAGCATGGTCAACTGCACATCGCCGGTACCGGGCGGAAGATCGACGACCAGGATCTCCGCCGCACCCCAGTCGGCATCGACCAGCTGGCCCAGGGCATTGCCCGCCATCGGTCCGCGCCAGGCGATGGCCTTGCCGGGTTCGATCAGGTTGCCCATCGACAGGACGCCGACGCCGAATTCGGTTGGCACCGGGATCAGCTGCTTTTCGCGGGCATCGGGGCGCTTGCCCTCGGTCCCCAGCAGGCGCGGTTGCGAAGGGCCGTAGATATCGGCATCGACCAGCCCGACCTTGCGCCCGAGCCGCGCGAGCGCAACTGCCAGATTGGCCGAAACTGTCGACTTGCCGACCCCGCCCTTGCCCGAACCGACTGCGATGATCCGGCGCTTGGGCTTGTCCGCCATCATCGCCACCCGCACTTCAGTGACACCCGGCGCGGCGGCCAGGGCTTCCTTCACCGCCGCCTCCAGCCGGTCACGCTCGATTCCATCGAACCCACCGGCATCGAGGATCACCGTGGCAGCACCATCGACCAACCGCAACGACTGCAACCGGGCGAGAGCCAGCGGCGGCAAAAGGGACTTCAAGGCTTCACTATCGCTCAAGGCTGGGCTCCGATTGCTGTGCAGCGCCCCCTAGCAAGGAAAAAGCGCAGCGAGACCCTGTTTTTTGGTCCAGCACTTCCTATAACGAAGTCCATGAGTGGAAATGGCAGTTTCAGGCCTGGCCAGTGGCTGGCCATGGCCGGGCGCAAGAGCCCGTGGGGCAATGGTAACAATGCTGGGGGCAGCAGCGGCGGCGAGCCGCCCGCAACCCCGCCGGGAGAAGGCACACCCGCTGGCGACCCGCCGCCGGGCACGCCCGGTCCGCGCAATCCCTGGCTGAAGCCGGACGACTATACCGGTGAGCGCCGTTCCCCCAATATCGAAGACATTTTCCGCGCCAGGCGCAAGGGGCCTGGTGGCGGCGGTGGTGGCGGCGGCGGGTTCCCCTCGCTGCCCCCGCGCGCCAACGGCAAGAGCTGGTGGCCAGTGATCCTGGGCGGGGCCGCCCTGCTGTGGCTGCTAAGCAGTTCGACGCACCAGCTCAGCCCCAAGGAACAGGGGATCGTGACCACGTTCGGCAAGTATAGCCGCACGATTGGCTCGGGCGTGAACCTGACCGCGCCGTGGCCATTCCAGAACGTCCAGACTCGTGACGTCACGTCGGTGACCAATGACGTGATCCCCGAGGGCGAAGGCGAGAACCTCGTCCTGACCAGCGATCAGAACCTGATCGACCTGTCTTACCAGGTGCGCTGGAACATCAAGAACCTGGAACAGTTCACCTTCGCCTCGACCGATCCAGAGAACACGGTGCGCGACGTTGCCGAGGCCGCGATGCGGTTGTCGGTTGCCGAAGTGCCACTTAAGGCCGTGTGGGATGGCACTGGCCGCGGCCAACTGGAAGCCAATACGCGGCGCCGGATGCAGGACATCCTCGATGCCTACCGCGCCGGGGTCAACGTGATCGGCGTCGATATCAAGAAGGCCGATCCGCCCGAGCAGGTCGCCGACGCGTTCCAGAAGGTCAACGTCGCCCAGCAGCTGGCAGAGCGGGACAAGAACAACGCCCAGGCCTGGGCCCAGCAGACCATGGCCCGCGCCGAGGGTGAAGCTGCGGCCTTCGACAAGGTCTATGCCGAATACAAGCTGGCCCCCGAAGTGACCAAGCGGCGAATGTATTACGAAACGATGGAGCGTGTGCTGTCCGCCAATGACAAGGTCGTGGTCGAAGCCAATGGCGTGACCCCTTATCTGCCCTTGCCCGAACTGCGGCGCCGCCCGGCTGATCCGGCACCAGCTGCAGGAGGCCAGTAATGCTGACCCAGCTTTGGCAGAACAACAAGGCGATGGTCCTGGCGCTGGTCGCCGGGGCGCTGGTTGCCATGTCCTCGATCGTGATCGTGCCCGAGACCCAGCAGGTTGTCGTGGTGCGACTGGGTGAGCCGGTCCGCAAGATCAATGCCTTCAAGCCCAACCAGGAATTCGGCAGCACCGGCGCTGGTATCAGCTGGCGCATTCCCTTTGTCGAGCAGCTGGTCTGGCTCGACAAGCGGCTGCTGTCATTCCCGATGGAACGGCAGACCGTGCTTTCGACTGACCAGTTGCGGCTCGAAGTGACGGCCTATGCCCGCTTCCGGGTGATCGACCCGGTGATGATGGTCAAGACCGCCGGTTCGACGGACCGCGTAATGAGCCAGCTCCAGCCGATCATGACCTCGGTCTTGCGCCAGGAACTGGGCAAGCGCACTTTCCAGTCGCTGCTCAACGCAGAGCGCGGCGCGGCGATGATCCGGATCAAGGAAAACCTCGACAAGCAGGCCCGCGAATATGGCGCACAGGTGATCGACGTGCGGATCCAGCGGGCAGATCTGCCCGCCGGCGCGCTCGAATCCGCCTTCGCGCGCATGAAGGCGGCGCGTGAGCAGGAAGCAACCACGATCCAGGCCCAGGGCCAGAAACAGGCCCAGCTAATCACGTCGGAAGCGGAAGCGCGGGCGACCCAGGTCTATGCCGCAGCTTTTGGCAAAGATCCGGCTTTCTATGACTTCTACCGGGCCATGAAGAGCTACGACGCAACCTTTGCCAATCAGGCCAACAAGGGCAGCAGCACGATTATCCTGTCGCCCGACAACGATTACCTGCGGCAGTTCAAAGGGCGCTGAATGACGTTGGTGGGATCATTCAATTCCGGTTCAGGCTGGACTGGGTGAATCCACCCCGCACCCTTTGCCGGGTGAGACGATTTTGAAGAGGAAGCTCAACACGTGCGATACGCCTATGGAGTAACGAGTGCGCTGCTGGTCGGCGGTGCGGCCGTTTCGGTGCTGACCGGCATCCCTGCCGGAGCGCAGGTGGCGCAGAATGACGCCGCGCGGATGGAAGCCATGGTGCCGCGGGCCGGAGCGCCAGCCAGCTTTGCCGAGCTGACCCAGCAATTGCAGCCCGCCGTCGTGAACATTGCCACGCGCCAACGCGTTCGCGTGGCCAACGGCAATCCCTTTGCCGGAACCCCGTTTGAAGACCTGTTTGGCGGCGGTAGCGGCGGTGGCGGGGCCACCACCCGCGAAGCCCAGTCGCTCGGTTCGGGCTTCATCATCTCGGCCGATGGCTATGTCGTCACCAACAACCACGTGATCACGGCCGATGGCCAGGGCGAAGTGCAGTCGATCACCGTCACGCTAAGCGACGGGGCTGAACACACGGCCCGCCTGGTCGGCCGCGATGCGCAGTCGGATCTCGCCGTGCTGAAGATCGACGCCGGCAAGACCCTGCCCTTCGTCAAGTTCGGCAACAGCGAAGCCGCCCGCGTGGGTGACTGGGTGATCGCAATCGGCAACCCGTTCGGCCTGGGCGGCACGGTCACTTCGGGGATCGTCTCGGCGGTCCACCGCTCGTCCGGTGCCAGCCGCTACATCCAGACCGATGCCTCGATCAACCGGGGCAATTCGGGCGGCCCCTTGTTCGACATGAAGGGCAACGTGATCGGCATCAACAATGCGATCTTCTCGCCGACCGGCGGCAACGTCGGGATCGGCTTCGCCATTCCGGCCGACATTGCCGCCCCAGTGGTCGACAAGCTGATGCGCGGCCAGGCGATCGAGCGCGGCTACCTGGGCGTGCAGATCGTGCCGGTGACCGAAGATGTGGCGGATTCGCTGGGCCTGGCCCGCAACCGCGGCGAACTGGTGCAGACCGTCCAGCCGGGCCAGGCTGCTGCCAATGCGGGCCTTCAGCCGGGCGATGTGGTGGTCAAGGTCGATGGCCAGGAAGTTTCGCCCGACAACACCTTGTCGTTCATCGTTGCCAATACGGCACCCGGCAAGCGCATCCCGATCGAGGCGATCCGCAACGGCAAGCGGATGACGCTGACCGCGACTGTCGGCAAGCGACCGAGCGAGGAAGAGCTGGCCAAGCAGACCTTCGGACCGGCCACGCCTGACGCGGACGACCGCTTCAACCGGACCCCCGAGAAGCAGGGTGAAGGCCTGGCTGAACGGTCGCTCGGCCTCTCGGTGCTGCCGATGACCCCGCAAATCGCCGGCCAGATCGGCCTGCCTGCCGATACCCGTGGGCTGGTAATCTCGGTGGTCGATGGCTCGTCCGATGCGGGGGCCAAGGGGCTTCAGCGCGGCGACGTGATCCTCTCGGCCAATTACCGCGATGTCCTGACCATAACCGATCTTGAAACGATCATCCGCGCTGCCAAGGCCGAAAATCGCGCGGCCGTGCTGCTGCGCGTCCAGCGCCGCGGCCAGCCGGCGGCCTACCTGCCGGTGCGGCTGCGCTGATCGTCTGCCTACTGCTGAAACGAGAAACCCCCGCCCTGATCCGGCGGGGGTTTCTTTTTGTCGGCTAGTTCGGCCGCGCGCCGGTCGCCTCGCGCAGGAACTCGTCGTTGGCGGCGGGCGGCGGGGCCTGCGGCTCGGGCACCTGCTCAGGGGGCAAGTCCTGGCGGCTTGGTTCCACCATGTTACCCTGCTCATCGGCATAGTAATATTCGTCCGGGTTGCCGCCCAGTTGTGCTTCGTCGTCCGGCTCAAGCTGCCAGGCCGGCAGGGTCACTTCCGTATCGAACTTCTCGGCCGGCCGGTTCGCCACTGCGACCGACATATAGGCCGCAAAGGCCCGGGCCGGGGCCGTGCCGCCCTGCAGCCCACCCACCGGCTTCGCATCGTCGCGGCCCATCCACACGCCGGTGGTGATGCCGCTGGAGAAGCCCAGGAACCAGCCGTCCTTGTTCGAATTGGTCGTGCCGGTTTTCCCGGCAACGGGCCGGCCGATATTTGCCGCCCGCCCGGTTCCGATGCTGACCGCGCTCTGCAGCAGGTCGGTGATCCCGGCCGAGACATAGGCCGGAACCAGCAGCGGCCCTTCCTTGACCTCGCGCTGGAACAGCACCTTGCCGTCGACTGTCTGGATCTTGGTGATGCCATAGGGATCAACGGCCCGGCCCTTGGCCGAGACGGCAGCAAAGGCGCGGGTCATGTCGATCACGCGCACCTCGTTGCTGCCCAGTACCATCGACGGCACGGTCGAGATCGGCGTAGTGATGCCAAAGCGGCGCGCGATCCCGGCGACGGCGCTGAATCCCACCTCGTTGCCGAGCTGGGCCGCAACCGTGTTCTTGGAATAGGCAAAGGCCGTGCGCACGTCGATTTCGCCCGCATAGGTTCCGCCTGAATTACGCGGACTCCAGCCGTCGATAGTGACGGGTTCGTCCACCACGCGGTCGTTGGGGGTATAGCCGGCCTCCAGCGCGGCGAGGTAGACAAACAACTTCCAGGCCGAACCCGGCTGGCGCACCGCATTGACCGCGCGATTGTAGTTCGAGGTGACGTAGTCCGTCCCCCCGACCATTGCCAGGACCGCCCCGTCGCGGTCCATGCTGACCAGCGCGCCTTGGGCGCCCTTGGGCGTATTGGTCTCGATCGCCTTGGTGGCGGCGGCCTGCATCTTGGGATCGAGCGTCGTCCAGACCTCGATCGCCTGGGTATTGTCAGGCAGCAGCAGGTCCAGTTGCGGCAGGGCCCAGTCGGTGAAATAGCGGACCGAGTTCTGATTCCTCTCGGCCGCGAACTTGATTGCGGCGAAGTCGACGGCCGCGGCCTGCGACGGCGTGACATCGCCGTTGCCTTCCATCACCGACAGCACGACCTTGGCGCGGCCCACAGCCGCCTCGGTATCGGCGGTCGGCGAATAGTGGGAAGGGGCCTTGACCAGCCCGGCGATGATCGCCGCTTCGGGCAGGGTGATCCCGGTCCCGGGGTGGCCGAAGAACTTGCGGCTGGCGGCATCGACACCATAGGCCCCGCCTCCGAAATAGACCTTGTTGAGGTAGAGTTCGAGGATCTGGTCCTTCGAGAACTTCCATTCCATTGCAAGTGCCAGCACCGCCTCGCGCAGCTTGCGGGTGTAGCTGCGGCTGTTGTTGAGGAAGACCGTGCGGGCCAGCTGCTGGGTGATTGTCGAGGTGGCCCGCAGACCCTTGCCGGTGACGACAGCCATATAACCGGCCCGGGCCAGACCAATCGGATCGACACCGGGGTGCGAGCGGAAGCGCCGGTCTTCGACCGAGACCATCGCCGTGCGCATCACTTGCGGGATCTCGTCGTGCTTCAGCCACTTGCCATAGCTAGGCCCGATCGAGACCAGCTCGGTTCCATCGCGCGCGCGAACGAGGATCGTCTGGCCGACCTGGCTGCTCTTCAGTTCCTCGAAATCAGGCAGCGAGCGGGCGGTCAACCCGACGGCCAGCGCCAGCGCAAGCAATCCCAGCACGGCCAGCGAGCCGCCCCAGACAAGCAGCTTGCGGAAAAACCGGCGCAAGCCGGTCGGTTCGTCGCTGACGGGCGCGCTGCGCCCCTTCACATCCTTGCGCGCCATTGCGGTCTGCTAATCCCTCCAGCGGGCCAACACGAGCCCGTTCGCTCTCTGCATAGGCGAATTGTAACCTGCGGTGAATCGCAGAATTGACGCGGACCCCGGGCTTAATCCTCGGGCTCGAAATCCAGGCTGGCGCTGTTGATGCAATACCGCAGCCCGGTCGGTGCCGGACCATCCGGGAACACGTGACCCAGGTGACCATCGCAGCGGGCGCAGCGCACTTCGGTGCGGATCATGCCGTGGCTTGTATCGACCAGTTCGTCGATCGGAGCGGCCGGCAGCGGGGCCGTATAGCTTGGCCAGCCGCAGCCGGAATCGAACTTTTCGTCCGAGGCGAACAACGGCGCGCCGCAGCCGCCGCAAACATAGGTTCCGGCCTCCTTGTTGCCTTCGAACTTGCCGGTAAAGGGCCGCTCGGTCCCCGCCTGGCGCAGGATGTGGTAACGCTCCGGCCCCAGCTTCTCGAGCCATTCAGCCTCGGTCAGGTTCAGCTTGTCTGCCATGTCAGATACTCCTTGAAGCGGAGATATGGGGTCAGTGCAGGTGCTCGACAACCAGCACCGCGCCGTCATGGCCGGCAATCCGCATCCGCGTTCCAGGCTCCGCATCAGGGCCCCGCACCAGCCATTCGGTATCGCCATGCCGGGCCCGTCCGGTGCCGCCATCAATCGCATGGGTGATCGTCACGACCTCGCCCAGCAGGCGGGCGCCGCGATCGTTCATGCCGGGATCGGCCTCATGGATCGGGTTGCGCGCAATGTAACGCTTGCCGGCAAAGACCGCGACGATCGCCAGCACCGCGAACAGCACGATCTGCACCGGCAGGCCGATCGGCAGCAGCAGTACCACCAGCCCGGTCAGGATCGCGGCACCGGCCAGCCAGATCAGGAACACACCCGGAATGGCTATTTCCGCCACCGCCAGCACCAGCCCCAGCGCCAGCCAGTTCCAGTGCGGATCGAGGTTGGGGAGCCAGTCCATCTGCTCAGCCCTTCTTCTCGCCAAGCGCATCCTTCACCAGTTCGCCGATCCCGCCAATCGAACCGATCAGCTGGGTGGCTTCGACCGGGAACAGGATGGTCTTGGCGTTGGGCGAAGTGGCAAAGCCGGCCACGGCATCAGTGTATTTTTGCGCGATGAAGTAGTTGAGCGCCTGGGTGCCAGACCGGGCGATGGCGTCAGAGACCATGGTCGTCGCCTTGGCCTCGGCCTCGGCCTCGCGCTCGCGCGCCTCGGCATCGCGGAAGGCGGCTTCGCGGCGTCCTTCAGCTTGCAGGATCGCACCCTGCTTTTCACCTTCGGCGCGCAGGATCTCTGCCGCCCGGCTGCCTTCGGCCTCGAGGATCTGGGCACGCTTTTCACGCTCGGCCTTCATCTGGCGGGCCATGGCATTGGAGATGTCGGCGGGCGGACGGATGTCCTTGATCTCGATCCGGGTGATCTTCACTCCCCAGGGCGACGTCGCATGATCGATCACCACCAGCAGCTTGGCGTTGATCTCATCCCGCTTCGACAGCGTTTCATCAAGGTCCATGCTGCCCATCACGGTGCGCAGGTTGGTAGTGGTAAGCTGCATGATCGCCACGAACAGGTTGGACACCTCATAGGCCGCCTTGCCGGCATCGAGCACCTGGAAGAACACCACGGCATCAACCCCGACCATGGCATTGTCACGGGTGATGATTTCCTGGCCCGGGATATCCAGCACCTGTTCCATCATGTTGATCTTGTGGCCAACCCGATCGATGAACGGAATGATCACGTGGAGGCCCGGCTGGGCAGCGAGGGTGAACTTGCCGAGCCGCTCGATCGTGTAGACATAGCCCTGCCGGACGACGCGCACGCCCATCAGCAGGAACACGAAGACCAGCAGCAACAGCGCCAGCAGGAACCCTTCCATCACACACTCCCGAAATCATTGCATCGCAGGATGTTAGCGCCCCGGCGACGAGGGGCAAGCGAAACCGGACAAAGCCGGAAATGCTTACCCCCCCTGTGCCAGAGCAAGGGGTTCGCGCCGGATCAAAGCGCCTTGAACAGCGCCAGCATCCGCTCCCAGGCACGGTCAGCCTGGGCCTTGTCGAACACCGGCGCGTCGACCGTGCACCAGCCGTGATCGGCCGGATAGACCTCCACCTCGGCTGGACGCCCGGCTGCCTTCGCCGCTTCACGCAGGGCATCCTTGTCGCCCGGCGCCCGGGCATCGTCATTGCGGGCGATCGCGAAGAGATAGCCGGCCTTGGTCGCCTTGAGCAGCTGATGCGGGCTATCGGGCTTGTCGGTGACCAGCGAGCCGCCATGGAACGAGGCGGCGGCACGAACCCGATCCGGCACGGCATGAGCCGTGCGCACCGTGAACGGCCCGCCCATGCAATAGCCGGACGAACCGATCCCGCGCTTCCGGTCGACGGCTTTTTGCCCATCGAGCCACCCAACCGCGGCCTTGGCATCACGCTCGATCGCTTCGGCAGTCAGCAGCGGGATCATCGGCCGCAGCTTGGCCTGGCCTTCTGGCGTGCGCCATTCGGTGATCGCATTGAAATGCGGGGCCGGGGCAGAGCGGTAATACTGGTTGAGCACCAGCACGGCATGGCCATCGGTCGCCAGCCGCCGCGCCATGATCTTGTAGGCCTCGCGCAGGCCGGCAATGTCGGGCCAGAGGATCACGGCGGGGTGCTTCCCCTTGGCCGGATGGACGAAAAAGGCGTCAAGCTTGCCGTCGGGCGTGGTCACGGTGACCATCCGTTCAGCCAATCCGGCCGGCACCTTTGCGGCCAGCGGCGCGGCCAGCACACTTAGCCCGGCAGCACCCAATGCCGCAAAGCTGCGGCGATCAATCCCGCGCGCTTCCAGCGCCTGTTCTTCCTCGATTGCGGTCAGGTCATCACACATCGCCAAGCTCCTTGCGCCCCTCCGCCTGAATCATAACCGGGACTGCACAAGAGGGCTAGCTTAACCGGGCGATTAACGGCAGACTGTGCTGCAAGAAGGCAGTCTGGTCCGGGAAGGCCATGACAATGCCGTGAGGAAGGGGATGACTGCAATGCGTTTGAGGCTGCTTGCTGCTGCCGCTCTCCTGGCCCTGGCCGGGTGCGGAAAATCGGTTTCACCGCCGGCGACCGAGGGCGTTACGGACGCCAAGATCCTGGCTGCCGCAGAGGGCGAATGGCTCTCTTACGGCCGTGACTATGGCGAACAGCGCTTCTCGCCCCTGACTGCGATCAACGATGGCAACGTCAACCAGCTGGGCCTCGCCTGGTCGGCCGATCTCGATACGGCCCGCGGGCAAGAAGCCACGCCGCTGATGCATGACGGCGTGCTCTACACCACCACTGCCTGGTCGATGGTCAAGGCGTATGATGCCCGGACCGGCGCGCTAAAGTGGTCTTATGATCCTGAAGTCCCGCGCGAAAAGCTGGTCGAGGTGTGCTGCGATGCGGTCAACCGCGGCGTCGCACTCTATGGCAACAAGGTCTATGTCGGCACGCTCGACGGATATCTGGTGGCGCTCGACGCGAAGACCGGCAAGGTCATCTGGAAAAAGCTGACCATCCCCGAAGGCTCGCACATGGCGATCACGGGGGCGCCCCGCATCGTCAAGGGCCGCGTGCTGATGGGCTCGGCCGGCTCGGAATACTTTACCCGCGGCTACCTTGCCGCCTTCGATGCCGAGACCGGCAACGAATTGTGGCGCTTCCACACTGTCCCCGGCGATCCATCGAAGCCGCAGGATGGCAAGCATCTTGACGCTGCGGTCAAGACCTGGAGCGGCGATTTCTGGAAGCGCGGCGGCGGCGGCACGGTGTGGGATTCGATCACTTACGATCCCAAGACCGACCTGGTTTACTTCGGCACGGCCAACGCCGAACCATGGAACCCGGCCTATCGCAACACCGATGGTGCGGGCGACAGCCTGTACACCGCATCGATCGTGGCGGTGAAGCCGGATACCGGCGAATATGTCTGGCACTTCCAGGAAACCCCGGAAGACCGCTGGGACTTTGACAGCAACCAGCAGATCACGGTTGCCGACCTCAACATCGGCGGCCAGACCCGCCACGTCATCATGCACGCACCCAAGAACGGGTTCTTCTACGTGCTCGACGCGGCAACCGGACAGTTCATTTCCGGCAAGCCCTTTGTCGAGGGAATCAACTGGGCCCGCGGGCTCGATCCCAAGACCGGCAAGCCCGACGTAAATCCCGATGCCAAGTACGAGCTGACCGGCAAGCCCTGGCTGGGCTTCCCCGGCGCGGTCGGGGCCCATTCGTGGACACCGATGAGCTACAGCCCCAAGACGGGCCTCGTCTATATCCCGACCAACAGCACCCCGCAGGTCTATGCCCACGATCCGGACTGGAAGCCCGGCACTACCGGCTTCCAGTTGGGGATCGACGCTTCGGCCGGCAACCTGCCGCCCGACAAGGCGGTCCGCTCTGCCACTGCCGCGGCGATGACCGGGGCGCTGGTGGCCTTCGATCCGGTCACTGGCACGGTCAAGTGGAAGGTTCCGCAGGAAACCCCGACCAATGGCGGCACGCTGGCCACGGCCGGCAACCTGGTGTTCCAGGGCACCGCGCTCGGCGAATTCCGCGCCTATTCGGCCGATACCGGCAAGCAGCTCTGGTCCTTCCCGGCACAGAGCGGGATCCTGGCCGCACCGATGACCTACATGCTTGATGGTGAGCAGTATGTCGCGGTTATGGTTGGCTGGGGCGGCGTCTGGGACGTTTCTGCTGGCAAGCTGGTAACCAAACGGATCACGCCCAACATCAGCCGCCTGCTCGTCTTCAAGCTCGGCGCCAAGGGAACCTTGCCCGCCGCGCCCGAAGAAGTGAAGCGCGTGCTCGATCCCCCGCCTGTCAGCGGAACCCCGCAGCAGATCGCGATCGGCATGAAAGCCTACACCAATTCGTGCAGCGTCTGCCACGGCTCGACCGTGGTGGCCGGCGCGCTCAACCCCGACCTGCGCCACTCGGTGTCGCTAGGCAATCCCAAGCTGTGGCAGGAAATCGTCCATGACGGCCTGCTGAAGCAGAACGGGATGGTCGCCTGGAAGGGTCAGTTCACGCCGGAGCAGATCGAGGCGATCCGGCTCTACGTGATCCAGCGGGCTAATGAGGACAAGAAGCTCGGCGCAGACTGAGCACGCGCCTTCAACGGCAAATACAGGAACCGGTCCGGCCCAGCGCCGGGCCGGTTTTTCTTCAGATCACGAAATCGAGGATGGCCGGCATCTGCTTGGTGCGGCGGTTCTTCACCATGCGCTCGTGCAGGGTAGAAATCTGCGCAGAGCCGGTCTTCACGAACAGGAACGGAAATATCCCGTGCAGCAGGCAGGCAAAGCCGCCCAGGATCATCCGTATGCCAAAGCCCGATGCCATGGCCAGGTGCTCGCCATAGGTTTCATCAACGCTGGCGGGGTGCTCTGTGAACAGGGTCTTGAGTGACATTGGCTGGCTCTCCCGATTTATGACGCAAGGTTATCGCGGTCCGAATGCAAAATCATCACCTTTTTTATGGCAAGTTCGGCCGATTGGTGATATTTTATCCCAATGCAAACAGATATCGCACAACTTGATTCGATAGACTGGGCAATCCTCGGTGTTTTGCAGGCGGATGCTTCGCTGGCGGTGCAGGACGTTGGCGATCGCGTCGGCCTCTCCAGCAACGCCTGCTGGCGGCGGATCAAGCGGCTGGAGGACAGCGGCATCATTGCTCGCCGCGTGGCCCTGGTCGATCCGGCCAAGCTGGGGCTGGCCACCACGGTCTTCGTCTCGATCCGCACCAACCGGCATGATCCGGCCTGGCTGGAAGCGTTCTCGCGCGGGATCGGCGCGATTGACGAGATCGTTGAGTGTCACCGCATGGCCGGGGATGTCGATTACCTGCTCAAGCTGGTGGTGCGCGACATCGCCCATTACGACCGGATCTATCGCAAGCTCATCGCCGCGATCCCGGACCTGGCGGACGTCAGCTCAAGCTTCTCGATGGAGCGGATGAAGGCGACGACCGCCCTGCCCCGTCCCACTTGAACGCCTTTTGGCCTGATTATTTCCGCAGCAACCAGCCAAACACTCCGGGCAAGCGCCGCGCCCAGGCGTTTTCTTCGTGCTCGGCACCGTCGTAGACCTTGCTTTCCCAGTCGCGACCGCGCTGCCAGCCACTGGCGGCAAAGCGGGCGTCAATCGCCTGCTGGTAGGGTCCATAGAATGCGTCGAGCGTCGCGGTGCCGTGGTCCATCCAGACCCGCCGTCCGTCCGGCTGGCCGAGCCGTGCCGCGAACCAGCCGTCCCACAGCGCGATCAATTCCGGGTTCGCCTCGCCCACCCTGGCCGGATCGGCAGCCGGCCAGTGCGACGACACGCAGCCTGCACGGCCATAGGTTTCGGCGCGCTCCAGGAAGGCATAGCAGCTCATCAGCCCGCCCATGCTCGACCCCATTATCGCGGTATCACTACGGCCCGGGCGGGTGCGAAAGCTGGTATCGATCCATTGCTTGAGCGGGCCAGCAAGCCAGGACAGGTAAGCCTCGCTCACCACCGGCCCGCCCGTCATCGCCTCCATCGCCGCGCGCGGGGTGCCGCTCGCGGCCTGGTAGATCGTCTGCGGCAGGTACTGGCGGTAGCGGTCCTTGCCCGGTGCCCAGACGCCAACGATGATGTGCGGCTTGACCTTGCCGGACTGGACCGCTGCCAGCATCGCCTTGTCGGCCGCCCAGACCTTGTTGAAGTTGCTCTTGGCCGGATCGAACAGGTTGTGCCCGTCGTGCATGTAAAGCACCGGGTAGCGCAGGTTGCCCTTATCGTAGCCCGGCGGCAGCCAGATCGTCAGTCGCTGCTCGGGCAGGCCCGCGGCGGCGACGTGTTCGTATTCAAGGAACCGGCCCGTCTGCTCACGGGCGAGCGCGGGGGCGGCCAGCAGCGCCCCAATCAGCGCCAGCAGGCCGCCCAGCAATCTCACTTGGCCGGGACCAGCCGGATCGCGAAGCCGCCGCCCGGCGCGATCCGCATGGTCAAGCTGTCGGCGCTGGTCAGCACCTTGCTCTCGATCGCGATCGAATGGCGCTTGTCGGTGCGATAGTCGGCATCGTCGCCATCGCGGTAGATCTCGGCCTTGTAGCGCTTGCCGGGGGTCAGGAAGTCGAGCTTGAAGGCGATGGTGTGCGCGTTCTCGTCACCCACCGCGCCGACATACCAGCCCTCGCCGCCGCGCTCCTTGCGGGCAATGGTGAAATAATCCCCGATCTCGCCGTTGAGGACGCGGGTTTCCTGCCAGTCGGTCGGGACGTCACGGATGAACTTCATTTCCGCCGGGAACTTGGCGTAGTTTTCGGGCGTATCAGCCAGCATCTGCACCGGCGAATAGATCACCACATAGAGCGCCAGCTGCTTCGCCACGGTCGAAAGCAGGTCGCTGTTTTCGGCACCTTTCAGGCTCAAGACACCCGGGGTGAAATCCATCGGGCCTTCGAGCATCCGGGTGAAGACCAGGTTGGCTTCATGCTCCGGCGGGTTCTTGCCGCCCAGCCAGGCATTGTATTCCATGCCCCGCATCCCCTCGCGCGCCACCCAGTTGGGATAAGTGCGCTGCAGGCCGGTGCCCTTGATCGGCTCGTGACTGTCGAAGGCGATCCGGTACTTGGCGGCAGCCTGGGCCACGCGGATGAAGTGATTGCTCATCCACTGACCTTCGTGCCACTCGCGGTACTTCTTGCCATCGGGATCAACCCGCTCGATCTGCCCGGCGTCGGTCACATAACCCGTCTTGACCACCATGTAGCCATTGTCGGCGGCGAACTTGAACGCCTTGTCGAACTGGTTCTCGTAATGCGTGGCCGCGCCGCCAGTCTCGTGGTGACCGATCAGGCGGACGCCCTTCTTCTTGGCATAGGCGGCCAGAGCCTTGATGTCGAAGTCCTCGGTCGGCTTGGCAAAGTCCATGTCCCAGCCGTTGCCGAACCAGTCCCCATCCCAGCCGACGTTCCAGCCTTCGACCAGCACGTGCGGAATACCGTTCGCTGCGGCGAAATCGATGTAGGCCTTGACGTTGGCAGTGGTCGCGCCGTGCTTTGGCCCGCGCGCCCAGGACCATTCGCCCTTGATCATGTTCCACCACACGCCAGCGAACTTGCCGGGCTTGAACCAGCTCACGTCGCCCAGCTTGTTGGGCTCGTTGAGGTTCAGCATCAGGTGGCTTTGATAGATGCCCGGCGCATCGTCGGCGATAATCAGCGTGCGCCAGGGGGTGTTCCAGGCACCGGTCTTGCGGACCTTGGCTTCGCCCGCCCCCGGGGTGAGGTTGGCACGCAGCGTGGTGCCTTCGGTGCGGGTCACGGCCATGCCAGAATAGTCGACCAGCGCTGCCTCGTGCAGCGCCACGTGGGTGCCATCGGCCAGCTTGATCGTCACCGGGGTATCGGCCGTGCTGACGGAAGACAGCGGCGTCTTATTGTAGAGATACTCTTCACGGTTCCACAGGAAGGCCGGCTTCCACCAGGCGGTACCATCCTGGGCAAAGGCGAACTCGGTCAGCTCGTCGGCCACGTTGGTCTTTGCCATGTTCGGCTGGTTGGGGAATTCATAGCGGAAGCCGACGCCGTCTTCGTAAAGGCGGAAGGTCACGGTGAACACGCGCGCGAGTGCCGTCGTTTCCTTGAGGTGGACCTTCAGCTCGCGGTAACGGTTGCGGATGTTCGCCCACTCGCCCCACGGCTGAGTCCAGGTCTCGTCGAAATCGCGCACTTCTTGCCCGGTCACGGTCAGGCGGCGGTCGATCTTGGCCTCGTCCGTGAACAGGAAGCCGAGCCGCGAGGGCGCGATGATCGGCTTGCCTTTGCGGGTAACGGCATAGGCAGCGCGGCCATCGCCGTCGATCGTCAGGCTGACACTGACCGTGCCATCAGGCGAGCTGGCGGTGACCGGAGCCTGCTGGGCGAGTGCGGGCGCGGAGGCAAGCGCGAGGCCCAGGCCAAGGGCAAAACGGATCGGCTTCATGTCAATTGTTCTCCTGGATCAGGACCGCACCGAAGGGGGGCAGACGGCCTGGTTCTGCCCCGTTGACCGCAAAGATCGACGCACCGGTTGTGCTGAGCCCGTCTGGCCAGCCCGCTTCGGCAGCCGAAATGTTGAACACCGCAAGCACGCTCTCGCTGCCCGCAGCGCGGCGCAGCACCAGCCGCGCCTCGTCGGCCAGAACCACCTCGCAGGCGCCGTTGCGCAGCGCCGCCGTCTGATGCCGCAGCGTCAGCAGCGCACGTGTGAGGTTGAGCAGCGACGCCGGATCGCCGTCCTGTCGGTCGACTGCCTTGGCCATGTTCTCCTCGCCCAGCGGCAGCCAGGGGGCCGCGCTGGCCGTGAAGCCGCCCTGCTCGCTCTGCGCCTGCCAGGGCAGCGGGGTCCGCGCGCCGTCGCGGGCCAGGGTCAGCGGCCAGTTGGCAATCGCCTCCGGGTCCCGGAGCTGCTCGAATGGAATCTCGACCTGGGTCAGCCCCAGTTCCTCGCCCTGGTAGACGATGATATTGCCGCGCAGCGCAGCCAGCAGCGTCACCTTCAAACGGGCGAAAGCCTCGCGCTGATCCGGCGTACACCAGCGCGACAGCGCGCGCGGGGCGTCGTGGTTCTCAAAGGCCCAGCTCGGCCAGCCGATGTCCGGCGCAGCGGGCCACTGATCCAGCGCGCGGGCGACGACTGCGGGGGTCAGCGCCTTGGCATAGAGGAAGTCAAAGCCATAGGCGCTGTTGAGCCGCGCTTCACCGCTGGTGAACAGCTTCATCTCGCGTTCGGCATCCTTGCCGCCCACTTCAGCGACGGTGAAGATGCCGTCATAGCTGTCGGTCAGTGCGCGGATCCGCTCGATGAAGCGGGGAATGTCGGCGTGCGACTGGTTGAACAGCTGCTGCTGAAAATCGAACGGTCGGGTGCGGGGTTTGCCGTCGGGCTCAGCCGGCGGGTTATCGCGCAGCAGCGGATCGTGCATCGCGAAGTTCAACGCATCGATCCGGAAACCATCGACCCCGCGGTCCAGCCAGAACTGCGCCACACCCAGCAGCGCATCCTGCACCGCCGGATTATGGCAATTGAGCTGCGGCTGGCTGGATAGGAAGTTGTGCAGGTAATACTGGCAGCGCCGCGCATCCCAGGTCCAGGCCGGGCCGCCGAACACCGACTGCCAGTTGGTCGGCGGCGAGCCATCGGGCTTGGCATCGGCCCATACAAACCAATCGGCCTTGGAATTATCGCGGCTGGCGCGGCTCTCGATAAACCAGGCGTGCTGGTCCGAGGTGTGCGAATAGACTTGGTCAATCGTGACGCGCAGGCCCAGCTCGTGCGCCCGGGCGACCAGCGCGTCGAAATCGGCCAGCGTGCCGAAGATGGGATCGACCCCGCAATAGTCCGCCACGTCATAGCCGAAATCAGCCATCGGCGAGGTGAAGAACGGCGAAATCCAGATCGCGTCGACGCCCAATTTGGCCACGTAGTCCAGCCGCTCGGTGATCCCCGGCAGGTCGCCGATCCCGTCGCCGTTGGAATCGCGGAAGCTGCGCGGATAGATCTGGTAGATCGCCGCACCGCGCCACCATTCGCTTCCGACCCGGTTCCGGTCGGCAGGTTCAATTCGGGTCAGGCGATTCATTTGGAACTCACGTTGGATTCCTGCGCGGCGCAGACGGCATAGCCGAGCGGCGGCAGGGTAAGGGTCAGGCTACCCGGAGCGTCTGCAGCCAGGGCGCACTGCCCGGCCAGCGGCTTGAAGGTCAAGCTGCGCGGCTCGATCGCAATGCGCTGCGTGACCGGCTGGTTCGAGGTGTTGAAGGCCAGAACCACTTCCTGGCCCGTTGCCGGACCGATCCGCGACACGGCATAGAGCCCCGGCTGTTTGGAGGAAGCGCGGCTGATCGTCATCCCGGCATAGAGCGCGGGGGTGGCCTTGCGCACTTCGGCGAGGGTAGCAATCTGGCGATAGAGCGGGTGGTTGCGGTCGAAGTTGGCTTGGGCAGTCGTCGCGTCAGTGCCGATCAGATCGTTGTCGTTATAGACCGCGACCCTGGACGGGAACATGTCCTCGCGCGCCAGCTGGTCGTTGCCATCCGAAACGAAGCCCTGCTCGTCACCGTAATAGATCACCGGTACCCCGCGCAGGGTCAGCAGCATAGCATTGCCAAGCATGACGCGGGCCAGCAGCTCGTCCTGACTGATGCCGGGATTAAACTGCTTCACGAACATCGCGAAGCGGCCGAAGTCGTGGTTGCCGAGGAAGGTCGGTAGGTTCAGCGCACCCTTTTCCCCGCCCTCGTACAGCGCATCGTCCTCGAACAGGCGGGTCAGCACATCGGTGCCGAGCTTGCCCGAAGTGGTCTGCACCACCGCACTGGCAAAGGCCATGTCGAGGTTGGACGGGAGGCCCGCCACGCGTGTCCAGCGCGCCAGCAGCGCCGGATCGATATCCTGCGTCGCCACTTCGCCAAAGATGTGGAAGTTGGGGATGCCCTTGTCCTTGGCCACCTTCTGCATGGCCGGCACGAAGGCGCGCCAGAACTCTGGATTGACGTGCTTGGCGGTATCGATCCGGAAGCCGTCGATGCCGAAGCGCTCGATCCAGCTGGCATAGATCTCGATCATCCCGGCAATGACGCGCGGATGCTCGGTCGCGACATCGTCAAGCCCGACAAAATCGCCATAGACCGCGCCTTCACCTACCCAGTTCGAGTTGCCCCGGTTGTGGTAGTAGATCGGATCGTTGAGCCAGGCTGGAACCTTGACGTTTGCCTCTTCCTTCGGAACGTAGGGCGTATAGGCCCAGGTCGGATCGGTCAGCTTGGCCCAGTTTTCCGGGCGCGGATCGTTATCGCCGTTGAAGCCGGGATTGATCGCCGAGCCGGTCACGCCGCCGCGGCGCGAATAGGGATAATCGGCCTTGCTGCGATAGGCGTAATCACCTGGATCGCGATACTGGATCACGTCGGCGGTGTGGTTCACCAGGATGTCCATGTAGACCTTCATGCCGCGCGCGTGGGCGGCATCAACAAAGGCCTTGAACTCGTCGTTGGTGCCGAAGTGCGGATCGACCTGGGTAAAGTCGGTCACCCAATAGCCGTGATAGCCCGCGCTCTCGTCGCCCTTGGGGCCCTGGACCACCTTGTTCTTGAACACCGGCGCAAACCAGATCGCAGTAGCGCCCAGACCCTGGATATAATCGAGGCGGCTGGTCAGGCCCTTCAGGTCACCGCCATGAAAGAAGCCCTTGGCGGCGGGATCGAAGCCGGTCTTCAGCCGGTCGCCCTTGAGCCCGCCGGTATCGTTTTTCGGATCGCCGTTCTCGAACCGGTCGGGCAGGACGAAGTAGACGACTTCCTGGTTCGGCGTGCGCGCCCGGACCTGTTCGAGCGAGGGCGTAGTCTGGGCCGCGGCGACCGGGGCCAATGCAAACAGGCTGGCGGCGATCAACAGGGGGCGGATCATCGGTCGGAGCCTTCGGCAGGAGGAATTAGCGCGCACTGGCGGGGCGGCCAGCGCTGATCTGTGCGACGAAATCGGCATGGGTCGGCAGCCGCGGCACGGGCGCTGCGATGATGGTCTTGAGATCACCGAGGAACCCCGCCAGTTCGTCGCGGGTCAGGGCATCGGCCAAGGGGTGATAGGTTTCCGGCACGATATTCTGCCCGGTCAGGACCTGGAACCAGCCCACCTCCGTGAACAGTTCCTCCTGCTCGCGGAAGATCCGCCCGGTCGCCTTGAACAGGTCGATCTTGTCCTTCAGGCTTTGCGGCAGCGCCATCTCGCGCACATGGCGCCAGAACGGTTCCTCGCGCTGGTTGGCGGTGTAATGCAGGATGATGAAGTCTCGGATCCGCTCGTAATCATAGGCGACCCGGCGGTTGTAGGTATCGATGTTGACCTGGGCAAAGCCGCGGTCCGGGAAGTGCGAGATGAGCCGCGCGATCCCGTTCTGGACCAAGTGGATCGAGGTTGATTCCAGCGGCTCAAGAAAGCCGGAGGCCAGCCCGAGCGCGACCACGTTGCGGTTCCACGTCAACTTGCGCACCCCGGTCTTGAACTGGATGGTCCGCGGATCGGCCAGCGGCTCCCCCTCGACCGTGTCGAGCAGAATCTTCGTCGCCTCGTCCTCGCTCATGAACTTGCTGCTGAAGACATGGCCGTTGCCGGTGCGGTGCTGCAGCGGAATCCGCCACTGCCATCCGGCGGGGTGCGCGATTGACTGAGTATAGGGGCGGATCGGGCCGACATTGGCGGTCGGCATGGCAATCGCGCGGTCGCTGGGCAGCCAGTGACTCCAGTCGACATAGCCGGTTTCCAGTTCCTGCTCGATCAGCAGGCCTCGGAAGCCGGAGCAATCGATGAACAGTTCGCCCGCGATTTCCTCGCCCGACTCCAGTGTGACCGAGTGGATGTGGCCGTTATCCGGATTGCGGTTGACGCCGGTGATCTTGCCTTCGGTCCGCACCACGCCGCTGCGCTCCGCGTGCACGCGCAGGAAGCGGGCATAGAGCGAGGCGTCGAAATGGAAGGCATAGGAGATGCCATCAAGCTGCCCGTTCGGATGCGGCGGCACCCGTCCGAACTTGCCGGCGCGTGCCGCCATCTCGTTCAGCGAGTATTCCCCCAGTGGACCCGCCAGCCCTTCGCGGCGGCCGCGCAGCCAGTACTGCCAGAATTCGATGAGATCGAGGCTTTGGCCGATCTGGCCAAATGCGTGCATGTAACTTTCGCCGACCCGACCCCAGTTGGCGAATTCGATCCCGAGCTTGAAGCTGCCCTGGGTGGCGCGGATGAATTCGTCCTCATCGATCCGGACGAGGCCGTTGAACAGACGGATGGCGGGGATAGTGGCTTCGCCGACCCCGACGATGCCGATTTCCTCGCTCTCGATCAGGCGGATGCGAAGTTGGTCGCCCATTGTGGCAGAGAGCGCAGCAGCAGCCATCCAGCCCGCCGTGCCGCCACCCACGATGACGACGTCACGGATGCGACTATCGTTCACAATCCAGCTCCCATCCGTTCAAGGACGATATTATTCTGGTACGTTTTACCCCCGAAGGGAATGGCGGGTCCGGCCTGAGACCGGACCCGCCGTCCAGCATCAGTACTTGTAGGTGATGCCGATCATGAAGTTGCGGCCATAGTTCTGGTAATCGCGAACCTGGCGCTTGTCGTTGTTGTAGTAGGTCATGAACGGCTCGTTGGTGAGGTTGCTGCCCTGGAGCAGGATCCCCAGGCCCTTCAGCGAACCTTCGTTGAAGGTGTAACCGATCTGGGCATCAATCACGACTTCCGAAGCCGCCATCACCTTGTCGCGAACCAGGCTGAGGCCCGAGACTTCAGCGAGGAAGTCCGACCGGTAGCGTGCCGACGCACGGGCCTGGAAGCCGTTCTTTTCGTAGTAGACGGTGCTGTTGACCACCCACTTCGACAGGCCCGGCATGGAGATAGGCTTGGCGCCGCCTTCCCTGACTTCGCTGCCAGTGTACGAGGCGCTGGCGAGGAAGCCAAAGCCGTCAAGCGCCGACGAGAAGGTGCTGAACGGCAGCGAAAGCGAGCCTTCAAAGCCGTAGACCTTGCCCGAATCGCCGTTCTGCCACTGCGAGACGATGCCCTGGTTGAACGTCGGGGTGACGTTGCCCGGGGTCGGCGTGCCGGTGAAGTCGAAGGTCGAGTCCTGGCGATAGATCCAGTTTTCGAGGTGCTTGTAGAAGCCGCCGACCGAGATGTACGCACCGCGACCGAAGTACTTTTCGATCGCCAGATCGAAGGTATCCGCCATCAGCGGACGCAGCTTGGAGTTGCCGACCGTGCCCGACCAGGGCGTACGGTTGATGTTGGCGCCAACGACGTTGTTGGCAGCGTTGAAGCTGTAGCCAACGCCCGGGTTCAGCTGGTCCATGCGGGCGCGGGCCAGCATGCGGGCAGCGCCGAAGCGCAGCAGGGTCTGCGGAGCGAGTTCGTACGAGACGTTCAGGCTCGGCAGGAAGTCGGTGTACTTCGCACCATCGGTGATCGGCTTCGAGATCGTGCCGGTGCCGGGGTTCGAAGCTGCGAAGCCGTCAGCCTGCTGGTCGGAATGAACCACCTGGACGCCAGCGTTACCGCGCAGACCGCCGCTGTTGAAGTTGGCCTGAACGTAACCGGTCAGGACCTTTTCACGGACGACGTAGCTGTTGGTCAGGCGACCCGGCGTCCACAGCGCTTCGTTGGTGAGCTTGTAGTTGCCTTCGTTGTAGTAGCGCCAGGAGTCGAAGGAGACCATGCCCGGGATGCCGATGAAGTCCAGGCTGACCGGCTTGTACAGGTAGCTGGCGGGAACCGCCGGGCTGGCCGGGTAAGCCTTGTTGGTCAGCACGAAGCCTTCGTCGATCAACTGCTTGCGGCGGTCCGAGTAATTCGCACCGACGGTGACGTTCTCGAAGAAGCCGTCCAGCGCCTGCACGGCCTGGAAGCGGATCGACTGCAGGCGGTCCTTGACGGTCGGGCGGTTGACGAAACCATCCTGGCAGTTCGGCACGGTGCCGCCACAGCTGTTCCAGCCCTGCGGGTCAGTGATGGTGAACAGGGTCGGATCGGCATAGTTGATGGTCGGCTTGAACGTGATCACGCCGCCGCTGGCCGGCATCGTGAAGCCAAGGCTGTCGGTTGCGCCGACGCCGCCACCACGGCCAGTGCCGAGGTAGATTTCAAGGTTTTCTTCGGTCTTCTTCAGGCGCGAGTAGCTTAGGTCCAGTTCAAGGGTCAGCGTGTCGTTGGCCTTGAACGAGGTATTGTTGCCGATCGCCCAGATTTCCGCGTTGCGGTTGACGATGTCGTTACGCATCACCGCTTCGACGCCGTTGAAGCGGCCCGAGGTAACCAGGCCACCCGACGAGGTGTAACCCGGCTGCAGCTGAGCGGCCGACCACTGCAGCGGCAGTTCGATGCCGCGCAGGCGCTGCTCGTCGTTGAACTTCGACCAGTAGCCATCGAAGGTGCTGTGGAAGCGATCGTTCGGCTGGAGTTCCAGCACGCCCATCAGGCCGTCACGCTTCAGTTCGTTCGACTTCACATAGGGCTTGGCACCGCCAATCACCTTGGTGGTCGAGTTCAGGTCCGGATAGCCCCAGGCGTTCCAGCGCTCTTCCTGGGTCGGCGACTGCATCCGCGCGTAGCCGAAGGCCCAGCCCACGGTTTCGTCGGCGTTCTGGTCGACGTAGAAGATGTTGGCGCGATAGCCCTTGTTCGAGATGTCCGGGTTCAACTTGCCCAGGTCGTTCAGTTCGCCGCGCACACCGACGACAACCTGCTGCTTGCCATAGGCGAGCGGGCGGATCGTCTTCATGTCGATCGTGCCGCCCAGCGCCTGGCCGATCAGCCGGGCATCGGGGGTCTTGTAGACCACGGCGCCGTTCAGCAGTTCGGTGGGATACTGGTCAAGTTCGACGCCGCGGTTGTTGCCAGCGCTGACCTGTTCGCGGCCGTTGAGCAGCGTGGTGGTGAAGTCCGGGGCGAGGCCGCGGATCGAGACCACGTTGGCGCGGCCGTCAAGACGCTGGGTGGCAAGACCCGGCAGGCGCGACAGCGATTCAGCGATCGACAGGTCGGGCAGCTTGCCCAGGTCTTCCGACGAAACCACTTCGACGATCGAACTGCTGGCCTTCTTCTGCGCAGCGGACGAATCGATCGATGCGCGGAAGCCGGTGACGACAATGGCGTCGTCGTTGGCTGCATCGGCGGCGGTATCTTGTGCGAAGGCGGCGCTGGGCATGGCCACAGCGGAAATGGCAAGCGCGATGGCCGAAACCCCAAAGCCACCGACAAAACGGGTGCGAAGTGCCACGATGTTCTCTCCCTAAACCGCGCCGACAGGTCCAGTCCCCCCGGCGCAAAGCCCCATGTGGAATCGGGCCGGGTATGCGGCTCCTATTCCCGTGGTCGGTTCCAGATACGGGCCAAGCGCCCTCGGCAGGAAGTGGGCATACGTATACGCATATTATGCGGAGTGGCGCGCGTGGCCTTTCTGCCACGCTGTTTTGCCAGTTGGCCGGTGGTTTCAGGCGGGTAGGCTGGGCACTGGAATTGCAGGAGACGTGTCATCGCTTACCAGAACCGCCGCGTTTACATCGCCAAGCGCCCCGCAGGCATGCCTTCGCTGTCCGATTTCGGCTTCGAGGATGTCACGATTGACCAGGTTCCGGCCGGTCAGGTCTTGGTCAAGGTCGATACGCTATCGATGGATGCCTGGATCCGCACCACGCTTGATGCTGCGGGATTCCACGAAAGCGGCGCACTGGGCTCCACCATCCGCGCCTTCGGGATCGGCGAGGTCGTAGCCAGCAGCGATCCGGGTTTTGCCGTGGGCGACTGGGCCTACGGGCTGCTTTCGGCGCAGACGCTGGCGCTGATGCCGGCCGCGGAGCTGACCAGGGTTGTCCCTGAACCGGGCGTTTCTCCGTCGGACTTCATCGGCCTGCTGGGGGTCACCACGGGTCTGACAGCCTGGGTTGGGCTGGTCGCCGTGGGTGAGGTTCAGCCGGGCGACACGGTGCTGGTCTCGGGCGCAGCGGGTGCGGTCGGCTCTTGCGTCGTGCAGTTCGCCAAGGCGCGCGGGGCGCGGGTAATCGGGATTGCCGGCGGCACCGCCAAGTGCGGCTTTGTGACCGGCCTGCTCGGCGCCGATGCGGCAATCGACTACAAGGCGGGCGATGTCGGTGCGCAGCTGGCCAAGCTGGCGCCGGAAGGGATCGACCTGTTCTTCGACAATGTCGGGGGAGAGATCCTTGATGCCGCGCTCGATAACCTGCGTCCCTCGGGCGGGGCGCGGGTAGTGATCTGCGGCGCGATCTCGCAGTACCAGAACCTGGACGATGTGCGCGGGCCAAAGCTGTACCTGCGGCTGGCCGAGCGCAATGCATCCATGCGCGGCTTCGTGGTCACGCACCATGCCGCCCGCTTTGCCGAGGCGATCAAGGAAATTTCGGCGCTGATCCGCACCGGCAAGGCCCATCTGCCCGAACACGTCGTCACCCCGATCGACCGCTTCCCGGAAGCACTGCTGATGCTGTTCACCGGCCAGCACAGCGGCAATCTGGTGGTCAAACCCTGAGCGCAGCCGCGCCTGGCAACCAAAAATGACAATTGCCGAATCGCTCGCGAGCGCGCGAGGGTTGGCGAAACCTGGGTAAAATCGAGGGAAGTGCCATGTCTCGCGAACAATTGATCGAAATGACCCGCTCGCTCGTCGCTCACGGCGATGCGGGCACGATGGAACTGGCCGACGAGGTGGTGCGGATCCCCGCCGCAGCCTACACCGACGAAGCCTTGTTCGAGCGCGAGAAGCGGCAGATCTTCCGCCGCCTGCCCCTGATGGTCGCCCCGTCTTGCGAGCTGCCCGAACCAGGCGATTTCAAGGCGATGGATATCTGCGGCGTGCCGCTGCTGCTGACCCGCCAGAAGGACGGCACCGTTGCCGCCTTCCTCAACATGTGCACGCACCGCGGCAACCCGGTAGCTGCCGGCAGCGGCAATGCCAGCCGCTTTACCTGCGGCTATCACGGCTGGACCTTCAAGAACGACGGCGCGCTGATCGGGGTTGCCAGCCCGCAGGACTTTGGCGCGATCGACAAGGCCGCCCACTGCCTGACCCGTTTCCCGGTCTACGAAAGCGCCGGCCTGATCTGGGCAACGCTCGATCCCAATTCGAAGCTCGATATCGCCGATTACCTGTGCGGCTATGATGAGCTGCTCAAGGCCTTTGAATTCGAGGGCTGGCACCTGTTCAGCCAGCGCACGCTATCGGGTCCGAACTGGAAGACCGCCTACGACGGCTATCTCGATTTCTACCATCTGCCGGTGCTCCATGCGAACACGTTCGGTTCGGACTTCTACAACCGCGCCAACTACTTCTCGTTCGGCCCGCACCAGCGCCTCTCCACCCCTTCGCGCTATGCGATCAAGGTTTGGGGCGAGGACGATATGAAGATGGACCTCGCCGCGCTGAACGACGACGAGATTCCACAGGAAGTGCTGGTCCAGGGCGTGTGGACGATCTTCCCGCACATCTCGATCGCCAGCTTCTATGGCGGTGGCCTGCGCGGGGCGATGATCAGTCAGCTGTTCCCGGGCGACACGGTGGGCGAAAGCTACACCACCCAGTATTACGTGATGGAGCACAAGCCCACCGACGAAGTGGCGATCAAGGCCGCGCACGACCAGTTCGATTTCCTGGAAATCGTGGTGCGGGACGAGGACTACAAGACTGGCAAGCGCCAGCACCAGGCGCTGCAGAGCGGCCTGATGAAGGACGTGCTGTTCGGGCGTAATGAGCGCGGCGGCCAGGTGTTCCACCAGTGGGTGGAGCGGCTGATCAACGCCAGCGATGATGAACTGCCGGCGCTGTTTGCCGCCGAGCAGCACAGCATCGCAGCAGAATAACCAATCGCGAAACAGGCCGGGGCGGCGGAGCAATCCGCCGCCCCGGATTTTTCCCGTTCAGCCGAAGGCCGGGCGGTGGTTGCTGTCGCTCCAATCAGAGCGCTTGGCGAAGTCGCGCATAGTTTCCAGCTTGCCTTCCAGTTCGGGGAAGCGCTCGTAGACGTGGTCCATGTCGACCTCGAACGGCCGGGTTGGCGCGGTGTTGTTGTATTCGTAGAATGCCTGGATCCCGGCCGCGAACGGCACACGCTCTTCCTCGGGCATGGCATCGCCGGCGGCTTCGACCAGATAGCGGCCGAACTCTTCCGGGGTGCAGGGATCATAGACGATCGGCTTGCCCAGCGTCTCTGACAGGATCTCGGTCACCTGCTTGCCGACCAGCCGCTCGGGCCCGCCGATATTCAGCCAGGCGCCTTCCATGTCCGGCCGTTCCAGCGAGGCGAGCATGAAGCGCGCCACATCATCCAGACTGATCCAGTTGGCTTCCAGCTTGGGGTTGTGCGGGTACACATAGCGCCCTTCCTTGACGATGAACGGCCGCGCCCAATTGGTCAGCAGGTTGTCCATGAACAGCACCGAACCGAACACCGTGCCCGGTGCGCCGGAACGCCACAGCGCGTTGATGCCCTTGGTATTGCCGCCGTAAGTGAAGGGATCGCCCGGACGATCCGGAATCCAGCTGGAAGTGTTCCAGACCACGCGCTTCACATCAAGCGCGGCAGCAGCTGCGCCGACCTGCCCGACCAGGATCGCCCGGTCAGCCCGGGCCTGGAGCGGATGGGTGTAGAAGATGTAATCCGTGCCTTCGAGCGCGGGGCGATAGCTCTCGGTATCGTAGAGATCGATCGGCCGCACCTCGACCTTTTCGACCCCCGGGATATCGTAGCCCGCAAAGGGGTCTTCCTGACGGGACAGGGCGCGCACGTCGTAGCCGGCGGCGAGCGCCTGTTTGACCTGGGCGATCCCTTGGCGCCCGCTGGCACCGATGACTGTGATCAATGGCATTTCAGCATTCCTCCATTTTTGCTTTGTGCTGACGTTACGGCAATGAGGCCGCCCCCGCGCTCGACGAAATTGATAGCCGTGCGGCGAAGTGCTTTGCGCCTATGGTGCAGCCAACACGATTTTGGAGAGGCCCCGCATGGACAACCGTTTCTGGCGACTGGATGCGCGCCCCGTCGGCAACGCCTTTGCCGAGGCGCTGTCGCTCCAGACCGCGCCGCTGGCCAATCCCGAACCCGGGCAGATCGTGATCCGCAACCGCTACCTGTCGATGGACGCCGGCACGCGGATGTGGATGACCGACCGCACCGATGGCTACCAGCCGCCGCTGCCGCTGGGCACGCCGATGTCGGGGCTGGTGCTGGGCGAAGTGGTCGCCTCGAACGCCGAGGGCTTTTCTCCCGGCGACTGGGTCCGCGCCTTTGGCAGCTGGAGCGATTACTCGGTGGTCGATCCGGTCATGGCCGGGGCCTTCAAGGTCGATGCCAGCGTCGCGGACCTGCGCGATCACCTTGGCCCGCTCGGCATGAACGGCTGGACCGCGCTGTGGGGGATCGAACGGACGGGTGCGACCAAGGCTGGCGAAGCGGTGGTGGTCTCCGCCGCTGCTGGATCGACCGGGCTGCTCGCCTGCCAGATCGCCCGGCTGCTCGGCGCTGAAGCCTATGGCATTGCCGGCGGGGCAGAGAAGTGCGCCCTGCTGGTGCGGGACTATGGCCTGGCCGCCGCCTATGACTATCGCGCCGGAGGCCTGCGCGAGAAGCTGACCGAGATACCCGGCGGGATCGACGTCTATTTCGACAATGTCGGCGGGCCGATCCTGGAGGATGTCCTCGCCAACATGGCGCTTTATGGCCGCGTCGCCGTCTGCGGGCTGGTGGCGGAATATACTGCCGGGGAGCGGCGCGGGCCGGCCAATTTCGATCAGGTGCTGATGAAGCGCCTCAGGATCGAAGGGTTCTTCTCGCCCGATTTCATGGACCAGGGCGAGGCGCTGACTGCGCGCCTGCGCCAATGGGTCGATGCCGGCCAGCTCTCGCTGCCCTATGACATGACCACGGGCCTGGAAAACACCCTTGCCGCCTATGCCCGGCTGTTCACCGGGGGCAATGTCGGCAAGGTGCTGGTGGAGCTGCCGCGATGACCCTTTCACTCGCAGACAAGGACGCCATCCGTGATGTGCTAACGGCCTATGCGCACGCCATCGACCGGCGGCGGTGGGAGCTGATGCCGCAACTCTTCCACCCGGAGGCAACCTTTGCCTTTGGCCCGATTGCGGGCAGCTGGCAGGACTTCGTCGGCCAGGCCCAGGCCGTGATCAACAATTGCGTGGCGACGCACCACCAGCTCGGCCAGATGCTGATCGCCGCCGATGGCCCCGATGCCGCCATTGCCGAAACCTACATGACCGCGATGCACATCGTGCCGCCGGGCTACCCCCTCTCCACCGTCTTCCCTGACCGGGGCGAGGACTATTCCGCCGTGATCGCCGGCCGCTATGTCGACCGCCTCGTCCTTTCCCGCGGCGAATGGCGGATCATGCAGCGCACCGGCATCTACGACTGGCGCGAATTCCGCGAGATCGGCGCGGCAAACCTGTCCGCCGTGCCGCAGGAAGCGCGGGGGCAACACGATGCGGGTGATCCGGCGTGGCCGGTGGCGGCGGCATGGGTGGGGTAGCAACCGCATGGGTTGTGAAATGCCCGATTATGCAGCAAAAATGCGCCAGAGATGTTCGAAGCTACTTTAATTCTGCTGGCCTGTGCGGCGGCTCCGTGTCCCGCTCCGCCCGTTATTCCTGGGCCGCCAGCCCCCACAAAGCGCAATAGTGAGCCGCTGCGCGACATTCCGGAGCCGCCCTCGGTTGATATCGTCGCAGAGATCGAAACGATGCGACTGGCAACGCCATGGAAGTTCGAACCGAATGGGGTGTTGCGCACCCCGACAGTTACAGTCACCGAGCTGACATGTGCGAAGAATGCGTTTCGATACTTCGCTTGCCGGTACCAGCTAAGTGTCCGGGAGTTCGGCGCTGCGCGGTTTGACCCACCGCAACTTAGGCAAAGTGTATTTACGCAGTTCGGGACTGACTGGGTGATGTATAATGAAGACCGGCAGTGCGCGGAAATCCGCCAGAAGACCTTGCCTGCTTACTGCTTTCCCAAGGTGTTCCCACCCAAGCCTCGGCACCCAGGCAGTTAGCCCACACACCCCCTACTCCTTCCGCAAGATCGTATAGACCCCCGTCATCGTCATCAGCACTTCTTCGCCGCGGCGGATTTCGCCGCTGCAATAGGCGATGCGCTTGCCTTTGCGGTCGAGGCGGCAGGTGGCTTCCAGCCAGTCGCCGCTTTTGGTCCCGGACAGGAAATTGACCGTCAGCGTGTTGGAGACGACCGCCAGCGCCGGCCGTTCGCTGTCATGGACGGCGAAGGACAGGGCGACATCGGCAAAGGTTGCCAGCACCCCGCCGTGGGCGACGCCGACGTAGTTGGCGTGGCTTTCCCCCACCAGCAGGCCGAGCCGCGTCTCGCCCTCGCCCCGGTGGATGAAATAGGGGCCGGACAGGGTCAGGAACCCGGGCGAGAAATTGGCCGGGACGAAGCCGGCTGGCACTTCGGACATGGGCATTGCCTCCTGCCGGCACAGTCCACCATGCACGCGCGCGGCGGGACTATGAAATGTGCCAATGGTTCGCGGGGGCCAAGTTCCTAAGGACAAGGCATGGGACAGACATCGACCGAAGCCGCGCCTGCCGTGCAGTTTGAAACCGTTGTGGCCGCCGTGCGCGCCCATGCGGCTGACAATCCGCAGTCCATGGCCTTCACCTTTGGTGACGAGGTGATGACCTTTGCCGAGCTGGACGCGGGATCGAACCGCGCCGCCAATGGCCTGACCGCGCTGGGCGTGAAGGCGGGTGACCGGATCGCCTACCTGGGCAAGAACATCCACCTTTACTTCGAAGTGCTGCTGGGCGCGCTGAAGATCGGCGCGGTGATGACCCCGATCAACTGGCGGCTGGCCGTGCCGGAGGTGGTCTATGTCCTCAACGATTGCCAGGCCAGCGTGCTGTTCGCGGGCGAGGGCTTTGCCCCGCTGGTCCAGCAGGCCCGCAGCGAGCTGCCGCGACTGACCACGATCATCGGCATCGATGCGGCCGACGGCGCGGCGGACTGGACCGATTACCGCACCTGGCGCGATGGCTTCCCGGCGGACGATCCGCACGGCGAAGGCGGCGCGGAAGGCGATGCGATCCAGCTCTATACCTCTGGCACCACCGGCCACCCCAAGGGCGCGGTGCTGACCAACCGCTCGCTGCTCTCCTCGCGCCCTTCCGCCGTCGCGGTCGAGGACATGCGGCCCTGGCAGGTGCCGATCCCGGGCGAAGTGACCCTGCTGGCCATGCCCTGCTTCCACATCAGCGGCACTGGCACGGGGCTGGGCACCATGTTCGCGGGCACCGGGGCGATTGTCCTGCCCGAATACGATCCGACCAAGGCGCTGGAGATGATCGAGCGCTATCCGATCTCCAAGATCTTCATGGTCCCCGCCGCGATCCAGATCATGCTGAACCACCCGCGCGTGGGCGAGGTCGATTTCAGCCGGCTGAAGTTCATCACTTATGGTGCCTCGCCGATCCCGCTCGATCTGATGCGCGCGGCGATGGACCGGTTCGGCTGCGGCTTCGTGCAGATGTACGGCATGACCGAGACCAGCGGCACGATCGTGACGCTGGACCCGGAAGATCACGTGCCCGAGGGCAGCCCGAAGATGCGATCGGTCGGCACGCCGCTGCCGGGTGTGGAAATCAAGATCATCGACAGCGAAGGCAATACCGTCCCCCCGCGCGTGGTGGGCGAGATTGCGACCCGCAGCACCAAGAACATGAAGGGCTACTGGAACAAGCCGGAAGCCACCACGTCGACCATCGATGCCGAAGGCTGGCTGCGCACCGGCGATGCCGGCTACCTTGACGAGGAAGGCTATCTCTACATCCACGACCGGGTGAAGGACATGATCATCTCTGGCGGGGAAAACGTCTATCCGGCTGAGGTCGAGAACGCGATCTACTCGCACCCCAAGGTCGCCGATGTCGCCGTGGTCGGCGTGCCCGATCCCAAGTGGGGTGAGGCAGTGAAGGCCTGCGTGGTCGTGAAGCCGGGTGAGACCCTGACCGAGGCCGAAGTGATCGCCCACACCCGCCAGCACGTGGCCGGATACAAGTGCCCCAAGTCGGTCGATTTCATCCCGGCCCTGCCCCGCAATGCCTCGGGCAAAGTGCTGCGCCGCGAACTGCGCGCACCCTATTGGGAAGGCATGGACCGCGCGGTCAACTGATATGGCCCAAAGTGGCTCGAATTTGGCCGATCTGCCCCCGCGCCAGATCGCCTATTTCGTGCCCGATATCCGCGAGGCCGCGCTGGCCCACCACCGCCAGTTCGGTTCCGGCCCGTTCTTCGTGATCGACCATGTGGCGCTCAGCCGCTCTGAACATCGCGGCACGCCCCGCCCGCTCGATCACAGCAGTGCCTATGGCCAGTGGGGGGCGGTGATGGTGGAGTTCGTTCAGCAGCATAACCCGGACCCCAGCGCCTATCATGACATGTACCCGGCGGGCGGCACCGGCCTGCACCACGTCGCGCTGTTCGTGGGCGATCTGGATGCCGCCCTCGCCGAGCACGCCGTCGCCGGTAACCCAACCGCGCAATATGCCGTCACCACGACCGGCACCGCCTTTGCCTTTGTCGATACCACCCGCAGCCTGGGCCATATGCTGGAGCTGTATGAGCCCAGCCCAGGCCTGACCGGCTTCTACGCCATGGTCGCGGCTGCGGCGGACGGCTGGGACGGCAGCGATCCCGTCCGCACCATCAACCTTTGAGGAGAACCACCATGCCCGGCGAAGCCCAACGCGTGATCGAGGAATTCTGGCGGATCCAGGACAGCGGTGACTACACCAAACTGGTCGACCTCTTCGCCGAAGACGCCCTGCTGGAGGACCCGGTTTACGGAACCTACCAGGGCAAGGCGGCGATCCACCAGTTCATGTCCAAGATGGTCGAGGAAATGGGCGAGCGGAAAATCCACTTCACCATCGACGAAATCTGCGGCGACGATCACGCGGTTTGGTCACGCTGGACCATGCACTCCCCCGCCGGCAGCAAGGGCGGCTGCGGGCTCTACAAGGTCGCAGGCGGCAAGCTGACCTATTACCGCGACTATATGGACCCGCCGCTGGAGGAGTGATCAGAGCTCGCGGTAGAGCGGATGCCCGCTCTCCGCGATTTCCAGCGTCGGGAGCGGAAAGGCCGGGTTCGGGGTGAAGCCGGGCTGATCGGGCAACGGGTGGCTCCAGTCGACCACGTAGAGCCGCTTGGCGATGCGCCATTCGCCTTCGCCATTTTCATTGGCGCGCTTCTCCAACTCGTCGAGGTAGCGCCCGCCATAGAGGTTGCCGGCCAGGGCGCCGTCTTCCTGATGGCGCGCGCCGGCGAAAATGCCGTAGCATTCGCACGAGGCGGTGATCGGGCCGTGGAAGCGGATGATCTGGCCGCCCAGCATATGCCAGCGCCGGGCCGATTGCCGCTCGATATCCATCACCACCGGCAGGAAATCGGCCGCAGTGCCCTTGAAAAAGCCATAGTCGATTTCGGCATCGGGCCAGTAGCAGCTCGCCTGGCCTTCATCATCTAGCCAGTCGAGCGTGCGGGCATAGCGGGCAAGGACTTCGCTGATCGCCTGCTTGTCGAGCAGCTCCTGCAAGTTGGGGTCCATCGCCTGCGTCCTCCAATTCGCCAGTTCTGGCACCCGGCAATCAAATCTATCGTCCGGCCATCCGCCATTGGCAGATTGGAGAGGCATCGAGATGGCCAGTGAAGCCCGCACCGCAGAGGTGACCGTCAACCTGTTCGATCCGGCGGTGCAGCAGTGCCCCTATCCGGCCTACCAGACGCTGCGTGACGAGGCGCCGGTCTTCCACATCCCCGGCACCGACATGTATGTGGTCAGCCGCTATGAGGACGTGCGCCGGGTGCTGACCGATCCAGTCACCTTCCCCAGCAGTTCCGCCACCACGCCGTTTCGCGCCAGCGCCGGATCGATCGAGCGCGGGCAGATGGTGGCAGAGCGGTTTGCCGAAAAGGGCTGGGTTCCCGCCCCCACGCTCAACGGCCGCGACGATCCCAACCACCGCCAGATGCGCGCCATGTTCAACGAGGCGTTCAAGCCCAGCCGGATCAAGGAAATCGACCCGAAGGTGGAGCGCCTCGCCTATGAGCTGATCGACGGGTTCGTGGATGATGGCCACTGCGACTGGGTCAGCCAGTTCTGCGTGCCGCTGCCGCTGTTCATCATTGGCGAGCAGATGGGCGCCCCGCGCGAGGACATGTGGCAGATCAAGCGCTGGACCGACGCCTTCTTCCAGCGCATTTCGCTGATGCTGCCCGAAGACCAGCACCTGGAAATGGTCGACCGCGAAATCGAGGCGCAGCACTATTTCCAGCCGATCTTCGATCGCCTGCGCCAGAACCCGGACGAATCGCTGATCAGCGTGCTGGTCAACACCGTGATCGAAGGCTGGGGCCGCACCCTGACCGACAACGAGCTCCATGCCGAGATGATGGCCGATACCTTCGTCGGCGGCAGCGAGACGACCACCAATGCGCTGGCCGCCGGGATGAAGCTGCTGATCGAGAACAAGGATGTCTGGCACCAGCTGAAATCCGATCCCGACCGCTACATGAAGACCTTTGTCGAAGAGGTCGTTCGGCTGGAAAGCCCGGTGCAGAGCCTGATGCGGTTCTGCGCGGCGGACACCGAGTTCGAGGGCGTGACGATCCCGGCCGGCGCGCTGATCAATGTCCGCTTCGCCGCTGCCAACCGTGATGAGCGGGTGTTCGAATGCCCCGAAAAGCTGGATCTGGAACGGCCGAGAGCGGGGCGCACATGGGCTTTGGTTCTGGCACTCACCACTGCCTCGGCGCGCCGCTCGCCCGGCGCGAACTGACCTGGGGCTTCCAGGCCGTGATCGACCGGTTCGAAGACATGTGGTTCGCCGAAGGCAAGAACGATTTCGCGATCCGCCCGCACTTCCTATTGCGCAGCCTCGCCGCGCTGCATATCGAATTCGAACCGAGGAAGCGCTGACATGGCCACCCTTGCCCGCCCTGCAAACGAACGGATCGACAAGACTGCCCAGCCGCTGCCGCCGCTGAGCACCGGGCCGATTTCCGGCGAGCGCTACTGGTCGCCTGAATTCATGCAGCGCGAGTGGGGTCACATCTGGACCAAGTCCTGGCTGATTGGCGGGCTGGTCGAGCAGATCCCGAATGCGGGAGATTACTTCACTTACGAGATCGGGCGGGAATCGATCCTGGTGACGCGGGGCGAGGATGGCCAGGTTCGCGCCTTTTACAACGTCTGCCCGCACCGCGGGAACCGGCTGGTCGAGGCCGAGCAGGGCCACGCCAAGGCGATTGCCTGCGCTTATCACGGCTGGCGGTTTGCACCTGAAGGGGACTTGAAGTTCGTCCCTTGCCCGGAGGATTTCGCCGGCGGCACCCCCTGCGGCCGGGTGAAGCTGAGCGAGGTGCGCTGCGAGGTCTTTGCCGGGTTCGTCTGGGTCAATCTCGATCCCCAGGCACCGACGCTGGCCGAGCACCTCGGTCCGATCATGCCGCAGATCGCCTGCTACCAGATGGAGCAGATGCGCCGCACCCACTGGGTGACGCTGGAGGGCGATTTCAACTGGAAGATCGTCCAGGACAATTTCAACGAGAGCTATCACCTGCCCTTCGTCCACCCGCAGACGCGCTACATCATGGAGCAGAGCTACAAGGACTGCCAGTTCGACATGTACGCGCCGCACGGCCATGCGCGGATGCTGATGCCGGGCTCGCGCCCCTCTCGCGCGCTGGCGGGGCATACCGATACGGTGCTGGCGATGATGGAACGGGAACTTCGCTACTGGGATCTCGACCCGGAACAGTTCCGCAATGAACCGCTGGCCATCCGCGCCGCGCTACAGGCGGCCAAGCGTGCTGGCGGGGCGGCCAAGGGCTATGACTACAGCCGGTTCCACGATGACCAGCTGACCGATCATTACCATTACACGGTCTTCCCCAACATCAGCTTCAGCCTGAAACCCGATGGCTGCATCTGGCTGCGCGCCGATCCGCATCCGACCGACCCCGAACAATGCCTGTTCGACATGTGGTACTTCACCTGGTTCCCGGAAGGTAAGGACCAGTATTACTCCTACTCGATGGGTGAAATGGTCGACCTGTCAAAGCCGGCCCTGCACAAGCGCGGCAAGGTGGGCGAGCTGAGCTGCGGTCCCGGGATCGACCAGGACGTTTCGGTCTGGTCAAACCAGCAAAAAGGGCTGCGATCGCGCGGTTACCAGGGCGGCGTGCTGGCGGGGCAGGAAAACCGGGTACGGTTCTTCCACGATACGATCGATCGCTGGCTGGCGGACTAGACGTTGCTCCGGCGCGCTGCAGCCTGACCGGCGATGTAGCCAAAAGCCAGCGCCGGGCCGAGCGTGCCCCCCGCCCCGGCATAGATCCCGCCGGTCGGGCAGGCGATCGCATTGCCCGCGCCGTATAGACCGGGAATCGGTGCGTTGTCATGGCCCAGGATCCGCCCCGAGGCATCGGTGCGGGGCCCGCCGTTGGTGCCGAGCAGGCCCATCTCGATCCGCGCGGCATAGAATGGCCCCTGCTCGACCGGTCCCAGTGTCACGGCCGTGCCGCTGCGCGTCCGGTCGCCGTAAAAGTGGTCATAGGCAGAAGTGCCGCGATGGAAATCGGGATCGTGCCCGGCTCTGGCGTGCTGGTTGAAGCGTTCGACCGTCGCTTCCAGCGTGGCCGGATCGAGGCCGATCTGCGCGGCCAATTCGGCTACGCTATCGGCGCGTGGCACCCAATCCGGGATCGGAGCGGGCGGCAGCCGCGTGCCGAGCGGATAACGCGCGGCATATTGCGCATCGAATACCAGCCAGGCCGGGATGTTGAGATAATCGTAGCTCTGCGGGTCGAAGGCATGGAAGGCCCCGGCCAGCGCCGAATAGTTCGCCGATTCGTTGCAGAAACGCTGCCCGGCGCGGTTGACCATCAGCGAGTGCGGAACCGTGCGTTCGATCAGTACGATTTCCGCGCGTTGTTCGCCTCCAGCCCATTTGCGGCCAGGCGTGACGAGAGTCGGCGCCCACCAGGCCTGGGTCATGTTCCCGAGTTTGGCTCCCGCTGCCATTGTCAGCTTGAGCCCGGCACCAGCCGCGGTCGGCGGCGAGGCTGGTGCCGTCACCGGCCCGCGCAGGAAGGCCTGGCGCAGTTCGGCATCCCATTCGAAGCCGCCGGTGGCCACGACCACGCCATGCCGCGCGGCAATCGTGGTGCCATCGGCCAGTTCGACCCCGGTGATCCGCTCGCCCTCGCGGGTCAGCCGCACCACCTCGCGACCCAATTCCGGCTCGATCCCGCGCGCAAGGCAGGCCTTGAGCATTCGCCCGACCATGGCCTGGCCAAAGCCGCGCTCCTGCGCCGCCATGCGCCGGCCGATTTCCTCAGGCGCGACCACGCCGCTGCCGCCGCCCAAGGGCGTCTCGCGCAGCATCATCGGCTTGGGTTCGTCGATCGCCAGGATGCGCCCTGCCCAGTCACCCAGTTCGCTCAACGCAAACAGGTCGTGATCCAGCGCGCGGCCGCCACCCGGCTTGGCTCCGGGTCGATCGAGATAATAGTCCGGATAGCCATCGAGCAGCGCGACTTTCAAGGCATCGATGCCTTCGAGGAAGGCCAGCGCCTCCGGCCCCTTGTCGACGAAGGCTTCCACCGTCTCATCAACCAGGTCGCCGTGGTCGAGCGAGCGGAAATAGGCGAGTGCCTCATCCCGGCTGTCAGCCATGCCGGCCGCCTGCATTCGGGGGTTGTTCGCCACCCAGATCACCCCGCCCGAGATCGCCGAGGTCCCGCCGACGTGGCTCCCCCGTTCCAGCAGGCGAACCTTCGCGCCAGCTTCGTGTGCCGCCAGGGCCGCGGTCATTCCCGCAGCGCCGCTTCCCAATACCAGGACATCGCAATCGTTCATGTCCGCGATCTGGACCCATCGCAGGGCACTGGAACACCCTTCATTTTGGTGAGGTGCGCGCAAGCCAGCGCCGCTCTAACCAAACGCGCAAAGGAGAATGCGATGAAACTGCAGGGCAAGATCGCGGCAATCACCGGCGGCACGGCAGGCCTGGGGCGCGGCATGGCCGAGGCCTTCCTGGCCGAGGGTGCCAGCGTCGCGCTGATGGCGCGCAATGCCGAAAAGGCCGCCAAGGTGCTCGAAGAGCTGGGCGTGGGCGACCGCGCGATCTTCGTGGCGGGCGACGCGATGAACCAGGCCGATCTTGAGGGCTTTGTCGATGCAACGGTCGCAAACTTTGGCCGGATCGATATCCTGGTCAACAATGCCGGCGGCGCGGGCGATCTGCAGCCGATGGTCAACCTGTCAGACGAGGCATTTGACCAGGCGATGAAGTGGAACGTCTACTCCACGTTCTGGGCCACCCGCCGCGCGCTGAAGCCGATGCTGGCACAGCAGGACGGGCGGATCATCAACATCTCCTCGATGGAGGGGAAACATGGCAAGCCGGTGTTCACCGCCTACACCGCCGCCAAGCACGCGATCAACGGCATGACCAAGTCGCTCGCCCGCGAGGTCGGTACCGATGGCATCACCGTCAATGCGATCTGCCCGGGCCTGGTCATCACCGACATCATCAAGGACAACGGGCCCGCAGTCGCTGCAACCATGGGCATGACGCTGGACGAGATGATCGCTCATTTCTCCCAGGAATCAGCGATCAAGCGGCCCAACAAGGTCGAGGAGATCGCCGCGGTTGCCGTGCTGCTGGCGTCCGAAGCTGGCGCCGGGATCACCGGCGCCATGATCAGCGTGGACGGCGGCACCGCCCAGTACTGACCATCCGCGAAGCTGCCGGACTAGTTGCCCTGCAGCTTCGCCATTGCGGCACCGACCGAGCGTTCAATGTCGCTCGCCTGCGGATTGCCGCGCAGAGTGAGGCCGCCATTCGGCTGGATGTTCTGCCCAGTCAGGAAGGCCTCGTCGGTGCAGAGCCACAGGCAAGCGTTGGCCACATCCTCTGACGTATTGAGCCGACCCAGCGGATAGCGCGGCAGGAAGGCATCGACCAGGCCGGGCACGCCAAAGGATTGCTCGGTCATCGGCGATTCAGTGAAGGCCGGGGAGACCGTGTTGGCCTTGATCCCGTACTGCCCATAATCGTTGGCCACGCAGCGGATCAGCGCCTCGGTCCCGGCCTTGGTGCCGATATAGGCCGCATGGTTGTTGATCACCGCCTGGGTGGTGGCCGACGAGAGCGAGATCAACGAACCGCCGCTGGGCGACTGCGCGATCATCCGCTCGACAAAGGCCTGCAGGAAGTGGTGCACGCCCTTGAACTGCAGGTCGACAATCTGGTCGAGCTGTTCCTCGGTCGTGTCGATCAGGCTGGCGAGCAGCCCCCAGCCCGAGGCGTTGATTGCGGCATCGACCCGGCCCATCTTGGCCACCGCAGCGTCCGCCAGCGCCTGGACCTCGGCCCGCTTGGTAATATCGCAGAGCGCATAGTGTCCGCCGATTTCGGCCGCGAGTTCCTTCAGCGGACCTGCCTTGCGGCCGGCCACCATCACCTCGGCCCCCTCGCGCGCGAACAGGCGGGCGATCGTCTGGCCCATGTTATTCTTCGATGCGGCGCCCAGAACCACCGCTTTCTTGCCTGCCAACCGGCCCATCGCATCGTTCCCTTTTCTTGTGTTGGCCGGGTTCTACCGCTGAACGCTCGTCCGCGCCCTTCCCAAAAATGGGCATTGTCGCGCCTGCCCCTCCCCGCCGATAGCATGGGCGAAGGAGAGGCCAGAATGTTCAGCGGACCACTGGAAGATCGCGTCGCGATCCAGGAGCTTAATGGGACTTACGCCGATGGGGTGGTGCGGGCCGATGCCGACACCTGGGGCACGGTCTGGGCTGACGATGCCTATTGGAACCTGATGGGCATGGAAGTGAGTGGCAAGGACGCCATCGTGACCATGTGGAAGGGCGCGATGGGCGGGCTGGAGGCGGTCAGCTTTCACTGCGTGCCCTGCATGATTGCGGTCGATGGAGACCGGGCGACTTCCCGCGTCCAGACCCAGGAAATCATGCTGACCAAGGAAGGCAAGACCCGCGTGATCGGGGGCCTCTACGAAGACGAGCTGGCCCGCCGCAATGGCGCCTGGGTCTTCACCAGCCGCAAGTTCCGCATTGTTGCCGAATACAATCCCGAAGGAGCAAGCCACTGATGGCCAAGATCGTCATTTCCGCCCAGATCGACCTGGACCCCGCCAAGCGCGACGAGGCGCTGCGCACTGCCCAGCCGTGGATCGACGGCGCGCTGAGCCAGCCCGGCTGCATCCACTATGACTGGAGCGCCGATCTCAACAACCCGAGCCGCGTCAACGTGTTCGAAGAGTGGGAAAGCGAGGACTCGCTCGCGGCCCATTTCGCCGGCCCGCAATATGCCGGGATGCTGGGCCATATCGGCCAGTCTGGCCTGATCGGCGCCGTCAGCCGCAAGTACCGCGTCGATGCCGAAGGCCCGGTCTATGGCGAAAACGGCAAGCCGACCGAAAAGTTCGCCTAAGCCGGCACTGTCCTCTCCGTCACCCCCGACTTGACCAGGGGTGACGGTTGGAGGCGCGGCGCTACAGCGCCAGCAGTTGCTTGCCGCGATTGGCGCCGACGAACAGGCGCTTGAGCGTGTCGGGCGCATTCTCGAAGCCGTGCTGGATGTCTTCCTGGTAGGCCAGGCTGCCATCCTTGACGAAGCCTTCCAGCCGCTTGCGGATCTGCGGGAACTCGGCCGCCCAGTCGAGCACGATGAAGCCCGCCATGGTGCCGCGCCGGAACACCAGGTTGAAGTAGTTCTGCGGGCCGGCGGGCAGTGTGCCGGTCTCGTACCGGCTGATCCCGCCGCAGATCACCACGCGCGCGCCGGTGGCGATCTGGCTGAGCATATCGTTGAGGATCGATCCGCCGACATTGTCGAAGATCACGTCGACCCCGCGCGGGCAGTGCTCCTTGATCTGGTCGCGTACTGACCCCGCCTTGTAGTCAATCGCCGCGTCATAGCCCGCTTCGCGGACCAGCCATTCGCACTTGTCCTTGCCGCCAGCAATGCCGACCACGCGGCAGCCGGCGATCTTGGCAAGCTGGCCGACGATCGAGCCGGTCGCCCCGGCCGCGCCGGACACCAGCACCGTATCGCCCGCCACCGGCTTGCCCACCTTGAACAGCCCGCAATAGGCGGTGACGCCGGTGGTGCCGAGCACCGAGAGCACGGCAGTGGGCGGCAGATCGGTTTCGACCTTCGACAGCCCTTCGCCGCCCGACACAAAGTGATCAGTCCAGCCAACTGAACCGAAGACCATGTCGCCCGGGGCAAACCGGCCGCCATTGCTGGCCAGAACCTCGGCGATCACACTGCCGCGCATGACCTCACCAATCGCCATCGGCGCGACATAGTCGGCGATGTTTTCCATCCAGCCCTTCTGCGCCGGGTCAAAGCCCAGGTAGCGGGTCTTGAACAGCATTTCGCCGGGACCGGGATCGGGCAGCTGGACTTCGGCGAACTTGAAATCGCTGTCTTCGATCCCGCGGCCACGGGGGTGGCCATTGAGCAGCCATTGGCGAGCGGTAGTGGGCATAAGATTACTCCTGGTCAGGCAGAGCCATAGGCGCCGCGATAAAGCGCGCTGTCGGCCGCATAGAAATTGCAGTGGAAGCCCGAAGGCACGCGGAACGGAATTTCGACCGTGCAAAGCGGCCCGGCAGCGATGTTCTTCGCATTGAAGACAGCCAGTTCGCTGCCCGGAGCATTGGCCCGGTGGACCAGCGTCATGGCATAGCCATCGGCCTCGTCAGTGCCGCCAAGGCGCGGGGCGAAGATCAACTCACCCGCCGAAGCGCCATCGCCGAAGTGATAGATGTCCTCAGCGCCACTCTCAGTATCGAAGCGCAGCACAGCGTCCATCCCGTCGGCCCGGCCATCGCGCGAATGAAGGTTGATGTTGCCGAAGGCCTGGCGCGAGGCGCGGGTCATCAGCCGGTCATCGGGCCGCGGGAACTGGATGTCGCGCTCGTTCAGCGTCTCTTCCTTGATCCAGGCGGTGTCGGCCTTCGGATCGATCGTCCAGCGTCGCAGGCTTTGCAGCGTTTCGGCATGGGTGCGGCGAACGCCATCCTGGTTGGGGAACAGCGCGGTGCCATTGGCCGCGGCGACGTCTGCCACGATCCGGCCCTGCTCGTCTTCCCAGACGTTGCATTCGTGAAACATGTGGCGCGGATCGTATTCGAACCAGCGCACGTCGTCCGCCGTGCCATTGCGCGGCATGATCGCCAGCTTGGTCGGCCGGCCATCGACCCAGGCGGTCATCGGCCCGCCGGACATATAGCGCGAAAGGTCGCTGTCGATCGGGATGATCGGGAAGACCACCCAGTTCTGCGTGACGAAGAAGGTGTGGATCAGCGCGTGGTGCGGCACCTTGATCCGTTCCGCCTTGCGGACCGAGCCATCGGGACCGATCACGTCATAGCGAATCTCAGGCTCGCCCATCGGGCCATTGATCGAAGCGCCGATGTTGATCAGTTCACCGGTGAAGTGATCGACCTTGGGGTGGGCGCTGAACGTGGTGGTGATCGTGCCGCCGTAATCGTGCTCGCCGAGCGTATCCAGGCTACGTGGGTCAAGCTCGACTGCCGGGGCCCCTTCCATCAGCGCCAGTAGTTTGCCGCCGTGGATGATCACGTTCGTATTGGCGGTGTTGTAGCGCTTGCCCTGGACCGAAGGATCGGCCGTCATCGGATTGCCGAACACCCCGAACAGGCGCTTGCCAGCAGCCTTCTCCAGTTCGAACTTCTCGGTCCGGACCCAGCGGTTGCGCATCGAAACGCGCCCGTCTTCGATCTGGAAGGCATAGACCATGCCGTCACCATCAAACCAGTGATAGTCGCCCTCGCGCGGCGGATGGAGCGGTTCGGGCCCGTTGCGCACGAAGACGCCGGCCAGGTCCTGCGGCAATTCGCCGTGGATGATCAGGTCGGGCGCGTCGGCCTCAAACCGCTGGGGGGCGTGGTGGCCTTTCAGGAAGGGGTGGTCGAAGAAAGCTACTGCCATCGCTCGTGGCTCCAAAAGGGTCCATCCGAGGCGCCTAGTGCCGCAAGCGGCCCCGGGCATCAGCTAGCAAAAGTAACCGGCGCGAATTCGCCGCCAAGGCCGCATAAAGGCGGCATTGGATGGGATATTTGCCGGAGCACCGCGATGACCGTCGCTACCCACAAGACGTTCTGCCGTTTCTGTCATGCTAACTGCGCCATGCTGGTCGATGTCGAGGACGGCAAGGTCAAGGCCGTGCGCGGCGATCCGGATGATCCGGAGTACGGCGGCTATTCCTGCATGAAGGGGCGCGAGCTGCCGGATTCGCACAATGCGGCGCACCGCCTGCACCACTCGCTGGTGCGCGGCGATGACGGGAACTTCCACGAAACCCCGATGCCCGAAGCTCTGGCCCATGTCGCCAGCGAACTACGCCGGATCATCGACCAGTACGGGCCGGACAGCGTAGCCGTGTTCATGGGTTCGGGCGGCTTCCAGAACAGCGCGGCCTGGGCTGCCTCCTTCAGCTTTGCGCAGGCCGTGGGATCAAAGCACTTCTTCACCTCGGTCACGCTCGACCAGCCAGCCAAGGTCTTCACCACCGCCCGCTATGGCAAGTGGGAAGGCGGAGTGAACAACTTCTCCGAAGCCGACGTGGCGCTGTTCATCGGCAACAACCCGATCGTCTCGCACTATGCGCCGGTCGGGGGCGTGCCGCCGTTCAGCCCATCCAAGCGGATTCGTGAACGCAAGAAGGAAGGCCTGAAGCTGATCGTGGCCGATCCGCGGCTGGCCGAAGTGGGCCTGCTGGCCGACATCTACCTGCCGGTAAAGCCGGGTGAGGACCCGGCACTGCTGGCGGGCATGCTCAACGTGATCATCAGCGAAGAGCTCTATGACCGCAACTTTGTTGCCGCCCACGTTGACGGGTTCGAGGAACTGAAGGCCGCCGTCGCGCTGTTCCCGCCCGATGTCGCGGCCGAACGCGCAGGGGTGGAAAAGGACGAGCTGGTCCGCGCCGCGCGGATGTTCGCTGGCGGCACCAAGGGCTGCGCCGTGACCGGGACCGGGCCGGAAATGGCTGGCAACGGCACGCTGACCGAATACCTTGCCACCTGCCTCAACACGATCTGCGCCCGCTTCAAGCAGGAAGGCGAAAAGTCCGGCGCACCGCGCGTGTTCACTTCGCCCCGCGGCAACACCCGCGCGCAGGTGGGTGATCCGGTGCCGTTGTATAACGCACCCGGTTCGGCTCGCAGCCGCTTCCGCGGCCTTGGCCAGCTTGGCGTGGAAATGCCCTGTAACGTCATGGCGGACGAAATCCTGACCCCCGGACCTGGCCAGATTCGCGCGCTGATCTCGGTCGGCGGTAATCCCGAAGTGGGCTTCCCCAACCAGCTCAAGATGCGCCGCGCGCTCGATGACCTTGAACTGTTCGTGCAGGTCGATCCGTGGATGAGCGCCAGCGCCAAGCGCGCCGACGTGGTCCTGGCCCCCAAGCAGTGCCTTGAGCGCGAGGATATCTCCAACCTGTCCGAGTGGTGGCACGAGCGCGCCTATGCCCGCTACACAGAGGCCGTGGCCGAGGCCCCGGGCGACGTGATCGACGAGTACGAGATGTTTTGGCACCTCGCCAAGCACCTGGGCATCCAGATGCAGCTGATGGGCGGGCCGCTGCCGATGGATGGCGATACTCCGCCGCCCAAGCAGGTGTTCCTCGATCTGATGGCTGCCGGCTGCCTGGTGCCGCCCAGCCAGGTCCGTCAGGATGTCCAGAAGGCCGGCGGCGCAGCGGTGATCTATGACGATCTCCACCCGCTGGTTGGAGGCGGCGATCCCTCGGTCCAGAACCGTTTCACCCTGACCGCTGGCGACATGCCGCGCCAGCTGGAGAAATACAGCGCCGATGCGGCCCGCGCCGCCGGGTTCGATTTCCGGCTGATCTCGCGCCGGTCGAAGCATCGGTTCAACTCGATCGGTCAGCCGCTCAAGAACCTGGGCCAGAAGGTCACGACCAATCCGGCCTATATCCACCCGGAAGACATGGCAGTGCGCGGGCTGAAGGATGGCGACATCATCGAGATTTCGTCGGCCCATGCCTCGATCCACGGTGTGGTCGAAGCCAGCGACCGGGTGCGGCGCGGGCTGATCTCGATGGCCCATGCCTTTGGCGACAGCGAAGCCGGCAAGCACAATGTGCGCGAAATGGGCGGTTCGACGAACCGCCTGACCAGCGACGAGGTGGACTTTGACCCGATTACTGGCATGGCGCTGCAAAGCGCAATTCCAGTGCGGATCGCGCCCGCCTGAGCTTCAGACAGAGGACTTCCCATGACCCAGAATCGACGTTTCCTGCTGCGGCGCCGCCCGCAGGGTGAGCCGGTGCCCGAGGATTTCGAGCTTGTCACCGAGCCCCTGCCCGAGCTGGCCGATGGGCAGTTCCTGATCCGCAATCACTATGCCTCGCTCGATCCCGCCATGCGCGGCTGGATGGACGATGCCGATAGCTACATGCCGCCGATCCCGCTTGGCGCGCCAGTCCGCGCCAGCACCATCGGCGTGGTCGAGGCGAGCAAGGCCGAGGGCTTTGCGCCGGGCCAGTGGGTCATGGGGCTGAACGGGATCGAGGACTATTCGATTGGAGCGGTCGGCGGCTTTACCCAGCCGATCGATCCGGGCCTGGTTCCCAGCGTGACCAACTATCTCTCGCTGTTCGGCGCCGTGGGCATGACCGCCTATTTCGGCCTGTTCGAAGTGTGCGAGCCCAACCCCGGTGATACGGTGTTGGTCAGCGGTGCAGCGGGAGCGGTTGGCTCCATCGTTGGCCAGCTGGCCAAGATCCATGGCTGCAGGACCATCGGCATCGCCGGCGGCGCGGCCAAGTGCGCACGCCTGACCGAGCGTTACGGGTTTGATGTCGCGATCGATTATCGCGGCAAGGACGAAGCCGCGCTGACGGCCGAGATCGCTGCCGCCGCCCCGAACGGCGTCGACGTGATCTTCGAGAATGTCGGCGGGATCATCCTTGATGCTGGCCTCATGAACCTCAACATGCACGCACGCGTCGGCCTGTGCGGGCTGATCAGCGAATACAACAGCGCAGAACCAGTCGGCGCGCGCAACCTGTGGCGGCTGATCGTCAAGCGCGCTTCGATCCGTGGCCTGCTGGTGGCGGACTATGTCGCCCGCTTTGGCGAAGGTGCGGCGAAGATGGGCGAATGGGCCGCGCAGGGGAAGATCAACATCGATGAACATATCGATGAGGGGATCGAGAACGCTTATCCCGCGTTCATGCGGCTGTTCAGCGGGTCCAACCAGGGCAAGATGATCCTGAAGATCTGATGCGTGACTTGCTCGTCCTGTCCGGGGGCCATCCCTATGACGAGCCGGCCTTTGCCGCGCTGCTCGATAGCCTGAGCGGCTGGTGCGTTACCCACCTGCTGCATCCTGAAGCGGAGCGGCTGGTGGGTGAAGGCCGCGCGGACCAGGCGGATGGCCTGCTGTTCTATGACATGCCCGGCTATAGCTTCGCCGATGGCCGGGTAGAGACCGCGCCGCCCAGCGAAGCGTTCCGACGTGCGATTACCGCCCGGTTTGCGGCTGGCAGGGGCGCTGTTGCCATGCATCATGCCCTGGCCGGCTGGGCCGAGTGGCCGGAATGGGCCGAGCTGATCGGCGGGCGCTTCCTCTACCAGCCCGGCGAGGTGCGCGGGCTTGCAGTCCCCGATTCCGGCTATCGGCACGATGTGGCCTATACCGCCGAGGTAGTCTGCGACCACCCGGTGACCGCAGGCCTTCCCGCCACCTTCCCGGTAACGGACGAGCTTTACCTGGCCGAGGTTTTTGCCGGGGACATCACTCCCCTTGTCCGCGCGCAGCACCGGTTCACGCGCGACAACTTCTATTCCGCTGCCGCTGCTGTCGCCGGGCGGATGTTCGATAATGCCGATTGGAACCATGCAGACGGCAACGATTGCGTTGCCTGGGTCAAGCGCGCAGGCGCGGCAAACCTGGTCTACCTGCAGTTCGGCGACGGCCCGGACACCTATGCCAACCCGGCAGTGCGGCAGATTCTGGCCAACGCGCTGCGCTTCACGGCGGCACCTGCCTAACAAATTCAAGCATCGCAATCTGGCGCACGGGAGGACTAGGGTTGAGGCTCTAGAGTTCGCACCCGGAGTAGGCCGAATGAACGCGCAGACGCACATGTTTGCCAAGGAAACGCTGATGGACCCCTTCGCGCATTACCGCGCGATGCACGAGTCCGGGACAGCGATCCAGCACCTGCCGGAAATGAACACCTACGTGGTCTATTCCTATGACCTGTGCGCCGAGGCGACCGGGCGGACGCAGGAATTCTCCAACGATTTCACATCGCTGATGGGCTCCACCGATCCCGAGATCGAGGCGATCCTGGCCGAAGGCTATGACAGCCCCGGCACGCTGCTGACGGTCGATGCACCGATCCACACCCGCAACCGCAAGCTGGTCAACCTGGCCTTCTCGGCCCCGCGGGTGAACGCGATCGAGCAGGACATGCGCAGCAAGTCGATCCAGCTGATCGAATCCATGGCCGACAAGGGCAGCTGCGAATTCGTCGATGCCTTCGCGATTCCGCTGCCGGTCGCAATGATCGCCCAGCAGATCGGCCTCGATAACGATCCCAAGCAGGTGAAGTACTGGTCCGACTGCGCGGTCGACCGGTTCAGCCAGATGGTTGACCACGAGCGCGAGCTGGAATGCGCCCGCAGCTACGTCCAGTACCAGAAGTACATGAAGGGCAAGATCGACGACCGCCGCGCCAATGGCGGCAACGATCTGCTGACCGATCTGGTCGAGGCCCGGGTCGAAGGCGAAACCCCGCTGACCGACGAAGAGATCATGTCGATCATGCAGCAGTTCATGGTTGCCGGTAACGAAACCACCACTTCGACCATCGCCGGCGGGCTGCTCCAGCTGATCCGCAATCCGGACCAGATGGCCAAGGCCCGCGCTGCCGCCGGTGGCCGCGATCCCAAGACCATCACCAACCTGGTGGAAGAGGCACTCCGCTATGAGAGCCCCAGCGCGGGCATGTGGCGGATCGTGCGCGAGGATGCCGAACTCGGCGGCGTTAAGATCCCCAAGGGCGCGACCCTGCAACTGCGCTATGCCGCCGCCAACCGCGACCCGACGAAGTTCCCCGATCCCGACAAGTTCGACATCGAACGCGCCAATGCCCGTACCCACCTGGCCTTTGGCAAGGGCCCGCATATGTGCGTAGGCAACATGCTGAGCCGCAAGGAAATGTTCGTCGCCTTCGACGAGCTGCTGGACCGGCTCGATAACTTCGCCATTGCCGACGAGAGCGGCATCATGGTCCTGCCGAACATCCTGCTGCGCGGGGTAACCCGGCTGCCGATCACCTTCACGAGAGCTGCATGAATTTTGACCTGACCGAAGAGCAGGAGCTGTTCCGCAGCTCGGTCGAGCGTTTCGCCGGCGATCTGGACTCCCCTACCCGCCGCGCCTTGCGCAGCGCGCCGGGCGGTTATGACCGGCGGCGCTGGACCGCGCTTGCGGAAATGGGCGCGCTCGCCCTGGCGGCGAGCGAAGGGCAGGGCGGCCTGGGCGGTCAGCCGATCGACCTGGCAGTGATCGGCGAAGCGCTGGGCAAGGCGATCGCTCCCGATCCCTGGCTGGAGAATGGCATTCTGCCGATCCGCTTGCTGGCTCTGGCCGGTGCGGAAGAAGCCCTGGCCAGCGTGCTGGCGGGTGAGACAGTGGTTGCTGCGGCTCTGGCCGAACGGCAGGCCCGCTACAGCGTGAAACCACGCCAGACCAGTGCAAAGGCCGCCGGCGATGGATATGTCCTTGCTGGCGAGAAGACCTTCGTCCTTGGCGGGGGCCTTGCTGACAAGCTGATTGTCTCGGCTGATCTGGAAGGCACCACCGCGCTGTTCCTGGTCGATGCCAGCCAGCCTGGGATCGACCGTCGCGACTACCGGATCGTCGATGGCAGCGTGGCGAGCGAGTTGCGGCTGATCGACGTGCAGTGCAGCGCGGCCAGCCGCCTGGCGATCGATGCCGATGCGCTGGACGCGGCCGTGGCCGAAGTGCGGCTGTTGGCCGCCGCCGAACTGGTTGGCCTGGCCCAGCGGCTGTTCGACGATACCCTGGCCTATGTGAAGCAGCGCGAACAGTTCGGCGTGCCGATCGGCACCTTCCAGGTGATCCAGCACCGGATGGTCGAGTGCTATGCCAAGCTGGAGCAGGCGCGCTCCACCCTGTTGCGCGCAGCCATGGCCAATCCAGCCGAGCAGCGCAGCTGGCGCCGCGCCGCACTGGGTGCAAAGGCCTATATCGGCGAAGTGGCTGACCATATCGCGCGCGAAGCGGTGCAGCTCCACGGCGGCATGGGCGTAACCGAAGAACTGGCGATCGGCCATGCGATGAAGCGCGTGCTGCTGCTCGCCAGCCTGTTTGGCGGCAGTGATGCCACCCTGGCCGAATATGCGGAGGCGGCATGAGCGTTTTGACCCCGATTGCCGAAGACTTGTGGACCAATGAGGCCGAACCTCGGCTGATCGGCGGCAGGCTGGCCTCTGGCACGATTGTCTTCCCGATGCCGGCCGGCGACGCCGCCGAAGGCGTGGAACGCTACCCGCTGTCGCGCAAGGGCACGCTGTGGTCCTTCACCCGGCAGGATTTCCGCCCGAAGTCACCCTATGAAGGCCCGGGCGAAACCCCCCAGGACTTCGTGCCCTACCTGCTTGGCTATATCGAGCTGTCCGGCGAAGTGATCGTCGAAAGCCTGATCGTCGATGCCAAGCTGGAGGAACTCAAGCTCGGCATGCCGATGGAACTGGCGATCGTGCCGTTCAACAGTCAGCACACCACCTTTGCCTTTCGACCGGAGCGCGGCGCATGAGCGATGTCTACATCATTGGCGCGGGGATCCACCCGTTTGGCCGGACCGACCACCGCAGCGGGCGTGAGCAGGGCGTCTTTGCCGTGCGCCAGGCGCTCGACGATGCTGGCCTGGAATGGAAGGATATCGAGTGCGCCTATGGCGGCTCGGCCGCATCCGGCGCGGCGGACATCATGGTCAACGAACTGGGACTGACCGGCCTGCCTTTCATCAACGTGGCCAATGGCTGCGCCACCGGCGGCAGCTCGCTGGCCTCGGCGCAATATGCCGTTGCCTCGGGGGCCTATGACCTGGCGCTGGCCACCGGCTTCGACAAGCATGACCGCGGCGCTTTCAATGCCGATCCCAAGACCTATGGCCTGCCCGAATGGTACGGCCAGACCGGGATGATGCTGACCACGCAGTTCTTCGCACTGAAGATCCAGCGCTATATGCAGCTGCACGGGATCAGTCGCCGGACGCTGGGGCTGGTCGCCGAAAAGGCCTTCCGCAACGGGGCACGGACCGATCACGCCTGGCGCCGGAGCGAGGTCGATCTCGATACGATCCTCAACGCGCCGATGATCAACGATCCGCTGACCAAGTACATGTTCTGCTCACCGGCCGAAGGCGGGGTGGCATTGATCCTGGCCAGCGAAAAGAAGATGCGCGAACTGGGCGCCGATGGCGTCAAGATCGCCAACATCGCCGTACGGACCCGCCCGCCAAACAGCTTCGAGGTGTTCCAGCCGGCGATCAGCGTCCAGGAAGGCGGCAAGCCGACCGTGCTGGCCTCCAAGGCGGCCTTTGAAGGCGCCGGGATCGGCCCGGAAGATGTCGACGTGGCCCAGCTGCAAGACACCGAAAGCGGCGCGGAAATCATGCACATGGCCGAGAACGGCTTCTGCAAGGATGGCGAGCAGGAGCAGTGGCTGGCCGAGGGCCGGACCGAGCTGAACGGCAAGCTGCCGGTTAACACCGATGGTGGCTGCCTGGCCTGCGGCGAACCCATCGGAGCTTCGGGCCTGCGCCAGATCTACGAGAACGTGCAGCAATTGCGCGGCCGGGGCGGGGCGCGGCAGGTGCCGACCCAGCCCAAGGTTGGCTACAGCCACGTTTACGGCGCGCCGGGTCTGGCAGCCGTGGCAATCCTGCAGCGATAGGGGCGCGCCGGATGGGGAAGATGGACGGCAAGGTCGCGCTGATTTCCGGCGGGGCCGAAGGGATCGGAGCCACGGTTGGGCGGCTGATCGTGGCCGAAGGCGGCAGCGTGATGCTGGCCGACGTGCAGCTCGACAAGGCCCGCGCGCTCGCCGCCGAACTGGGTGACCGCGCCGATGCGGTTGAACTGGATGTCCGCGATCTCGATGCCTGGCACCGGGCGGTCGAAACAACGGTCAAGCGCTTCGGCAAGCTGACCGTGCTGTGCAACATCGCCGGCATTTCCGAACCCGGCAACGTGCCCGACGGTTCGCTCGACGTCTGGCAGCGCACGATCGATATCAACCTCAACGGGCCCTATTACGGCTGCCGCGCCGCGATCCCGGCGATGGAGAAGTCGGGCGAGCCCTGCGCTATCGTCAATATCGGCTCGATGATCGCAATCCGCGCCGCGGCTTTCGTGGCGGCCTACAGCGCCTCGAAGGCCGGTCTCGTCGGCCTGACCCGCTCGATCGCGCTGGACTGTGCCGATCGCGGCCTGCCGATCCGCGCCAACATGGTGCACCCCGGCGCGATCCGCACGCCGATGTACAACCGCTACAAATTCTCCGGCGCTGACGAGCCGGAAAACATCGAAACCAGTTTCGCCGCAACTCATCCGATGAACCGGATCGGGGAGCCAGAGGAAGTCGCCAAGGCGGTCGTTTTCCTTGCCAGCGATGATGCCAGCTTCACCACCGGCTGCGACTTTACGGTCGACGGCGGCGGTTCAATCAGGTCCTGAACACCATGAGCCAGACACCCCCGCCCCGGATCGACGCGCACTTCGTAGCCGCCGGCAAGTATCACGATATCGACCATGCCCGGCTTGAAGTGCTCAAGCTGCTGGCCGAACACCCCCAGATCCGCACCACGGTGGCCTGCAATTACAGTGATATCGACCGGCTCAACGCCTGCCAGTTCCTGGTGACCTATACTTGCGATTTGATGCCCAGCCCGGAAGAAGCCGCCGCGATCAGCGCCTGGCTGGACAAGGGCGGCAAGTGGCTGGCGCTGCACGGGACCAATTCGATCCTGGTCTTCACCGAGAGCGGCCTGGTGGATACGCCCGGTGACCGGCCGGACGTGATGGATATGCTGGGCACGCAGTTCAAGGCGCATCCGCCGATCGGCCCGTTCCACGTCGAGGTGGTCAACCACGACCATGAACTGACCCGCGGCATCGCCGATTTCGACGTGGTCGACGAACTCTACCTGTCGCACACCACTGCCGACATCGACCTGCTGATGCAGACCCGGTTCGAAGGCGAAGCCACCGGCTTCATCGACGGCAAGTGGGAAGAGACGGTGGTGCCGATTCTCTACACCCGCGACATCGGCAAGGGCCGGATCGTCTACAACACTTTGGGCCATTGCCGGGGTCATTACGACCTGCCAGGCATGGCCGACTTCTATCCGCACCCGGAAAAGTGCGCATGGAACTACGACGTTTATTACGACCTTCTGCGCCGCGGCATTGCCTGGGCGATGCGGTCCGAAGCCTGAGGAATTGCTGCGATGGACATGGACTTCTCACCCGAGGATCTGGCCTTTCGCGAAGAGGTCCGCACCTTCCTGGCCGAAAGCCTGCCTGAACACCTGAAGGTCGGCGCACGGCGGACGCCGGGCGTCTTCGTCGAGCCCGACATCGGCCTTGAATGGCACAAGATCCTCTACCGCCAGGGCTGGGCGGCCCCGCACTGGCCCAAGCAGGACGGCGGCACAGGCTGGACCCCGACGCAGCGCTTCATCTTTGAAAAGGAATGCGCGCTGGCCGGTGCCCCGGCTCTTTCGGTTCTGGGGCTGCGACTGGTTGGCCCGGTGATCTGCCATTTCGGCACGCAGGAGCAGAAGGACCGCTTCCTTCCCGGCATCCTTTCGGGCGAAGTTTACTGGTGCCAGGGCTATTCCGAACCGGGCAGTGGGTCCGACCTCGCCTCGCTCAAGACCGCCGCGCGGCTTGAGGGCGACGAGTACGTGATCAACGGCTCAAAGATCTGGACCACTCACGCGCATCACGCCGACTGGATCTTTGCCCTGGTGCGGACCAACCCGGACGTGAAGAAGCAGGCCGGGATCACCTTCCTGCTGGTGCCGATGGACCAGCCGGGAGTCGAAGTTTCCCCGATCCTGTCGATGTCGGGTGACCACGAGGTCAACCAGGTGTTCTTCACCGATGCCCGGACCAGCGCTGCCAACCGGATTGGCGATGAAGGCCAGGGTTGGACCATTGCCAAGTTCCTGCTGGAAAACGAACGCGGCGGATCGTGCTTTGCTCCGCGCCTGCTGCAAGGCATCGCCGAACTGGAGCACCTGGCCAAGAACCAGCCTTCGGGCGTCAATGGCGCCATGGCCAAGGATCCGCGCTTCCGCGACCGGCTGGCCCGCGCCCGGCTCGATGCCGAAGCACTGGAAGTGACCGAGTTGCGGATCCTGGCCGAACTGGCCAAGGGCCGCCAGCCGGGTCCGCAGACCTCGCTGTGCAAGCTGCTGGGCTCGAACATCGGCCAGACGCTCGACACCCTGCGGCTCGACCTGCTCGGCTACGATGGACTGCAACTGCCGCCAGAGCGGCCGCTTTATGGCAACGAGGCGCCAGAGCCTGTCGGCACTGAACGCGCGCAGACGGCGATGGCCCGCTATCTCAACAACCGCGCCTCGACGATTTTCGGCGGCTCGGACGAGACCCAGAAGAACATCATCGCCAAGTCCGTTCTGGGGCTGTGACCAGCCCGCAAGGGCCGCAATAAAGTTTCCAATTCCGTAGCGTCAGGCGCGGTTTCTTGCTAGCCTCCGATTCGTGAGACCGCCCACGACAAACAGGGCGGCGGGAGAGGATCAGTGAGCGAAGAAGCCTTGACTGGCAACGTCGTCGAATTGCGCATGCCGCATGGGCGTGAGAATACCGCCCAATTGCTTGAACTGGTGACGGTTCGTTGCCTTGAAGACATTCACGATGCCGCCGTGGCCATGGCCCGGATCGCGCAGGAGCGCGGGCTGCAGGTGGCAATGTGCGACGATATTTCGTCCAAGGAACCGATGGTCGATGCCGAAGGCACGATCCTCAACGCCGACATTTTCCGTTGGCTGGATGATGGCGTGCGCTGGTGGGAAGATCACCGTCTCGCGCTGCATTCGCCCCTGCCCCGCGCCTGCCGCTATGAAAGCGAGCCGTTCTGGGCCAATCGTCACGGCTTTCATGGTTATTGGCGCAACTCCTATCTCGATGACATGGACATCGTCGATTTTGAGCGCCGCGCCCTGTGCAAGGCTGCGATCGTCGTGCCGGTCCATCTGCCGTTCGGTCAGATTTCGGCCAACAGCTTCATCAGCATGGACCGCAGCAAGGAAGACCTGGCGGTTGAGTTTGAGGAGCATGGCAACCTGCTGGGCCAGCTGACTCGCCGCTTCGTAGCCGGCTATGTCCAGGCGCATCGTACCAAGCGGCGGATCCGGTCGGACTGTGTGCTGTCAAAGCGCGAAGTGGAATGCCTGCGCTGGGCCGCGATCGGCAAGACCGACAAGGAAATCAGCATGATCCTGGGCCGCAGCCATGCCACGATCCGCTATCATATTCACCGCGCCGGGGAAAAGCTGGACTCGGTCAACCGCGCCCAGACGATTTTCAAGGCGGGCCAGCTCGGTTACCTCGGCGCCAGCGACTGACGCCGAGGAACGATCAAGCCGGTCAGCCGAGCTTGCGGATCGGGTCGCTGCCATCCCAGGTGGCGGCGGCCTGCTTCATCATGGCGAACAGTTCGGCTGTGCCGGGCTGCGGCTGAAGGATTTCGACCACGCTGCCCGGCCCGCCGCCGGGATCGGCGTAGATCACGCCGCCGCTATCCCCAACCTTGCCTTCGACCAGGATCTTCGCCCCATGTTCCGCGCAGGCGGCATAGCCATCGGCGATATCGTCAAGCAGCAGGCAGGTGTGGTGCAACCGGTCGCGCACGGCATAGGGGCCATTGTAGATCGACGGCGCATCATTTTCCGGCCGGATCAGTTCGATCTGGGTATCGCCCCAATAGGACAGCGCCAGGGTAAAGACCGCATCGGTCGGCTGCCCCATATAGCGCATGTCGGCCAAGGCGATGTTCTCCATGATGAAAAACGGACCGACGCCCATGGTCTTCGTCCAGTGTTCCAGCGCGGCATCGAAATCTTCCGGCAGCCAGGCCAGCTGCATCACGGGGCCAAGCCGGGCGAGTCCCTTGACGGCCATAAACGGGTTCCTCCTCACAGTTACGCTAGGATGCGATGGCCCAAACTTGTGGCAATTTGGGGCCTCAGAATACTGCACAAATGGACAGTGAGGTTGGGTGTCCGATGAACGAATTGACCAAGATCGACCGCGAAGACCGGTGCCCCGGCATGACCTATACGGAGATGCTGGAAGGTGACACCCGTCGGGTGCCGGACTACCTGTTCGAGGAATCGAACATCGACATGCCGGACGATCCGATTGCGATCGAACCCTATATCAGCGAAGATTTCGCGCGGCTTGAGCGCGAGCGGATGTGGCCCAACGTCTGGCTGTTCGCCGCGCGCGAGGACGAGATGCCGGATCCGGGTGATACTGTGGTCTTCGAAATCAACGAGAAGTCGTTCCTGCTCGTCCGCCAGCAGAACGGCAGCGTCCGCGGCTTCTACAACGTCTGCCTCCATCGCGGCCGCAAGCTGATGACCAAATCGGGCCGCGCCACCCAGCTGCGCTGCGCCTTCCACGGCTTTACCTGGAACAATGACGGGTCGCTCAAGGAAATCCCCTGCGCCTGGGACTTCAAGCACCTTGAAAACAAGGAAATGGGCCTGCCCGAAGTGCGGGTCAACGTGTGGCAGGGCTTCGTGATGATCACGGAGAACAAGACCATTCCCGATTTCAAGGAATGGCTGGGCCCGGCGGCCGATCATTATGACGCCTACGATTTCCAGAACCGCTACACCGGCATGTGGGTGGCGCGAAAGGTGCCGGCCAACTGGAAGGCCACGGCCGAGGCCTTCATGGAAGCCTGGCACTCGATCACGACGCATCCGCAGCTGCTGCCCTTCCTGGGCGATGCGAATACCCGTTACGACCTGATCGGCGATAATTTCAATCGCGCGATTACCCCGTCGGGCGTGCTCAGCCCGCACATGGCCGGCAAGAGCCAGCAGTACGTGCTCGACAAGATGGCGGAGTTTTCTGGCGGCAGCGATGCCAGCACCAACCGCCGCTTCAGCGCCAGCTCTGGCGCGGCCGAACTGGACGAGAACGATCCGCTGCAGGCCCGCAAGCTGCTGGCCGAAGCCAGCCGCCAGGGCTTCCAGGCGCAATACGGCTATGACTATTCGGACAAGTCCGACTCCGAAATCCTGGACAATTTCACCTACAACATCTTCCCCAACTTCTCGCCGTGGATCGGCTACCTGCCGACCCTGGTCTACCGCTGGCTACCGGGTGACACGCCGGACTGGTGCACCATGGAAATCCGCCTGCTGTTCCCCACGCCCAAGGGCCAGGAGCGGCCGCGCTCGGTCGAAAAGACCGTCATTCCAGAGGACCAGCCCTTCGCCTGGGCCAAGGACAAGATGGGCGAGGCGCTGGCCGGAGTGTTCGATCAGGACCTGGCCAATCTGCCCCACGTCCAGACCGGGATGAAGGCTTCGGCCAACGGCATCATGGAACTGGGCCATTATCAGGACAGCCGGGTGCGCCACTTCCAGACCACGCTGATGAAATACATCAACGGGGAGCTCCCGGGCTAGGTCGGGGCGGTACGCGTTATGCCGATTCACAAGGTCATCGTGCTTGGCGCCTCTGGCGACCAGGGCATCCCGCTGGTCAACACGCTGCAGCGGCGCGGCTTTGCCGTTACCGCGGGGGCGCGGCGGGCCGATGCCATGGCGGGCACGCCCTTCCCCGACCTCAGGACAGTGCACGCCGATATCGCCGACAGCGCCAGCCTGGCCGCCGCCTTTGCCGGGCAGGATGCGCTGGTGATGCACCTGCCGTTCGAATTTGACCGCGCAAAAGCTGCTGCGATGGGGGCGAGCATTGCCGCCGGCGCGCGCGGCTCGGGCCTGCAGAAGATCGTGTTCAACACCAGCTGCTTCGTGGCCGATCACGATCTTGATTTGACAGCCCACGATGGCCGCCGCGACATCGAGCGGGCGCTGGCTGAAACCGGCATCCCCTGCGTGTTCATCGAACCGACCGTGTTCATGGACAACATCATCCGGGTCTGGTCCAAGCCTTCGATCGTCAACCGCGGGATCTTTGCCTATCCGGCCGCGCCGGAGTTGAAGATCAGCTGGATCGCGCTGTCGGACGTGGCGGAGTACATGACAGCGGCGCTGGAAACCAACCGGGCCGACGGGCAACATGTGCCCGTTGGCGGTCCCGAAGCCCTGACCGGCAGCGAGGTTGCCGAACGCCTCTCAGCCGGTGTAGGCCGCCGGGTCGAATTCCGCAGCCTGGCACCGGACGACTTTGCCGCCAACATGAGCGAACTGGTCACCGGCTCGCGCGAGCTGGTGCCCGGCACGCCCTATGCCGGCATGGCCAAGTTCTACAGCTTCTACAACAACCAGCCGGAAAGCCCGCTGGTGGTCGATCCGCGCGAAACCGCCCGGCTGCTGGATGTCGAGCCGCTGCGGCTCAGCGTCTGGCTGAAGCAGTGGGACTGGAGCAAACCGACCTGAGCGATCAGGCTTCGGCGGCAACCTCAGCCGCGTCGAAATAATGGATGCGCAGTTCCTGCAGGATCCCATCCTTGAAGCGGCCCGCTTCGTTGACCGTCTGGCTGAAGGTGCGCCCGGTGCGCTTTGAGGTCATGGTCAGGGTCAGCACGACCACGCCCCACTCCTCGCCGCCGACGATCTCGTGAATGTCGACCTTGGCGGTCTCCCAGGTGCCGTACATCGCGGTGGCGACGCGTTGCAGGGCATCCTGGCCGCGCCATTCGCCGCCATAGGGCAACCCTGGTGCCTCATGGACCACGAAGTCCGGCGCGCAGAGCGCGGCGACGCCGTCCCAGTCGCGCAGACCGGCAAGGCGGTAGACCTCGGCCAGCATCTTACCCGCAGGGCCGGTCATTCGCCCGTGCCTTCGATTGTCCCGATCAGATCGCCGACCTGGTAGACCGCGCCTTCCTCCCCGGCGGGGTGGATAATGCCGGAAGCCTGGGCCTCGATCTCGGCGGTCGTCTTGTCGGTTTCGACGGTGTAGATCACTTCGCCTTCGGTCACGCTATCGCCATCGCCGAACATCCATTCGACCAAGGTCATTTCCGTGGCGCTCATGCCCAGCTTGGGAATGCGAATTTCGGTTGCCATCAGCCCTTCCCCAGTGCGGCCTTGATCTGGCCGATGATCTGTCCCTTGTTCGGAATCCAGGCCTGTTCCAGCACGGTCGCGAAGGGCACGGGCGAGAAGGTGCCGCCAATCCGCCGGACCGGGCCCTTCAGGCTGTCCCAGCACTTTTCCTGGATATTGGCGGCCAGTTCCGCACCCGTTCCGAAGGGACGGACCGCTTCGTGCAGAGTAATCGCCAGCCCAGTCTTGCGGACCGAGGCCAGCACGGTCGCCTCGTCATATGGGGCGATGGTGCGCAGGTCGATCACTTCGACCGAGATGCCTTCCTTGGCCAGCTCGTCCGCCACGGCCAATGCATCGATCACGGTGCGGCCATAGGTAATCAGCGAGATGTCGCTGCCCACGCGCGCCACGGCGGCCTTGCCTAGCGGCACGCGGTAACCCGGGCCCGGGTCCTCGGCTTTCAGGCCGTAGCACAGGATGTTCTCGATGAAGATCACCGGATCGTTGCAGTCGATCGCGGCGCGCATCAGCCCGCGCGCGTCGGCAGCGTTCGATGGGGTCACCACGTGAATGCCGGCAACATGGGCGAACCAAGCCTCAAGCATGTCCGAATGCTGGCCGCCAAAGCCGACGCCGACGCCAGTCGTGGTGCGGATCACCAGCGGGACATTGGTCTGCCCGCCCGACATGAAGCGCAGCTTGGCCGCGTGGTTGACGATCTGGTCCATGCAGACGCCGACGAAGTTCATCAGCATGATCTCGGCAATCGGCCGCTGCCCGGCCAGTGCCGCGCCAACCGCTGCGCCGACAATCGCCGTTTCCGAAATCGGCGTCGCGCGAACGCGGTGCGCGCCGTACTTTTCGGTCAGGCCAGAGGTGATCTTGAACACCCCGCCGCCCTGCTTGGCGGATACGTCTTCACCCAGGCAGAATACGCCCGCGTCTTCGGCCATGGCTTCGTCGATGGCCTTGTTGAGGGCCTGCGCCAGAGTAATCTCGGCCATCAGTGTGCCTCCACCAGCGGGGTTTCGAACACATCGATCGCCAGTTCCTCCGGCCCCGGCAGTTCGGCAGCGAGCGCGGCAGCCACCGCTGCGTCGATTTCGGCATCGATATCGGCCACCACGGCGTCCAGTTCTTCTTCGCTGAACTGGTGGTCCAGCATCACCGCGCGCAGCTTGGGCAAGGGATCCTCGCGCTGCATTTCAGCAAGGTGTTCCTTGGGCATGTAGGAGAAGTCGGCGCCGAAGAAGTGGCCCATCATGCGGTAGCACATCGCCTCGACCAGGGTCGGCCCCTCACCCGCACGAGCGCGGTCGACCGCTTCCTGCACGGCCGGGTAGACCTGGTTCACATCGTTGCCGTCCACCAGCACGCCGCGCATCCCGTAACCGGCGGCGCGCGATGAGATCGATTCGCTGCTGGTATGATCGGCAAAGGCGGTATGCTCGCCATAGCGGTTGTTCTGGCACAGGAAGACGACCGGCAGCTTGTAGAGCTGGGCCATGTTCATCGCTTCGTGGAAACCGCCGATATTGGCCGCCCCGTCGCCGAAGCTGACCAGGGTTACCTTGCCATCGCCATTGTTCTGGCTGGCCATGCCCAGGCCCGTTGCGATCGGCAGTCCCGATCCCACCACCCCGGTCGTCACCATGATCCCCTTTTCGGGATAGGTGATGTGCATGGTCCCGCCCTTGCCCTTGCAGGTGCCGGTCACCTTGCCGAGGCATTCCGCCCACCACAGCTCGGGCGGGATGCCCTTGGCGGTCTGTTCGCCCTGTCCGCGATAGGTGCAGACCACGTAATCGTCGTCGGTCAGCGCCGCCATGGCTGCGGCCGAGACCAGTTCCTGGCCCCGGACGCAGTAATACATCACCGCAACCTTGCCCTGCATCAGCAGTGACCGGAACTTCTCGTCGGTCCGGTTCACCTTCATGGTGCGGGTATAGATATCGAGCAGCTTGGCGCGGTCGATCTTGCTCATGGCAGGGCTGGCCTTTGGTTCAGAACTGGACGCGCTGGGTGAAGCCGCCGTCGACCACCACGTTGGCCCCGGTCATATAGGGGCAGGCCGGGCTGGCGACGAAGACGATCGCGTTCGCAACTTCCTGCGGATTGCCAAAGCGGCCGGTCGGCATCTTGGCCAGGGTCGCGTCGTAGAGCGCGGGGACGTGCTGCTTGATCACTTCCCAATTGCCGCCCTCGTAATAGATCGCGCCGGGCGAGACGGTGTTCACGCGGATGCCCTTGGCGGCCAGCGCCTGGCTGAGCTGCGAGCCATGCGTGATCAGCGCGGCCTTCAGCGCGTTGAACGCCTGCGGAGCCACGAAGGTTTCCAGCGCCGCGGTGGACGAGAGAAACACGATCGAGCCGCAGTCCGACTTTTCCAGGTAAGGCGTCAGCACCTCGACGCCATTGACCGCGCCCATGATGTCCATGTCGAGGCCCTGCTGCCAGTCACCCGTGCCGCCGGTGCCCGAAGAGCTAGCGGTGTGAATGAAGATGTCGCAGCCGCCCAGTGCCTCGGCCGCCTTGGTCAGCCAGGCCTTGTAGGCATCGCCGCCAGCCGCCATGTCGAACACTTCGGCAAAGACCTTGCCCGGCCCGGCGGCTTCGATCGCGGCCTTGGCGGCCTCGATCTTGTCGGCCTTGCGGCTGAAGAAGGCGACGTCGGCGCCCTCCGCTGCGAACAGCTTGAGCGAAGCCAGGCCCAGCCCGTGCGCCCCGCCGTTCATGATCACTTTCTTGCCAGCCAGACCCAGGTCCATAAGTCGCTCCTCTTGCCGAGATTAATTGTGGTGCCGGGTCTAGGCTGCGGCGGTCCCGCCGTTAATCCGCAAAAATGGGAGCGGCGCCGCGAACCATGCCCGGCTAGCAAGTCCCGGCATAATCACAGGAGCGGGCCGAATGGGTAACCTTGCAGGCAAAGTGGCCATCGTGACCGGCGCGGCTTCGGGCATCGGCAGGGCCACCGCGGCGCGGCTGGCGGCTGATGGAGCCACGGTGATCGCCACCGATATCGCTGCTGCCCCCGACTATCCCGAAGGAATCACATTCCGGCAGCAGGACGTGGCCGATGCCGCGCGCTGGGCCGAGGTGGTCGATTTCGCGGTTTCGCACCACGGCCGGCTCGATATCCTGGTCAACAACGCCGGGTATACGGTGCACAAGTCGATCGAGGATGTGACGCTGGCGGACTGGGATCGCGGCATTGGCGTCCTGCTGACCGGCGTGATGCTGGGCTGCCAGACCGCAATCAAGGCGATGAAGGCCAATCCCGGCGGCTCGTCTGGCGCGATCGTCAACGTAGCCTCGACCACGGCCTATGCCGCCCTGCCCGGCGATGTCACCTATACCAGCGCGAAAAGCGGGGTGCGGATGCTGACCAAGTCGGTTGCGGTGCACTGTGCCCAGCAGGGCTACAACATCCGCTGCAACGCCATGGTCCCCGGCGCGACCGATACCGGCGTGTTCACGAAGATGGACGCGATCGACCCGCAGCTGCGTCACCTTGTCGCCAAGACCTCACCGCTTGGCCGGCTGGCTGACCCGGCCGAGATTGCCGCCGCCATCGCCTTTCTGGTCGCGGACGGCTGCGGCTTCATGACCGGGGCGGAACTGCTGGTCGATGGCGGCGCGCTGGCCGTCCATCCCGGTTTCTGACGCGGGCTGCTAGGCCCGGCCCATCCGCTCCAGATAGCCGCTGCGGCGCATCTGCGCGGCGGTCCAGATGAAGATCGCCAGCGCAACCAGCCCCGCCCCAAAGCTGACTGTGAACATCGCCGCACCCAGCCCGCGCACACCCATTGTCGGCTGGAAGCTGTCGCTCAGCCAGCCGATCAGGCCGAGGCCCGCCGCCTGCCCGATCAGGTTGTTGAAGAACATCGCGAAGGCCACGGCAAAGCCGCGCTGCGATGGTTCGACTGCGGCCTGGATCCCCGACATGATCGGGGCCTGGCTGGATACGAAGATGCCATAGGCGATCGAGAACAGCACCAGGAACGGCCACAGCGTCTGCGCCTGCAGGCTGAACCACAGCGGCAAGGCGCAGGCCAGGCTGGCCAGGCCCGGATACCAGGCGCGCCAGCGTTCATCCCGCCGGGTCAGGGCATCGGTGATGAACCCACCCAGGATTGGCCCCGGAAGTCCGCTGATCATGAAGGCCAGGCCAAGGTAGATGGCCACATCGCTGACCGAGACCGAAAACTGCCGGATCATGATCGGTGCCATCCAGAAGGCCATGCCATAGCCAATCATGATCTGGACCGCGTAGCCCATGACGATGCCCAGGTAGACGCGGTTCGCCAGCAAGGTGGAGAGCGTTTCGCGCACCGAGGTCTGTTCGATCCGCGATCCCGCCGGGGCAAAGCGCCCGCGCTGCGGCTCGCGCACCGTCAGGTAAAGCAACCCGCCGATCACCATGCCCGGCAGGCCCATCAGCACGAAGGCCCAGCGCCAGCCGAACGCTTCGGCCAGCAGCCCGCCGGCCATCAGGCCCGTCACCGTGCCCATGGCCGAGCCGACGGTGAGGAAACCCATCGCCCGCGCCAGCTCGTCGCGCCGGAAATAGTCGGCAATCATGGATTGGGATGCTGGGCCGCTGCACCCCTCACCCACGCCAACGCCGGTGCGGGCCAGGAACAGCGACCAGAACCCCATGGCGGCACCGCACAGCGCCGTCATCAGCGACCAGAAGGTGATCGCCGCGGCCACGATGTTCTTGCGTACCGACCGGTCCGCCAGCCGCGCCGCCGGGAAACCGGCGAACATATAGGTCACCGTGAAGGCCGCGCCGCCCAGCAGCCCGAGCTGGGTGTCGGTGAGCTTGAATTCAGCCTTGATCGGCTCGATCAGGATCGAGAAGACCAGCCGGTCAGCCACGCTGAACAGCAGGGTCAGGATCAGCAGGCCCAGCACGTACCACCGGTACCAGGGCGCCGCAGTCTCCTCCGGCGCGCTGCCCTCAGCGCGAGGGGCGGGCAAAGAGGCCATTGTCCACCGGGATTTCCACGCCTGTCAGGAAGCGGGCCTCGTCACTCGCCAGGAACAGCACGGCATTGGCCACATCGCGCGGCGCGCCGAGCGAGTCCTTGGGCAGGATGCCGTCGGGAATTTCCATCAATTGCTGGCCGGCCCGGCCCGAGATGTCCCGGACCATCGGCGTTTCGATCCCGCCCGGCATCAGCACGTTGACGCGGATCTTGTAGCCTTCGTCCTGGCAATGCATCGCGATCGACTTGGTCATTGCCCGGATCGCGCCCTTGGCGGCGGTATAGGCGACGATCGTGCCGTAACCCATCAACGAGGCGGTCGAGGCCATGTTGATGATCGAGGCCGCGTCGGACTTCTTCAGCAGCGGCAGGCAGACCTGGCAGCCCAGGAAGGTACCTTCGACATGGATCGCCATCTGCAGGCGGAAATTGTCGAGCGAGCAATTTTCGATGCTCTCGAAGATCACGTTGCCGGCGTTGTTGACCAGGATGTCGAGCCGGCCATGGTCGGCAGCGATCCGGTCAGCCACGGCCTGCCACTGTTCGGGCGAGCGGACGTCATGCCGCATGGCGACGCCGCCGATGGCATTGGCCACGGCTTCGGCCCCCGCCAGGTCGATATCGGTAACATAGACTGTGGCACCTTCGGCGGCGAGCCGTTCGCAATCGGCCTTGCCCAGGCCCATGGCCCCGCCAGTAACCAGTGCAATCTTGCCTTCGACCCTTCCAGCCACAGTAATCCCTCTCGCTTGTGTTTGTTGCGAAGGGTCTATCGCAGCACCGGGAAGGTCCAAACTCACTAAAGCGCGAGTCCCGCCTGTCAAAAGTGCGATGGGGAGTTCGGGCCACGCCGGAGTAATGGTCGCCCCGAGGAGAGGGACGATGGACCAGGCCGAAGTTGCTGCGCTGAAGACGATGATGGAGTGGGAAGGTCAGCGCAAGGCCCCGCCAGCCGGCTTTCCGGCGCTGCCCGACCTGCCGGCCGCGCGCTATACCAGCCCGGAATACTTCGCGCTGGAACAGGCGCATATCTTCCGCAAGTCCTGGCTCTTTGCGGCCCATATCGACGAAATTCCCGAGCCCGGTTGCTTCATGCGCTGGAACAATGCCGGCGAACCGCTGATCATCGTCCACGGCATGGATGGAACGGTGCGCGCCTTCTACAACACCTGCCGCCATCGCGGCGCGCCGGTCGTGACCGTTGACCGGGGCAAGTCGCCTCGGCTGATGTGCGGCTATCACAACTGGACCTATAAGACCGACGGCAGCCTGGTGGGCGTGCCCGAGACGCGCGACTTCGTGAACCTCGACATGACCTGCCGCAGCCTGATCGGGGTGCGGTGCGAACGGTTCGGCAATGTCATCTTCGTGAACTTCGATGACGAGGCGGTGTCGCTGCTCGACTGGCTGGGGCCGCTGGCCGATGAATGGGCGGAGTTCGGGTTCGACCGGGTGCGCCTGGCCGCGCGGCACAGCTTCGATCTGAACTGCAACTGGAAGGTGGCGATGGAAGCCAACATGGAAGTCTACCATGTGCCCTTCATCCATCCCGATACGGTTGCGCCGCTGGTCGATTCGAAGCGTAACTTCAACTCGCTCTACCCGCACGGCCATGCCCGGATGCTGGCACCCGCCCCCAGCGGGACCGACCGCGCCCATGTCCGCGCGATCGACAGCCCGCCGGACTGGCAGCAGATCGAAACGGTCGGCGAACTGGGCCGCACCTGCACCCAGAGCTATACGCTGTTCCCCAACTGGGTCTCGCCGCTGTCCAGCTATTTCATCCCGCCGCTGGTGTTCTGGCCGACTTCGCTGACCACCACCCGGCTCGAACTGGTGACCATGGCGCTCGATTGGGGCGATGGCCCGGCGCCGGACCTGTGGACGGTGCCCGACGCGACGCAGCCCAATGGCCGGGCGATGAGTTCGATCATCCAGGAAGACACCCAGTTCGGCGAGGCGATCCAGCGCTCGATGGAGAGCAGCGGGTTTCGCAGCGTGCCGCTGAGCTATCAGGAAGCACGTATCTATTACTTCCATCAGAACTGCGACGCGATGATCGGCGCGGAGCGGATTCCGCCCGAGCTGCGGGTCGAACCGGTGCTGGATGAAGCATGGGTCTGGCCGCGTGATCCACGCCGCGCGAGCGTGCTGGCAGGCTGATTTGTCGTTACGGAATGCTGGCATTCGGTCCGGGCTAAAAGCCCTATCGGTTTTGCTAAATGTGTCGTTGCCCCACACCACATACACCTTTGACCTCGGTTGAAGCATCGGCCGCAGGCAACAGTTGCGTAACGACAACAGCCCTGCGCGTCCGTTTTGGGAGGATGGTCATGAAGGGATCTGCATTCGGATTCGGTAACTCGAAGAAACTGACGCGGTTGTTGCTGTGTTCGGTTTCCGGCCTTGCCACGCTGGCAACGCCACAACTGGCCTACGCCCAGGCGGCACCTGCCGATGCAGACACTGCTTCTGCCGGCGATATCATCGTCACTGCGCGTAAGCAGGACGAAACGCTGCAGGAAGTGCCGGTCACCATCACGAGCGTCGGCGCAGACACGCTGGAAAAGTACAGCGTCGATGAAGCCGCCGACGTTGCCAGCCGCGTTCCCACGCTGAACATCCAGGTCGGTGGCTCTGGCTCGGGCGGCCAGATCTCGCTGCGCGGCGTTGGTTCCTCCAACATCTCGGCTTCGTTCGATTCGGCAGTCGCCTTCGATTACGAAGGCGTGCAGGTTTCGACCATGCGCCTGGTTCAGGCGGCCTTCTTCGATACCGCGCAGATCGACGTGCTGAAGGGCCCGCAGTCGCTCTACTTCGGCAAGAGCGCCTCGGCCGGCGTGTTCTCGATCCGCTCGCAAGATCCCACTTCGACCTGGCAGGTCGGGGCCAAGGGTTCCTATGAATTCGAAGAACGCGGCTACCTGATCGGCGGCTACATTTCCGGTCCGCTGACCGACTCGCTCGGCATCCGCGTTGCCGCGCAGTACAACGATATCCAGCGCTTCGTTCCGCTGCAGGACAATACGCCCGCAGTGAACAAGAACCGCGGGCTGAACAACTTCGTTGGCCGCGTCACGCTGGACTTCAAGCCGGACGACGTGTTCCACGCCAACCTGAAGGTGCAGTACACCCGCAACAAGAACGACGGCGCGATCTCGCACTCCGACGTCTATTGCGGCGCCAATGGCCGGGCCGACCCGGTCGTTCTGTTCGGCGGGGCGATCACCATCCCGGCGGGCTATGATTGCAACATCACCGACGGCAAGTACTTCCTGCCCGATACCGCGCCGGCCCTCGCCAAGAGCGTGCCGCTGGCAACCGGCCCAAGCAAGGCCCGCGGCTTCAACGGCGTGCCGTTCGGGGTGACCGACCTGTGGTTCGGCCGCCTGAAGATGGACGTGAACGTTGCGGACAACCTGACGCTGACTTCGGTCACCGGGTTCCTCAACCTCGATGCGACCGACGTTGACAACTACAGCTCGGGCGGCGTCGGCAAGGCCTACCTGACTGCCGTTGGCCCGGGTGCGCTCAGCGATACGCTGCTCGCCGCCAACTTCCCGGCCCTGGCCGCTGCCAATGCGGCCGGCACGCCGCTCGGCGTCGGCACCAGCGATCCGCGCAACGCGCTGAAGCAGCTGACCCAGGAACTGCGCCTCGCTTCGAACAACGACGGCATGTTCAACTTCATGGTTGGCGGCTTCTACGAATGGCGCCGGTTCATCTTCGATACGGCGCAGAACGCGGTCAACATCTCGCTGATCATGCCGGATCCGATCACTGGCTATACCTTCGACTACGACAAGAACCACACCACCAAGACCGAAGCTACCTCGCTGTTCGGCAGCGTGATGCTCGATCTGACCGAACAGCTCGAGCTGTCGGGCGGGGTGCGCTATACGAAGGAAAACAAGAGCCAGGTCATCTCGGTGCCCTACGTTCACCGTCTGCTTGGCCCTGGCCCGGCCTTCATCGGCAGCGGGTTCGTCTCGCCGCCGATCAAGTTCAGCGACAGCAACTGGTCGCCGGAAGCCACGATCAAGTATCAGATCAACCCGGACGTCAACGTCTTCGCCTCGTTCAAGACCGGCTTCAAGTCGGGCGGCGTGGACAACTCGGCCCTTCCTTCGAACAGCCTCAGCCAGGCTGCGCTGACCGGCAACTTCAGCTCGCTGGTCTACAAGTCGGAAAAGGCGATTGGCGGCGAAGTCGGCATCAAGTCGCAGATTGCCGACCGCACCATCACGCTGAACGCCACGGCCTTCTACTACAAGTTCTCGGACTTGCAGGTGCAGGTGTTCAACGCGGTGACCGTGCAGTTCGTCACGTCCAACGCGGGTGAAGTGACCACCAAGGGCGTGGATGTGGGCTGGGCCTGGCGCACGCCGGTCGACGGGTTCCGCCTGTCGGGCAACCTGTCCTACCTCGATGCCTACTTCAGCGATGACTACGTGACCTTCAAGGGTGTGAACCTCAAGGGTCGCGGCGCGCCGCGGGCACCGAAGTGGTCCGGCAACCTGGCCTTCGACTACTCGGCTCCGCTGTCCGATGGCCTCGAACTGTCACTGAGCGGCAACGCGATGTACAGTGGCAGCTACTGGGCCAACACCACCTCGTTCAACGATTACCGCCAGAAGAGCTATGTCACGCTCGACGGCTCGATCTCGGTCGGTGATCCGGACGGCAAGTGGAAGCTCTCGCTGATCGGCAGCAACCTGACCAACAAGCTGTTTGTCACCTCGAGCGGCGACCGTCCGTTCCAGTCGGCGACCGGCGATGACATCATCGTCAGCCAGCCGCGCGGCCGCCAGGTCTTCGTGGAAGCCAGCATCAAGTTCTAAGACGTAACTCCTCACCTTCACAGCACCCGCGATCTTCGGATCGCGGGTGTTTTCTTTTGTGCGGACGGGAGCGGCGCGGCGGCAAAAAACGACGCGCGGGAATCGCTTCCCGCGCGCCGCCCCCTTTTCGTGATCCCGCAGGATCAGCCGAACAGTTGTTCCGGATCCTCGATCAGGCCCTTCAGCGTGGCCAGGAACTGCGCCCCGGCCGCGCCATCGATGGCGCGGTGATCGACCGACAGGGTCAGGCTGATCATGGTGGCAAAATCGATCCCGCCATCAGCAGCCTCGACTGCCTCGCGCCGCGCCCGGCCAACCGCCAGGATCGCGCCCTGGGGCGGATTGATCACCGCATCGAAGTCATCGATCCCGAACATGCCGAGATTGGAGATGGTGAAGGTTCCACCATCGAGATCGTCGTAGGACAGCCGCCCGGCCTTGGCCTTGGCGATCTGTCCGGCCGTGGCCTCTGCCAGTTGCGGCAGTGTCATGCGGTCAACCTGGCGGACGATCGGCGTGACCAGGCCCTTGGGCGAGGCAACGGCGACCGCGATGTCAGCGTGCGGGAAATGATGCACCGCATCGCCGTGGAGCTGCACGTTGACGTCCGGGTGGCGCGCCAGCGCGCGGCCTGCGGCCAGCACGAGATAGTCGTTGATCGAGGCCTTGATGCCCAGCACCAGGTTGGCCGTCTTGCGCAATGCGAGCAGCGCATCGACGTCCACCGCAACCCGCAGATAAAAGTGCGGGATGTCGCGCTTGGCTGCGGTCAGGCGCTGGGCAATCACGCCGCGCACCTTGTCGAACGGCGCGATCCGCGGCGTGTTGGCGACGGGCGCGAATACTGCACCGGCGCTGGACGGGGTCGGAACCGCCGCCAGCACGTCATGCTTGGAAATGCGCCCGCGCGGGCCGGTGCCGCTCAGGCCGGAAAGGTCGATCCCGTGCAGCGCCGCCAGCCGCCGCGCGAGCGGGGAAGCGAAGATCCGCAGGTCTTCCGGTGCCAGTTCCGCCGCCCCGCGCAGGGCGGTTGCGCCCTGTGGTTGCAGATGCTGATAGACGTCCTGATAGGTAATCCGGCCACCACGGCCTGAGCCTTCGATGGCGTCAAGGTCCGCGCCTTCGCGCTCGGCCAGCGCCAGGGCTTCCGGGCTGATCGGGCGATTGGTTTCGATCCGCTTCGGGGCTGCGGCAGGTGCCGGAGCCGGAGCCGGCTTTGCATCGGACTGGACCGGCGCCTGGCCGACCCCGCTTTCGGAAGGCACGAAGCCCGCCACAAAGGCATCCACATCGCCAGCAGGTGCGGCATCATCACCGAACACGGCCAGCAGCGCGCCAACCGGCAGCGCTTCCTCGCCCGCCGGAGCCAGGATGCGCAGGATCACGCCATCGCTTTCGGCCTCGACCTCGTTGGTGATCTTGGCGGTTTCAATCAGGCAGATCACATCGCCGCGCTTCACGCGGTCACCATCGGCGACCATCCATTCGGCGATCGTGCCTTCGGTCATTTCGATGCCCCACTTGGGCATGCAGAAGGGGCGGAGCTTGCTCATCTCTCGCCTCCTAGCGGTAACCGAGGACCTTGCGGGCCGCCGCTTCGATCTTGCCCGCCGATGGCAGGTAGGCTTGCTCAAGCTCGAGCGCGAATGGCACTGGCGAGTGCGGCGCGCAGACCATCTCGATCGGCGCCTTGAGGCTGGCAAAGGCCTTTTGCGCGACCAGCGCGGAAATGTCCGTGGCCAGGCTGCAACGCTGCGGCGCCTCGTCGACCACGACCAGGCGGCCAGTCACCTCGACCGAATCGAGGATCGCTTCCTCATCCAGCGGGCTGGTGGTGCGCAGGTCAAGCACGTCGCAACCTATCCCGTCCTTGGCCAGGGCATCGGCGGCGGCTTCGCAGCGGCCAACCATCAGCCCGGTGGCGACCAGGGTCAGGTCCTGCCCGGCCCGGGTCAGGCGGGCATGGCCGAAGGGAATGGTCCAGTCGCCATCCGGCACTTCACCGGTCACCCCGTAAAGCGCCTTGTGCTCCAGGAAGATCACCGGGTCATCGCCGCGCAGCGCCTCGCGCAGCAGGCCGCGAACGTCTTCCGGGGTCGAGGGCATGACGACCTTGAGGCCCGGCATGGCGGTAAGGAAGTGGTGGACCGACTGGCTGTGCTGCGCAGCGGCGTTGAAGCCGCCGCCATAGGCCATGCGGATGATCGCCGGGCAGGTCGACTTGCCGCCGAACATATAGCGGAACTTCGCGATCTGGTTCCAGATCTGGTCCAGGCTGACGCCGATGAAATCGGCAAACATCAGTTCGGCAATCGGCTTCTTGCCCGCCAGCGCCAGGCCGCCAGCCGCGCCAACGATGGCGCTTTCGGAAATCGGGGTATCGATCACCCGGTCCGGCCCGAAGCGGTCATATAGACCGGTGGAGGTTGCCCAGATCCCGCCGATGGCCTCGGGGCCGCCGGCGGTGCCCATGCCGCCCACCACGTCCTCACCCAGGACCACCACGCGGTCATCGCGTTCCATCGCTTCGAAGATCGTCGAGCGGACGGCATCGCGGTACATCATCTTGGCCATTTGCGAAGTCTCCGGCTCAGTAGGCGACGTAGACGTCGGCAAGGACGTCTTCAGGAGTGGGGCGCGGCGCGGCGCGCGCGGCATCGACCGCAGCGTCGATCTGGCTCAGCACCTCGGCATCGATTGCGTCGATATCGGCATCGGTCAGCAGCTTGGCCGAGACCACGCTGGCCCGGAACTTCTTCAGGCAATCGCGGGTCTCGCGGATCCGGTCGAGTTCACCCTCGCCGCGGTAGCGCTGGGGATCGCCCTCGAAGTGGCCGAAGAAGCGCTCGGTATCGAACTCGACCGCCGCCGGGCCATGGCCGGCACGGACATAGACGAGGAGGTCGCGCATCGTTTCATGGACCGCGAAGAAGTCGGTCCCGTCGGCGCGCCAGACCTTCATGCCAAAGGCCTCGGCGCGGCTGGCGATGTCCAGCTGGGTGCCAACGGCATATTCAAAGCCGGTGTGTTCGGAATAGTGGTTGTTCTCGAACACGAAGATGCAGGGCGCCTTGGTCACCACGGCCATGTTCATGGCCTCGAAAGTGGTACCCTGGTTGCAGGCGCCGTCGCCCGAGAAGGTGATCGAGACCTTGCCCTTGCCGTCAAGCTTGGCGGCCAGCGCCGCACCAACCGCAATCGGCGCGCCCGCGCCGACGATGCCATTGGCGCCGAGCATGCCGACATCGACATCGGCGATATGCATCGAGCCGCCCTTGCCTTTGCACAGGCCTTCGCGGCTGCCCCAGATTTCCTTCATCATGCCATCGACGTCGCAGCCCTTGGCCAGGCAGTGGCCGTGGCCGCGGTGGGTCGAGACGATCTTGTCATCGGTGTCGAGATGTTCACAGACCCCGACCGCGACCGCTTCCTGGCCGCAGTAGAGGTGTGTGAAACCGGCAATCGCGCCGGTGGCGATCTCGATATGCAGGCGTTCTTCAAACTCGCGGATGATCTTCATCCGGCGATAGGCCTGCAGCATTTGCTCGCGACTGAGTTGCATGATGTTCTCTCGGTTGCCTCGCACGGTCGAGGCCCGCCCAAGCAGACCTCTTCCTGAGCGTGTCGTCATGCGGTGAGGGACCGGTCCTGCCCATTCGCCAATTTGCTAGTTTAGCCGCCGCAATACCCTGTGAACTACGCAATTGCGCTGCCCGGTCGAGCCGCTATCCTGCAACGCGCGCCGGCATCAAGACCGGCCGGGCAGGAGAGGAAATGGGCCGCAAGCCCTCAACCAAGCCAACGAGCTTCGACATCGCCTATCTGGCGGGGGTTTCGCAGCCCACTGTCAGCCGGGCGCTGCGTGGTTCCAAGTCGGTCAGCCTGGCCACGCGCCAGCGGATCCAGGAAATTGCCCGCGAACTGAACTACTCGGTCGACAAGAATGCTTCCTCGCTGCGGTCGCAGCGCTCGCACACAATTGCCCTGCTGTTTTTTGAAGATCCCACGCCCGACGGCGCGAACATCAACCCGTTCTTCCTGGCCATGCTGGGCGCGATCACCCGGGCGACGGCCAACCGGGGTTTGGACCTGCTGATCTCGTTCCAGAAGATGGAGGATGACTGGCACACCCGCTACCAGGACAGCCACCGCGCCGACGGGCTGATACTGCTGGGATACGGCGACTATACGCTCTACACCCAGCGACTGACCGAACTGGTCGAGCATGACACGCGCTTCGTGCGCTGGGGTTCGGTGCGCGACGATACGATCGGGGCGACAGTCGGGACGGACAACATTGCCGCCGGACGGCTGGCAGGAGAGCACTTGCTGGGTCTGGGGCGGCGCAGGATCGCCTTCCTCGGCCAGGCCGACGAGCACTATCCCGAATTTGCCGACCGCTATCGCGGACTGGGCGATGCCCTGGCCGAGGCGGGCCTGGTGCCTGATCCGGCCTTGCAGGTCGACGCTTTGTCCAGCGAGGAACAGGGCCGCGCTGCCGCTGGTGCCTTGCTCGCCAGCGGAGCGGAGTTCGACGCGGTCTTTGCCGCCAGTGACCTGATCGCGATCGGCGCGCTGCGCGCGCTGGCCGAGGCAGGGCGCAAGGTACCCGGCGACGTCGCCGTGGTCGGGTTCGATGACATTCCCGCCGCCAGCCTGACCAGCCCGCCGCTGACCACCGTGCAGCAGGACCTGATTGCGGCCGGCGACTTGCTGGTCGAGACTCTGGCCGAGCAAATCGAGGACCATGCCCCGGCCAACCGCAGCCTTCCCCCCCGCCTGATCGTCCGGGCCAGCACCGCCGGCTAAGCCGCGCTACGTATTCGTATGCCACTTGCTTGGCCCCGCCGGGCGTGCCAGCCCTGCCCGTCATAAAAAGGGGAGAGGCGCGCCATGGAAAAACCGCGGCAGAACTGGGCCGGGCTGTTCAATATCAGCTTCGGCTTCTTCGGCATCCAGATCGGCTTCGCGCTGCAAAACGCGAACATGAGCCGCGTGTTTCAGTCACTCGGCAGCTCGATTGACGATCTGCCCGCGCTGTGGGTGGCGGCGCCACTGACCGGGCTGTTGGTGCAGCCGATCATCGGCCACCTCTCGGACAAGACCTGGCTTGGCCGTCTGGGCCGCCGCCGGCCATTCTTCCTGCTGGGCGCCCTGCTCGCCGCGCTCTCGCTGCTGGCCATGCCGGAATCGAGCGCGCTGCTGATGGCTGCCGTGCTGCTGTGGGTGCTGGACGCCAGCCTCAACATCTCGATGGAGCCGTTCCGCGCCTTTGTCGGCGATATGCTGCGCAAGGACCAGCACACGGCGGGTTATGCCGTGCAGACCGCCTTCATCGGCGTCGGCGCGGTCGTCGGATCGATCTTCCCCTGGCTGCTCGATCACTGGGGCGTGGCAAACGAAGCAGCGCCGGGGCAGATCCCCGATACCGTGCGCTATGCCTTCTGGGCCGGCGGCCTGGCGCTGTTCGCCGCCGTGCTGTGGACCGTGCTGACGACAAAGGAATATTCGCCCGAGGAAATGCGCGCCTTTGGTGAGGCCGATGAAGCCGCTGCGCCGACGCTGCGGGCGCTGGCTGATCGCAGCTCTGGCGGGCCGTTCTGGTGGATCGCTGCGGGCGGGCTGCTGGCGCTGGCAACCGAGCAATGGGGGCTGGAAAAGGAGGTCTACCTCCTCGCCATGCTGCTGGTCGGCTACGGCGTGCTCAGCCACCTCGCGATCCGCCTGGCCCGCGCGGGCAAACACGCCAACATGCTGACCAGCATCGTTGGCGACTTTTCCGGCATGCCCGACATCATGAAGCGGCTGGCGCTGGTCCAGTTCTTCAGCTGGTCGGCGCTGTTCATCATGTGGATCAACACCACGCCGGTCGTGGCGCAGAACTTCTTTGGCTCGGGCGATCCGGCCAGCGCCGCCTATCAGCAGGGCGGCAACTGGGTCGGCGTGCTGTTCTCGGTCTACAACGGCGTCGCCGCCGTCGCCGCGCTTACCCTGTTGCCATTGCTCTCGCGCCGGTTCGGCAAGGGCAAGACCCACGTTGCCTGTTTGCTGGCGGGCGCGGCAGGCTATGCCAGCTTCTTTGTCTTCACCACGCCCGAACAGCTCATCATCAGCGAAATCGGCGTCGGCATCGCCTGGGCATCGATCCTCGCCATGCCCTATGCAATCCTGGCGAGCAGCCTGCCGCAAGCCAAGCTGGGCATCTACATGGGCCTGTTCAACGTCTTCGTGGTGGTCCCGCAACTGCTGGTGGCCACGGTGATGGGTTCGATCATGAAGGCCTGGTTCCCCGATCAGCCGATCTGGACGATGGCCTTTGCCGCGGTCACGCTGGTACTGGCCGCAGGCGCGATGCTGCGGGTGCAGGTGCCGGGCGAAAGCTAGAAGTCAGCAATCAGCTGGAGCGTAACCGTGCGCGGGTTCGAATAAGTGAACCCGCCGGACGAGGTGACGTTCCAGCCATATTCGTTGAACACGTTGAGCAGCACCGGGCGCAGCAGCCAGGTGCCGCCGGCCGCCTTGAACCGATAGCGCGCGCCAAGGTTCAGGGTTGCGCGCGGCGGCGCGACCAGGGTGTTGGCGGCGTTGCCCATCCGGCTCGACAGGCTTTCCACCGTGGCATCAAGCGACAGTGGCCCCTTCCCCGCACCCATCCGCCAGTCGATCGTGGCGACCGAGCGGCGGCGGATCTGGCCGACGGGGCGCGGGCCGATCAGGCGGCTATCGACCGCTTCGCCCGAGATGGTCGGATCAAGGAACAGCGAACCGCTGACCAGCGTCAGGCCAGGGGCAATTTGCCCGGTCAGCGATACCTCGATCCCGCGATTGGTCAGCTCGCCCAGTTGGCGATAGCGCAGCGCCGGATCCAGATTGTAGTAAGGCTTCTTGATCGAGAAGGCCCCGGCGATGAAGGTCAGGTGCGGCGTCACTGCCCAGCGCGCGCCCGCTTCAACCTGGCTGGTGCGCAGCGCCGGGGGTGCTTCCGAACGGTTGGTGGCAATGTCCGGCGCCACCAAAGCTTCTTCTTGCCCGCGCGTATAGCCAGCATAAACCGACAGCCCGTGCGCCAGGAAGACCGAACCCGCTACGTTCAGCAGCAGCGGATTGTCACGCGTCACCGGATCGGCCAGCGCCGCATCGGCAAAGTCGAGCGCCTTGCGGTAGCGGCTTTTGGACACCCCGACATCAAGGCTGAAGCGCTGCGGTGCGACCATCGACCAGGCAACGCCGCCGGTGATCTGGCGCACTTCGTCGCGGTTCTTGGCGCCCTGCATCCAGACCGGTTCGGTCCGCAGGTCAGGACGCAGGATCGTCGAAGGCCCCAGCGCCAGCACACTGCCGCCGCCGAACTCGCGGTTGCGCGAGCGGCCGCGCACCGAGGCGATCAGGCGGTGATTGATACTCGCGCCGGTCCATTCCTTGACCAGCCGGACTTCGCCCGACCACGAGCCATCGTAATTATCGCGTTCGGCAATGATGCGGCGGTTCGCGACCGAACCATCGCTGCCAACGCCGCGCATCAGGTCGGCATAGACGCTGTGCTGGTCCTTGGCCGAATAGAACAGCCCGGCTTCCAGCTTCGCGCCCAGCAGCGGCGTCTTGATGATCGCGCCGCTGGTCCAAAGATCCTGGTTGCGGCTGGCCCACGGCTGGCTCAGGTCAACCCCGCGCTCGGCCTTGGGCGGCGGCGTGGTGCCGACAGGGTAGTAGTAGGGGCGCAGTTCGTCGCTGCGATAACTGAAGAGCCCGCCGAACAGCAGGACTTCGGTGCCCGGCTGCGGCCGCCAGGCGGCGGTCAGGCCCAGCGGGCGATAGCGGCTGTGCCCGCCTTCATAGCGGGTCGCATTGCGAAAGCCGACGCCGCCGGAAATGCCGAAGTGATCGCCCAGCGGCTGCTTGAATTCGAACGACCCGCCCGGCCCGATTGAATTGGGCGAGCTGTATTCCATGTTGAAGCTGTAGCTGGCGTCCTTGCCGGGCTGGGTCAGGTTGTAATCGACGAGACCAGTCGGCGCCGGGAACGGATAGCGCAGCGCCGCCGCGCCGACCCGGATCGTGTTGCCATCGACAATCCGCGAAGAAATCCGCTCGACCTGATCGAAATAGAGCCCTTCAAGCCGGACATTGCCGGCATCGACCGGGTTGAACCCACGCACGTCCTCGTTGTTGTAAAGCCCAGTCTTCTCGCTGCCGACCGAGCGGCCGAAGGCATCGCTCGACTGAGTCGCGGCATTCTCCCCCGCACGCTGGGCCAGCGCGGGCGTGGAAAGGACGGCAAGGCCGAGCGAGACAAGAAGGGACGAGCGCACGCGCGGCCCATACCGGATTAATCGCGCGATGAAACCCTTGGCGGACCGGCTATCCGTGCCGGATCGACAGTATCAGCTATCGCCGCGTTCAGCCGGATCCTCGTGCAGCCACGCTGCATGGCGCGGCGCCCGCTTGGTCTCGCTCCAGTCATGCAACATGGCCGGCGCCACCGCCGCCAGCTCGGCATACTGGTCGGGCGTGCCGATATCGCAGGCCAGTTCCAGCCGGTGGCCGTTGGGATCGAAGAAATAGATCGAGCGGAAGATGCCGTGATAGGTCGGTCCCAGCACTTCGACGCCCTGTGCCTCGATATGAGCCTTGGCGGCAAGCAGTGCGGCGAGGTCCGCGACCTTGAACGCCAGGTGCTGGACCCAGGCGGGCGTGTTGGGATCCTTGCCCATCTCCGGCTGGTTCGGCAGCTCGAAGAACGCAACCACATTTCCGCCGCCGCAATCGAGAAACACGTGCATGTAGGGATCGAATTCCCCGGTCGAAGGCACGTGATCCTCGGCAAAGGCGGTGGTGTAGCGCATGCCGAGCACGCGGCTGTACCACTCTACCGTCTCCTTTGCGTCGCGGCAGCGATAGGCGACATGGTGGATCCGTTCGAGCGTCGGGACGGCGGTCACTGCTCTGCTCCTTCGACGTGCAGCGCGCCGCGGCGGATCTGGTCGGCCTCGATCGACTTGAACAGGGCGGTGAAGTTGCCCTCGCCAAAGCCTTCATCCTTCTTGCGCTGGATGAATTCGAAGAACACCGGGCCGATCATCGTCTGGCTGAAGATCTGCAGGAGCAGACGCGGGTCATCGTTCTCGGTCGACCCGTCGAGCAGGATGCCGCGCTTTTGCAGTTCGGCCACCGGCTCGCCGTGGCCGGGCAGGCGTTCAGCCAGCATCTCGTAATAGGTTGCCGGCGGCGCGGGTGCGAAGGGCGTGCCAAGCGCGGCGAGCCGGTCCCAGACGGCGTAGAGATCATCGCAGGCAAAGGCGATGTGCTGGATCCCCTCGCCATTGTAGGCGCGCAGGTATTCCTCGATCTGGCCGCCGCCGCCGGCGCCTTCCTCGTTCAGCGGAATGCGGATCTTGCCATCAGGGGCTGTCATCGCCTTGCTGGTCAGGCCGGTATATTCGCCCTTGATGTCAAAATAGCGGATCTCGCGGAACCCGGCGATCCGTTCATAGAACGCCGCCCAGTGCGCCATGCGCCCGCCATAGACGTTGTGGGTCAGGTGGTCGATCAGCCGCAGGCCGGTGCCGACCGGATGGCGATCGACGCCCGGGTGATAGATGAAGTCGATGTCATAGATCGACAGGTCATCCCCATAGCGGTCGATCAGGTAGATCATCGAGCCGCCGATGCCCCGGAAGGCCGGCAGGCGCAGTTCCATCACCCCGGTGCGGCTTTCAACCGGCTCGGCCCCGCGTTCGATCGCGGCGGCATAGGCCCCCGCCGCATCGCGCACCCGCCAGCCCATGCCGCAGGCCGATGGCCCGTGTTCCTGGGCAAAGTACCAGGCCGGGCTCTTCGGCTCGTAATTGGCGATCAGGTTGATATCGCCCTGACGCCACAATTGGACGTCCTTGGAACGGTGACGGGCAATCTCGGTAAAGCCCATCGCGGCAAAGACCGGCTCCAGCACACCCTTTTCCGGAGCGCAGAATTCGACGAATTCGAACCCGTCGAGGCCCAGCGGGTTTTCGAAAAGGTCGGCCATCGTGAACTTGCTCCTGTCGCGCTTCCGGTTTCAGTTGAAACTAAATGCGCGGCGGTCAGGAGTCAAGGATTCGTGCGCCGCTTCCAGTCGTTCAGAACCGCGGCATCTGCTGGCTGGCGCAGTGGAACGAGCCGCCACCGGCCAGCACCGCATCGGCCAGCACGCCAACCACCGCGCGGTCCGGGAACAGCGCCTGGATCGCCGCGACGCCATCCTCGTCGTGCTTCGTTCCATAAGTCGGCACGACCACCACTTTGCTGGTCACCGCAAAGTTCATGTAGCTCGCCGGCTCGATCCGCCCGCCTTCGCTTGTCACCCGGCCGGGTGACGGCACTTCGGCCACTTTCAGGCCGAAGGCTTCGGCGCGAGCGCGCGCATCAGCATAGATCGCGGCGTTGGGATCATCGGCCCCGTTTGCGCGGGGCACGGCAAGGACGCCCGGCGCGACGAACCGCGCGAGGTTATCGACATGACCATCGGTGTGATCGTTGATCAGGCCATCGCCCAGCCACAGCACCCGGTCAAAGCCAAGGTCGCGGGCCAGCCGCGCCTCCAGGTCAGCGCGCGACAGCTGCGGGTTGCGGTTGGGGTTGAGCAGGCACTGCTCGGTCGTCGCGACCAGCCCGGTACCGTCGCAATCGAGCGCGCCGCCTTCGAGGATCCAGTCAGCGGTCGCCACCGGCAGCCCGGCGCTGGTCGCCAGCTCGGCACCGATTTCCTGGTCGCCGTCCATCAGGTACTTGCCGCCCCAGCCGTTGAAGCCAAAGCGCTGACCCAGTGGCGCATCGCCGCGGTGGACCACCAGCGGCCCGGTATCGCGCAGCCAGACATCGCCAAAGCGGCGCGTATCCAGCTTTACCGCTGCGCTGCACAGCGCGCTGGCGCGGGCACGGTTCGTCTCGTCGCGGACGATCAGCCGCACTTCCTGCCCGCTTTCGGCCACGGCATTGGCAAAGGCAGCGATCTGCTCCTGCGCGCGGCCAAGGAAGCCCGGCCACTCGACCGGGTCATGCGGGAAGCCGATCCAGATCCAGTCCTGCGGATGCCATTCGGGCGGCATCCACACGTTCGGGCCAGCCATTACTTGCCGCCCTTCCGGCTCTGATCACGGATCGCGCGGAATTCATCGGTCGGGTGCCAGTTGGGCCAATCGCTTGTCATCGCCAGACTGCGGCCAAGGCGGTAGAAAAGCTCGCCATCCTGGAGCATCCCGGACCAGTCCCAGTTCGGATCGAACTCGTCGCTCGGCTGGTGATAGTCGCGGTCGTTATAGAGCTTTGCCGCAGCCTCGCCGGCAGCCTTGCCGCCCTTGACCCAATCGTTGCCCCGGCCGAGGTTGAACATCGGCACGCCGCGCTTGGCCAAGCTGAAGTGGTCGGAACGATAATAGTAGCCGCGCTCGATATCGCTTTCGGGCGATTGCGTCAGGCCCATCGCCTTGGTGACGGCATTGACGTAGCGGGTCAGCTCGCTCTTGTCCCCGCCGACCACCTGGAAATCGCGCGAGGGCGAGCCGGGCGAGAGCGCATCCATGTTCACCCCGCCGACGGTCTTGGCCAGCGGATAGACCGGGTTCGCGCCATAGTATTCGCTGCCCAGCAGGCCCGATTCCTCCAGCGTCACCGCCAGGAATACCTGGCTGCGATCGGCCGGGCCGGCCTTGACATTGGCTTCAGCCAGCGCGGCGAGCATGGCCGTGCCGGTGGCATTGTCGACCGCGCCGTTGCAGATGTCGTCACCCTTGGCATTCGCCTTGCAGCGGCCAAGGTGATCCCAGTGGCCGGTGTAGAGCACATATTCATCAGGCCGCTTCTTGCCGGGCAGGATGCCGATCACGTTCTTCGACATTGCCGTGTGCAGTGTGTTGTCAAAGTTCATGCTGGCCTTCAGGCCCAGCGGCACGGCCTTGAACCCGCGCTGCTGCGCGGCTGCGGTCAGCTGGGCCAGGTTCTGCCCCGCTGCCTTCAGGATCGCTTCGGCCACCGGCTTCTGGATCCAGCCGTTGGCCTCGGTCTGGTCCATGCCCTTGTTGGCCTTCTGGACGAAGTACTGCGCCCCGGTCCACGAGCTTTCGACCACGTTCCAGCCATAGGCGGCCGGGAAGGTATCGTGGACGATCAGCGCGGCGCGCGCGCCCTGGCGGGCGGCTTCCTCGAACTTGTAGGTCCAGCGGCCGTAATAGGTCATCCGCCGGCCCTTGAACGGGCCATCTTCGGTGGCGCTGGCATAATCAGGGTCATTGACCAGGATCACCGCGACCTTGCCCTTCATGTCGACGCCGGCATAGTCGTTCCAGCCGAGTTCCGGGGCGTTGATCCCATACCCGACGAAGACCAGCTCGGCATCGGCGATCGCAGTCCGATCGACCGCGCGATAGGACCCGGCGACGAAATCCTTGCCCGGCGCGAACAGCATGGTGCCCGGACCGCCAGTGATGGCGAGGCCAGCCATATTGTTTGCGGTGATCTCAACCGTTGGCACGTCCTGGGTCCACGAACCCTTGTTGCCCGGCTGCAGGCCCGCCGCCTTGAACCGCTCGATCAGGTAAGCAACGGTCTTTGCCGCGCCCGCCGTGCCCGGCGCGCGGCCTTCGTAGTCGTCAGACGACAGGGTCTTCACCATCTCGGCCAGTGCCGGCTGGTTCAGCGCCGCCGGCGGCACCGCCGGGATCGGGATCGGCTTCGCCTGGGCAATGGCGGGGATGGCAATGGCGGCAAGCAGGAGCGCGCGAAGCTTCATGGGCAGGGTAACCTTTCGGAGGCTCAATTTGGTCCGCCGATTGACAGAGCGGCGCACCCTTCGCAAGCACAGGGATGATGAACGGCGACTGGACCCATGCCCTGAAGCGCGCCCGCGCCCATGCTCCCTACCTGGAGCAGGGGCTGACGCGGTTGCCCGAGCTGGAGGCGCTGCTGGCAGACGGCGACGGTGAAGGCGCATTGGCCTTCGCCAGGACGGCCGGCGACGGCGCGCCCACGGTTGGCTCGGCGCTGCGACGGGAGAAGCTGGCGCTGGCAACAGCGCTGGCGGTCGGTGATCTGGCCGGGGCCCTGCCGCTGCTGCGCGTCACTGGTGAACTATCCAGCTTTGCCGACCGCGCGCTTGATGCCGCGATTGGCGAAGCAATCCGCCGCCGGGTGCCCGATGCCGAGCCTGCGGGCTTCATTGCGCTCGCGCTTGGCAAGCATGGCGCGCAGGAACTGAACTACAGTTCCGACATCGATCCGATCCTGCTTTACGACCCCGCCCTGCTCCCCCGGCGCGAACGCGATGAACCCGGCGAGGCCGCCCAGCGCGTGGCGCGCAGCCTGATGGAGCTGATGAGCCATGTCGATCACGAGGGCTACGTCTTCCGGGTCGACCTGCGGCTGCGCCCGGCCAGCGAGGTCAGCCCGCTGGCAATTCCGATCGGTGCGGCGCTGACCCATTACGAAAGCTCTGCCCTCGCCTGGGAGCGGGCCGCCTTCATCCGGGCGCGGGCCTGCGCCGGCGATGTCGCCGCGGGCGAGGCTTTCCTGGCGGCAATCCGCCCATTCGTGTGGCGCAAGAGCCTGGACTTCGGCGCGATTGCCGAAGTCGGGCGGCTCTCGGCACGGATCCGCGCCAATCACCACGGCGCCAAGGTCCCCGGTCCCGGATTCGACCTGAAGAAAGGCCGCGGCGGGATCCGCGAGATCGAATTCTTTGCCCAGATCCACCAGTTGATCCACGGCGGCCGCAATCCATCGCTGCGCCTGCGGGGGACGCGGGCCAGCCTCGATGCGCTGGCCGCAGCGGGGATCATCGATGCCGCCGATGCTGCGCTGCTGGGCCAGAGCTATGACCGGTTGCGGGTGGTCGAGCACCGGCTGCAGATGGTGGCCGATCAACAGACCCACAGCCTGCCCGTGGATGCCTCGGCGCTCGACAATGTCGCGCGGCTTGATGGCATGGCCGATGGCGCGGCGCTGGTGAATGAACTGACCGAGATCACCGAGGCAGTCGGCCAGCGCTATGACCGGCTGGTGGCCGAACACGCAGGCGAACAGACCAGCGTCGCCGTTTCCGCCCCGCGCAGCGGCGCGGCGCTGGCGGCCGAGATCGAGCGGCTCGGCTTCCCTGAACCTGAAGCATTGGCCGCCCGGATCGAGGGTTGGCGCAGCGGCAAGCTGCGGGTGCTGCGCAGCGAGGCGGCGCGCGCGGCCTTCGATGCGGTCCAGCCGCGCTTGCTGGCCGCGTTCGCGGCCGCGCCCGAGCCGCTGCACGCCCTGCTGCGGTGGGAACAATTGCTCACCAACCTGCCCAGCGCGGTCAACCTGTTCCGCCTGCTCGAAGCCCGCCCCGGCCTTGCCGATCTGGTTGCGCGGGTGCTGTGCATGGCCCCGCCGCTGGCCGACGCCCTGGCGCGGCGGGCCGACCTGCTCGATCCGCTGATCGATGCCAGTGCTTTCGACCTGCCCGGCCCGGTCGAGGCGCTCGCCGAGATCATGGCGCGCGGCGAAGTGGACGATGACTACGAAGCCCTGCTGGGCCGCGTCCGCCGCAAGGTCGGCGAAATCCGCTTTGCGCTTGGCGTGCAGCTGATCGAAGGCACCCGCGATCCAATGGAGATCGGCCAGGCGCTCAGCCGGGTGGCGCAGGCCGCCGTCATGGTGCTGGCCCGCGCCGCCACTGCCGAGTTCGAGCGGGTCCACGGCCAGGTTCCGGGCAGCGAACTGCTGATCGTCGGCTATGGCCGGCTCGGCGGCGGGGTGCTGACCCACGCCTCGGACCTTGATGTGGTGTTCCTGTTCACTGGCGATCATGCGGCAGAAAGCGATGGCGGCCGGCCGCTGGGTGCCACCCTCTATTTCAACCGCCTGGCCCAGCGCGTGATCGCGGCGCTGTCGGTCCCCACAGCGGAGGGGGCCTTGTACGAGGTCGACACCCGGCTCCGCCCCTCGGGCGCGCAGGGGCCGATCTCGGTCAGTCTTGAGGCCTTCGAGCGTTACCAGCGCGAGAGCGCCTGGACGTGGGAACACATGGCGCTCGCCCGTGCGCGGGTGCTCCATGGTTCGGATACGGCGCGACGCGAGCTGGACGGCATCATCCGGGGCGTGCTCGAACTGGACCGCGATCCCGCCAAGTTGCGGGCCGACGTGCTGGAAATGCGCGCCACCATGGCCGCGCATAAGCCGGCGAAAGGGCGGCTCGACGTCAAGCTGGCGCGCGGCGGGCTGGTCGATGCGGAGTTCATCGCCCACTATCTGCAACTGCGCGATCACGTGGCGCTGGACCCGTCGATCCAGGCCGCGCTGGCCGCACTGGTGGAGGCCGGAAAGCTCGATCCGGCGATCCGGGCGGCCCACCGCACGCTGGCCCGCTTCCTGATTGCCTCGCGGCTGCTCGCGCCCGATGGAGCAGAGCCGGACCCCGGTGCGCGCGCCGTGCTTGCCAGCGCCTGCGAATGCGACGATTGGCCGTGCCTGACCGCAAAACTGACCGAATCGCGCCGGACCGTGGCTGCCGCCTGGACCGCCACTTTCGGTGAAACGCTGGAGATCGAATGATGACCATTGCCCCCGGTGACAGCCTGCCCGACGTGGCCCTGGCCCGCCCTGACGGCACGGCAGTGCGCCCGTCCGACTTTGCCGGACAGAAGCTGGTGCTGTTCTTCTATCCCAAGGACGATACGCCGGGCTGCACCACCGAAAACCTCGATTTTTCGGCGCTCTCGGCTGACTTCGCCAAGGCCGGTACGGCGCTGCTCGGGATCAGCAAGGATCCGCCGAAGAAGCATGAAAAGTTCATCGCCAAGCACGGCCTGACCGCCCCGCTGGCGAGCGATCCCGAGGAAGGCGGCCTGTCCGATGCGCTGGGCTTCTGGACCGAGAAGTCGATGTATGGCCGCGCCTACATGGGCATGGTTCGCTCGACCGTACTGGTCGGTGCGGACGGCAAGGTGGCGCAGGTCTGGAGCCCGGTGAAGGTCAAGGGCCATGCGGCAGAGGTGCTGGAAGCCGCCAAGGCACTCTGACACCTGCCCATGACGAGCGTTTCCGCCGCAATCCGCGCTGCCCTGCTGACCGCAGAGCCAGCCGACAAGGCCTTTGCCGCCCGCGCCGCCGCGCGGGATTGGGCGGCGGGCCGGCTCGAATTCGTCTTTGACACCCCCATGCCGGATCGCCCGGCGCGGCCCGCGCAGCCGGAATTGCTTCCGCCAGGCCAGATGCCCAAGCGCAACAAGGCCGGGTCCGAGCGCGGGCGAATCGCGCTGTGGCATTCGCTGGCCCATATCGAATTCGTTGCGATCGACCTGGCACTCGACATGGCGGGGCGGTTCGGGGGCGAGATGGGGCCGCAGTTCGTTGCCGATTTCCTGTCAGTCGCGGCGGACGAAGCGATGCATTTTGCCTTGCTGGCCCGCAGGCTGCGCAGCCTGGGTTCGCATTACGGGGCCCTGCCCGCCCATGACGGCTTGTGGGATGCGGCCTTTGAAACGCGGCACGATGTCGCGGCCCGGCTCGCGGTAGTGCCAATGGTGCTCGAGGCGCGCGGGCTGGATGTGACACCCGCCACGCTCGAACGGATCCGGCGTTTTGGCGACGAGACCGGCGCGCGGGTCCTGGAACGAATCCTTGACGATGAAATTGCCCACGTTCGATTCGGCGCAACGCATTTCACCGCGCTTGCCGAATCCCGTGGTGATTCCGCGGAAATCCTATGGAAATCGCTCGTGGAGACTCATTTTCGGGGGTCCATTAAGCCGCCGTTCAACGACTCAGCGCGTCTCGCTGCCGGTTTACCGCGCTCTTTCTATGCAGGGGTTGCGACAGCGCCGTGACCCCGCTTTAACCACCCCAACGAGACGGCGGGGGGTCCGACCATCTCAAAATACGGGTTGCAAGCCTCTGTGGCACGCAATGCATACAGGGGTCCGAGCGGACTGATCGGCAACGATTAGCCCGCTTAACTGTAAGGTTTTTAAGTGGTCGCTTTTTCGGTTCTTACCAAGGTTCGCAGCATGATCGGCGCTTTCGCCGCGCTCGCCAGCCTTGGTCTTGCTACTCCCGCACTCGCCAATTCCAGCGCCACGGCGGCTGATATTGCCGCGCCGCTGCGTGAAGCCCAGGCCGCCAAGGCAGGCGTTCGTGGTGGTGACGAAGAATTCCGTCGCCTCTTCGCCAGCTGGAACGGCACTTCGGTCGCTTCTGTTCCATCGCGCCCCCGCACTGTGTCGATTCCTTCGCGGATGCCGCTGGAAGGCGCCGCACTGACGAGCGGTTTCGGTATGCGCATTCACCCGGTGCTGGGCGGCCGTCGCGGCCACAAGGGGATCGACCTGTCGAGCCCGATCGGCACCCCGATCTATGCCACCGCCGATGCCGTGGTGACCCGCGCTGACTGGTTCTCCAGCTACGGCCTGTTCATCTCGCTCGATCACGGCGCGTCGCTGGAAACCCGCTATGGCCACCTCTCGCGCCTTAACGTGGCCGAAGGCCAGGCCGTCAAGAAGGGTGACCTGATCGGCTACGTCGGCACCACCGGCCGCTCGACCGGCCCGCACCTGCACTATGAAGTCCGCATTGCCGGCGTTGCCGTCAATCCGGTGCCCTACATGCAGGGCGATGCCTGGGCCGGCTCGCTGGCCGCCAAGGACGGCTCCGGCGAAGTGGCCAAGGGCGGCAGCAAGTAAGCAGCCCTTACAGCGCACAGGAAAGCAGGGCGACGGGCAACCGCCGCCCTTTTTCTTTGCCCGGACGCCGCGTGCGGTCCTTTTGTCCTTGCCCGGTTTAATCGACCGGTTAAAAGTCGCTCCCGGATGGTAACCAGCCACCACTGGAGAGTGATTCCCGATGCATCCGTCGATCCATGCCAAGAGCAATCCCGACAAGCCCGCGATCATCATGGCCGGCAGCGGCGAGACGATCAGCTTTGCCGAGCTTGACCGCCGTTCCAACCAGGTCGCCCAGCTGCTGCGCGCGCGCGGGATCCAGATTGGTGACACCGTGGCGCTGTGCATGGAGAACCACCCCTGGTTCTTCTGCCTGACCTGGGGGTTCCAGCGTTCGGGCGTGCACTACGTCGGCATTTCCAGCCGCCTGACCCCGCCCGAGATCGCCTATATCCTGGAAGACAGCGGCGCGAAGATCCTGTTCGGCTCGGCCTATCTGGCCGGCACGCTGGATGAAGTCGCGAAACTTGCCCCGCAGGTCGAGCAATTGCGCTTCGACACGCCGGGCGCGCTTTCAGCCGAGGCTGCGCTCTCCGCAATGCCTGACACCCCGATCGCCGACGAGCGCGCCGGGGTCGACATGCTCTATTCCTCCGGCACCACCGGCCGGCCCAAGGGCGTGAAGATCCCGCTTCCGGTCGATCCGGCGATCGACCAGGCCAACGCGCTCAGCAACATGACCATGATGGCCTTCGGGATCACGCCGCAGGCGGTCTATCTCTCGCCCGCTCCGCTCTATCACGCCGCGCCGCTGCGCTGGTCGATGACGATCCAGAAGCTGGGCGGCACCGTGGTCGTGATGGAAAAGTTCGATCCCGAGGCGGCGCTGGCCGCGATCGAGAAGTACAAGATCACCGACAGCCAGTTCGTGCCGACGCATTTCGTCCGCATGCTCAAGCTGCCCGAGGATGTCCGCCAGAAGTACGATACCTCGACCCTCAAGTGCGCGATCCATGCCGCGGCGCCGTGTCCGGTGCCGGTCAAGCAGGCGATGATCGCATGGTGGGGTCCGGTGATCTACGAATACTACGCCGGCACCGAAGGCAATGGCTTCACCTTCGTCACCAGCCCCGAATGGCTGAAGAAGCCCGGCACGGTCGGCAAGGCGCTGACCGGGATCATCCGCGTCTGCGACGAGGATGGCAATGAGCTGCCGCGCGGCACCGAAGGACAGATCTTCTTCGAACCGACCGAGGGCATGGTGCCGTTCGAATACCACAACGACCCCGACAAGACCCGCGATGCGCGCAACAAGCACGGTTGGTCGAGCCTGGGCGACGTCGGTTACCAGGACGAGGACGGCTACCTGTTCCTGACCGACCGCAAGAGCTTCATGATCATTTCGGGCGGGGTCAACATCTACCCGCAGGAGATCGAGAACCTGCTAGTCACCCACCCCAAGGTGGCGGACGCCGCCGTGATCGGCGCGCCAGACCCGGAAATGGGCGAGAAGGTTGTGGCCGTGATCCAGCCGCTCGACATAAGCGAGGCCGGAGAGGCACTGGCCGACGAGATCCGTGAGTACCTCTCGGGCCAGCTCAGCCGCGTAAAGATGCCGCGCCAGATCGACTTCCGCGAACAACTCCCGCGCGAGCTGACCGGCAAGCTCTACAAGCGGCTGCTGCGCGACGAGTACAAGGCGGCCTACGAAGCCGCCCAGGCGCAAGGGTAAGTCCATGACCGGACCTGTCGCCAGCCCCGCCGATGCGATCGCGGTGATCGATCCCAATTCCTATGCCGACTGGAACCAAGCACTCGACGTGTTCGACCGCCTGCGCAGCGAGACGCCGGTGGTGCTGATCGAAAGCCCCGATGGTGACTTCGATCCGTTCTGGCTGCTGACCCGGTATGAAGACGCGATGCGGGTGTCGAAGGACAACACGCATTTCCTCAATGCGCCGCGCGCGACCGTGTTCACCAACAAGACCGGCGAGGCCTTTGCCCGCCAGATCACCGCTGCCCAGGGCGAGGAAAGCCCCAACCTGGTCTCCTCGCTGGTCCAGCTCGATGCCCCGAAGCACACCAAGCTGCGGCGGCTGACGCAGGAATGGTTCATGCCCAAGAACCTGCGCACGATCGAGGCGCAGATCCGCGAGCTGGCTGCGAAGACCGCCGACAAGTTCGTGGCCGCCGGGCAGGGTGCGCCTGGGGACGACAAGATTGTGGATTTCGTGCAGCTCGTCGCCGCGCCCTATCCGCTCCACGTCGTGATGCAGATCCTGGGCGTGCCCGAGGAAGACGAGCCGCGGATGCTGTTCCTGACCCAGCAGATGTTCGGGGGGCAGGACGAGGAGCTTAACAAGAGCGGACTCGCCAATCTAGCGCCCGAGCAGATCCTGCAGATCGTGTCCGGCGCAGTGAAGGATTTCGAAGCCTATTTCGAAGGGCTGGCCGCTCAGCGCCGCGCCAACCCGACCAGCGATGTCGCCACGATCCTGGCCACGGCGATGATTGACGGCGAGCCAATCTCGGCCCGCGACCGGGCCGGCTATTACATCATCGTCGCCGCCGCCGGCCACGATACGACCAGCGCCTCAACCGCCGGGGCAATGCTCGCCCTGGCCCGCGATCCCGAGCAGTTCGCCCGGGTCAAGGCCGATCGCAGCCTGGTGCCCGGCATCGTCGAGGAAGCGATCCGCTGGACCAGCCCGGTCCAGCACTTCATGCGCACCGCAACCGAGGACACCCAGTTTGGCGATGTCACGGTGAAGGCGGGGGACTGGCTGATGATCAACTATGTCGCCGCCAATCACGATCCCGCGCAGTTCCCGGAACCGCGCCGGTTCGATGCCACGCGTGAGGCCAATCGCCACCTGGCATTCGGCGCGGGGGCGCACCAGTGCCTGGGCCTGCACCTGGCCCGGCTGGAAATGCGGCTGCTGTTCGAAGCGCTGCTCGACCGGATCGACAGCATCGAACTGGCCGGCGAACCGCGCCGCGCCAAGAGCACCTTCGTCGGCGGGCTGAAGACATTGCCATTGCGCTTTACGGCAAGTTGAGCGAGCCTTTCCTCCAACCAGGAGAGGCCAATGAAAGTACTGAATTCTCTCGCGATCGCCGCCCTGCTTGGCACCGCCGCACAGGTTGCCGGGCAAGCCAGCAATAGCGGCGATCTTGGCGAAGTGGTGGTCACTGCACAGCGCGCCAGCCAGCCCTTCTACCGGCAAGACCGGCCCGTGGTCGGGCTGCGGCGCCAAGCCGACTCGGTTGTGCTGCCGATCCAGATCAGCTCGGATTCGCGCGACGAGGAAACCCGCAAGCGCGAAATCCAGGCGGTTCTCTTGTCCGCGCTTGAGCGCGCTGGCGGGGCAGGCGTCGAACTGGTCGTCGGTGATTTTGCGCTGGTGCCCGTAACCCGGGCAAGCGCCAAGGAAATGCTCTATTTCGGGGCCGGCCGCCCCGATACCAGCCGGGTCTTCCTGATGGTCAAAGCCAAACTGGGCGGGTCGACCGTAGCGGCGCAACAGCGCATCGATGTTTTCATCAAGGGCATGCCCAGATCGGGCCGTGCTCTACTTGAACCGAACGGCGGCCCCAGCCTGACCATTATCAATCCGGATCAATACCGTGACGCGATCGTCAAACTGGTGGCCGAACACACTGCACGATACGCCGCTATGTTCGGCCCGGACTATCGAGCGACGGTTTCCGGGATCAGTGGGCAGGTCCAGTGGTCGCAGGTAAGCGGGAGCGAGGTGTTTCTCTTCATCCCCTACACCTATTCGATCGTCGCGAAGTGAAGGAGGGCCGCACCATGAAAGCCATCGCCGTCGCCGCCTTTGCCGGCCTGTTCCTGTTCGCCAGCCCCCTGCATGCCCAAGACGAAGGCGAGGATGGCGGTGAACTGGTCGTGACCGCAATGCGCCAGAGCAGCTTGTCTGCAGGACCGATCGCAATAGCGGCAGACCCGCCAGTGATCGGGCTCAAACGCCAAGCCGATTCTGCGGTGCGTACAATCGAAATCGTCTCGGATTCGCGGGAAGAGGGCCTGCGCCGGCGCGAGGTCGAGGCGATGCTGATCGCCGCGATCGACCGGGCCAAGGCCAGCGGGATGAGCTTGGTAACCGGGCAGTTCCAACTGGCCGAAGTAACTCGCGAGAACTTGCGCGATCAATTTCCGGGCCTTTCCGGCAAACCCGCCGCAGGCCGCGACGAGGACGATGACGACGGCGACGAAAACGAGCGCGCGGCTGCTTTCGAGGACGATGGCAGCACGGCCACGATCAGGTTGAAGGTCAAGACCAAGCTCGACGGCTCGCTCGGCGGGGCACATGAAAAGATCGCCCGTTTCGTCAGTTCGGTTCCACCGTCGGGGCGCGCGCAGATCCACCAGAAGGGCGAGCTGGCACTAACGATCATCAATCCGGCGCAATATCGTGACCGGATCTACACGCTGATCGCTGAGGGCGCGAAGCACGCGCAGAGCTTTTACGGGCCGGACTATGGGCTTGAGATCAGAGGGCTCGACCAGGACATTGCCTGGAAACAGGTCAGCAACACCGAAGTGTTCCTGTACCTGCCGTACAGCTTTACCGTGCTGAAGAACTAGCCCGGTTCGACCGTTAGGCGGCTAGCGGCAGCGGAACCGCCTCTTCGGGAGCAGGCACTGCGGTGTTACCCCAGTCGGCGGGGATGCCGGGGACGCTGGCGAGCCAGCTGATCCAGTCGAAGCGGGTGTCTTTCTGGTCCATGAGTCGAAAGGTCTCATGGCCGTGTTGCAGGTTCGTGACGAGCAGGCGGCCTAGCGCGCTATGCGAGAGAAGAGTTCGTTGAGGCTGGCGGCCATCCAGGCGGCATCGATCCCGGCAAAGGGCGTGGCCAGCGGCGCGCCGGCCGCAACGCGATAGGGGCTGCGCTCGATCGGCTGGATCGCCAGTTCGGCTTGCCCATCGACCAACCGCAGCGCCAGCGCCGCGACGCGGTTGCCATGGACCTTCAGGATGAAGCGCTTGACCGTTGTGGTCGCGCCTTCCTCGGCCAGCTCGAATTCCTCGCGGTCCTCCAGCGCGGCGTGGGCCAGTGCGACCAGCCCGGCCAGCACCGGTGCCTCGGTTCGTTCCCAGACCAGCCGATCAAACAGGGTCTTGTCGACCTCTTGCGAGAGGCGATCGCATTGCTCGGCGAAGCGGGCCTGGGACATGGTATTCCTTTGGTCGGGCGATGGAGTGGCCGGTCGCCGGATGCCCCCTGCTCCTAAGCTCAAGGTGTAAAGGAATTGCGTTGGCGCGGCCGTCAATCGACCGCGCGCCATTCCCCCGGCGCCAGTCCGTCCAGCGTCCAGTCCCCGATGGCCCAGCGCACCAGCCGCAGCGTCGGGAGGCCGACCGCGGCGGTCATCCGCCGGACCTGGCGGTTCCGGCCTTCGGCGATGGTCAGGCGCAGCCACGAATCCGGCACGGACTTGCGAAAGCGCACCGGCGGATCGCGCGGCCAAAGCTGCGGCGGGTCGATCCGCTCGGCCCGGGCGGGGCGGGTCAGCCCGTCATTCAGCATCACGCCATTGCGCAGCGCGGCAAGGGCCTCGTCCGTCATCTCGCCCTCCACCTGGACCAGGTAGGTCTTGGGCAACTTGAACCGGGGATCGGCGATCCGCGCCTGCAGCCGACCATCGTCGGTCAGCAGCAGCAGGCCTTCGCTATCCCGGTCCAGCCGCCCCGCGGGATAGACCCCCGGCCGGTCAATATAGTCCGACAGCGTGGCGCGAGGACTGCCCGCGGTCCCGGTATCGGTGAACTGCGAAAGCACGTTCATCGGCTTGTTGAAGGCAATCAGCGTCATTGCTGGCAAGCTTAGTGTGCCATTGGTCGAAGCGAAAGCGCGATTGGCAGGAAGCAGGGTGGCCTGTAGCGTCAAACCAAGCTTCACCGAAATGGAGCAACGCTCCATGAGCGCGCGCCGCACACGAGGGACTGAAACGCCATGATCAAGTTTTCCGCCAACCCAATCTACTCTGGTATTGCGGCTGTATCGCTCGCCCTGTTTGCAACGACGGCGCTGTCGGCGCAGACCGCCGCGCCCGCTGCTGCCGCAACATCGGCCAGCGAGGACGCGCGCCTGACCCAGTTCCTCGACGCCGAATTTGCCGAATATGTGAAGACCCAGCCGCAGCTGGCCACCCGCCTTGGCATCAAGGCCGGCGGCGACAAGTGGAACGACATCAGCGACAAGGCCGCCGATGCCCAGGTCGCCTGGCGCAAGGCCAGCGCCGCGCGCATGAAGGCACAGTTCGACCGCAGCAAGCTCTCCCCCGAAGGCCAGGTGAACTATGACATCTGGGCGCTGGAGGCGGAACGCGCAGCGCTGTCCAACAAGAACCGCATTTACCGCCCGCCGTTCTATTCGCGGCTCTATTCGGCGCACAGCCAGTTGCCGGACTTCCTGATCAACACCCACAACGTGGCCGATGTCACCGACCTCAAGAACTACATCGCCCGGCTGAACGGGATGCCGGCCGTGCTCGACCTCGCTCTCGCCCGCACCAAGGCAAGCGAAAAGGCCGGGATCCGCGCGCCCAAGTTCCAGGTTGATACGATCATTTCCAGCAGCCAGCAGCTGACCAGCGGCGCGCCCTTCGGCGCCGGCCCGGACGCCGCACTGTGGGCCGATGTGAAGGCCAAGACCGCCGCGCTCGTCACTGCCGGCAAGCTGCCCCAGGCCGAGGCCGATGGCCTGCTGGCCAAGGCCAAAGCCGCGATCCTGAACCTGAAGCCCGCTTATGGCCGGATCATCTCCTGGGCCAAGGCGGGCCTGGCGACCGCCCCCAGCGGAAAGGTCGGCGCGCTGACCCTGCCGGGCGGGCTGGACTATTATGCCAACGAACTGAAGCTGGTCACCACGACCGACCTCACGGCTGACCAGATCCATGAAATCGGCCTCAAGGAAGTCGCCCGGATCGAGGCTGAGCAGGATGCCCTCGCCCGCCAGGCCGGCTTTGCCGACCGCAGCGCCTTCTATGCCGAGCGCAAGCGGCTCTACCCGCCCCAGCCCTTCACGGACGAGACCCGTGCCGAATACCTCAAGACGGCCAACGAATTCGTCCAGAAGACCCGCACCCTGTTGCCCGGTTATTTCGGCACGCTGCCGGCCTATGGCATCGAAGTGGTGCGCGAGCCGGCATTCTCCGAAGTGCCCGGCGGCGCGGCCCATGCCAGCCAGCCCAGCCCCGATGGCAAGCGTCCGGCGCGGACCTATGTCCATCTGGTCGGCACGCGCCCCGATCCGGCGGCGATGTACACCCTGATGTGCCACGAAGCCGTGCCCGGCCATAACACGCAGGGCGATATCCAGGTGCGCCAGCAGGGCGGGCCCAAGTTCCGTTCGGCCACCGGTTATGTCGCGTTCGGTGAAGGCTGGGGCCTCTATGCCGAGGCGGTGTGCAAGGAAATGGGCGCCTTCCCGGATATCGCGGCCGATTTCATGCGGCTTGATGCCGAACTGTTCCGCGCCGCGCGGCTGGTGGTCGATACCGGCCTCCACGCCAAGGGCTGGACCGAGGACCAGGCGGTCACCTACATGAACACCACCGGCCGCCAGCCGATCGAACGCTCCCGCTCGGAAATCCGCCGCTACATCACCCTGCCGGGCCAGGCGACCGGCTACAAGATCGGCATGCTCAAGATCATGGAACTGCGCGCCCGCGCCGAGAAGACTTTGGGGCCGAAGTTCGACCTCAAGGGCTTCCACGACCTGCTGATCGCATCCGGCTCGCAACCGCTGTCGATCCTGGAGCGCCGGGTGGATGAGTGGATCGCGAAGGCGGCGGGGTGACGAACAGGCCTCCCGCCCCGTGACCCAGGCGACTGTCGGCGTATCAAACCAGTTCGAATATATCGACGGGCAGCTCCGCCCGTCGCAGGCCGCGCTGTTTGAGCACTACGCAGCGGCGAACGAGCAGGCCGTGCACACCGGGCAGCCCGCGCTGGAACTGCCCTATGGCCCGCACGCGCGCCAGACGCTGGACCTGTTCCGGACGGCGGAGCGGCGACGCGCGGTCGTGGCCTATTTCCACGCGGGCTATTGGCAATCGCGCGACAAGAGCGGCTTTCGCTTCCTGGCCCCACCGCTAACCGCCGATGGCTTTGACGTGGCGGTGATCAACTATCCGCTCAGCCCCGAACAGGGCGTGATGGAGATCGTCAACGCCGCCGCCGCCGCGCTCCCCGTGCTGGCCGAATTGACCGATAACGCCCCACTGATCCTGGTCGGCCACTCGGCCGGCGCGCAGATCGCGGTGGAATTGGCCATGGCAGCGGGGAGCCATGCTGCCGCGATCGCGGGCATTGTCTCGATCAGCGGCGTGTTTGACCTCGAACCACTGCTCGACACTACGGTCAACGCGAAGCTGGGCCTTGACCCGGCCACGGCCCGCGCCGCTTCCCCGGTCCACCGCGCCGCCCCGGGCGCGCCGCGCACCCTGTTCGCCGTCGGCGCCCTCGAAACCCGCGCCTTCCGCGACCAGACTACGCGCATGGCCGGGGCCTGGGCCGATGCCGGCAATCCGGCGAGCCAGCTTACCGTGCCTGACGCCGATCACTTCTCGATCCTGACAGAGCTCTGCCGCGAAGACGGAATGCTGCGCGCGGCGATCGGGGATTTCGATCGGCCGGCTTCGACCAGCTGACGAGCGAGCCAGCTCGGTTCAGGCGGGCACGCCAGAGAGGAACCGCAGCACCTCGCTGGCAACGAAGTCCGGCCGCTCTTCCGGGATCCAGTGACCGCAATTGTCGGCAACCCCACCGCTGACATCGGCTGCCACGCGCGCCCAGCTTTCCAGCGCGGTCATGCCGCGGCCGCGGGTGGCCGGATCGCCGCCATAGATCAGCAGCGGCATGGCCAGCCGCTGGCCACTCTCGCGAAAGGCGGTGACGGCAGCGATGTCCTGCGGAACGGCGCGATAGTAATTGAAACCGGCGGTCATCGCGCCGGGCTGGCTATAGGCACGGACATATTCCGCCTGGGCTTCTTCCGAAATCGCCTCTGCGCTGGCCCCGGCAAAGCGGAAGAAGAAGCGCAAGTAGGTATCCTCGCGGCCCTGGGTCATTGCTTCGGGGAGGCCGGGCAAGGCATGGAAGCCGAAGTGCCAGCGGCCGTGGTGTTCGATCGGTCCGCCATCGCCCAGCACCGGCGCATCGAACACGGCCATGGCGCGGACCCGGTCAGGGAATTGCGCGGCGAGAAAGAAGGCGACCGGGCCGCCCCAGTCATGCGCGACCACGCCGAACTGCTCATGCCCCAGCGCGGTCATCAGCTCGGCCATGTCCCTGGCGATGGCCGCCTTGTCGTAGCCTTCATCGGGCCGGGTCGAGTCTCCCAGACCGGTCAGGTCCGGCGCAATTACGCGATAGCCCGCTGCCGCCAGCAGCGGGATCACATCGCGCCACATGAACCAGGTCTGCGGCCAGCCGTGCAGCAACAGCAGCGGCGGACCATCAGCCGGACCGGCGCTCACGCAGTGCAAAGTGACGCGCGAGACGGCCACTTTGGCATGATCGAACCGTGCCGACATGGCGGCTCAGTTGCCCGATTGACTGGTAACATCGACCGGCTGAATCCCGGCGGTGGCGCAGTAATCGGCATAGCGCTTCAACATGGTGCGCCAGTTCTCGACGGCAATGATATTGTCATTCTCATCGAGCAGGTTCCAGTCCCCGACAATGATGTTGAGCGCGATCACCTCGGCTTCGGGCAAAGCGACCGGGGTGTGGGACGAGGCAGCAGTTTCGAACACCATGCTGCCTGGTCCAGCCACCCAGTCATGCTCCAGATACCGCCAGCGCCCGGCCACCGTGTAGACGTGGACCGTGCCGGCATGATGGTGCTTGGGCAGTGCCATGCCCGCCGGCAGCTTGAGCAGCGTGGTCCATTCGCCGTTGATCGGGTTGATCTTGATCAGCTTGAGGAACACCTCCTCCGAATAGGGCGTGAAGGGGATCCACGGCAGGGCATCGACGTCGACCAAGGCGGTCCCGACGCTGTCGGCAAAGAAGGTCACTGGCATTCTCCCGGTTGTCTTGTTTTCAAGTCAGGTCGCTGATCAGAACGGACGATCGCCGATGATCGTCGCGCGGTTCATCCGGCGCACGCAGGGCGCATAGTCCATCACGGCATAATGCTGGGTGCAGCGGTTATCCCAGATCGCCACGCTGTTCGGCGTCCAGCGCCACCGCACTTGATATTCGGGGATCGCCGCCTGGCTGGTCAGGTAACGCAGCAGTTCGCCCGAACCGTTGGTGAAGTCCTGCCCAACCCGTACCCGGCTGGCGGTGTGATAGTTGGTGAAGTGGGTAGTGAAGCCGTTGACGAACAACGACTTGTTGCCGGTGACCGGATGGGTTCGCACCACCGGGTGCTCCGGATCCGGGTAGCGGGCCTTCATCGCCAGCCGGTCGTCGATCGGCTTGGCGGCCATGAAGCTGGCTTCCATCGAATGGCGCGCGCGCAGGTCGACAATGTCTTCCTTCACCCGGTCAGGCAGGCGGTCGTAGGCCAGTTCCATATTGGCCCACATGGTGTCGCCCCCCACCGGCGGGCATTCGACGCAGCGCAGCACGGCGCCCATCGGCGGAACCTCGCGCCAGGTGGCATCGTTGTGCCAGGCGTTCTCATACCGCTCTGGGGGGCTTTCCGGGCTCTTCCAGATGTGGATGATACCCGGCTCACTATCGGCGCTGTTGGCCAGCGGATGGTCCTCCAACTCGCCGAACTGGCGGGCGACGCCGGCGTGCTCGGCATCGGTCATGTCCTGATTGCGGACAAACAGCACCTTGTGCTTCAGCAGTAGCGCGTTGATCTCACCCGCCAGGTCAGCGTTGGTCGCCACCTCGGCCAGGCGGATATCCTGAATTTCCGCGCCAAGCGCGCAGGTCAGCGGTTCGATTTTCATGTGGCCTCTCCCAAGCCTTCGTTCTCTTGGGCACCCTGCTACACCCCGCCGCGAGTCCGATTGCTATCATTTGGTGACAAACAATAGATAGTTTGCGACATTTCCGTCATGTCCACCCAGGTTCGCGCCACTGCCCTGCTCGATCTGCCCGCCGTCGTGCTGGAGGCTGGCGGCGATCCCTATCCGGCCCTGCGCAAGGCGGGGATCGATCCGGCAGTCCTGGCGCGGGCCGACCTGACGATCCCGGCCGAGACGGTCGCCTGGCTCCTCGATGGCCTCGCCGAACGGCACGCCATCCCTGACCTTGGCCTGCGCCTTGCCGCCCGCCGCCGGCTCGCCAATATGGGCGTGGCCGGGCTGGTGCTGGGCCAGCAGCCGACGGTGCGCGCGGCGCTGGCGATGGTTGAGCGTTACCGCCACCTGATGAGCGATTCACTCAGCCTCCACCTGACCGAGATCGACGGGACCGCCACGGCCATGCTGGGCCTGGCGATCGGCAACGCCGCGCCGCAGCGCCAGTCGCGCGAGCTGGGGCTGGCCGCCTTCGTCCACCTGTTCCGGCTGTTGCTGGGCGAACAATGGGACCCTGCGGCGGTGCACTTCACGCATTCGCCGCCGCGCGGAGCCACGCTGCACCGCCGCTTCTTTGGCTGCACGGTCGAATTCGATGCGGTGTTCGACGGGTTCGAATTTCCCGCCGCCGATCTGGACCGGGTCAATCCTGGTGCTGATGCCGCGCTGGGCAGCTATGCCGCCGCCTTGCTTGATGCCCTGCCAGCGCAGCAGACAGGTGCGGTGGTGACGACCGTCACCCGGCTGATCCACACGTTGCTGCCGATGGGCGGCGCCTCGCTGGCCAATGTCGCCCGCGCGCTGGGCCGCAACCCGCGGACTCTGCAACGCGAGCTTGCCGCCGCGGGTCACGATTTCCGCGACCTCCTGGCCGAAGCCCGCGACACTCTTGCCGCTACCCTGCTACGCGATCCGGCGCTGACCATCGATGCCGTCGCCACTCGCCTCGGCTACGCTTCCAGCACCGCCTTCATCCGCGCTTATCGCACGCGGCAAGGGATTACGCCCGGGCAAATGCGGGGCTAGCCCAGCGGCAACCCGCCGGTCTGCCGCAGCGCCTCGCCCAGCGCCAAGGCTGCCGAGGTCGCCAGGTTCAGCGAGCGCACTTCGGCGCGCATCGGCAGGCGGACGCGTTCGTGCGCGGCCGCGACTACCCCGGGCGGCACGCCGGCACTCTCCTTGCCGAACAGCAGCACGTCGTCCGCTTGGTAAGCGAAGGTATAGGCATTCTGGTCGGTCTTGGTCGAGAACAGCACCAGGCGGCTCTGCCCCAGCGTTTCCTGGAATGCGGCAAAACTGGCATGGCGGGTGACCGAGACGTGATCGATATAGTCCATCGCGGCACGGCGAACGCGGCGGTCATCCCAGGGGAAACCGAGCGGCTCGATCAGGTCGATGGCCGCGCCCAGGCAAGCGCCCAGCCGCATTACCGCGCCGACGTTGCCGGCAATCTCTGGTTCGAACAGGGCAATCCGCATCGCGGGTAGATGGCGCAGTTTCTAGCCTTGCGCCAGCAGCCGCTTTGCCATGGCGCGCACTTCGTCGGCCATGTCCTCGCGCTCCAGCGCCAGGGCCAGCGTCGCTTCGACGAAGCCGGTCTTGCTGCCGCAATCGAACCGCCGGCCGGCAAAGGTCACGGCGTGGAACGGCTGCTGGCCGATCATCTGCGCCATGGCGTCGGTCAGCTGGATTTCCCCGCCGGCCCCGGCCGCCTGCCCTTCGAGCACGCGCATCACATCGGGCTGGAGGATGTAGCGGCCCGAAATGATCAGGTTGCTGGGGGCATCTGCCCGCTGCGGCTTTTCAACCAGGCCGGTGACTTCGGTCACATGGTCGCTGACCTTCGCGCCGGGGGCGATCACCCCATAGGAGGACACCTCGTCCTCCGGCACTTCGAGCACCGAGATCAGGTTGCCACCGTGTTCGTTATAGGCCTCGACCATCTGCTTCATGCAGCCGGTGGAGCCCTGGTGCGCGATCATCAGTTCATCCGGCAGGAAGATCGCGAAGGGTTCGTCCCCCACGATTGCGCGGGCGCACCAGATCGCATGGCCCAGTCCCAGCGGCACCTGCTGGCGCACGGCGACGAGGTTGCCCGGCTGGATCCGCGTCGGCTCAAGCACTTCGAGCGACTTGTGGCGATCGGCCATGGTGGTTTCCAGCTCGAACGCCATGTCGAAATGTTCGACAATCGCGGTCTTGCCCCGGCCGGTCACGAAGATCAGCTGCTCGATCCCGGCCTCGCGCGCCTCGTCCACCGCATACTGGATCAGCGGGCGGTCGATGATCGGCAGCATCTCCTTGGGGATCGCCTTGGTCGCTGGCAGGAACCTGGTGCCAAGTCCCGCCACGGGAAAGACGGCTTTCTTGATCGGCTTGCGGGGCGCGGCGGTCGTCATGGGGCGGCGTTTACCTTGTTGATGTTGCAGCGGGGTTAAGGCGCGGGCAGTCTGGTTGGCAACACGATTGTGCCCACGGTTGTGCATAGCATTGCAGGGCGCTTGCCGGTTCCCGCAATCCCGCTAAATCAGGCAGTCATGGACAAGATCATCATTCAGGGCGGCAAGCGCCTGTCCGGCACCATCCCGATCTCGGGCGCCAAGAACTCCGCCCTGACGCTGCTGCCCTGCGCGCTGCTGACCGACGAGCCGCTGACGCTGCGCAACCTGCCGCGACTGGCGGATATCGACGGGTTCCAGCACCTGCTTAACCAGTTCGGCATTTCGACCACGATTGCCGGCAGCCGGCCAGAGGATTTCGGCCGGGTGATGACCCTGGCGGCCACGCGGATCACCTCGTCCGTCGCGCCCTATGAACTGGTCCGCAAGATGCGCGCCTCGATCCTGGTGCTGGGGCCGATGCTGGCCCGGATGGGCGAGGCGACCGTCTCGCTGCCCGGCGGCTGCGCGATCGGCAACCGCCCGATCGACCTGCACCTGAAAGTGTTGGAAGCACTGGGCGCGACGATCGAGTTGGCGGCAGGCTATGTCCGCGCGATTGCGCCCGATGGCGGCCTTCCCGGCGGGCGTTATGCCTTCCCGGTCGTGTCAGTGGGCGCGACCGAGAATGCGCTGATGGCCGCCGTGCTGTGCAAGGGCAAGAGCGTGCTGCACAACGCCGCGCGGGAGCCCGAGATTGTCGACCTGTGCAAGCTGCTGGTCGCAATGGGCGCGCAGATCGAAGGGATCGGGACCAGCGACCTGACCATTCACGGCGTGCCGCGGCTCCACGGCGCAACCTACCGCGTGATGAGCGACCGGATCGAAGCCGGCTCCTATGCCTGCGCGGCGGCGATCACCGGGGGCGAAGTGTTCCTCAAGCACGCCGTTGCCGACGAGATGGACGCGACGCTGCAGGCACTGCGCGACGCCGGGGTTCATGTCGAACCGCGCGATGACGGGATCCAGGTCTGGCGCGACGGGCCGATGAAGGCCGTTACGCTGTCGACCGCCCCCTATCCGGGCTTTGCCACCGACATGCAGGCCCAGTTGATGGCCATGCTGTGCCTGGCCGAAGGATCATCGGTGCTGACCGAAACGATCTTCGAGAACCGCTACATGCACGTGCCCGAACTCAACCGGATGGGCGCGCATATCGAAACCAAGGGCCGCACCGCGATCGTCCACGGCGTGCCGAGGCTGACGGGCGCGGAAGTTATGGCGACCGACCTGCGCGCCTCGATGAGCCTGGTGATCGCCGGCCTTGCGGCCGAAGGCGAAACCCAGGTCCACCGGCTCTACCACCTCGACCGCGGGTATGAGCGGCTGGAAGAGAAACTGGCGCTGGTCGGCGCGGCAATCGAACGGGTCGGCGGGGACTGACTTGAACCCGGGAACCGGTCGGTACCATATCCCTTAGGCAGGGGGCACACTCGCAGAAGGAGCCCATGCCATGCTGCTCAAACTCGCCTTCGCCAGCGCCGTTGGCTACGCACTCTATCGCTACGCCAACCGGACCGCCGAACCTGCCTCACCCGCCGCCTTCGCCGATGGCGAAGCCACTCCGGGCTTCGCGCCCGTTCGCAACGCTGGCCCCGATGCGATGGCCAGCGACCCCAAGAAGTGGGACAAGGTCGACGAGGCCAGCGACGAAAGCTTCCCGGCCAGCGATCCGCCGTCGGCCGGCAAGTTCACCTGAGGCTACTTGACCTCGCCCCGGTGCCGTTGCATTTCCTGCGGCATCGGGGCGATGCAACCTCCCGGTCAGGCGTCAGTCCGCCCAAGCGTTGCCTGAATTGCGTCGTCTCCTGGCGATGCGATAGGCATGGAGCATGGCGTGACCGCGCATTCGACCCCGACCTTTCAAGAACTCGTGAAAACCTTTGCCCGGATCGGCTGCCTCAGCTTTGGCGGCCCCGCCGGCCAGATCGCGCTGATGCACCGCGAAGTGGTGGAAGAGCGCGGCTGGGTCAGCGAGGACCAATACCTCCACGCCCTGAACTTCTGCCACTTCCTGCCGGGGCCGGAGGCACAGCAGCTTGCCACGTGGATCGGCTGGAAGCTGCATGGCTGGCGCGGCGGGCTGGCGGCGGGTCTGCTGTTCGTGGTGCCCGGCGCACTGGTGATCCTGGCGCTGTCGATGCTCTATGCAGTCGCGGCCGACCTGCACTGGTTTGCGGCGCTGTTCCTGGGGATCAAGGCAGCAGTGCTGGCGCTGGTGGTCCAGGCGCTGTTGCGGATCGCCAGCCGGGCGCTGGATACCCGGCTCAAACAGGCCCTCGCCGTTGCCGCATTCCTGGCGCTGGCACTGTTCGCCCTGCCCTTCCCCGTCGTCGTGCTGGGCGCGGGCCTGATCGGGTTTGCCGTAGCCGCCCTGCGGCCTGATCTGCTGGCGCTCAAACCCGCCGGGGAGGCCGCGCCGCTGCCGCCGCGCCCGTGGGCGGCCTCGCTCAAATCGGTGCTGGCCTGGGGCGTCATCTGGGCGCTTCCCATGGTGCTGGTATGGGCGCTGCTCGGCCGCGACCATGTGCTGTGGCAGATCGGCAGCTTCTTCTCGCAGCTCGCCGTGGTGACATTCGGCGGAGCCTATGCGGTGCTCGCCTATATGGCGCAGGAGGCGGTCAATGGCTTTGGCTGGCTGCAACCGGGCGAGATGGCCGATGGCCTGGGCCTGGCGGAAACGACGCCCGGGCCACTGATCCTGGTCACGCAGTTCGTCGGCTACCTCGCCGCGTTCCGCACGCCGGAGCCGTTCACGCCCTTGGTCGCCGGAATCCTTGGCGCGGCGCTGACCACCTGGGTCACCTTTGCACCCTGCTTCCTGTGGATCTTCGCCTTCGCCCCGTGGATCGAGCGGATGGAGCGCGCCGTCCGGCTGAAGGGCGCGCTGGCAGCGGTAACGGCATCGGTCGTCGGCGTGATCGGTAGCCTGGCGCTGTGGTTCGGCGGCCATGTCCTGTTCCGCAGCTATGCCGGCGGAATGCCGGTCTGGACCAGCCTCGACTGGCGGGCGGCGGTGCTCAGCCTGCTGTGCGCCGTGCTGCTGTTCCGACTGAAATGGGGCGTTCTGCGGGTGCTGGGCACCGCCGCGCTAGGCGGATTGGCCCTGGCTCAGCTTTGAGGTGAGCCACCCGACTAGCCAGACCCGCACCGCCCCCGCCAGCCCCGGCGGGGTCGGCGCGACAATCCGCTCGCTGTCGATCCGCGCCACCAGCGCGCTGATCGGCAGGCCCTCGGCGACGGCAGCCTGCTTGAGCAGTTCCCAGAACAGCGGCTCAAGACTGATCGAGGTCTTGTGCCCGGCGATCTCCACCGAGCGCTTGACGGGAGGATGGAACGGGGTGGTCATGACTGCGATCTAGCGCGAGGACGGCCAGGGACCCTACGAAAAATTTGGGGTGGCTGCGTGGCAACCCGCCCCCTAAACCCGGGTCATGACCGCGCGCCACCACCGGCTGACCGAGAAGGAGAAGGAAACCCTGCGCCTGCTGCTGCAGGGGTACGATGCCAAATCCATGGCGCAGCACCTGGGGTTATCCGTCCACACCATCAATGAACGGCTGCGCGATGCGCGCCGCAAGATGGAAACCTCTTCCAGCCGCGAAGCCGCCCGCCTGCTGCGCGAGGCCGAGGTGCAGGACCCCCAATTGCTGGGGGACAAGGCTTTGGGGGATGCGCCGCACACTGGTGTGCCGCCACAACAGCTCCAGCCAGTTCAAGGCCGCGGCATGACCCGCCGGGCCGGCTGGATTGTTGGAGGATCTGTCATGTCTCTCAGCCTCGCCCTGTTCGCCTTGTCTTCGATGTCGGGACCGGGCCTCGCGCCCAGTGTGCCGGTAACCACGGCGGCAGCCGTTTCACCCACCCCCGCCAGCGAGACCGCCGCCGTCGATGCGGCGCGGCAGTTCCTGGCGCTGGTCGACCGCGACGACTGGGCCGCAAGCTGGCAGGCGACTCACAAGTCGTTCCAGTTGCTCAACACGGTGGACTGGTGGAGCGATGCTTCGAGGAAGGTGCGCGGCGACGTGGGCACGATCCAGTCGCGCGAACTGGCGACGGTGGATTTCCGGCCGGCCCCGCCGAACGGCTATTGGACCATCACCTTCAAGGCCCGCTACAGCAAGAAGGGCGAGGCCACCGAGACCCTGTCGCTCGCCTCGCAGGATGGCGGCTGGCGCGTTGCCTCAATTGCAGTCGACTGACCGTGCATGGCGGACCGGCCCGGCATGGCATCCAGGGCTGGTCCGAACCATTTTCCTACTTTGCCGGAGCCTGCGATAAGGTGCCGCTCTTTGACATCGTGGATGGTGCACCGCCCCGCCGCACAAGCAGGAATTTTTTCGCAGGACGCACAGCCAAACCGGGCTCAAACCGAAAACGCCGGAAAACTGCCATAAATCGGCCCGGATCGGCTGTTGGAAAAAGCGGACTCCGTGTCAACTGTGTCCGCTTCTCCCAACAGGTCAGTACATATGCTGGCCGCCGTTGATCGACATGGTGGAGCCGGTCACGAAGCCGCCATTGTCACTGGTCAGGAAGGCCACGCCGCGGGCGATCTCCTCGGCCATGCCCAGCCGCCCGACCGGGATCTTGGCAACGATCTTTTCCAGAACCGGCGCAGGGACGGCGGCGACCATGTCGGTATCAATATAGCCCGGCGCGATGGCGTTGACGGTGACGCCGAACTTGGCGCCTTCCTGGGCCAGCGCCTTGGTAAAGCCGTGGATGCCGGACTTGGCGGCGGCATAGTTGACCTGGCCATACTGCCCGGCCTGGCCGTTGATCGAGCCGATGTTGACGATCCGCCCCCAGCCACGCTCGCGCATGCCGGGGAAGGCTGCCTTGGCCATGTTGAAGCAGCCGCCCAGATTGATCCGCATTACTTCATTCCAGTCATCAAAGCTCATCCGGTGGAGCGTGCCGTCGCGGGTGATCCCGGCGTTGTTGATGACGATGTCGATTGGCCCGTACTCAGCCTCGACCCGGGCACAGCCTTCGAGCGTAGCCTCATGGTCGCCGACGTCCCAGCGGCAGGCTGGAATGCCGGTAGCAGCGGTAAAGGCCCGGGCCTTTTCCTCGTTGCCGGCATAGTTGGCGATCACTTGATGTCCCTGGCGTTGCAGGCGGCGGCAGATCGCCTCGCCAATCCCGCGCGTGCCGCCCGTAACCACTGCCACTTTTGCCATCAGACTTCTCCCGCCCAGCCAAACCGTAGCGTCAGGGTAACCCTGCCGGATGTACCCGGCAAGTTCGACGCATAGCTATTCCGGGATTTCGCCGCAGCGTCAGAACTTGAACTGGGTGCCGACGTAAACTGCCTGGTTATCCTTGCGGCCATCGCTCAGCGGGGCGAGGCGATCACGGTCGGTCGTGCTGCGCACACCGGCAGTGACGTTGATATTGCGGGTCAGGCGATAGGAGCCGCCCAGGTCAACCATTTCCTCGGGCTGGCCCTGCAAGGTCCGGGGCGAGCGGCCCGCCGGTTCACGCCCGTCGAGCGCAATCCGCGGGGCAAAGCGCGAGGGGTCGCTCTTGGCGCCGGGCGAAGGCTTGAAGCTGGCCAGATCGGGCAGTTCCACCCGGCGCAGTTCGGCACCTGCCGCGCTGTTCTGGGCAAAGCCCTTGTACCCGCGCGAAACGCCCAGACTGTAGGCCGTCGGGGCGATCCCGAAACTGCCGCTGTCGCTGGTGGCCAGCGCCGCGCGGCTGGGACGCGTGGTATTGCTATCGACCCGCACCGCGACTGTGACGGAGCGGTCAAGCCGGCTGGGCGCAGCGCCCGGGGTGAACCGGAAGGTCGTGCCCTGGCCAAGCGCGCGGACCGAGATCGACCGGGCCAGGCGCGGATCGACCCGCGCCGGTTCAAAACCGCTGTCATCGCGATCGGCAGCGGGCGCGTTCAATACTGGCCCGATCCCGACCGACAACGCCAGCACCGCGCTCGGCAAGGCGAGCACAGTCACCGCCGCTGCCAGCAACACGGCCGAAGCGGCGCTGTTGCGCCCCTTGGCTGTCCGGCTGGTTTCCTTGGCGATGATCACACTGCAACTCCGCGTCCCGGATCGGGGACTCGCGGATTTTCGCGCGAATGCCCCCAAACTCCAAGCGTTATCTCGTGCCAGAGCGGTGAATTGGACCTGAACCGGGCGGGCGGCGCGACATTCATCGCCGGTTCACGGCCACGGCGGCCAATGCGCACTTGCCGCCTTGGCCGCCTTGGCTATAGAGGCAACGCAGGTTTCGAGCGGGGGCTTCATCTCCCGCCACAGCGACAGGATCGTACCTTGACCATCATGACCGTCACTTCCGGCCACAACCCCTTTTCCCGGATCGGCCGTGTCGGCCTGGTCGCCATGGCTGCCCTGGCCCTGGCCAGCTGCGGCGGCAAGGATCGCCCCAAGGCCGATCTCGCAGCCTCGAAGATTACCACGATTGGCGTCAACAGCTACCTGTGGCGCGCCAGCCTTGAAGCGCTGAGCTTCATGCCGATGCTCCAGACCGACAGCAACGGCGGTGTGATCGTGACCGACTGGTACGCCAACCCCAGCAATGCGGGTGAGCGGATGAAGGTTACCGTCACTATCCTCGACCAGGACCTGCGCGCCGATGCGCTGCGCGTCGCCGCCAGCCGCCAGGTCGCCCAGAATGGCGTCTGGGTTGATGCCCCGGTCCAGGCTGCAACCGTGCAGAAGCTCGAAGACATCATCCTGACCAAGGCCCGCGACCTGCGGCGGGGCGCTGTCGCCGAGTAAGCCACCCCCTCGACAAGCCGCCCACAGCGGTTAGAGGGCAGGACATGACGACAGCAAATCCAGAATCCGGACGCTTCGATCCGGCCAGCGCCGATTCGCGCTGGCAGCAGGCGTGGGACGAACGCCAGACCTTCCGCGCCGACGATGACAGCGCCAAGCCGCGCTCGTTCGTGCTCGAGATGTTTCCCTATCCCTCGGGCCGCATCCACATCGGCCACGTGCGCAACTACACGATGGGCGACGTGCTGGCGCGGACCAAGCGGATGCAGGGCTTCGAAGTGCTGCACCCGATGGGCTGGGACGCGTTCGGCATGCCGGCCGAGAACGCCGCGATGGAAAAGGGTGTCCACCCGGGCGGCTGGACCCGCGACAACATCGCCAACATGAAGGCCCAGCTCAAGCGGCTGGGCTTTGCGCTGGACTGGAGCCGCGAACTGGCGACCTGCGAGCCGGACTATTACGGCCAGGAGCAGGCGCTGTTCCTCGATCTCTATGCGGCCGGCCTGGTCTATCGCAAGGAATCGGCAGTCAACTGGGACCCGGTCGACATGACCGTGCTGGCCAACGAACAGGTGATCGACGGGCGCGGCTGGCGTTCGGGCGCGCTGGTCGAGAAGCGCAAGCTGAGCCAGTGGTTCCTCAAGATCACGCAATTCGCCGATGACCTGCTGAGCGGCCTGGGCGAGCTCAAGGACTGGCCCGAGAAGGTCCGGCTGATGCAGGAAAACTGGATCGGCAAGAGCCAGGGCCTGAAGTGCTCCTTCCGCTTCGTCGATAGTCCGGACGGGATCGATGTCTACACGACCCGGCCCGACACCATGTTCGGTGCCAGCTTCGTCGCGATCGCGGCGGACCATCCGTTTGCGCAAGCGATTGCCGCCAACTCGCCCGAACTGGCCGCCTTCATTGCCGAGTGCAAGCAGGGCGGCACGACTGCGGCCGAACTGGAAACGGCTGAGAAGAAGGGCTTCTTCACCGGCTATTCGGTCGAGCATCCGCTGAAGAAATCGTGGCACCTGCCGGTCTATGTCGCGAACTTCGTATTGATGGACTACGGCACCGGCGCGGTCTTTGGTTGCCCGGCGCACGACCAGCGCGACCTTGACTTCGCGCGGAAGTACGAACTGCCGGTGACCCGCGTGGTCAGCGATGGTGACCAGACCCACGCCGATTTTGACGGCGACGAGGCCTATACCGGCCCGGGCCGGATCGTGAACTCCGAATGGCTCGACGGGATGACCATCGACGAGGCCAAGGCCGCGATCATCGCCAAGGCCAATCATGATGGCTGGGGCACTGCGGAGACGCAGTATCGCCTCCGCGACTGGGGCGTCTCGCGCCAGCGTTACTGGGGCACGCCGATCCCGTTCATCCATTGCGGTGAATGCGGCGTGGTGCCGGTTCCGAAGGACCAGCTGCCGGTAACCCTGCCCGAGGACGTCAGCTTCGATATCCCCGGCAACCCGTTGCTGCGCCATCCGACCTGGAAGCACGTCGATTGCCCGAAGTGCGGCAAACCGGCGGAGCGCGAGACCGATACGCTCGACACCTTCGTCGACTCTTCCTGGTACTTTCTGCGCTTCGCCAGCCAACCGGGTGACCGGCCGTTCGATCCGGAAGTCATCAGCAAGTGGCTGCCGGTCGAACAGTATATCGGCGGAATCGAGCATGCGATCCTCCACCTGCTCTACGCCCGGTTCTGGACCCGCGCGCTCAATCACATCGGCCTGATCGACGTGACGGAGCCTTTCGCCAGCCTGTTTACGCAAGGCATGGTGACGCACGAGACCTATTCGCGGGTCGACCCCGCCAACGGCCAGCCGATCTATTTCAGCCCCGCCGAAGTCGAACGTTCGGGCGAAGCCGCGACCTTGACCGCAGATGGCCAACCGGTCGAGATCGGCCGGGTTATCAAGATGTCGAAGAGCAAGAAGAATGTCGTCGATCCGGACGACATCATTGCCCAGTACGGCGCCGACGCTGTCCGCTGGTTCATGCTTTCCGACAGCCCGCCGGAACGCGACCTGCCCTGGTCGGAAGCCGGAATCGAGGGTTGCGCCCGCTTCGTGCAGCGGCTGTGGCGGCTGTTCGGTCAATACGATGCCGCCGCGACCGGTGAGGACAAGGCACTGGACCGCAAGGTCCACCAGACGGTTCACGCCGCAACGCAGGACATTGCCGCGCTGGGCTTCAACAAGGCCGTGGCCCGGATTTACGAGCTGACGGGTGCAACGGAAAAGGCCGCACCCAGCGCCAGCCGCTCGGCCGCCATCCGCACGCTGCTGCTGCTCGTCTCGCCGATGATGCCGCACCTGGCCGAGGAAGCCTGGACGATGATCGGCGGAGATGGCCTCGTTGCCGATGCCGCCTGGCCGCCGGTCGATCCGGCGCTGTTGGTCGAGGACGAGGTTACCATCGCGATCCAGGTGCTGGGCAAGCTGCGCGACACCATCACCGTCGCCAAGGGCCTGCCGCGCGAGGAGCTGGAGGCGCTTGCGCTGGCCAGTGACAAGGTGCAGCGTGCGCTTGATGGCAAGGCTGTGAAGAAGGTGATCGTGGTGCCCGACCGACTGGTCAATCTCGTCGCATGAAGCATGTCGGCGCCCTTGCCGCTGCGCTGCTGCTGTCAGCCTGCGGGCTGAAGCCGATGTATGCCGGCGGGGCCAGCGGACAAGTTGCGCAGGGCCTAGCGGCAGTCGAAGTCCCGGCGATCGAAGGCAAGGGCGGCTGGCTGGTGCGCAATGCGCTGGTCGACCGGCTGGGCGCTGCCGGCAAGGTTACCCCGCGCTACCGGCTGGATGTGCGGCTAAATGACAAGCTGGAAGGCCTCGGCCTGCTGTCCGACGATACCATTGGCCGCGAACGCCGGACGCTGCGTGCACGCTACCAGCTGGTCGACACGGCCACTGGCGTGATCGTGCTGGATGCGACCGCCGGGTCGGACGCCGGGATCGACGTGGTCTCCAGCGAATATGCCACGATTGCGGCGGAACAGACCGCGCTGGAGAACCTGGCCAAGGTCGTGGCCGACAAGATCGTCGCGCGTCTGGCGCTGCAACTGCGCGAAGGCGAAGCGGGCGCCAAGTGAAGGCTACCCAGAAGGATTTCAAGTCAATCGCCCCGCGCGCCGTGCGCGAGGCGCGGGTGTTCTTCCTGTGCGGGCCGGATGAGGCCGGGATTCAGGATGCGGCCAACGCCCTGATCGCCTTGCTGCCCGATCCGGGCGAGCGAATCGAACTGCCCGGCTCTGACCTGCGCAAGGACCCGGTAAGGCTGGGCGACGAGGCCCGTTCCAATTCGCTGTTTGGCGGCAATCGCCACATCCTGGTCCGCGCCAGTGGCGACGAGGCGCACGATGCCATCGAAACCATGCTGGAGGGTGAGAGCGAACCCTGCCCGGTGATCGTGCTGGCCACCAGCGCCACCGACAAATCCCGCACCGCCAAGCTGCTGGCCAGCCGCCCCGATGCGCTGGTGGCAATGTTCTACCCCCCCGACTTGCGCAGCGTTGCCAACGCCGTCCGCGACATGGCCGGGGCGGCCGGCGTGAAGCTTGGCGGCGATCTGGCTGAACGAATCGCCCGCGCGGCGGCGCTCGACACCCGGATTGCCGCCAGCGAGGTCAGCAAGCTGGCGCTCTACCTCGACGCAACGCCTCAGGCCCCCCGCAATGCGGATGCTGCCGCGCTCGACGCCATTGGTGCACGGACCGAGGATGATGGGCTGATGCCGCTGGTTAACGCCGTTCTCTCAGGGGAGGTCCAGCGCCTGCCGGGCGAACTGCGGCGGATGCGCGAGCTGGGGCTGAACCCGGTCGGCCTGTTGCTGGCAGTGGAACGGCGCGCGGCGCAGTTGGCGCAACTGGCGGCGAAGCTTGGCCGCAGCGGCGATATCGAACGCTTCGTCGAAGCCGAGACGGCGGCCCGGCGGATCTTCTTCAAGGACAAGGGCGACATCCTGCGCCAATTGCAGAAATGGCGCGGGCCGCGGCTGTCGCGACTGGTCGACAAGCTGGTCGGCCTGCACCGTGCCTTGCTGACCAACAGCCAGCAGGCCGAACTTCTCCTCGCCCAAGGTCTCACGGAAATCGCGCGAGTGGCTGCACCCCGTAAATAGCGACTTGGCCAAGCTGCTGATCCTGCTAGTAACTTAGTAAAATCACTTAAGGGGTCGCACCACAGCCATGCCTGTCAGGCATTCGACGACATGATGCCGCAATCGTTTACCGTTCCAGCCTCGCTTGAGCGGACCAGACTGCGGATCTACCTCATCCAGCTACTGCTCGATGGTGCGATGCTGCTGGCCGGCTTTGCCCTCTCGACTTGGCTCTATCTCGGCAGCCCAACCGAGGATTCGGTCTGGGGCTCGGCCCAGCTGGCCCTGCCGCTGTTCTGGACTGTTGCGCTCCTGAACCGAACCTACAGTGTCCAGTCGCTGATCGCTCCGGAATTCGGCGTGCAACGCTCAGCCCTCGCGCTGCTGCTGGCAAGCTTGCTGGTGCTGATGGTGCTGTTCCTTGCCCGGAGCAGCCTCAATCTGTCGCGCTTCGGCTTTGGACTTGGCTGCCTTTCCGCCCTCGTTCTGATTGTTCTGGCGCGGTACAACATGGAACCGCTGGTTCGGCGCTGGGTCGGACCGCGCGCGATCAATCTGTTGCTGATCCATGACGGCGGCCCGGCACTGGACCTTCCGGATTGCCACCGGATTGACGCCGCCCGGCTGGGCCTGGCCCCGCAACTGGACGATCCGCACGCGCTGGACCGGCTGGCCAAGCTGATTGGGCCAATGGACCGGGTGATTGTTTCCTGCCAGCCCAAGCGGCGGCGCGACTGGGCCATGGCCCTCAAAGGCGCCCATATGCGCGGGGAGATCGTCGATACCGAGGTTATCGATCTCGGCATTCTCGGCACCAGTCGCAGTGAGGGGGTCGGCACCCTGGTGGTTGCATCGGGCCCGCTCGGCCTGCGCTCACGGCTCCTCAAGCGGTTGTTCGATCTGGCGATTGCCGTGCCGATCCTGCTGGTCCTGGCCCTGCCCCTGGTACTCGTGGCGCTGGCAATCCAGTTGGAAGACGGCGGCCCGGCCCTGTTCCGCCAGCGGCGGGTCGGTCGTAACAATCAGTTCTTCGACATCTACAAGTTTCGCACCATGCGGGTTGCCGGGACTGACCATGCTGGCGCGCGATCCGCCAGCCGCGACGATGATCGCGTCACCCGGGTAGGCCGCTGGCTGCGGCGCAGCTCGATTGATGAACTGCCGCAGTTGCTGAACGTGGTGACAGGCGAAATGAGCCTGGTTGGCCCTCGCCCGCATGCTCTCGCCTCTCAGGCAGGGGACAAGCTGTTCTGGGAAGTCGATGACCGGTACTGGCAGCGTCACGCCCTGAAGCCCGGCATGAGCGGACTAGCGCAGGTGCGCGGATTTCGCGGCGAAACGCGACAGGAATCAGACCTTTCGCAGCGCCTTCAGGCCGATCTCGAATATCAGGCCGGCTGGACCCTGTGGCGGGATGTCGTGATCATCCTGCGTACGCTGCGCGTGGTCGTGCACGACCGCGCCTACTGACTGTTGCAACGCAGCAGCGTGGTTAAGCAAACCGTGCAATCTGCCGGGATTCCAGCCCTTTTCCACTTTACTAAGAAATTATACCTATGATACGGGCCGTTACCTGAGAGTTGTTCCGGAGTTTACGCGTGGCTGGTTATTTCTTTGGCGCTCTTGCTGCTGCCGGTCTGGTAGCTGCCGGCACCGCTGCTGCCGGCGGTATGCGCTCAGCCGACGCGCTCCCGGCAATCATGCTTGCTGATGGCGTCAGCGGAGCCGGCAAGTGCTCGGTCAAGGTCATCCGCACCGGCGCCCCCGGCGCAGCCGATATCGTCCGCGATCAACTTGCCGACGGCACTTGCGTCTGCGTAGTGACGACTGGTCCGGCGTCGGCCAACGGGTCGGCAGAAGATGCAGTCACCAATCTGCTAAAAAACCGCGAATGCGCGAATGCTCCCGCCGCAGGTGGTGATGCAGCGGAAGTAGCAAAAGGGGCTAGCTTTGGCCCAGCTGGAGCGATCCTGCCGGTCATTATTGGCGCAGGTGGTGCCGGTGGCTTGGCTGCTGGCCTCGAGAATGCCAGCAACGGCTGAGAGATACTGCGTCGCTTAGCACTTTCCCCAAGGGGCCTCAGCCGCGAGGCTCTGGCCCTTCTGCTATGATACCCGGCCCGGCGATGCGCAGCATGGTAGCGCTGGAACAGGGCCGAATGCTCACCTGGCTAGTGCTGGTCTATGTTGTTTTGCTGCTGGTTTTTGGCGGCGGCGGCACACCGGCACCGATCTCGGAACTGATTTGCCAGGTGCTGGCGGGGCTTGCCCTGACGGGATGGGTCGCTTTGCGCGGTCCGGAGCAGTTGCGGGGAGCCAAGCCGATGTGGTGGTCGATCGCACTGATCATGGTGATCCCCCTGCTCCAGTTGATTCCGCTGCCTCCGGCGCTGTGGCAGGCCCTGCCAGGCCGGGACCTCCTGCGCGACAGCCTCGCACTGGTCGGTGCGGAGCAGACCTGGCACCCGCTTTCAATCGCCCCGCAGCGCACGCTGGAGGGACTGCTAGCCCTGCTTCCCCCGCTGCTGGCAATGGTCATGACGGCCAGCCTGACTGCTGCCGGACGTCTCACCCTGCTCCGGGTAATCGCCGCGTTCACGCTGCTTTCGGTTACGGTCGGCGCGGGGCAGCTCGCCTCGGCTGGTGATGGCCCGCTGCAATTCTACATCGGCAGCGATACCGGCGTCCTGACTGGCTTCCAGGCCAATCGTAACGCCCAGGTCGATGTGCTGCTGATCGGGCTGGTGGCGCTGGTGGCGGCCTGGCCCGAACAGGCCGGCCGCAGCCGGGCAGCGCTGGCCGCATTGGGTGCACTAGCGCTGTTGCTGCTGCTGGGTGCCTTCCTGACCGGCTCGCGCGCCGGCATCGCGCTGATCCCCTTGACCCTTGGCTGGTGCCTGTACCTGGTGCGGGACAAACAGTTAAGCCAGTCGGCATTGTTCCGCCTGCGCAATCTGGCGTTCGCGGCGGCGATCAGCCTCGGCGCGGCTGCGGCTGCCTGGCAGACTCGCCCGGTCCAGCAAGTGCTGCGACGGTTCGATTTCAGCGGCGAATATCGCCCGGACATCTGGCGCGATACCCTTTATGCCATCAGCCAGTACTGGCCGGTGGGTAGCGGGCTGGGTACCTTTACCCGCGTGATCGGCCCGGCCGAGCGGCTTGAGGCAATCGGCCCCGTGCTGCCAAATCGCGCGCACAACGAATACCTTGAACTGCTGCTGGAGGGGGGGCTGCCGCTCTCGCTGGCCTGGGCCGGTGTCGCCGCGGTCGCATTGCTGGCGTTGGTGCGGGCACTGCGCGGCGGCACCGCCGTACCGCGCTCCCACGCCGTGTTTACGGCTGGTACGTTAACTATCGTAACCCTGCATTCGCTGGTTGATTATCCGTTCCGTTCCATGGCATTGGCAGGATTGGTCGGGGTTGCGGCAGCACTCGTGCTGGTGCCGCCCACTAGGTCGGGGAATCTGAAGTCATGACACGCAGACGCTTTCGCGGTCTGTCCGTGGCGCTGTGCGCATTGGCCTTTTGCGGGGCCAGCGCGGCTCCGCTGGCCGCGCGGGATAACCCGCTGCCTTCCGGACCAGCCGCTTACGAAGTGATCCCAGTCAAGGCGATGGACGAACTGGTCGCCCAGCGTATCCGGGCGGGTGACAAGCTGGCGATCAGCGTGTTTGGCGAACCCGACCTCTCACGTAGCGATTACGTGGTGGACAGCACCGGCTTCGTGCAGGTTCCGTTGATCGGACAGGTGATCGCCGCCGGGATCAGCCCGGAAGAGCTTAGGGCCGAAGTCGCCCGCCGGCTCGGCGCTCGCTTCATTCGCGATCCGCAGGTCTCCGTCTCGGTGACCGAACGGGCCCGGGCGCGCTTTGCGGTCGAAGGCCAGGTCGAGGACCCCGGCGTTTACGAGGCCGATGCCACCACCACCTTGCTCGCTGCCATCGCCCAGGCTGGCAGCCCCAATCGCGTCGCCAAGAACAGCGAAGTGATGGTGTTTCGGGTCATTGACGGCCGGCGCATGGGGGGGCGCTTCGATATCGACCAGATCCGCAGCGGCCGCGCCGACGATCCGCAGATCATCGGCGGAGACACGATCGTCGTCGGCTATTCTGGCTCGAAGGGCTTCTGGCGCGACGTGCGCGAGACTGCCCCCCTGCTTAACCTTTTCTATCTGCTTCGCTGAATGCGCAGCCCTGGCGGAGCCCGACCCCAGACATGAACGATCACCCGATCCTGCGCGATATCCAGCCGACCAACTCGGTTGACCTGCATGACGAACCAGAAGTCTTCCAGGCGCTGACCCGCGGCACTTTCGACCTGCGCTACATCGCGGCAGCGATCCGCAGCAACCTGTTGCTGATCGGCGCGATCATCCTGATCGCGCTGGGCGCGGCGCTGGTGCTTACGCTGCTCGATACGCCGCGTTACACCGCCAATGCGACGATCCAGATCAACGACAGCAGCGACCGCGTAATCGGCGAGAATGACGACCAGACCGCCCAGCAATCAAATCTCTATGACGTCGACCGCTTCCTCAAAACCCAGACCGACATCCTGCGCAGCCGCGGGCTGGCCCAGCGGGTGGCGCAGAAGCTGAAGCTGCAAGGCCGGCCGGAATTCTATACGGCGATGGAATCGAAGGCGCCGGGCGCGGCGACCTTGACCGAGAACGCCCGCAACCAGGTTGTCGGCCTGCTGCAGGCCAACCTCAAGGTAAACCTCCCGCGCGATTCGCGGATCGTCACGATTTCGTTCGAAAGCGCCGATCCCGGCGTCTCTGCCGAAGTTGCCAATGCCTTTGCCAGCGAGTTCATCCAGGCGAACCTGCAGCGCAAGTTCGATAGTTCGTCTTATGCCCGCGAATTCGTGGCCAGCCAGATGGCGGAGGCCAAGCAACGGGTCGAGCAGGCCGAGCGCGATCTCAACGACTATGCCCGCAGCACTGGCCTGATCCGCACCGGTGATGCCGCGGGCGAAGACAGCGGTGCGGGTGCCGGCGGCGGATCGGTCACCTCGGCCAGCCTCATCCAGCTCAACCAGGCGGCCAACCAGGCCACGGCTGACCGCGTCGCCGCAGAAGGACGCTGGCGGGCGATTTCCTCGGTCGCGCTGCTGTCCAGCCGCGAAGTGCTCGGAAATGCGACTGTCTCCAGCCTGATGACCGAACGGGCGACAACCCAGGCCGAACTGCAGCGCGAGCTGTCGAAGCACCTGGAGGACTACCCGACTGTCCGCGAAAAGCGCGCTCAGCTCGCCAAGCTCGATTCCGAGCTTCAGTCCGCCGCGCAATCGGTGCGCAATTCGATCCGGGCTGAGATGCTGGCCACCCAAGGCACCGAACAGGCACTGCTGGCCAAGCTGGAGGCCCTGAAGACCGAGACCCTGCGCGAACAGGACAAGACCGTGCAGTACGGCCTGCTCAAGCGCGAAGCCGATACCAACCGCACGCTCTATGACGGGCTGCTGAAACGCTACAACGAACTCAATGCAACGGCCGGGATCAGCTCCAGCAACGTCTCGATCATCGATACGGCCGAGCGACCGACAGTGCCCACTTCGCCCAACCTGTTCAAGAACCTGCTGTTGGCCCTGCTGGCTGGAGTCGGCCTGGCTGCGCTGACCCTGTTTATCAAGGACCAGCTCGACGATGCGATCCGGGTTCCGGAAGACGTCGAATCGAAGCTGCGCCTGCCGCTGCTGGGCGTGGTTCCAAAGGCCACTGGCCGGGATCCCGACAGCGAAATGGGCGATCCCAAGTCGCCAGTTTCCGAAGCCTACAACTCACTGCGCGCGGCCCTGCTCTACTCGACCTCAGCCGGTCTGCCGCAGGTCATGCTGGTCACGTCGGCGCAATCGGCCGAGGGCAAGACCACGACCAGCTTTGCCACCGCTGCCAGCCTCGCCCGCATGGGCCGCAAGGTTGCCCTGATCGATGCCGACTTGCGGCGTCCGTCAATTCATCGCCGGTTCGGGCTGCCGAACGAACGCGGCCTGACCGACCTGTTGACCTCAAGCGATCCGGTCGAAAGCGCGATCCTGGCCACACCGCAGGAAAACCTGTTCGTCATCGCCTCTGGCCCGATTCCGCCCAGCCCGACCGAACTGGTTTCTTCGCCGCGGATGGAACAGGTCGTCCAGGAACTGGCCCGCACTTACGATGTGGTGGTGATCGACAGCCCGCCGATCCTGGGCCTGGCTGATGCCCCCGCGTTGTCGGCACTGGCGGATGGGGTAATCTTCGTGGTCGAAAGCGACCGCAGCCGCCGCGGTTCGCTCAAGACCGCGCTGCGCCGCCTGCGCGCCATGCGTCCGATCCTGCTGGGCGCGGTGCTGACCAAGTTCGATCCGACCCGTTCGGGCAACCGATATTCGGAATACTACGGCTACCAGTACTATACCTACGAGCAGTCCGACCGGGAGCGCGACTAGGATGGCCGAACCGCGCACCGCTGGTGGGCGGCGGGCGGCCATGGCAGCAGTAGCACTGGCGGCAGCCGGCTACGTCTCGATCAGCGCGGCACTGGCCCTTGACCGCGCCGCCGCAGCAGACCCGGCGGTAGCGCGGCTGGTGCCCGAACCATTTCGCCAACAGGCCCTGACGGCCACAGCCAAAGCGCTGGTAATGGCAGGCAAGGCTGGGGAGGCTGCTCCATTTGCCGAGGCCCTCGTTCGCCGTGATCCACTGGCCCCGCCAGCCGCCGGCTTGCTTGGCACGGCGCGGCTGGCGCAGGGCGATTTGCGCGGCGCGGCCAGCGCCTTTCGCACCTCGGCCAGGCTTGGCTGGCGCGACGCGGCAACGCAGGTCTACTGGCTCCAGACTGCGCTTGCCGGTGGCGATCTGGCCCGCGCTGGCACCCGCTTCGGCGCGATTGCCCGGCAATGGCCCGAAGCCACGGCGATCGACCAGCTTTCTTCGCAGTTCGAAGGTGACCCGCGCGGGCAGATGCTGATTGCCCAGCAGATCGCGGATGGCGTCAACTGGGCCAGGACCTATGCCCAGCCCCAGCCGGGCCAGCCGCTCGATCGCCTAACTGGCCGCGCCAAAATCCTGATTTCCGCAGCAGGGCTCGGCGGCAAGCTAGGGTGCGATGCGATTGCGCCGATGGTCGTCAGCCTGGCGCAGTACCGGTCCGCCCTCGCCAGCACACTCTGGTCCAGCCACTGCCCGCGCGCAGCGGCGCCCGGCATGGTCAACGATGCCAGCTTCGAGCTGACTGTCGAGGCGGCTGGAAAGACACCCTACGACTGGCAATTCCCGGGCAATGGTGCGCTGCTGGCCGAGGTGGTCAGTACCGCTGCCGGCCAGCATGCCCTGCGCGCGAGCAGCACCGCAGCCGCGCTAGTTCCGCTGGCGATGCAGCGGATCGTCCTTGCGCCCGGTTCCTATCGCCTGTCCTGGCGCGAGGCCGCCGGCAGCCCGGCGAGGGCATCGCGGATTGCCGCCAGCCTGAGCTGCCGCGCCGAACGGGTCCTTGCCAATCCGCAATATGGCTTGGTCGAGGGCGGCAGAGGCGCGCTTGATCTGGCCCTTGGCGGCGGCTGCGAAGCGCCCTTGCTGCAATTGTGGCTAAGCCCCGGCGTGGGCGAAGTAACCATCGACGATATTGCCCTGACGCGGCGCTAGACCCGCCCGCGATCCAGCCAGCTGCTGAGCCGGGCCAGCGCCAGCCCCTGCTGGCGCGTGTCATGGTGCGCCAGATCGCCAAGGGTACGCCGCCAGCGCGAGCCGGCCCAGCTCAGGAACCCGCCGGCCGATGCCATGTCACGCTGCACTGCCTGTCCCGTTGCTATCCGGCGGCGACCACTGATCCGGTCAAGCAGACCCTGCCAGCCGCGCCGCCGCAGACTGGCAAGGACGCCGGCGCTCTGCCGCTGGTCAAGGTCCTGCAGCAACAGGTCAGCCGCATCATCGAGCAACGCCGCCGGAACCGGTATCTCGTCGCACCAATCGACCTCCACCCCGGCGCGATGGCGTTCCACAAGGGCAAGAACCAGCCGCGCACCGCCGCCCCAGCCTCCTGCTCCGGCTCGGTGCCAGAACTGCGCCCAGTCGATCGGGCGAACCCGCAGCAAGCAGTCGATATCGGCCAGCAGCAGCGGCCCGCAATCGAACCGGTGGCTGTAGACCGCGTGCGCGATCAGGTGCGCCAGCATGTCGGCGGGGGCGGGGTAAGCCAGACCATCACGCTCGTTCACCGCCGCCACGCGCACCGCTGCTTCGATGGCACGCGGACTGGCATGATCTAGCCGCCCGTCAGGCTCCCACAAGTGGTGATGCAACTCCACCACCGTTCCGCCCGGTGAAAGCAGCGGCGGCAGGTGCTTGTCGGTAAGGATCAGTTCGGCGAGCGGCAGTTCGGGCGGATCGATCAGCCGGTACCCGGCCGCATCCAGCCGGGCAAAGGCCGGAATAACGGTTTCGGGATCAAGCAGCAGGTCGATATCGCGCAGCGGCCGCAGGGCCGGATGGGGATAGGCAAACTGGCTCAGCCAGGCACCCTTGAGTGCGAGGGGAGCAAAGCCGGCCGCCCGCAGCAGGCTGATAGTCCGCTCCAACTCGGCTCGCTGGCTCAACGCCAGCATGGCTTGGTTGCGGAATGCCGCCGACCAGGCATCGGCGAGCACGGCGGGCAGGTTCGGATGGGTGCGATGCTGGTGATGCAGCAGCGGTTGCAGCCGGTGCTGCGCCGCCATCCGGTCAAGCGCGGACAGATCGTCAGCAGACAGGTCTGCGAATTCGGCCAAGCGGCGCGTGCCCACCAGATCGAGCAGGCGGCGGCGCAACTCTGCGGGGGTCATGGCTCGCGCAGTCCGCGCTGCTTCAGCAGCCGCGCCGGATTGCCGGAATAGACCCCATCGGGCGCGGCATCCTCGAACAGGGCAGCGCGCGCGCCAATCACGGCCCGGTCCCCCACGGTAACCCCCGGCCCGACAAAGGCCTCGGCGGCGATCCAGGCCTGCTCACCAATCGTCACGGGCCGGAGCAACAGCTGGAAATGGGGATCGGCAATGTCGTGCGTGCTGGCACAGATGTGTGCACCCTGCGAGACAACGCTGCGCGCGCCGATAACGATCCGGCCTTGGTTGTAGAGGTGCGCACCGGGGCCAATCAGGCAGAAGTCGCCCAACTCAAGGTTGACGGGCAACCAGATCCGCACGCTGCTGTGAACCCGAACGCCGCGCCCGATCTTCGCCCCGAACCCGCGCAGCACCAGCCGCCGCCAGCCATGCAGTTGCGGCGGGGTGAAGCGCGCCAACAGCAGCCAGGCCAGGCCCCAGCAGAACCGCAGCAGCCGGTTGCCCAGCGAAAAACTCGCCCCACCCTCGATTGGCCGGGTTTGGCGGGCATCGAGCAGGGTCATGGCAGGGCTCCCGGTTCAGCGATCAGGCGGGCATAGGCCTCGCCCCATTGCTGCGCCACGCGTTTGCCCGAAAACGTCCCGCTGGCAAGACCTTGGGCGGCCTGGGCCATTGCCAGCCAGCGGTCGTCCGGCATGGTCAGCGCCTGAACCAGCGCAGCCTTGATTGACGGCTGATCCATGCCGCAATCCAAGGCAGCACCTGCCGGAAGACCTGCGGGCAGATTGCATTCGGCGCTCTGGAGCGTCGGTGTCCCGGCTGCCCAGGCTTCGAGCAGCGTCATCGGCAGGCCCTCACTGAGCGAGGGCAGCACGACGAAGCGTGCGGCGGCCAGTTCACGCGCCTTGTCCTCGCCAAAGCACGGGCCAATAAAGCGCAGCGATGGCGGGCTTCCGCGCAGCAACTCTTGAAGCACCGTAACGTCGGCGGGCTCGCCCCAGCCGGCGATGGTCAAGCGGGCGTCATCCGGGATGCCCTCCGCGCCGGCCACTTCGCGCCAGGCGGCGATCAGCGGGGCGAGGTTCTTCTTCGGGTGAATACGGCTAAGGAACAGCAGATGCGGCGCGCGCGGCCCCCTTACCGGCGCAGCGACCGGCGGACCGGCATTGGGAATGACCAAGCTGTCGCGCCGGCCACTCTCGCGGGCAATGTCGTCGGCCTCGCGCGGGGTCAGGGCATGAAAGGCGCTGGCCGCGCGCCAACCAGCGCGCTCGTAGCCGCGTCGCGCCAGCACCTTTTTCCAGCGCCCCCGCGCGGTAATCCAGCGATCGAGCATGCCGTGCGGCGAGATCACACTCGCCCGCCCGGTCGCCTCGCGCCAGCGCCGCGCGGCGTGCGATGGATACATCCAGATGCCGTGCAAGTGCAGGCAATCGAGTCGCGCCGCCAGCAGCGCTTTGACCAAGGCCGGGGCATAGCCGATCTGAACCGGACCAGACACCGGCACATGGATCACTTCGCTATCGCCAAATCGTGGCCGATCTTCGGCGCTGAACCGGTCGGCCAGGGCGAGGACCACCGGATTGCCCCCCTGCGCGCGGATCAGTTCGGCCTGGATTGCCACCGCTTCGAATACCCCGCCCCCCAGCCGCGACGCCGATGCCGTGAGGAGGCCGATGCGCTTGCCGGTCAGGAGCGATGCGTTGGCCATGGCTCCGGTCCGTCAGTCGGCAGCGGGCCGGCCGAATTCGGCCGCGGTGATGTGCAGCGGGTGGCGGCGCTCTTCGGGCGGAAAGGCCTGATAGTTGCCAAACGACGCCTTGAGGTAATCCTCGGCTCGCCCCGGCACAGGCATCTCCCCTGTACCGAAAGGAGCCGTGCGGGTCGGCACCAGCCAGTCTTCCGGCACCCAGGTCCGCCAGGCAAAGCGAATGCCCCACATTTCGAAACAGGCGCGCTCGCTGCCGCGCGCAATGCCGTGCGGGTTGCTGAGCCATTCGCGCAGGCCAACCAAGGCGCGGATCGGCAGGACCGGCCGCAACGCCAACGCCGCGCGCCGCAATCCATTGAGCAATGGCCGCCCGGAATTCCGCGTCACTTCCGAACTGTAGGACATGACGAAGACATTTACGGCCAGCAGCCCCCAGTGCTGCAGTCGCCGCAGCAGAACAGAGCGCGGCAGGGCATCGAAAGGAAAGATGTCGAGCCCGATCCCTTCGTGGAAGCCGGTGCCGGCAAAGGTGCGTTCGTGCACCCGGGTCCCGTCGATCCGCAACTTGGCATAGGCGAGTGGATAGCCGGGTTCGCTATCGTGGTGCTGCAGGGTCAGTCCCGGTAGCGGCCGCCGCGCCCAGACCTGCAGCAGTGCCTCATAATCCTCGCGCAGCATGCCCAGGTCGACATCGTCGTCCCACGGGATGATGTCGCCGTGTCGGATCGCGCCAAGGGCCGATCCAGCGACCAGGAACGGGCGCAGGCCTTCGGCACGGCAATAGTCGACGAATTGCGCAGCCAGCTCCCGCTCGGTGGCCTGAAGCCGCGTCAGCCCGGGCGAAGGAGCGCCATCGGCATAGGTGACCGCCGGGACGGCCACGATCCGGGCGACGCAGGCATCCTCATCGCGATAGCGCGCCATGCCCTGCCCTTCCCGGCGGTAGATAACTGTCAGGCCGCGCCGCTCCAGTTCGGCGCACAAACGATCAGGATCAATGTAGCGGCGAAAATGCGGAGCCTCAGCCTTCTGGAGCGGCTCGTCAGCCAGCGTGCGGAATTCGGCAACGAGCGCTCCATCGCGCGCTGCGATGAGGCGCGCTGCATGGTCGAGGAGCGCCGCCTCGGTCGCCTCGTCGATCGCATGGAACAGGAAGCGGGCGTAGATGCCGATCGGACCGTCCGTGCCCGCCGCGAGCCCTTGCCAGGCCTCCGGATCGGCGACGCTCCCGTTGGTGAACTGACCCCGTATCGGATCCTGCCCAGCCTCGGCCGCGCGGCGGCGGCATGAATCGACCGCAGCTGTCGAAGCATCGAGCGCGCGGACCTGCCACCCTTCCTTGAGGAAGTGCAGCGAGTCCCGGCCATTGCCGCAGCCCAGTTCGATGATGGTCGGGTAGTTGGCCATGCGTTCGCTGGCGAAGCGGGCAAAGTCCGATGGTGCTTCCGGCGCAGCAGCGGCGGCATAATATTGTTGCCAGTAGCTGGGCGCGGCCGCTTTCGCCGCCAAGGCGGGATCGGTGTGGGGTTGGCCGGAAAGCGCCACTTCGAACCGCTCTATCCGGTCCTGCGCCGCGGAATTACCGGGGAAGACCATCAACTCGACTGCATCGGCCAGCCGTTCGGTATCGCCAAGCCAGGCGCGCGCGGCGGCAGCTTGCGAAAGGCGCTGCCAGGTTTCCTCGTCGCGCGCCATCGCCACCATGGCAGCGGCCAGGCCTTCGGGCGATCCCGGCTCCACCAGAAAGCCATTGACGAGGTTGCGGACCAGCGCATCGCGCGAGCCGACCTGGGTCGAGACGATTGCCGGCACTCCGAACGCCATCGCCTCGTTGACCACCAGCCCCCATTGTTCCTCGGTGCTGGGCAGGATCAGGGCCAGGGCGCCGGCCAGCCTATGCGCCACGGCCTCGGCCCGCAGAAAGCCGGTAAATTCGATCCGGTCCGCGAGACCGTGGATCTCTGCCCGGGCGCGCAGCGCTGCCTCTTCCTCGCCCGATCCGACGAGTATCAGGGGCCGCGCCCGATCGCCCTCGGCCCGAACGTAATGCGCATAGCCTTCGATCAGCTCATGGAGATTCTTCTTCCCCACAAACCGACCGACAAACACGAAAGGCCGCTGGGCAAAAGGTACGGCATTGCCCCCGCCCATCGCCCGGATGCGTTCCAGCCCGACCGTATCATAGCCCGGCAGAACCCGGCGGTGACGGAAGCCGAGGAAGCGGAAATAGTCGCGCTGGCGGGCCGCGCCGACGATCGCCCCGCAATAGGCTGCCAGAACCAGCGACTTGAACCACTCGAACCCGACACGCCGCGGCTTGTCATCAAACTTGGATTCACTCAGCGCAAACACCTGAACACCCAGCAGTCGCAACGCCCAGGACAGCAGGATCACATCTGGTTCGTTATATCCGATGCCGATGAAAACCGCCTTGCAACGCCGCAGCGCGCGCAACTCTCCCCAGAAGCGCTGCAGCGGCGGCACATCGTCAAACGAGCGACCGGGAAAGAGTGTCAGCTTGCGGGCGTGGGCGGTCGGACCAGAAGGCTCCCAGGCATAGGTAGCCGAAGTTGTCGCCACTTCGACTGCAAGCACTTCGCAGCGGTCGCCCAATCGCCGGGCCACGGCCTCGCAGCGGTCGATATGGTAGGCGGCAAACTGGGCAAACAGCAGCGCAACCCGCGGCTTTGTCTGGTTATTCATCTGCTTGTGCCGCAACCCCTGATGCCCGCGTACGTGGAATAACGTACGCGGGCAGCTTGGCAAGCGGCGGGGGTTATCTTCCCACGACCGCGCGGCTGAATGCGACGGCCAGGTCTGCGGATGCCCGATCGACCGGCTGGGAAGTGGGATTGGCGAAGGTCAGTCTTACCGACCCCGCCAGAGCCTCGGCCCCGCGCAGTTCAACCCCGCCAAGGCCGCCAGTGATGCGCACGGCATCGATGAAATCGTCCCCGGCCATGTCCGCAATAGGCAGGACCACAGCCAGGGAACTCTCCGCCGCAATAGCGGGCAGGTCGTAGGCCGGGAACAGGGCTTCAAGCGGATCACGGCCGTCCCCGCCACTGCGGATCCTGGCTTCCGACACCGCCCCATCCTGGTCCTCCTGCTGAGCGAACCACCCTTCGAACTCAACGAACGCATTTGCAGTATTCAGCCCGGCCTCGGCGGCCGTGGTGCAGAGAATTGCCAGCGGCTCGTTGCGATAGGTCCAGCCTGCCCCGCCGACAGTCCCGGCATAGCAGGGGATGTGGGCATCAATTCCCGGTGCGAGCCGGGCTGTGGCTCCATCGGCGAGGTTCGCACCATTATCGCTTTGCCGGCCAAGCCAGAACCCAGTCAGCTGTCCGCCGGCCCCGATGGCCAGGTCGGGCGAGGCATAGGCGCGGGCCTTGGCCAGGATACCCGGTGGGCCATAGGCGTAGAGGTACTCCCCATCACGCAGCACGAAGCGCCGCCGCCAGTGGCGCAGGCGCGCGAAGTTGTAGATCTCGCGCGTGCCGGCAATGGTCAAATCAAGCGTGCCGGTAATCGCGCCGAGCGGGATCGAGAAGGGCGCGGTCGGGTGTTCCAGCCGGGTCGTGCCGCTGAGCAGGGCAACGCCGTCATAGCCGGGCTGGCCATTGCTGGTCTCGACAAGGCGGTAGCCGCCAAAGCCGGTCACGGTCAGGTCGTGGGCCGTCACGCTTGAGCGTCCCAGGACATTGATCACTGCCACGTCGGCCCCGCGGGACTGGCCGCTGGCATTGACTGCCGTATTCTCGAAGCTGCCATCGATCACCGAGACTTCCGCTCCGGCCTCGGCCTTGACCAGCGAGATAGTACCGCGTGCGCGGGGGCGGTTAAGCAGGCAATTGCGCGTCTCGGCAAAGGCAAAAGCAGCGCCAAAGCTTCCTCCCGCGACCTGCCACCAGCCCTCCTGCCAGCAATCGTTGAGCGTCAGGCCATCGCAATACTGCGCAACCACCGTGCCGGCACCGATATTGATCCCGCCGATCCGTTCGAGCGTGACACGCTGGGCGGCGTAGAGCGAGATGCCGTCCTCGACCTCGGTGCCCCCGAGCGTGAGGTCACGGATGACATGATCGCGCAGGATCCGCAGCTTGCGCAGCCGCTTGTTTGCCCCGGTCACGGTCACGGGCGCAAAGGTGAGCGGCACCGGCTTATCGAGCCGGACCAGATCACCGCTGACGGCCTCGACCCGGGCAAAGTCCCAGTTCGGGGTTTCGACAGGATCGTAAGGAAACTCGCCCAGCTGCCACATGACCCAGTCTCCAACAGCCAACTGACTGCCAAGACCGGCTTGTAATTGGACCTCGCGGCTGCCCGCCGCGACGCTGGCCGCAAGCGGCAGTTCGGCCACCGTGCCGGGGGTGGCCGGATGGTGCACTAGCCCACGCCCGCCCGACTGGCGCGTGAACTGCGCACCCCCATAATCGTCGATAGCCGCATCGGCCGAGAGGAGCTGGATAGGCGGGTTGGTATTGAGGACCTGCTCGCTAGGAGGGATCTTCTCGACCCGGTAACGCACCGGGGCCAGGCGAATACCCTGTGCACTGATCGCGCGGGCATAGTTGGCCGCAGCGCGGATCGCCGGGCCATCGTCTGTCACGCCATCGGCCTTCGCCCCCGCCAGTTCGACGGGGATCCGCCCGCCATCTGGCAGCGCGCGAAAATAGCGATTGTTGCTCGACCGGGCGACCAACCGGGGGTGGGCTGCGAACAATGCGGCATTGGCGAAGCCGTCTGCGACATAGAGCCCCACCCCCTGCCCGACTAGGTCACGGCCATTGGTCTGGACGACCTTGGTACTGGAATTGATGTTCTGGCCGGCAAATTCGGCAAAGAGAAAATCGGGCATGAACAGGGCTCCTGGATCAGGCGAATTCGTTGAGGATCAGGCGGCGCAATTCGCTGGCGATCCACAGCGCGTCGTATTCGTGGCCCGCAGTCGAGGGGTGAGTGACATCCCCGGCAAGGAGGGAGGTGTAGAGTGCCGACTGGCTGTTGCGAAACCGGGTGGCCACCGCCGTGCCAGTGGCCGTACAGGGATGACTGAGCGTGACCGAGGTCGCGGAAACAACGGTCAGGACCACGGCACCATCGGGGATGCCGGGTCCGGAAACGCCTGACTGGACGGCCACGCCGGCGGTCGAGGCAAGCGCCGTGAGCGTAGCGCTGCCGCTGGTGGTGGTGCCGGTCGTTGCCAGCGTGTCGATTGATCCCTGGCGCAAGATTGCCGACGGACCAAGCCGGTCAACAAACCAGACGTTCGAGCGGGCCCCACCGACACCCTGTACCGCGCGCTGCACCGCGTCACGCTGGCGAAAGACATCCAGCGGAGGGCCGGAATTGGGCCAGGTTGGACCGATGAATACCAGCGGCTTGCCCGGGTTCGCGCCGCGCCAGGAGTCGATAAGCTTGAAGACCTGCCGGGTGATGGCATCCTCGAACGAGGTAGCCCCGGCCACGCTGGCAAAGCCGAGCGCGGAGCCGTCATTGACGCTGGCCATGACCACGCCTAGCGCCGGGCTGGCGGCAGTGCCGGTCTGGGCATCGATTACCCCGGCCATGGTCAGGTCGGTCATCCGCACCGGGTCGCAGAAATTGACCTTGGGAAAGCCGGCTGTGTTGTTGCCGCCGGCATTGATCAGGCCCGTTCCGCCGACCCCGGCAACCGCGGCGCGCAATCCAAGGAGCCGCGCGGCCAGAGCCGCTTCGCCATTGGCAGCAAAATCGGTGCCGGTCGGCTCGACAAAGCTGTCGCCCATGATCGTGACCAGCGGATAGGCCCGCCCGACCGAGCTGACTTCGGCCGCGCTGACCACGTTGACCCCGTTGGTCGGGACCGAAAATGTTTCGACCCGGATCCGCCGCGCGCGGCTGTTACCGAACACGAATTTGACGAAATAGACACTGCCGGTGCCCGAGGGGACCAAAGCCGTCGCCGCCACCGCATCGTCAACCAACAGGCGCAGATTGAACGGCACGGCCGGGCCATGACCGGTAACTGGAATTTCGAACTGGGTGCCGGTGTGAACAAATTCAAAGCCATGAAACTGCGTCCCGAACAGCGGATCGCCCAGGGCATTGTTGGCGCCGTAAAAGCCATTGCGCGAAACGACGAAGCCATTCAGCGGAAAGACCGGTCCCGCCTGCCGGGTAGGCCCGGCCACATAGGTCAGCCGTGCATCGAAGCGCGGCACCGTTGCCCCGCCGGAACCTTGAGCGTTGATGGTTGAGGCGGCACCGGCCGCACCGACTGTCACAACCGGCAAATCGGCGGACACAAGCCGGTGGCTTGGTGCCGGCAGGGTGCCCCAGTTGCGGATCGCCTGGATCAGCGCCTGGGTGTTGGGCGACCGGGCCGAAGCTGCGGCACGGCTGGCCAGCCCGCGTGCGATCAGATCGGCGCTCATTGGGCGAGCCGGTAGGTCAGTGAGCCGCTTGACAGCGTGACTTCAAGGTAGAGCCGGGCGAGTGCCTCAGTCTCTTCCCAGATCGGCTCGCAGCAGTTGGCAGTGAATTGGGCCCAAGCGGCACCAGCAATCGTCAGCGGCAGCCGGGTCACGCCACCATCAGTCGAACGCAGGACGCGGATCGTGCCGGTCCAGCTCCCGGACAGGGTCAGCATTGCCTCGCGCCCGAGAGCGGGCTGATAAGGGCCAAATGTGCCGCTGGCGGCGGTGGTGCCGGCCAACGGGACAGTTGGATCGGAACCGAGCGTGACCGGCAGCGGCAGGCTGCCGCTCGCGAGAACGGCGTTGCCGTCAGCATCGGCAAAGGCCACCGCGCGGGTCGCGGCATAGCCGCTGGGGGATATGATCGGAATGGGCATCGGGTACTCCCTGGCGAATCGGGAGCGCTTCAAATAACCAATATGGTTCGTGTAGGAAAACAGATAGTGTCGTTTCCGACAATGCACTTTGAGGATGCACCGCCCGCCGCTCCCTGCTAGCGGTCTTCACCTATGGCCGTTGCCGTCTTCCACCCTGGAACCCAGCACAGCTGGCAGACCGCCTTGGCGCTGCAACAGCTGGGGCAGCTGGAATGGTACGCAACCTCGATCTTCCATCAGCCGGAACGCTGGCCCTATCGGCTGGAGCGCTATCTGCCAGAGCCGCTGGCGGGGCGGCTGCATGCTGAGTTCGGCCGCTTCGCCCATCCGGGCCTCGATCCCGCGTTGGTTCGAACCGGGGGCCTGGCCGAATGGGTTGAGCGGATTGCCAACCGGGCTGGGTGGCGACGGTTGGCGCAACGGATCGACGCGTTCGGCAATCGCCGTTTCGTGACGCAAATTGCCGCCGAGATCGCCTCGAACCGGGACTTTGCGCTGTGGGGCTACAATGGCAGTTCGCTGACCGCCTTCGAACTGGCCAGGCAGTACGGGCGCACCTGCATCCTTGACCGGACCATCGGCGATTACCGGGTCTTCAATGCGATGATGGACGACATTGCCGACCGCTATGGCGATTGGTTCCTGCCCAGCGAGCGACGAGTCCAGCCGCCCCAGATCGAACAGGATACACGCGAATACGAGCTGGCTGACCGGATCGTGGTAGGCAGCCCATTCGCCGCCCGGACGATCGACGATGCTTGCCAGGACGCCGCCATCACCCGCAAGGTCAGCGTCCTAAGATACTGCTACGACGAACAGCTGTTTGGCAACCTGCCCACGCCTAAGCCAGGCGCGCCGGGCAAGCCCGTACGCTTCCTGTTCATGGGCTTGGTCATTCCCCGCAAGGGCATCCATCACGTGCTCGAAGCGATTGCGCAGCTCCCGCGAGGCGCAGCCGAACTGACCATCGTGGGAGATCTGAAGATCCCGCCGAAGGTCTTCGCCCCCTATGCCGACCGGGTGACCTATCGCCAGACCGTGCCCCGATCGGAAGTGCCAGCGATCATGGCTAGCCATGATGTCCTGCTGTTGCCGAGTTATTTCGAAGGGGCGGGAATTGTGCTCTACGAAGCACTCGCCGCTGGCTGTGCGCTGATCCAGTCAAATCGCTGTGCCGATGCCGTTACTGCGGAGACTGGCCTGCTGCTGCCGGAACTGAGCACTGACGCCCTGCTCGACGCGATGATCACCGCGATTGAGGACCGGTCACGGCTGGCGGGTTGGCGCGCTGCAGCACAGCAAGCCGCACGCGACTACACCTTCGCTCGTTATCGCGACAATATCGCCGCGCTACTGGGCGATGCCCGCATTACCTAGGTTTCGCCGCTGCTCTGCTGCCTGAGGGCAAGCCGCCGCCGCCGTACTGCTAACGGCACGTCCTGATTGTCCGCGACCGGCCGCTCTGACGGCGCCGCTTCCATTCCGCGAGGCAAGAAAGCGCCGGATTTCTTGGACAGGATCATCCGCAACTGGCCCAGCGGTGGAATCCCCACACCACGGGCAGCAAAATGCCACAGTACGACGGGCGCTAGATAAAACAGGCATTGCCGGAACACGGTAACAATCTGCCCGTCACGAAACGCCACGATGAGCACCGGCAGGAATGCCAGGTACGCCGCAACCTGAAAGGCGCTCTGTTCACCCTCGGCAAACCGCCGGTAGATCGAGCCGAGCGCCCAGCCCCAGAATCCGCACCAGATAATCACTCCCAACCAACCGAGCGCAAACCAACCCTCGCCCGGCAGGGACCGCGTCATGCCCAGGGGCAAGCCGTAGTCGAACAGGTTGATGCGTTCGAATGGCGCGCCAATCGGCTTTTCCGGCCAGATCGCCCGCGGCACCGGTTCGGTGAAGAGTTGCAGTACCCCGTTGAAATACCCGTAGGTGCCAGAGCGCTGCGGGACGACGTAGACGAGGTATTCCATGAATTCGAGATTGGCGAAGTCCATGCCTTCCATGAACCGCTCTTCGCGCTTGGCGGCGAAAATCTCGGAGGTCTGGTCGTCGCTGATGGCGCGGCGAATGGCTGCACCTCGGTCGTCACCAACGGCAGTAAAGATCGTCAGCAGCACTGGCGCGGCGATGAAGACCCAGACCGGCAAATTCTTGCGCTTGCGATCGTAGAGATAAAACAGGCCGAGGGTGATCATCGCGGTAATGAACGGGCCGCGCCCGCCAATGCCGAGACGATAGAGCGCGAACAACCCAAGCGGTACCAGCGAAATCAGCCGAAAGCGCATCAGCCAGGCCAGGATCGCCCCGATGCTGGCCAGTACCAGCTGCGCTTCGACAAGGTAGCCGCTGGTGCCCTCGTTATAGGCTTGCCCAGCGCGACCATCCCGGATCATGTTCGAATAGGCCGAACCGGTTGTCAGGGCAGTGGTGTAGACCTCGTACAGCGAATAGAGCCCGATCGGCATCAGGAATGCCAGCACCCACCAAAACGTCGGCTTTAGCATCTCGCGCTCACCCAGCGCGACTCGATCGGTCTTGAACTGCATCGGCGCATTGCCGAACCACCAGCAGGCACTGACGAACACCAGCATCCCGATATTGGCCGCGACGAGCGCAGTCGCCTTGTCAGCGAGCGAGGGGGTGAACTGGTAGACCTGGTAAACCAGCCGGAAGTCCATGAAGTAGGACAGAACCGGCCGGAGCACGAAGACGATGCCGTGGAACGCCAGATAGAACGTCAGCGGGTGGAACACACTGAACAGCGGGCTGCGGACGTAGGTCACCCCGATCCAGAGGAAGCTGATAACTGCGAAGATCAAGGCAAGTTCGTACACGGCGCCTCACACTCCCGATGGCGCGGCACGCGCCGGCCGGATCTCACCAGCCAAGTGGGCGGAACGCAATTCCAGCATCAGCGCGATCACTGTACCGATCGAAAAGCCGCAGTAAAACAGATAGGCTCCGGCTGCCGTGTGCACGGGAATGAAACCCGGCGCCACGCCGATCCAGGCCAGCCCGAAAACGATCCGCACCCAACCCCAGCGGTTCCAGCCGCGATGTGAGATCAAGCTGACCGCCACCTCGATCGCACTGACAACCGCCACCATGCCGGCACATACCAGCAGCGGCCAGGTCTGGCCGGCATAGGCAGGTCCGATGAAGAACAGCAGGGCCTGCGGCGCGGCCAGGGCAATTGCAAACAGGCCAATGCCCGGCACAGCCCCGATCAGGACATAGCCCAGCACGCGCTTCGCAACGCCTTCCGTCACTTTGGCGAAGTGCGGCACAAAGTAGGCCAGGATCACAGCGTTGAACGGCGCGAGCAACTGGGCAATCCGGGCGAGCGCGCCATAGGTTGCAAGTTCGATCCCGCCGCCGTTCTGCGTCAGGTAAAAGATCGTTGCCTGCGTCTGCAGGGCGACGAAAAGATCGACCGGAATCTGGCGCAGCGCCACTTTTTGCACAGTGCCGACCAGCTCGGCCGGGGCGCGGCGGCGCTGCCCGTCGAGTGCCTGACTGACCCAATGGCGCATTGCCGGGATCCGGGCCGCAGACTGGAACAGGCTGGTGGCCAGCGCCGCCAGCATGGAAACCGCACCGGCCAGCCGCAGCCCTCCAATCAGCGCCAGCCGCGCCCAGGCAATGCCGCTGTCGAGTGCCTGAACGCGCGGGGCCTTGCGATCGAAGTAAAGCACCTGATCGATCACTGCGCCGTATGTGTCAGCCAGCCAGATCGCGAACAGGATCGCCAGGACCGCCGGGATCAGCAGTCCGGATGCTCCGGCCCGGTCCAGCAGGAACCAGGCCAGCGCAAGGATCGGGGGCATGGTCAGCGCCGAGACCAGCAAGCGCACCCGCATTGCGGCATCGACTGCTTCCGCCGCCGCCTCGCGATCGGGCCAGGCCTTGGCCAGCAAGGCTGCCAGACCCAACCGGACCCCGCCGCGGGTCAACAGCGTGATCGCGCCGATTACGGTGACGGCAATGGTGTAGAGTGCATAGTCTTCCACCGGCATCCATCGCACCAGCAGCAGCCCGGCGACCGCCGCGGCAGCCTGCGCAGTCACGGCGCTCGCGAGGAAAGACCCCACGTTTGCTGGCGAAAATCTCATGACCACCCCAATCGGTCGCCGCTGGCCGCGGCAACCGGGCTCTGCTAGCAGCGGAAAACCCTTAGGAAAATGGGTCTGATGCGAATTCACGTTTACAGCCGCAGCTTTGCCCCGGCGATCGGCGGTATGGAAAAACTGATTGAAGTGCTGGCCGGCGAATTCATCCGCCAGGGACACGAAGTCGTCGTCGTCACCGAAACCCCAGGCGAGGCGGACCTGCCCTATCCGGTAATTCGCCAACCTGGTCTGCTCGACTACTATCGCGCCGCGCGTGATGCCGACGTCATCCTGAGCGCGCCACTAAGCCTGCGCCGCTACCCAGCCCAGGCCCTGAGCCGGACTCCGCTGTGCATTGCACATCCGGTACCATTCCCTTCGTCCGGACGGCAGCGGCTGGCCGGGCAGATCAAATCGCTGGTCTCACGGCACGTCGTCAACATCGTGCCCAGCACCTACATGGCCGGGCACTTCCCGGCCCCGGTCGTGATCTATAATCCATTCGATCCCAATGCCCTGGCCCCTAAAACCGTCGACCAAGACCGCAGCAATGTGATTTTCGTTGGTCGTCTCGTTCCTGAAAAAGGTGGTAACTTGCTGTTAGAGGCATTTGCCCGTGCCCGAGCGGCCAATGGCGCCCGGCTGACTGTCGTGGGCGATGGTCCGCAGCGGGCGGCTTTAGAGTTCCAGGCAGATCGACTTGGCATTGCTGACCGGGTCCGGTTCACCGGACCGCTTCGGGGCAGCGAAGTCTGGGCGCAGATGCGTTCGCACCGGATCATGGTCGTCCCCAGCACCTGGGAAGAGCCCTTCGGTATCGTGGCGCTGGAAGGACTGGCCTGCGGCTGCCGAATGATCGTCGCAGAAAGCGGCGGCTTGCCCGAAGCGGTCGGACCGCTTGCGCTAAGTTTCGCACGCGGCGATGTGGCGGGGTTGGCGGACTGTCTCGATCGCGCGCTTTCGCCCGACGACCAGCTCCCGTCGGATGAGGCGGTCACGGCGCATCTTGCACAGTTCCAGCCACAACGGATCGCCGCCCAGTACCTCGCGATACTGGAAGCGGCAGCCAGACTGGGCCGCCTTGCCGCCGCATCGGAACCTATGTAGTTCCCCGAGCTAGGGTCAATGCAGGGCGGATGCGCAATTTCCATGGTCGATGAAGTGCTGGTCGAGCGCACACTGGGCGGACTGCATGATACGCTGGTCAATCGCCTGCCCAAACTGGACCGAATTGCCCCGATACTTGATATCGGCTGCGGCACCGGAGCCTGGCTGCACCGGTTGGGCGGCATGGGTTTCACAAATCTGCACGGGATCGACCTCGACACTGCCGCCTTTGCGACAGACCGGGCTACGGCCACTTTCGCCAATCTCGATTATGACGACCTGGGCCTCGACGGGCGTAAGTTCGACCTGATCACTGCCATCGAACTGATCGAGCATCTTGAGAACCCAGGGCGGTTGTTCCACCACGTCGCGCGGCACCTCGCGGACGATGGCCTGTTCCTCGTGACCACGCCAAACATTCATTCCGCGCTTTGTCGGATGCGGTTTTTCCTGACCGGCAATCTCAAACAGTTCGATGCCAAGGGCGATCCGACCCACATCTACCCGGTGCTGCTGACAGCGCTGGAGCGGGTGCTGCCGCGCCATGGCCTGACCATCGCGGAGCAGTGGCATTTTCCGGAGGGAGCAAGCGTCTCCTCACGCCTGTCGACCCGCTTGCTGGCCCGGGCGGCGCGGCTGATCGTCCCCGATCCGCATCCGGGCGACATCCTGTGCCTGGCGATCAGAAAGGCCTGATGGAAGCCGCCTAGCGCGTCGGCACGGGCGCTTCACCCGTATAGTCGTAGAAGCCGCGGCCGGTCTTCCGGCCAAGCCAACCGGCCTCGACATATTTAACCAGTAGCGGCGCGGGCCGATATTTGCTGTCGCCCGTGGTGTTGTAGAGCACCTTGACGATGTCGAGGCAGGTATCGAGACCCACGAAGTCGGCCAATTCCAGCGGCCCCATCGGGTGGTTCAGACCCAGTCGGCAGCCCTTGTCGATGTCCGGAATGCTGGCCGTGCCCTGGCCCAGCACGAAGACCGCCTCATTGATCATTGGCAGCAGGATGCGATTGACCACGAAGCCAGGTTCATCCTCGGCCAGTACCACCTGCTTGGACAGGCCCTCGGCAAAGGCGCGGGTGCGGGCAACGGTTTCCTTGGAAGTAGCGAGGCCCGGGATCACCTCGATCAGGCCCATCACCGGGACGGGATTGAAGAAGTGCAGGCCGATGAAACGCGCCGGATCGGGCGAACTCACCGCCATGCGGGTGATCGGGATCGAGCTGGTGTTCGATGCCATGATGGCACCGGCACCCAGCACTTTACCGGCTTCGGCGAAGATGCGGTGCTTGATCTCTTCCTTTTCGGTAGCCGCCTCGATGATCAGGTCGGCTTCGATCATCGGCGCATAGTCGGGCACGGCGGTAATCCGGCCGAGCGCGGCGGTGGCTTCATCGGGGGTGATCTTGCCGCGCCCAACCAGCTTGCCCAGCGCCTGGTCGATCTTGCTGCGGCCGCCTTCGGCGCGGGCCAGGTCAACGTCGGCCAGCAGCACCTTGATGCCGAACTGTGCAACGGTCTGGGCAATCCCCGTGCCCATCTGCCCTGCACCGATCACCGCAACTGTCCGCATCGAAATTTCCCTTCGCATATGCAGCAAAGGGCGCTGCCTAGCGACGGCGCGGGAGCTTGGCTAGCGGCAATTTAGCGGTGCTGGCCGGGGACCCAGAGCACGTCGCCTGCGCCGCCACCATTCAGCGCGCGGGCCAGGACAAAGAGGTAGTCCGACAGGCGATTGAGATAGGCCAGAGTCGCAGGATTGACCGGTTCGCCGGCAGCCAGCGCCGTTGCCGCGCGCTCGGCCCGGCGCACGGTTGCGCGGGCGAGGTGGACGCGGGCAGCGGCTTCGGTTCCGCCGGGCAGGATAAAGCTGGTCAGCGGGGTCAGCGCTTCATTCAATGCGTCGATCTGCAGTTCGAGCCATTCGGCCTGAGCGGGTACGATCCGCAGCACCATTTCGGACGGGGCGAAATCCTGCCCCGGAGTGGCCAGGTCCGCACCAAGATCGAACAGGTCGTTTTGGATCCGGGTAAGGACGGCACCATGCGGCTCAACCCCGCCCGGTGCGGCCACGGCGAAGCCGATCAGGCTGTTGGCTTCATCCACCGCACCGATCGCTTCCATGCGGGCATCGTGCTTGGCCCGGCGCGTGCCATCGACCAGACCGGTGGTCCCGTCATCGCCGGTGCGGGTGTAGATCTTGTTCAGCTTGACCAAGGTTCGGTCAGTCTGCCGTTCAGCGGCTGGCGAAGAGCAGAATAGCCACGATCACGATCGCGATCCCCTGGTAAAGGATGCGGGCGTACATCATCTTGTTCTGCCGTAGCTGCATTTCGCTGGGCCCGGCGCTCTCGGGACGCTCAAGGTCTTCACGCGTGCTTTGCATGAAGGCCGCAATGCCTTTGACGAGGCTGATCACGACCAGCACCATCATGATAACGAGAACGGGAATCAGGACATAGCTCATGCCATGTTCCCTACGCCTGGCCCAAGCCAAAGGCCAGTAGGCAATTGGTCCATGCGCAGCGCAGCCGCCACGGCCCGTCCGTCTTCGCCGGCGCGACGCAGGTCGGCCAGCGCCGCCGAGCCGCGCCGCTTGGCAAGCTTGCGCCCGTCTGACTCGCAGATCAGCAGGTGATGGTGCCAGGTTGGCACCGGCAGACCGAGCAGCGCCTGCAGCAGGCGGTGGACATGCGTGGCCGCAAACAGGTCCTGACCACGGGTCACCAGCGACACGCCATCGGCTGCATCATCCAGAGTGGCGGCCAGGTGGTAACTGGCCGGAGCCTCCTTGCGCAGCAGGACCACATCGCAAAACTGGCCGGGCGCCCCGACTTGAGGGCCCGTCAATTCGTCAACCCACTGCAGCGGCCCCGCCAGGGCGGCGGCCTTGGCCATATCCAGGCGCCATGCGGCACCGGCTGGGTCGACGTCCCGGCCCCGGCAGGTTCCGGGATAGACCGGACCATCCGGACCAAGCCGGCTCGACATGGCCAGCACCTCGGCACGCGTGCATTGGCAAGGATAGAGCAGGCCCAGCGCCTTCAACCGTTCGCCTGCCGCGACATAGCTATCGAGACGGCTGGACTGGAATACCACTGGCCCATCCCAGGCAAGGCCCAGCCATTCAAGGTCAGCGAGGATTCCCGGCACCAACTCGGGCCGGCTACGAGTACCGTCGATGTCCTCGATCCGCAGCAGGAACTCACCGCCGCGCACCCGCGCCAGATCATGCGCCACGATCGCCGCATAAGCATGGCCCAGGTGGAGTTGGCCGTTGGGGCTTGGGGCGAAGCGGGTGCGGATCACGCCGTCCTCTTGACTGTGGATTGTGCCGCGAAGCAAGACTTGACGGAGCAATCCGCACCATGTTCTCTTGCCGGTATGGATTGTAGCCAAACCGTCATGTCGGGTTGTTACCAGGAGCCATGCTCAAGGCGGAGCTGATCGAGCGCGCGGCCCGGTTCCGTAGCGCGACGGAGGATCCCTCCCGCAATCTGTCCGATTGTCCGGCTCTGGTACTCAATGCCGATTACACGCCGTTGTCCTATTACCCGCTCAGCCTGTGGCCCTGGCAGACGGCGATCAAGGCGGTGTTCCTGGAACGGGTCGATATTGTCGCCAGCTATGCGCGCGAGGTTCATTCGCCCAGCTGGACCATGCCGATCCCCTCGGTCATCGCACTGCGCCAGTACGTCAAGCCGAGCGAATTTCCGGCGTTCACCCGCTTCAATCTGTTCCTGCGTGATCGCTTCACGTGCCAATACTGCGGCAGTCCACATAACCTGACGTTTGACCACGTTATCCCGCGCCGGCTGGGTGGCCGCACCAGCTGGGAAAACGTCGCGACGGCTTGCAGCCCGTGCAACCTGAAGAAAGGTGGCCGCACGCCAAGGCAGGCAGCGATGCCGCTGCTGGTCGAACCGATCCGGCCAACCTCGTGGCACCTGCAGGAACGGGGCCGTGCCTTTCCGCCAAACTACCTGCACGAGACCTGGCGGGACTGGCTGTATTGGGATGTCGAACTGGAAGCCTGACGGGCGTTCATCACTTCCTGCCGACCTGTTCCAATTCAAGACTGGTAGTTTTTCCTGTATCGAACAGGGTTACACGTACTAGTACCTGCACCTCTTGGCTGCTATTTTAGATAACGGCGGCTAACAAGGTGCGGCATTTCAATGAATTGGCGGCGAATCATATTAGGTTGCGCATTATTTGCGTGGCTTGCGGTCTTGCCGCCGAGCGGATCCGGCGATCTGCTGGCCGCGCAGGGCGGGGCCATGCTGCGTACGGCGCTGAACAACCCGCTGGCAATTTTTTCTGATCGATCGCCAGGTGAGCGCGCGGCTGGAGCGCTGGTCCAGTCGAAGCCTTACTTGGCGAACGGGCCGACTGAGCGGGTGCTTTCGCCGGTGCTGGAGCGTCCGGTTGCCCCCATCCCGGCCAATCTCGACAACCTGCCCAATCAGGTCATGGACGTGATCGCCCCGGGGTCCGCGGCGAACCCGGGCACGCCAGGCGGCAACATTGCGCCGCCGCCATTCCCGATTCCCGGCCCGCCCGGCTCGTCGGGCGGTCTGATTCCGCCTCCACCCGGTGGCGGGG
>RFPL01000041.1 GCA_009926135.1 Sphingomonadaceae bacterium
GTTTCTTGTTTCATAATAACCAAGAATATCAATCATAAAATTTCCCTAACATTGAAGTTTGGTTTAGAACATCCGATATAGGAACCAACAGGAGAAGGCAATGGATATTTTCAAGGGCGAAAAGAGCGACGAATGGGGGACGCCACCGGAACTTTTGATTGAACTTGGCCTGGGAGTTCGAGACGCGCTCGACGTGTGTGCATCGCCCGTGAACAAGAAGTTTGCCGAGTATTGGACGAAGGACGATGACTGTCTTGGCAAGGAGTGGCCAAAGAACAAAATCTGTTGGATGAACCCGCCATTCTCCAAAGCCACCTCGTTCTTTCATAAGGCCGTCGAGGAGGCCCAAAAGGGCACAAAGGTGCTCGCAATTTACAAGACAACCAACTTGGAAACATTGCTCTGGCAGAACGTGATTCTGCCGCATTGCGATGGTGTTTTGTTCCTCAAGGGAAGGACGGAATACGTCCGTGAACAGAGTGCGGGGAAAGGTGTTCCGTTTGGTAGTGCGCTTATCTTTTTCAACATCAGGAAGGATATCCCGACGAGAAAAGAGAGTATCGGATATTGGATCAACACACATGGAGGTGAGTGGTGAGCGAAGAGATTGTAAAGCGTAGGGGAAGGCCGAAGGGAAGTCTGAACAAGAATGGCGCAGTGAAAGTAAGAATGTTCAAACCACCGAAGAGAGATATGATTCGTGGCAGACAAAAGTCGCTTATTTACAACGCGAACAATTATCCAGACAAAGAGCAATGGGAAGAGTATGCAGAAATCCTTTCAAGGCGACTGTGTATGCCAATCACTGCGGGATACTCAAAACCGCTTGGAAGATGGCTCGAGCTTGAGCTTGTGAAGGGCATCGTCAATCGCGTGTATTGCGATCACATGACCGAGGACAACGTGTTTCCCATCCGGCACATGGTCGAACGCTTCAGACACAATTACCTCACCTATCTTTACGATCTTGCAAGAGAGCGGTTCTTTGGAATGCTCTGGAAGAATGGCCTTGTCATCAGAGAGTTGGTGGATGACGAAGTGATGAAAAAGTTCAGGGAAAGCCGGAAGAAAGCAGCGCGAACAAGAAAGAACGAACACACGCCAGAGGATGGAATGAACGATCAGCGTGAGTATGAGATCGCAAAAAACAGACGCAACCATGAATCGATGAAAAGGCGTTCTGCAAATCTCAGAAAGAAGATGGAAGAATTGGGCATTGATAACCCGTGGGAGGATTGAATGAAGACAATTGAAGAAATAGCAAAGAAGGAAAACAAAAGTCCACGGTGGGTCAGAATGCAAGCCGCTCAAGGGAAGTTCAGGTGCATCAAGGTCGCTGGAACTTGGATTATCCTTGAAAAGCACGAGATGCTTTTGGACTTGCGCAAACTACCAAAAGACTTACGACTCGCACTGCTCGGAGCTGAGGTGGAAAGCGATGTGTTCCTGCAAGAGGGGATCGCTTCCTAATTGCCATGCATGGTGCAAGGTGTAAGCGACCGCAAAAGCGTCCCACTCGTCTTCATTGCGCGGGAGTGCGCTTATTCTATGGTGTATCCTCTTGAACTCCCGCTGAAAGTCCTGCTTCTTTGGAATATGTTTACCAATGCAGAACTTGCGAATCGTGCTGACGGGCAATGAACAGCAGAGAATCTTTTGAAAGAACAGGCCGACCTTGAGAGCGCCTTGGAGTTCGGCGAGCGGGGTTGTGGCCTGCGATGACATCGAGAACGCATAGTTCTCAATGGCGGCAATCTGAACTTCATGTTTTTTGATGATAGCGAGGATGTCCCGAACAAGCAGAGCAAGGCGCTGGTTCTTCTCCACATCTGATGGCTTTGTTCCGAGCTTGTGTCCGCGCAATGTATAGAAGAACGTGCCTTCATTTGAAATGATACACAAACCAGTCGCGCTCAACGAGGCATCAATTCCCGCTATTGTAAGCATCCGAAAGCTCCATCTCGAATATATCTATCTGCAAGATATCATGCTTTGACTGCGTGACGCGAGCATTGAACTTAATAACCTGACCATCGTCATAGCAATAAGACTCGGACAATTCCTGCAACATGTTTATCAATTTGAAAGTCGAGATAGGAACTGTCGACTCAAGTCTTGCCGATACATAGATGTATGACTTGAACTTTTCGCCAAGTTTTTCACGCATGTGATCCCAAATCTGAGTGATAGCATAACTATAGCAAATAGGTGATTCAAGTTCGATATTGAGAGAGAGGTGTCTCATGGTCACTATTTCCGACGAGTGGATGCCTTTGTTGAACGAGTGTCTTGCGATTGCCCTTGAATGCATCCAAGACGAGGAAACGTCAAACGCAATCAAATTTCTGATGAAACATCTTGATGAGCAGGAAATGAATTCAATGGGGATTGGGGCCGTTCGGTTTGTGAAGGGCGCTTACGACAGTACGGAATTGAATTGACTCCGAACCTATATCTCGCGCCGTCACAAGCAGCCTCGGAAATACGCTCAATCAGACCATCAACTTCCATCTTCCGGATGGCAACCTTGAATGGAGTTTCGGAAAAGAGTTTGTCTGTCATGGAGACAAGCTGAGCAACGCGGATTTGCGTCCAGGTTTTGTTGTCCAGGAGCTTTTCAAATGCAGCCCAAACAACAGCACCGGCGATTCCGTACTCTTTTGCGATATCTGTATTGATCGTAATTCTCATCACATGAACTCTCTGATTTTCTCAAAAAGCACCGAGTAAGGAAAGCAGATGCAAGAGGCGAGCTTGTATGCAAAAACGCTTGCTGCAATGAGTGCAAGCCAAGCGAATACACGAACAAATATCTGCCTGTTCTCAAGTCTGTATCTATCAATCGGATGCCGTAAATGTTGCGGATTGTATAAACTGGAAAGCCAGAAAAGGAAAGCGCAAACAAGCGCAAATGAAAGCATCCAGATTGTGTTTTGATAGATCTCTTCGCGCAGCAATGAAGATCCAAATTCTGATTCTGGATTCAGGATGCCCATGTCAATGAGTTTTACGAATTCATTCTGCTTCGCCATAGGTTCCTCTGCTGAATGATTGTCAGAATTTGCTTTTGTTCTTGCTTGTTGAACCCATAGATAAAGTTCTCAATATGGATTCCAGAAGTCACAGAAGCGTGTTCGATCAGGTTTGCAAGCATGACACAGCGACTATGCCAAACGCGGCGGTGTCTTTTTTGGATTGAGTCTGAACACTGTTGTTTTTCCATAACTCTCTGCCTCCAGACTGCCAATTTTTATCAATCTCATACGCGCATAATTGTGGACGCCATCAAGTCTTTTTCCATTCTTATCGAAAAGCCTTGTGACCATTCTCATTGTTTTGCTTCTTGGCTTGTTCGGAAATGTTCTCTCTTCACTTTGAACGAGATAACCACCTTCCAAAAGAATCCTTAATACGTTTTGCACGCGACCTGATGTTACAAGCATCCAACAAAGCTCCCTGCCTGTCTCCCCGCATCCTGCTGCCGAGTTCTGTATTTCCATAATAATATCTCACGCCATCCGTGAATGAGACTGTGTAAACATCTCCGCACTTTCCGCTCACAATCCCTTCACCGTATTCTTTATCCAATACTTTCTGGCCAATTTTCATTTGAATCCTCAATCTTGATTTCGACTTTCTCTGGTGGTTCAAATTCGCAGAGCAAGAATTTGAGCATATCAGTACAGGCATTCAATCCACCAAAGGCGAAGACTTTGACATCATCGTTGACTTTGCGCTGGACAATATATCCGTTCACGACTGTCTTGATCATTACTTCCATTTGAGTTCCCTCATACATTGTTGATAGGTGACCATGAGCGAATGGATGATTGTTGGTTGTGGTGCTTCCATGAGGATGCGCATGGAGATTGTTCTCTCGCTTGTGTGGTGCGTTTCCTTATTGGTCACAACCAGCTTTGCCTCATGTGATCGAGCGTCCACGGTAATGTGTGGCGGGAACTGGGGGTCGATAGGTACGAACTTGAGGTTCTCCCGCCCCTTGTTCTCTGCCATAAGCACGAATTTCGTCATGTGACTTGGCTCCATAATAAGTGTTTTGAACCTTGGTGAACCCGTCCGAAGACTGTCTATTGTTCCATCTTTCGATACATTCATCAGCCAGGTCAGCTTCAGTTTCACGGTGAGACTTGAACACCCAGGGCCCCAAGGCATCGCACGACCGGCATCGTATCCGCATGGATGTGCCGATGTGGGAACAATCAAAACTCAGGCGTGTTGAGCCGCAAAAAGGGCATGACTTGGCATTGTTGAGCATAAACTTCTCCGTTTGGATGGATTTTGTTCCGTAAACGGATCGCGGATTGGATGCAAGCGAAAAAAGCAAGATTCTATAATCATTGAAGATAAAAAATAGTTCTTTAGTCTTTCTGTAAACTTCCGTTATAGGAAGTACAGGAGGTGAACCATGGGATATTCGCATTATTGGAGAAACTACGCGCAGCATGATCCGGTGAAGTGGAAAGCATTTGTTGAGGACATCAGGAAACTTGTGAAGGAATCACCAGTTCCTTTGGTAACCAGCATCCATGAGGACGAGATCATGATCAATGGGATTCAGGGGCAAGACTGTGAGGATTTCTTTATCCAGAAACACTTTCAGGAACTTGATCCTGATGAGAAGAAATTTGGAAATCACGTCAACTTTAATTGCTGCAAAACGAGATATTATCCATACGATCTCATCGTTGTCGCTGCATTGCATCTGTACAAGTATCACTT
>RFPL01000042.1 GCA_009926135.1 Sphingomonadaceae bacterium
ATGGCAATTTGAGAATAGGGGTAAAAAGATGAACGCTGACAAATCCTCTTTACTTAGCCAATATCCTAATTGGGATGGCCTTAACTATCATCAATACAAAAAAGTATTTATAGTATAATGCCGAGTGGATTCCGTTTAGAAGTTAATGATTATAAGTTCAACAAAATGCTTACCAAGCTCAAGCAAACCGTTGATGAAACAAGCGCAACGGTTGATCGTGAGCTAGCGGCTAGCGGCGAGGACATGGTTAGAAGTGCTAAAAATATACTATCTAGTAGAGGTGCCGTTGATACCGGTAGGCTATTAAATAGCATATCATTTAAAAAGGATCAATTCCTTAGTTATCAATTTGTTGCACAGACTGATTATGCAGCTTATATTGAGTTTGGTACTGGTAATTTGTTTGTGAATCCAGAAAGGCAAGGCTGGGTTGATTTAGCGGCTAAATATAAAGGCAAAGGCATTAAAAAGGTTAATTTACCTCCTAGGCCTTATATGCGTCCAAGTATTTTGGCTTACTGGCCTATATACCAAAAGCGAGTTAGGGACTTTTTAAGAAAGAAAAGACAAGCGTAATGAAGGATAGTGCAAATAATGTAAGGGAGATATATGTAAATGCTTTAAACGGTAACATTACTTACAATGGTAAGAATGTACCCGTTTATGGTCAGCCTCCATTCGTTACTACTCCAGATAGATATGTAATTATAAATAATATTGTAGAGGTAGCTAATAACACAAATGATAGCTTTGATAATGAGGTTGAAGTAACAATAGAAATTTATAGCGAGCAAAATAAAAATAACAACGTAAGTCAAGTTGACAATATTGCGGGTCAAATCCTTAATATTTTGATCCCAGATACTAAGATCAATGGTTTTAGCGATACTGACTTTTACATATTCCCAATGGCTCGAACAAGTTCAAATTATTTACCTTTGTGGGAGGGTGATAATTATATAGCAAGAAAAGTTATAACAATTAGAAATCTAGTAAATCAAAAATAAACAAAAATGGCAAAAATTCAAGGTTCTACACAAAGCGTAGACATAGATGTAGCTGGTGGCTCAAGTTATGCTTCACTCATCTGTTTGCGTACATCTAGCGTTAATGGTACAGTTGACTCTACCGTTGAGCAAACAAACTGCGGTACTTTCACATCTATTGGTAAGCCCAATATGACTGTTGATTTTGATGCAATTTGCGAAACTGCTCCTGGTGGTTCAGAGATCAGCTATTCATCATTGCTTACTGCTTTTAACAATGGTACAGAGATCAGTGTAAGAGTTCAAAACCCAGTTGTTTCTGGTTCAAGTGCTGGTGCTGCTTATTATCAGCAATTCAAAGGATATTTGACTTCTTTGACTCTGAACCAATCAACTACTGAATTTATCAACTTCTCAGGTACAATCACTTCAAACGGTACTATTGACATTACTGCTTAATTATGAACTATACTACTATTACTATTAACAACGAAACTATTGGACTAAAATTTGGGATGGCGTCTTTTAGATATCTTCAAGACAAATTCTCAAAAGACAAAACATTTGATATATCAATATTAAGTGAGATTACAATATCTCACATTATATATAGTGGATATTTCAATAATTGTATTGTCAAAGAAGTTGATCCTAAATATAGCTTTGCTGACATTGTTGAATGGGTTGAGCAAACTTTGCTAAAAAACCAAGAAGATAATGACATCGCAAAAGTTATAAAAGTTTGGTCTGAGAGCGATTTTATAAGACAAGAAAATCAATCACAAGACCAAGCAAAAAAAAAGACCTCTCGTGGGAAGAAATAGAGGCGTTTGCGTTTGGAGAATTAGGATTGATGCCAAATGAATTTTACTCTTTGAGTCCTAAACATTACTCGTTAATGATGAAAGGACACGAAGATAAAAAGGTCGATAGTTACAAACAAACTAGACTACTTATGTTCACAATGGTAAGGTTGATGGCCGATCCAAAGACCGCACCTAAAACTCCAGAGCAGTTGTGGGAATTACCAGGGGATGAGAGTACAACTAAAATAGACGAAGAGGAATATAGACAATTAATTAATAGATATAGGAATGGCTAATCAGGATTTCATATTTACGTTAGGTGCGGATATAAGCCAATTTTCTAAATCTATTACAGAGGTAGAAGCAGAGTTAAAAAGTGTAAGAAATACTTTAAAAAATCAGACTCATGGAGCAATTGCTGAAACCAATAAATATATTCAGCAACTTGAACAAAGTTTAGTTGACTTAAAAAAAGTTGGGTTTCAAAATTTAGGTAAAGATGCATCTGGTGGTACTGCCGCTTTATTTTCTTTAAGTCAAGTTGCTAGAGATTTGCCTTTTGGATTTATAGCAATTCAAAACAACTTACCACTTGTAATTGATCAATTTACTGCATTATCTAAAACAAGTGGAGGATTAAAAAATGCATTAGGTCAAGTATTAAATGCAATAAGTGGTCCAGCTGGATTTGCATTTGCGTTTGGAGCTTTAACATCAATTACAACGGCTTTAGTACAAGAATATGGCTCATTGACAAATGCTTTTGGGCAAATATTTGGTTTTATTAATAAAACAACTATTGCAACAGAGGAATTGACTAAAAGTCAGACAAAAGCTAAAGGTGAGGCATATGCAGAAGCTCAATCAATAGATAACTTATTAGGAATATTAAAAAACGGACAATCTACTTATAATCAAAGACTTGGTGCATATAATAAGTTAAATCAAATAATGCCAGATGTACTTGCTGGCTTTGAAAAAGAAAAAATCCTCAATGGTCAACAAATTCAGCAATTATCAAAATTAGCTGAGTTAAAAAGACAAAATATTGTATTAGATGCTACTAGACAAGCAGTAATTGAATTAATTGGAAAGTACACTGGCGAAGCATTAATGCAAATTACCAAGTTAGGTAAAACAAGTGTTTTTGAGGATATTGGTAATCAGTTAAAAGGAATGCTAAAAGGATTTAATCCTTTTATAGCTGGTTTAATGCAGCAAATTTCTGTTTTAGATGATAACTCAAACGCAGTTGATAATCTTAATAAAGTTTTAGCTGGATTAGATGCCCAAATTGCTGCAAATACTGGTGAAATAGAAAAAAACACCAATACTTATAAAGCAAATAAAAAAGCAATAGAAGATGCTGCAAAAGCACAAAGATATTGGTTAGGATTTTCTCCGGCAGCAGTAATAGCAGGAGATGAATTTAATAACTCTGTTAAGAAAAGTGCAAAGAATTTAGATGGGTGGAGATGGATAATGGAGCAAATTGCAACTAAAGCAATTGATGTAAAAAGTGGTATAGATGGGATTGCTAATAGTGCATTAAGAATATCAAATACATCATTTGATAAATTATTTGAGAATTTGCAAAACCAAGATATGCTTTTTGGCATAGAGGAAATGCAAAGAGGTATTAATAAAGTATTTAAAGGTATTGATGATGATATAAAAGCAAATCAACAAAGATTTGAAAATTATAAATCATTAATAGAGAATTTTATATCAGCTCCTTTAGATTATTTATTCAATACAGTTTTAGATAACGGTAAATTTAGTTGGAAAGAGTTTGGAAATGTAGTATTAAGGGTTTTGGCAAATATTATAAGCTCAATTATTGCAACTACAGCTGCGGCTGCAATTGCCAACGCAATTGTACCTGGAGCGGGAACGGCTGGTGTAAATGCTTATAATCAAAGTAGTAGATTATTTGGTAGAAATATGCAAGGTGGAATGAGTCCCTCTCTTGGTTATACTCCAAGAGGGTTAGGAGGAGCGGCTAATTTTGGTGGCCTTAGTGGAGGAATAGGATTGAGTGGCCAAGTAGTATTTGTACAAAGAGGTAGTGATTTAGTTGGAGTATTAAATAGAACTAACGCAAATATTAATAGAATTGGCTAAAAGCGAAAAATATAGGATTGAGTTTAAAAATAGACAAGGTGATACTTGTACTGTTCAATTTATGTACGAAGGATATACTGGTTCTTCAACATATTTAACTCCAGCATCTCGGCCATTTGTATTATCAGAATATAACACAGATGAAAATATGTTTAAGCCTTATAGGCCTCAACAAGCTACAATAAATATAGTAGCAAGTGATTCATCTGTTACAATGGAGAATTTTATGACCAATAATGATGATGACATATTGGTCATATTTTCATTTGGGTCATTTAGCCCATATTGGTATGGATATATTTTACAAGATAATTTCCAAGAAAGTTGGATTGCAACCAGTCATATATTGACATTAACCGCGACCGAAGGCATTGGTCAATTATCGGAAAAGGAATTTAGTGATGATGGCGCAGAGGTTGTAGGTAAAATAACTCCATGGGAAGCCTTGGAGTTTTGTGTTCAAGAAACACCACAAGATTTAGTAGAATCAAGAGTTTATAACTCTTTATATCATACATCAATGAATGACACCAACACAGATATGTGTTTGGATCAATGCTATTTGGATGCTAGGACCTTTATGCAAGAACCTAAGCAATATGATAGCAAATTAGAAGTTTTGACCAAGATCAATCAATCATTTGGTCAGACAATGTTTCAGTATAAAGGAGAATGGTATTTTCTAAGACTTGAAGATTTATATATACCTAGCAATACTGATTTAAGAGGATTTAGAAATATAATAGGAGGAACAAGAGCTACT
>RFPL01000043.1 GCA_009926135.1 Sphingomonadaceae bacterium
ACAGGCGCCGCCGCTGGCGCAGCCGTAGCCGCGACCGGCTGATCGGCGAAATACGCCCCAAGGCCCTTGGGGCGAGCCGTGGCGTCAGCCTTGAGCTTCGCCATCCAATCGCCGAACGCAGGCTTGGCATCGTCGCCCTCGCCTGCCGGTACTTTAAGGTAATAGTACCGCGCCAACTCCAACCCTTCGGGGTCGGTAATCCCGGCATCGACTCCGACTTTGTACGTCTCGAACTCTTCGGTTGCCTTGGCAAGTGCCGCCCGCACGGTATCGGCCTCGGCCGCCTTTGCCTCTGCCGCTGCAAGATTGCCGCGCAACGTGCCAAGGTCGGCTTCGAGTTCGCGCCGCTTGGCGATCTCTTCGTTGAGGCGACTACGGGGGACCATATCGGTATCAGACATCGGGGCTCTCCGATGGGTTGGGTTGAGGCTTGAAGCCGTGCATTTTGGGAATCATACGTTTCGCCCAGGCGCGCCCGGCATCACCGCCCCACAAGAGCCAAGCTTGATAGCCCTTGCTGTCGACGCCCCAGCCTTCGCCCTGCTTGTCGACCTCGTGCCGCGCAAAATACGAAACCATGCGCTGCAGTGTCGACAGGCTAACAGGCTCTCGATTGGCAAGCTGTACCGCCCGCCGAAGGCCGACAGGCGTACCCGCCCGGTTTGATGGCGTTTGCTGCGCGCGCAACTCAAGGCCGCGACGCGCTGCCGCCGCAACCTCGACAGGGGGCCGGGCTGTCTTAGGCATCCACGCCCCCAGCGGACACATCGTCTAATACGTCTTCTTCGTCGTCTTCGTCTTCGAGCAACGCAAGAAGGGTAACGGCAATGTCTGCCGCGCTTTCGCCGTCTTGAATGGCATCGATAACGTCTTGAATCGCCTCACGCATCATGTCGCGCTTTGGCTTCTCCACCTGTGCAGACTGTGCAGGCTGCGACGGCTCAGGCTGGGCAGGCTCCGCGGGCGCAGCCTCAACGGGTTCGCGCTCTTGCGTAATCTCCCGAACCCGCCGTTCGGCGACGTCAAGCGGAACGTCATGCAGGGCCGCAAACGCTTCGGCAGGCGTAATCATCCCGCGATCGAGAAGCGCGAAGATATGCTCCCGGTGCGCCTTCAACTCTTCGGGGCTGCGAGGGATTCGCGGATAGGTCAGGCTATACCCGCCTTCGGGGAACCGATACCGGGTCGGGATAGGCTGCCCCGCCGCTTCTGCGGCAAGCTCAAGCCCATCACTGTACCGGTTTAGCAGGATTGCGCAAAGACGAACCAACCGCTGATCGGACGCCTCGAAAATCGCTTGGTATCGCCGCTGCAGTTCGCGCTTGCCCTCATTCGTTAGCGCGATTGCGGCGCCGCTGCGTGCGTTGCCCGACAGTCGCTGAACGTCCGAAGGACTGATGCCCGCCGACTCCATCAGCGCCGAAATCATATTGCCAAGTACGCTTTCCTGCGTGGCGATATCGCCGCCCGGCTGGAACTGCCCCGCGGTTACCTGACCATCAAACCCGGGCAGTTTCTCGACAACCAAGATCGAAGTCGGGTCCGCTGGAACGTAGGCCCGGCGCTCGCCCTCCGCATCGGCCATCGTGACAGCCGCACCGGCTGGCGCGCCGCCGATTAGGTACTTTTGCGGCCAACTCGCATCGGCGAACGTGTGCAACAGGAAGCTATTGAGCACACCGGCTGTCAGCGTACCGTCAACGATTTCAATCCATTCGTAAGGGTCCCAAAGACGGTCGCCGTTCGGCGCTGCGTGGTACAGCACGAAAGGCAGCACCGGGGCGCCTTGCGCGTCGGGGTTATCGGCAAGCGCCGCCCGGGTAGGGGTTGCGCGCCAGGGGTACGCCTCGCCCGACAGGGGGCCGCCGTAAATCTGCGCGGTGATGTCGAGCCCCAACTGCCAACCCGCACCGGTCGCGCCGCCACCCAACAAATGCACCGCGTGAAACGGGACCGGGCCGCTGATGTCGTACACATCAACAGTCCAGACTTCATCGGTGTTGACCACGTTCGGGGTTACCGCAATCCCGCGCGAACGCAGATAGCCCGCCGACCTTGCCCTCAACTCTTCGATACGGGCGGGTTCATCGGGCCGGTCTTCGGTTGCACGGGCATAGACCATATCGGGATACACAGCCCGAAACCGAAGCGCGCCGTTGCTCGGGTCAAGCGCCGCATGAACCAGCATTTCGCGCAAGCCCAACGTGTACTGTTGCACACGTTGCATCATCGGCCACAGGCCCGAAGCCGCAATCTTGCCTGTCAGTGTGCGCAGGTCATCGGCTGTCGCGGTCGGGTGCTGAATCGTGGGGGCGGCGTCATACAGCACAGACAGAGCGCGACAGACAGACTTGAACGGGTTGAGGCTCAAGCTTGGGTCTGCCTGCATGGCCGCCCGTGTGGCGCCCAGGACTTGCGTAGTCCGTTCGGCCAACAGGCTTGACCATGTGCCTTCGAGCATCGCCCGGCGCGAACGGGTAGACCGCACGCGGTTGATCTCGCCCGCGCCAGAAGGCAGGGGAATAGACCGTTGCGCGGCGTTGGCGTTGGCTGCTGCGGTAGTGATAGCGTCCAAAGCTGACCTCGCAAAAATCATAGCACGGGCGGGAAGGCTGCGCTATCCCCTATCGCGGCGCGGCGTCAAGGCGCGGCACGTATGCGACGCGCCGACCTTCGAAGACCGAATCGTTTATTGCATAACGCAGCGCGTCCAGAATGTCTTTCGCCGGATGCTTCGGGTGCCCGTCGAACTCTTGCAGGGCCTTGATCAAGGCGCGGCAGGATTCGTGCACGGCGAACTGACCACGCCGAAGCATGCGTTGGTTCAGATACTTATACCCAAGGTTGACTGACCCTTGCGCTCGACCTTCGCCGGTCTTGACCTGCTGAAACTCGTTGCGCTTGGTCACAAGCCGCCCAGCGCCGCGCTTCTTGCGCTCCAACGCTTTGCGGATTGCCGCGATTAGGTCGGTGTTACCCTTGCTCCGAAAGGTGCTGTCTGTGGTGGTCTTGTCACCCCACGCGGAATCAACACAGCCCCAATCGAGGCCCCAGCGCGAAAGCATCGACAGGATGCCTTCGGCGTCAGCCTCAACCGTTAGGTCAGTGCCGCCGACATACTCGCCCAAGACCACAACCACATCACCTTCACCCTCTTCTGCGCGGGCCCTTCGAGTCAGCGCCAAGATCGCGCATTCTTTGCCGACAAGCTCGCCGTGATCGACGCCAACACAAACCCGCCAGTCCTCGCCCGGCTGTGCCGCGAAAGCGCCGATCACGTGCTCGCCCGGGGTGAACTGCGCAAACACTTGCCCGGTTGTGCGCGGGTTCCATTCGCCATGGATTACGACAGGGTTTTCGTATGGGTCGCCCTCGTCTTCGAGGCGCTTCACGAAATCCGCATCAAGCGGCGTGCCATCGTCCAGCCTTAGCGGCTCGAACGCGCCGACAGGTATAAACGATTCCGGGCGCAGCGGTTCCCAGATGTCTTTGATGACGGGCGGGCTCTTTTCGGTCAACGCCTGTAGCCAATCCATCGGGCCGGCGTTGATCGGGGTGAGGCTCATCAGCATCACGCCAGCCCGGCGCATCAATCGCTTGTTGGCTTCGTGAAAGACGCGCATCGGTGGCGGCTCGTCAAACAGCACAAGGTCAAGAGTCGCCCCAGCGAAAGCGATAGGGTCTTGACCCGTCGTCATAAACTTGACGCGGCTACCATTTTTGAAGACCGCTTCGCGGGCCTCGTTGCGGAAACCGGCGCCCGGGTCGAACCTGTCGAGATTGTCGAGCACGCCTTCGGGTAGCAGGTCCACGAACTTCTGCTGAATGGGGATGCTCTGATCAACGCGGGCGCAGACCACCCAACAGCGAATGGGAGGGGGCCGCACTGACAGGTAGGGGTGTCGCCCAAGACAGCGGCAAATCACTTCGTAAAGCGCGACCGTCGTTTTGCCGCTGTGCTGATTGCCGGCGCGGATCAGCTTGCGCCGCGAAGTGTCGCGCAAGAACCGGTCTTGCCTGGGCAACCAACGGATATACTCGCCGGGCCGCCTGCGCACCTTTGCTTGCAGGCGCTCCACAGCCTGCACAGAGGCGTCTACAGCCTCGACAGCCGCCGCAACGTGTGCACGGTCGCCCGACAGCGCAGGCGCAGCCGTGGCGCCTGCAGCGGCCCCAGGCGCGCCCGTCAAGGCGCACCGTCCAGCGGGCGGATCGGGGTGCCGTCCGCAAAGGTCGCGGGCAAGTGCAGGCGCGCCGCAAGCTGGCGCAAAGCCTCGACTGCCAGATGCCGCGGCAGGGCGGCAAGCGGATCGACAGCCGCGGCAATCAGCACACTGTCAGGCGTGGCATCGTCGTGTTCACGTTCTGCCGCGCCCGCTGCGCTTGCCTCTTCGGCTTCGGCCCGCTCAAGGTCGGCCAATAGGCGCTGGTAGGCGACGAACGAACCCTTAGCCAAAGCAAGGCCCGCGGCGTGCCGGATCTGCGCAGACTTGGGGCGGCCCGCCCAATCGGCAGCCTCCGCAAAGATGCGGGCTTCGGCTGACAGGGCTTCGGCCGCCTTGAGTGCCGCAACAGCCGGCGCGAAGTCGCCCGAAGCGCGGGCCTCGTCGGCGACCTCTTGCAGCTGCGCGTGGCGGGGGAGGCTCAAGGATGCACCTGGTTTTTTTCGAGGGGTGTAG
>RFPL01000044.1 GCA_009926135.1 Sphingomonadaceae bacterium
CTGACAGTATTGTTATATTGGTATATAATATGTTATATTTGCTATCATGGAAAAAATTAATCTTAAATTAGCCGAATTCTTGAGTCTTGCCATTGAGTTATATGGTAACCCTCAAAATCCTGAGTCTGAGTACAAAGGTATTCTTAATGAAAAAATGTCATTAACTACTAGGTACTGGTTGAATCACATTGGTAAACAAGCTGCTGATGAAAAAGCTGCTATTGACAAATTGCGTGATGAGTTAGTAACTAAGTATGGTGAGCCTACTGAAGATGGTAATATCCAGTTGATGGCTTATGTAGAAGAAGAGGTAGATGGCCAGAAAGTACAGAAGATTAACCCTAAGTTTATTGAGTTTCAAAATGAATTTGGTGCGTTATTGGATCAGGAAAAAGAGTTCAGTTATAAGCCTTTAGCTCTTGCTGATGTAGAGAGTATTGAGACTGCAGGTAACTGCCCGATCTTTTTAAAGTTATTAGTTGCTGAATAAGCAATTAATAGTTTTGATTTTGTTAGAAACTTTTCTTATATTATAGTGTACACTATACCAGTGTGCACTATATTTTTTATATAACTATGTTACCTGTAGGATCAAACAATAAAAGTACACCTTGTAGTGTAGTATCTTCAAACTGTGTATCTTGGCAAGGCCCGGATATTCCATGTATTGGATTATGTAAAGGAGATACCGTTACTGATGTAGTAGCTAAACTTGGAGAGTTGGTATGTGATATTAACACTAGAGCTGCTGATGTAACTGTAAATGTTGCATGTTTAGGTGGTGGAACATATGATAATTACAATGATGTAATTCAATTCATTACTACTAAACTATGTGAACTCTATACTATTGTAGATGATATAGTTATTCCAGCTCCTATTAGTCTTATTTGTGATGTGGCTGCTTGTTTGCAAGCTGAAGCCGGGGGTACTACTTTAGATGTAGTAAATTATGCAGAGTTAATTGGTCAACAGTATTGTATATTAGAGGGAACTGTAGGAACTTTATCAAGTGTAGTTTCTTCACATAGTTCAAGTATTGTAACTATCAATAATACTCTATCTACATTACCTGCTACTTATGCTCCTAAGAATTCTGCATATGTTTGTCTTGGTACAGGTACTGCTGCTCTTACTACAATAGTTGCAGCAATAGAACAAGAGTTATGTGACTTAGAAGCAGTTACCGGAACACCTGCAGAATTAGCAGCAGAGATTGTTCCTTTCTGTAACTTAACAAATGAGCCAGCACTTTCTTTACCCGGTACAATGGCTTCTGCTTATCCAGGTTGGAAAGTAACAGTAAGTACATTAGCAGATACAATTAATAACATGTGGATCACTATATGTGATATGCGTAGTTTAGTAACTCAGTTACAGGATTGCTGCAATAAAACATGTGCTGATATTGATTTAGGATTCTTTGGTGTATTGAATGGTAGCACATTAAGTATTTTTGCAAGTACCGGAAGTGTATTACCTAGTCAGTTTGTACAGTGTACATCACCAGCATCTACTATAACTATTACAGATACTAGTTCACATACTGCTACATATACCTTTAATGATATTGCCGGTATTGTAGATGGTAGTTCTTCTAGAGATTTTGATCTTTCTAGTTCTGCATTAAACTTATCTGAGGACTTTACTATATCAGTTAATTATTGTTTCTCTAATTCTACAAGTGATTTAGTTTGTCAGAATACTATTACATTCCCAATGATTAATACTGTAGCATGTCCTACTGTAACTCTTACCTCTTCTTACTTATTTGGAACAGGTGAGATTCACTACTCATTCCCGAATATTTATCCAGCTAGTGCAACTACTAAATACAGAATTAATGTATATGATGCCGGATTATCTTTAATATCTAGTTTCACTACAAACGTAGCTAGTTTGTTAGGTACTCCAGTTGTGGGTAATATTACCGGATTATCTTTGGGTACATACTATGTAGAAATTCAAATTCTTGCTGCTTACACATTACCTGAACCTTATGATGTTGTTACACGTACTTGTCCTCAACAAGAAATTTCAGTTGTAAGTACTAGTTGTGTATCTCCAGAACCTGTTACAGCATTCTTAATTAACTAATAACCATGAGCTGCAATTGTATAGCAACCCCCTGTGGATGCACTGAAACCGCACTTACTTCACCAGTAACTACTGTATGTAATAATGCAGAACCTTGTGAAGAGATAACCGCCTTTGAGTGTGTTAAATATACCGGTAATGATATTTATACTTTAGGTATTAATACAAATGATAGATTAGATACAGTCATCAAAAAGATGGCTTTGTATTTAACTAATCCTACTTGTTATAGTCCTACAGCTACTTGTCAAAGTATTAAAGATTTTGAAATCTTAAATATTAAAACTACTGAAGGAACTTTGTTCTGGTCTTATCCTCCAGCTCCGGCTGCTATTACTGCAGTTAAGTTAGAGTATAGTACTAGTCCAACATTTGCATCAGGAGTTGTACAGGTAGCATTAGCTAGTACTTATACTCAATGGACAATCATTAACTTATTACCTAATACAACTTACTATGTAAGAATTAAATCAAGTACCTCATCTTCTGCAGACTGTTGTATTTCTATCACATTAAGCTTTAAAACATTAACAGCATGAGCACTTTATATGTAAAATTTACTCCTCCATCACCAGCTCCTAGCCAATATAAGATTAGGTATAAGCAAACAACAGATCCTAGTTATACTGAATTAGTTGTAACTGCTACAACTCCAACTCCGGCTACTGAAGATTACAGTATTACCGGAGTTACTAGTGGTGTTAATTACAATGTAGAAGTACAATCATATTGTGGTGATGGTGTATATTCTGCCGGATTTGCTGTTATTAGTAGTTCACAAACATGTGTACAATGGGAGGCAGATAATTTATCAGGACCAACTAAAACATTAAATTATGTTCCTTGTGGATCAACATTACCTACAGCACATTCAATTGTTTCTGGTGGATCATATACAGTTTGTGCAGTAGGAACACCAACCGGTAGTGCCGGTTTAGTAATAACTAACTCAGGTATATCCTGCACCCCATAATAATTTTTTAAAATAATAAAAAGATGTTAACTAAAAGTTTTGAAGTCTGGACCAGATCCCTCATTGAGAGGTTATACAATGCGGTAAGACGTGGTAATGATATTACTAGATCAGTAGTTTTAACAGGTACACTTACACCTTTAACTTCTGAATCAGCAGTATATGTAACAATCATAAACACCACAGGATCTAATGTAAATTTATCAATTAATGGTGGTGCATCTATCATCATTCCAGATAAAGCGGGAATAACTGTAGATACAGTTGACCCCATAACTATTTCTGTATCTGGTGCAGGAACATTATCATATATAGTAAGTAAGTAATGCGTTACTTTAAGTATTTTCAATTTGGTTCTACCGGTTCTGGTGGAGGAGTAACAAACTACTATGGTAGTTTTTATTCCACTGTTACTCAGAATACATTAGGAAGTACTGCAGAAGTAATGACATTTAACAACACAGCTCTTTCTAGTGGTGTATCAGTTGTAACATCCGGTGGTAAAGCTTCTAGAATAACTGTAGCAAATCCCGGAATATATAATTTTCAATTCTCTGCACAGGTTTGGAAAACTTCCGGGGGTACAAAAGAAACATTATACATCTGGTTTAGAAAAAATGGTGTAGATATTCCTAATAGTAATACAGCAGTTACATTAGCTAATAATAATGACTTAATAGTTCCAGCTTGGAATTTTATGGAGTCAATGACTGCCGGTCAATATTTAGAGATAGTATGGTATAGTACAGACTCTCATATTGAATTGCATAATAATACATCACCATTAGGATTACCGGGAATACCTTCTGTTATTTTAACAGTAGATAGAGTAGGATAAAAATAAAAAATAAAAATAAATCATGGCTAAATACGCTAAGTTTTTTTCAGTAGGTGGTGGAGCAGGTCCTAATGGCTTACAATTACCATTAGGTACTATATTAGATACTACATTAAGACAAGTACAGGATGGTACCGGTACAGGTTCTCCATTATATTTATCTACACTTAGAGTAGGCATTACCTCAGACTCTTCTGTAACTACACAAGTTTCCTCTGTAATCCAAGCAACTACTACCAACGCCAGTTTAGTAATCGCTCCTAATGGTACAGGTGCTTTAGTTGCAAGTATTCCCGATGGAACGGCTACGGGTGGAAATGCGAGAGGAACATATAGTGTAGATTTGCAAAGAAATCGTCAAATCAATACTCAAGTTGCAAGC
>RFPL01000045.1 GCA_009926135.1 Sphingomonadaceae bacterium
GGGTTATAAACGGGCATTGGATTACATCGCAATGGCAATTAAAAAATCAAAATCATACAATAAGAAATGAACAACTTTACAAACAAATATATGGAGGTCAACAATGATAGAACAGATAATTAATAATGGGGAGCATAGAGCACCCCTCTTTGACAAGAACAAACGATTGGAGCAGTACGCAGTTACTCTTCCTCTGGAGATTCGTAATGAGATTGATGGAATTAATATCGAACAATTTATTACGGATGGTCTCCTTGACTATATGAATACTTATGAGGCAGAAGATTTTAAGGATAAGGTGTGGGTATGGATCCATGCTCTAGAATCTTTTATCACCATAGAAGGATTTGTTAATACGGATAGTGAGGATGAGGCTAGAGAACTTGCAGAGGCCTTTGGATACGATTGTTATTTTGATTTAGTAGAAGATGAGACCATTTATATCTGAGACCGAAGATCTTGTATTCAAAGATTTTCATGTCAGTGAGAAAATATACAAGCAGATGGTATCACGATTTGGTAGTGAGAGGGAAGCCCTGAACGCTCTGGAGTATCAGATTCAAATACATATGAGGAACTTTAAGAAGGGTCGTAAGGAAGTTAAAAAGATTAAGGTAACTGTTGCTATTCACCCCATCATTGAGAAAATATTAGATCAGTACTCATATGAGTACAACTTAGAATTACCCTTGGTTTTAGAAAGAATAATGAGATGTACAAAAAAGCGGTAGGATATATTCGTGTATCGACAGATATGCAAGCAGATAAGGGGACATCCCTTGAGAATCAGATAGCACGCATCCAAGAGTATGCTATGAAAAAAGGTTTTATCTTGGAAAATATTTATGAGGATGCGGGCTATAGTGGAAAAAATACCAAGAGACCGGGCTTCCAGGCAATGTTTAATCGACTAAGAAAGGGTGGTGTAGATGCTCTGATTGTATGGCACTCGACACGTTTCGCCCGTAATCTTAAGGATAATATTGTGCACATGGCTGAGTTAGAACAGAGGAAGATCAAGTTCTTCTCTATTGAGGAACCTGAGATGAGTGGAAGTTCTGGTAAGGCAATGCGTAATCTGATGGCCGTCTTTGCTGAGTATCAGAGTGATGTCACTGGTGATCACACACGATCAGTCAAGGCGAATTTAAAAAAGAATCTAAAGACGTACTGTGGTAATCCTCCACTGGGATTCCGTAATCAGGACGGCAAGTTAATTATTGTTAAGGAGGATATGGAGACCGTCCAAAATATAATGGGTCTCAGAGCACAAGGTTTAAGTTACAACAAGATAGCACAAAAGATAAATGAAAAAAGACAAGGAAATAAAGGAGGTAAGTTCTATGCCATTACAATCAGCAAAGTATGCAGTAATCCCATCTACTCTCTTATTAACCAAGCAGAATAGAGAAGTAATAGAATCTATCTTAGAAATAATAGAAGAGGTAACAGGTGTAGCACCTGAGTTATATATGGCCAGTAAGAGTAGGAATACAACACACGTTACTCTGAGACAGATAACAGCCTACTGCTTAAAGGAGTACACCAATATTACATTGAAGGATATTGGAATCATTCAAGGCTATAGAGATCACTCTACAATTATACACTCCCTTAAGGCAGTGGAATCGTGGATGGATGGTGCACCCGGGTATACATACGAAAAAAGATTGGTTGATTTAATCACACAGACCTATGGAGAAAAATGTCAAGTTGCTATTTGAGCACCTACTAGAAAGAGTGCACGGCCCGGCATGGAAGACAAGGGAGCCAGAGATTGCTCTCCTTCTAAAGAGAAGTGCTCTATTTGAACCTCCTACTATTGAGGAGGTGGAGACGTACTTACGTAGTATGAAGGTCCGAGACCCAAAGGCAAACGCTATGAAGTGGCATAACTTCTACGAGTCTAAGGGTTGGATGATCGGTAAGAATAAGATGAAGAATTGGAAATCAGCTGTGAACACATGGCAATTTGAAAAAGATAATTTAATTATATGAAACTCAAAATAGATCAGGACATGAATGTTAAGGTGGTGAATGATAAGTGGAGATATGCAACTCTCATCATTATTTTCTCATCGCTCGTTTTATCAATTTTATATTTGATTAGCCAGAAGGAGGAAATCAAAATAATTTATAAGCATTGGGTCTCAGTTCCTGAGGACGATTTGCCAATCAAGGAGGAGGCCTGGGTCAAGTACTTAGTTGAGCAAGGTGCCGTACTACCCAATATATGTATTGCCCAAGCCAAGGTAGAGAGCGGGTTCTGTAAGAGTCACGTAGCTCGCAAGGCTCACAATCCATTTGGCATCACTTACCACAAGTGTAAGTATGTAGACGGTAAGCATGGTGTATACGCCAAGTATAGAACATGGAAGGATGCTATCAATTGCTACATTCATATTCAGGACAATTATTTACGCAATATTGATGGCAAGTATGCCGAAAGCAAAGATTATGTCAAAGCAATCAGAAAAGTTAAATAATTATTTCTTTCTTTTTATTATTATTGTAACCCCAATTGTAATTTATTATGCTACAGAAACTATTTGTAAGAATATTCAAAAACGCTTGGAAGCCAAACAATACGATCCAAGAAGCAAAACCTTACGTATTTGAGTACGATAGGCCAGTGCCAAACTTCAATGAGTTTACACAAAATTTATTCAACCACAGATATGACACCCAACGATATACAAACACTAATGAACTTGCTCCACAAACTTCAAAAGGAAGCAGACGAGTTAAAGGCAGAAATTGAACGGTTAAAAAAAGAATTAGAAAGGCATGAAAGCAACGATTGAATTCAATCTCCCAGAAGACCAATTAGAATTTGATTTGATGAGTAAAGCATCTAAGTGGTACAGCCTAGCATGGGAATTAGATCAGCACTTACGAAATGAGACCAAGTATAATTCAGATAATATGCACGATGAGTACTATAAGGCTCTGAAGGATACACGAAAGAAATTGTATGAGATGCTTAGTGAGGAAGGATTATCATTTGACTTATGAGGGCTATTGTGTATGCAGCATGGGTCAATACAATTCCCCAGTGGAGAGTTTATTACGATCAGGAACTGCTCGCCACTTTTGATAATGAGTACGCTGCTCGCTTATATGCCAATTACCTAAACGAAAACTATTAATAAATATGAAGAATAAAGTTGAATTGATTGGGCACTACGGTTCCGATCAGATTATCGCCCAGTCCGCTTGGACATCTACATCTCGTGAGTTAACTGAGGACAAATTAGCACGCATTCCAAAGTTGATTGAGATGCTATGGTCTGAGGGGCACGAGACACCATTCGAGAAGGGTAGCGTACATTTCTTGGTTACTTGTGATATTGCATCACACATTCACTTGCTAAAGCACAGAATTGCATCGATCAATGCTGAGTCAGCCAGGTACAAGGAGTTGAAGGAGGACAAGTTTTATTTGCCTGAGGATTGGAAGGATATACCATCAGAAAAAACGAGTACAGATTGGAATGAGTGTCTAGAATGGTTTTCTAAGTACTCAAATCATTGGTATCACAAATGCCTAGAGGAACTAACGCCAGTGCTTGGTCGTAAGAGAGCCAAGGAGAGTGCACGATTCTTCAAGACATACAATTCGCAGATCACCGCTGATGTGCAGTTCAATATGCGATCCTTTGCAAACTTCCTTAAACTTCGGGCCTCAGAGCACGCACAGGTAGAGATAAGAGATATCGCCTGGGAGATGTTGATGTTGGTACAAGGCATAGAGGGTAATCCATTCAAGCACACACTTAAGATGATCAAGCCATGATAATAAAAGTTAAACACAAAGACACTGAGATTGAAATTGATGATAAGAGCAACGGTACAGAAATCAAATATTCAACTGGCGAATTAATTAAAATGCTTGAAAAAATGTCATTAGAAATTCAATCAATAGAAAACAACTATAATCAAACAACCTACGGAGGAGATGAGCAATGAACGACAAAATAAAACAACTTCTTAAAAACGCAGAGCAATCGGATGCAATAGCAAGAAACAAATGGCGTATTGAAAATCGAGAACAACTCAGGAAAGAAAGAAAAGAAAAACTGAAAGAACTTATGGAAAAAGATAAACAACAAACGGCAGTTGAACAATTTCTAAATGCTATTAAAGACCAAATTCTACTGAGTAAAGAAC
>RFPL01000046.1 GCA_009926135.1 Sphingomonadaceae bacterium
GGCCAAAGTTGAAGAGGTTAAAGAGGTAATGCAGAAGATGGAAGATAAGGTTGAGTTCTACACCGTCAAGATGATCGGAAGTGGAGTAGATACCTCATTCCAGGAAGTATCCTTTAGTGGCCCTGTATATGACGCTTACCTTAACTATGTTGAGGAAGGCGGTAAAGAAGATTTCGGATATTTCAGATTATACCTATGGCAACAAAAGTAAAGAGCACAAAAGAGGCGGCTAAGTGGAAGCCAAAGGCATCCATCAAAAGACCCGGAGTTGTTTCTAAGAAGAAGAACTCTTCTTTGAAGACATCTAAGAACTACGTTAAAAAATACAGAGGACAAGGATGAAAAACGGACTTTACGCTAATATCAACGCAAAGAAAAAGAGAATTGCAGCAGGCAAGTGATGAGAAAGCCAGGAACCAAAGGGGCTCCGACAGCAAAGGCATTTAAACAATCCGCTAAGACAGCGAAGAAAAAATGATGCAAGGTTTCCTATTCGGTATTTTATTCGTTACATTTACCATAGGAATATCCTACCTTATAGGAGAAATAATTGAAAAGAGAGATGCCAAAAAATAAGATTGTCGGAAAGAATACAGCTCCTGCCTCAAATAAGGCAACAGGACGTAAGTATGCATACCAAAAGGCGTACAATGCTCGCCCTGATCAGGTTAAGTACAGAGAGGAATTGAATGGTGAGGCCCGCAAGAGAGGGATCTATGGCAAGAGAAATGCCGCAGGAGTGAACTTATCTCATACCAAGAGCGGTAAGATGGTGATTGAAAAAGCCAGTAAGAATAAAGCCCGTAACGGTCATAACGGGAAGACAACAAAAAAATAAAAATTTAATTTGCTTTCTAATTGGGTCTCAGATTATATTTGTAGCCCTATGAAAGATTTAATTAAGAAAGCACACGCAACAGCCAAAGAAAAAGGCTTTTGGGACGGAGGAGAAAGAAACAAACCTGAGCTCCTGATGCTCATTGTTTCAGAATTATCAGAAGCCTTAGAAGCGTTAAGAAAAGATCACTATGCCAAACCCTTGAGTGTAGTAAGTTTATCACATGATCTTGAATTAGCAAAGACAGACGAGGAGTTCGAGTTGAACATCCCGGAGTGGAAACAGAAGTTCGAAGATCACATTAAGAGTAGTTTTGAGGATGAGATTGCAGATGTTGCCATCCGTTTGTTTGATTTGTGTGGAGGTTTGAATATCGACCTTGAGAAGCACATAGAGTTGAAGATGAAGTACAATTCAATGAGGGGTTACAAACACGGAAAGGCATTCTAATATGGAACTAAATCACGAAATACTATCGGACATCGTTGTATGGAGCAAGTATGCTAAGTATGACCAAAATAAACAGAGAAGAGAAACTTGGGAAGAGATTATTGATCGTAATATGCAGATGCACATTCGCAAGTTTCCTCAACTAGAAAAACAAATCAAAAATGCCTACTCGTTTGTCTACAAAAAACAAATCCTTCCATCAATGCGTTCTCTTCAGTTTGGTGGTAAACCTATTGAAGTAAATCATGCCCGTCTGTTCAATTGCTCCTACGTTCATATTGACGATTATCGTGCCTTTAATGAGACTATGTTCTTGTTGCTTTCGGGCACCGGGGTAGGTTACTCTGTTCAGCGCCACCACGTTGCAAAATTACCCGCCATCTCTAAGACTATCAAGAAGAGAAGATACTTGGTCGCTGATAACGTTGAAGGCTGGTCGGATTCAATTAAAGTGTTGATGAAGTCATATTTGGGTCTCAGCACTTGGAAACCCGATTTCGACTTCCGTTCTATCCGTGCCAAAGGCGAAAGACTAATCACAAGCGGTGGAGTAGCACCGGGTCCCGAGCCTTTGAAGATTTGTTTAGTACACATCGAGGGTATCTTAGATAATAAGAAAGATGGAGAGAAGTTGACATCCTTAGAGTGTCATGATATCTTGTGTCATATTGCAAACGCTGTACTGAGTGGAGGTATTCGTAGATCTGCTATGATTTCTCTATTCGATTATGATGATGAGGATATGCTGACTTGCAAGTTCGGTAACTGGTGGGAATTAAATCCTCAGCGTGGTCGTTCTAATAATAGTGCAGTGATTAAGAGAAATGGTGCTGTTAGTAAGGAGGACTTTATGGATCTGTGGAAAAAGGTTGAGTTAAGCAATAGCGGAGAACCCGGTTTTTACTTTACCAATGATGTAGAGTTGGGCACAAACCCTTGTTGTTTTACAGGAGAGACTCGATTGTTAACTGCAAACGGATACAAAACATTTGAAGAATTGGCACAAAGAGAGGTGTACTCCTTGGTAAATTCTGACGGTGAAATTGTTGACGGTAGTGTTTGGTCCACTGGTTTTAAGGAAATCGTAGAGGTTAAGTTGGCAAACGGTAAGAAAATTCGTTGCACACCAGACCACAGGTTCATGGATAACGAATTTAATAGTGTAGAGGCTAAGGATTTAAAAGGCAAGCGAATCATGCCGTTTTTCTCAATAAACAATGAGATTAATGAGTTCGCTAAGTATGGTTTTATTCAAGGCGATGGAGCTACTGGTAGATTATCTAGCGAAAATCACAAAGGACTAGAAATATATTTTGGAGAAAAAGATTTGGACGTTGCTAATATTTTTGGCTTTGAAGAGGTCGGGAAGACATATGTAAATGGTTACAATGAAATATTAAAAGCATATGGGTTTTCTTCAGAACAATTGCCATACAGAACAATGCCTCAGAGTTATCATGCTTTTGACTACAAGGATAAATTAATGTTCTTGAAGGGAATGTATTCTGCGAATGGCTCTGTAGTAACAACTTCTAGGATAGCATATAAAACAACCAGTAAAAAGTTGGCCGATCAGTTGGCTGTTATATTGAGTTCTTTGGGTCTGAGTCCTTACATTACAACAAACAAGATTAAAACTGTCGAGTTCTCCAATGGAAATTACGAGTGTAAAGAGTCTTATGATATTAACATAGGGCAGTTAAAAGACATAATATGGTTTGCCGAAAATATCGCATTTATTCAAGGATATAAAAATCATTCTTTGTCTCAACTTATTATTGACAGAGGTCCTTTTGTTGCGTCTGTAAACTCTTGTGGTAGTGCTGAAGTGTTTGACTTTAATTTGACTAGTGATAATCACTGGGGCGTGGTTGAAGGAGTGGTTGCTCACAACTGTGAGATCAGCCTAAACTCATTTCAATTCTGTAACCTAGTGGAGATCAATGCATCTGACTTAAAAGATCAACACGATTTCGAGGAGAGAACAGCTGCTGCTGCCTTTATTGGAACGCTCCAAGCATCTTATACAGACTTCCATTATCTGAGACCCGAATGGAAAGAAGTAACCGAGAGAGAGGCTTTATTGGGAATTGGTATGACGGGTATTGCATCGGGTAAAGTTCTCGAATTGGATATGCCTGAGGCCGCTGAGGTTGCTTACAGAGTTAATAGGAGTACAGCCGATGAGATTGGGATCAAGAGTGCCCATAGAATTACTTGTGTTAAGCCATCAGGAACCTCTTCCTTGGTCTTGGGCACCTCTAGTGGTGTACACGCTTGGCATGATCAGTACTACATTCGCAGAATGCGTTTAGGTAAGAATGAGGCCCTCTATACTTACTTGGCGATTTATCATCCAGAATTGATTGAGGACGATGTACTTTCTCCATCAAATCAAGCGGTTGTATCTGTGCCTGTAGCTGCTCCAAATGGGGCTATCACAAGGGCCTCAGAGAGTGCTATTCAATTCCTAGAGAGAGTAAAACTGATTCATGAGAAGTGGATTAAACCCGGTCACGTAGTAGGAGAAAATACACACAACGTGAGTGCAACTGTTACCTTGAAGAATAATGAGTGGAAAATGGTTGGAGAGTGGTTGTGGGAAAATCAAAACCATTACAACGGTCTTTCTTTCTTACCAGAAGACTTAGGTTCGTACCAACAGACTCCCTTTGAGACAAAAGATGTCTAGCAAGTTAAGCGGATTATCTGTCGCAAATATTGTAGAAATTAGCGACAATACAAATCTCAGTGAAAATCTTGCGTGCTCAGGAGGAAATTGCGAAATTTCGTAGCATTACTCGGTATTTTCTCGAACAGACCCACATTATTTAACAGTAGTGTGGGTTTTT
>RFPL01000047.1 GCA_009926135.1 Sphingomonadaceae bacterium
CAGCTATTGATGCTATAAATGCAGCTAAGAAAAAAGCTGAAGAGGATAATCTTAAAAAAGGCAATGCTCTAATAGCTGACCTACAGCTACAGCTAATGGAGGAAGGTACAGCTAAGGAGTTAGCTATGCAAAAGGCTAAGTATGATAAGCTAAGGGAAGGTGTTAAGAATGACATCACACTTACTGAGGAACAAAAGAAGACATTAACGGAGCTATACAATCAGCAAGAGCAACAGGAAGATGATAAGAGAGCAGCAGCTAAGAAAAAGCAACAGGAGACAATGCTACAAGCACTGCAAGATCAACAACTAACTGATCATGAAAAGTCACTTAAAGCACTTGAGACTAAGTACAATGAAGAGCTTAAGCTTGCTGAAAATAATGAGATACTTAAGAAGGCTTTGGCTGATAAGTACAAAACAGATAAAGAAAAGTTAGATGAGGATGCTGCAAAGGCAGCTATTGATGCTAAGCAAAAGGAACGTGATGCAATCATATCAGCAGTAAATGACATCTTTAATGTAGTGAGTGGCTTTGCAGGTTCTTTAATCAAGAACCAAAAGAAACTTGAGAAATTCAATAAAGCTACAGCATTGGTACAGATAGGTATAGACACAGCTAAAGCTATATCATCATTAGTGGCTTTATCTAATGCTAATCCATTTAACTCAGTCACAGCAGGTGCAGCGGGTGCGGCTCAGTATGCTTCAGGTATCATTCAGATAGCCACTAACATCATGAAGGCTAAGCAGATACTTAGCTCAGGAGGCACCCCATCAGCAGGTGGTGGAGGCACAAGCTCCGAGGCTTCAGGTGGTGCATCAGTAGCTCAACAAGTACCTCAAGGAGCTCAACTATTTGGCTCAGCTAACACAGGCAATACCTTCAGTGCAGGTAGCACATCCAATGAGACACAGACATCTATGACAGTGACTGCTGTGGTATCAGAGACACAGATAACCAATGTGCAGCATAAGATTAATAAGATAAACAAAAACGCAGAACTATAATGAACTCACTACAAGCTATCGTTGACCACATTGAGCTATTCTATAACAATCACCTACAGGTAAAGAAGGTAGGTAGTGACTTCAAGGAACAGCTTTACAACTTCGCCACTAAGGATGAGAAGTATCCTATTGATGGACAGCAATGACTACAACTTTGATGTAGTAGGTGTGCCATCATTTCTGGCATTGAATAATGACCTACTTGACTATGCTGCAGGCTATGTGATGAACATCACGCTGACAGTTAATGATTGGACTGACTGTGCTGTGCCATTAGAATAAACATTTAACCTGGTTATTGTAATATAGTTATGAGCTTAATTGATTGGTGGGGTAACTGGAGAACTAATCTGACACCACACACAGGTAACCTTCAAGCAACTGACCTAATAGAGTGTACTTCTATTGTGGGGGGGCAACCTGTTAACACAGCCATCACAGATTACAAGTATTAAGATATTAACTATGGCATACGCAAACAACGGAGAGTTCAATGTAAAGTATCCTACAAGGAGAAGGATGCAGAGAATACTACAAAAGATAGTATTAGCTAATGGTCTATACCAGGAAGGTACACTTGAGGAGTCTATCCGGATAAATGCCAAAGTGCCTGCATTAGGTAACTTGCAGATTGAGATCATTGCCATGTATTACTTTATCTTTCTAAATAATGGAGCACAGCTATGGAATGGTGGAGTGATTGAGCCTTACTATATAGTTAACCAATTCACCGAGGCATTAGATGCTGAAGGTATTACAGCAGAGATATATCAACAGTACACTGAATGGCTCACACAAAGGTATCCATTGCTACAGGTAGCTCGTATCTTAGAGAGCAATAAAAGCATAACATATACGTTTACTCCGGTAGATGCTCCTGCAGGCTTTACACCAGGCTTTCCATTAGAGGTATATTAGATATCAAGTTCTTTTTTCATAGATAAGACATTGAACACATAGATAAGAGGTAGGTTACCTACTGCTCTACTCTTAGTGATATCTCCATTGGTCAATGCATGGATGGTCTGCTCCCATGACCACTTAACAGCTGACTGTTGTTTTTTAATCTCTTTTATCTCTTCAGGTGTGAGATCCTTCTCTTCCTCTTCAGTTAGTTCATCATCAAGGTCACCACTAAATAAATTTTCATAGTTCTTAATGAATGTATCCCTGTACTTAATGAACTCACTAATGATACCATATACTTCAGTAATAGGTAGGTCAAGGAACTTCTCAGCTCTAATGTTGCAGTCATAGTCATATGGCTCAAGAACTTCCTCATTCCATTCATTTATCCTGGTCTGCCTATAGCATATAGCACATACTTTATCCAGGTTGCTTAGATAGTTATCTTGAAAGAAGTAGTCAAGGTCAATATATTCATATAGGGTAAGTTTGTTGAATGGCTTGAACTTCATGCCAAGGATTTCATGCTTATATCTCTTAGATGGCTCGGATAGACACCACTTAGCATCTTGCACTATTGCCATCATCTCATCTACATCAAGGTCCTCTACATCTTCAATAGGCACATCAGCCAAGATAGAGATAGCCTCACTATTGAAGTGATAAGCTCCTTGCTCTTTATCTATCTTACTATATTCAATGAACTGCTCAAGTGTTACTTGGCTCCACTGATTGGGTAGCTTGACCATTTACTTTGTTAGCTATGAATAACATATAAGGGATAGAGATAGCTGCATTAAGCTTTCTAATCAACTTAGCCTTCTGCTTGATGTGAGCATCTGTGTAGTGTTCAGTGTTACTTAGGTCCACACGTTTGAACATCACTGCCAACATCTCTGACACATAACCTTTCTCTTTTCTTAGTGCAATCTTTTCAATAAGCTTAGTATCTCTTACTGTTAGCTTCATCTCTGCCTTGTAGGTATAGCCTTCAATCTCAATCTCTTCCACTACCGGATAGTCCATATCCTTATCCAAGCTATTGAACTCCCTTACCATCTCAACAAAGTCAGCAACATCTGTATCCCAGAACTCAGTCTCAGGTATACCAAGATAAGCAAAGACTTGCAGGTGCTTGTCAATAGGATCAAGCTCTTGATTGTTATTGATATCAGTAATGGCTTCAAACTGCTCAATGGTCAGTTCATCAATTTGGTTAGGGATTTCCCTGTTTAAGATTGTTATCATGCTTTAAAATTTGAACAAATATACTCTTTTTTTAATATAGGTATATGGCCAAACCAAACTTACCTACTTACAAAATTACTATTGATCCTGAATACGCTGAAAATGGCGAGGACCTTGGTATTGAGCAGATAGCATTTACAGCCAATCCTGCTATCAAAGTTAAGGGTATGGCATTCAGTTCACAGGTCAAGCCTGTATTCTTTTCTGATGACTTGAAGTATCGTATCACAGCTCCTGCACTTATCCCTATGGAGATATACCGCTTTGATGAGGATACTGACCAAGAGTACTATGTTAAATTTACTCAAGAGGAGATTGAGAAGATACATGGTAAGTTCATGCGACAAATGGTTAATAGAGACCTATTCAACCTTGAGCATGACCAATCTAAGACCGTACCTGCCTATGTCCTTGAAGCTTGGATTGTAGATACTCCAAAAGAGGACAAGGCCTATTCATCATTTGGTATTGAAGTACCTGAGGGTACTCTTATGGTTACTGCTCAGGTAACAGATAAGGAATACTATGCAGAGCTTGTAGCACAAGAGCAGATAGGCTTTAGCATTGAAGGGTACCTTGGGATGAAACTAAAAGAGCAAACAAAAACAAATATACAAATGAATAAACTACCAGATGGAGAGCATCTAATTGAAGGTAAGATCTACGTTGTAAAAGACGGAGAGATTATTGAGATTAAAGAGGCTGAAGTGGTACCTACGGAAGAGGTAGCCCTTGA
>RFPL01000048.1 GCA_009926135.1 Sphingomonadaceae bacterium
GGCGAGAAAACCCTCTCGGCCATCGACAGCCTGGCCGCCAACGGCGCCAAGGGTTTTGTGATCTGCCCGCCGGATGTGTCCCTAGGCCCTGCGATTGTGGCCAAGGCCAAGCTCAACGATATGAAAGTCATGGCGGTGGACGACCGTTTCGTCGACGCCAAGGGCAAGTTTATGGAAGACGTGCCGTACCTGGGCATGGCCGCGTTCGAGGTAGGCCAGAAGCAGGGCGCGGCCATGGCGGATGAGGCGAAAAAACGCGGTTGGGATTGGAAAGAAACCTACGCGGTGATCACCACTTTCAACGAGCTCGATACCGGTAAGAAACGCACCGACGGTTCGATCGATTCGCTGAAAAAAGCCGGCATCCCTGCGGACCATATCCTCACCGCCCCGCTGAAAACCCTGGATGTACCGGGCAGCATGGACGCCGCCAACTCGGCGCTGGTCAAACTCCCAAGCGGCGTGAAAAACCTGATCATCGGCGGTATGAACGACAACACCGTGCTCGGCGGCGTGCGCGCCACTGAAGCGGCCGGTTTCAAGGCGGCCAATGTGATCGGGATCGGCATCAATGGCACCGATGCCATCGGCGAATTGAAAAAACCCGACAGCGGCTTCTACGGCTCCATGCTGCCAAGCCCGCATATCGAAGGCTACAAAACCGCCGAGATGATGTTCGAGTGGGTGACCACCGGCAAAGAGCCGCCTAAATACACCGCCATGGACGAAGTAACCCTGATCACCCGCGCCAACTTCCAGGAAGAACTGACCAAGATCGGGCTGTGGAAATGACCGCTGCGGCCTTGCGGTTTGACGGCATCGGCAAGACCTTTCCCGGGGTCAAGGCGCTGGACGGCATCAGTTTTACCGCCCAGCCCGGGCAAGTGCATGCGTTGATGGGCGAGAACGGCGCGGGCAAATCGACCCTGCTGAAAATCCTCGGCGGGGCCTATATCCCCAGCAGCGGCGCGCTGCATATCGGCGCGCAGACCCTGGCCTTCAAATGCGCGGCCGACAGCATCGCCAGCGGCGTGGCGGTGATTCACCAAGAGCTGCACCTGGTGCCGGAAATGAGCGTGGCCGAGAACCTGTTCCTCGGCCATTTGCCCACGCGCTGGGGCGTGGTCAACCGTGGCTTGCTGCGCAAGCAGGCCCTGGCGTGCCTCAAGGGCCTGGCCGATGAAATCGACCCGGACCAGAAGCTCGGGCGTCTGTCCCTGGGCCAGCGCCAATTGGTGGAAATCGCCAAGGCGCTGTCCCGGGGCGCCCATGTGATCGCCTTCGACGAGCCCACCAGCAGCCTGTCGGCGCGGGAGATCGAGCGCTTGATGGCGATCATCACGCGCCTGCGCGACGAGGGCAAAGTGGTGCTCTACGTGTCGCACCGCATGGAAGAAGTGTTCCGCATCTGCGACGCGGTCACGGTGTTCAAGGACGGCCGCTACGTGCGTACGTTCGAGGACATGAGCGCGCTGACCCACGACCAGTTGGTGACCTGCATGGTCGGTCGCGATATTCAGGACATCTACGACTACCGCCCGCGCGAGCACGGCGAGGTGGCGCTCAAGGTCGACGGTCTGCTCGGCCCTGGGCTGCGCGAGCCGGTGAGTTTCCAGGTGCGCAAAGGCGAAATCCTCGGCCTGTTCGGCCTGGTGGGGGCCGGGCGTACGGAGCTGTTCCGTCTGCTCAGCGGCCTGGAACGTGCCAGCGCCGGCAGCCTGGAGTTGGAGGGTGAGCCATTGCAGTTGCGCTCGCCGCGCGACGCCATCGCCGCCGGGGTGCTGCTGTGCCCCGAAGACCGCAAAAAGGAAGGCATCATCCCGCTGTCCAGCGTGGCCGAAAACATCAACATCAGTGCCCGTGGCGCCCACTCGCGGTTCGGCTGGCTGCTGCGCGAGGGCTGGGAAAAGGGCAACGCCGCGCACCAGATCCAGGCGATGAAAGTCAAAACCCCGAACGCCGCGCAGAAGATCCTGTACCTCTCCGGCGGCAACCAGCAGAAAGCCATTTTGGGCCGCTGGCTGTCGATGCCGATGAAAGTGTTGTTGCTCGACGAACCGACCCGCGGCATCGACATCGGCGCCAAGGCCGAGATCTACCAGATCATCCACAACCTGGCGGCGCAGGGCATCGCGGTGATCGTGGTGTCCAGCGACCTGATGGAAGTGATGGGCATCGCCGACCGCATCCTGGTGCTGTGCGAAGGCGCGCTGCGCGGCGAACACCCGCGCGAACACGCCACTGAATCCAACCTGCTGCAACTGGCCTTGCCGCGCCGCGTGACGAACTGAGAGAAAACCATGACCACTCAAAACAACGCGCTGCCCACGGCACGCAAACCCCTGGACATGCGCGCCTTGCTCGACAACTGGGCAATGCTGCTGGCGGCCATCGCCATCTTCGTGCTGTGCGCCTTGCTGATCGACAACTTCCTCTCGCCGCTGAACATGCGCGGCCTGGGCCTGGCGATTTCCACCGTGGGCATCGCCGCCTGCACCATGCTGTTCTGCCTGGCCTCGGGGCATTTTGACCTGTCGGTGGGCTCGGTAATCGCCTGCGCCGGGGTGGTCGCGGCCATCGTCATGCGCGACACCGACAGCGTCATGCTGGGCATTGGCGCGGCGTTGCTGATGGGCCTGGTGGTGGGGCTGATCAACGGCATCGTGATCGCCAAACTGCGGGTCAACGCGCTGATCACCACGCTGGCAACCATGCAAATCGTGCGCGGCCTGGCCTACATTTTTGCCGACGGCAAAGCGGTGGGGGTGTCCCAGGAGCAGTTCTTTATCTTCGGTAACGGCCAACTGTTCGGCGTGCCGGTGCCGATCCTGATCACCCTGGCGTGCTTCGTGTTTTTCGGCTGGCTGCTCAACTACACCACCTATGGGCGCAACACCATGGCCATCGGCGGCAACCCGGAAGCGGCGCTGCTGGCGGGCGTGAATGTGGACCGCACCAAGATCCTGATCTTCGCCGTACACGGCCTGATCGGTGCCCTGGCCGGCGTGATTTTGGCCTCACGCATGACCTCGGGCCAACCGATGATCGGCCAGGGTTTCGAACTGACCGTCATCTCGGCCTGCGTACTGGGCGGCGTGTCGCTGAGCGGCGGTATCGGCATGATCCGCCACGTGATCGCGGGTGTGCTGATCCTGGCGATCATCGAAAACGCGATGAACCTGAAGAACATCGACACCTTCTACCAGTATGTAATCCGCGGCTCCATCCTGCTGCTGGCCGTGGTTATCGACCGCATGAAACAACGCTGACTCCATGCCCCGTAAGGACTCAATGTGGGAGGGGGCTTGCCCCCGATAGCGGTAGATCAGAAACAAAAATGCAAACTGACACTCCGCAATCGGGGGCAAGCCCCCTCCCACA
>RFPL01000049.1 GCA_009926135.1 Sphingomonadaceae bacterium
CCATTAACATCTAACTTATAACCAGAGTCTGTTGTAGTATTAATAAGAACATTTCCTGTAGTACCTCCTATTGTAAAAAGTCTACCATAGTTATTAACAAAACCAAATCCTACACTTGTTCCTCCGTATAAATCAATCCTTCCTTGGTCTGTTTTGTAAATTCCCTCTGAAGTTGTACTATCATAAATCCAATAATATTTATAATTAGCTATATTACCTTTAACTTGTATGGCAACGTTATTTGTATCTACATTTTCAATTCTTAAAGTAGGAGTGCCTGTATTATAAGCACCATAAGCATTAAATAATACTTGTCCACTATTTACCCTTAATGCATAACTACTTACTCCTGTAAAAGCACCAGATGTAAAGGTCGGGTTGATATCCAAACCAACTAGTACATCGTTATTTGCAGCAGCTACTAAAGTGTTGTTGAAGTATACTCCTTGTGCAAGTGCTGAGGTCGCAGTAATTGAGCCTGATACTTGTAACTTTGCTGTTGGTACTACTGCTCCACCAATGTATACTCCACCATTAGAACTAGCAAATCTTGCTACGGCTACCGAATTTGCAATAAAGTCAATATTGGTACCAGCCATAACTATCCTAGAAGCAAAGTTTATCCCTAACGCAATGTTTGATCCATCAGACCCAATTACAGGATTAGAGTTTGTGTTTGTTAGTTGTAGTCCAGATATTACACTAGAAGAACGTATTGTGCCATTAACATCTAACTTATATCCTGAATCGGTAGTAGTGCCTATGAGAAGATTTCCTCCCGTGTTTATGAATGAAGCACTTCCTCCCCAGTGAAATTGAACCTTTGATACATAACTAGCATCTAAAATACTAAAGGTTGTTGAGCTACCTCTAATAAAGGAATCAGCGCTAGCTGTGAATTTTATAAATCCATTATTGTTAATTACAATAGCATTATCTGAGTTCCCAGGATTAAGAGTCAAGGTTGCTCCAGATGCTTTAGTAATTGTTATTCCATTATTTGCAACACTATTTCCTGCAGTAACAACTTGATCTAAAGTTGGAGTACCTACTGCATATCCTTGTGCTGAGACCCAACTTTCAGTTGCTATGTTCTGCCAAGCAGTTCCGTTATAGAGTAAATTTTTGTTGTTGGTTGTATCATAAAGTTGAAGACCAGTTGCTGGAGAAGTTATTGCTACTGCTTGAGCATTGGTCATCCTTGGTTGTAGGAATCCTTTTGCTGTGGAGACCATCTCTACTAACGCAGACGCTGTTACAAAAGCATTTGTAGAATCATCTCTAAATGCGGTCTGTCCGTTTCCTTGAACTCTGAAATTGAATGATCCCAATCTCAATGCTGCTGCAGTTGCTGTGTTGTTTGCACATACTAATATTCCATCTATTTGTACGTCACCAGTAGTAGTATTTCCTAAAATTACTCTTTTAACTGTTCCTTCTAAAACAGTAATCGCATTTGAATTATCAGCATAATTTACATTTAATATATTTGCAACTGCACCTCCACTTACATAAGAACTATTTATTAAAACAGTGTTAGTAAATCTTCCTGTTCCATTAACATCTAGTTTATAACCTGAGTCAGTTGTAGTTCCAATTAGAAAGTTCTGACCTGTATTAATATAAGATGCACCTCCTGTTCTTAATCTTATTGCTTCTGTATTACCTACATCTATTACTTGAATCCATCCTCCTGTACCATAAGTTAATATTACAGCAGAGTTTGATCCTGGATCTTGGAATCTAGAAACTCCGTTTACTTGGAATTTAGATGTAGTTGTTGTTAAACTACCTCCAGAAGTAATTCTCATTACCTCTGTATCCGTACCTCCTGTTTTGAAGTTGAATGCTACACCACTAGTATTGTTATCCGTGTATAATGCTTGGATTGCTTTGTATTGAGTTGTCCCTCCATAAGTTATAAATCCAAATCCTCCATTGTGAGGAGCATAAACACTTCTAGACATCATTACGGCATCATATGCCGGAACTCCTCTAATTGCTGTATTTGCTAAATACAGAGCATCGCTAGCATCACTGTATTTAAAACTATATTGAGTAGGACCATTAGCTCCTTCTCTTGCAATAGTAAATACATAACCAACCATAGAAACCTTTGCTCCATATGTTCCATCATAAAATGCAACTCCATTTGTACTTGCTCCTGTAGTTCTTATTGTACCGTTTACATCCAACTTATAACCAGAATCTGTAGTTGTACCAATGAGAATATTACCATTAGTATTTACCCTTAACGCAGTTCCAGCAGATCCATTGAAGTCTGCAACAGGAGACCATGCGGCATTACCTTGCTGAACAACCAATGCTGCAGCTCCAGTACTTCCAGTTATGGTAGTATTAAAGTTTGAAGTAAGTGTTCTTCCACCACCATTAAACTGAAACAATCCACCTCCTGCAACAATATTTAAAGTATTACTAGCATATTGAGTATATATAGATACTCCAAATCCACTTATTGTAGTAGGAAAATTTATAGTCCCACTTCCACCTACTTGTCCAACTGTTAATCCACCTACGGTAATAGCATTAGTTGTAGTATTACCTACTGTAGTTACTTGATCTAGATTTGGTGTAGATGTTGATATAGTCCAGGATCTATTTGCTGATAGATCATATGTTACACCATTTATTGTTAATGTTCTTGCTTGTGTAACCGGAGTATAACCTAAAGCTGATGTAACATCACTAGATAATAATGATACAGCACCGGTTCTTGTATTAAATGATGTTACACCAGTACCCGGTTCATTTAATAATCTATAAGTATAAGCGGATAGTAAATTTAAATGTTGAGATATATTTCTAAATACTAAATCATTTGTTTTTGAATATAGTATCTCTGATTCATTTGCCCATAAACTTAATTCTGCTGCTATATTTTCTATCTGCGACATTATAATTTACCTCTTACTATTAATTTACGGCATTTTTTAAAGAATGCTGCAAAGTCTTGTAGAAAACCTTCTTATTATGAGGTATTACTCCTACTTCTAAAAACATAGCATTTAAATACATAGTCTTAGAATCTTCACCTTTATATGTCTTTCCATCAATAGTAACTTGGGTAACTATAATATATTTACGTTGTAAGAATTGCATACCTACAATATTTAATACCTGTTCAGGTATAGCAATTGATACGATTTCTCCGGTAATAATACTACCAGAATCACAGAGAGAGTACTTATCAGCAATAAGTTCCTCTAAAGTTGCTTTAGCTCCAAACTCTACAGCCCTATCAGCTATTTGTTTTACGGAAGATGTGTTAGTTACAGTGTCAACTTTGTAGCATTGAGCACTTAAAGAAGTCATCATAGTGACTAGAACGGAAAGTATAAATAGTTTTTTCA
>RFPL01000050.1 GCA_009926135.1 Sphingomonadaceae bacterium
AATGGTTTGGCTGAACCAATTACACAAGGTTTTGAGTATGGAGACATTCTTTTGACCATCCGCACAAAGGGTGATTTGACCGCTGTGCAACCTCAGCCTGGTGATCCCGATTACCATCCATCTTACCCCTGGGTGATTCGCTCTTCTGAGCCCGTAGAAACGCTTGTATTTAAAAACGCATACAACGCTGTAGATGTTTTCCCTAAGGTTACAAATAAGCAAGGTAAAACCCTTACGTATGAAGATTATATTGCCAAATATGGGGAAGGTGCAAAATCACGTTACTTGGGCTATATGGGCGGTCGTTCTACAATGTCTACAGACGTAACCGAACCTATTGTTACAGAGGCAAAGGCTAAATCGGAAATCGATCAAGCGATTAATAAATCACAAAAGGTTCGTTCTGAGAAAGCCAGTGGTACTACGCAAGTTGCAACAACAACTGGTTCTTATGTAAAGGCCGCCAACTTGATCAAAGATATCCAAGGGGATGTTTTGGATTATGGTGCAGGTTTGGGTCTCGGAACAGACGCTATGTCAAATACTTTAGGTCGTAAGGTTGACTCATACGAACCAAACCCCGAAAGATGGCAAGGTAAGGAAGAGGCTACATATACGGCCTCAGATCAAATTGCTAAAAAATATGACGGCATTGTGTCGTTGAACGTATTGAATGTGGTTCCAAAAGATATTCGTGACGCTATCGTTATGGACATCTTTGATAAGTTGAACACCAATGGTAAGGCAGTCATTAGTACCCGTAAGTGGTCTGGTGATGTAAATGGTGCTAAGAATGCAGTACCGGGAGCAGAAGAAAAGAGTCTTATTATTACTCGCAGACAAGATGGTAAAGATGTAGAAGTATTCCAAAAAGGATTCGATGGAAATGAGTTGGTTGACTATGTTCAATCTTTATTGGGAGATAAAGCAAATGTAGTTAAGAATACCACATTCGGAGCAAACGGAGTAATTATCACCAAGAGTCAGAAAATATCTGAAAATTACAAAGAAAATATCGTTCGTGATTTTGCTAAGTTTGAAAAGAGAATTGAAAATAAGAATTTTCCAACGGCCTTAGAGATAGCAGAAGAATTATTACCCCAGGAGATTTTTGACAAATATGTTAATCTCTATGAAATGGCGGCTCGTAATGGTATAACAGTTTCAAATGAGCCACTTCCTTATGGAGCAGTGGGGTCTTGGGAATTTGATAATATTCAACTGAACTCTTTTGCACTAAAGGAATATATACAAAACTATGATGAATTCGCAGAACTTTTAAATCATGAAATTATTCATGGTTTGCTTAGCAAAGGTATTAGAAATAGGTATGATGTATTCAAAGATATGGAAGCTGTAATGGCTAAAGTAGATGAGAATTATGATTCGGCCTCAGAAGAAGTTAAAACTATAATTGGTTTCATAAGAGAAGTATCAGAAGAAGAAACAGTAACAGATTATTTAGGTTCTACAGAAGAGGAATCAAGAACTGATAATTATCGAAAAACTGCTGATTTGGAAGAGTTGATTACTTATGCATTCACCAATACCGCATTTGCTGAGTTTTTAGATTCTATTCCTGCCACTAAGAGTATTAAAGTAAAAGGAGAATCTATTTTTGAGCAGTTAAAAAATATCATCCGTAATTTTATCACTAAAAAAGTTAAGGGTGCTACTGCTCTAGATGAAATAAATTCTGTTCTTGACAAGTACTTTGATACAACCTATAATGAGCAAGATATCGCAGAACGTAATCAGCAATACGGTTGGGGATTGCGATTTGAAGCAAAGAATAAAGTCAAATCTCAAAAGTACACTTTAGAAAAAGGACCATTGAGACCATCTTACGGTGCTCCTGCTCCTAATGTAATGGTGTATGAGGACGGTAAGATAATTGCAAACCCACGCACTGGCGATATGTATTGGTATTACGGTGAGGCGAATAAATTTGTAAATGAGAAGAATAGTCAAATTCGCACCAAATCACAACTAGTTCCAACCAATATTAAAACAGAGTACGATGCAGATATAACAGCAGGTAAGACTGCTACAGAAGCAATGAAGAACTTGCTTGCTCAAGGCTATTCTTACAATCAGATCGGAAATGAGTTAGGTCGTGGTAATATTCAAGAGGCTTACAATCAAGCAATTGCTGAGATGGGCAAGGAAGTGGCAGACAGATACTCTGAGGCCCAGGAGATAAGATTAAAAGAAATTGAGGACTACTTAGGTGCTAATCCTGTATCTGTAGAACAGTTGCGTTCCGAGCTAATCGGTTTGGGTTATGCTGATTTGGAAATCTTCACAGCGATGAATAGAAACTTGTTCAGTCAACAAGAACTATTCGATGCTTTTGGAAAGACTTATCGCCAAACAGTTCAAAATGCTATTTTAGAGTCAAGATACCCAGCACAAGATTTGAACGAGGTAGCCGAAGATACTCGCAGCATAAAAGTTATGCAAACGGTCTCAGATCTTACGGATAACTTTACAGACTTTAGCTTTATCGATGCAAATATATTGATAGAGCACATGGTTAAAACCATTAAGGAGAGTGGATTAACCGAAGCAGCTAATGCTTTAGCGGAACACTTAAAAGGTAAAAACGTAGATCAGATCCCTCAAGCCCTTACAAACTTCTCTCAATTGACTAGTATAGCAGGTCGTATCTTGGTTATGGCTCGTATGGCCAAGAAGGATATGTCTGATTTGGTCATTGGTTCAATTGAAAAAGGACCTATCAGAATCTCAGCGGAGTCTAAAGCAAAAATTAAAAAATTAGTTCAGGACTACAACTTGAAAAAGGATGTGTACGATGAGGCTAGACAAACCTTTTCTACCGAGAAAGATGATGCATCCTTCACACAAATGTTGAATGCAGAGGCTGATTTCTACAAAGCCGGAGATGCTTTAATGGATGTTTTGGAGAAGTTCAAGTTGCGTTACTGGAATGATGTTTTAACATCCTTCTCTACACGTGCACTTCTTTCTATTTCTACCACACCTTTGTCTTTATGGGGTAACATTGAGCAAGGTTTACTAGGACAAGTTTCTTCTCCCGTAAGAGCCGCCATCAGCAAGGTTAAGGGAGCATCTAAGAAGACAAATAGACTTTCCTTTGCTGACTGGTGGTTAAATCAATCTCTGTCTATACAGAAAGGCATATCTGAGACTTATAAGATTGTTTCTCAAGGTAAGTACAGAACTCCAGATATGGCCGAGAAATATATGGATGGAATTGCTGATGTCAATGCTCAAACAGATATCAAAGATTCTATCAAGTTTGTTGGTGATATGTTTGGGTCTCAGATGACAAAGATGACCGATGAG
>RFPL01000006.1 GCA_009926135.1 Sphingomonadaceae bacterium
AAGAACAAGGTCACCGTTGCCTTGGCTGCTAAAATCGCCCGCATCCTGTGGGTCGTGTTGACAAAGCCGGGAGCCAGTTACGAGCGGAGGGATCCAGCCTTCGGCTGATCCGGACCGCCACAGACTGCGAGGTTCGTGAGCGTGATGACGAAACAGTTGACCTGCGTATCGTAAGCCCCGTCAAAAAAACGGGCCATCAGCCCGAAGCATTTATCTGGGAACGATACGCGCGGATCTCATCAAGGCCTGGCCGCAACAGCGGTCCACTCGCGAGAGGCCGGATACATTTGTGCAGACTGGCACCGTCAACACCAAACGGCCCTTGCATGGGCAGGGCGGGTCATACATTTTTTGCGAGAAGATCCTTCAGGCCCGCGTTGTCCAGCATCGTCTCGGCCAGCAGCCGCTTCAGCTTGGCGTTCTCATCCTCGAGCGCCCGCAGCCGCTTCGCCTCCGAGACCTCCAGGCCACCATACTTGGCCTTCCAGTTGTAGATCGTCGCGTCGGACACGCCGTGGCGCCGGCCTCGGCCTCCTTCAGCACGCCAATGATCTGCTCTTCCGTGAACCTCAATCGCTTCATCGTCCGTCCTTCCTTCAGGGCCGGACTCTAATCATGCGTGGAGGAAAATCAGGGGGTCACGTCACCGCCCACCACATCACGTCACTTCTGCCAAAAGGCAGATCATACAATATGCCACGAACTCTAGATTCAGGTGACTGGCGCCAAACTCGAATATTAAATAGACTTTTTTGTAAATCGCCTTACAGTATAATGCCGTCATGTCGGATCAATCAATCACATTCGCCGGTCAGTCGGGCCTTACCATTGCGGCGTCGATAAATGGCCCGGAACGCGGCTTTCCGGTCATTCTGGCGCACGGAGGCGGGCAAACGCGCAGAGCGTGGAAAGCCGTGACCGAGCTACTCGCCAGCCACGGATTCCGGACGATTGCGGTCGATCTGCGCGGGCATGGCGAAAGTGCATGGGCGAGTGATGGGGCCTATCATATTTCCGATTTTGCGGCAGATCTCGTCGCGATCGCTTCGGCGATCGGGAAAAAGCCAGCCATAATCGGCGCGTCCCTTGGCGGAATAGCCGGGATTATGGCTGAGGGAGAATGCGCACCGGGAAGTTTCAGCTCGCTCACCTTGGTCGACATCACGCCCCAGATGGAACCCGGCGGCGTCGCCCGCGTCGTCGGTTTCATGACCGCTCATGCGCGTGAGGGTTTCGCCTCGACGGAGGAAGCCGCACGGGTCATTTCCGAGTATATGCCGCACCGGCCGAGCCGAAAGGCATCGTCCGGGCTCGCAAACTACCTGCGCCGCAAGGAGGATGGACGCTATTACTGGCATTGGGATCCGGCGTTCATCGACGGAATGATGCGGCGCCGCGGGGACTCCAGCGATCAAGGGAGCGCTGAACTCAGTGCAGCGGCGGCCAGCCTCAAACTGCCCGTGCATCTGATCCGGGGCGGTTCGAGCGACCTCGTCTCGCCGGAAGCCGTCAAGCATTTCCAGGGTCTCGTCCCCCACGCGGCATACAGCGACATTGCGAATGCGACGCACATGGTCGTTGGTGATCAGAACGACGCTTTCGGTCAGTCGATCGTCAACTTTCTGCTTCGCACCCACGGATCGGAGCTGAAATCGTGATCCCCCTGCCGCGGAGCCGAGCTTCCGAACGGGATCCGTCACTGGCACTCTATGGACACGGCGCAAAGTGGTTATTTGATCGAACCACAAGCAATGGACGCCCCTCAAAATTCCGAGGCCAAAAGCACGCGAAGCTCGCCTCTTAGATCGAGGAAGGCCCACGCCGGGCTCCTCATGGCGGCGGTCGCAGCCGTCCTACTCGGCTTGTGGTGGCATCTGGATTATCAGTCCCGAAGCAAAATTCTGCAAACCACCAATGGCGCCACCATTCAGGCGCATTCGGTAATTGTCGCGCCCAGGGTGGGCGGCTAATTCGCTCGCGTTTTCGTTGCCGAGAACCAATCTGGCCTGCACCGGTGACTGCTTACCCGCGATTTGTCCCTGAATCCGGACAGTCCTAAAGGTCGAACATCGCCGTCGTTTCAATTATGCAGATATCGCCTGCTTGATGGCGTGAAACGCGCCGCCCATCAGACGGGTACCCTCAGCACGACTTACCTGATTGCTCAGGTCTGGACCGCAATGCTGGTGATGATCGCGTCCGCCCGATCGAGGGGCACGAACACCCGCGTCTTGTAAGCGATGATCTCGGTGAAGCAACCCTTAGCCTTGAGTTCGGGAATACGGGCAGCTTCGGCACCCGCAATCTCGATCCTTCGGGAACCGTTCACGCGGGATGTGCGAATGGTGAAATTGAGTGGGTGCGGCGCCTTCCAGGTGCCCCCGCCGAGGATGGCGGCTGCAATTTTAGCCGGATCGGTCGGCACCTTGCGACTGACCCCGAGCTTCTCGAGGGTCGCGTCGACGTAAAGGTCGTGGACATGGCGGCCGAGCCAGGAAGCGCCCGATTTGTCGACAATGCGGTTGACCGTGAGGTCTTCCTTCGGAAGCGCACCCCAAATGGGCAGTAGCAAGCCGGTCGCCAGGTACACCGTCTCGGTGACCAACTGGCTTTCGTCGGCGGCGTACTCCGCTTCCCAAAGCTTCGCGAATTCTGCCTCCGACGCGGTTTCCCACGCCGATTCTGCAAGGCGTTCGGCGTGAAGGTATTCGCTGCGCAAGGGGCGGACGAGTTCGTGCCGGTGGATGGTGTTGCCTTCCTCGTCCATGTGCGACGGAGCCCGGATTGCCAGTGCGACCTTCCCCGACTTCTCGTTGCGCAGGAACAGTGGCTTGTCATCGTAGGACGCCAACTTGAGCACCCGCTCAAGCGACAGGACCTTGCGGCGCTGGGTGAGCGACAGTTCGAGGAGGTGGGAGGTCGCGCCGGTCACGGGGTCGGTTCGGATTACCGTATCCGATAGCACCTGGCAGGCCTCAACCGAGATCGTCTCGACGCCAATGTCGAATGTCCCAGCTTCCTTGGCGGCCGCAACGCGGGTTTCGACAAGGGTTAGGAACTCGTCGAAGATGGCGTTCTGCACCGCGATCTTCATGGCAAGAAGGCGATTGAGCCAGCGCTGGATTGGCGGCAGATCCTCGCGCAGCACACCGTCCTGGTCGGTAAGTTCGAGCCCGCTCATCGTCTGGAATTCGGCAAAACTGGTGCTCTTAAGCTTGCCGGTGGTGAGAAGCCCGTACCAGTCGTGCACCGCATGCTTGGCATAACTGCTCTCGAGGTTGTCGGCGGCGTCGAACATGCCCTGCCCCCCGGTCTGGCGCTGCCCGCGCGTGAGCGCCCCCAGCGCATCGAGTCGCCGCGCAATGGTGCTGGTGAACCGGGCTTCGCCCTTGCAGTCGGTGGTAACGGGGCGGAACAGCGGCGGACAAGCCTGATGGGTGCGGTGCGTGCGGCCCAGCCCTTGGATCGCCCGGTCGGCGCGCCATCCAGGTTCAAGCAGAAAATGGACGCGGCGCTGCTGGTTTTTGACATCGAGGCTGGCGTGATAGCTGCGTCCCGTACCGCCGGCGTCCGAGAAGATCAGGATGCGCTTGGCGCCGGTCATGAACGCGGTGGTTTCGGCAAGGTTGGTGCGCGGTGATCGGCTTTCGAGGCGCTGCTGTCCGTGTGCATCGCGGACAAGCCGCTTCGACCGTCCGGTCACCTCGGCAACAGCACTGGTGCCGTAATGTTCAAGCAGGGCATCGAGCGCGGTCGGGATCGGCGGCATCGCGCAGATATGTTCGATCAAATTGGCCCGTGCCGCTTCGGCTTGCGGGTTATAGACCGGGTTCCCGGCCTCGTCCCACATCGGCCTTGAGCGGACATCGCCAAGCTCGTCGACATATTCCTCCATCTGCCTGGTCGGGAACGCGCGGGTGAGGTAATCGGCAATGGCCTCACGGGGTGACAGGTCCAGATCGAGCGCCTCGCGTTCCTCGGGATCGAGCTCATTAAGCCGCCGGTTGAGGATCGATTCCGCGGTGCTGACAAGCTGGACGACGACGCTTTCGCCCGCTGCCAGATGCTCATCGACCGCCGGATAGATTGAAGGCAATTTGAGCGAGAGCAGTACCTGGGCAAAGAACCGCTGCTTGGTGCCCTCGAACCGGCTGCGCGCAGCAGCCTTGGCACCGCTGTTGAGCGTGCGGTTCTCCAATGGGTCGACCACGCCGGTCAGTTCCAGCGCGTCCTCGAGGTGCTGGTGGATGATGGTCCAAGCCTCTGCATACTTGTCATAGATGGCAATCTGCTGGGCCGTGAGTTCGTGGCGCAGGATGTCGTATTCGATGCCCCCAAAGCTCAGCGCGCGCGAAAGATAGAGCCCCGAGGCCTTAAGATCGCGGGCTACCAGCTCCATCGCGGCGATACCGCCATCGCGGATTTCGCTGATGAACTGCTCACGGCCCGCAAAAGCCGTGCCCGGCCCCCACAGGCCAAGCCGCACCGCATAGGCGAGGTTGTTGACATCGGAAGCCCCGGTGGCCGAGGCATAGAGCACACGGGCGCGCGGGAGGGTGTTTTGCAGCAGCACCCCGGCAATGCCCTGCAATGAACCCTCCTTCTGCCCCAGGGCCCCTTCCCCGCCCGCCACACCGCCCATTTCATGGGCTTCGTCAAACACGATGACGCCCTCGAAGTCGGATCCGGCCCAGCGCACGATCTGATCAAGGCGCGTGTCTTCGACACGGGACGAACGCAGCGTGCCATAGGGAACGAACAGGATGCCCTCAGGCGCGGTGATCTCTTCGCCAATCTTCCAGCGCGACAGTTCAAGAATGTCGGCAGGCAGACCACCGATTGCTGTCCAGTCGCGCTGGGCGTCTTCGAGCAGCGGCGCATTCTTGCTGATCCAGATATGACGGCGATTACCGCGCAACCACTGGTCGAGAATGCAGGCTGCCGCCTGTCGCCCCTTCCCCGCCCCGGTGCCGTCACCGAGGAAGAAACCAGTGCGGTAGGCCTCGCCATCTGGGTCCTCCTTGAGCGCAACTTCGCTGGGCGGATGGGTGAAGCGTCCATGCAGCTCGCGCGACCAGGCCTCGCCTGCATAGATCACGGTTTCAAGCTGTGCGGCTGACAGCAGGCGCGCGGTGACGGTGCGCTCGGGCAGATTGGGCACATATTGCGGTCTGGGCGCAGCGATCGACGCCATGGCGGCGGATTCGACGAGGTGCGTTGGGTGCTCGCCTGCTTCGGGCAGAACCAGTCGCGATGGCCGGTAATCTGCATAGACACCGCGCTGCTCGCCCATTGGGGCCGGCTCATCGAGAACCATATAGGCAACGGGTTTAACCTCGTTGGTTTGCGGGGACCGGATCACGACAGGGCGCGCAGGCCCGCTTTTCACCGCCCGGAAGAAGCTCAGCTTGCCGGCGCGGGGGACTGAGGGCGGCGTGGATTCGCGCAGCGAAGCACGCGGCGGGATGACGGGAATTGCCTCGTAGAGTTCGAGCGGGCTTTGCCGGTTGATGGTCGAGACCGATATGTCGCCCGCAACCTTGTCGATCACGAACACCCGGACCGCGATAGAGGTGCCGTGTTTGGCATAGGCGCCCTTATCGAGGCGCAGTGAGAGGACAATCCGCGCGCCTTCTAGGGTATGGCGAAAAGCATGTGCGTATTTGGCAGACGGTGTGAACCAGTCAGGCATGATCGCGACGACGCGCCCGCCGGGCAGCAGATGGTCGAGCGCTGATCGCAGGTGCCGTGCCGCCGTGTTGGCGTCTTGCCCACGCGATTGCGAGATTGAGAACGGCGGGTTCATGATGATAGCGCTCGGACGCGTCATCCCTGATAGCAGCGCGCTGATCTTGGCCCCGTCGTGCCGGGTGACGGGCAGAGCCGGGAACAGACCTTCCAGGATCCCGACGCGCGTAGGTTCGAGTTCGTTGACCAGGGTGGTGGCGACATGCGGGCGTGCCAATGAGGCGATGATCCCGGTGCCAGCGCTCGGCTCGAGGAACACGTCCTCAGATGTCAACCGCGCCAGCTGGATGGCGAGCATGGCGAGTGCGGGCGGGGTCGAGAACTGCTGATACTCGATCTGGTCCTCGCTGCGCACGGTATGGGTAGGAAGCTCGCGCGTGATCGCTTCCAGTGTCCGGATTGCCGATGCGCCGTCGCATCTTGAGGTAAGTTCGTGCGCAGTCAGCGTAATCGCCGCCTCAAGCGCCTCGAAACTGTCGCGCTGCTGCCAAAAGCCATCTGCATCGCTGCCGCCGGCGGCCTCGGTCATGGCCTGGGTGAGCGCGGCACGGTCGACCGGAATGGCGAGGAGTATCTTGGCGGCAAGGGTCTGGGCGGCAGCAAGGATCGCGGCGGAACGCGAAATCGTAGAGGTCATGGAATTCTCCCGGGAACGGCCAACAACGACCGCATCCCTTCGTCCCCCCTCCCCTCACCGCTTCAGGAGCTGCGCCCAGTCGTTCATGCCGCCCGGTGGCCATTCGGTCTCGATGGTGAGGCCCGGGCGTTTGTATGCCTCCCAGGCACGATCACGGGCACGCCGGCCTTCGGTGTCGTTGTCGGCAAGCAGGATCAGCGTCTCGACATCTGATGGTATGGTCAGTTGGTGGAACCGTTTGGCCCCCATGGTCGCCCAGGCCTGAATGCCGGTCAGCGACATGTAGGCGGCAGCCGTCTCGAACCCTTCGCACAGGCCAATGGTTCGAGCGGGAGGCCCATTGGTCCAGGCCGCCCCAATTGCCTGCCCGAGACAGAGCTTTTCAGTCCAGTTGGCCGTGCCGGGATCGAGGAATATCCGCTGGATCGCGGCGATTTCGCCAAGCTTGTGCATGGCGACCAAGAGCGCGGGCTCGAATCTGGCAAAGGCCCCCTGCCCTCGCGGACATTGTGGGTGGAATCGGACATCGCTGAGCGGCGCCCAGATGCCACGTGTGTCGCGGATGTAACGCTCGGCGAGCGTTCCCTCGATGGCATTGGCCGCGCGCCAGATGGCGAGATGGGCTTCGCCGGGACCACCCGTTGCTTTCTCAACGATAGCACGACGAAAGTCTGGCAGGTGCTCGATGCGTGCAAGTTCGCGCAGAACGTCTCTGGCATCGCAGCCCGCATGGCAGGTGACGAGTATGCCTCGGTCCCCCTGGCGGACCGACAGCGACGGGGTTCTGTCGGCATGGGCCGGGCAAGCGCACATGGCGGTGTCGCCGGACCAGGTACCGCCAAGACGGTGGACCAGGGACCGGAGCTCAGCTGTGGGTCTGTTGCGAACAAGGGACATGGGCATCGAGCTCAGTCCCCCTCCCCTCCCCGCGTGCCAAGATCGACGCAACGGCGGCTTCTAGTTCAAACTTCCCCGCGCTGGACTGAATGAATTTGACTTGCTATATGCACAAAAACATTCATTCGCGCGCATCGGGGCAGTTATGAATTCAGAAGTCTCCCGCATTGCCGAAATGGCTGAGGCTGGCGAAAAGATGATCGAGCGGCTGCGGCGACAGGCGTTCCTTCCCGAGAGTCGCAAGGCGCTTTCTGTGCGCTATGGCATCGCCGAAGCTGCAGCACTACTTGGCTGTTCGACCAATCGCATCCGGATGGCCGAGGACGACGGTCGACTACCGCCTCCCCCGCCCACCGAAAATGGTCGCCGACCGGGCTATTCGATCGAAGCACTTCTCAATATGCGCGATGTTCTGGGTGCTTCGCCTGCCCGAGCGCCACTCGACCGACCTGCAATCATTGCTGTGCAGAATTTCAAAGGTGGTGTCGGCAAGTCGACTGTCACGACACATCTTGCGCACTACTTCGGCGTTCAAGGCTATCGGGTGCTTGTGGTCGACTGCGACAGCCAAGCGACGACTACGACGCTGTTCGGCTTTAATCCGCATTTCAACATAGCCCGCGAGCAGACGCTTTACCCCTATTTGTCGATCGATCCGACACAGACTGACCTGCTCTATGCCGTCCAGAAGACCCCGTGGCCGAACGTCGACCTGATTCCGTCAAACCTGGAATTGTTCGACGTGGAATATGAGCTCGCGGCATCCGGGGCAGACGGCGGCTCGGTCCTCGCATCGCGCTTTCGCAAGCTGAAACGCGGTTTGCAGGATCTCGCGCGCGACTATGACATCGTCATCCTCGATCCTCCCCCTGCCCTCGGCACGATCAGCCTAGCGGTGATGCAGGCGGCCAATGCTTTGCTGGTACCAATGGCAGCGACGACGCCCGATTTCTGTTCCACGGTTCAGTTCCTCTCGATGATGGATCAGGTGACCTCGCAGCTCGCGCAGGCGGGAATCGAAGTTGAGTATGATTTTATTCGGCTGATCTGTTCCAAATTCGATTCCAATGATCCCAGTCACGCCATGGTGCGGCAAATCATGGAACAGACGTTCGGTCCTGCGCTTTTGCCAGTCCCGATCCTTGAAAGCGCAGAAATCAGCCATGCGGCTTTACGCATGATGACCGTGTACGAGCTTGAGCGCCCTATCGGCACACCGCGCACCCACAAACGCTGCCGGGCCAACCTCGACGAAGCCCTGGGCCAGGTGGAAGCCATGGTGCGGCGCGGCTGGGGTATAGCGGCGCCCGCGAGCGAGGAGGCAGTGGTCAATGGATAGGATGCCTGCTCGGGAATTGATGTTCATGTTATGTTCGACTATCTTTCGGGAACGCTGGATGGGGGAGTTTGTCTGATGGCCCGCAAGCAAAGCGATTATCTGGCCGGTCTCCTTGCCGATGAGGCACCCGCTCCCGCGGAAAGCCCGGCGATTCCCTTGGTAGTTGAAGATGACCCCTCCCCTGCCCCGCACATTGCCGGACCAGCGCGTGCCAGCAACAGGGCCGGCTTGAGTCTACTTGGCCGAGAGAATGCACTTGCGCGCGCGGCATCGGGTGAGGTTCGGCAGGTCACCCAGCTTCTGATCAATCCGGCCAGGGTGCGCCTCTGGGCTGGTAATGCTCGAATTCAGGAGCGTCTCTCGGTTGAGGCGGTGCAAGATCTGATCGACTCAATCCTCGCCGAGGGTGGTCAGAAGGTTCCTGTCGTGGTGCGCCATGTCAGCGGTGATCCCGACTATGACTATGAGGTGATCGCGGGCACCCGGCGGCATTTTGCGATCTCGTGGCTGCGCGCCAACTCTTATCCGGAAATGAAGCTGCTCGCCCAGGTCGCCGATCTGGATGACGAGGCAGCTTTCCGTCTCGCCGACATTGAGAACCGCGCGCGCAAGGATGTCTCGGATATCGAGCGAGCGCGCAACTATGCTGCGGCGCTTGAAGCCCATTATGGCGGCAAGGCGGTGCGCATGGCCGAACGCTTGAAGCTGTCCAAGGGCTGGTTGTCCAAAATGCTCAAGGCCGCCACAATTCCGGACACCGTGCTGTCTGCGTTCTCTGATCTAAGCGAACTGACACTGAATCCCGCTTATGCTCTAGCGAGTGCGTTGGACGACCATAATCGCGCCCAGGCAATCGTTGCCGAAGCGGGTGCCATTGCCACTTCGAACGCGGCGGCCTCTGCCATTGCTTCCCCACCGCTTGCTGGTGCTGTTGTCCTCAAGCGCCTGATGGACGCGTCGAGCGCCCCTAAAGCTCGAGTGGCCGATACGCGGATTGAAATTGCAGGGCAGTTTGGCCGACCGATCCTAGCGGTCAAATCCGTTACTCGTCAGGGTGTAACTCTCCATTTGCCTACAGGTGGCGGTGCCAGTGACGAGCAGTTGCAGAAGGCTTTGCAAACCGTGCTGGAGACATTGCGGCAGAACGGGGTTTCGCTAGCTTGAGCTCGCTTGGGGCCCTTGTAGGAGAGTTTCCTCGAGGAAACTTCTGTCTGGATGGGGCGAAATGTTTCCTTGAGGAAACTTCCCGATGAGCGCTACGAGCACTCCTGAAACACGGGCCGCCAAGCGCGCAATCAACGAACAGTTCGATCTGTTTTTGCCGTATCTCGCCGACCTCCCACTGCGCGATCAGCGCGAGATGATGGAGCGTCCGTTCTTCTCACTGGCCAAGACCAAGCGGGTAAAGGCGATTGATTACACGTCGCCCGATGGCAAACTATGGGTCAACGTCTCGTCCAACCCGCAATTTGGCATGGCAACTATCTGGGACGCCGACATCCTGATTTACTGCGCCTCGATGCTGGCCGACATGCAGCGACGCGGGCTGAACGACATTCCTCGCACGCTTCATATCATGCCATACGATTTGTTGCGCGCCATTGGACGCCCCACTACGGGACGGGCTTATGAGCTGCTTGGCCAGGCACTGGATCGACTTGTGTCTACTACTGTCAAGACCAATATCCGCGCTGAGAATCGCAGAGAGGCCACTTTCAGCTGGCTCGATGGCTGGACCCAATTGGTCGACGAGCGTACCGAGCGATCCAGGGGAATGACTCTGGAACTCAGCAACTGGTTCTGGGAAGGCGTGCTGATGAAGGGCGGGGTGCTGTCTATCGACCGCGCTTATTTCGACATCACTGGCGGCCGCGAGCGCTGGCTTTACCGCGTCGCGAGGAAGCATGCCGGTGGGGCAGGGGAGGGGGGCTTCGCAATTTCCATGCCCACTCTGTTTGAAAAGAGCGGAGCTGAGGGCCCCTATCGTCGCTTCAAGTTCGAGATCATCAAGATCGCTGCAAAGAACGCATTGCCGGGCTACCAGCTGTCCATTGAGGATAGCGAGGGTCGCAAAGAGCCGATGCTACGCATGCGTCGTGATGATGGCGCCGCTGAGCCCCGCTTGATCCAAGGAAAGCTGCCACAGAACCAATCCGGATTAGCCAATCCATCGTTGCCCTTAAAAGTTTCCTCCAGGAAACCTTCAGACGAAAGCAAGCCGGTACAGGCCACTACCGCTAATTCGCCCGCAGCAAAATTTGACGCTACTTCGCTCATCAACAAAGCCGTAGTCGGACTAAGCGACAAGGCCACGCGCGGCTTTATGACCGACGAGACCCTTACTCTACTGCGATCAGAATGCCCGGGCTGGGACCTCTACAACCTGCATGCGGAGTTTGAAGCCTGGGTAAACGCGGATTCCTCCCGCACGCCTGCCAACTGGCAAAGGGCATTTATCGGCTATGTTCGGCGCTGGCATGAAAAGCACCGGCACGAGCTACGGGGAGGTTGATGCTCTGGCGACGCGCCAATCTGCGCGTGGCAAGTGACACAAGAGGGCATCACACATCCTCCGCTTTCTCATAAGCTCCAAAGCCACGAACATCCAAAACCTCGACGCCGTTCCCATTGTGTCGTGTTGCACGCGGACGCCAATCCTGCCGACTGGCTCGCTCAACACCTCAGGCAGCCAATTGAACCTCTTTCCGAATCCCGCCTTACAAACTGATTCAAATGACTCGCTCAAACAGCGGATAATCCTGCGCCTTCGACCTTTCAGGAACAACAGTCGACACAAGAGGAACGATCCAACGATACATCGGGAACGGAATGCCCGACATTTCAGGAACCGATCATCGATCCTCCGGGAACGGCCCTCAACAAGCGACTCGTGGATTCAAGCTGGTCTACGCTCCAAACCAAAGGGCTTAACCTTCTAAAGATTCATATAAACCGTCTAACATCAACATGATGTTTGAATTTGGATTTCTTGATGAAGATTCACAAGAGGGGAGGAGTCGGCGCTACGTCGGACATCTTCAGGCCATCTCAGCGTCGCGGCATTACGGGTTGCAACGGTCGCTCTTGGGTAGGCGGCGCAATCAGCCCCGCCTGTTCAAGAGCCAGTGCTATCTGCGAAGCAGTTCGTGGGGTCACCTTGAGCCCACGAGCCAGATCGGCACGGGTGAGGGGGCCGAGCCCCAGAAGCAATGTCCAGGCCGCAGGGGCGTGCGAGGAGGCATAGCGACCCGCCAGACACTCCTGACCGTATTCCAGACCCCTGTGGAGCGTTTCCAGGTCGTCTTGCCCCCAACGCGCTGCTGTCGCCACGGCAGAGCCCAGCAGCGCTGGAATCGGATCCTCGGGCTCGGAGCGGAACACCGAGCGCGGCATCAGCCCGGCGAGCGCCAGCGGCGCAGCGCCGAGTCCAAACAGCTGCGGTCGCATGGCGACGGCGAGCGAGGCCGCCCAAGCGGCGCCGCGTGGGGCAGGGCGGTCGAACGTTGCCCCCGCAAACTCATGGACCTCGGTCCCGCCCTCAAGAAAGTCGATCTCCTCGGTCCGCAGTTGTTCAACGAGCGTAGCGAGCGTGGCAATGGGGTCGTGCGCGGGCAGCAGCGCGTCGAGGCGCTCGAGCGCGCGATCGGCGGGACCATAGGCCTCAGTTGTCAGCAGACAGAAAGTACTACAATTGACATTATACATCTAAAAACAATGAGTTGTATGAAGGCTACTGCAAGCAACTCTGTCTAACCACCACTTCGGCATGGCGGCCATGGACAGAATGCGCTACATTTCCGCCACCTGAGAAAATTATTGCGGAGCCGATTCCGTGATTGAGCGAAAGCCATCTCCTGCGCCCAAACGCAGTCTCCAATCGCTCGAAGCAGGAATGGCGCTGTTCCCGCATTTCCGGAAACACATTTTGCTGTCCGGGCCGGTAACTGCGGCTCAAGTCGCAGCCATTTCCGAAGCAACCGGCCTGAAGGAACGGCAGATACGGACATTGGCAGCGCGATACCGGGCGCATCCCGGTGCTGAGTCGCTTGCTCCAAAACCCCGAGGACCTGCGATTGGTTCGCACCGGATCGATCCGGCGGTGAGGACTGCCATTGACGCGTTGATTGACGAAATCGCGCTCAAAATGGTTCCGCCATCGCGCGCTGAAACGGCGCGGCAGATATGGGGCTTGCTGCATGCCGACAATGGAAACCACCGGTTTTCCGCCGATTTAATCCCGAGCGAAAAGACAATCGAACGATTGCTGGGCGAAATTTCGAGCAGCGCTTGGGCCAGGACCACGATGGGTTCGAAAACCAGAAGCGCGCACGAAGCCCATCCCGGCGAATATTGGAGTGAGGGCTTTCTCGACCTGGTCCAGATGGATCACACCAGGGGCGATGTCATCCTGGTCGACAGCCTGAGGCGGGAAGAGCTCGGACGGCCGTGGGTCACGTTTCTCATCGAAATCTGGACTCGCTCCATTCTTGGCTATTACGTAAGCTTCAGCGATCCCTCGATATTCCGGTGCGGGAGGGCTGTCGCGAGTGCGTTGCTGCCAAAGGAGCCAATCCTCAAGCATCTGGGTGTGGATGTCAGCTACCCGATGTTCGGCCTGTTCAAGCGACTGCATGCCGATCAGGCAAAGCCGCACCGGTCCGAGGCATTCAGACGAGCCTGCGTCCGGAACGGTATCGACCCCGATGTCCGCAAACCGGGGCCTGCCCATCTGGGTGGTCACATCGAGCGGCTGATCGGCACAATGGTCGGAAAACTGCGGATTTTGCCGGGCGCTACGGGATCGAATGTCTCGGCGCGCGACGGCTATGATGCCGAGGCAGAAGCCGCGATGACGCTCTCGGAATTCGAGCGCTGGCTGCTGTGCCAGATCGCGGTCTATCATCACACGCCGCATTCAGCGCTCGGCGGCTTGTGTCCGGCCCAGATGTGGGAACAGGCGGCGGCGTGCCATGGTCCCTTGCTTCCGCTTTCGGTCGATTCTGACCAGCTTTTCCTTCAGTTTCTGCCGTCGAAGTCGCTGACGGTCCATTCCAGGGGCATCCAGATCAAACATCGCCATTACTGGCACAAGGCGCTTGCCGCGAGGATCGGTCAGAAGGTCGATGTCAGCTGGGACGAGCGGACCATCCAGCATGTCTATGCCGAACTGGATGGCAGCTTTGTCAAAATGGCGGTGATCGGCCAGTATCCCGATGTGTGGGAGGCGGACTGGGAAGCTGCAAGAGCTGGGGTGAGGGCGCTTGGCCGGGCTTACCAGGCGGATGGCGGACGCGCGGCGACGGCCCGCGCCATTGCTGCCGCCAATCAGGAAACCCACCTGGCCCGTGCCCGCACCAAGGAGGCGCGCCGCCGGGCAAAGCGCCGGGAAGGGGAGGGGACCACGCTCGCGGACCTGCGGGCGACAGAAAAGCCTGAAAAACCGCGTATTCGGTGGAAGCCGGTAGCGGATCTGGGCGAGGATGACTGGCTGAAGGTGCGAACATGAGCGCTATTGAAACGGTTCGTCAAACGGCCCTCTCTTCCACATTCTGGATAGATTTCGACGAAGCCCGCAACGCTGTCGAGACCATCGTCGAGGTTGCCCAAGATGATCCCGAGGAACGCCCGACCTGCATCGTGCTTACCGGTCAGTCCGGCATGGGCAAGACCTCGATCCTGCGCGAGGCCCAGCGGCGTCTGACCGAGACGCATCCGGAGCCTGCCGGATGGGGCGAAGCCCGGTATCAGCCGGTGCTGCGAACGGTCATTCCCTCGAGCCCGACCTCGCTCAAGATCAACCTGGCCCTGCTGTGGAAACAGGGCTGGCCGATCCGCACCAACACCCACAAAACCGCCGATTTCAAGGTGGTCGATCTTTTGGCCGAACAAGGAACAAGGCTGGTCGCGATCGACAATGTCCATGTGATCCTGACCGCGAGCGGCATGGCGCGGCGCGATACGCTCGATGCGTTACGGTTCCTGATGAGCGCGGGCAATGTGCCTCTGGTCGTGGCGGGTCTTGACGTTGCCCGCCAGATTTTTGCCGACGATGTCGAGCTGGCGTTTCGCTCGATCATGCTCAAATTGCCATTGTGGGAGGCCGGAGAGCCCTCGCAGCGCCTGATCAGGGCGCTGGCGCAAGGGATGGACATGGCCGAGCCCGACCATCTCGCGGAGCCCGCGTTCGCAGAGCGAATTTGGCGCGAAAGCGGCGGGGTAACCGGCAATTTCAAGCGGATCTTGCACTGGTCGGGAAAGGTCGCGAAGCGGCACGATCGCGTGCTGGTAACGCACGACGATATCAGCCAGGCCTTGCAGCTCTTTACCCCCTATAGCCCGGATTGAGCGCCGGAATGGGCGGAAGGGAGATCGAGCCGCTGGCCTACCGGGTCAGGCCCTTGCCGGGTGAATGCTTTGAATCTTGGCTGCAGCGCCTCGCCGTGCGGCATGAAACCACGCGCAAGGCGCTGTTCGGCTATCTCGGGATCGAGAGAGCCCTCGCCGCGCGTGACCTGGCCTCATCAGCCGATGGCGCCGCAGAGCGGCACAGGATCATGGTCGAGCGGTTGGCCTGGGCCACGGCATTGCCCGAGAAGGCAGTTATGAGGACTTTCGTGGGCTGTCCACGCGGTGACCTGCTGCCCCCGGCGCTGCGCTCGATCGGGTGCCCGCAATGCTGGCTCGACTGGCTGGAAAGCGGCGCGCCGTGGCGGATCGAACGCAGCTGGATCCTGCGTGTTACCCTGCGCTGCGAGCGCCACGACTTGCTGCTGACCGACCTTCGAAGCATCATGGCGCTGGGGCGCTCGATGACGGCGCAGCGGCTGCTGGAGGAGACGGTGGACCGGACGCGCGAGCAGATGGCGCGGTTTGTCTTGGTCAGCACTCGCCTCGCCTGGAATCTCGTCATTTCCCGCGCACACCTGCGCGGTAGCGAACCAAGCTCTTACGCGTTTTCACGGCGATACATGGCGGCGTTGATCGGCAACCGGTTCCATTTTGCGCCTTCGCGCCACCTGTTGCTCGCGGCTCTGCACAGCAGCAATGTGGCGGAAGCCGAACGGGTGGACCGAATGTTCCGTTTCGATGCGCAGCCGGCGTGTGGCCCGGCAAGGCGAGCTCCTCGCGGCACGGTGCCTGGTGTGGCGGATCTCGCGGCTGCGATCACAGCGGTGGGCCTTCGTCAGCTTGGCCGCAAACACCACGTGCTGGAGGTCGCCGGACAGCAGCTTGAGCAGGCATGGCGGAACTACCCCGCGGTGCATGCGGCGAAAATGTTGCGCCGACAGCGCGCGATGCTGGCGAGCGAGGTGCGCCGCCGCTACGCAGCCGAGATTGTCAGTGCTGCGAAAACTCCGCTGACCTGCGTGCGTGGATTCCAGGATGCCCTGTTCTATCTCAAGCAGTGCGGAATGGCCGATGATAGCGTGGTCCCGGCGACCGGGCGTCCTGATCCCTGGGAGGATTGCCTTGAAGATCCGAGACTGTTGGGCAAGCGGTTGAGCCGGCGCTTTGCCCATCCCGCGTTTCGCGTTGTGCTCGACCTGCTGGGTCATTCGTTAGCAGGCGACGCATTCGAGCGGGCGAGCAGCCGGTCGATGTCGGCCATGGCTTCGTCGAATTCGGCAAGGCTTTCAGCCGAGAGCACGGGAGACAGGTCCGGTCCTGGATCGGTCTCGTGTCCCCTTCCGTCCGCCAGGCACGCACGGATCAGGACCTGACCGCGATGCCGCTCGATATCGGCAATCCCTGAGGATTTCAGCGATTTGAACAGTTCGCGCGCGCCGTTCTTGGACACGTGGAGGGCTCGCTCGATCTGGCCCGGACGCAAGGGTCCGAACCCCGCGAGCAGGGTGTAGAGCATGGGCGCGCGCGAATTTGAGCGCATATCCGCGAGAGCGCAGGTCATGTGGCGATGGCTCGTCCGGGCCTGCTCAACCAGCCTCGCGAGCCGCTGCGCGCAGGTCGTGAGTGCCTCGGCCACCAGAATACCGCGCTCACGCGGCCAGAGCCAGGGCATCAGCGCCTCGGCGCGCAGCGCGCCGGGGCAGGGGAGGGGGACTATCCCGGGGGTGGAACCCGATAGTGCCTGGCCTGCCGCCAGATCGATCGCCCAGAGCGGCGTTCTTGCGCGCGGCTGCGCGAGCGCTATCGGTCCGCCCGGAAAGTCGAGCAGCCGCTGGTCGGGTTCGGTGGGGGCGAATTCGGCCGATGCCGCAGCCTGCGCGTGGAGGTGGTCGATGGCCGCGAGTGGCCAGTAGCGTTCGCCGTGCGGGCCTGCTTCGCTGGCCAACTTGGCGGCGAGCGCGATCACATCGCGCGGCGAGAGTGCGTCAGCAGGGCCGACGCACCCGTGATCTGGCCCGTGATCTGGCCCGTGATCCGGGACGCCCGCCTCGCGCAGTTGCTGCGCGACCCGCGCGATCGGCTCCCAGCGGGCGAGCGACAGCTCGGCGAGGATCGCATCGGCGATCGCCCAAGGCCGCGCGAAGACGTGCGGGCCTTCTGTCGGCGCTGCGGCAAGGCCGCAAAACCAGAGGTCGAACTGCGCGGCGGCGCCGGCATGGCCCGCCTGGAGCAGGGCTTCAACCAGTTGTGCATGAATGACGCTTGCGGCGAGCAGATGGGCGACGCCAGGCTCGAGATGTGCTACCAGACCCTGCAATCGGCCCCACGAAAGCGCAGCGCGCGTGCGGGCCAGCATGAGCGCTTCAGGGGACGCATCTTGGTCCGACTGGAGCGGATGGAATCCGGCAAAATGGGCTTCGAAATTTGCCATCGAGACAGGCCTAGCAAACGGGACTTAACTGCACCAGAGATAACACGGTATTTTTTGAACTATCGATAATGGGATATTATCGATAGCAAAAATAGCCAGCTTGCGCTAAATCCCAACAATGAAGTTCGTCGAAGTCCCCGCGCCCACGCCTTCCCGCACCGTGCCGCTCGAAGGGCCACTGCCCAAAGGCGAGATCGTGACGATCGACGTCTTCGGCGAAAACGCGCTCCCTCAGCGGCGTGCCGGCAGCGCGCGCGATCCGCGCCTTGGGTTCCTTTCAATCCTCAAAGACCTGCTGCCAAGCGACACGGTGCTCGACGAACGCGCGGTGACCAAGGCGATTGAGGCGAGAAGCGTAGCGAGCCTTAAAGCGCTGGGCGCCGATCTGCGTTGCTATGCGCGTTTTGTCGCGGAAGACGGTGGGATTGGGCTACCAGCGACGGCAGAACGGCTTTCGCGCTGGATCGATGACTTAGAGGGACGCGGTCAGAAGCCGGCGACCATTACGCGCAAGATCGCCTCGCTCGCCGCCGTGCATACGATTATCGGCGAGCTGTCGGTCTCTTCCGCGCCCTTGGTGAAAGATAGCCTGAGCGGGATGCGCCGGCGTCAGGGGACTTCACAGCGCCAGGCGGGTGGCCTGCGGTTGGGCGATCCGATCGGGCGCACGGCCGTGAAGGGATTTAGCGTCAAAGTGTTGATTTCCGTTGAGAGTTGACCCGGGATTTTCATCGAGAAGTGACCCGGGTGGATGTGTGTTTCCTGCGATGCAGGGGTTGGGTCAAGCTGGTGATTTTTCCTTTCTGGTTTTGGGTGCGGCAGAGCTGGCCCTGAACCGGAAGCTGTCGTTTCCGGTCTCCAGGATGTGGCAGTGATGGGTGAGCCGATCGAGCAGCGCAGTGGTCATCTTGGCATCGCCGAACACACCTGCCCATTCGCTGAAGCTGAGGTTGGTTGTGATGATCACGCTGGTCTGCTCGTAGAGCTTGGAGAGCAGGTGGAACAGCAAGGCTCCGCCTGACGGGCTGAACGGCAGGTAGCCCAGCTCGTCGAGGATGACGAGGTCGAGGCGCAGCAGGCGCTCGGCAAGCTGGCCAGCCTTGTTCATGGCCTTTTCCTGCTCGAGCATGTTGACCAGGTCGACGGTCGAGAAGAACCGGGCCTTCCGGCGGTGGTGTTCGACGGCCTGGATGCCCAGGGCAGTGGCGATGTGGGTCTTGCCGGTTCCGGGCCCACCGATCAGCACGACATTGTCAGCGCCATCGATGAACTCGCCGCGGTGCAGCTGGCGCACCAGGGCCTCGTTCACCTCGCTGGATGCGAAGTCGAACCCGGCCAGGTCCTTGTAGGCGGGGAACCGGGCCGCCTTGATCTGGTAGGCGATGGAGCGGACCTCACGCTCGGCCATCTCGGCCTTGAGCAGTTGGGAGAGGATCGGCACGGCGGCATCGAAGGCCGGGGCGCCCTGGGCGATGAGATCGCTTACTGCCTGGGCCATGCCGTACATCTTGAGGCCGCGCAGCATGACCTCGACGGCAGCGCTGGCGGGATCATGACGCATGGCGCAGCCCCCGCAGGTCATCATAGCGGCCGACGTCCGCAAGCGGCTCCTGGGCAAGGCGCAGGGCTTGCGGCGCGTCGATAGGGGATGCTGGCGGCGCCTTGCCGTCGGTCAGCCGGTGCAGGATGTTGAGCACGTGGGTCTTGGTCGGCACTCCGGCCTCCAGCGCCAGCTCGACGGCGCACAGCACCGCCTGTTCGTCATGGTGCAGCACGAGCGACAGGATCTCGACCATCTCCCGATCGCCACCCGGGTGCTTGAGCAGGTGCCCCTGCAACTGGCGGAAGGCATCGGGCATCTCGGTGAACGGTGCGCCGTTGCGCAGGGCACCGGGCTTGCGCTGGATCACTGCCAGATAGTGCCGCCAGTCGTAGACGATCCGCCCCGGCAGATGATGCGAGCGGGCGATGATCCGGCCATGCTCGCACAGGATCCGGCCCTCGGCGGCGATGACGATCCGGTCTGGGTAGATCCGCAGGCTCACCGGGCGGTTGGCGAAGGAGGCCGGCACCGAGTACCGGTTGCGCTCGAAGTTGACGAGGCAGGTCGGCGATACCCGCTTGGTGTGCTCGACGAAGCCGTCGAAGGGCCGCCCCAGCGGCATCAGGCTGGCGATCTCCACGGCATGCACATCGGCGATGGTGCCGGGCAACGCACCATGTGCGATCTGCCCCCATTGCGCGATACAGCGCTCCTCAAGCCACACGTTGAGAGCATCGATATCCGCAAAGCTGGGCATCGGTTGCCAGAGCCGGCGGCGGGCATCCTGGACGTTCTTCTCGACCTGTCCCTTCTCCCACCCCGATGCCGGATTACAGAACTCGGGCTCGAACAGGTAATGGCTGGCCATGGCCGCGAACCGGGCGTTGACCTGCCGCGCCTTGCCACTGCCGATCCGGTCGACTGCGGTCTTCATGTTGTCGAAGATCCCGCGCTGCGGCACACCGCCCAGCACCCGGAACGCCTGGGTCAGTGCATCGAACAGCATCTCGTGGGTCTGGAGCAGATAGGCCCTGACGATGAACGCTCGGCTGTGCGACAGCTTGGTGTGCGCCACCTGCAGCTTGGTCTGCTTGCCGGCAATGATCGCCCAGTCCTCGCTCCAGTCGAACTGGAACGCTTCGCCAGGCCGGAACACCAGCGGCACGAAGGTGCCACGCCCGATGGTCTGGGCATCACGCTGCCGGTCGGCCTTCCAGCTGCGCGCAAAGGCTGCAACACGGCCATAGGAACCATCGAAGCCCAGGGCGACGAGATCGGCGTGCATCTGCTTGACGGTGCGCCGCTGCTTGCGCGAGCGACCCGCCTCGATCCGCAACCATCCCGCCAGCTTCTCGGCGAACGGGTCCAGCTTGCTTGGCCGGTCGGGCACCTTGAACCTCGGCTCAACCGTGCCCGCCCGAAGGTACTTGCGGATCGTGTTGCGCGACAGTCCCGTGCGCCGCTCAATCTCCCGGATCGGCATCCCCTCACGAAAATGCCAGCGCCGGATTACGCTCAATAACGCCATGTCGATCACTCCAATGTCCCCCAGCCAATCCGCCAGGGGGAAGGTCAGAACATGGGTCACTTCTCAGCGGAAATTTATGCCGCTCCCGGGTCAACTCTCAACGGAAATCAACAGGCAGGCCATCGAACGGGTCGCCATGCGCCAGAAGATTGCGCCGCTCGGCCAATGTCGGACGGGTGGCGCCCGTCAGCTGGCCAATTGCCGTACCATTGCACCGCGTTACCATCGGGATATCGGCGTCGGTGAGGCCATCGACCTCGACCATATGCTTGAGCAGCGCGGCGAAGCTGCGTTTGCTCTTGGCGACCTTGCCGCCGTGGCGATCCATCACTGCCAGCTCGAGCGCGATAAGCGCGGCCAGCTCGCCGGCTTTGATCATGGTGCAATCGATCCACCCCAAGAGGTAGAGCACGCGCGCGCGAGCGAATTTGGTTTGGACGATTTGGGGAATTCTCGGGTCGATACCGATTCTGTCGACGAAGGCGCGCCATTCTGCCGGCTGCGTAAATGTCAAGAACCCGCCAGCATCGCCAGGCACAGGCCATGCCAGCACAAGCGGCTCGTCCCGAACTTGAAGCAGGATGTGGGACAGGTCCGTCATGAACTCGACCTAGACAAGGCAAATCGCTCTGCCCGCCAACATCCCAGCGTAGAAGCGCGATGAAGCGCGGGAAATGCGGGCCTTGCGATCACCCATCGGCGGGCTCCACTGCGTCGATATAGAATGCTCCGCCTTTCCAATCGCGCGAGACACCAGCTTCTTCGGCTTCCTCATATTTTGCCTTGCAGAAGCAGCGAACCTCACCGTCGACCTCGATCTTGACGGCAAGATCTTTCCCCTCCGGTTCGTCATCGCAAAGGCCGATGACCCGGCGTTCCAGCATGACCGCGCCATCATCGATGCGGCTTCCACGAACGCGATGGGACGCTATCGGCGGGATTGGGCCGCGCCCATAGATTGCAACCTCAGGATAGAAACCGATGACGACATCGGCGGTAGGGCGCCCGGCGGGCAGGTCGAACGATTTTGGAAGGATTCGCCGTGCGGTGATTTTGCCCCACTCGCTCAAGTCGCCGAACCGTTCGAAACCGTGGCGCTGCCAGAAGGTCCACGAGCTACGCGGCGAACATTCGATCGAGAGGACATTCACATTGTCGTCGATCGCCCGCTGCAACGATGCCGCGAATAGCGCATCTCCAAGCCCCTGTCGGCGGCAGTCCTTGCGAACGCTGACTATGTCAGGCGCATAGTCACCCACTTGCACGGCGACAGGCTCGCCCCCGCGCCGAATGATCCAGAGATCGCCATGCTCGAGCGCGCGCTCGATGATCCCCCGGTTGCACCAGAAGCCTTCGCCGTCCTCCGCATATTCTCGCTCGAGCCAGGTGAGGACCGCGGCGAGATCGGCGGGCGTTGCTTTGACCACCTCCATGATCAAATCTCCCACGGACCGCCGGGACGCCAGCGTCCCTCAAAGGCCGCGCCGCCGGCCAGGGCGGTGACCGGTGGCATCACCAACCGCTCAATCTGCGTCTGAACGTCCGGAAACGGCTCCGGCGCGAGCGCAATCTCGGTACGCCTCAGAAAGGCGGCCCACTGGCCCTGCCTCTCATCGGCAAAGGCTGCGGTCAGCGCGGCCGGGATTTGCTCCGGGATGTTCGTCTTACGCCGCTCGAAGGTTGCGGCGATCGCGCGCGCCAGCACGGTGCCGTCGAATTCGAAGCTATTCGCGATGGCCCAGAGGTCATAGAAATCCTTCAGGCGGGTGTTGACCATGTCGAGCGCCACCATCGCCTGGAATTTCTCGGCAACGACCGTTTCCGGCGGATAGGCGCGCAGCTCCGCCATCGGCTGGCCAAGCATCGACGGATAGCGGATATCGACAGGGGCTGGCGTGACGGCATCGCCATAGCCGATATCGACGTGCATCGGCAGGCGAGCGCCCGCGAGCTCCGCCAGAAAGTCGATCCGGACGCCAGCATATTCGTCCTCCGCGCGCGCGGCAGCTACCCTCAGTGTGTCCGCCCGGAATATGATCCCATCATCCTCAACCTCAACGGCGAGGATGTCCTGAAATACGGAAGTCAGCTTCTCCGGCGCATTCTCGCCGGCTCCGAGCAGATCGAGATCGCCGGTCGCGCGATAAGGCGCGTCGGCCCACAGGCTGAAAAGCATCGCGCCCTTCAGGATGAAGCGGTCTCGATACGGCGAACGGCTCAGCCGATAGAGCAGCCGCTCGATGCCATAGCGCGTCATCAGCAACTGCGCGTTTTCCCGCCGGCTTCGCGCCCGCGCAACGAGCCGGTCGCGGATCGAGATCGCGACATTCTTCGGTGCTGGGCTCACACCATCGCCTCAAGATACGGCCGCATTACCGATTGGACGCGATCCATCTGCGCGTAGCGGTAGATCTGGTTGAGATCGCGGGGGGAACGGGTCTCCATGAAGTCGCGCAGCGCCTCGACCGCGACATCGATACCGATCTTGTTCCTGTGCTTGAAGCAGTCGGCGACTGTCTTTGCCGGGTCGGTGATCGGAACCGGGACCCCGTCGATCATATGGGTCTCGACTCCGGCCGTGAGCGCTTCACCGCTGGCACGCACGATCTTGAGCGCGACCGATGCGTTCACCGGTGCCCAATCTTTCTGTCCCAGCATCATCCAGACCATGTGCGGCGTCTGGGTGGTCAGCTCGTGATACTGGAGTGCCGAAAGGAGGCAGATCACGCCTTTGGGCTGGATCCGGGCCGCTTCGGCCAGGCTGGTGCTGCTATCGACCGACGCGTCGGCGAGCTTGTAAAGTCCGCGCCCGATCTGTTGCAGTACGCCCTGGTCGCGCAGCCGCTTCACCGTTGCCCGCGTGACACCGGCCGCATCGAAGTCACGGCCGCGCGCGATGCCGCACTGACGTACGACCTCAAGGGCACGATCGCGGTGACTCGCAGCTTCCATGAGCAGTGATATAATTCCTCGGTATTTATGTGCAATGACCAAGGTTTTGTATCGCGACAGTGCGCGCCATGCTATCGCTGCGGCGCATGACCGATTCAGCTTCTTTCTCGGAACGCCACGGCTATCACGGCGCCGATGTCGAAATCGTCACCCGGGAGGACGCCCCGGAGGAGGTTCGGGCCGCCGTCCTGATGTTGGGCTATGCCGCTGGAATGGGGCCAGGCGGCATGCGCGACACGGTCTGCGAGGTACTGCTCAAGCGCCCCGATCCCAACAATTGGTCGCCGGGCAATATCGAGAGCGAAGTCCATCGGCTGATCGACGACGCACCCTGGTACAAGGTCTACGACATTGCCGAGCGCATCCATGCCGAACTCATCAGCCAGGATTATACGGGCGCCAAGCAGGCGGATTATGCGCGCCGCCTGACCCAGTTCTTTCGGGAACACGGCGTCGGCTGGCAGATGGAGGAGGGGCGCATCGTCTTCCGGGGCTCGGAAGCCTTCACCCTGGCGACCCGCGATGCTGTCGCTACCATGCAGCAGGCCGGGAAGCCGACCGCGGCGAACGAAGTTCACGAAGCGCTCAAGGACATCTCGCGCCGACCGTCGGCCGACGTTACCGGCGCGATCCAGCACGCGATGGCGGCTCTCGAATGCGTCGCGCGCGAGGTCGACGGGAGCACCGATACCCTTGGCCAGATCATCAAGCGGCTCACGATCCCGCAGCCGCTCGATGGCGCGCTCCACCGCCTCTGGGGGTTCGCATCCGAGCAGGGGCGACATATCCAGGAAGGGCGCGAGCCGAGCTTCGAGGAGGCGGAGCTGGTCGTGACCGTCGCTTCCGCCGTCAGTGTCTACCTGTTGCGTCACGCAGCGCGTGCCGGATCGCACTGAGCGGGCGAAATGCAAGCCTTGCCGAATAGTCCCCCAGCACGAAGCGCCGTGATCGAGCCTGCCGAGCGCTTTTCCGAAGACGTCTGCCTTAAGGCGCGGATCAGCCAGTCGGCACGCCTCCTGATCGATTTCCTGACGGAAAATCGCGTGACCGAAGTGGTCGAGTTCCCGTTCAGCCACTCCTATCCGCGCAATTGCTGCGAAAGCGTATCGATAATCTTCAGCTATCTGCTCGAAGACAAATACGGGCTCCCGGACATCACGATCATCCGAGGCACGAAGCCACGCCTGCAGGAGCACCATTTCTGGGTGCGGGCAGCCGGATCGCTATACGATCTCACCGCCCATCAGTTTCCGGAGCGCCGACCGATCCTCGGCGTCGAGCGCCATGCCCTCTTCGCCAGTTTTCCGGAGCATCGCGATATCCATGTGCATGGCTTTGTCGACCGCGAAGAGGTTCTCGCCCTCCATCGCGCTGGCGCGATTCCCTTCTGAGCCATGGAATGCTTCCGGATCGACGAGAGCGGCTACACCGGCTTCGATCTCCTGAACCGCGACCAGCGGTTCCAGGGGGCAGCCGCCATTGCGATCGAGGATGAAGAGGCCGCACGGCTAATCAAGGAGTATTTTCCGCGATCGCAGGCGGGCGAACTCAAATATCGCGCGCTCTCGCGCCGCCCCGGCAACCATCCGCGCCTGCTTGCGCTCCTCACCGAATTGCTGCGCGCGCACAAATCGGTGACCTATGTCTGCGACAAGCGGTTCCTGCTTATCCTCATGTTCTGCGACTACGCTATCGAGCCATGGTATTATGAGCGGGGCTGCAATTTCTACGAGGACGGTCAGAACTACGGCATGGCCTCGCTGTTGGCGACGGCAGGTCCGACGCTTCTCGGCAAGTCAGAGTTCGAGGCGATGCTTGCTGCGTTCCAGCGCGCGACGAAGGAAAAGACGCCCGCCGCCCTCAAGGATCTGGTCCGAGCGGCGCGAAAGACCAAGTGGCGCGAGTTTCCCGAGGCCATTGGACCGCTTGCCCAGTATGCCGCCCCGGAATGTCTGTCGGCGATCGCGACCGAAGGCGTGAGCACCGACGCGGCGCTGGTCGTCCTGCAATCGCTCATCACCCGCATGGAAGTGATGAGCGATGGCCGCTATCGCGTCGAGCACGATCGGTCGAAGAACCTTGCGACTTATCATGATCTCCTGTGCCGCTTCATCGACCACGAGGGAGAGATCGAGCTCCGCCAATCCGAGATCGCCAGCTTCAAGTTTCCGCTCAAGCTGACCGAGGTCGTCCAGGTCGATTCCAAAGCGAGCCCGGCCGTCCAATTGGCGGATGTGATGATCGGCGCGGCGCTGGAGGCCGCAAACGTCATGACAGGTCTGCGCGCTGACGGCTTGGACCCGGAAAAGCTGATGCCGCTCTATGCCGAGGATCAGTTCATCCACCTGATCCCAAGCATCGATTTCGCGGAACAGAAGCAGTTTCGGCGTGGCACCCAGGCGGCCGAGGTGGTCGACTATTTTGCAGCAAATTTCGGGCCGAAGAAGTGACGATGGGCGCGAAGAGCGAGGATCAATCACCGGTAGTCGGACGCAAGCGGCACTATACCGATCCGATGGGATCGCGAGCGCCGGAACTGGAGCGGTGCCTCATTCGCCACCGCGCGCTTCAGATGGTCCTGATCCTCTATTATGCCGAGGAGTTGAAGCGCGACGTCATCAACGGGGTTGCCGCGCAGCTGCGCTGGCGCGGCCATAGCGCGACGCTGTCAGCTGGTGGGGAGGGGCCGTCCCAGGACGGCAAGAAGCAGAAGCGCGCCTTCGACCACCTTGTGCGGGACGGCGTTCTGACCGACGACGAGCGCAAGCACATGGTTAGTTTGATCGGTCGACGCAACAGCATCGCCCATCACCTCGACCAGGTGACCGCGGACCTCACAACCGAGCGCACGGTACGGGAATGGCTCGACTATTATCCCGACCGCCAGACGCACGATTATGAGGCGCTCGACCAGTTGCGCGCCGCGCGCACCCTGCTGTCCGTGCGCATGGCAGCGCATCATTATGTCCTCGAAGTCGATATGCGCGGCATGTTTTTCGAAGGCGCCGAGCGCGTGCTCAGCGCCGATCTCAAGGCCCTCGAACGCCGCATTCGAGCGCTGGTGCGGCAACGGCGCGGCGACATTGCCCGGCTCAACGCGGAACTATCGCTCGAGGGCAGCGAACTCACCGGCCTGTTCGATCCGCGCTGGCCCGAGAATCGCTACGGAACAAGACAGAGGCTCACCCCGCGCGGGGTCGAGACATGCTACCTGCTCTACGACATGGGCAAGTCAGCGCTCGCGGTCGCGCACCTCATGGACCTTTCGCTGACCGTGGCACGTCGCCGCGCGCGCTTGTGGAAAGCGGCAGGCGGCCCGAATAGGGAGCGGCAACCCCTTGCCGACATTCCCAAAGCGCGCATTCGCTATCGTTTGGAAGATTAGGATCATGGCAAAGAAAAAGACCTCCGTTCACATCTTCTATTCGTGGCAGAGCGACTCGCCCAAGAAGACCAACCTCAATGCGATCCGCAAGGCGCTGGCCGATGCCTGCAAGCGCCTCGAAGCGGCCAACCCCAAGCTGAAGCTGGTCCCCGACGAAGCGACCCGCGATACCAGCGGCAGTCCGAAGATCTACGACAAGATCGTCGAGAAGATCGACGCTGCTGCAATCTTCATCGCCGACATCACCACCGTCACCGCGCCGGGCGCGGAGCGGCCATGCCCAAATCCCAATGTGGGCTATGAGCTGGGCTATGCCGTCGCCACGCTGGGCTGGGATCGCATCATCCTGTTGTTCAACACGGCGATCGGCAATTTCCCGGGCGATCTCCCATTCGACTTCGCCCAAAACCGGGCGAGCCCCTATACCTACGCGCTGACCGATCCATCGACGAAACGCGACGATCTCAGCAAGCTGCTCGAGATTGCGCTGAAGGCTGTTCTCGACAAGAATCCTAAGCGCCCGGTCGAGATCAAGGGGCTGTCGCGCGAGAAGATCGAACATGATCATGATGTCGAGAACATGCGCTGGCTGATGGACACGCTCCATTTGCCGACGCTCCAGCAGCATATCGAGGAGCTGCCGTACATGATCACCGACAAGGCGATCTGGTTCTTCGAACATTTTCGCGGCGTCGCCGAGAACAGCCTTTTCAGCGTGTACGACCCGGTGCTGCGCGAGGCGGTCGATAAGCTTTATGGCGGTTGGCTCCAGGCCCTCGCCCATGTTGACGAATATAATTCGACAGCCAGCGGGCAATCCCATGTCTTCAGCAGTCCCGGCGATATGCCGCTGACGGGTAAGCGCCAGACAGCATGGGATGAAATCGACGCCGGTCGTCACGAAATGGCCGTGGGTCTCAACACAATCCTGGAACGGCTCCGCGCCGACTACATCGAGATCAACATCCGGCGGACTAACGAGCGGGCCTGGAAAAACTACGTCGATTTCCAGCGGGAGGCTGAAGCGCGTTGGGACCAGAAGCCCAAGCGCCGCAAACGGAAAGACAAGGAATAGGCGTTTGGCCGGAGAATGCCGTCGCTGTGGCCGCGTCGATCGGCTTTGCAATTCGCTGACACGAAAAGGATTGACTTCATCGCCTCTGTGGCGCTGAATCGAAAGCGCGAAGCAACCACAACACGGGCAGGCCTCTGTAGGAGGGTCTGCGGTGAAGTCTGGTTATCTGATAGTCTTGGGCGCGTTGGCGCTCGGTGGAGCTTGGCCCGCCGGGGCGCGCGAAGCCGACCTACTCGATTTTTCGGAAGCGCCAAATGGCGGGTTCGACACGCCGAGCGGCAAGGGGGTGTCGCGCGAGGCCGCACTTGGCGGCAATCCATTCCTGGAACCGGGGGCAGTGTCAGGCGACATCGCGGATATGATGCGGGCCGACTTCATCCGGCGCGGCTTCGATGTCCCGGATGCCGGGGCACAAGCACCCGGGATCGCGGCACCGCGCTTTTCACGATCGACGGACATTCTGGCGGAGCCTGGGTTCGGCCCAGGCTTTGTTGTGGGGGGCGCTAGCGGGTCTTTCTCCTATTGCGATGGCTCGCGTTACGCGCGAACCTGGTGGCTGCACCCGGTGGTGGAGGCGCGCCGCGAGCGCTATTTCGACATCATGGCGGCTGTTGCCTGTGAGTATCAGGTTCCAACCGCGCTGCTCGATGCGGTCATCGCGCAGGAGTCGGGATACAAGTCCTGGGCGATCAGCGATGCCGGCGCGATGGGCATGATGCAGATCATGCCGGGGACCGCCCGGTATCTTGGGCTCACAACCCCGTTTGACGCCGTGGCGAATTTGCGCGCGGGCGCGCGCTATCTGAAAGAGCAGCTCGATCGGTTCGGGCGGGTCGATCTCGCCTTAGCGGCCTATAATGCGGGTCCCCATCGCCGGACGCTCGCCGCCGGTCTGATTCCCCGGATTCCGGAGACGCTGAACTATGTCCGGACGATTTCGGTCAGTTGGGCGCGTCTGGCCGCAATGGCGCCCGCAAGCGCGCCTGCCATCGACCGCGGGGCAATCGCCGCGCAAGCGGTGCGTGCGACCGGTTACCGCAGTGTCGAGCTCATCCGTTATGACGGGTCGAACGCGGCCAGTCCGATATGATGGACGAACAGGATGGCGATGGCCATGATCATTGGAAAGCCCAGCATGTAGCTGATTTGCCAGTGGAGCCATAGCTTCGGCAAGAGGATCAGGCGTTGGCGCCAGGTCTCGGCCGGGAGTTCGAGAGTGCCGGTCCTGATGTCCCAGATTGTCTTGGCGAGCGCGCAAAACGCACAGATCAGTGCGAGCAGTCCGACGGCGGCGTAGAGGGCGGTCCAGGCTTCGATGGCTTCGGCGTTCATGGCTTTTGGTATCGCAGGCAAGATCGTCGCGCGCGACTTGGCGGAGGAGCGTTAGCCACCGGGAGCGGTCACTATTGGCTAGGCGCTCAGCCGCTCGGCGTTGGCCAGAACCGTCTCCTGGTGCTGGAGCAGCATCGAGAAGGCCCGGCGCATGACTTCGTCGAAGATCGACGGCTTGATATCGATGACGAGCGCGTCGGGATTGCTGGTGAACTGCTTGGTCATGGACGCATAGGCCTGGTAGATATGGATGCCTTGCAGCTCATCGTAGAGATCGATGTCCTGAAAATAGCTGACCGTGAGCCGGGCGCGTTCCGCGTCGAGGTCGAGCGCGGCCAATAGGGCATCGCGCTCGGCGATGGGGAACGGGCAGTCGGTGGTGAGCAAGCGCCAAACGCGATTCTTGGTAAGGCCCGTGCGGCTGGCAAGTTGCTGGTAGGTGAGATGCTGGCGCTCGCGATGGCGTTCGATGAGGTTCCGGTAGCGGCTGTTGTCGTCTTCGACCGTGGCGGCGAACGAAAAGATCGCCTGGCTTCGCCTGGACGGCCATTGCGTGGCCGGTGCTTGCCTGCCCGGGCGCAATTTGGTTGAGGCTTGAGACATGGAGCGACCCCTGCATTTCCCAAATAGTTGAAATTTTTTTATCAACCATGTCAACGATTTCGATTGAGGAAAAAGCTAGTTTCTCTCGGCGGCAAGACGATCTTTGGCAAAGTCAGCATAAATACTGAGGCCGACCGCGAGGCAATCTGCCATTCGATAAGTCTCTGGAAGAACTACGAAATTATTGAATTCAAGATAGAAATCGAGATCTTGGCCTGCGGGCTGCACGGTGCCCGCGAGATTGCCGATACTCGGTTCATAGTGGACCAAATAGTCATAAAGGTCGTCGGCGGTGGGGCCGAATGGTGCAGCCGTTCGAGGATATGGGACAATGTCGCGCGAAAACTGGCCAAATTGTTGATGTTAAGCGAGGTTCGACGGATCGCTTCAGCATAGAGGCTGAAGCTTTTTTGGGGCTCACTTGAAGGCGCAAGATCCGCATCGCGTGTGCGCCTTGGAGCATCGGGCCGGGGCGGTCGCGGTCATTGTTGATCTTTTTTGAATAGCCGCAGCGCGATTCGGAAGCATTTCGCGAGCGATGTTGCGGCATGTGCAACGCCGGTTGCCGATTGTGCGTCCGGAGTTGCGGCTAATGCTACACGTGTTGCGTAACAAGTAACCTCCGTTTCCAATTAAGCAATTTCGGTTGCTGATTTGGGGGCGCGCTCACGAAATATCAGTTCCTGGCGCAGCAAAAACACCGTTGTAGGGTTGAAACCTTAAGCGCTGCTTGCTGCGCGGGATGACTCTCTGTTGTTTCTTAGAGCCGTAAGTTCTGCGGCTTTGGAAAAGAGAGGAAAGCATATGCTGACCAAGATGAAGTCGAAGGGTGGCTCGGCCCTTCAGTTGCTGGCGGCGCTCGGCGTCGCGAGCGTGATGGGTGCGGGCGCCGCCTATGCCGGCGCCGATGCGACCTTCAACACCGCGCTGACGTCGTTCACCGGCTTTCTCGAAGGCTCGGGCGGCAAGATCATTACCGTGCTGTCGCTCGCAGGCGGGATCGTCGGTCTGGCCTCGGGGCGGTTCAGCCTCGGCCAGGTCGCGATCCCGGTCGGGGTGGGCGTCGGCGCCGGCACCGGGGTTCCGATCGTCACGGCCGCCGTCACGGCGACGATCTGACATGGGCAGGTTCCCCTCCGGCTTCGCTGCCGGCGACCGGAGGGGAATTGCGACGGGTGGTGGAAGACCATGAACCGCTATCAAGTTCCCTCGCATTTGGATGATCCCGAGCTGATCGGGCTTTGGACGCTGGACGAGTTTCTGGCGATGGTCATTCCTTTCACCTGGGGGGTTCTCTCGCAACACATCATTCTCGGTTTGGTTTTGGCCTGCCTGGGTTGGTGGGTGCTTCGCAAGGCTAAAGCGGGACGCGCGGTTTCCTGGGTCATTCATACCGCATACTGGTATTTGCCAGGCTCCTTCATGGGGCTGAAGGCGACACCACCCTCGCATCTTCGTTTGATGGCGGGGTAAGATGGAACTTGGTATCTCCAGCGCTGCTGCGCAGCGGGTCGTAAGACAGCGCAACCTTCTGGCGATTTCGACTGCCGGGCTGTTTGCCCTGTCGCTGGTGCTGGTCTTTGCGACACTGAGCAGGGATCGCGAAGTCGTGCTGCAGCCCATCCTGGGCCAGCCGCTGACGATCAGTTCGACCCACATCGACAAGGACTATCTCGAACTGGTCACGCGCGATGCGGCCTTGCTGACGCTCAACCGGTCGCCGTCGAACCTCCAATACTGGATGGAGTCGGTGCTCGAGATCACCGACCCCAAGACGCACGGCCGGATGAAGGCCGAGCTGATGAAAATCGTCGAGGAGCAGGGCGGCTCGAACGTCTCGCAATATTTCACCATCGAGAACCTGAAGGTCGATCCCGAGCAGGCGACGAGCGAGGTCAACGGTATCCTGCACACGGTGGTCGGCTCGAAGGAGGTCACCGCCGAGGCGCGGACCTTCCGCTACGTCTGGAGCTACAATGGCGTCTCGCTCAAGCTCGCCGGTTTCGGACGGATCAAGAAAGACGACAACAAGGAAGGCGTGTCGTGATGGCGCAATGGGCTTGGGGCGCGATCGGCGCCGGTGCGGTGCTGGTCGCGCGGCCATTTCCCTTCGGCAAGCGCGGGGTCGGGCTGTGCCTGATCGCGGCCGGGGTGAGCTTGCTCGCAAGCCCGGCAATGGCGGACCAGCAGGTGGCTGCGGCCGATAACGGAACCGTGGCCTGTATCGCCTCGGCGCGCGATCTGACGCGCTTCAGCCTCAAGGACGACCAGTTCGCCTCGGTCTCGAAGATCACGACCGGGGTTCCGACCGAGGACGTCAAGATCGTCAACGAGCCGGTGCGCGGCGATATCTATCTGTCCGTCCCGGACGGCTACTCGCGCCAGTCGGTCTCGTTCTTCGCGACCACCCGCAAGGGCTTCGTCTACAAGTTCGTGTGCCAGGTGCGCGGCAACGACGCCGAACAGATCTTCATCGCCAACAATGCGATCGCGAGCGAGCGGGCGCGCGATTGGGAAGTCCGCTCGTCGCCCGAGGACGCCGCGGTTCGCCTCTCGCAGGCGATGTACCGCAGCGAGCAGATCGACGGATTCGAGATCCGGCAGACTGTCCTCGAGCCGGTGATGGTCGGGCGCCTGCAGGTGCAGCAGGTCGCCGAGTATCGCGGGGCCGACCTCAAGGGGCTCGTCCTGCGGGTGCGCAATACGGGAAAACAGCAGGTGGCGCTGGATGAAAACGTCCTCGCGGCGCGCGGCGTGGTGGCGTTCATGACGCCGGTGAGCAGCCTCGCCGCCGATCAGGAGACCGCAGTCTACCTCATCCAGTCCAATGGAGGCCAGTGATGGACGTGAGACGGATTTTTCAGAAGAAGCCCAAGGCGCTCGATAGCCAGGGCGTGCCCGAAGACGATGGGCTGGCCGATGCGATGGCGGCGAACGAGGCGGTCAAGCGCAAACAAATGCTGCTGCTCGGCGGAGCGGGGTGCGTCGCATTGCTGTTCGGGTCGATCTACATCTTCAGCGGCGACGATGGCGGCGATGCGAAGGTTGCCGAGGCTGTCGAGGGCGTTTCGACCGACGAGATGGTCAACAAGAACATGGGCGAAAAGGAATGGCGCGCCCAGTCCGAAGCCCAGATGATGTCGATGGACACCAATATGCGGGCGCTGGCGCAGCGTGCGCAGCGCGCCGATGCGCTCGAGCAGCAGCTCGCGCAGGCCCGCGCCGCTGGCGGTTCGCCGGTGGCGGGCGGCGCGATGTCGCCCGATACCGAGCGCGTTCTCAACGCCTACGAGACCGAGAACCAGCAGCTCAAGGCGGCATTGGCGGCGGCGCGGCAATCCTCGGTGGCGGCCTCGGCCGGACCCAGTGCCATGTATGGCCCGGGTTCGCCCGGAACCTATCGCGTCGCGGGAGCTGCGCAGGTCGCTGGAAGAGGCGGGCCCGGCGTGCCGGCAACGCCCGCGGGCCAGGCTGCGGCCGCGGCTGCGGGTTTGCCGGTGCGCGGGCATGACGTCACGCTGGTCTCTTTCACGGAAGGCAGCAGCGCGACCGGATCGCCGGTGCCCAAGGGCAACACGGTCTTCACCGACAGCCAGAACTATTTGCCGCCCAATTCGATCGCGGTGGCGCGCGTTATCGTCGGGGTCGATGCGGCGGCGGGCGTGCAGAGCCAGACCGATCCGCTGCCGGTCGTGCTGCGCATCACCGGCCCCGCGCGCTCCGTCTATGAAAACGGGCGGCTGCTCACGACGAACATCGCGGGCTGCCTCGTCAACGGCGCGGCGCGCGGCGATCTCTCGAGCGAGAAGGTCTACGTCAAATTGCAGCGCATGACCTGTCCGCAGCCCGGCGGGCGCTATGCCGTGAGCGACGTCAAGGGCTTCATCGCCTTCGGGGGCAAGACCGGGGTGCGCGGCCGGGTGGTATCGCGCGAAGGATCGCTCGTCGGCCAGGCGTTCCTCGCCGGGCTCGCGGGCGGCTTTGGCCGCGGCTTTTCGGCCAACACCAATTCGCTGTTCCAGGGGACCAACGTGACGGTCGATGGCAAGCGTCAGCAGATCCCGACCGGCGACATTCTCCAGGGCGGCCTCGGCGAAGGCGTCGCGCAATCGGCGGACATGGTCTCGAAATATCTGATCGAACGGGCCGAGCAATATCAGCCCGTGATCGAAATGCCGACGGGGATCGATGTCGAAATCGTCTTTCTCGAGGGCGTGTTCATCAGTGGATAGGAGGCGGACAATGCGGTTGCCGAAAATGGTTGGGCGTGGGGTTTTCGTCGCGGCGGCGATCGGCCTGGGACTGGCGGCGCAGCACGTCGCGGCCGGACCGTCGGAAGGCGAGCAGTATCGCAAGAGCGAGGCCGACCAGCGCGTCGAAGCGGCGCTCAAGGAGCGCCTGCCGAGGACGCAGGTCTCGCGGGTCGATTGCTCGCGGGTCGACGGCGTGTGCGAAGTCACCGCCGGTTCGCAGCTGTTCTACGTCGATCGTTCGGGTCGCTATCTGATGATCGGCCGGGTTTACGATATGCAGACGCGGCAGGATTTGACCGCGGTTCGGTTGCTCGAAGTCAATCCCGACCTGCTGGTCGGGGGTGCGGCAGGGTCGCGCCGCGAGGTCGAGGCAGCCGAAGCTCCCCGCCGCGGAATGAACGCCGCGTCTGCTGCCTCGGGTGCCCCAAGGACACTCTCGCTCGCTTCGTTGCCTGAGGCGGGCGGGATTGTCTGGGGTAACCCGGGGGGACAAACGGTCACGGTCTTCAGCGATTTCCGCTGCGGCTATTGCCGCGCGCTGTCGGGCGTCCTCGACCAGATGGGGGTCAAAGTGATCGAGCGGCCGATCTCGATCCTCGGCAGCCGCGCGCTCGCCGAACAGGTGTTCTGCGCCTCGGATCGCCGGCGCGCGGTCAAGCAGGCCTATGCCGGGGAAGCGATCACCGAGACGCGCAGCTGCGATGCTTCGGCGCTCGACGCGAACGAGCGCTTCGCCCGCGAACACGGCCTGTCGGGTACGCCGGTGATTGTCCGCTCGGACGGCGCGGTGATCGAGGGCTTCCGCCCGCGCGAAGCCCTCGCCGCCTGGCTGAAGGGAGCGAAGTCGTGATGCTCTCGCATGGCGACGCGGCCGGTTTCCGGCTGGCGGTGAGCCGCCTGTCGGAAGGTCGCGTGCGCGTTCCCGAAGCCGCGATCGCGCGGTCTGCCGCAGTTTCGTTCTGGCGCGACACGCTCGCGGTGTTCGAGGCTGATGGGCCGCAGCGCCGCCGGCTGGCGGACCAGGATTTCGACATGCTGCGGTCGCGCGCCTGGTTCCATTCCAGGGGCCGCATCGATCTGGCTGGATTGCGCCTCGATTTGCGCCAGGCCTTGGCCGCGTGGCGGATGGCGGGACAGCTCGGTGAATGGGCGGGGAGGGAGGCGGGCTCGCAATTGTTCGCCCGCGCCGCCAAATTTGCGGTGGTTGCCGGTGGAGCGGTCAGCCTTGCCGCCTGCACCACGCTGTTCGGGGGCAATGTGAAGGGCAATTTTGCCTGTTCGGCGCCGGGCGGGACATGCGCTCCCTCGACCACGATCGACGATGAAGCGTTGTCGGTGATCCAGAACGCGCGGCCGATGACGCCTACGGGATCCTATGGTCCACCGGCGAGCCGTGGAACGACGGGGGTGATCGCCTATGCGCCTGCGGGTAGCGGCGGCGTGGCGGCGGCCGGCAAGGGCACGCTGCATCGCGATCGCCGCGTCTTGCGCGTGGTGTTCCCGTCCTATGTCGATGGGCGCGGCAACCTGCATGAAGCGCGCGTGGTCCATACGGTGACCGACAATGGCGGCTGGGTCCAGCTTTCGGCGGGCGAGGCCAATCTCGGCGAACAGGCGGTGGGCCGCGCCGATGCGCGCGAACGCGCCGAGGTCGCGCGCGGCTTGACCCCGCTGGCATTGCCGGCGGCGGCCCCAGGCGATGGGCAAGCCACGCTCGCCAGCGCTTCGGGCGAGGCGACAGGGTTCAATCTCACTCCGGGGGTCCAGGGCAGCGGTGCCGCGATTGCGGGCCCGCAGCTCGCCGGTCCGGTGAGCGGGCCCCCATCGGCCGCCGCGGTCGAGGCGGCGCGCCGGCGCGGTCCGCAGCCGGGCCCCAATCCGCTCGATGCGATCAAGGCGCGGGTTGCGGCGCAGCTCGGACAGCCGGGGGCTCCCGGTGCGGTTGGCCCGGGCGCGGCAGCGCCGCCGCCGGCAGGTGCCAAGGCGGCTGAGCCTGCAGCAGCGGGCGAGGGGGGCGGAGCGGCTGCGCCGACTCCCACCGTTGCGACCAATCGCACGGCCGTCATTCCCACCCAGGTCGAGGAGTAGGGGCCTTGGCCAAGAGCAAGGGGTTCTACCACCGCTTTCTCGACCTAGTTTTCGGGGAGTCGGCCGAGCCGGAAGATGCCGCGCCCGTGCTGGGCGTGCCGATGCTGTCGAGCTGGCTCCCTTATCGCAGCTACGATTCCAAATCGCGGATGTTCGTCAACAACCGGTCGATCGGCTTCATCCTCGAGATCGCGCCGATGATGGGGGCGGACGAGAAGTCGGGCGAAATCCTCACGCAGTTTCTCTCCGATGCGGTCCCCGCCGGGTGCCATGTCCAGTTCATCAACTGGCAAAGCCCCTCGGTCGGCGAGCGGATCGCCAACTGGGTCAGCCCGCGCATCTTCGCGCGCGGGGTGTACAGTCGCTCGGCCAAGCACCGCGCGCGCTGGCTGAGGCGCGGCGCCTGGATCTCGATCTCGCGCGATGCGCCGTTCTTCCTGCGCTCGCACCGGGTCCTGGTGAGCATCGGTGCGCCTTCCGGGAGCGTGGTCGACAAGGATGTCCTCCATACCGTGCGCGAGAGCCTGATGGGAACCTTCCAGGCGCTGAGCATCCCGAGCCGGGAGGTAACCCCGGTCGAGCTCATGGGCTATATCGACGATGTCCTCGTTCCCGCGGTCGATAACGGCGACCGGGCGAAGAACTATTCGCCGCTCGATCCGATCAATGTCCAGTGCGTGCGAAAGGACCAGGAGACCCAGGTCACCGCCGATCGGCTCGTCTTGAAGACCGAGCGCTACCGCGCCACCGGCGAGAATGTCGATGGCGCGCCGGTGATCGCCGAAGTGGTTCCCGACAATTTCGACTGGCGCTTCTTCACCCCGCGCAACCTGCCGCCGGTCTGGGCGCCGTGGGACGTACAAAAGCTGGTCGGCGACATCGCCAATGACAAGCTGCGCTTCGGCTGCAACGTGATCACCGTCGTCGGGATGGTGTTCGAGGACGAGGACGCCGTCGCCTCGCGCGCGGGGATGAAGTTCCTGCGCTCGACCAGTCTCGCCGATTCCAAGTCGGCGCGGTTCCGCCCCGAGCTGATCTTCCAGAAGGAAGAATGGCAGATGGTCCAGGAGGAGCTGCGCCGCGGGCGCAAGCTGTGCAAGGTCTATTACGGGGTCGGCGCGCTGTCGCCGCTCGGCCGCGGCGACGCCAACGAACGGATCGTCAAGTCGGTCTACAAGGGCGCCGGGTGGGACCTGATCGACGAGCGCTATCTGCAGACGGCGGGGCTGCTCGCGGCGATGCCCCTGTCGCTACCCAACGGGCTGAGCGACGATCTCAGACGCTTCTCGCTGTTCAAGACTATGCTGACCTCGACCGCGGCTTCGGTCGTGCCGATCCAGGGCGAATATGTCGGCGGCGAGATCCCGCATGTGCTGCTGATCGGCCGCCGGGGTCAGCCCTTTTACTGGTCGCCGTTCCAGAACGGCGCGGGCAACCACAATGTCGCGGTGTTCGGCAAGTCGGGCTCGGGCAAGTCGGTGTTCCTGCAGGACGTCTGTTCGGCGATGGCCGGGGCAGGGGCCAAGGTGATCGTGATCGATGATGGCCGCAGCTTCGAGCATATGGCCAAGGCGCTCGGCGGGGCCTTTGTCGAGTTCAAGCTTTCGTCGGGCTTCTCGCTCAATCCCTTCGACATGATCGACCTCGAGGGGCTCGACGATAGCGACGACGGGCAGGACTACGAGGTCGAATGCCTCGCGATGCTCAAGTCGATCGTCGGGCAGATGGCGCGCCAGCAGGACCGGCTTTCGGATACCGAGCGCGGATTGATCGACAGCGCGGTCAGCACGGTCTGGCGCGCGCGCAAGCGAGCCGGGACGATCGACGACGTGGTCGCCGCGCTGCGCTCGCAGCCCTCGCCTTACGCCGGCGATCTCGCCGATTCGATGAGCGCATTCGTGTCGGGCGGGACTTATGGGCGGTTCTTCGACGGGCCATGCAGCATCGACATGTCGGCCGGGCTCACGGTGTTCGAGCTGTCCGATCTCGCCTCGAAGCCCGAGCTGCGCTCGGTTGCGCTGACCGCACTGATGTTCCTGACGCTGCGGGCGATGCGCGATATCGACCGCAAGATCCCCAAGCTCACCATGATCGACGAGGCCTGGCAGCTCTTGGGCGGCGGGCAGATGGGCCAGGCGATCGAAACCTATGCGCGCACCTGCCGCAAATATGGCGGCTCGCTGATCACCGCGACGCAGTCTTTGAACGATTTCTACAAGTCCGAAGGCTCGCTCGCCGCGCTCGAAAACTCGGACTGGTCGATCGTGCTCCAGCAGAAGGAAGAGACGGTCAACGACCTCGTCAAGCACCAGCGTTTCGAGATGGACCCCTATACCGAGATGCTGGTGCGCTCGTTGAAGCGCAACGGCACCGAATATTCGGACGTGCTGATCAAGGGCCCGGAAACCCTCGCGGTCGGCCGCCTCGTCCTCGATCCCTATTCCGCGACGCTCTATTCCTCGAGCCCGCATGTGTTCGCGCGGATCGAGGAGCTGGTCCACTCGGGAATGGATCTCGCCGATGCGATCGAAGCGGTGGCCTTCCCCGACCATGTCAAGCTCGCGCCCGAGGACGGCGATCTGCAGGATGAAGAGCTGCGGGAGGCGGCGGAATGACCGCGCTGTCCTACATTCCGTCCGCCGAGCGGGATGCTGACCGCATTTCGCTTGGAGACGCGTTGTATCTGCTCCTCGGGTTGCTCGGTTGGAGCGTCGTCACTTGCGCCTGCGTGATCGGTTTCTGGGCATTGTTTTTCGCTTTTCTAGGTGAGTTCGATTTCAGCCAGGCAGTGATGCACATCGAGAATTTCGCATCGCGCTACGTTGCGGCCGACGCGGTTCGCCAGGGTGAGTTCCGGGAGACCTTTTGGCTGACGAGTGGCATCGGCTTCGTTGTTGTCGGTTTGCTTCGGCAGCGTTCGTTCGGCCGGATTTGGAAGCGTTTGAAGGAGGTGTGAGATGGCAGGAAAGCATAGCGGAAAGAGCGAAGCGCCTTTGCTCGACGCTCTGGCGGAGCAAGCGGTCGAGGGTCCGGCGCGGGCCGCCGAGGTTGCTCTCCCGGCACCGCGGCGTTTGCTGGGCGGGATCGGATTGCCGGTTGCAATGGTATCCGGCGTGGTCGCGGTCGGGCTGTGGGGGGCCTGGGTCACCAAGAACGTCCTTGCCGACGCGCAATTGCCGCCGATGGCCCGCGTCCAGATGTCGGCGATCGTCGGCGAATATGTCCAGGCCCAGGCGCGCTCGAACAGCACCCCCGAAGTGGTGACGCTCGAGACCAAGGCGTTCATGGCCGAGATCGAGAAGAACCTGAAGGCGCGCGGCGCGAAGGGCCAGGTGGTGCTGGTCGGCGAGGCGGTGCTGACCGAGAACGTCCCCGATATCACCGCCGAGCTGCGCAGCGAGGTCTACAAGAAGGTCAAGCGGCCGCAGGTTGCCGCGGCGCAGGGCGACGTGTTGGGTTCGATGCGCGCGGCGATGGCCGACCCATCGGCGATGGCGATGGCCGCGCCCGGCCCCGGAGGATCCGGTGGAGCAGGCGACTGACCGGCGGATCTTCTGGCGGCGCTGGGCCGCGATCGGACTGCTCGCCGCGGGGCTGGGCGGTTACGACAGCCTGTCGGCCTGGGGCGACGCGCATGGACTGCTGATCAACACCTCGGAGTCGCTCCCCTATTGGGCGTTCTTCGTCGAGAAGAATGCCCACCCCAAGCGCGGCGATTTCGTGGTCTTCGACCCGCCGAAGACCGAGCTCGTGGTCGGTCATTTCGGGGCCAGGCCCGCGGCCTTCGCGAAGATCGTCTACGGCGTCGGCGGCGACGAAGTGGTTCGCCGCGAGGGCCGGGTCTTCGTCCACGGGCGCGAAGTCGCGAAGCTCAAGCCGCGCACGCGCAAGGGCGAAGCTCTGGCGGCAGGCCCGACCGGGATCGTTCCGGCCGGATGCTTCTATGTCGGCTCGCCGCATCCGGACGGGTTCGACAGCCGCTACGCCGATATAGGCTTCGTCTGCGGCAGGCAGGTCGCCGGCACGGGAGTTCCGATCCTGTGAGCGCGTTCAAACGCCTTGGATTGCTGTGCGGGCTTGCGGCGCTGGCAGGGTGGCCGGTCGCGTCGATGGTGGGCGCGGCCGATTACGGCCAGATGGGCGAGACCTTCCCGATCGTCGAGCAGGATCTCCTCGCGGTGATCGAGAGCAAGCTCAGGACGCTCGAGGCCAATGGCGGGATCGCGCGGCTGCAGGAGCAGATGCGCGACCAGGCGGTGGCGAGCGTGCGGCGGCCCAAGCCGGTCGATGGCCTGTCGGCGGCGATCTCGCGCCGCGAATGGCTGCACGACCCTTCGGCGGTAGCCGACGCGGATGTCCGCGACCAGAAGGGCAATCTGGTGGTCGCAGCCGGGACCAGGGTCAATCCGCTCGATTTCGTCGAGCTGCGCCAGGAGCTGGTCTTCGTCAATGGCGACCGGAAGGCCGAGCTCGATTGGGCGGTGGCCAATTACACCGCGACCGGGGCCAAGATCATCTTCGTCGCGGGCTCGCCGTTCGATTCGATGCGGCCCTACCAGCGGCGCTTCTATTTCGACCAGGGCGGGGCGCTCACCGCCAAGTTCGGGATCCAGCATACGCCCGCCGTCGTGAGCGCGGCCGGGCGCAATCTCAATGTCGTTGAATTGCCGGTGGGGGGTGGATCATGAGCCGTGACCTTCTCCGTGAAGCGCTGCGGCCGCAGGCTGCTCCCGAGACCAGGACCCTGAAGGTGATGCGGGTGACGATGATGGCGCTCGCGGGATTCGTGTGCCTGGGCACCGGCTTCATCGGCTTCTGGGTTTCGCTGTTCGGGGTCGGATTTTCCGGCTTGGTCGGGTTGGCGCTCATCGCGCTGCTGGTCGAGGGCTTTTGCTATTTCCGCAGGAAGAACCGCGCCGATCTCGCCTTCGCCGCTGGCGCGGGAGGCGAAGCATGATCCGCCGCTGGTTCGCCGCGCTCCTCATGTGGGCCTCGCTGGCCGGGCTCGGCGCCAGCGCTGCGCAGGCGCAGGGCGTGCCGAGCACTTGCCACGGCGATTTCGTCAACCCGATCTCCGACGTGTGCTGGTCGTGCCTGTTCCCGCTGTCGATCGGCGGTTTGTCGATCTGGAAGGGGAGCCGTCCCGATCCCAAGAATCCGTCCTTCCCGGTCTGCGCTTGTGGTTCGCCGATCCCCCGGATCGGGATTTCGATCGGCTTCTGGGAGCCGGTGCGCCTGGTCGATGTCACCAACAAGCCGTGGTGCTTTCCGAACCTCGGCGGGATCAAGCTCGATCCGGGGTTCGACATCGGCCACGGCCATGTCCAGGGGCGCAGCCAGGTCGGCGGCAAGACCCAAAACTCCTCGCAGTGGCAGTCGCACTATTACATTTACCCGCTGCTCTACTGGATGGAGATCCTGGTCGACTTCCTGTGCTTCGAGCAGACCTCGTTCGACGTCGCCTATGTCACCGAGATCGACCCGCTGTGGCAGGATTCCTCGCTGACCTCGATCATCAATCCGGAGGTGGCGCTGTTCGCCAATCCAATCGCGGTCGCGGCCTGCGCCGGCGACTGCGTCGAATCGACCCGCAAGCTGCCGATCGACCAGCTGTTCTGGTGCGCGGGCTGCAACGGCAGCATGTATCCGATGAACGGACATGTCGCTTCGCATGTGACGCCGGTCCAGGCCTCGAGGCTGGTCGCCGAACGGATGCTCTACAAGGTCCATCGCCAGGGGCTCGCGCTCGGGACGATGGGGTCGAAGGCGCTGTGCCACAAATATCTCATGCCGGTGATGCGCAAGCAGCAATACCGGCTGCAGATGACCAACCCGATTTCGACGACGAGCGGCCGCTACGCCTGCGCGCCGATCGGGGCGGCCACGATCATTCCCCAGACAGGCAAGTCCTTCCCGGTGAAGGGCGAGGACTTCGGTTACCTCGTCTGGCGCAAGCGTAACTGTTGCATGTTGTGAGGATGCGATGAGCTGGAGCCTTCATATCTGGTGCTTGCTGGCGATCTCGATGGGGCTCAGCGCGCTGTGCGATCTGGCGGTGGCCGGACCCGAGCTCGGCGGTAGCCTGGCGGTTCTGACCGGAGGCGCGCCATGAAGATCACGCTTGGCGGCTTGGCAGGGTTTGTCGCGCTGGCTTGTGCGACCGCGGTGGTCGCGCAGACCGTCGAGGGCGTCGATGTCGGCGCGATCCGGGCCAAGGCGAAGGACGAGACGGCGGACGCGCAGGTATTCCTCGACGGCGTGGTCAATCGCGGCGAGGAGTTTCGCGAGGAGGCCGAGGCCGTGAGCCAGGCAGGTCACGCGGCGATGGCGGCGATCGACCCGAAGGATCTGCCGCGCGGTCCCGAAGGCCCCGTCGATTTCGACGAGCTGATCGACGGCGCGGTCGGGAACACCAAGGTTCCGTTCGGCGAGGGTCCGCTGTTCGTCGTCTTCGCGAGCCTGTCGATGCCCGAGGATTCGCTGCGCGCGCTCATTCGCGACACGACCAAGGCGGGAGGCGTCGTCGCCTTCCGCGGCTTTCCCGGGAACAACGCCAAGGCCTTCGTCGAAGGCATGAAAAAGGTCGTGACGGCCGAGGACCAGGAGGCGCACCTCGCGATCGACCCGCGCCTGTTCCGCGCCTTCAGCGTGACGGCTGCCCCGACCTTCGTGGTGGTTTCGCGCGATTACGAACTGTGCGAGGGCTTCAGTTGCTCGAGCGCTTTGCCGCCGTTCGACAAGATGGTCGGCAACGTCACGGTCGAATATGCACTGGAGAGCTTCGCCGGCGGCAACAGCGGCGGCGCGGGGGTGGCCTCGGTTGCCCTCGCCAATCTCAAGCGGTCGCGGTAGCCGCCGATGGGCCTGGCGCTGCGCCTCGTCTCCGGCCTGGTCGCGATGGCCGTCGCTGCCTGTCCGGTTGCGGCGAGCGCGCAAGTCTATATCCCGCCGCCCGACGACCTCATCGAGCCGGTCCCGCCGCTGCCCCCCGATAGCGATCCAGGCAATGGCTCGCCGCTCGCCCCGCCACCCGCGTTACCCTTGCCGCCAATGGATACGGAGCAGGCCAAAGCCGAGGCACGGGCGATCGGGTCCGCGTCGCGGGATGCGAACAAGGACATCACCCAGGATCCCAATGCGCTGGGGCAGGTGCCGGTTTATACGCCCGGGATGCCCGCCGAGGCGAGCTTCTATGGAAACGACACGGCTCTCCCAGGGGCAGGGGCGAGCGCCGCCGATACGAGCGAGGGGTTTCGCACGGTTCACGATCCCAGCCGGCCGGTGGTGCCGGTACAGCGTTCGGATATCCAGCGCGCGGTTGATGTCGAGGCCGATCCGCAGACCTATCTCGAGGGCGAGAATTACAATGGCACCGAGGGTGAGTGCGTGCCGCTGCCGCCTGGGAACGGGGCCGGGCTGACAGCGGAATGGACCTGCAATGTGGGGACGGGTGTCATCGACCAGGAGGACAGGTGCTACAGCAATCTGACCGTCGATGAGTGGAACGAGAATCTTTACAAGTATTTGTGCGTGGTTGCGCCGGGGTTTGATGGTTGCGTGGGGTTGCGGGGGAACGGCCAGTGCCGGTACACATCGTCCTATCCGGTTCCGGATTACAACCTCACGGTCGATTATTACGACTGCGACGTTCCGGTTTCCGATCCTAACGCGTACCTCTACGAGACGGTTGCGCAGCCCCCGCCCCCCGGGGCATTTCAGGTCGTCAGCAACATTTATCGCTGCAACAATGACGGGCTCAGCGAAGCGCTGACCGTCGATCCGCTGACATTTTACTGGAACGGCTATGTGACGGGCTTGCAGCAATGCGCGCCGATCGCTGCCGATCCTGGTTGCACGGAGACGACAGCGGCCGCGAGCGGGCTGGTCGAGCAGACCTTGTGCAAGACCTGGGAGTTTGTGGGCGATCCGTTCTCGACCTGGACACTGATCTGCACCGAGTTGGCGCAGCCGGAGAAGTTCTATTCCTGTTCGTCGTATGTCGCCGGGGCTGTTGCGGAGCGGTCTGTCAGCAAGTGGTTCACCGAGACCTGGGTCGATGCGGCTTGTTCGGTCGATCTCGGAAGCTGCAGCTATGCACGCGAAGAATGCACGGCGGGGCCGGAGACAAGGGTCGTCGACGGGGTCGCGGTCACCCGGGCGTGCTGGCAGAAGTCCAAGGTCTATATGTGCCAGAATACGGTGGGCGGCCTCAACGATTGCGGCGCGCTCGAGGCGAACAGCCAGTGCCGTATGGACCGCGAAATCTGCCTTGACGATCCGCCGACCGGCGGGGGCTGCGTAGTCTCCGAGCGGGTTTACGTTTGCCCGATCGCCGGAACCACCCCGGAGCCGACGCAATATATCTGCGGCGACGACGTCTATTGCGTCAACGGCGAGTGCGAGGCGGTGCAGCGCGAAGCCTCGACCGAGTTCAAGGATGCGGTGGTTGCGCTGAACGCGCTCGGCCAGGCCAATGCAGAATTCGATGAGACCACCTTGATGCTGTTCAGTGGCACCCGCGAGACCTGCAGCAAGAAGGTCTTCGGGCTGTCCAATTGCTGCTCGGGGTCGGGCGTCCCGCTGCTCACGCCGTGGATTTGCAATGCGGCCGAGCGGCTGCTCGACCAGAAGGACGATGCGGGGCTCTGCCACAAGCTCGGGACCTATTGTTCGTCGAGCATCCTCGGCATCTGCGTGACGCGCAAGGACGCCTATTGCTGCTTTGAATCGAAGATCAGCCGGATCCTTCAGGAGCAGGGCCGCCCGCAAATCGGCAAGCCCTGGGGTACGCCGAAAAACGGTACTTGCGAGGGCTTCACCATTTTCGAGTTCCAGCAGCTCGACCTTTCGATCATGGATTTCAGCGAGGTCTATGCCGAGTTCCAGGACGCCGCGCGGCTGCCCGACGAAGCGGCGGCGCTCGCCGAAATTCAGGCAAAAATCGAAGCCTATTATGCGCGGGGGACACCAGCCCCGCCGGAGAATCCATGATGGGCAGCGGTAGCGGCAACGTCCTCCAATTCGGCAAAAGGGCTGCGGCGCCACCCTTGTCGGTGATGGAGTTCCTGGTCGGCATGGCGCTGTGCCGCCGTGGCGGTTCGACCTCGTCGCAGATCCGCAAGGAGACCTCGCGGCTGTTCGATGCGAGTGTCGAGGAGGGGGCCATAATGGAGGCGCTGGTCGGGATCGAGGGCAGGGGCTGGGCTTCGCGCAGCGGCCGCGAGTTCGCGATCGCCGAGACCGGAGTCGAGGTGATGCAGACCTTTTTCACCGCGATGGTGCGGTTGCTCGATGGCGGACGGGGTTTGCTCGATGTCTCGGTTCTGACGTCGATCGTGCGCGAATTTGAAAGGAAAGGGTGATGGCGATGCGGAAAACGGTCAACGGGTTGGTGGCGCTTGGCCTGGTGCTTGGCGGGATCGCGCCGGTTCGGGCGGAGGGCGGCGACGGGGTCGAGGTCAGCCAAGCGGAGGACGACCTCTATTGCAAGCAGCGCCAGCTCGGAACCTGGTTCTATTGCGAAAAGTCCAAGGCCGAGTTTGTCCGGCCGAAGCCCGCGGCGCCGGCGGCGAACGCCACCCAGCGCCTCAAGGCGATCACCGACCGGCTCAACGAGATGAAGGCCGCGGCGCTGCTCGATCCCAGCCCGGAGAACGTGACGGCCTATGTCCGCTACCAGCGCGAGCAGCTCGATCGTTCTTCGATGTTCGCCGATGTCTGGCAGCGCGCGCTGTGGCAGGATCCGGACCTCGATTACACGCTGCAGCGGCCGGTCTCGACGCTCGGCAAGCGGGCCTGGCTCGATTCGCGCAACGTCAACCGCGATGTCGTCATGGCGCAGCTCTCGCAGCGCTACGGGGTGTTCTATTTCTACGCCTCGTCGTGCGGCGCCTGCGATGTGTTCTCGCCGATCCTGAAGGCGGTGAGCGACAAGTTCGGGCTGTCGGTCCTCGCGGTCTCGATGGACGGCGGGCCGTCGTCGGTGTTCCCCAACTACATGGTCGATACCGGCCAATACGAGAAGCTCGGCATGGGCAGCGACCGGCAGGTTCCCGCGCTGGTGCTGTTCGACAGCGTGACCAAGCAGCCGATGCCGATCGGCTACGGCATCCTTTCGCAGGACGAGATCACCGACCGGATTTTTCAGCTCACCCAGGTTGAGCCCGGGACCGACTATTGAGGAGGCGCGAGATGGCCGTGACGAAGATTGCCGGGCGCGGGACGCGGATGAAGCGGCTGGCCAAGAAGTGCCTCCGCAGGGCGGCGGGCTCCGTTCTCGCGCTTTCGGTTGCGCTCGCCGGTTCGAGCCCGGCGATGGCGGGGGTCGAAGGCGAGATGAACAATTTCATGAACGAGATGGGCGCTTACGGCAATGCGACCGGACCGGCGTCCTATCAGAGCCAATCGGGCGGCTATTACACCGCCGGCAATCTCTGGGCGCGGTTCCCCCAGCGGAACATTCAGCCGTTCAATCTGCAGCTGCCGGGTGCGCGCGCGGGCTGCGGCGGGATCGACCTGTTCGCGGGATCGTTCTCGTTCATCAACACCGCCGAGCTCGTCGCAATGCTCAAGGCGACGGCCAACAATGCCCTGGGCTTCGCCTTCAAGCTCGCGATCGACAGCATCTCGCCCGAAATCGGCAAAGTGATGGACGAGCTCGCGCAGAAGGTTCAGCAGATGAACCAGTTCAACATGAACAGCTGCGAGACCGCGCAGGCGCTGGTCGGCGGTCTGTGGCCGCGCACCGACGCGGCGTCGTCCGAGATCTGCAAGGCGATCGCCAATTCGCAAGGGGCGGTGGCCGACTGGGCGCGGGCGCGCCAGCAGTGCAACAATGGTGGCCAGCGCGATGCCTTGAAAGGCGCGAACAGCGATCCGACGATGAAAGATCAGCCCGGGATGCCGGTCAACTATACCTGGCACGCGCTGCAGAAGAAATACAATGGGTTCGATCCCGAGTTCCGCGAGTTCCTGATGAACATGGTCGGGACGGTGATTTACGATCCAACCGGTTCTGGCAATGGATCGGGAGCGCCGCGGATTGCGACGATCCCGGCGGCCGATGCGGCGATGATTTCCAAGCTGCTCGATGGCACCGGCAGCTCGGGGCCAATCACGATCCAGGGCTGTGCCGACACCTCAGGCGATTGCCTGTCGATTGTCCAGAAGAGCGTGACGGTGAGCAATACGAGTGCGATCCGGCCGCGGGTTCGCGCGCTGATCGCTTCGATGTTTGACAAGGCGAGGAACGGCGGCGCGCTTTCGCCAGCCGAGATCCAGTTGCTCGGGCTGGCGAGCGTGCCGGTTTACAAGATCGTCACGGTCTATGCGGCCAGCGAGGGCAACCTCGATTCAACCGTGGTCGATCAGATGTCCGAAATCGTCGCGGTCGACCTGGTCGCGACGATGGTGATGCGCTTTCACGACATCGCGACCAACGCCTCGGCCACGTTCGAGAAGGCGGATCAGGAATCGCTCGCCGAATGGCGCGATACGTTGCGCGATTCCCGCGACAATTTCCGGGCGATCTCGGTGCGGACTTCGCAAAGGTTCGACCAAGTCTTCGCTTTGATCCAGCGCACGCAGATGGTCGAGAAGCAGCTGAAGAGCCAGCTTACGCCGAAGATGGTCGGGGCCTTGCGGTTCTCGCGGTCGGTCGGTGGCCGGATGTGATGGGCTGCCGCGCCGTCCGAAAGGGGTTGCCAGGCTTCCTGAGAGGGTTGCGCCATGCTTGACGTGTTCACCGTCGGGGGCGGGGAATATCTCGTCAACATGTTCAACGCCGTGGCCGCCTGGAGCGGGTCGGGCGGTTTCAAGTCGCTGATCAGGGTCGTCATGGTGATGGGCCTGATCTATGCGCTGCTCGTCACGGCGATGAACCTCGATTGGCGGGTGTGGTTCCGCTGGTTCCTCCAATCGACGCTGGTTTACAGCTGCCTGATGGTCCCGACCGTGACGGTACGCGTGGTCGATCGGGTGAACCCTGGCCTTCCTGCGGCTGCGGTCGGTAACGTCCCGCTGGGGCTTGGGGTGATGGCTTCGTTCACAAGCCAGGTCGGGGACTATCTGACGCGGACCGCCGAGACTGTCTTCGTGATGCCCGCGCAGCTGCAATATTCGAACGGCGGGATCGTTTACGGCGCGCGGCTCTGGGACAAGGCGATGACCTTCCAGGTCAAGGACCCGGTCTTCCGGGGCAATCTCGACAATTACATGAAGCAGTGTCTCTATTACGACATCCTGCTCGGGACGGCCGATATCGCCGCGCTCGCCGACTCAACGGACCTCTGGAACGACATCGGCGCGGTAGCCGCGACCAACCGGGGCATCCTCTACACGCAGCTCAATGGCGCGGTTTACGAGAATGTCGGAATGACCTGCCAGCAGGCTTGGAACGCATTGAACGGCCAATGGGCCACCTATTTGGGGACCTACGTTCCGCGGTTTGCACAGTCCTTCTATCCGGATCTGACCACGGCGGCGGCGAATGCGAAGATAGCTGCGGATTTGCCGGTGGTGGGAAATTTGTTCACCGGCTCGGCGGCCCCTGCCAATCAGGTGCTGCGCCAGAACGCGCTAGTCGATGTGATCGAGGGCGCGCAGCTCAATTTCGGCGACGACGAGGCCGATGCCTTCGCGCTCACGCGCGCGGATACGCAGGCGCGCAATTCGATGACCGGGATCGCGCAGCAGGCTATGACCTGGGTGCCGGTCTTGAACGTGATCCTGACGATGATCTTCTACGCGATGTTCGTGGTGGTGTTCCCGCTGTTCCTGTTCCCAAAGACCGGGGTGAGCACACTCAAGGGCTATTTCGGCGGCTTCTTCTACCTCGCCGCCTGGGGACCGATTTACGTCCTGCTGCACATGTTCCTGATGGACCGGATGGCGCGGATGATGACGGCCGAGACCCCCGGCGGCTTGACTTTGGCAGGGTGGGGCGGTGCCGATGCGGTCACCGACGATATGGCGACGATGGCGGGGATGCTGATGATGTCGGTTCCCGTGCTGGCAGGAATCCTCGCGCGCGGGGCAGGGGCGGTCGCCAGTTCTGCGGGGTCGTTCTTTTCGGCGGCGCAGGGCGGGGCCGAGGCCGCGTCAATCGAGCGCACGACCGGGAACTACGCCTATGGCAATTCGAGCTTCTCGAATTTCAGCGCGAACACGCGCCAGGCCAATAAGTGGGATGAGCGCCCCGAGATCGACTATGGGGCCGGTCGATCGGCTTTCCACTACACCGACGGGCGTGTCGCGACCGATTTCGGCAACGGGCGCCCAGTGATGAACGCCAGTGGCGGGATCGACTTGCTGCCGTTCAAGCCAATGTGGAATCAGGGCTATACCAGCAACCTTCGCGCCCAGGGCCAGGCCTATTTGAATGAGGCCGATCGGATTGAGAACTCCACGGCCGAGACCTGGCGCAGTGGTACTGGGCGGTTCGGTAGCTCCACTTCGGCGGATTCTAGTGCGACGGGTAATCGTTGGGCACAGGGGTCGTCCAATGATGTGACGAATTCCACAGGCGGAAATGTGACCGTGTCAGGGAGTTCTAGTGACACGCGCAATGTCAGCGCCGGTGTAACATCGGGTGTTCGGGAGGGTACGCGCGATAGTTCGACCTGGTCGTTGGGGCTCGGGCCGAAAGTTTCATATGGTGACGAACGTGGCGGCGGCGGTGGCGGCGGCGGCGAAAATGGCGAGGGCGATGGTGGACAGAAGCGGGGCGCGCTCGACTGGCGGACTGAAGGAGATGCGGGCTGGCGGGGATCGAGGGACTCTTATGACGATAGCTTCTCGACCGCTGAGCAGAGGCGTGGCCGGGATCAGAGTATTGCGAGCGGTGTGACGGTTAGCGGCAACTCCGGAACTGTTAGGTCGGGTCGGCAGTACAGTTCGAATGAAGAGTATGGCGATAGGAGCCATACCGAGGCTACGACGACTGGCACGGACTGGCGCATCTCAGAAGATCAGGAAAGGCGTCGGGCTGCAGCGCATTACCGAGAACTCGGCACCCGAATGGTGAATGAGGCCGACTATTCTGAGTCCAGCGGCTTCAACATGTCTCAGGACATGTCCAATGTGATTGGCAGTCGTTACCGGGATCTTCAACGGCAGCACCCGGAACTGATGTTACCCGATCTCTCGGATCCGAATCTGTCGATGGAGCAGATGCGTCGTCGTGATCAGGGTATCCGCATGGTCACAGAAGATCTTCTGGGTGATATTCAGCGCAGGGATTTTTCGGAGCTTGGCGACGTCAGTCGCATAGGGGCTGCACAGCCGCCTTCGACGGTTGGAGGGCGGCCAGCGGGCATCGGCCCTTTAGAGCGCCCCGGTCTGTCCCCTGAGGGGGGTCTTGGGCCAGCTGGGCAGATCGAGGGGGGCGATTACAACCTTGTAGCCTTGGGTAGGGGTGAGCGTGCCGCGTTGCCGGTGGCCGGGCGCGTACGATCGGGGCTCGGTGGCCGGGTGAATCCGGTTACCGGCGAACGCGGAGAGCATAACGGCATCGACATTCCCGCAGCCCGCGGTACGCCCGTGATTCTGCAAGCCGGTGGTGTCGTTGAGCGCATCGATTTCCAAGAAAATGGGGCTGGCAACTACGTCGTTATCAACCATGGGAATGGCGTGCTGACCAAGTACTTTCACTTGGATCAGCGGTCGGGTTTGGTCCCTGGGCGCAGGGTTGATGCAGGAGCGGTAGTCGGCAATGTCGGCAGCACTGGTCGATCGACTGGGCCGCATCTTCACTATGAGGTTTGGCGGGATGGTGCGCCCGTCGATCCTCGCCGGTTCGCCATCAGGCGAGCATCAGGCGACTGATTTGGTTTGGGGTCCGCCGATGCGTTCGGGCGAAGTTCAGAACTGAATGTTGAACTGAACCTTGGCAATCACGATCGTTGCGATGAGCATGAAAACGATTGCGTGCAGAGTGAACCGTATGGGAGCCCTTTGGAAGGTGAAGCCCCGTCGGCGGGTTGCGCGGGGGCGATCATCCCCGCTGTACTGCCAGTGGCCGCTGTTGTCTGGAATGAAGTGCCAGTCGCGCATGTTCAATTCCTTCGAGCGTCCTGTCGTTTGCAGGCGACTCTGATTGAGGATGTTTACCAGCAAACCGTTCAAATTTCAATCACCAAGCTCCCCCGCTCTCGGCTGCCGTTAGGCAGAACGATTGGAAATTTGCGGCGGAGCCTCAGGTCGCCGTTCGGGCGCTCGGGCAAGCTTGCCGGGAAATTGGCCGGCGGCGTAGGCTAGCTGAATCGTTTCAAATGGCTTGGGATTGCTTGAACGAGCGACAGCGCAGTCTTCATGGAGTTTGCTGACAGCCCTGTCCCCATCCTGGTCGTGGCCTCTTCGAGCATCGGCGTTGTCCGAAATCCGTCTACATTTTTCGGACACTCAAACATAGACTTTGTCCGAAATTCTACTACATATTTCGGACATGGACCATGTGCCATCTGGACTGAAAGCGCAGATTCTCGATCGTATCGACCGGGGAGCGCCCAATGCTGTCTGGACGCCTTCGGACTTTCTCGATCTTGCCGGGCGCGATGCCGTCGACAAAACCCTCCAGCGCCTCGTCAAGTGGAGCGAACTGCGCCGCATCGACCGCGGGCTTTATGACAAGCCGCAATTCAACAGCCTGACCCGGAACGATAGCGCCCCCGATCCGCGCGCGGTCATCGACGCGGTTGCGCGCCGCGACCAGATCCGCGTGCTGGTCGACGGTATGACCGCTGCCAACGATCTCGGCTTTACCATTGCCGTTCCGGCAAAGATCGTCGTCCACAGCGAGGCCCGGCAGAAGTCGATCAAACTCGACAATCTCAGTATCACCTTCAAACAGACTGCCGCCAGCAAGCTGTTCTGGGCGGGGCGGCCCGCCATGCGCATCGTTCAGGCGCTGCACTGGTTGCGCGACACCATGTCCGGCGACGATAGCGACCAATGGCAGGTCCGGCTGGCCTCGCTGCTGGCGGACCCGCGTCACGGCGCTACATTGAAGGCGGACCTTGCCGACGGGCTGACGACGCTGCCGGCCTGGATGCAGGACATGCTGCGGCCGCTCGTCGTCGGCGGGACGCCCCCGGCATGAATGCCGCCTTTGACGAAATCCTGCGCGCCGACGCGCAAACCCGCAGCGGCCTGTTCGCAGCGACGGCCTAGCGCCTTGGAACGACCCCGCAAAATGTCGAGAAAGACTTCTGGGTCTGCTGGACGCTCGACGCGCTTTTCAATGGGCTGGGTGACGGCCCGCGCTTGCTCTTCAAGGGCGGGACATCGCTTTCCAAGGCTTTCGGCCTGATCGAGCGCTTCTCCGAAGACATCGACGTGACGGTCTTCCGCGACGATCTGGGCCAGGCGGCATCGGTCGAGAAACTTGCCGCCCTCAGCGGCAAAAAGCGCAATGCCGCGCTCGATGCCATCCGCGAGGCGTGCGAGGCCTATGTCAACGGGCCGCTAGCTGAGCGCCTTGCAATTATCGCTGCGGAAACCTGTGCGCGCGTCGGCTTCGAAAATAATGCCATAAGCATCGAGCCCGATGCGCACGACCGGCAAACGCTCTTGGTCGCCTATTCGAGTGTGACGCCGACCGATGCCTATATCGCCAAGTCGGTGAAGATCGAATCCGGTGCCAAATCGGCGCTCGACCCCAATTCGATCCGGACGATCGCGCCCTATGTCGATGCCGATGTTCCCGATTTCGATCTTGCCGTGCCGAACGTCACTGTGGTCGATGCCGAGCGCACATTCTGGGACAAGGTGGTGATCGTCCATGGTCTCCGCCGATGGTATGAAATCCGCGATCAGCTGCGCGGCAACGGCCAGCGCATTTCGCGGCACTATTATGACCTCTATCGACTGATCCAATCCGACACCGGCAAAGCTGCGATAGCAAACCGCGCGCTCGGTGAAGACTGCGTTGCCCATGCCCGCATGTTCTTCAACCGGCGGCACTTCGACCTGGCCTCGGCCAAAGCGCCGACATTCGCACTATGCCCGGAGGGCGCAATGGTCGATGCACTCAGACAGGACTATCGGGCGATGAGCGCGATGATCTTCGGCGAACCACCGCGCTTCGACGAGGTGATCGCGTCGATCGCCAAACTCCAGAATGTGCTGAACGCTGCCGCCTGAGGGGCTTTCTCAAAGCTGTGTTCGTTGGCGGCTCCAAACCGGCCAAGCTTGGTCAAGATCGCTGATCATCCACGCCTACCCATTGGTCAGCGCTTGGCGTTGAGTTTGGTCGAGACGCTCCTGAAGCAATATTACCGTGTTGGAGTGCGTTGCAATCCGGTTCCGCCCCGATTTCTTTGCCGCATAGAGATTGTCGTCTGCGGTTCGCAGGGTCCGCCCAATGGGTATCTCGGGCGAATGTTGGGCAACGCCGATGCTGACCGTCATGGCCAGCCGATTGCCGTCGAATTCGAATTCGCTGCATTCAATGAGGGCACGAAGTTGCTCGGCGGCAGCGCTGCCTGCGGCCAATTCCAGCCCGGGGAGGAAGACCGCAAACTCTTCTCCGCCGAGACGCCCGACATATCCGTCTTCGATCCCGTTCAGCATGCAAGAGGCAAGATGGGTGAGGGCGGCATCGCCCATGTAATGCCCGAAGCGATCGTTGATCGCCTTGAAGTGATCGACATCGATCACGAGCAAGGTTCCGGGCAAAGCCTCCGAGCGCATCCGGTCGAGGAAAAAGCTTCGGTTCAGCGTTCCTGTGAGGGCATCGTTACGAAAATGATCAAGAAATTGGTCGATTTCTTCGGCTTTCCGCCTTCGCAGCCCTTTGGCAAACGCACGCGTCGCGAGCCAGATCGTCACAAATCCGACAAGGGCGAGTGCCATCCATATCGCAGGATGCAAGGGGGCCACCCAGCAATCGGCGGCGAGCCCCAAGACGAGCACGTTGATCGACACCTGAGATCCGGCGACAATTGAAGTCACCCCCGAGAAACCGTTATCGCGATGCTCAATGAAAGAAAGTTTCGACAAATCGTCCAAATCCGAGTGATGGACTTGTAACGATATTTGAGAGGTGTTCTAAGTTGCCGAACAGACTTGGTTAAATTCGCATTGGAATGAAGCTCAGTCGCGCACCGCTCAACCAATTTATCGCACAACACACGGGTGCCGGGCGCATTGTTGAGTGGCACCCGGTCCTATCGAGTGCCCCCGGTCATTCGGTCCGACGAATGGCAGTCACTTTGCCCTTTTGGCCGTCCCAGTCGATCTCGAAAGCAACCTTGTCGCTCGCTTCGACGCCGGAAAGCAACTCCGGCTTGATTGCAAAGCCCATTTTCATGATTCTGCCGTCGCTCCAGGACGGCGGGGGACATGCGTTGTGAGCGATTGGCTGTCGCTTCATCAATCATAATCGTGCTATATCGCGATTGATAGAAAGGCATCCTATCGATCATGCGGTGGAACTGGCAGCTTCCCGACTGGCCCCACTTTCGCTTCGACGCGGATCGAATTCGTGCGTCGGAAGAGCAATTCCTCAAAGGCTCTGGCGTCGTCATCGGTGCCTTGCACCATCTCGACGCCGACGAACGCGATGGGCTGACCATTGAGCTCATCTCACAAGAAGCCGTCGATAGCTCCGCGATCGAGGGCGAAGTTCTCGATCGCGCCAGCGTCCAGTCGTTGCTCGCGCGGCATCTCGGCTTTGCCGCCGATCGGCGCCGCGCCAGCGCGGCCGAAGCCGGTGCCGCCGAACTCATGGCCGACGTCTATCTGGGCCATGCCGCGCCGCTCGATGATCGGACGCTGTTTGCCTGGCACGCGATGCTGATGAACGGTCGCCGCGACATCGCCGATATGGGGCGCTACCGGACCCACGAGGATGCGATGCAGATCGTCTCGGGCGCGCTGCACGCGCCGCGCGTCCATTTCGAGGCGCCGCCCTCGGAGACTGTCCCGACGGAAATGTCCCGCTTCATCGCCTGGTTCAACGGCAGTTCGCCGTCATCGCCGGACCCGCTCCCCGCGATCACGCGCGCCGCGATCGCGCACCTGTGGTTCGAGAGCATCCATCCCTTCGAGGACGGCAATGGCCGGATCGGGCGCGCGATCGCCGAAAGGGCGTTGGCGCAAGGCCTCGCCGCTCCGACGCTGACGGCGCTCGCAGAGACGATCAATCGCCACCGCAAAGCCTATTACGCCGCGCTTCAGCTTGGCAGCCAAAGCAACGAAATCGACGCCTGGCTGGCATGGTTCGCCGATATTGTCATCGAGGCGCAGGCGCGGACGATCGCCCGCATCCGCTTCCTGATCGACAAGACCCGGCTGCTCGATCGCTTGCGCGGGCAAATCAACGAGCGGCAGGAAAAGGCGTTGCTTCGCATGTTCCGCGAAGGGCCGGATGGATTTACGGGTGGCTTGAGCGCGGGAAACTACCGGACGATCACCGGGGCTGCGCTTGCCACCGCGACCCGCGATTTGGCCGATCTTGTCGAGAAGAGGGCGCTGATCCGCACCGGCGAGCGACGCTATGCGCGCTACTTTCTCGTCGTAGCTGGGCCGTTAGGGACTACGCGGCCCCATGCCCGGATCGTTACGGCTCCAGTCCAATGGCCGTGACCGTTCCCGCTTTGCCATCCCAATCGATTTCGAAGTGGACCTTGTCTCCCACTTTCACGTTCGTCAGCACTTCGGGTCTTGCGGCAAAGCCCATCTTCATCGCCGGCCATTGCAGTTCGGAGATTTCACCGTGATCGAGCGTGATCGTTCCCTTCGATGGGTCGATCGCTGTCACCGTTCCGATGCCCTTACCGTGCTTGACCGCGGTTGGCATCGCCATCTCGCCCATCGCATCTGCGGATGCTTCCACCTTGGGAGCTTCCGGCTTCTTGTCGCAGCCGGACAGGCCGAGCGGCAGCGCAATCAGCGCTGCGAGGATCAGTTGCGTCTTCATGGTGTTTCTCCTTGGTGTTGAACCGGTTTGCGCCGCATCAGCAGAAAGGCGGCGGGGATGATGAGCATCGAGAGCAGGGGCGCGGTAAGCATTCCGCCGATCATCGGCGCGGCGATCCGGCTCATCACTTCGGAGCCTGCGCCGGTACCAACCAGGATGGGAAGCAGGCCCGCGAGGATCACCGCCACGGTCATGGCCTTGGGCCGGACACGGAGCAGCGCGCCCGCACGGACGGCAGCCTCGACATCGCCGTTCTCCGCCAGCGCCGATTTGAGATAGATCAGCATGACGACGCCGAACTCGGCGGCGACGCCCGCCAGCGCGATGAACCCGACGCCGGTTGCAACCGACTGGTTGTAGCCGAGCAGGTAAAGCAGCCAGACTCCGCCGGTGAGCGCGAACGGCAATGTCGCCATGATCAGCGCGGCTTCGTCCCAGCGCCGGAATGTGGCGTAGAGCAGCGCGAAGATGATGAGAAGCGTCGCGGGAACGACGATCTTCAGGCGCTGCGTCGCGCGTTCGAGAAACTCGAACTGGCCGGTATAGGCGACACTGATTCCGGGAGGCAGCTTGACTTGGCGGCCGACGGTGCGTTGCAGGTCACCGACAATCTCGGTCAGCGCGCGACCCCGGCCATCGACATAGATCCATGTCGCGGGGCGGCCGTTCTCGCTGCGGAGCATCGGCGGGCCATTGGCGATGCGGACATTGGCGACCGTCCCGAGCGTTATCTGTTGGCGCATGGGCGTCAGCACCGGTAGATTGACGATCTCGTCCACGCTGTCGCGGGTTTCGCGGGGGTAGCGCACGCTGATCGGATAGCGTGCGAGACCTTCGACCGTCTGCCCAACCGCTTCCCCGCCGATCGCGCCCGACACCACCGCCTGCACATCGGCGACGTTGAGGCCATAGCGCGCGGCCGCTTGCCGGTCGATCGCGATGTCGATGTAGCGGCCGCCGGAGAGCCGCTCGGCCAGCGCCGATGTGACACCCGGGACGGTCTTGGCGACCGCTTCGATTTCCCGCGCGGCCCGGTCGATTTCCTCGAGGTTCGCGCCCGACACCTTGATGCCGATCGGGCTCTTGATGCCGGTGGCGAGCATGTCGATCCGGTTGCGGATCGGCGGAATCCAGAAGTTGGCGAGGCCGGGGACTTTGACCGTTCGGTCGAGTTCGTCGATCAGCTTTTCCTGGGTCATGCCCGGCCGCCATTGGCTCTTGGGCTTGAAGCGGATCGTCGTCTCGAACATTTCGAGCGGCGCGGGATCGGTCGCGCTGTCGGCGCGGCCCGCCTTGCCGAACACGCTTTCGACTTCCGGCACGGTCTTGATCAGGCGGTCGGTTTGCTGGAGCAGCATCGACGCCCTGGCCGCCGAAATTCCTGGCAAGGCCGAGGGCATGTAGAGCAGGTCGCCTTCGTTCATTTGCGGCATGAATTCGCCGCCGGTCTGGCTGATCGGCCAGAGGCTCGAAGCGAACACCAGCGCCGCGATCGCCAGGGCCTTCCGGGGCCGCGCCATAACCCAATCGAGCGCGGGGCGGTAGAGGCGGGTCAACCAGCGGTTGATCGGGTTGCTGTCCTCGCTCGGGATGCGTCCCCGGATCAGCCAGCCCATCAGCACTGGGATGAGCGTGATCGATAGCAGCGCCGCGCCCGCCATCGCGTAGGTCTTGGTGAAGGCGAGCGGCGCGAACAGCCGCCCCTCCTGGCCTTGCAGCGAGAAGATCGGAATGAACGAGAAGGTGATGATCAGCAGGCTGAGGAACAGCGCGGGGCCGACCTCGGCTGCCGCATCGATGATGACGCGCCAGCGTTCCGCGCCGGCCAGCTCCTCGCCCGGATGGTCTTGTCCCCAGCGCTCGAGATGTTTGTGCGCGTTCTCGATCATCACCACTGCCGCATCGACCATCGCGCCGATCGCGATGGCGATGCCGCCTAACGAGAGGATATTGGCGTTGAGGCCCTGGACGCGCATGACGACGAAGGCGAGCAGGATGCCGAGCGGCAGGGTCAGGATCGCCACCAGCGCCGAGCGCGCGTGCCAGAGGAACAGCGCGCAGACGAGCGCGACGATGGCAAATTCCTCGAACAGCTTGCCGGTCAGGTTCTCGACCGCGCGGTCGATCAGCCCGGAGCGATCGTAGGTGGTGACCACTTCGACTCCTGGCGGCAGGCTGGCCTTGAGTTCGGCGAGCTTGGCGCGGACGCCCTCGATGACCTCGCGGGCGTTCTTGCCCTGGCGCATGACGACAACGCCGCCCGCTACCTCGCCTTGACCGTTGAGTTCGGCGATCCCGCGCCGCATGTCGGGGCCGATCTGCACGGTGGCGACATCGCCAAGCGTTACCGGGATTCCGCCCGCCGCCGTGCGGATCGGCACAGCACGAAAATCGTCGAGCGTCTTGAGATAGCCACCGGCGCGGACGATGTATTCGGCCTCGGCCATTTCGACGACCGCGCCGCCGACCTCCTGATTGGCCCGCTTGAGCGCGTCCGACACATCGCCAGCAGTGACGCCGTAGGCAGCGAGCTTCTGCGGATCGAGCACAACCTGGTATTGCTTGACCATCCCGCCGATGCTGGCGACCTCGGCCACGCCGGGGACCGATTTCAGCTCGTAGCGCAGGAACCAGTCCTGAAGGCTGCGGAGCTGAGCCAGATCGTGCCGCCCGGTCCTGTCGACCAGCGCATATTCGTAAATCCAGCCGACCCCGGTCGCGTCGGGGCCGAGCGAAGCAGTAGCGCCCGTCGGCAGGCGGCCTTGCACCTGGCTCAGATATTCCAGCACCCGGCTGCGCGCCCAGTAGAGGTCAGTGCCGTCCTCGAACAGCACATAGACGAAGCTGTCGCCGACGAACGAATAGCCGCGCACCACCCGCGCGCCGGGAACGGCGAGCATTGTCGTGGTGAGCGGATAGGTGACCTGGTTTTCGACGATTTGCGGTGCCTGTCCCGGCCAGGTCGTGCGGATGATGACCTGTACGTCGGAGAGATCGGGCAGCGCATCGACCGGCGTCGTCCGCACCGCGCCGATGCCGACGATGGTCAGCACCAACGCCGCTACCACCACCAGCCCGCGCGCCTTGGCGGAGGCGCGGATGATCCATTCGATCATTGCGCGGCCCCCAGCTTGCGGGCTTCGATGCCCGTCAGGCTCGCCTCGGAATCGAGCAGGAATTGCCCCGAGGCGACGACCTTTTCCCCGACGGCCAGCCCTTCGATTATCTCGGTCTGCCTGCCGCCTTCGCGGCCCGCGCGGACTTCGGCGGGGCGAAATCGCCCGTTGCCGGTCGCGAGCATCACCAGCGTTCGCGCGCCGGTGCGGATCACCGCTTCGCTCGGCACCAGCAGCGCCGCGCCGCCCGCGCCGCCAAGCGCGACCTGCGCGAACATTCCCGGACGGAGCCGCCCGCCACGATTGACCAGCTCGATCCTGACGGTGATCGTCCGGCTGTCGGCTTGCGCGGCCGGCAGCACGGCGACGATCCGCCCGCCGAACGTCTCGCCGGGGAAGGCGGTCAGCGACGCGGTGGCGGCTTGGCCGACACGGACGCTACCCGCCTGCGCTTCGGGAACAGCGGCATTGAGCCATACCGTGCCGATCCCCGTCACTTGCGCGAGGGTCTGCCCTTGCGCCAGTGTCACGCCCGCGCGGGCATCGAGCGTCTGGATCACCCCCGAGATCGGCGAGGTCACGGTGATCGTGCCATTGGTCCGCCCGGTGCGCTCAACGCTGGAGATCAGCGAGTCGGACATTCCCATCAGGCGCAATCGCTGCCGCGCGGCGGCGGTCAGTTCGGGCTTGCCGAGGCGCTTGACGGCGAGGAACTCGGTTTGCGCGCCGCCCCATTCGGGCAATTGCACATCCGCGATCGGCGCACCGGCGCGCACGACATCGCCCGGTGCGCGGGCATAGACCCGGCTTACGAAGCCACCCGACCGCGCCTGCACGATCGCCACATCGCGCTGGTTGAACTCGATGCTGCCGGTGACGGTGAGCCCGGCGGAAAGCGTTCCCATTTTCGCCTCGACCACCCGGATTCCGAGACTCTGCATAGCTGCCGGATCGACGTTCACGCCCGGAGCAGCGTCGGCTGCGGCACCTTCGTCGGCATATTTGGGGATGGTCTTCATCCCCATCGACGAGAGCGAATCGGGATTGTCGTAGTGCTCCAGCGGCACCATCGGATCATACCAGTAGAGGATCTTCCGCTCGCTCGCGGATGGCGCGCCAGCCGCGCCGCCACGCTGTCCCAGCCAGTATCCGCCGCCGCCCGCGATCAGCACTGCCGCCAGTAATCCCGCGCGCCAGCGCGCCGCCATTGTCGCGTCCATGCTCATGGCCGCATCTCCCCATATGTATAGTTGATCCTGATCGCATCGCGCGCGACATCGGCCTCGCGCGCCAGGGCATCGACTTCGGCCTCGGCCAGCGCCAATGTCGAGAGCAGCGCGCTGCCGAGATCGAGCCTGCCTGCGGCGTAGCTCGCCATGTCGAGTTCGGCCCGGCGTTTGGCGAGCGGCACCAGCACGGTCCGGGCATTGATCAGCCGCCGGTGGCGATAGGCATAATCGGCAAGATCAGCATCGAGCTCTGCGATGATATCGCGCTCGCCGGCACTGCGCAGCAGCCGAGCGCGCCGCGCGTCGCTTTCGCGCGCAGCGATCAGTGGATCCTGCCGCCGCTTTCCGAACAGCGGCAGGTCGATGCTGAAAGTCAGCGAAACCATGTCGCCATAGGCCGGGTCGCGGCGGCCATAGGATGCGCCGACCCGCCAGTCGGGCCGTTTGCCGGCTTGGGCCAGCGTGACGTCGGCATCGGCCGCATCGACCCGGGCGTCGAGAGCCTGCAGCCGTGGTAGTGCCGCGACATGTGCCCGCAAGGCAGCTCCGTCCACCTCCAGCGTCGGCGGGTCGCCCACTACATCGGCTTGCGGATCGCCGGTGAGACGCGCGAGCCGGGCCTGAGCCTTCGCGACCTGGGCCTGCAGTTCGGCGCGCCGGTCAGCGACCGCGGCGCGAAGCTGTTCGGGTTCGAGTGCCTGACTGGGCCGCGCGGAGCCCGATGCCAACCGCGCTGTGACAGTGGCCTGCAGGTCGTTCAGGTTGTCGTTTAGCAGGTCGAGTTGGGCAAGCTGCCGCTTGGCGTAGAACAGGTCGATCCAGGCCAGTGCGGCTGCCAAACGGACATTCTGGGTTTCGGCCGCAAGATCGGCCTCAGCCACGCCGATACTCGCTTCCGCCCGCCCGCGCTGCGCGCTGCGCTTGGCGGGATTGGTGAATTCCTGTTCGACCCCGATACGTCCCATGGTCATGCTGTCGCGATTGAAGGTGAAAGCGGGCGGCCCCGAGATGGGAAAATTGTCCACCCCGACAGTCAGGGTCGGGTCGGGGAGCTGGCCTGCGGCTATCGAGGCCGAGCGTGTGGCATCGACGCCGGCCTCGCTTGCCTGAACCGAGGGCGCCGTAGCCGCCGCGCGCCGGATCGCGGCAGCGAACGTCATCGGCTCGGCCAGCGCGGTAAACGGGATCGCCGCGAGCAGCGGCGCCAAAACAATCAATCGCATGGGAATCTCCTGAACGGGAGAGCCATGGCCATTGCCGAGGCCGGACTTGGACAAACGGGCGCCGGCGAAGGGGATGTACTCCGCCGGCGCCACGCGCCCGGCCGTATTTGTTATCGGCTATCGGCCAGGCAATCGCCTCAGCCGGCCGACGGCGTTCCAGCCTTGCCGGGCATGTCCATCATGCAGGCGGCGCGGTCGGCCTTCATCATGGCGCAGTCGCAACTGGCCATATTGACCTCGCCGTCCTTGACCCACACGCGGATGCGCGAGGGGACGGTCGACTTGGGGCCGTAGGAGGGCTGCGTCCGCCATTCCCAATGCCCTCCGGCACTGTCATGGGCCGAGGCAACGGATGCGGTTGCGAGTGCCGTCGCGACAGCGGCCAGCGTGAGAATCGTCTTCATGTCCAAAATCCTTGGTCGAACTGAATGGAGACGCACGGCGGACGCGAGGGTCCGTCGTGCGCCGCGAAGGTTCAGCCAAGGCGAGTGGGAGGGTCCGGTTCCGGGCCGGTGTTACGCCCGACGAGCCGCGCGACCGGCGATTGCGGCGGCGGGGATGCGTGAATCTGGATCGGCGGGGCGACCGTCGCCGTCGGGATCACCGCCACCGACACCGCGCAGCCCATCTTGGCGATGCAATCGGGTGTCATGCCCTCGCAGGGTTGCTTATCGGGTTGCGGATTCGGCTGGGCGAGCCGCATCATTTCGGCGCAATCCGCGCTCATTTCGGGTGCAGCGACCGATTGCACGGCCTGTTCGACCGGCATCATCCGCGCGAACGCGGTTTCCTGGCCCAAAAGGCCAAGCAGCGCACCCAAAAGGAGCATCAAGGAAAGCCGCCGCTTCACGAAATCAACCTCTGAACTCAATTTCAATCTTGTCAATGCCGCGTGTCCTGGTCCGTACTTTGACCCAGCTCACATCGAAGTTACGCTGATAACGGGCTTGCAATTGCTCTGATCGCTTTCAGCCCGCTCCCGAACCGCGCGATCTGTTCGCGATGGGCCTCCAATTCGCCGTAGGGCAGGTAGGAGATGTCGAGGTCCGTTACCCTGCTGAAGGCCGGCCGGGCGATCTGCGCGCGCACGTCTTTTTCGCGGTTGCCGGGAGCGACCAGGAACAGTCCCGCTGAAGCATGGAACTCGCTACCGCTGAGCGCCAAATCGAGCATCCGGACGATCCCCGAGTAGATCGAAGTCGAGTGCTCGACCTCGAACGCAGCGGCGACCTGTGCGCTGTCCTGTTCGAGCCAGAGCACGTCGATCAACCGGATCGCGTCTGCACCCGGCGCAGTGGCGATTTCATCGGGCAACAGATCGAGGCAGCCCTTGCCGAGCGGCGCGCCCTCGAACAGGCGGCCTCGGTCATTGGCGGCAATCCAAACGCGATAGCCGAGCGCCATGCCGAGATCGCGAAGCCAAGCCTGCATTTCGGTGTGGGTCCGCTCGCTTTCGCCCTGGGCGAGCTGGGTCTTGTCCAGCCTCGCCGCTTCCGCGCGGACTGCATCGAGCCTTCGGCCCCAATCGTCCGCCTCGTTGTCGCCCAGCGGCGGGGCGGGGTAACGGCCCGATCCGATGTCGAACAGGAGCCCCCCGATCGCGCCAAGGTCGTTGGAAAGCAGGTCGCGGTATTGGTCGTTGAGATCGAGGATGCCGCCGCGCATCGCGAGGAATTGCTCCCAACTTCCCAGCTTCACCTTGGCGCCGGTCAGCGCGTTGTAGCCGTTGACGATCGCGGTGTTGAACGGCGCGATTAGGGTCGGATGCAGGAAATAGAGCAGATTGGCGACCGCTGGACCCAGCCCCTTGATCTTGAGTGCGTCGATTTCGCGGATATGGGAAATGACATCCTCGGCCTCGTCGCAGCAAACGCAATTGTGGAGCAAGCGGCCGAAGGCGCGCTGATTGGCTGGGCTTTCGTAAATGTCGGGAATGCGCAGCTTGGGCTTCCAGAGGAAGGCGTGGTCAGCGCCTTTGAAAATCTGTCGCTGCTCGGCGATCGAATGGACGACAGTTTCGAGCGAGGAGCCGCGATAGGCGACACCGAACGATCCATTGTCGATCTCGGCCACGACCTGCTGGATCCCGCGCCGGATCGAGCGGAAATTCTTGATCCGCTCGTCCCACAGGAACCAGCTTTGGTAGGTCGCGCCCGGGTCTTCGCGCCAGCTTTCGACGAGCTTGCGGATAAGCGCGGTTCGGTCAGAGGCGCTCATGCTATAGCCATCAGCTGGCGGGCTGCTTGGGTTTGCGCGATGAGCTGTGTGTCGAGATGATCCGCCATGTTTGCCCATCCCACCTAAGAACGCTGGTCGCAACGCCAAGACGCTCGACTGCCTCATCCGATTTGAGGACAATCCGATAGGTATAGGTCTCGGTTGCGACCGCAATGGGTCCTTCGAGCCTGATATCGACTTTGTAGTCGCCGAACGTAAAAGATTTGAACTCCTTGAGCTCGGGGCCGAGGTGATGGTCGCGATAGGCGGTAAAATTGCCTTCGACCTTGCCTGATTCCACCACCACGGCATCCGGTACAAACAGCCGATCGACGCCAGTGACGTCGAGGTGCTCAACCGCAGACTTGTAGGCCGACAAAACCGCGGTGACGCCTGCCCGATCGGCTTGCTGGGCAACGGCCGAGCTGCCGATCGACAAGCTGGCAATCAGCAAGAGCGCGTGGCCAGCTAGTGAAGTTCTACGCATTGTAATTCTCTCCCCTGTTCAGTTTTGGGTTGGCGGGTCTCAAGGCTTCCAACCCGGATGTTGGTGCCCGTGCGAGCCGTGAAAGAGGTGCATAAGCGGACAGAGCAACAGGATCGCGTAGGGCAATAGCCCGAGCGCGTGCGCCCAATGCTCGCGCAGCATGTAAAACAGCACGATAACGGCTAAGGATGCCGCTGCGAGGATGGCGGGACGGGTAAAACGCATCGGCTATATCTCCACCTGCTTGAGACGAAGCGCGTTGCCGATCACGCTGACCGAGGATAGCGCCATTGCCGCGGCTGCGATGATCGGCGAGAACATCAGCCCGAACAGCGGGTAAAGCGCGCCTGCCGCCACGGGGATCCCCGCGACGTTGTAGGCGAAGGCGAAAAACAGGTTCTGCCGGATGTTGGCCATGGTGGCATGGCTCAGGTGCCGGGCGCGGACGATCCCGGTCAAATCGCCCCTGAGCAGCGTGATGCCCGCGCTTTCGATCGCAACGTCGGTTCCCGATCCCATGGCGATGCCGACGTCGGCTGCGGCGAGGGCGGGCGCGTCATTCACCCCGTCACCCGCCATCGCGACGATCCGCCCCTCGTCCCGCAGACGCTTGACGATCGCGCCCTTCTGGTCGGGCAGAACATCGGCTTCGATATCGGCAATGCCGAGGCGACGGGCGATCGCATCTGCGGTCACGCGGTTGTCGCCGGTCAGCATGATAACGTGGATGCCTGCTTCGCTCAGGGCGTCAAGCGCCGCGGGCGTGGTTTCCTTGACCGGATCGGCTATACCGATCGCGCCCGCAACCTTGCCATCGATGCCGAGGAAGATTGCCGTCGCGCCTTCGCCGCGCAGACGGTCGGCACGCTCGGCCAACGATGCAGTCTCGATGCCCTGTTCTTTGAGAAAGCGTGCGTTGCCCGCGACGAGCTTTCGGCCATCGACCGCGCCGGTGATGCCTTTGCCGACCGGTTGATCGACTTCGCCTGGCTCGCTCATGGCAAGGCTTCTGGCCTCGGCGGCCTTTACCACAGCTTGCGCCAAGGGGTGTTCGCTGCTGCGTTCGAGGCTCGCCGCAAGCCGCAGCACTTCGTTCTCGTCGAACCCGCCGGCGATCTCGATCGCGACCACGGCGGGTTTGCCTTCGGTCAGCGTGCCGGTCTTGTCGACGACAAGCGTATCGACTTTTTCCATGCGCTCGAGGCTTTCCGCGTTCTTGATGAGAATGCCAGCCTGTGCGCCGCGGCCGACCCCGACCATGATCGACATCGGCGTGGCGAGCCCCAGCGCGCAGGGGCAGGCGATGATCAGCACCGCGACCGCCGCGATCAGGCCGTAGCCCATCGCCGGGGCCGGGCCAACCAGCGACCATACGATGAAGGCAATTGCCGCGACCGCGATCACGACGGGCACGAACCAGCCGGACACCGTATCGGCAAGCTGCTGGATCGGCGCGCGGCTGCGCTGGGCATCGGCGACCATCTGGACGATGCGGGCCAGCATGGTGTCGCGGCCGATCTTATCGGCGCGCATCACCAGGGCGCCCGTCTGGTTGATCGTTCCGCCGATCAGCTTGGCGGCCGCCTCCTTGGTCACCGGCATCGATTCGCCGGTCACCATTGATTCATCGACCGTGCCGCGGCCTTCCAGCACCACCCCATCGACCGGCACTTTCTCGCCGGGACGCACGCGCAGCGTGTCGCCGACCAGAACCTGTTCGAGCGACACTTCCTCGTCGCTGCCATTGGCGCGTACCCGCCGTGCCAGCTTGGGCGAAAGATCGAGCAGGGCGCGGATTGCGCCGCTGGTTGTCTCGCGGGCGCGCAGTTCGAGCACCTGTCCGAGCAGGACCAGCACCGTGATCACAGCCGCAGCCTCGAAATACACCGCGACCGATCCGTCCGCGGCCCGGAAAGCTGCCGGGAACATGCCCGGCGCTAGCGTCGCCGCGACGCTATAGGCCCAGGCGACGCCGGTGCCCATTGCAATGAGCGTGAACATGTTGAGGTTGCGGCTTTTGATCGAAGCCCAGCCGCGCGCAAAGAACGGTGATCCTGCCCACAGCACCACCGGCGTTGCGAGCACAATTTGGATCAGATTGGAAATCCCGCCATCGATCATGAAGCGCATCCCCGTCAGATGCGGACCCATGGCCAGCGCCAGCACGGGCAAAGCGAGAATGAGGCCAATCACGAACCGCCGCTTCATTTCGGCATATTCTGCCGAAGGACCGTCGCTCGTCGTCGGGGTCATCGGCTCAAGCGCCATGCCGCAGATCGGGCAGCTGCCTGGGCCCGATCGCTGAACCTCGGGATGCATCGGGCAGGTCCAGATCGCGCTTTCAGGGGCGTGCGGCGGCGGCGCTATCGTCCCGCCCGCCCGCTCAACATACCGCTGGGGCTCCGCAGCGAATTTCGTCCGGCAGCCCTGGCTGCAAAAATGGAAGATTCGACCCTCATGCGTGGCTGTCGGGGTCGAGCCAGCGGGATCGACGGTCATGCCGCAGACAGGATCGCGAAGCGCGGCCGAATCGGTCGTGGGGAGGCGGGAGGCCATGTGTTTGCTCCATGGTTATCCTCCCGCCTCCGGCCCGCAGGCGGGGCGACCCGACGGGCATGCCGAGCAGGAAGGAACGGCTGGTTTTCAATCTAGAATACGCAGACCGGGCCGTCATCCCTCAGGCGGGTGTCACTTTTTCAATCCAGCAGCTCGGAAGTCACCCCTGATCGGCTTTCACTCCCGATAGGATCGAAATAGATCCGGTCACCGTCTTCACCTGCTTGAGTTCGCGCACATTGGAAAAGCCCGCTTCCCGCATCAGCGGCATCAGCACACCGTCGGCATTGGGCTGGGTATCCGCAATCCCGTCGAGCTGCTGAATTGTTGCCCTGAACAGTCGGCGCATGAGCCAGGAGCGCTGCTCGCCATAGTCCGCGATCAGGAGGCGGCCACCGGGCTGGAGTACTGAATGGATTTCGCGGAGCAGGCGCAATTTTTCGTCCAGCGGGACCTGATGCAGCACCAGGCACAAGGTCGCGAGACTCGGTGGCGGCCAGTCGGCAACCGCCTCTGTCGAGAAAAACGATTGCCTGAATTCGGCAACGATACCCGCTCTGCGCGCCTTTTCGCGAGCGATCTCCAAGGCATGTTGGTCCGGGTCTATGCCGAAGTAGCGGGTGGATGGGTTCTTGCTTGCTACCAGCAGGGCAAGGTTGCCGGTTCCGGCGCCAATATCGAGCACCAGATCGTGGTCCTTGGGCGCTAGGAACTCGACCAGGGCCTCGCGCCAGACTGTTTCTCGCGTCGTGAGCCGGACTCCAGCATCGTAAAACGGCGTCAGAAAATGATAGCCGGCTGCTGGTGTGTATGTGCCAGTCCTGGTCATCGCTTGCCTCCCGCGTTGCGCTGCGAGGCGGGATCAGTCATTGCCATTTCCGTAGTGAAAGGCTCGACAAGCTGCGCGAGATAGGCGGCTGGGTAATCGGAGCGGCCCGCAATGCCGAGCGAGCCTGCGCCAATATGGTCGCTCGATCGGAATTGAGCCGTCCCAAGCAGCACGTCCCAGATCGTGAGGAACAGACCGAAATTGACATCGCCGTCGGTCTCGGACGCGAGGTGATGGTGGCGGTGCACCGGAGCGACCGCCCAGAGCAATGCCAAGGGCCCGACGCGCATATCGACATTCGAATGTTGCAATTGCAACTGTACGGCGACCGCGAAGGATCCGACAATCGCCACGTCGTGCGGAATTCCCAGCAGCAGCCAAGGCAATGTCCCGACAGAAATCTCGATCAGCTGGTGAACCGGGTGCTTGAGCAGACCGTTGAATCCGTACATCCGGCGAACCGAGTGGTGGACCGCATGGAACCGCCACAGCAGCGGAATTCTGTGACTGGCAAAATGGGCCAGGCTGATCCCGGCGTCGAGCAGAACGATCGCCAGTACAAGCTCGGCCCAGAATGGCAGCGATGCAGGCCAGATCGACGACCAGGGGACGAAACTGGCGAGCACTGGCAGCAAGAGCACCAGCACCAGGATCGAGCCTTCGTTGACCAGTGCATGGGCGAGGTCGCGGCGGGCATCGCCATGGCTGCGATTCCAAACCGGCTCGAATGGCGCGACACGTTCGGCAACGAGCGACGTCACAATCGCAAGAGCGAGCAGGGCGATGAGCCAAACGGGCGATCCGCCGGTCGAGACCAGCATGGCCGCAGCCCCGACAAAGGCGATGAAGTAGGCGGGGGCATAGAGTGCTCTGAATAGGGTCATGCAAGCGATCTTCCACGGTTCGCTCAGCTTTCTGCGGCAAGCGCGGCACCGGGTCTTGAATGAATCGCTGGTCCGAACCTTAACGGACGATCGAAATTTCGAGCTGGGCCAGCCCGAGCGACGGTGTGACCCCGAACCATTCGACCAGCCGCCGGGTGAAATGGGCTTGGTCGGAAAAGCCCCCTGCGGCAGCCGCATCGGCCAGGCTGGCGGAGTGGCGGAGCGTGTCGATGGCATGCTGAAGCTGAAGCCATTGCAGTAATTTGGTCGTTGGTACGCCGAAGTCGCGCACCGCAAGTTCGCGCAGCCGCGTCGATGACAGCCCCACAGCCTTCGCAAGTTTCGCAGGACTTGTCCCGGGTTCGGTTCTGCCCAGTGCGGTTTGCAGCCGATGGTCGATCCTGCTCAACGAGCGCGTGCCGAGATAGGCGTCGATCCACTGCCGCGCCGCCTCTCCGCAGTCGACCGTTCGGAGAGAGGCCCCGTCGCTTTTGTGCAGCTTGACCGTTGTCGGGCGCTGGACCGTATTGCGCATCCCGCGAAACAGAGGATCGATGTAGATCGTCCGCACGGCAGCGCCGATGGGCGAAAGGGAATGCGCCACCCCTGCGGGAATAAGCGCAGCTTCGCCGGGGGCCAGTCGCATCGGTTGTGCGCCGTCAATCTCGCAGGGTGAATCAAGCGCGAGGCTGATCTGGTGGGCGACATGACGATGCGCCCGGTTTTCACCGATGCGTACGTTGATCATCGCCCAGCCAACGCCAAGGAGCATGGTGCCCGACCACGGCATAGCTTTTCCAGTCACTGCAGCACCGCCCAATCAACCGCTATTCCGGGCGCGCGGGCCCCGGAGGGGGCGCATTTTGCGTGACGGTGATGCGACTGGCCGATGCCCCGCGCTCCTTCGCTCGCCGGCGCTTGCCCTTGACAATAGTCAAGAGCAAGCGCCGAGTCGCCTCAGAACATCAAATGGTAGAGTCCCCCGTGCATGAAGGTTCCGCCCAGGAAGCCCTGGATGAGCACCGCCAAGGTGAGCAACCCAAGCAAGACAGCAAAGACCCTGTCTTCGCTCCGCTCCTCGTGGAAGCGGCGCAGGCCGGCCCAAGCCAGCACGGGAGCGGCGAGGACGATGGCCATGCCGAGATAGCGGTGCGCGGTGAGGATCAGATTGCGGTCCCAGAGATAGAAGCCTCCGGCAAACCAGCCAAGCGGGGCCGCAACGATGGCGCCGATTGCTCCTATCACCAACATGATACGCGCAGCCGACCGCCAGGTCTTACGTCGGCGGATGATGCCCAATGCCTCGGCGAGGAAGGCGCCGACAATCATCGCGATCGGGAAATGGATGGCGACGGTGTGGAGCTTGCCCAGCCAGATCACCAGTCGCTGGATGAAGGGCTTGTCGCTGTTGTCGGCGGCATGGTCATGGTCCATGCCCTCCATCGATCCCTGGTCCGCATGGTCCATCTGCGCCATGTCTGCCGGTTCCGGCGTTGGGGTCGAACCGTCGGCCATCGTCGGCATCGCTCCCTCCTTGGCGAGGGCCTGCATATCGGCCTCACTCATCGCGCCCGGCGCATGCCCCGACGCATGCGATGCTTCGGGCGTGCCGGGACCCGCACCCATTTCGCGCGGATCCTCGTGCGCCCATCCGGTCGTGGCGGTCATGATGGCAAGAAGGGCGGCGGCGAATGCTGCCTTGCGCGAAAGGGTTGAATGCGTCATTTGCAGTCTCCTGTTGCCCGAATTGATGGGCCATGGTTCCGACCGCGCTGCAGGCGCGGCCGGAACCGGGATGTCGATCACCGAACGGTAAAGGCGACCTTGCCGCTCTTGACCTCGCGGTCGTCGCCCGAAGCCATCCAGCGCAGCTCATAACCGCCCGGAGACAGGCCAGTCTTGGGCATGACCATGACCGACTTGCCGTCCTTGCCCATCATTGCCGACGTTTGGACAGGCATGGTGTGGCCTGCGGCCATCCCGGGCATCGAGGTCATGACGAGTTGAAACCGCGCCGTCGACGCTTGGATCTTTTCGCTGAACACCAGATTGATATGGGCAGGCCTTGCGACGGTCGAGTTGGCCGCCGGGGTCGATGACACCAGCACCGGATGGGCAACCGCGAGTTGCGGGACGGCAAGGCCCAGTGCGGCAACGGCAAGGACTAGACGATCGAAGCGCATGGAAAATCTCCTTGGTTGTTGCGGTTCAATAGCCAATACGCACGGCAACGCGGCGGCCCTCACATTTGGGAGGGATATTTTTTCGCAAGGGAACGCCCTCTGGCCTGCGTATAGGAACACGAAGTCATCTGGAGATCGAATGTGTCCGACCTTGATCAAATGCTCCACCGGCTAAGGGCCGTACCGGTTCCCGCCGAGCTCGCGATGATCGACACTGCCGTGTTGGACGGCCTTGCGGCGATACGCCGGGAGGCTTCGGCTGCGCCCCGCCTGATGGGCTTCGCCGCCGCGTTCGCCTTGGTTGTCGGCCTCGCCGGAGGCGGGCTGGCCGGCGGCGAAGCGGCGAGCGCGCAGCCTTTGTCGCCGTTCGCCCCCGACAATCCGCTGGCGCCTTCGACCCTGCTGGATGTCCATCCGTGAGCTGGGCCAAGCGACTCGTTCTGATCGCGTTCGTCGCTTTCGCTGCGGCGATCGCGGGGACCTATGCGGGGAGCACGATCTTCGCACCCAAACCGACCGAAACCGAACTCCATGCCCTGCTGCACCGGGAATTGGATCTCGATACCGCGCAGAAAGCGAAAATCGAGGCGATCGAGCAACGCTTCTCCACCCGGCGCAAGGCCCTCGAACTCGAGATGCGCGCAGCCAATGCCCACCTTGCGGCGGCGATGGAGGCCGAACACGGTTACGGCCCGGAAGTGACCGCCGCGATTGACCATACGCATATGGTCATGGGTCAGATGCAGAAGGAAACGCTCGAACATCTTTTTGCGATGCGCGCGGTGCTGCAGCCCGAGCAGGCTGCCAGGTTCGACAGGACCGTCACCAAAGCCCTTGTACCCGATACTCCGGCCCCCGAAGCGCGGTGACCCTGTCGCTGTCAGAAGGCAGCGACGCCGAGCTCGCGGCGCTGGCGCTTGGCGGTCGGCAGGACGCTTTTCGGGCTTTGCTTGTTCGCCATCGCGATGCCGTGTTCCGGCTCGTGCGGGCATCGACCGGCGACGAGCACGAGGCGCTCGACATCACCCAGGAGACTTTCGTCGCCGCCTTTTCCGCGCTAGCGCGCTACGATGGCGCGCGGCCGTTTGCCGTCTGGCTCAGGCAAATCGCGCTCAACAAGTGCAGGGACTGGGCCCGCAGAAGAGCGGTTCGTTCGCTCTTCCGGCTGGCTCGCCCCATCGAAGCCGACGATGATTTCGAAAGCGACGATCCGCGCCCGGACCGTGAGGCGGAGGCTCGTTCGGAACTTAGGGCAGTCAAAAGGGCTATCGCTGACTTGCCGCAATCCTTGCGCGAAGTGACGATCTTGCGAGCCGTTGAAGAGCTTAGCCAAGCGGAAACCGCGCATATTTTGGGGATCAGCGAGAAAGCGGTCGAAACAAGACTTTATCGCGCACGCGCTCAGCTCAAGGCAGGGTTGTCGGGAACAATTGAGCGGTGAGGTGGTTGGAGCGAAAGCGCTAGAATGCCCAGACGGTGGAATTCAGGGGAGCGAATATGACAACCAACCATGAGCAAAGCGGCAATGCTGCCGAATTACATCATGCCCCAAAGCGCGATGCGACAAGTCCCTATTTGACGCTCGTTTTGGAGCTTGCCGCAGATTTTGTCGTGATGTTTTTCGTCATGTATGGAATGATTGCGACCTTCGATCATCTCTATTTCAATGTTGGCAACGTCTATATGACCCTGATGATGGTCGCACCGATGGCGCTGCTGATGCTGGTTTTCATGCGTCATATGTTTCGATCCAAATCATGGAATTTGATGGTGGTTGCAGCCGCAATTGCGGTCTTTGCCATCGGCTGGTTTGGTATGCGCACGCAGGCAGGCGTCGGCGATGCGCAATTCGTTCGCTCGATGATCCCGCACCATTCAGGCGCCATCCTGATGTGCCGCGAGGCAAAGCTGACCGATCCGGAACTTATTGAGCTCTGCCGCGACATCATCAAAGCGCAGGAACGGGAAATCGGCGAGATGACGCAAATTCTTGAACGCTTGTAGGCGGCGAGCCGATACCAAGCCGCCAAATTCGCAAATCGGATGAGGGGCAGTCGCCTGCGCTGCGTATAGACAGTGTGCAAGGCCATCGTTGAACCGAGCGGATTATGGAAATGAACAGAATGGACAGAAGGAAGTTTATCGGTGTCGCAGCTGCGGGCGGAACGAGCGCCGCGCTCGCGAGTTGGTTCCCCGCTTGGGCGCAGCCGGTTTCGCCCGGAATTACTGCGCCAATTCCGACTGTTGCGGGTACCGACATCAGCTTGCGGATAGCACGGCAGACGATGCGTGTGGACGGAAAAGTCAGCCGCGCAATCGGCATCAATGGCACGGTGCCGGCTCCGCTGATCCGGCTGCGCGAAGGCCAGAATGTGCGGTTGTCGGTGACCAACGATCTTGATGAGGACAGCTCGATCCATTGGCATGGCCTGATCCTGCCCTTTCAGATGGACGGGGTTCCCGGGGTCAGTTTCCCGGGCATAAAGCCTCGCTCGACCTTTGTTTATGAATTTCCTGTCACCCAGTCGGGTACTTACTGGTATCACAGCCATTCGGGTCTGCAGGAACAGCTGGGCCACTACGGTCCGATCGTGATCGACCCCAAGGGCGCGGACCCGATTGCTTACGATCGCGAACATGTGGTCGTTCTTTCCGACCACAGCCAGCTTTCACCGGAAGCGATTTTTCGCAAATTGAAGGTCAATCCCGGCCACTTCAATATGCAGCGCCAGACGCTTGCCGGTCTCCTTGCAGGCAAGGATCAGTCGCTGAAGGACCGCGTTGACTGGGGCAAGATGCGGATGGACCCAACCGATGTCGCCGATGTGAATGGTTCGACCTATACCTTCCTCGTCAACGGTTACGGGCCCAGGGACAATTGGACCGCGCTGTTTGCGCCAGGTGAACGGGTTCGGCTGCGCATCATCAACGCCTCGGCCATGTCGATTTTCAACGTCCGCATTCCCGGCCTCAAAATGACGGTGGTGCAAGCCGACGGTCTCAATGTCCGGCCGGTCGAGGTCGATGAGTTCCAGATCGCGGTCGCCGAAACCTACGACGTGATTGTCAAGCCGACCGACGACCGCGCTTACACGCTGGTGGCCGAAGCCAACGACCGCTCGGGCATGGGCCGCGCGACGCTCGCACCGCGCGCGGGGATGACCGCCGAAGTCCCGCCGCTGCGCGAGCGTCCGCTTGCCAATATGAAGGACATGGGCATGGGCGAGATGGACATGTCGGGTGGTTCGATGCCCGGCATGGATCATGCGGCGATGGGGCATGGCTCCGCCGGCTCAATGGACAGGCCTGGCACACCCGCTCCGCCGGCCGAGGCGATGCCCGGCATGGAGATGCCGGGTTCTGCGGCGCCGGTGGCTCAGGATATGGCGGGTATGGACATGTCCAATTCCGGCACCATGGCCGGGATGGACCACGGCTCAATGAACATGCGCGATTTCAGTGTGGCACCGCAAGTCGACAAGAACCCTGGCGTACAGACGATTTCGCCGATGCCGATGGACCGCATGGGCGAGCCGGGCCAGGGCCTGGAGAACGTCGAGCACAAGGTTCTGACCTATCACGATCTCGTTGCGCTCGAGCGCAATCCCTATGTGAACGCGCCCGATCGTTCGCTCGATCTCCACCTGACCGGCAACATGGAGCGGTTCATGTGGTCTTTCGACGGCGTGAAAATGTCGGATTTCCACGAGCCCATCCCGTTCATCGAAGGCGAGCGGGTGCGGATCAACCTGATCAACGATTCGATGATGAGCCATCCGATCCATCTGCACGGTCATTTCTTCGAGCTGGTGACCGGCAAGGGCGCATATTCTCCAAGGAAACACACTGTGCTGGTTCAGCCGGGCGGCAAGGCAAGTTTCGATTTCACCGCCGATGCCGTCGGTGACTGGGCGTTCCATTGTCATCTGCTCTATCACATGCACGCCGGGATGATGCGCGTTGTCAGCGTGCGCCCGCGGGGAGAAGGCGCATGAGCCGCGCCGCACTGTGGCTCGCCAGCGCGATGTTCTGCGCGGCCGCCGTCCCCGCTACGGCACAATCGATGCAGGGCATGGATCATGGCTCGATGCCGGGCATGGGCGATCCCGCCAAGCCCAAGGAGCCTCCGGCAAAACCGGTTGCCCCGAAGCCGGCTGCGCCTCCCCCAGCCAGTGCATGCCTGCCCGAACATGCGAAAATGGGACACTGCGTTCCCGAATCTGCGGGTTCAACCCCGCCAGCGCGCGACGCCATGCAGGGGATGGAGATGGCGGCGCCGCCGCCTGCTCCGTCCGATGCTGCTTGCTTGCCCGAACACGCCAGGATGGGGCATTGCACCCCGGCTGCGGATACTCCCCAGCCGTCGCAGCCGGCTCCGGAGACCGCGCCCGACGCGATGCCAGGAATGACAATGGGCGCGGGAACGTCCGGGCCGACCGCGGTCGATCCGGGCTGCCTGCCCGAGCACGCGAAGATGGGGCATTGCACCCCGCAAGGTGTCGCAAGACCGGCGATGCCGGGAATGGAGAGCGCAACGGGTACCGACCTTGAACCGGGCAATGCACCTGCACCGGCTCCGCCATCCGATTGGTATGCGGATCGGGTATACCCGGCATCGCAAATGGCGCGGTCGCGCGAAGAGATGATGAAGGAAAGCGGGGGCACCACCTTCCGCTACATCTCGTTCGATCTCGCCGAATATGTCGTCCACAAGAACAAGGACAGCTATCGTTTCGAAGGCGAGGCCTGGTTCGGCGGCGACATCAACCGCTTCGTGTTCAAGTACGAAGGCGAAGGCGAATTTCGTGGGCCATTGGACGACCTTGAGCTGACCGGGGTCTATTCCCGCGCGATCTCACCCTATTGGAACCTGCAGGCGGGTGTCCGCTACGACGTGAAGCCCGATCCGTCGCGGACCTATGCCGTCGTCGCCATCGAAGGCCTCGCGCCCTATTGGTTCGAGGTGACGGCATCTGCTTTCCTGTCGAACAAGGGCGAACTGCGCGGCCGGTTCGAAGGGTATTACGACCAGCGCATTACCCAGAAACTCATTTTGCAGCCACGGATCGAAGCCAATTTTTCCGCGCAAACCATTCCCGAGCTCGGAGTTGGTTCTGGCTTTAACAATCTCGAGGCGGGGGTTCGGCTCCGCTACGAGATCAAGAAGGAAGTCGCACCCTACATCGGCTTCGAGTGGATCCGGCAGTTCGGCGAAACCGCTCGCTTCACCCGCGCAAACGGAGGACAGGTCTCCGACCCGCACTTCGTCATGGGCGTAAGGGTCTGGTTCTAGGTCGAAACATCGAACGGGAGGTTCGTGCCGATCGCGCGCCGCCATTGGGTTCGAGCAGGGTTTACAAGTGGTTCTCGTCGATCGTCGGGATACAATCGAGAAATAACGCATTTGCGAAAGGATATAGTTATGAGCAGGCATCTTCATTTCGCCTTGTCAGCCTCAGCGCTGTTCGCGCTCGCTGGATGCGGGGGGGCCGATCAACCCGAAGCGCCTGAACAGGCGCCCAATGCGGAAGCGGTCACGCCAGCGGCCCAACCCAGTGCCAGCGCGAGCGAAGACCATGCGAGCCACACTCCGCTCGAGCCGGCGGCCAAAGCGCAGGACACGTCGCTGCGGCAATCCGAAGCGAAGCCGGAACCCAAGGCCAGCCCCGCCAAACCGAGACCGAAACCGGCACCCGCACCCGCACCCAAGCCTGCATCGACGACGCCGACCAAAGCGGCAGCTCCGCCGACGGAGCCCGATCCGCATGCGGGCCATGACATGAAGGACATGTAGTGGGCCGCACAAAGCGGACGCCATGGCAGTCGGTGTCTGATCGGTTCAGAATGTGAGGCTGGGCGATGCCGACATCCGGCGCAGCCTTTTTCGACCACTGAGATCAGTGGCCGCCGTGCCCTCCATGGCTACCACCGTGACCGCCGCCGTGGCCGCCGTGCCCGCCCCAGCCGTGGCCACCGCCATGCAGGCCGATGCCGATCGAGCCATAGAACGGTCCGCCGAAACGGCCATAGCCATTCCAATAGGGATCGTAGTAGCCAGGAGGATAGCCACGTTGACCGATCCGAGCTGCGATCATGCAGGTCGGCGGCGCAGGGCCATCCGCCTTGGCGGCCGTCGTTGACGATGGCGCCGCATTGGGTACCGCCTGCGGACCGGACGCGGCAATCGGAGCATCGACTTGGGTGGCGACAAAGGCGCCTGGCGTCGAACAAGGCACTGCATAATAGGCGAAAGCGGGCCGTTGGGCACCATAAGTCGCACAGCCGCCCAGCGCGAGCAATATTGTCGGCCCGAGCGCGATTTTGAGTGGGTGAAGCAGCATACGAGCCTCCGGCTCTGGCCCTTGATGGCCAACGGGGAACATGCGCCCGTAAGGACTTGCTTGCAATCAAACCCGCCTCATTGAATTGCTTGTAATCAATGTTTCATGGACGCAAGACTTGGATCGCCTGTCTGGTCAAGTTGTGGCCGATAGCTGTGGTACGAGGGATCGACGGTCGATAACCCCACTCACGCGCGACGCTCACAAGCGGTCGCGCCGCTGATGACACCGATTGGGCCAAGCAATTCGATCGATGACGATTGGATCACCGGTGCAAGCGCAGGGGTCGGGATCACAAGGAAGCCAACGCCTATGCTCGGCCGAGTCGGTTGGTCGATTTGGCGTCATGCGGGCGCTGCGCGCGAAGTCGAGTACGCATGGCACAAAGAGTGATTGCCAAAGGGAGCAGCTGATTTCCGCGAACCACGGCGGTGCGGTGTCCGGCGATTTCGACCGAGGCGACCGGACGCGGCATTCAATGGCGCGGCCCCTCGGTCATCGGTGATCGTGGGTCGGTGCCTGAGTTGTGACTTGGCGATTTCGCACCGCGCGAGTCTCGAAAACAGATCACAACATTTCGGGGGCCGGTTGGCCCACAGCGCAAGGCGATACGCCGAGTGCGGTCTTGAGCAACAGTCGCCGACTGCGATGCGGCAGCGGGATCCGTTGCGGACGAAGGACTCGGTCTGGATGGAAAGGAGACGGGCGGGCCGGCCGTCGCAGCGTATGGCACCAGAAAAATGGCTGCTGCCAAAGAGATTCTAGCAAGCATGACGTAGATCCTCTGGGATGCAATCGACCTCTCGGTCATGGGACGATTGGGAGCTTGCGCGCGTAAGTTCACTGCGGCCTGAGGTGCGCATTAATGCGGTTTAATACTGCAAGGCCGAGCAGGCCTTTCACCGTGTATCTGGGTATTTGGCCGCCGCGAAGTTTTCCCTGTTTTAATCTGCCGGACAAATGCCGTGCGGAATTGAGTGGCAGAAGGTTCGTACGGCAGATCCGGCGATCGCCGTTTCAGGAGACTGACAGTGGCTAACCAGACACCCATGCCCGCAATCACCGTCTTACCGCGTATGGCATTCGGCGCCCCGATGCCCGCGATGTTCGAAACCGCGGTGAGCCCAGCGTTCAAACCGAAGGTTGGCCCGTCCGCTGCCGATCGGTCGCACAGCCGGTGAGACTTGGCGGATCGCGGCAGGCGGGCCCAGCCGCGAGCGAGACGAACCTGCGCCAAACTCGCGGTCATGAACGCCAGAGATTTTGGCTTCGAGCGCCTGCGTAAAGCGGGCGTGCTCCTGCCCTTGGCGGCGGCCGCAGATCGTGATCCCGGAATCCGCGCCGCCTTTGGGCAAAGAAGCGTAGGTCAATGCCCGTCCGTCATGTCCGGCTCTGGATTTTCAACGGGACCGTAATTGGAACCGCGGATAGGTGCTCGGCTATAGTCAAGCGTTGGATCGAAGAGCGATCCTCCGAACAAGCCCAGATCCTTTGCTTCCGCGCGTCCCATGGCGGCGCGCAAAGCGAAGCCCGTCACATAGGCATCTCGTCTGGCCGTCATGAGCTGCACGCGGCTGTTGAGCAGTTCCTGTTCGGCGTTGAGTATTTCGAGCACGGTGCGGTTGCCTACGGTATTTTCAGCGCGAACCCCTTCGAGCGCCAGTTCGTTGGCGGACACCGCAGCCTGGGCGGACCGGATCACCGTCAATGTCGCGCGATAGCGAGAGAATGCGGCGCGGGCCTGGGCTACGACACCGCGTTCGACCTCCACGATCTGTTCGAGCGACTGGCTTTCGAGCGCCTGCGCCTGCCGGACACGGGCACCCGGTGCGCCGCCCTGGTAGATGGGGATGGTCATCGAGATGCCGAGCGTTGCGGTGCGCTGTGTCTGGCTCAAGACCCGGCCCGGGATGCTCGTGCCCAGTGTTCCGAGATAATTGTTGTAGTTGCTGTTGGCGACAAGTGAAACCCGCGGGAGCCGGGCGGCAGCCGCGACCCGAACGTCAAAATGCGCCGCGCTGCTCTGGGCTTTGGCTGCCAGCAGCTGCGGGTTTTCCGCGATCGCGATAGCCACCGCCGCATCTGCCGTCGACGGCGCGTCGGGCAAAGGCGGGGGTGGCTGCAGGTCTTCTGGCAGCACGCCGACGTACCGGAGATAGTTCTGAACGCTCGCATCGAGCTGCGCGCGGGCGGTCTCAAGCTGCCCTCGCGCGGATTCCAGCCTCGCTTCGGATTGCGCGACGTCAGTGCGGGTGAGGTCGCCGATTTCGAAGCGATCGCGGGAAGCCTGGAGATTGGTTTCGAGCACCACGACATTTCGCCGGTTGAGATCGACGATGGCGTCGTCGCGGATGACATCGACATAGGACGTGACGACCGCCGTGAAGACGTCGGCTTCGGCACCTCGCAACCCCTCGCGTCCGGCAAAGACGCGCGCATCCGCCGCGCGAATGCCATTGCGGACGCCACCGCCCTGGTAGAGCGGTATCGAAAGATTGGCGGCGGCGTTTACGGCCCGGACGGGCGATACGAAGCTGTTCGCCGAGCGGACCGCAAACTCCTGGTAATCGGCGGTCGCGCTGAGGGCCGGACGGGCTGACGCCTTGGCAATCGGAACCCCCTCATCCGTCGCACGTTGTCCCGCCCGCGCGGCGGCCAAGGTCGGGTTCGTGCGATAGGCCATTTCGAGCGCCTCGCGCAATGTTTCGGCACGGGCTGCATCGGGGCCGACAAGTGCGCCGCTCGCTGCCATGACGGCGAGAGCGACTGCGCGCGCAATTGCAACGCTGCGAGCAGCGGAGCGCGCCCAATGCCGGTTGGACGGCTCCCTGCGGTCAGGGCTGGAACAGCGCACTGCGGTCAACCTCTGCAATTTTGGGGCGGCCCGTTCGGGCGCTGGAAGGTTATGGTCGTGCCGCGCCCGACAACGGCATAGCCACCAAAGGTGAGCGTTCCGCCCGATTGGTCTCCCAAAAGCCGAATGGGCAGCGTGTTTTCCGGGGTTTGGAGAATGGCCTGCTTGTCGCCTGCGAGATAATCGACGCGGATCAGACTGCCATCTTCGCAGCGATAGCTAAGCCCCGTCACAATCGGGGGTGGCATCTCAGATGCGGCGGCGTGCGCTATCTGGTCGTTGCCATTCGCACCGGCTTGGTGGGCGTCGGGCGGGGAATTGCAACCGGCCAGCAAATTCGGCAGCGCGACCAACTGGGCAATGAGGACAAGAAGTCGGCGCATCACGGAAGACGATCACCCGGGACGGTCGCCGATCGCTGGGCGCGAGCGGCCGCAGAGCGGCGAAATGCTGCAAGTCGCGCTGCGATCCGGCGACCGACCGGACGACCCGGATCCCGGAGTTTGGGTCTAACCCGAGCCAGAGGCCCCTGGCCTTGCACGACAAGGCCAGGGGCGACCGGCGTCGAACTCTGCGCCGTCCGACGCATGGAAGCAGAGCGGGCCTCTTGGCGTTGCATTGTTATGTCACGATCCTTGAACGGGGTGTGCAGACCCAGATCGTCCGCTCTCTTCCATAACTGCTTCAGGGCCGAGGGGGCATGTTTGCCGATCAAACCCGGTCTTGGCGGGGGACTGTCGAGGGTCGGCGTCGCGTCCGCTTGTCACAAAAATTAAATCGGTGTCATGTTCGTGGGCTGCCTCCTCTACAGGCCGGAGATGCGTCAGTTCCGCGTTCCAAGTGAGCGCAAATGTCGAGCGAAGTTCGATCCGGCGGAAAGACTGACAAAAAGTTCATCAGCAACTCAGCGTGACGCCACACGCACGGCGGAAGCTTCATCGTCCAGCGAAGGTCGCTGTTCGCTTCTCGGGAGATCGCGGTATGGAACTGGTTTCGGCTCGACATGCTTTGGCCTGCGAGGAGGCTCGCAGACCTCCCGTCTACGGCCTGTCCATTGGCGTTGCCGCCATGGTGCTTGCGACGCTCACGCCGTCGGGCACCGCGATCGCTCAACCGAATGAAGGGCGGTCACCCGATCGGATCTCGTCCGTGACGGTTTTCGGCAACGATCCCTGTCCGTCAGGGACCGAAGACGAAATCGTGGTATGCGGGCGCGAACCCGAATCCGAGCGCTACCGGATTCCCAAGAGTCTGCGCGAGGTCAAATATTCGCCGCCTGCGCAGAGCTGGACCAGTCGCGTGCACACGCTCGACGATCTCGCGCGAACGAGCATGCCGAACAGTTGTTCGGTCGTGGGCACCGGCGGGCAGACCGGCTGCTATGCGCACGCGCTCGAACGATGGTTCGCCGAACGGCGCTAACCATCTGGTCCGTCGCTTCGGCCTCGAGCCATGCCGAGTGCGGTCGTTGGTGTTCGCCGAGCGAAGATCGCTGACCAGGCCGCCCGGCAAAATCGAACCGTACCCGTCCGACTGGATCGGCTCTCCATTCCGCCGTCCACGCTCGTCCATGTACGGGTCTCACGGAAACGGCACGCCTAACTTCGCCCCGACTGGCTCGACCCAAGCCGTCGTCGTTTGAGCGCAGCTCCCACCGGAACGCAGACCGCGATCAGCCCGGCCATGTAAAGGCCGCTGACGGGTTCGGCGGCGATGAAGGCGATCAGGAGGCCCGCATTGAGCACACAGGCCAGAGCAGGCAAAACCGGATAGCCGATGGCGCGGAAGGGTCGCGACAGGTCTGGTCGCCTGGCGCGCAGCGCGAACAGCGAGGTTGAATAGATCAGGAAAACAAAGCTTGCCAGCGCCGCCATAAGTTTGAACAGGAACACGAAGCCGCCCGAGAATATCAGGACCAGAGCGAGCGCGGTGGTGATGACCAATGCCCGATCGGGCGTGCCGCCCTTGTTGACCTGCATCGCAGCCTTCGGGAACAGCCCGTCCCTTGCCATCCCGTAGAGAATCCGGGGGCCGGCCATCACCAGCGCATTCAGCGCCCCGACGACAATCATGATTGCGATCAGCGCGACGATTGCTCCACCCGAGCGGCCGAACGCATTCTCGATCACCAGCGCGACGGGCAAGTCCGAAGCCCGTAGCGCCGGCAAGTCGAGCGCATTCAACAGGCTGAGATTGAGCGCGACATAGATTGCCGAAACCAGCAGAACAGAGACGCCCAGCGCCCGCGGGATATTGCGCGCAGCGTTGCGGTCTTCTTCGACGAAATAGATCGGTGCCTGCCACCCGGCATAGGCACCATAGATCAATTGGTATGCGCTCACGATCGCCAGCAGCCCGGCCCCCTGCGCCGCAGGCGATGCCGAGTTGGTTTGCGCGGCGATGCCGCTGACCGGAACCGGTTCGGCCAGGAAGGCCACTGCGATCACCCCGCCGATCAGCCCGACCTTGGCGATGCTGCCGGCAACCTGCGCGACCTGACCGCCGCGAACCCCGGTCCAGTTGATCGCCACGACAGCGAGCGCGAATCCCGAAGCGATCAGAGCCGTGTGCGAAGCGGTGCCTGGCAGGATGATTGCCAGGAAATTGGCGGAGGCAACCGAGAGCGCCGAAATCGACGCGGTTCGGGCCAGCCATTCGGTCCAGCCCGCCAGCAGCGCCGTGGTTTCTCCGAATGCCGCCCGCACGGCCACAAAGCTGCCGCCGGCCTTGGGCAGGCATGTTGCCAGTTCCGCCGCCACGTTCGCGAGCAGCAGTGCATGGACACCCCCGAACACCCATAGCCCGATCACCATCCAGGCAGATCCGACCTGATCGGCAACCAGCCCCGGGGTGCGCATGATGCCCGATCCGATGATATTGCCGACGCTGACGGCGAGCGCGAAGGCGATGCCGAGGCGCGGCTTGAGCTGGCCCGTGTCGGGGATGGCAATGGCGGTCACGCGCTGCCTCCGGTCGGCAATTCAGAATCTGCCAGCGCGCGCGTGATGGCGGGTCCGAACAGGAATGCAGCGAACGCGCCGCACGCCGAAATGGCGGTGTTGACGATCCAGAAGGTTGCGGGACCCATCCATTCATAGAGGCTGCCGACGAGGCCGCCGCAGACGTTGGAGCCAAAAATGACCAGATAGGCCAGCGCCATCAGCCGGGCACCGAGCTGGCCGGGCGCATGGCGCGAGACAAAGGCAAGCAGAACCGGCCAATACCACATGAAGGCGATGCCCGTGCTGGCAAAGCCCAGCATCGGCAGCCAGACGCCGGTGCGACCGTCCCCCGCCAAGAGCGCGGCGGCAATCAGCAAACCGCCGGATGCAAGCTGGAGCGTCGCACCAATCCCGATCTTGACGATATCGTTCGGCTCGCTGCGCCGCCGCGCCATTCGGGCCCACATCGCGATCAGGCTGGGCGTGATCAGGATGCTGACGATCGAATCGAACGAAGCGAACCAAGCCACCGGGACAGGTCCGATCGGGGTAGCCATATCGACATGCCCGCTCACCCAGAGCAGCCCGGTGTTGAGGAACTGGTCATAGGCCATTTGCGGAAAGAACGTGATCGCCATCACCGCAGTGACCAGCCACACCCGGCGCTTCTCTTCGCGCGTCAGCGGCGGATGGGCCGCGCGCGCCGCGCCATCCGCTCGCTCTTCCGGCAAATCCTTCTGCCCGGCAAGGTAGACCGCGCAGGCCAGCAGCATCAGGATGCCCGCCGTCGCGAAGCCTGCATGCCAGCCATAAATCTGCGCGATCAGCCCGCACGCGAGCGGCCCCGCCGCGGCGCCGATATTGATCCCGGTCGAGAAAATCGCGTAGCCTTGGCTGGCTCGGGACTTGTCGCCGGGCGGGTAGAGATGGCCGACTTGCGCGGCGATATTGCCTTTCAGGCAGCCGGAACCCAGAATCAGCAGCAGCAACGCGAGCAGGAAGCTTGCCTCGAACACCATCGCCATATGGCCGATCGTCATCAGTACGACGCCGATCAGCACCGTCCGCTTCGCGCCCAGCCAGCGATCTGCGACATAGCCGCCGAGCGGCGCGGTGAAATAGACTAGCCCGGCGTAGAAGCCGAAAATCTGGCTGGAGAGCGCGATCGGCGACAATGGTCCGAACGCGCCTTCGAGCACAGCCTTGAGGCTCACCATTCCCGCGACGTTCTCGACATGCCCGGGCAGCAGGAGTTCCTGCACCATGTAAAGCCCGAGCAGTGCTCGCATCCCGTAGAACGAGAACCGCTCCCACATCTCGGTGAAGGCGAGATAGGCAAGGCCGCGGGGATGGCCAAAAAAGGTGCCGGAAGCTGGACCGATTTCGAGTGCTGCGGTCGCCATATCAGCGTCCCACCCGTTCGAGCACGCGCCGCCAGGTCTTGCCGTCGCCGATCTCGAGACGGTTGCCGGTGAGGCGGAACGGGCGGGGCTGATCGGTCCCGGCGTAGCCGTTGCTGAGATCGCTGGTGACGCGGTGGACCACCACGCCCTTGGTCCAATCGACGGTATAGGTCCCCCAATAGGCAACCGTACCGTCGAGCAGCGCCCGCATCTGGTCGGAGGAGCATGCGGGCAGAGGTGTATCGTCTATCCTGCCCGGTCCTGATTTCTTGCTCGGGGCCAGGCAATTCGGGTTGGCCGGATTGGCAATATGGATGATCACACGCCCGTCGGCGGTATAGACGAACAGGCCGCTTGGCTGCTTGCCGAAGCGGTGCACGGTCTTGCCGTTCTCTAGGTCCTCGAACTCGACAAGCCGCCAGGTCCCTACCAAAACCCCCGTATCTGTGGCTGAAGCCGCATTTGCGACTGCCGCCTGCTGCGCCGGCGGAGCAGGCTTGACCCGATCATCCGCCGGATTCAGCGCATAGCCAAGTTGTTCGGCAAGATGGAGGCGGTCGTATGACGCCCAATTCTCGACAATCCGGCCATTGGCGATGCGATAGATGTTCACATAACGCACGGTCACCGGCGTGGGAGCCGCAAGGACCATGCCGCGATAGGTACCCGTGTAGGTCCCGGTCCATATCGACCGCACGGCGACGAGATCGCCTTCCGCCATCACCATGTCGATGCTGATCTTGCGGTCGGGCAAGGCTGCACACATCGGGCATCGCTCTCCGAGATTGGCACTCGTCGTGGCACGCCGACTCTCGCCATTGGGGCTGTGCGTTTCTCCTTCGCCCCCCCTGATCGCGTTGAGCGCCGTGATATCACCTGTCTCCAGAGCCTTCAGGAATGCACGGACCAGCGCCTTGTTGGCTTCCAGCCGGTTGGCTGGAGTTTCGTGCTGCACGGGCGGCTCCGCGGTCGAAGCCGCGCTTGCGACCGCAGCTATCGTGATGATCGCAGTGGCGAGAACCAGGCGGAAGCAGGTGATTCTGAGGCCAGGCATGGTGGCACTCCTCGGTGGCAACTGATCGAGTTCGGCCATCTCACCGTCCCACCTTGGCGGCGAGGGCGAAGCCCGCCGCGACGAGATTGCAGATCACCATCGCCGCGAACATCGCGGGCAGGCCGCCGAGGCCGTCGAGCCAGCCGAGCGAGAACGCGGCGAGCGTCCGCCCAAGGTTGAGTAGCGCCATGAATACCGCGAACTGGGTCGCCGCGATCACCGGGAGGCAGAGCCGCATGGCGAGCGAGCCTGAGACGACGCCGCGCAGCACGGCAAGCGCGGTGTAAATGAAGATCAGCGCGACGAGGAAGGCAGGGTTGGCCCACAGGCCTTGCAGGAAGTAGGCCGCTGCGGCCAATCCGCCCGCGATCACGGCGCAGATCACGAAGATCCGGCGCGCTCCCCAGCGCGCGGCGATCCCGCCGAACAGCAAGGCCCCGGCGAGGCCGGCGACCAGACTCGCCTGACCGGTCCAACCGCTGTAGACTGCTTTTTCCCAGCCGAGCACCTGCGTGGCCAGAAGTGGCGCGAGGCCGAGAAAAATCCCCCACGACACGACAATGGCGATCAGCGCGGGGACCAGCAGCAGGGTCTGCCGGGTGAACATTGCCAGGAACAGGTTCCGGACGATCGGGCCGAACGCGCCGAGATGGAGATCGAGGTTGCGTTGTGAGGCTTCGCCTGCGCTCCAGGGCAATAACCGTTCGCCGGGCCGTTCGCGCACGAACAGCACCATGACAAGGATGGCAACCACGGCCGAGGCCAGTGTCAACATCGCCGCGGGCAGTCCAAACCAGGCGATCAGGTAACCGCTGAGCGCCGCGCCGACCGCAATCCCGATTGCTTGCGCGCCGAACATGTAACCATTGACCCGCTCGATTTCGTCAGGGGGCAGTATATCGACAGCCAGCCCATCGACCGCGACATCCTGCACCGCCGATGACAAGCCGAGCGCGAAAACGAAGCCGGCAATCAGACCGGTCTCGCTCACACCGGGATTTGCCAGCGCCAATGCGACAAAGCTCAGTGCCAGACCGAGCTGCCCGGCGATGATCCACGGCCGCCTGCGCCCCATGGCGAGAAAGACATAACGGTCCATCGCGAGGCCATAAGGCAGCTTGAGGGTCCACGGCAGCGCGATCATGGCCAGCACACCGCCGATCGCACCCGCCGATGCGCCATTCTGGGCAAGCCAGGCCGGCAGCGCGAAGTCGACCAAGCCGAACGGCAGACCTTGCGCGAAATAGAGCAGGATGATCGTGGCGAACCGCAGATTGCGATGCTCGCTGAGCGCTGGAAGGGGCAATGCAGGGCGGGCCAGTACGGCTTCAGTCATGGAAATACCTCTCCTCGGCAATCCGGCCGTCGCGAACGGTGTAGAGCGCGATTTCGCTGAACGGGTAGCGCGTGCTGCCGAGCGGGTCGGCGATCATCAGATCGAGAAACAGCGCGAACTGGTTGCCAGTGACGAATGGCCCGTCGATCCCGAGCTCGTCGATCCGTGTTGCGGCAAAGCGAGCGTGGCATTTGCGGCGTACTTCTGCGACGCCGGTGACCGCAGCGCACATCCCGCGAGCGGAACCGGCCGGTTCGATGCTGGTCACATCGGGTGCCCAGTACCGCTCGCCTGCGGCCTCGAACTGGCCAGCGCGAAGCAGCGCGGTGAAATCGCGGGCAATCTCGCGGACGGTCGGCATGTGAACCTCTTTCGCGAAGGTTTGCGCAGCACTGCGGGGCTGGGGCAGGCAGCGCGGGACTATGCGCCACCTGCCCCGGGTCCCGAAGCGGGTCGCTTAGTTCAGGACCATTTCCTGGTATTGGACCGAACCCAGCTGTTCGCGCATCTTGCCGCGCTCCGCACTTGCCGCGCCGGCCTTGCGATCGTCTTGCGAGAGCAGGGCGTTGACCTTCTTGTTGAAGGCTTCTTGCTGCGCGGTGGTGAGAAAGTCCTTGTATTCGATGATCAGGATCACGTCCGGCTCGCCCGAACGCGGATGGGTGCTGACCAGGACGTGATAGTCCACAACCAGCCCTTCGGCCCTGGCGAGCTCATTGACCTTCTTCCACTGCCCGGCAAGCCAGTCCATGTAGTTTTCGAACTGGCCGGGGAGCACATTGATCCGGCCAACCTCCCAGACCGTGCCAGGCTTGTAGCTCGATGCCTGCGCGATCGCCGGGGTGGCCAGAGTGGCGGTGCCCAGCAGCGAAGCGGCAATGGCCAGGGTCTTGAACAGTTTCATCGTATCACTCCTTCAACTTGCCCGCTCGGGTTGAACGGGCCTTCCCAAAATTCAGGCCACGGCCAGCGCGGTGCGTGGCTCTCGCCGGCGCATCTGGCGCCCCATCAGCAAAATCAGTCCGGTCAGGATCGCCGCGACCAGCGAGAGCGCGATCAGCCCCGGCTGGAAGCTGCCGGTCGCATCGCGCGCGAGGCCCCAGGCGAATGGTGCCGAAAACGCCCCGATCTGCGAGATCGTGTTGATCGCCGCCGCGCCGACCGCGAGCTCGCGCACATGCAGCGCCTCGGGCCAGCCCGACGAAGTCACCGAGGGGACCGCGAAGCAGAAGGTCGCGAACATGAGGTAGCCGATCGCCAGCGGCACGGTTGAGGTGCTCAGGCCCATCGTCAGCACCGCCACCCCAAGCCCGGCGCAGCACCAGGCCGCTGTGCTCCAGCGGTAGCCGGCGCGGTCGGCGAGGTTGCCGCAAATCAGGATCGCAGCGACCCCAAGCAATCCGCCCAGTCCCACGATGTATCCGATGCTTGAGACATCGAGTCTGCCAGTCTCAGCGAGCACCAGCGGCGCATTGAGGACAATCGTGGTCACCACGCACATCGCGGTAAAGCCGATCGCGCCCAGCAACAGCACCCGCGGATTGCGGAACGCGGCGAGGACATTGTGCCGCGCGGGCTCGCCGATCAGCGCCTGTTCGCGGGCGAGCTCGCGCTGAATCCAGTCCTTTTCGGGCTGGCTGAGCCAATGCGACGACGCCGGGCTATCGGGCAGGCAGCGCCAGACGATCAGACCGAACAGCACGGTCGGCAGCCCCTGAACCAGGAATAGCCATTGCCAGCCTTCTAGCCCGCCTGTGCCGTCGAGCCCGAGCAGCCAGCCCGAAACCGCGCCCATCACCACCGAGGCGAGCGGACTGGCGATGAAGAACCGGCTGACCGCACGGCTGCGGTGGCAGGGCGGAAACCAGCTTGCGAAATAGAAGATCACCCCGGGATAGAACCCCGCTTCGGCCACCCCGAGCAGGAACCGCAGGACGTAAAATTGCAGCGGGGTCTGGACGAACATCATCGCCGCCGAGAGCAGCCCCCAGGTGATCATGATCCGCGCGATCCATTGCCGCGCCCCGAACCGGACCAGCATCAGGTTCGACGGAATTTCGAACAGCGCGTAACCCAGGAAGAACAGGCCCCCGCCCAGCCCATAGATCGTCGCGCTGAATTGCAGATCCTGGTTCATCTGCGCCGCCGCGAAGCTGACGTTGACGCGGTCCATGTAGGCGCAGAGGTAAGCAATCAGGATCAGAGGCAGGATCCGCCAGAACGCCTTGTTCATCGCCGCGCGGCCAAGCGCCCGATCCGCTGAATTGCCTGTGCTCATCGGCCCCTCCAAGCGACGCAGACACAGCTTTCCCGCCAGCGAAACCGGGGGTATCCGGCCTGCTTGTTGGCTTCGAAAATGTCTGCGATCCGTTGAGGGAATAATGCGGTGACGCTACGTCAAGGGTCAATCCGGGCGACCGTCAATAAAGCGTCAATAAAACGTCAGAGGGGCATTGCGCGCGCCAAGGCGGGTTGAACGGAGCCTGGTTTGTGCCAGGCTTGTCACTCGTCACAGATGGGAGAAACGCGATGCGCAAGGGATCGATTCTGGCACTGGGTCTGCTCTGGGCGGCGCAGGCGAGCGCGCAGGGCGGCGATCCCAAGCGCGAAGCGATGCTGGCCCGCGCCAAGGCAGCAGAGATCAGCGATGCCTGGACCCCGGCGCCGGGTGAGCCTTTGTCGCACTTCACCGTCGCCTATGCCAAACTGATGTGCAGCGCGGTATTCGTCAGCGGGATGGACCCCGAATTTGCCCGGACCACCCTGGGCGACGGCAATGCGCTGGCGGCGGTCGCGCATCGCGCCAAGGCCAATATGCCAGTGATTGATCGCGTCCGCCGCGAAGTGCGGGTCACCACCAAGGGCGGGCTGACCCGCACCGCGCGCTATTTCGGCGATCAGGGCTGTATCTCGATACCCGAAGGCGCAAACGCAATTGGCTTCAAGCCCGAGCCCGTACCGCGTCGCCTGCCAAATGCAGCGTCCACCGCCTGGCCGATGGGCGACCGGATCGCGCCGGGTGCGGCCAATGGCCTCGATCAGGCCAGGCTCAACGCCGCGGTCGATGCCGCCTTTGCTCCCGACGATGCGCTGACCCAGGCCTTCGTGGTGACCTGGAAAGGCCAGATTATCGCCGAGCGCTATGGCCCGGGCGCCAATGCCGCGACCCCGCTCGAAGGCTGGTCGATGGGCAAGAGCATCGCTGCAAGCCTGATGGGGGTGCTGATCCAGCAAGGCGTCTATACCCTCGATCAACCCGCGCCAGTGCCCGAATGGCAAAAGCCCGGCGACCCGCGCCAGGCGATCCGGATCCGCGATATCCTCAACATGTCGAGCGGGTTGCGGATCCGGGCCGAGCAGGATCCGGACTATGCCTATGACGGGGGCTATCCCGATCACTGGTACTACTACACCGGCAACAATGCCTTCGCCTATGCCGCAAGCCGCCCGCAGCAATGGCCGCCTGCAACCGTCGGCCGGTACCGCAACACCGATCCGGTGCTGACCAACTATCTGATCCGGCTGGCGGTTGAGAAGCGTGGCGAGAATTATCACGCCTTTCCGCAGCGCGCGCTGTTCGACCGGATCGGGATCCGCTCGGCGGTGCTTGAGACCGATGCCAGCGGCAACTTCCTGACCCAGGGCTATGAGCTGATGACCGGGCGCGATTGGGCGCGGCTTGGCAACCTCTATCTCCAGGACGGGGTGTGGCAGGGCGAGCGCGTCCTGGCTGAGGGTTATGCCAAATTCGTCAGCACCCTCGCCCCGGCCTGGGTCGCGGACGGGCGCCCGGTCTATGGCGGACTGTTTTGGATCAACGGTGACGGGGCGATGCCGATCCCCAGGGACGCCTTTTACATGGCTGGCGCGGGCGGCCAGTATACGATCATCGTGCCCTCGCACGATTTGGTGGTGGTTCGGCTCGGGCGCTTTGCCGGGGTCCGGCCGGGAACCGCGAGCCTCAACAAGTCGTTGGGGCTGTTGATGGCACTGGTGCCGCCCAGCCAATAATCACCGGCGATTGGTCGGCACGGGCAACAGATCGGGCCAGCCGTATTTGTCCCATGCGGCAGTCATGCCGATCCTTTGGGCAAAGGGGATGAATTCGGGGTGCTGCCAGATTTGCCGGATCGGATCGATGTCCGCCCAGATCGTGACCAAGGTTAGCATATTGGCCGGGCTGAGATGATCGCCGACCGACTTGAACAGCAGTTCGGCGCTGCCGGTGAAGGCAGCCGGCCCAGTTATGGCCAGATCGCCCTTGTCGGGCAGGGTGGCATACATCATCTCGAGGAGCTGCTGGTACATCAGCCGATCGCCCGGCTGGCCGCTGCAGATGCCCTTGGCCGCGACCAGCCAATAGGCGTCCATCGCTTCCTGCGACATCTCGCCGGTTCCAACCGGTGGCATGATGATCGTGTTCACCAGGCGTTGGGTGCGGAGATATTGCTCGATCGCCCGCTCGTGCTGGCCCATGGCGGCGAGGGTGCAGCCGAGATACATCGAGGGAAACCCGAGATCGACCATTTTTTGCGCGGCGGCGCAGGCCTGTTCGAGTTCGCGCCGCGCCATATGCACGGTCCAAAGTCCGGCATACTTACGCGGATCGACCGGATCCTGATCGATTGCGGCGCGAACATAGGGTTCGGCGTTTGCGATCCGCCCGCAATAGATCAGGAACGTCCCGACGCGCAGCGTCACTGCCGGGTTGTTGGGCTCCATGCGGTAGGCCTTGAAAGCCAGATCAAGCGCGCCGACCACATTCTTTTGCGCGAATTCGTGCAACCCGAGCAGCGACCAGGGATAGGCCATTCCGGGCGACAGCTCGATCGCGCGATTGGCGCAGTCGGCCATGCGTTGGGCGGCGGCAACGCGGTCCGGACATTGGGTATAGACCGCGATTAGCTGATGCGCTTCGGCCAACGTCACCCAGCATTCGGCAAATTGGGGATCGATTTCGAGCGCCTGCTCGAGCAGGACAATCGCCTTCTCGAGCACCCCATCGCCGAACACGCGGGCGCACAAAGCCCGGCCTTGCAGGTAGAGATCGTAAGCCGCTTTGCTCTGCGTCAGGCCCTGGATCGAAGGCGGCTGCATTGCAACACCCAGCGTTGCACCGATCGCCGCCGTCACTGCCTGGGCGACGGTTTCCTGAAGGACGAAGATTGAATCGAGCGAGCCATCGAAGCGTTGCCCCCAAGATTCGAATCCATTCGCGCCATCGATCAAGCGGACATGGATTCGGACCCGCTCTTCCTGCCGCTGAACCGATCCTTCGATCAGATGCGACACCCCGAGGTCCGCCGCGATCTGCGCAGGAGCCAAATCGCTGTTGCGGAAGTGGAACGACGAAGTTCGCCCGGCGACCCGCAATTGCTTGACTTGGCCCAACGCGGTGATCAGCTCGTCGACCATGCCGTCGGCAAAGTAATCCTGGCTGTCATGGCCGCCGATTGTCTGAAACGGCAGGACCGCGATCGGGGTCTTATCGCCCGGGCCAGAGATGACTGGATGCCGACTTGGACCGCGCCGGGACAAAGCGGCGGCAAGCCGCGCGTGCTCCGCACTACCGCCCGCCTGATCAAGCGCCCTTGCGACCGCCGCCTGCAGCCGTTGCTCGATCTGGTCGCTGCGCTGCCCCAGCCATTGCTTGAACGCATCGCCCAAGTCGATCTGGCCGAGGATTGGCTTGGCGCCGATCGCTTCAAGCTGGTTTGCGCCAGCCGCAAAGTCGCCGCGCGACAAGGCCTCCTCGATCGCATCCAGATCGCTTCGCAATGCACCGGGGTGGAAGGCAACCGCGCTTCGAGTGATATCGAGAAACTCCATTCCGTTCAATGCGAGCATTTTCCCAAGATCGAGCAGACACTGACGCAAGCTGGCCTTTGCATGGGCCTCGAACCGCCCTGGCCAGAGCAATTTGGCAAGGAGTTCGCGGTCGAGCGCTTCGCCACCGGCAACGCAGAGCATCGCCATAAGCGCACGCGCACGGCGATTTGAGAAGATGATTTCTCGGCCATCATGGTTGAACAGGCGGAAGGGGCCGAACAGCGTGGCGCAGGTGACGGGCGGCTTCCGACAGCGCTCATCCTCCTGCACCAATCGCCCCACAAACCACCTCCTGTTGTTGTCTCGTAAAGCACGCTTCGCAAGCAATGCCAACTTAACCTGACTCCGCGTGTTCCCGTTATTCACCGAGGCTCAAGGTGCGAACCGAAGGCTGCCCGCGCCGATGCTGTTGCTGATCTTTTGGCGGGCGATGTCGCCGCCATGTCGGACCACGCCACCGGTGCCCTAGAACCATGCATGTCGCTCCAGATTTGCTCCGCGAGCGTCTCGATTTCGGCCGGGGTCGGTGCACGCGCATTGGCCATGCAGTCGATCAAGGCGGGGTGAAAGATGCGGCTTATGTCAAACTCGGGCATTGGAACCTGTAACCTGGCCATCCGGGAAGTTTCGCGAACGCTCCGCATTCCCCGCATCGCAATGCCGCCTTTGACGAGACATGCAGTATGCTGCGCGATGCAGCGAAATTTCTCTTGTGGATCGTTGGCGGGTAACGCCCCGGTTTGCCCGAAGTCTTGGTGGATGAAAATGTTCGACCCCGACCGCCCGGGGCAAAGGCGGTCGGGGTCCTTCCGGCATTGGCATGGGACAACCCCAGTCACGCGATGCCGGACAACTAGGCCCGTGGGGCCGGCCCGTAGGCTCGAATTGTCGTGCTTTCTCCTTTCCTCCGCGGTTGCGATGAGCACGTGCGGCCTAACGCTTCGATCTTGGCTCCGCTTTCGAGCCGAAGGGTTGGTAGCAATTCCGGGCACCAGTGTTCCTGAGTTGCGGATTAAAATCGTGTCATCTCGCGCCGATGATCGCGGTTGGCGGATTCGCCGGCGCACGGACTGTCCGGCTACTGCGGCCTCTTCGTTCCCGGTGCCGTCAAAGCTCGCCTGAACACTACAGTTCTGCATCGCGGTCGTCTGGGTGCGGAGGATTCGCGGGAAGATCGAAGTTTGCGGGCGCGATTGACTGGTCCGCCATGCCATTATGCGGGGCATCTTGTTGCTGCCCGTTCCCCAATTCGCGATTGCGTCTAGTTCGGGGGGATAAGTGCGCCCAGCCCGGAAGCCGATGGAGTTCGAGGATTGCCAAAATCAGCAACGCCGTGATCGTCGCAAGGTGATAGAGGCCGTAGGCTGCGCTCAGTCCCACCGCGGCGGAAGCCCAGAGCGTCGCGGCCGTCGTCAGGCCCGTTATCCTGCCGCTGTCCCGCAAGATGATCCCGGCACCGATGAAGCCGATGCCCGTGACAATCCCCGCCGAAATCCGCCCCTGATCGCCGATCGCCCCCGAAATCAGACCGAACGCGCAGGCTCCCAGCGCTGTCGCCATGTAGGTTCGGATGCCGGCCTCTCGGCCGCGGCGCTCGCGCTCCCAGCCGATTACCGCCCCCAGCACCGCGGAAAAAAAGATCCGGCCTACGTCAACGAACCAAGGCACGTCGGACAAGGCGGCGACCGTCAGCGGGTTCGGCGAGGCGGACATCATCAGGCGCTCCGAACGTCAGGCACCTGACATTGCGGCGAAGCGATTATCTCCACTCCTATCGCCATGAAGTAGATGCGCGCTGCTTGACTGCCATTGTCTTGCCGATCTCCCAACCGCATTGGTGACGACAGCCGCGACACAGCGGCTGGACGATCCGTGGTCCGGCCCGATCTTCTGCGGCTGTCGCGGTTGCCGTCGCAACCGCTCTGCCGCCGTGTTTCGCCGTATCCCTGACGGCTGCATTACAAAATTTTCATCGACTTCTTCGTGCAACCGCCCGCTGACATTTCGGTCATTACACCGTTGTAATGCTCGTCTCAGGCAACTGACCGGGTCCGGGTTCCCTTAGGAGGAGCGCGGTTCTCTCTTTTGGCTGGATTCGTGCGATCCGTGCCGGAAGTTGGCGACCGGATCGGTCGCAGGTGATAGCATGGCCAAAAGACGCACGCGTCAGTAGCCCGAAGGCGCTGTAGGGGTTCGACATGAAGCTACTGTTGGTCGAGGATGATCGTGAGACTGCCGAATATGTCAGGCAAGGCCTCACCGAACTCGGACATGCCTGCGACTATAGCGCGACGGGTATCGATGGGCTTACCGCCGCGCTGACCAATCACTATGACGCCATCATTCTCGACCGGAGTCTGCCGCAATTGGACGGCTTGTCGGTGCTGCAGACGCTGCGGGCCGAGGGCAGGACAGTTCCGGTGCTCATCCTGAGCGCACTCGGCCAGGTCGACGATCGCATCCGCGGGCTCGATAGCGGTGCCGACGATTATTTGCCGAAACCTTTTTCGTTCCAGGAATTGATTTCGCGCCTCACCGCAATCATCCGGCGCGGCGAAGGGGTCGCATCGACGACCGTGGTGCGGCAGATCGCGGATCTCGAGCTCGATCTTCTATCGCGATCGGCGCGACGCGGCGAACGGGCCATCGAGCTCTTCGCCAAGGAATTCCAGATTCTCGACTATCTCGTGCGGCATGCCGGCCAGGTGGTCACCCGGACGATGATGCTCGAGGCGGTCTGGGATTACAGCTTCGACACCGGCACCAACGTCATCGACGTTCACATCAGCCGCCTGCGCGCCAAAATCGATCATCCCGGTGAGCGGCCGCTGCTGCATACCGTGCGTGGAGCGGGCTATCGCCTCGATGCGCGATAGATCTATCCAGACCCACGCTGCGGCGTTCAGGGGCGCATTGTGGGTCACGCTTGCCGCCTTGGTCGCAACGGTGACCGCGCTCAGCCTCCAATATGTCCGGACCATCAGCCTGCTCGACACCGAGGCCCGGCACATGGTGAGCGCGGAAATCACGGGGTTGGTTGACCGTTACGACGCAGGAGGATTGCCCGAGCTCACGCGCTTCGTCGAGGCGCGGGCGCGACGCGATGAAGCAAGGGATTTCGTCTACGTCGTCGCGGATGACAAATACCGGGTGATCGCCGGCGACCTGTCGAACTGGCCCGTTGACATGCGGCGCGACGGCTGGAGCCGCTCGGCGGTGCCGCTGAAAAGCGCGCAGGGCATCGTTGTTCACGAAATCGAGGCGCAAGTGGTGCCGCTCGGCGGGAATTGCCGGCTTCTGGTTGGGCACTTTGCAAGCGGGCGGGCTCGCCTTCGCGCCCGCTACATCGAAACGCTGGTGTGGTCGATCGGGCTCACCGCGCTCATTGGGCTAGGACTCGGCTGGTGGATCAGCCGCCGCGCTCTGCGCTTTGTCGAGCGTGTGAGCGACACCGGCGAGCGCTTCTTGAGCGGCCATCTTGACGAGCGGCTGCCGACGACCGGGCGCGGCGATGAATACGACCGCCTGGCCGAGATGGTCAACGCCTGCTTCTCCGAGGTCGAACGGATGATCGCGAGCCTGCGCGCGGCCACCGATGGGCTTGCTCACGACTTGAAGACGCCCATCACCCGGATCAAGGCCCGGATCGAACTTGCGATGCTGCGGGAGGCCACCGCCGATCCAGAGCTGCTGCTCGATACTGCGCAGGATCTCGATGGCCTGCTGAAGCTGATCAACGATCTATTGGGGCTTGCCCGGACCGAGGCGCTTACCTCAGACGCCTTCGAACGCGTAGATCTTGCCTTGATCGCGCGCGAAGCGGTCAACCTTTTCGAGCCCGTCGCGGAAAGCGAGGGTCAACGATTGCTTGCTCAAGCGAGACCTGCGATCGTCGAAGGGGTGCGGCCGCTGCTGATGCAGGCGATCGTTAACCTTATCGACAATGCGATCAAATACGGAGGGCGGTCGGCCCATATCGATGTAAGCACCGAGACCCGCGAGGGTCGCGTCATTCTGACCGTATCCGACGATGGTCCTGGCATCCCGGACGGCGATCGGGATCGTGCAATTTCCCGCCTGACGCGCCTCGATGCCAGCCGATCTACCCCTGGCAGTGGGTTGGGGCTGTCGATCGTCTCGGCGGTCGCGCGGGCACACGGAGGGGCCCTGATGCTCGCGGACAACGAACCCGGGCTGAAAGCCGTCATGAACCTGCCGAACCATGCGGCGCGCAGGCCGCCGCCAAGCCGATTATCCTAATCGAGGTTCAGTTTGGACGTTTGCTATGCTTCGGGCTCTGCGAACCACCCAGCGTCTTCGGAGATGTCGGTTTCCCAGGATGTCCGATCCAGCTGAATTGCATTTAATGCAGCCGACAAGCAGGGAAGACGTTTCAACCTCATCCTTCAGTACTGACTCAAACCACACGAGCCGCGGCTCGGACGGAGGTGTCTTATGAAATCGGCATTTGCGATAGCCTACATAAGGGCCATCTTGCGCGGCCACCAATCCGGTCGGCCGTGCGCGTCGCCTGGGTCGGGCCATGGTCACCGCAGCGCCGCAGACGGTCGATGCGACCACCTCGCACCTCTCCCGCACGCTCGGAAATTAGCCATGCCCCAGCCATGTTCGCAGGGGCAGCCCGACTGAGGAGGACAATGATGCGCAATTTCGTGCTGTTGGGCCTAGTCGCATTTCCCGCCGTGGCGCTCGGCGGATGCATCGGAAGCCAGGAGATGCTGGCACGCCACGAGGCGACTTGCGCCGCCTATGGGTTTGTTCCGGGCAGCCAGGGCTTTGCCAACTGTTTGCTGCAGATGGAGATGTCGGACCATGGCTACAGTCACCACGGGCGCCGCGGCTATGTCCAGCCCGCGGCGTTGCCGGCACCAGCGCCGCAACCGAGGTAGGGGGACGAAGACTCGGCGATTGTCGGGTCGCCGCATTCCGAAAAGGAGGTCGATGCCATGAAATGTTTTCTCGCGATCGCAACCGCCGGCGCATTGATCGTCGGCTTGCCGCAGGCGGCAAGCGCGCGCGGCGGACATGGCCATCATGGCGGGCATGGACACCATCGCGTTCACGTCCCGCCGCATACTTACGGGGGCCACAGCCCCTCCGGACACGCCCATCGTGGCTACGGCGGCTATGATCCCGATGGGCGCCACGGGGGACCGCCGGTGATTGTGCCCGTCGGCTGGCACAACAGCCGCCAAGATTATGGCGGCGCGCATGGCTACGGCGGGGCTGGCACGCCATACACCGGCCATGAGGCCTTCGAGCATGGCGGCCATTTCGATGGTGGACTTGGTTACGGTGGCCATCAAGGCTACGGCGGCGGTCACGCTTATAACGGTGGTCACGTCTACGGCAGTGGGCACGATGGCGGACACGATTGACGGGCGTGCGAGGACACCGCGCAATGTTCCATGTAGATCTGGTTCGCTACCCTCCATTCGCTCCGATAAGGCCTTGTTCCACTCCGACGAGCAACCCGTCCTTAGCGAACCACTGTTGCGGTTCGCGCGCAACTGGCAGCGACTCCAGCGCGTCGTCGTTAGTTAGCGCATCGATGGTGATTTCTATCCATCGCCAAGACTTCGGGTACAAAAGTGCCGACGGTTCCGAACTGTACCAATCCCATAAATCGGAGCACCGTCCTCCGAATATTATCAACCACTGCGACTAGGGCGACAGGCTGCTTGGCGACCGAGAAGCTGTACTCGGATCAAACGCATTCGTATTGTCGGAACTTACTCGAAAGGCTGATCAGTGCCGTGAGCTCTAGTTCGCACGGTGCTCAGCGCGCGAGAAGCGGTATGCCGCCGTAAGAGCGGTCGCACGCACGTCACCTCAAGCCGATGTCTCCGGCGAGTCCCCGCGCAGGCTATTTATGAATTGCCATAGCGGCGTTGGACAACCGGCCCGACCTGACCCTGTCTCTAGCGCTGTCCCAGTTCGACCAGATCAGCAGCGGCGCTGGTATCGGCCTTGGCGTGGTCCACCAGTCGAGGAGTTCGCTGCGATCCGCACGCTGGCAACGACAACCCGCCAGCCGACTTTCACCCGCGTCGATGAAGCGTTGTGCTTCCAGGCGAACGAGCGCGTCGAGTTCCAGATCAACGGCGAGAACCTGTTCGATGGGGACTATTTTTTGGACGCGCATAGCAATAACAACGTATCGCCCCGAGCGCCGATCAACGGGCGCTTCAACGCCCGTTTGAAATTCTTACCGGTCGGCTTCCCGTTCGCCGGGAAAACGGGAGAATGAGGAGACAATTGATGCGAATGTTCGTTTTGGTCCTGGCTCTGCTTTCGTCGCCTGCCATCGCATCGACGACTGCGATAATGTACCGTGATCCCGGGTGTGGATGTTGCGAGCAGTGGGCGGCACAAGTCCGCAAGGCGCTCGGCAAGGCCTTCAATGTGGTTGACGCTTCCAGCCGGGTGGCGCTTCAAGCACGATACGGGATTCGCCCTAACCTTCGCTCGTGCCACACTGCTCTTATCGACGGCTTAGCCTTCGAAGGTCACGTTCCGATCGAGGACATGCGGCGAGTGCTTGCGGCCAGGCCGAGAGGGGTGACCGGCCTTGCGGTCGGCGGCATGCCCCTGGGGTCGCCCGGGATGGAAGTGCCAGGGCAAGCGCCGCAGCGCTTTGTGGTGTACGCCCTCGGTGCTGGGGTGCCGAGTGTCTACGCACGGCATTGACCGTCAAAGGTGCTGTCCTGGCCGAGGCATCGGCGGAAGCTAAGCAGGGATAACGCTGCAAATCGCGCATCCCCCCGAGTGGGCCGTCCCAGATGCGCGGCCTTCTCGGGGCTACTGCCGGGAAGATACCCCCGCCTTTCCAATGAGCGCGCGCAGTGAACCTTCGGGTGGACAGCTGCGCCCAAAGATAGCACCAGCAGACTGCAGATTTGCCTGCGACAAGATTCTCAGTGGAGGGCACCCATGTCCGAAAATCGTGAGGGGTGGTCGGTCGCTGTGCGTATTCTGGAACGAAGGCTCAGCGCGTGAACCGGAAGATTCCATTCGCATGTTTCCAATGATTGCCCGAAGCGACTTTCGCCAGGACCGGGCTTTCCGCCCGCGGGTCACAAGCGTGGCGTGCTAGACATGGCGGGCGATTGGCACAGGCCGGCCCCGGATGGCAACCAGCCAGACCTGCCTCGGCTCGCCTATCTCGCTTTCCTGAGCGCCCCTGGGCATTTTTTCGTTCTGCTCGACAGTCGTGGCCAGATCCTGGCGCTGAGCGACGACGAAGGGCACGCCGACCATTGGTGTCCGGCCGATGTTATCGGTCAGTCTCACGAAATCTTCTACGCGCCCGATGAAGCCGCTTCCGGCCTTCCGGTTGCCGATCTTGAAGCTGCCCGGCGTGGCCAGTCATTTGAGCGCAATGGGTGGCGGGTCCGCCAATCGGGCTTGGAATATCTCGCGCATGTGTCGTTTGCCGCCTTGCGCGACGGCGACCGATTGCTGGGCTATTTCTGCATCGCGCGCGATGTCACCGAAGAGGCCGCAGTCCGCGAGGCGATGGAAGCGCGCGAGCAGCATTTGAACTCGATCCTGGCGACCGTTCCGGACGCCATGATCGTGATCGATGAGCGCGGCAGGATCTCCTCCTTCAGCGCCGCTGCGGAACGATTGTTCGGCTATGAGGAAAAAGAGCTGCTCGGGGCGAACGTATCTTGCCTGATGCCGGCACCGGATCGCGAACGCCACGACGACTATCTGGAGCGCTACTGCACGACTGGCGACAAGCGGATCATCGGGATCGGCCGGGTCGTGACCGGACAACGGCGCGATGGAACGACCTTTCCGCTTGAACTCTCGGTCGGCGAGGCAGGCAAGGATGGCGAACGGATATTCACGGGCTTCATCCGCGATCTGACCGAAAAGGAGCGGGACGAGCTCAAACTCAAGGAACTGCAAGCCGAACTGGTCCACGTCTCGCGGCTGAGCGCCATGGGTACCATGGCATCGACGCTCGCTCACGAACTCAACCAGCCGTTGACCGCCGTGGCAAACTATCTCGAGGAATCGCGCGACATGCTCGGCGAGGCGAGCGACGAGAACGCGATCATCATGCGCGAAGCGCTCGCGGAAGCTGCAAACGAGACGTTTCGGGCAGGCGACATCGTTCGCAGGCTGCGTGAATTCGTTTCGAAGGGCGAGGTCGACAAACGCGTCGAGCAATTGCCGGGCCTGATCGAGGATGCCGGCCGGCTCGCGCTAACCGGCGCACGGGAAAGAGGTGTGCGAGCCTTGTTCGACCTCGACCCGCTGGCAACGCCAGTACTGGTCGATCGCGTCCAGATCCAACAGGTTTTGGTCAATCTGATGCGCAACGCGGTCGAAGCCACTGCGCAATCCCAAGTTCGGGATTTGACCGTCGGAACCAGGCTTCGGCCAGACGGATACGTTGAAGTCACGGTGCACGATACCGGCCCAGGCATCGCGCCTGACATACGTCCTCGACTGTTCGAGGCCTTCGTCAGCGGCAAGCGGGAAGGAATGGGATTGGGATTGTCGATCTGCCGGACGATCGTCGAAGCGCATGGCGGACGGATTTGGGCCGAGCATCCAGACACTGGCGGGACTCGCTTTCACTTCACGCTGATGCATGCGGCCGAGGAGCAAGCCAATGACCGATAGGCGCGTCGTTCACCTCGTCGATGACGAAGAAGCCATCCGCAAGTCGGCAGGCTTCGTGCTGTCGCGCGCGGACTACAAGGTTCTGCCTTATGGATCAGGCGTCGAGTTTCTCAAGTCGGTGAAATCCGCGCCGAAGGGCTGCGTGGTGCTCGACGTTCGCATGCCAGTGATGGATGGGCTTGAGGTTCAGGCCATCATGGCCGATCGTGGTATCGACATGCCGGTGATCGTCCTTACCGGCCATGGCGACGTCACTGTTGCTGTCCAGGCGATGAAGGCCGGAGCGGTCGAGTTCCTCGAAAAACCCTTCGAGAAGGCGGCGCTTCTCGGCGCCCTCGAACGAGCGTTCGCGCGGCTTGAACGCAACGATAATCGGGACCTTGAAGAGCGGGAGGCGCGAACCCGGATAGCGTCCCTCACGCCGCGCGAACGCGAGATTCTGGAGGGTCTGGCCAAGGGCTATCCCAACAAGACGATCGCCTATGATCTCGGCTGTTCATCGCGCACCGTCGAGGTCCACCGGGCAAGCCTGATGCAGAAACTCGACGTGCACAGTCTGTCCGATCTGCTGCGGATCGCCTTTGCAGCGGGTCTTTAGACCAGACTACGGATTATTGGTCTCCCGAAGTTTGATAGCCCGCTTCGACGAGAACCAAAAGATGATGGTGCCAACACCAACCACCGAGACCGTGACCAAGGCATTTTGCAATGTTGAATGCGCAATAAGCCAGAGCGTCAGCAGAAATGCGATGGCCGGAATGGTCGAACCTCCCGGAATCTTGAACTGGCCCGGCTGCGATGGCAATTTGCGCTCGATGACCGGCAAGGCCGCAATACACAGCGCGTAGGTCAACAGCCGGATGATCGTGCTGAGCGTGGCCAGCCAAACGAATTGCTGCGACACGGCCAGGAGCGCGCTGAACGCACCACAGAACAGAATCGAGTTGACCGGCACATGGGTTCGTTCGTTCACCGCACCAAACCAGGCCGGCAGCGCGTGGTCACGCGACAAGGCATAGGTCAAGCGCGGCGCGGTGAGTAGTGACGTCAAGCTGCCTCCGCCAACCGAAAAAATGACGCCAAGGCTGAGCAATATTGCGCCGGTGGGGCCCATCAACCGCTTTGCCAATTCGACGAGGGGCGTCCTGCTCTCTCCGAGATCAGGACCAACCGAGACAGCAACAAGCTGGATCAGCGCGTAGGCGACCGCGACCGCAACCACCGTTTTGATCAAGGTGCGCGGGATGGCTGATCGCGCGTCGCGCGTCTCGCCAGCGTTTATCAGGCTGAACTCGAAACCGATAAAGGCATACATGAGAACAAGCAGGGTCTCTCCCAGCGTGTCCGAAGACTCAATCCTGGCACCCGCGATGACACCCCAGTCGATTTCGGGGATGCCCACGAGGATCAGCAGCAGCAACGGCGCCAGTTTCAGGATGCTGATCAGGTAGAGCGCCGTCATCCCCAGGCGAACGCCGAAGGCGTTCAGTATCGTGACCAGCGCGATGTAGGCAACGACGGCAATTGTTCGCGGCGCACCGGATTCCAGCACGGGCCACAAGGGAACGGCGTAGCTGACAAGCAGGTGGGCGCTGGCCGCGATTGCAGCGACGCGGCTGACATAGATCAGTAACCCGGTCTGAAACCCAATAAAGCGCCCAAAGGCTTCTGTGGTGTAAACTATCGGGCCGCCTGTGGTTTCAAAAAAACTGGCATTGCGTGCGAGCGTCAGCGCAACGGTCAGGATCAAAACCCCGCAAATAATGAAGAGCCACGGGCTGAACGCACCGGCTTGGGCAATGGCCACGGCGGGCAACGCGAATATCCCCGAGCCAATGACGCCGTTCATTGCGATGGTGGCAACGCCGATTTTGCCGATTTCCCGCTTTAGGAGCGCCTCAGGGTTGGCTGGGGAACTCATTGGGCGGCGATCGGTGTGGGCAGATCTTTGTAGCCGTGCGAGGTGGCAATGAGCACGACTGTTTCGTCGGCGGCTATCGCGCCATTGCAGCGCAGAGCTTCGAGACCTGTCAGTGTCGCTGCGGCGGAAAGCTCCAGATGGAAGCCATGCTGTGCGAACCGCTTCGCATCGCGTATAACAGCCGCGTCATCGACAACCACAGCGCCGCCGCCCGACTGTTGGACGGCCTCAACCGATTGATAAGTGACAGTCGATCCAGCGATGGAGAATAGCGCAGTTGCACCGGGAAACGAGCCGGTCTGGTCCGCGCCATCAAGCACCATGCTCAGTCGCGGGAACGGTTCGACCACGAACAGTTTTGGTATGCGTTTGATATGCCCCGCAGCCTTCAACCTTCGGAAACCCTCAAAAATCGCCCAAACAAGATCGCCACGCGAGGTGGGAACGAGAATGGCATCCACGCCATCTCCCGCTTGTTCGGCCAGTTCATAGGCAATGCTCGTCAGCCCCTCGACGCCGAAATGGTTGCTGCCGACGGGAGGATTGAGATAGTTCGTCGCCGGGAAGCAGCCCTCTTCCCGAGCCATCTTCGCAACCATATCCCAGCGCTGAAACGAATCCTCGACTTCGACCAGATCAGCGCCTGCCTGGGTAATTGCCCGGCGAAGGATTGGGGGGGGAGCGGCTGTGACAACGATGGTGCATTCGAGACCCGCCGCCGCCGCATATAGAGCCAGCGATGCTCCGGCATTGCCACTCGAGGCAGCAACGATCCGGCGAGCCCCGGCATCGAGTGCGCGCGTGACGGTCAGGCAACTTGCCCGATCCTTGTGGGAACCACTGGGATTTTGTCCCTCATTCTTGACCAAAACACGCGCGCTGCTGGTCTCAGCCGCCAAGGCCGGGACGCTCACGCACGGTGTCGCGCCTTCGCCCAGCGACACCCATGAAGAATAGGGCAACCAGTCGGCATAACGCGCCATGCCGCGCGCGCCGGGCTTGGCGATCGTACTTGGCAGCGCGCTGTATTCGGATTTGACCGATGACGGCCGACCGGCGCTAAGGCATGAAGGGCAGCCCTCGAAGTAATCGCCTACCGTCAGCAGCGCGCCACAGCGAATACAAGAACAGCCCTTCAGGCTATTGTTTAGCAGATGAATTTGGCGATCACTCGTCATGGCAGAGTCCGCATTGATCGAGGCATGGCGGGTTCGGCGCGGCTAGCCCGAAGGCGGGCAAAAGCGTCTTCAAGGTCGCGCAAAAGATCGTTTGTGGACTCAAGCCCCGCGTGAACGCGGATCAGCGCTCCGTCCTCGATCTTGCCGCAACTGCGGGCCGGGGCAGGCCAGGCGGGAACCATCAGGCTTTCAAAACCACCCCAGCTCGAACCGAGCTTGAACAGGCTCAGGCCGTTGAAAAAGGCCGATCGTTCCTTGTCGGACACGGCATCAAGCAGCACGCCGAACAAACCCGACGCGCCGGAAAAGTCGCGTTGCCACAAAGCGTGGCCAGGATGATCGGGTAGCGCTGGATAGAGCACTTTGCGGACTTCGGGCTGCCTCTCGAACCATGCAGCAAGCTCTAGAGCGTTGCGCTGGTGCCGCTCCAAACGGACATCGAGCGTGCGCAGGCCGCGTTGCACCAGATAGCAGTCGTCAGGACTCGCGGCGCTTCCCCACCGCGCAGCTGCATCCTTTAAGCGCTTGTATATTTCTTCGGTTGCACCAGTCATCGCGCCTAGCATCACGTCCGAGTGGCCCGAGAGATATTTTGTGGCCGAGGCAATCGATATATCGACGCCATGCTCAATCGGCTTGAAAAAGACCGGTGAAGCCCAGGTATTGTCGAGCGCCGTTATGATCCCGCGCTCGCGCGTCACATTGGTAATTGCCCTGGTATCGGCGAGCTCGAAGGTTAGTGAGCCTGGGGTTTCGAGGAAAACCATGCGCGTATTGGGGCGGAGGAGCGAGGCAATTCCGGCGCCGATCTCTGGCGAGAAATAGGAGACCTCAATCCCGAGACCGGTCAGAACCTCATCACAAAAGCGGCGCGTTGACCGGTATGCCGTGTCGATAACGAGCAGGTGATCGCCTGCTTTGAGGAACGCAGAAAGGGCTAGTGTTATCGCTGCAGTGCCGGAGGATGTGAGGACAGTCCCGAACCCATGCTCGAGGTCCGCAATCGCGGCTGCCAAAGCATGATTGGTTTCGGTACCGTACAGTCCGTAGATAACGCCATCATAGATGTGGCGATGCCGGTTGAGATAGTCCTCGACGGTATCGTAAACTATCGTCGATGCGCGATGGACCGGCGGATTGAGCAGGCCTGCTGTGCGCCCCGAACGGGAGTTTGCATGCACAAGCATCGTCGCATCCGCGTTAGCCTGGCCTTGCCCGTCGCCCGTGTCACCCTCCCGCTCAGTCATAGCTTGCCTTTGATACAGGGATATAGGTTATAACGATGACGAATGACTCGCGGGACAGAAATATGAACCTTCGCCAGTTGGAAGCTTTTCGCGCCGTGATGTTGTCTGGATCCGTAACGCAGGCGGCCAATTCCCTTCACATTTCCCAGCCAGCGGTCAGCAAGTTGCTCGCCGATTTGGAGCACCAGGTCGGCTTCAAACTGTTCGTGCGCTCGAAAGGGGTTGCGCTGACTATCACCCCCGAAGCAGACATCTTCTTTCACGAGGTCGAGCGCAGCTTTGCAGGCATTGCGGTTTTGAAGCGGGCTGCCGAGGACATCCGCAACACATCGACGGGGACGCTGCGTATTGCCGCTCTTCCCGCTCTCGCCGTCAGTTTTTTGCCATCGGTCATCAAGACCTTTCGCAGCCGGCATCCGGGCGTTTCGATCCAGTTGCAAACGCGAAGCTCTTCGACGGTCAGGCAATGGATGGCCAACCAACAGTTCGACATCGGGCTCGCGACGCCCTCGCGTGAATTGCCAGGCATCGCGATGGTACCTTTCCTCAAGTGCCCCGGCGCCTGCGTTGCACCGCCGGGTCATCGGCTCGGCGCCAAGGGCAGCATAAGGCCTGCCGATTTGCGCGGAGAGCCGTTCATTTCGCTCGCACTGGAAGATCGGACGCGTCATCGCATCGATCGCGTTTTCGAAGACGCAGGGATCGAGCGCGACATGATTATTGAGACGCAATATGCCATGACAATTTGCGCCTTGGTGCTGCAAGGTCTGGGCTGTTCCATCCTGAATCCTATCACTGCGGCCGATTATGTCGATCAGGGGTTGGTCGTCAGGCCGTTCGAGCCGATCGTCTCGTTCGACTATATGCTGTTTACTTCTGAGTTGCGCCCCGTGTCGCAAGTGGCCCAGGCCTTTATCGCGATCCTTGAAGAACATCGCGACGCCTTTTTGGACACGGGGCGTTTGACGCTCGATTAGAACTTCGCCGTGCCGCGAATGTACCAGAACCCGCCGTTGAATCCGGTTGGTGCGAAGCGGAGGTAGCGAATGCCATTGTTGATCTGCGACTGCCGCGCTTCGAGGTCGGGGTAATTGTCGAAGACATTTTCGCCCCCGATCGCGATCTTGAACATGTCGTTGATCTTGTAGGAAACCTCAAGATCGACCATCACCTCCGAACCGCCGGTCTGGTCGGCGGCGAGGTTAGCGCCATAGTCGGTCCATTTGCCGTAATAGTTGGCGCGTGCGATGAAACCAAAACGGTCGCCCTCATAGTTGAACGACGCATTGCCTTTCCATTGGGGGACGAAGCCTTCCAGCTCCAACAAGCGTTCGCGATCAGCGGTGATGACCGGCGAAGCCTTGATGACATCGGTCTTGGTATAGTTGCCGTTGAGGCCAAAGGTGGCCTTCCCGCCGGCGAAATCGAAGCCGATCGTCAGCACGGCATCGACACCCTGCGTCCGGCTGTCGAACGAATTGGTGAAGAAAGCCACTTGCTGGAAGGAATCTCCGCCCGGAATGCCGAGTGCAGCAAGCTGCGCTCGCTGGGCCGCCGTCAGATTAAAATTGCCAGAGACTGCGATACGATCCTCGACTTTGATGTTGAAATAGTCGAGCGTGAGTGTGATCCGGTTCGCCGGTTTGATGACGATACCTCCCGCAAAGTTGAACGACCTTTCGGGTTTAAGCGGCGTTGCGCCAAGAAACTGCGCAACGGGGTTGTTGGGCGAGATGATGCCCGCCGTCAGCGGCGCACCTGTGACAGAGTCGATATTGGTCTGTACTTGCGATGCGTTGGATTGGCCCGGCGTCGGAGCGCGGAAGCCGGTATTGACCGATCCGCGGACGGCGAAAACATCGGAGAAATCGAAGCGGCTGCTCAGCTTCCAGGTGAATTTGGAGCCGAAGTCCGAATAATTCTCGTACCGCCCGGCTAGGCCGATCTGCAATGCCTCGGTGAGATTGCCTTCCAATGACGAATAGGCCGCCCAATTGCTGCGCCCAAATTCTCCTGCTTGGATCGGGCTGAAACCGGGAAAGCCGTTCGAGCCGACGGGCAGGCCGGTGCGCGCGCCAGTGTCAGGATCGATAAGCGAAGCGAAGGGGCCGACTTGCCATGAAGCAAGGTCACCCACGGTGATTTCGTAGGTTTCCTTGCGATATTCGAGGCCGCCCGCAAGCGTAAGCGGATCGCCGCCGCCGATGTTGATGGGATAGGTCAGGTCAAGATTGAAGGCGAGTTCGCGCTGTTCGAGCTGTCCCGGTTTGAACGAGGTTGGCGACGAAAGGCCAAGTGACGGGTTGACCGTGTTGTCGATGCGGTACGAAGCATGGTTCTGGCCGTAGGACGCGCTGAGGTCATAGGTCAGTTCTGAGCCGATCTTCCCTTTGATGCCCGCAGCCAACGCTGCGTCGGTGATCGTGGCACCAAAAGAGGGCGTAAACCCGCCTGGGAAAAGCTGCCGGAAACTGAACCGCGGGCCGCCTGGCGTCGCCGTGGTTGGGATCGATGTCGCGATGAAGGTGGTGTTCGGATTGCGGTAGAAAAAGGCCGTCGTGCCTTTGCTCCAGCTGTAATTGCCGAAGGTGTAGAACTCCATGTCGTCGGATAGCTCAAGGCCTGCATTGACGAAGATGCGGGCGGCTTCGCTTTCCGGATTGCCCCAGCGTTGTGCTGGCACGGGAACACCCTGAACGCCTGCGTTGATCAGTGCCTGGGCATCCGGGCGCTGAATTCCGCGCGAGGTGGTTGCGCTGTTCACATATTCGCCGCTGATGTTGACAAAGCCGTTGGCCGTGAACGGCAGGCCCAGATTTCCCTGGATCAGAAAGTCCTCGCCATCGCCCTCATAATATTGCCCATATCGCGCGATCAGTATGCCGCCCTCGCGGTCGCGCCGCAGGCCGAAATTCAGGACGCCCGCAATGGCGTCCGAACCGTAGAGCGCCGATGCGCCATCGCGCAGGACTTCGAGTTGCCCCACCGCGATCGAGGGAATAGCCGCCAAATCGGGGCCTTGCGACCCGCGAATGTAAGGGATGTTGGTGAACTGGACGGTCGCGCCGCGATGACGGCGCTTGCCGTTGACCAGAACCAGCGTCTGGTCGGGCGGCAGGCCGCGAAGCGAAAAGGGTCGCGTGAACACCGCACCGTCATTGCTGACAAGACGCTGGATATTGAGAGCTGGCACTTCGGTGCGCAGCAAGTCGTTCATGTCGGCGGCACCCTTTTCAATCAGGTCGTCGCCAGTGATTATGTCGATTGGGAGTGCGGCGTCGGCAGCTTTGAGGTCGTTGCGGCGCGTGCCGGTTACGACGATAACGCTTTGCTCCTGTGTCACCACATCGTCATTTGACGAATCTTGAGCCAAGGCTTGAGGCGCATAGAGCGTCGTAGCGACTGCTCCCAAGGCCACCCCCATATAGATTTTGTCGAACACGTCCCATCCCCTTCATGCCGTTCTTGACATGGGGGGATATGCCTTTGGGGGCATCTGACCTAGCAAATATCACTAGCTATTGGCATAACGTTCGAGGTTATCAGTTCAGGTTATGACTCTGCGGTAGTTCAAACTATCGGAATTTACCCCTGCCACCATATGGCGGCAGCTGCGGTGCGCAATATTGGTTGCACTGGTCCAGGCGAGATTAAGATGCGCTAATCAGGCCGGCGTGATCCGGGGTCAATTGACAGTGAGACTTGACCTTCTTACCTCCTACGGGGTCGGGATCGTCCTCATCGTCAGTGAATGTACGAGCATGTGACATCTACGTAAGGACATCGGCCGCAGGACCGGCGATTCCTGCTAGAAGCTGCCTTCTCAGTTTCAGTTACAGGGTCCATGTCCACAAGTCAGAGCGAACCTGGCAAGAAGCGCTACAAGGTCCTCGTCACCGACGACGAGGCTAGCGTCCGCCGTTCGTTGCAATTCTTGCTGCGTGCGAGAGGCTATGAGCCGCTAAGCTACCGATCGGCATCGGCCTTGCTGGCCGATCCGGCATCGCTCTCCGCCGACTGCATGATTGCCGACCACAACATGCCGGATCTCGATGGCCTCAGCTTGCTCGGCGCGTTCAGGGCCAAAGGATGGTGTGGCCCCGCGATCCTCATCTGCGCATCGTGCGATCAAGAGTTGAGGTCGAGGGCCAAAGATTGTGGCTATGCAGAAGTGATCCAGAAGCCATTTATCCGAACTCCCGTTCTTGAGGCGCTGCACCGCTTGTGCGAATGCGCCGAACCTGGGGATTGTGACGAGGATGGCGAAGGCGGCGCAGGGTGCGGCTGCTAGCCTAGTTTCCAGCTCTGCCACTCGGAGGTCTTTGCATCGGGCAGCCTAGCGGGCGGCCAAGACCAACGGCGGGTCCCCTTCGTGAAACCCGCGTAGAGTATGTGTCCGGTGCCCAACGTCCACTATCATTGCACTGTTTTGGCCCCTCTCCAGACAAGGGGCAGAACAAGGAGGAGAAGCAGCGCGAGACTGCCGATGCTCGAGAGGATGACCGGTTGATATTGCGGCGATGTCAGCGCGAAGGCCAATGGTGCAAGCGCCTGGCCGATGCTGGCCGCCGCATGCTGCAAACCCAGTCTCGAGCCCGAAGGAGCTGTGTTTCCGCCGATCCAGAAACTGGTGATCAGGCGAAGGCTCGCGGAACTCCAGCCGGCCACAAAGATGGTGCCGGCCAATGGAGGGGTCGCAAGGTTGAGGGAATAGAGGAAGAGGCTCGACGCGAGCAGGGCAACGGTAATGCCGGCGAGACGTCTCGGTAGGGTCACGAGCCAGGTGACTCTTGCAAGGAACAGCTGCGCGGCGAGCATGGCGAACCCGCAAAGGCTAAGCATCCAGGCGATCGTCTCGCGGTTGGTCGCATCCGCGCTGCGCGGGATGAGCAGGGCCACATGCATGGCCGCGAGCCCACCGCCACCAACGACCGCGATGAGCAGAAGCATTGAGATCGCGGGGCGGGACGACGATTGCGGGTGGCGAATCTCGGAACAGGCGATGCAGCGAGGCGGTAGATGCGCGAAGCACAGCAGGATGGCGACGCCAGCGATGCCGAGCGCCACCATCAGCAGGGGTGCGCCGGGAGTTACGGCGGCGGAACCCTCCGCGAGCAAAGGTCCAATCATATCCCCCAGAAAGACGAACCCCGTTAGCCAGGTAAAGCGCTTCGCCTGTTCGCCGCGCTCGGGAACCGCGAAGCTCGCGGACAGCAACGCCAGCGGGATGATGGCTGCAGCGGCCATGCCGGCCAGCGCGCGGAGCAGATAGAGAGCCGGTAGTGGCACCGCTCCGACTGGCGCCGTCGCGAATGCGAGAGCGACGAGAGCGGTGCGAAGCAGGATCCGGTAGTCCATCCGATCCGCGAGCCAGCCCCAGAGCGGTGCCAGCAGCAAGGCCGCGAGCGGATGGACGCCGGTAAGGCTGGCGACGTGGAAGTCATGTAGGCGCGGCGCAAGCTCTGCGGCATTGCTATCAACCAGGGCCGGAAGGAAGGCGAGAATGGCGGTCTGCCCCGCCGCGGCAGCGGCTACGGCGAGCAGAAGAAGAATGGACGAGAGCGATTGCCTACCTTGCCTGCGCGCAAGATGGCTGAGGCCGGTCTGCCATGTCTCGGACAGCCGTCCCGGGATCACAGCAATAGTCGGAAGCCGACGACGACGCGACGTTCGACCGGGCTCTCGCCCTGAGCACGCCGAAAGTCGGCGGTGTCGCCGAGCGCGCGTTCCCAGACGAAACCGACATAGGGCGCGAACTTTCGTGAAAACTCGTAGCGCAGGCGACCGCTGAGTTCGACATTGCTGAAGCCACCACCAAGCTCGCGGTCGGTAGATCGCTTGCTGTAGATGTTGGTTTCGACTTGAGGCGTCAGGATGAGGCGATTGGTGAACAGGATTTCATAGGAGGCCTTGGCGCGCGCCGCCAAGCGGCCATCGGTGCCCACATAGCCGGTGAGCTGAATGTCGAACCAGTAGGGAGCGAGACCCTCAATACCGACGGCGGCCCAAGTCGTGCCACCTTTCCCGAGATCCTGGCGAACACCGACCAACGTACCCCAGAATGGGCCCGCGCTGTGCCACCAGAGGCCTTCGACGCTGCTCTCGGGATCGAGCCGATCGCGCGAATTCTTGAGCCCCTGACTGCGGAGCCAGAGCTTGTTGTCGTCCGGCCCGTCTGTGACCAGTGCTGTCCAGCCGAACCCCTGTCCCTCGTTGCCGGTGGCGAACTCGAGCTCATCCACCAGGATCTTGGGGATCGAGAGCTTGTCGGCCATTTCGTAATTGGGCAGCGTCGAATTGCGGTAACCATCGGCATAGTCGTCGGAATCGCGGGCATCGCGTGGGGCACTCCCGCCCTGCATCTTGCCCATGTCCATCTCTTGGCCGTCTGGCGACCTGCCCGCTCCGGACATATCCATGCCGGGCATGTCCATACCCGCATGATCTTCGACCGGCGGCGCGGGCTGCGGCTCCTGCGCCGGATTGACCGACTGCTCGGCCTGGGCAGCAGCCGGTGGCTGTTTCGGAGCTTCCTGGGCCAGAGCTGGAGTCGCCACCGCCACCGAGACGATGGTGGCGAGGGCGAATCGCGCGGTGCGGGGGTGCGCGAGGCTGATCATGCGACCACCACCTCCCGGAACATGCCGGCCGCCATATGGTAGAGCAGGTGGCAATGGAACGCCCATCGGCCCATCGCATCGGCCGTCACACGGAAGCTGACGCGCTGGGCGGGCTGGACGACTACGGTATGCTTGCGCACCTGGAACTTGCCATCCGGGCCTTCGACATCGCTCCACATTCCGTGGAGATGCATCGGATGGGACATCATCGTGTCGTTCACCAACGTGATGCGAAGCCGCTCGTTCGGGCGGAAATGGAGAGGGCGCGAGTCATTAAGCTTGATCCCGTCGAGCGCCCAGATGAAGCGCTCCATATTGCCGTTGAGGTGGAGTTCGATCTCGCGTTCCGGCTCGCGGGGATCGGGATCGCCCATCGGCGTGCGCAGGTCCGCCAGCGCCAGAACGCGCCAGGGGCGGCCACGCAAGCCGGCACCGGGATCGTCGAGATTGTTGCGGGGATAGTCGACCCGCATGTCGGTGTTCGCGCCATATTCGGTGCGGGCGTGCCGGGCCTTGGGCGGCATCTCGGCCATCCCATGTCCGGCGTGTTCGCCGCCGCCCATCCCGTCCATCGCGGCCATGGCGCCCATCATGTCGACTGGTTCGAGCCAAGGCCGTTCGTCGAGTGGCGGCACCGCCGCGGTCATGCCAGGCGCAGGCGCGATCGTGCCGCGGGCATAGCCGGTCCGGTCGATCGACTGGGCGAAGATCGTGTGGGCCTCGGCGTCGGGCATGGTGAACTCGGCGTCGTAGGTCTCGCCGGGGCCGATGCGAAACTCATCGACCGTGACCGGCTCGACGGGCTGCCCATCGGTTGCGACAATCGTCAGCGCGACGCCCGGGATCCGTACGTCGAAGAAGGTCGCGGTCCCCGCACAGATGAAGCGCAGCCGGACCCGCTCGCCGGGCGCGGCGATGCCGGTCCAGTTGCCCGCAGGCGGCGTCCCGTTCATCAGGTAGGTGTAAGTCGCCGCCGAGACGTCGCTGTAATCGGTCGGGCTCATCCGCGCGCCGTTCCACATCGCGCGCTGATCGAGGGCCTTGCCGAGCCCCTGTTGGCGCACGTCCTTAAGGAAGTCGCCCGCCGTCGGCTGCGCGAAATTGTAGTAGCTGCTCAGCTTCTTGAGGTTGGTGAAGATCTGCAATGGCGGTTCGTCAGACCAGTCGCTGAGGATCACGGTATAGTCCCGATCCGGCGCGGCGACAGCCTCACGCGGTTCGACGACGATCGCGCCATAAAGGCCGGTCTGCTCGGCAAGCGTATGGGCATGATACCAGTAAGTGCCCGCCTGGCGCAGCTCGAAGCGGTAAGTGAAGGTCTCACCGGGCGCGATGCCGGCGAAGCTGATGCCCGGTACGCCGTCCATCTCGGCCGGGAGGATAATGCCGTGCCAGTGGATGCTCGACATCTCCTTGAGGCTGTTGCGTACGCGCAGCGTCACCGTGTCGCCTTCCCGCAGCCGGAGAACCGGCGCGGGCACGGCTCCATTCACCGCAGTCGCGACCCGGCGCTTGCCGGTGAAATTGACCGGCAACTCGGCGATCTCAAGGTCGAACTCGGTGCCGCGCAGCTCTGCCGCCGAGGCGGCGGTGGATCGCGCGAGAAGCGCCGGGGTGAAGCCTGCAGCCGCACCGCTGAGCGCCAGACCCTGGACGAAGCGGCGCCGCGCGATCGGCAGGCTGTGGAAAGGAAGCATGGACGGTGTCTTTCGCGAATGATGGGATCACGCCAGATCGAGAACGATCCGGCCTTCGATGTCGCCGTGGTGCATGCGCGCGAAAACATCGTTGATGTTCTCTAGCTTCTCCGCATGCACGGTTGCGTGGACCTTTCCCTCGCCAGCGAAGGCCAGCGCTTCGAGAAGGTCGAGCCTGGTGCCGACGATTGAGCCGCGCATCGTGATACCGTTGAGCACGGTGTCGAAGATCGACAGCGGGAAATCGCCTGGCGGGAGGCCGTTGAGCGCCACCGTTCCGCCACGGCGGACCATGCCGAGCGCCTGCTGGAACGCCGTGGGCGAGACCGCGGTGACCAGCGCGCCATGCGCGCCGCCGATCGCCTTCTTGAGGGCCGCCGAAGGAATCTCATCGCGCGCGTTGATCGTCAGCGCCGCACCGAGACGAGCAGCGAGATCGAGCTTGCGATCGTCGATGTCGACCGCCGCCACGTTGAGGCCCATCGCACGGGCATATTGCACGGCCATGTGGCCAAGCCCCCCGACACCGGAGATCACAACCCATTGGCCCGGCTTCGCCTCGGTGGCCTTGAGGCCTTTGTAAACGGTGACGCCCGCGCAGAGGATCGGCGCGATGTCGAGGAAATCGACATTGTCCGGCAGGTGGCCGACATAGTTCGGGTCGGCGAGGACATATTCGGCGAAGCTGCCGTTGACCGAATAGCCGGTGTTTTGCTGGCTTTCGCATAGCGTTTCCCAGCCGCCCAGGCAATGGACGCAGTGGCCGCAGGCGGTGTACAGCCAGGGCACGCCGACGCGGTCGCCTTCCTTCACATGCGTAACGCCCGGACCGGCGGCCGCGACATAACCGACGCCTTCATGGCCTGGAATGAACGGAGGGTTGGGCTTGACCGGCCAATCGCCCTCGGCGGCGTGCAGATCGGTATGACACACGCCGGTCGCCGCGATCTTGACGAGTATCTGGCCAGGACCGACCACCGGGATCGGCGCCTCCTCGATGACCAGCGGCTTGCCGAATTCGCGGACGACCGCCGCCTTCATGGTTTTCGCCATGTCTGCTTCTCCATCTGCAAAAAGGCTAGAACAGGCCCAGCGCGCGCTCGTCATAGGAGACGAACAGGTTTTTGGTCTGCTGGTAATGGTCGAGCATCGCCTTGTGGTTTTCGCGCCCGAAGCCCGACGCCTTGTATCCGCCGAAGGCGGCGTGGGCGGGATATTGGTGATAGCAGTTGGTCCAGACCCGGCCGGCCTCAATCGCGCGCCCCAGTCGGTAAGCAGTGTTGCCGTTGCGGGTCCAAACACCAGCGCCGAGGCCGTAGGCGGTGTCATTGGCGATCGCGATCGCTTCCTCGACCGTTTTGAAGCTCGTCACCGCCAGGACTGGTCCGAAGATCTCCTCCTGGAAGATGCGCATGTGGTTCTGGCCCACGAACACGGTCGGTTGGACGAAGAAGCCCTTGTCCAAGTCACCCCCCGGCAGCGCGCGCGCACCGCCGGTCAGGCACCGCGCGCCCTCGGCCTTGCCGATGTCGATATAGCCGAGGATCTTGTGGAGCTGGTCCTCGGAGGCCTGGGCGCCGATCTGGGTCGCGGGGTCGAGCGGATCGCCTTGGCGCATCGCGGCGACGCGCGCGACCGCCCGCTCAATGAAGCGATCGAAGATCGATTCGTGCAGCAGCGCGCGCGACGGACAGGTACAGACCTCGCCTTTGTTGAATGCGAACAGCGTGAAGCCCTCGATCGCCTTGGCGAGGAAGGCGTCGTCCTCATTGAAGTCGTCCGCCATGAAGATGTTGGGCGACTTGCCGCCAAGTTCCATGGTCTGGGGAATCAAGTGATCCGCGGCAGCGTGCATGATCTGCTTGCCGGTAACGGTCTCGCCGGTGAACGAGACCTTGGCGATCCGTGGATTGGCGGCGATCGCCTGACCGACGGTCCGGCCTGGTCCGGTCACCACATTGAGCACGCCGGGGGGCAGGATATCCGCGGTCAGCTCGGCGAACATCAGCAGCGTGAGAGGCGTCTGCGAAGCCGGCTTGATCACCGTGCAGTTGCCGGCAGCAAGCGCCGGGGCGATCTTCCATGCCGCCATCAGCAGCGGGAAGTTCCATGGGATGATCTGGCCAACGACGCCGAGTGGCTCGCGGAAATGATAGGCGATGGTGTCGGCGTCGATCGTCGAGATCGTGCCTTCTTCCGCCCGGATGCAGCCGGCGAAATAACGGAAATGGTCGATCGCGAGTGGCACGTCGGCGGCACGCGTCTCGCGGATCGGTTTGCCGTTGTCGATCGTCTCGGCAAGCGCCAGCAGTTCAAGATTGTGTTCCAGACGGTCGGCGATCCTGTTGAGCAGCGGTGCGCGCTCGGCCGGCGATAGCCTCGCCCATTGGTCCCTGGCGGAGTGGGCCGCGTCGAGCGCGCGCTCGACATCTTCGGAACTAGAGAGGGCGAACTCGGCGATCAGCGCGCCGTTGATCGGGCTCGTGTCGGCGAAATATTCGCCCGTGGAAGGCGGGCTCCAACGCCCGCCGATGAAATTGTCGTAGCGATGCCGAAAAGCTGGCGCGGCATTGATTGTCTCGATGGCCTGTTCGAACATGATCCCGGTCCTTGTGTTGTCCTCGTCAAGTGTGTGCGTGACGGCGAGAGGCGGCATTCGCCCTGGATCCGGTTACCCCGTTCGCCCGGTCCCGGCGGCGCACCTCGCAAATCCGGCCGTTGCGGCGACCCGCGACAAGAACGGCCCGCCGCCAGGGGCGGGGCGGCGGGCCGTCAGCTCCGGGGAGCGGAGTCTACATGTCACTCATCGGCATCGGTTTGTCCGAGGGCATCGCCATGGGCTTGTCCGCTGGCTTCATCCCCTTGCCCGGGCAACAATCCTTGCCCGGCTTCATTGGCATGCCCGCCTTGCCGCCTTGCGCCGCCATGCCGCCCATGCCCTGTTGCTGCATGCCTTGTTGCTGCATTCCCATCTGGTGATCCTGCATCATCTGATCGTGCATCTGCTGCCCGCCGTGATCCATGCCTTGCTGGTGCGCATGGTCTTGAGCGGCCGTGGCCGGCGACGGGGCGACAGGCACTTTGGGCGACGCTGCGGGCTTCGGGGCCGTGACCGCGGGCATGTCGGCCGGGGGTTCGTCGGCCATCACATAGGCCACGCCGCCCGCACTGGCGAGCAGGCCGAAAACGGCAAGATAGATGGCTTTCCGGGTCATTTCGCGTCTCCAATAAACTGGCGATTCTCGTGCGCTTGTCTCGCCGTTTCTTGGCTCCGCAATGCGACCTCACCTCGCTTGAAACTATACGTATTGTGCGAAGCGCCCCGTTCAGTCGGCCATCGCCGCCGTGTGTCGGCAGGCTTCCGCACACCGCCGGCAGGTTTCAGCGCAAAGGGTCAGCTGCCGATCGTCACGCCACCGCTCGCATTCGCGAGCACACTGGTCGCAAGCCTCGGCACAGGCCCGGCAAAGGATGGTGTGGAGCGCCGAGCGACGCAGCATCGAATTGGCCGTCGTCTGACAGATTTCCGCACAATCGCTAAGGAGCGCGAGCAGTGGTGCGGGGGAAGGCGATCGGCTCGAGGTGGCGACATGGCTCGCCGTCTCCAAGCACATGGCATGCGACGCGGTGCAAAGATCGATGCACTCTTTCATCGGCATCGCCATTGACATGCCATTGGCCGAATCATCGCGGGCGACAGCGCCGCTTGCCGCTCCGGCAGCGAGAAGGGTTGTACCATTCGTCAGAAACGTCCTGCGCTCGATCATCGTCACCTCCATGAATTAGCCGCCTTGATCGGTCTCACGATGCTCCCCGCAGCCGGGTTGGCCGCCGCGACCTGCGGTAAGCGAGCGATGACGCGCCATGACCGTATCCTGCCAGGGCCAATGGCCGTTGATCTCGACACCGAGCGAGATGCTGAGGAACGTGCGCACCAGGACCAGACCGGCCAGAACGACTAGGTCGGCGATTGTCGGGTTGATCACCAGCGATTTGACGATGTCGCCCGCGACCAGGAACTCGAGACCCAGGAGTATGCTGCGCCCCAGCGTCGAACGGAAGGCGAGATAGGCTCGCGAGCGATCGCTCTTCCGAAAGGCCTGGAGAAATACGCCACTGGCATAGGCCGCGCCGATCAGGATGACCAAGGTGCCGGCCAGATCCAGAACGACGACGGCCAGGTGAAAAAACTGGCTGAGCCAAGGCGCGTTAATGGTGATCATACCACCCCCGGCGGCGGATGTTGTTGAAGCTGTCGGTGGTATGGCAGGCGTAGCACTGATCGACCCGGGCCTTCGCGCCTGCCGCCCGCTGCGAGACCATGCTGAAGTGCTCCATATAATGGCTGGGAGGCGCTTTGTGACACTCCACGCACTGCGTCGAATTGGTCGAAGGGTGGCGATAGCTGGCGATCTTCCACGAATCGGTGCTGTGACAGGTGGCGCAATCGGCGCCGAACAGCCCGAGATGCTTGTCCCTGATCGAATGACAGCTCGCACAGTCGAGCGTCGCACTGGACATCGCCGACGGTTTTCTGGACTGCATTTGCGGAGCGGCTTGCCGCCAGTATTTGGGTTCGAGCAACGCGGCGTGGCTCATCTGGACAATCCCCTGATCGCCCTGATGCTCGACATGGCAGGAGCTGCATTGCGCAGCCCGCGCATGGAACACGGTCGATTGCTTGTCCCCGAACTCGGTTCCGGCGTGGCATGACAGGCAGGTCTTCGCCTCAACACCCTTGATCGGCGTGTGGCAGCTGGCGCATTGTCCGGCCAATGAGCGATGGGCGCTCGACAAGGGTCCGGGTGCGACAAATCGCACCACGATTCCCGCCTCGGAAGGCGCGTTGGTGCGCAATGCGAGCCGCCCGCCCACCAGCAGCGCCACGGTTGCAACGACGAAGAGCCAGAAAAGGAGGCGCGCAAACCTCATAGCCAGCGCAATCCGAAATAGATCGCGGCGCCGATGTGGACGACGAGGACGGCATAGAGAATGCAGCCGACGACGATGTGCAGCCACCGCCACTTGCCGAACAGGGCATCGGTTGCGCTTTCGGCCCGCACCGCGAATTCCGTGTCCGCCATTGCTCCGGCCAGGGATTGAGCGTCCTCCGCGGCGGGATCGGCGGGCCGTTCGGCGGAGACGAACAGCAGTCTGTGCCAGCGGCGCAGCGGGGGCGCTTCCGCATCCTCGGCGATGGTCGCGTCGAGGCCAAGAAACGCCGCTTGCAGCGAGGCCAGTTCGGATTTCCGTCCGCGCAGCGCCTTTGCCAACTGGCCCAGCAGATAGCGGCCGATGTAGCCGCTCAAGACCGTCAGCAAGAGCGTCCCGGTCAAGACCAATCCGGCCGGGCTCTCAAAGCTATGCGCCGCGTGGATGAGGCCGAGGATCGCGGCCAGGACCCCGGCGTAGATGTGGATCGCCAGCAGCGTCGGCTTGCTGACGCGGTGCGCGGTCGCGTCAGCGATCGCTTTGACGTGTTTGACGAGGACATAGGGCAAGGTCAGCAGCATCAGCACCGCCGCCGCGATGCCGACGACCCCGCCGCCCAGGCTGCCCGGGAAGCTCGGAGACACGTGCAGCAGGTAGCCCAGCGGGAAGAGGATCACGAAGGCGACCATCAGACCGACCAGGATGTCGCCGCGCTCGCGCATCAGGCTTCCACCACCAGCGGCTGTCCGGCGCTCTTGGCCTGACACGCCAGAATGTAGCCCTTTTGCTTATCCTCCGGATCGAGACCGGTCTCGACCGCCATCGTGACCTCTCCGGAGAGCAGCTTGGTGACGCACACGCCGCATTCGCCGATCCTGCAGGCGTAGGGTATCTCGACGCCGGCTTCTTCGGCGGCTTCCAGCACGGTCTCGTCTTCGGACAGCGGGGCCGAAACGCCCGAGATCGCAAAGGTCACCGTTGTCGGCGCCACGGCAGCCTTGCGCTTCGTGCGTGCCGCCGCCGGGGGTTCTTTGGCCTCGATCTCTTCCGCGTTGTCCGGCAAGGAGGCAGGGCCGAACGCCTCGGTGTGCAGCTGCGCCTCGGGCACGCCAAGCTCGGCGAGTTGTGCGCGCATCGCCGCCATCATGCCGGGAGGACCGCACAGGTGGACCCGGCGCTTGGCGATGTCCGGCACGGCCGAGCGCAGCATTTCCTGGGTAATCGGCCCTTCCGGCCCCAGCCATACGGTGCCGGCGGAGCGTTGCATCGCGGCCATCACGTGAAGGTTGGGAAACCGCCGCTCCAGCCGTTCCAGTTCGTCGCGAAAGACGAATTCATCGGTCGAGCGCGCGCCGTAGAGGAAGAAGATCTCCCCCGGCCAGGCGGTGTCGGTGAGGTAGCGCAGCACCGACATCATCGGCGTGATGCCCACGCCCCCGGCGATCAGGACAATGCTCTCGGCATCGGTTCCGGTGAAGGTGAACTCACCGAAGGGGCCCGTCACCTTGAGCAGATCGCCGGGTTTGAGCTGATCGTGGAGAAACTTCGAAACCGCGCCCTGTTCCTCGCGCTTGACGGTGAGTTCGACGTAGGCCCGTTGCGTCGGCGAGGAGGCGATCGTGTAGGATCTTCGCACGGCCTTCCCGGCCTGGGGCGTGACCTCCACCTGCAAGAATTGGCCGGGCAGAAAGTCGAACGGCAGGCGATCCGCGCCAGGATCGGCCAGCCGGAAGGTCTGGACCGTTGGCGTCTCGCGAACGATCTGGACGACCTTGAGCTGGCCCGACCACCGTTTCGAAGAACGCAGGGCCGCAGCCGGTGCGACGTCTTGTGGGGAGAGGGCGTCGCGCGCAGGGGGTAGCGATGCCGGTGGCGGTTGCCGCGAGGTCCTGGCGAAGGCGGCAACGGGCGTCGCGACTGAAGGGCCGCTCGCGGCATTCGTCGCTCCCATCAGCGTCCGGACACGGCGAAGCCGAAGCACTTGCAACGCGATCAGACTGGCGCTGACCAGGGCGAGGAAGAGCATGAGCAAGATGTGCGAAGGCGAAATTCCGAACCATTGCCGAGCACTTGCCTGCGCCGGATCGGCGATGCCGAGCTCTTCGCGAAACCAGTTTTGCGCCGCAACCGGAGTTTGTGCTTCGCGCTCAAGCGCGGCTTGACCGGCAGCACCGCTCTCCAAAAGATCGAATCCCTCGCGCAGCTTCCTCGTCGCATCGAGCCGTGCTTGCGGGGTCGCGGCGTGCATTGCCGCCGCGTTGGCCGCTTCGATCATCGCCAAGCCATCTGTGACGCGCTGTTCCGCCTGGCTGGCCAGAGCCTGCTTCTCCTCGGCCGAAGTGGCTGGCAATGTGAGCAGCCTGGCGAAAAACGGGCCGCGCCGGTCCGCCCCGCCATGTTCGCCTTCACCGCCCATCATCTCCTGCATCATGTCCTGCATCATCGCGGACATGGCGCTATTGGCGGCGGGCTGGCCGCCAGGCTTGGCCCCTCCGTTGTTGCTCATCGGGGAGGGCGTCGCCATGGCCGGCGCCGCGGCACTGGCAGGATGATGCGCGCTATGCTCGTCGGCGTCCTGTGCGTGCGCCGGCACTGCCAGCGCAAACACAGCGATTGCGGTCAACGCGCATCGGACTCCGGACATCGACATGGGGAGCGCTCGATCGCCGCCTACATGTCCTGCATGCCCCCGCTTGGCATCGAGCTGCTCTGGTTGGTCGGCTGTGCATCGGGAGCCGGGGTAGCGGGGTGGTTCATTCCCGGACCCATGCGCATGCTGTCGTGATCCATTTTCTGCCGCTGATCGGCCTCCATCCGGTTGTGCATATCGTCGGCTGCCGCGGAATTGCCCGCGTCACCGCCTTCGGTCCCAGTTGCGGGATTGGTGGCCGCGGCGCTGGGGGTGGCGGCTGGAGTGGATTGGTCGTCCTTGCTGTTGCAAGCCGACAAGGCGAGAGCGCCTGCAAGCGCCACACCGATGCCTGTCCATGGCAATGCCTTGCGATTCCGGTACGTCATATTCGGTCCTTTCTCTCTCTTATTGATGATTAGCCGTGGCCCCGCGCAGGGTGCGATCCGCCGCGCCGCGCAGAGTCACTTCCCGCCAGAAAACCGGCCCACTTGGGCTGAGGTCCGTCGGGCGGGACTGCGACGGACAAGCTGGTCAGAAACTTCTCGACTTGCGAAAGCCAGTCGACATTGGCCTTGGCGGCAGCGAGTTTCGCGCGCGTGACCTCAAGCAGTCTCAAAACCCGATCTTGGTTCACCGGCGATGCTTCGAGCAAGTCGCGGATCTGTTCGAGACTGAAGCCCGCTTCGTGGACGTGGCGAATGAATTGCAAACGCTCAAGGTCTTGATCGCAATAGACCCGGTAGCCCGCGCCATTTCTGACGGCCGCTGGCAACAGGCCCATGCGTTCGTAATACCGAACCGTGTCGCGGCCCACGCCGGCTGCGGCGGAGAATTCTCCTATCTTCAAACCTGCCATGGCATCCGTCCCAATATGGTAGGCCGGGCCCTGCATCTTGTGTGCAGTCGGTTTCCGCATGGGACCGTTGTTGGGCGTCCCGGCCGCGCAGCGCCTCTCACGGGGAGCAGGGGTCGTTGGCCCCCCGGTGGGAATGGCCAACGACCTCATCGACAGCCGCCGCGCGCGCGGCTGGCCGCGCTCAGTGACTGCGCTGCAGTTCGACGATATCGTTGCGCGCCGGTCGGCCGCTGACGACGGTGACGTGCGCGAAATGGTCGTCGAAGACATGGTCGATGCGGACTTCGCCGACCTCCTGGCGGTGGAAGTTCGGACCCGCGCTCTTTTGCGGGCCGGGGTGACGCACGATCCGGTAAACGTCGAGAACCTGCCCGACTTCGGCGCCGTCGGCCTTGCCGATGCAGACGACCGTCCCGGTCGAATCGACCCGGACGATCGTTCCGCGCATGAACCAGGTGTGGCCGATGCCCTGCGACAGGACGGGGGTTGCGCCGAGCAAGGCAATTCCGGCGAGCGCGGCGGTGAGGGACTTCTTCAACATGATCGACTCCTTGGCAAGATTCAGGAGACCGGCCCCAGGCCTCATGGGGAAGATGCTGTCTTCGTTCTTTGGAGTAAGGACCAGCGTCCCGGCTCGACATACGTATTGGTCACATCGTCAGGCGTGGTTCGGGACCAGCGCCATGTCGCCCCAGCTGCCGAGCTTGGGCGTTGCGCAATCCCAGCCGAGTTCGCGGGTGATCCGCTCAGCCAATGTCGCCGAGGCGCTGGCTTCGCCGTGCGTCACAAACGTCCTGCGCGGCGTCTTCGGCATGCCCGAAAGCCAGCGCATGATCTCGTTGCAATCGGCATGCGCCGACAGCATCGAGAGGTTGGTCACCTCGGCAAGGACCGGCACCTCTTCCCCGAAAATCCGGATCGACGTCGCCCCGGCAACGAGCGCAGCCCCCCGGGTTCCGGCGGCCTGGAAGCCAGCGAACAGGATGAGGTTCTTGGGGTCGGGCGCGAACTGGGCGAGATGATGAAGCACGCGTCCGCCCGTGGCCATCCCGCTTGCCGAGATGATAACCTTCGGGTTCCCATCCGCCGTCAAGGCTTTCGATTCCTCGGCGTCGCGAACATAGTGCGCGACTGCGCAGGCTGTCTTGCATTGCTCGCCGGACAAGCGGTGGCCGCCCGAGTGCGCGCACATGATCTCGCTGGCATCGATCGCCATCGGGCTGTCGAGATAGACCGGCACGCCCTGCAAACGGCCGCCCTGCTTTAACAGGGACAGGTAATAGAGCAGCGACTGCGCCCTTCCGACCGCGAAGGCCGGGATGACGACCGTCCCGCCGCGTGCAATGCACCGCTCGATACTGTCGCCCAGAGCCAGTTCGGGCGAGAGCGCATCATGCTCCCGATCGCCGTAGGTGGACTCGACGATCAGATAGTCCGCAGTTGAAGGAGCTGCGGGATCGAACATGACCGCATCGTCATAGCGCCCCAAATCGCCCGAAAAGAGAATCCTCGTACCCTTCCAGTCGATCTCGATCGATGCCGCGCCAAGGATATGGCCGGCGTGGCGAAACCGCGCGGAAATGCCGGGGGCAACCTCGACACTTTCGTCGAAAGCGACGCCATGGAAATGCTCCAGCGCATTGAGAGCGTCATTTTGGGTATAGAGCGGCAAGGCGGGTTGGTGCCGCGAATAGCCGCGCCGGTTGGCGAACTGGGCGTCTTTCTCCTGCAGGTGACCGCTGTCCGGAAGCAGCAGTTCGCAAAGCTCGGCCGTGGCGCGCGTCGCGATGACCCGCCCTTTCCAGCCATTGCGAACCAGGCGCGGGATCGAACCGGAATGATCGAGGTGCGCGTGCGTGAGCAAAATGGTTTCGACGCCGTCGATTTCGGGCGGAGGCGGCGCCCAATTGAGGCCCCTGAGCTCCCGGCCACCCTGGAACAGACCGCAATCCACCAATATTCGGGTGGAATCGTCTTCGAGCAGGTAGCGCGATCCCGTCACGGTTCCGCTGGCACCGAAGAAACCGATCGCCAGTCCGTGACCGGCCGGACGAGGCTCTACCTCAAGCCTCGCCTGCGGCTCGATGCCGGGGAGGAAATGTCCGCGGGACTTGTCCTTCGCATGGCGCTTCTTGTGCTTGTGCATGGACCTTGCCTCCCGAAAATCGTGGTTCTCGCGCCGATTTTCTTCGGGTGGCGGAATGAAGGCCATACGTATTGCTCGCAGCCAATGGCTGCCCGGCGACTGGCGGCAATGTGACGTTTACCTATGGCGCTGCGTGCAGCGCGACCGCAATTGCGTAAGGTCTTGGCGCGCTTCGGTGCGAAGATCTAAGGAGAGGGGGACGGTCGCCATGCAAATCGGAATTGTCGGGCTCGGCCGCATGGGCGGCAATATCGCCCGCAGGCTGCTGGCCGCAGGGCACGGGTGCATTGCCTTCGATCTCGACCGCGCGCGGGTGGACGAAATCGCAGCTGCTGGGGCTCAAGCGGCGCGAGATCTGCCCGGGCTGGTGGCCACCCTGGCCGCGCCGCGCGTCGTCTGGATCATGCTGCCGGCCGGCTCCGCAACCGAAGCGGCCATTCACACCCTGTCGGACCTCGTGTCTCCCGGCGACATCATCGTCGATGGCGGAAACACCTTCTATGAAGATGATCTTCGCCGGGCGGCCCTGCTCGCGGAACGCGGGATCGGTTACGTCGATGTGGGAACGAGCGGCGGCATCTGGGGCCTCGAGCGCGGCTACTCGCTGATGATCGGCGGAACACCCGAAGCGGTCTCCCATCTCGATCCGATATTCAAGGCGCTGGCGCCCGGGATCGGCGCGGCGGCACAGACTATCGGACGCCAGACCGCAGACCAGCGGCCGGAACATGGCTATGTCCATGCCGGACTGCACGGCGCTGGCCACTTCGCGAAGATGGTTCACAACGCCATCGAATATGGGATGATGCAGGCGTTCGCCGAAGGCTTCGACATTCTTCGCAACGCCCCGGGCCTGGCCGATCGGGCAGACGCTCGATACGAGTTCAACCTCGCGGATATCGCCGAGGTTTGGCGGCGGGGCAGTGTCGTGTCCTCCTGGCTGCTCGACCTGATCGCGGACGCCTTGGCCAAGGATGGCCAACTGCTGCACCTCGAAGGGCAGGTCGACGATTCCGGCGAGGGGCGCTGGGCCGTGTCGACTGCGATCAGGCAGGGTGTCCCGGCCAATGTCCTGGCTGCCGCATTGAATGCGCGGTTCAGGTCCCGCCACGAACATACGTTCGGCGACAAGCTGCTTTCGGCCATGCGCGAAGAGTTCGGCGGTCATCGCGAGGCTGTGCAGCCGCCAACCCAAAAGCGCGACGAAACCGGCCCCGTGGTAAGCGGAGGGCACCAATGATGTCGAATGATGAGCCCTACTGCAGCGCGCTCACGCCGCATCCCTGCGAGCATTGCTTTCCAAGCGCGCGCGCCGCGGACATGCCCTCGTACCGTTTGGCCGCCCTCGATCAGGATTTCATTCTCGGCGACTCGATGCGCGGGGTGCGCTTCCTGCTCGAATACGAAAAGGTCGAAGAGGCTCTGCGCGCTTGGGGGGTTCTGTCGACCATCGTCGTCTTCGGCAGTGCGCGCGTCCGGGCCGGGCAAGAAGGCAAAGGCGGCTTCTGGTATGACGAAGCGCGCAAGTTCGGCAGACTGGCATCCGAACGCGGCGGCGCGCTTTCGCGTAACGATGGCAAACGGGTCAACGTCATTGCTACCGGGGGCGGGCCGGGGATTATGGAGGCGGCCAATCGCGGCGCGCACGATGCCTGCGCGCCGACGATCGGATTCAATATCACGCTCCCTCGCGAGCAGGCGCCCAATCCCTACACGACGCCCGAGCTGACATTCCGGTTCCACTATTTCGCGATCCGCAAGATGCACCTCGCGATGCGCGCCAGTGCTCTGGTCGTGTTCCCGGGCGGCTTCGGCACATTGGACGAGATGTTCGAAATCCTGACGCTCCGCCAGACCGGAAAGGCCCCCAAGGTACCGATCGTGTTGTTCGACCAAAGCTATTGGCAGGCAGCCATCAACCTCGATGTCTTTTGCGAGAACGGCATGATCGATCGCGCCGATCGCGAACTGTTCGCTTCCGCAAATACCTCCGAAGAGGTCTGGCAAACTCTATTGTCCCAAGGCCTCGAAGCAGCCCGCGACAACCAATCGAACTAGGAACGATCGCGCAGCGCACGGGGACTCTGGCCGGTCAAGCGCTTGACCGCGCGGCTGACGGCGGCGGGATCGGAGAAGCCCGAAAGGTACGCGGCCTCGCTCACAGATAGCTTGCCCGCTGACAGATAATCGAGCCCCAGCCTTCGGGGGAGGCCATCGAGCACCGGGTCGAAGTTCGTTTCTTCCTGGCGTAGGCGGCGCTAGGGCGAGGCACGGTAGTTGGCGGCTGCGCGCACGGGCGGCGGCAACAGGCCGATCTTTTCGCAATAGCGCACCGTCTCGACCTTGGTCGCGGTTGCGCTTGCGAACTCTCCGATTGTCATTCGATGGGCCTGTAGTAACTGCTGGTCCGTCAGAACCTAATGCGGGCGGTGAAGCGCGCGTTGACGGGCGCACCGGGCGTAATGTTGTTATTGTTGTGCGCGTCCGAGAAATATTTCGCGTCAAGCAGATTCTCGGCATTGATCTGCAACTCGAGCCGCTCATTCGCCTTGTAGAACAGCGCCGCATCGACCCGGGTGAAAGCTGGCAGGCGTGTCGTCGTCGCGGATGTGCGGATCGCCGCGAACTGGCTCGATTGCTTGACCAAGCCGAGCCCCAAGCCCAGCTTGCCGGTAAAGTCATAGCGATTCCACAGCGCGAATTGATGTTTGGGCACCTGTGCCAGACGCACAAAGCCGTTCCCGCGCAGTTGCGCGTCCTGATAGGTGTAGCCGCCGCTCATCTGCCACTGCGGCGTGATCCGGCCGGTTAGTCCCAGTTCGAAGCCCCTGGTGCGGGTTTCGCCGACATTGATCGTCGCCGTGACGTTGTTGGGATCGGGTGTGGTCGCGTTGGTCCGGTCGAGCTGGAACAACGCAACTGTCAGGTTCAGGTCAGGCCGGATATCCCACTTCGCGCCGACCTCGTAATTGGTGAACTTTTCCGGTGCGAGGTTTTGCTGCGTCGTTGTCATCGTCAGGAACTGATCGCCCGAGCGCGGCAGGAATGATTGGCTGTAGCTGCCGTAGATCGAGATGTTTTCCTGTGGCTTCAGGATTAGGCCAACGCGGGGGGAGACTTTCTCGTCCGTGCGCGCGAAGGCGCGCGGCGTTCCGATCAGGTCGGTGCCCTTGATCTCGAACCGGTCATAGCGCAGTCCGACCACCACATCGACGTGTTCGCCGAAGCTGATCTGGTCTTGCGCATAGGCCGAGAAAAATTGGACATCGGACTCGGTGTTGCGGGAAAGGACGCCGAAGCTAACTGTCGGATAGATAATGTTTGCAAGGTTCAGCATACTGCTCGACATTGTACCGTCGCGGCGCTGGTTAGTGGAATTCTGGCCGCCATATTCGAGGCCAAGCAAAACCTTGTTGCCGATCGGGCCAAAGTCGAGATCCCAGACCAGATTGCTCTGGGCGATGAAGTTCTGCCGCTTGGTCGGATCGGTATAGCTCGTTAGCGCAACCGTGCCGGTCTGACCGGTTGCGGCACCGTTGGCGAAGACATTGGTGTAATATTTATTATAGTCGCCATAGAGCAGCGTGGTGGACCAGTTAAGGCCATCCGTCAGCTCGCCGTCGAGCCGCGCCTTGACGATTTGCGCTTCCAGGCCGGTGCGGTTGACGCCAGGGACGCCGAAGAATGTGTCGCGATAGCCGGAGATCGGCACATTCGGCTGTCCCGCAGCGGTGGCGATCGACGGCACACCGCGATCGGCGATGCGATCGTCGTTCACATATTCGTAAGACAGGCCAAGCTTCCACTGGCCGAGATCGACTGCGAGATAGGGGTTGATCGCATAGCGCTCGCCGCCGAAGAAATCGCGGTGGTTGTCGAGGCTCTCATAATTGGCGTTGAGCCGGAACGCGGCGTTGCCGCTGATCGGCGCGTTGATATCGGCCGAGACATCCCACGCGCCGAAGGTGTTGACACTGGCCACGCCGCCAACTGAAAGCGCCTCAACGGACGGCGTTTTCTGCACACGGTTGATGATCCCCCCACTACCGCCACGCCCGAAAATCAACGCGAACGGACCTTTCAGGATCTCGACGCGCTCGATGTTGTAGAGGCTGCGGTAGTATTGGACGTCGTCGCGCACACCGTCGAGGAAGAAGTCGGCGGTAGTGTTCTGCCCGCGCAAGGTGACCTGATCGCGGTTGCCTTCCCCTTGGCCGATGGTGGTGCCGGGGACATATCGCAAGACGTCAGCCATGCTGTGCTGTGCCTGGTCATCCAAGCGTTCTCGGGTGACGACGGAGATCGACTGCGGGACATCGAGAAGCGGGGTGTCGGTCTTCGTTGCGGTAACCGAATTGTCTGCCCTGTAGCCATCAGCCTTCCCGGTAACAATAATGGTGCCAGGGTCGTCGCGATCAGCGTCGGATGCGAGAGCAGTGCCGGGCAGGCAAGCGATAAGGGCAGTCGAAACAAGCAGATTTTTCACGGAGTTCCCCCGAGTCGGTCGTCAGAGAAGCCTTAGCTATCGTTATTGCGAGTGATTTGCAATAGCATCAGAAGTATCACCGCCATGGCACCGGTCTGAAGCGAGCGAGCCTGGAATTCTCATTCTGCGCACGGAGGGGGTGCGGTGGCGGTGCAGGCGGTCGCAAGAGCTCGGGCGTAAATCGCTGGGCTGATTGACACGACGCTAGCCGAGGTCTGATTCACCGCCTAGGCCACCAAAGCCAACAATATCGCGCTGCATGGACCCGCCGCTCCCGTAAGGACGAAGGCATCCACCCACAGACGCATCCTCACCTCCGCGGTCGACCACAAATGTACCCTCGAAGCCGCGCGGCGTGTCGCTAGGCAAGGCATCGGCCACGAGATCATCCCCGGCGGCAGTGCCGGGATCGTCGGTCTCACGGCGCTCGAGGTGATGCTCGACGAACACGTTCTGCTCGTCGCGGTGGTGGCCGCCAACAATGAGGTTGGAACGTCCTTAGGCGTGGTGCCTACCCTTTGCGCCAGGCATGGGGTTCTGTTTGATATCGACGCGGCGCAAGCTCAGGGACAAGTTCCGCTGTCCAGAAACAACCTTCGCGGGTGAGCGCAAAATGCGCCCGGCCATGACGATCGACAGCCACCGCAGGCCCCCCTCGCTCAAGCGTGGCCATACCAGGTGCCTTTGCCGCTGCCGTGCTGGGCAAGGTGACTGGCCGCGACCAGCGCCTGGAAATGCTTTTTCACGGTGTTGCGGTTCGCGCCGGTCATGGCGACGATCTGGCTCACGGTGATCCGGCCATGCGCCTTCGCAAGTTCGAGGATTTGCACCGATAGCTCGGGCAGATTGACGATCAGCGATCGCTCGCGCGCGATCTTCGCTTCCAGCCGCGCCTTCTGGCGTTGGAGTGAGGTCAGGAAATAGATGATCCAGGGCTCCCAAGCGGGTGCGTCGCCGCGGATCGTCCCCTGCGTCCGCCGCAGCGCCAGGTAATAGCCGTCCTTGGTCGCCTCGATCACGCTTTCGAGCGACGAATATGGGACATAGGCGTAGCCGCTGCGAAGCAGCAGCAGCGTGGTCAGCACCCGCGACAGACGGCCATTGCCATCCTGAAACGGATGGATTTCGAGAAAGACGATGATGAAAATGGCGATGGCAAGCAGCGGATGAAGCTGCTTGCCATCCAGCGTCTCGTTCAGCCATTCGACCAGTTCGGTCATCAGCCGCGGCGTGTCGAATGGCGTCGCCGTCTCGAACACCACGCCGACCTCCTGGCCGTCGGCATCGAAGGCGACGACGTGATTGGTGTTGGTCTTGTAACTGCCGCGATGCCGCGCATCCTTGCCGCTGTGCGCCAGCAAATCGCGGTGCAGTTGCTTGATATGGTTGTCGGTCGGCGCGATCGCGTCGAACGACGCGAACACCGTTTCCATCACATCGGCATAGCCCGCGACCTCCTGCTCGTCGCGGGTGGCGAAGTGGCGGATTTCGATGTTGGACAGTAGACGCTCGACATCGCTGTCCGACAGCTTGCTTCCCTCGATCCGCGTCGAGGAGCCGATGCTTTCAATCGTCGCAACGCGGCGCAGCGCCGATAGGCGATCAGGCGCGAGCGTGCCCAGCGCTCGCCAGGCGCCCTTGAACTCGTCGATTCCGGCAATGAGGGAAAGCATCTGCGGTGTTATGGTGAGCGAGGCAATGTTGATCGGCATATCCGAAAACATACCCGAAAATATCCATAAATGCAATCATATCCCGAAATCGGTCCATAAATATCCAAATCCGCTTACTCATCGACGCGCTCCGGTCGAGCGGAGCAAGGGTCTTTACACGGCACTAATCCTTTGGGGACGATCCGTAGGTAGCCGCTGACCTGACCACTCGGGCACCATCAACGAAATTGGCTGACGATCGATGCCTGGTTAGGCGTTATCCCGGTTCCCAGCAGGTCCTCGAAAAACAGCGAGACTAGCATCGCTTGGCTGCCGACCCCCGCCTTGGCATAGACTTGGCTAAGCTGGGCGCGGATGGTTCCCGGCGCCGCACCGCGCAAACGGGCGATTTCGGCAACGTCGCAACCCTTCAAGGCGAACAGCGCCACCTCGCGTTCACCGGTAGTGAGACCCCATTCCTCGAATCGTTGTGTGATAAGATCCGCTAGTTCGCCCCGTGCAATCGCCAAGGCGCGTTCCTGCCGCCGCGATTGCTCCAAACTTGCCAAGAACTCCCTGAAGCCAAGGACAATCCCTGCCACAAGCGCCAGCGCAACGATGGATTCCAGAACCGGTTCGGCTTTAGACCCCTGCCCTGTGTTCTGGGTCACGTCGGCAAAGCTGTCACCGACAAAATAGATGGCCGCGAACACTTGAAGCGCGATAACCAGCGCAGTCGTCAACAATCGCCGACTGGCAATCGATCCGGACGTTGAACTTGCATAGGTCGATCTGAATTTGGGCATGGAACAATCGCTTATCGGGATGGAATTAAGCGCCTGCTTATAGCCGTGATCATCCGCTTGGCATAGCGAACAGCCCCATCAACCTCCGAATAATCAGCCGGGAGCAGTTCCATGCCAGAATCTATGCAATCGACCCTTACCAAAGTTCCGGCGGTAACGCTGGCTTTCTGGATCATCAAAATTCTCGCGACCACACTCGGCGAAACCGCCGGAGACTCGGTTTCGATGAGCTGGCTCGGCGAAACCACCGCTGCCGCGCCAACTGCGTTCTGGCAAGGCGGCTATCTGATCGGGACCGCCATTTTCGGCGCGGCGCTGGCGCTGCTGGTGTTACTGCAAATCCGAGCGCGCCAGTTCAACCCCTGGCTCTATTGGTCTACGATCATTGCCTCGACCACAGCGGGGACAACACTGGCCGATCTTGCCACGCGATCGCTTGGCATCGGCTATCCCGGCGGGTCGATCTTGCTGTTCGGGTTTGTTCTGGCGTCGCTTGCGGTCTGGCACCGCGCGTTGGGGACGATTTCGGTCAGCTCGGTGCATGAACCAAAGGCCGAACTCTATTACTGGCTGACGATCACATTCTCGCAAACCCTTGGGACCGCGCTGGGCGACTGGGTGGCCGACGGATCGCTCGGCTATCTCGGTTCGGCGGTCATTTTCGGCGCGATGTTGGCGCTGATCGCGCTGGCCTATTGGAAGACCTCAATCAGCCATGTCGCGCTGTTTTGGGCCGCCTTCATTCTAACCCGCCCGCTTGGAGCGGTGGTCGGCGACTTCCTCGACAAGCCGATCGCCAAAGGGGGTCTGGACCTGAGCCGTCCGCTAGCGACAGGGGTTTTGCTTATCGCTATCGTGGTTCTGATCCTCACAACGCGCCAACAGGCTGGCTCTGCCGACAATGCAACGGCGAGCGACTAGCGTGCTGCCCATCCGCTCAAACTTCCGCGCGCGGTCCCAACGTCTCGATGATCTTGCAATCGGCGACGGTGCCGTGACGACAGGAGCCGATCACGTGGCCGAGTTCGGTGCGCAGCGCACTGAGGTCGCCGATCTTGCGGTCGATCTCGGCCAGGTGCGTTCGCGCGATCCCGTCGACCGCTTCGCAGCGCACGCGCATTGTCGTCGAGGCAATAGCCGTGTTTGCGATCGGGAACGGAAAATTGGGCATGCTGCATGACCCCGACTGCGTCGGTGAGCTCTGCGAGCCGCGTCGTAACCAATGGAGGAAGCTCCCGGCGTTTGGATTCGCTAGGCACCAGGGGAACAATCTCGCCCCTCGAGCATGGGCGCTCCAACCTCACTTCGGAGAAAATCCTGAGGTACTGGTGCGCGACATTCGACGAGGTCATCCCCCGGCCTCGAGCATAGGCGTTCGTGCGAAGCTCGCTGCGCAAGCAGTCGTTGGCAATGAGTTCGCCAATCGCCGCTGCCGGCTTGTCGGGCTCCGCGAATGGCACAAGCATACCACACCGATCGGCCAAAAGCTCGCGAGCATACCAGAAGGGCGTCGAGACTACCGCTTTACCAAGGGACACGGCATAGGCGAGCGTTCCCGAAGCGATCTGGGCCTCGTTCGGATAGGGAGAGACGTAAATGTCGCACGCGGAGAGGTGTTGGAGGAGTTCTTCCAGCGAGAGAAAACGGTCGATGAAACGAACATGCTCGGCAACGCCGAGTTCGCGGGCGATCGCAACGAGACTTTCACGGTAACGCTCGCCCTCATGGTGTCGGAGCGTTGGGTGCGTCACGCCCACGATGAGATAGAGAATCTTGGGAAACTGCCACACCAGTTTGGGCAGCGCTTGGATCGCCGTATCAATACCTTTGCCGGGCCCGAGGAGGCCGAATGTCATGAGCAAGGTTCGATCGGCAAGCTGAAGATCATGCTTCGCCATCGCCGGATCAACGAAGGTCCGATCCGGTGCGCCTTGGGGGATCAGGGATATGCGCTCGGCCGGCACACCATAGTCGTCCTGCAGGATTTGTTGTCCCTTTTCAGCCATGACCACGAGACGCGTTGAGCGCATGATGATCTCATCCATCACACGGCGTTGGGCTTCGTCGGGCGTCGCCAGGATGGTATGGAGGGTCGTCACAACCGGTGCGTGGAGCCGTCGTAGGAGTTCGAGAATATGGCTTCCGGCTTCGCCGCCAAAGATTCCGAATTCGTGCTGCAAAGACACGACATCGACATCGGAAACATTCAAGAGGTCGGCGGCAACGGCATAGGAGGCGGGCCGGGCTGCGTCGATCTCGAGTGGAACGAAGTCGGGATAGGCGTAACTGCCGCCATCGGTCACCGCGACAGTGCTGCAGGAAATGCCTCTTGCCTCCCGGACAAGGGCACCGCGCAAGTCGCTTGTGAAGGTTGCAATGCCGCATTCCCTGGGCACGCAGGTCCCGACAAGCGAGATTTGCGTCAATGCGGGAAGGGCTTCGGTTCTTTGCATGGCTACTTCGGAATTTCCGGTCTGCCTCACGATCAAGGGTCGAGTTGGGACAAATCGCGGGTCGGTACTGGAGGGCGCGCAGGTAGCCTTCCCGGTCCTCGACCTCGCTTAACTCTCGCGCCATCCCGACAAGTCGCCGGTCAGTCTGGTTGCTTCTGGAAAAAGGGCCCGCCGCCGGGGGGCGATGGGCGGCGGGCCTGCGGCTCCAGATCATTCTGTCAGCCGCGTTCCAGCGTCTTCTGCGTTTGCCCCGATGACGGCTTCGCGGGGTCAGCAGCCTTGGCCGGCTTGCATCGGCTTTTCCGCAGCCGGTGCCATCGCTGCCATCCCGGGTTGCCGCATGTGGTGCATCCCCATCCGATGTCCCTGCATCCGGCGAAAGTGCTGTTCGCGACCCCCGGGAGGCACGCCGTCCATCTGGCCATTAGTGCTCGAGCCGAGGACCGCCTGGGGCAGGGGCATCGGAGCAGGGTTGATCGTCGTGCCCGGTGGCATCTCGTCGGCTAGGGCAAGTTCGGCCCCGGAAGCGAGAATGCCGAAAAGTGCAAGGTACATGGCAGCCTTTCGCATTATAGAACTCCAATGCTCTATCGAGTTTCCATCGGTCACCATTCGATATGGCTTGTCGAGCGATGGATTTTTCCGCCCTGTGCCGATATACGTAATGTGCGAGGAAGCTTCATTTGGGTCTCGGCTAAGCGCTGCCCTCGTGACAAGAGGATCGGCATCAATTCTGCGATGCCAGCGTGGTATGAACGAGATCGAGAGGCAATGTCTTTGGAACCGAAATCGCATTGGGAGCATGTTTACACCACCAAGTCCGCTGATCGGGTAAGTTGGTTCCAGGAACATGCCGATCGGTCGCTGCGTTTGATCTGGGAGGTTGCGCGTGATCGTGCCGCCTCGATCATCGACGTTGGCGGCGGGGCCTCCACGCTCGCTGATGATCTTTTGGCGGACGGCTACAGTGCGGTCACCGTGCTTGACTTGTCTGAAGCGGCCTTGGAAAAGGCCAAGCGCCGGATTGGCGCGGAAGCCGAGCGCGCGACATGGCTTGCCAGCGATATCCTTTCGGTCGATTTGCCGCGTCACCATTTCGATGTCTGGCACGATCGCGCAGTGTTTCACTTTCTCACCAAGCAGCAAGAGCGCGACGCCTATGTCGAAGCAGCGCTGAAAGCAGTGAAACCGGGCGGTTTTGTCATCGTCGCGACGTTTGCGGAAGACGGGCCAACGGAATGCAGCGGGCTGCCAGTGAGGCGCTATTCTGCAGCGGAATTACATGCTGAATTTGGCGCACCGTTTGCCTTGCTTCGTCACGAGAAGGAAGCGCATGCCACGCCATTCGGCACGGTCCAGCAATTTGTCTATTGTATGTGCCGGACGACGTTATCCTAAGCACAATCGCGTGAGCGTCACGGCCCCAAAGTCTCGATGATCTTACAGTCCGCAATCGTGCCGCGGCGGCACGAGCCGATCACCCGGTCGAGTTCTGTGCGCATCGCCATCAGATCGGCGATCTTTTGGTCGATTTCCGCCAGATGCGCGCGCGCTAATGTATCGACGGCCTTGCAGGACCTGCTGGTGTCGTCGGACAGGGCAAGCAACTCGCGCACGGCATCGATCGGGAAGCCAAGGCTGCGGCTACGGCGAATAAATGCCAGCCGCTGTCTGTCCGCATTGCCGTATTGGCGGCGGCCCGCTGCACTGCGCCGGGGCTCGCGGAGCAAGCCTTGCTGCTCATAGAACCGGATCGTCGTTACCTTCGTCCCGGTGGCGCGTCCGAGCTCCCCGATCCCCAGATTTGCTTGCCCAGCCACCGACAACCTCCTGCTGCGAATCATTCGCAAAAAACTGCTTGCTCCTACAGTTACTGTAGATTGTATGCTCGGACAAAGGAGAAGTTAGGCGTGGCAGACAATTGCGAATGCACAGGGGATGCGGATCGCGCGCAACGTGACCCCGGTTACCGGCGGGCGCTGTGGCTGGTGGTGGCGCTGAACCTCAGTTTCGGCGTACTCGAGGTCGTGGGCGGTCTATTCGCGCGCAGTCAGGCGCTCCTCGCTGACTCGCTTGATTTTCTCGGTGACGGCACGATCACGCTGCTTGGCCTCCTGGCACTTGGATGGGCGGCGGCCGCCCGCGCAAAAGTCGCGTTCGCCCAGGGCTTGTTCTTACTGACGCTAGGTTTTGGTATCATCGGCGTCGCAATCTGGCGTGCGATGACCGCGACGGCTCCCGAAGCCGATTTGATGGGCGGCATCGGGGTGGCCGCGTTGGCTGTCAATGTCACGGCGGCGCTCGTGCTGTCTCAATATCGTGACGGCGACGCCAATGTTCGAGCGGTATGGCTGTTTAGCCGCAATGATGCACTCGCGAATGTCGCGGTGATTGCTGCGGCCGGACTGGTCGCTTGGACGGGCGAGGGATGGCCCGATCTCGCCGTGGCGGCAGTCATAGCCGCGCTCTTTCTCCATTCCGCTTTTGAAATCTTGCGGAGTGCAAAGGCAGAACTGACGGAGCTGCGCCATGCCGCTTAATTCCGCTACGACAATGCCGAAATGGCGACGATGTTTGTGCGTATTGGCCGCAGTGCTGGCATTTTTCGCCATCCTGCCGTCGGCCACAAGCGCGCAAGGCAATGCGAGCGACGTCCAGACGGTGTGGCGACTGCTCGACTATATTGCCGTTGATTATGAAGGGGCCGTATCCAAGGGCAAGATCATAAGCCCTGCTGAATATGCGGAAATGACGGAGTTTGCCGGAACGGTTCGGCGGGGCATAAGTGGCTTACCCGACAAACCCGGCCGAGCCGCACTCGAGAAGGCTGCGGGGGAGATTGAAGGGTTGATTGCCGCCAAGGACGAGCCTGCGATCGTGGCCGCGCGGTCACGAGAGCTTGCGACCCGGCTGTTGGCGGCCTTCCCAGTGCCTCTGGCCCCCCGGTCGCTTCCCGAACTCGCCAGGGGCGAGAAGCTCTATATGCAAAATTGCGCAGGTTGCCACGGGGCGACCGGCGATGGTCAAGGACAGGTCTCGCGCGGCATGAACCCGCCGCCGATTGCCTTTACCGACCGCGAACGGGCGCGCCAGCGAAGCCTTTTCGCGCTTTATCAGGTAATTGGCCAAGGTCTCGACGGCACAGCAATGCCAAGCTTTGCGCAGTTATCGAATGAGGATCGCTGGGCGCTTGCCTTCTATGTCGGCGGGTTTGCTTTCAACGACCAAAAGGCGGGCAAAGAACTCTGGAATGCAAACGCCGATCTTCGCCAGAAATTGCCCAGTCTGGAGGCACTTGCCGGAGTGGTTCCCGCCACTTTGGCTCGTTCGTTTGGCGATACCAAAACCGACGCGGTGACTGCCTATCTTCGCGCACATCCCGAGGCACTCCAAGCTGACGGGCCCGCTTCGCTGGGTATCGCGCGCGTCAAGCTCAATGGCAGTTTGCTGGCTTATCAACGCGGCGACCGGCCCGAGGCGCGGCGTTTGGCGCTTTCGGCCTATCTCGACGGATTTGAGCCAGTCGAACCTATCCTGTCAGCCCGCGACAGCGCGTTGATGGCAAAAATCGAGGCGGCAATGATTGCCTATCGAGCGGCTATTTCCAGCGGCGCTCCCGTTACCGACATCGAATACCAGGCTGCGGCCCTCGACATGCGGTTTTCCGCAGCCGAAGCCGTTCTGTCGCCAAAGATGTCGAGCGGCACATCGGCCTTTCTCGGAGCGCTTGCCATCCTATTGCGCGAAGGCGTCGAAGCGTTGCTAGTTGTGGTCGCCATGATCGCGTTCCTAAAAAAAGCGGACCGACCGCAATACCTTCGCTACGTTCATGGCGGGTGGCTTGCGGCGCTGGTCATCGGTGTCGCCACTTGGGCGGTCGCAACATATCTTGTTTCGATCACAGGTGCCGGGCGCGAACTGACCGAGGGAGTTGGTTCGCTTGTGGCGGCTGTCATCCTCATTTCGGTTGGGATCTGGATGCACGGCAAGTCGAGCGCCGCTTCATGGCAGCGCTATGTGCGGGAAGTCATGGACAAGGCCATGTCGCGCGGATCGGTCTGGTTTCTGTTCGGCCTGTCGTTCCTTGTGGTTTACCGTGAGGTTTTTGAGACCGTCCTGTTTTTCTCCGCGCTGGTCTCGCAGGGCAACGACTATGCCGTCGCAGCCGGCGCGATGACCGCCATCTTTCTGCTCGCCGCTGTTGCATGGGTAATGTTGAAACTGAGCCGGTCGCTGCCGATCGGCAAGTTTTTCGCGTACAGCACTGTCCTGATCGCAATTCTTGCGGTGGTGCTTGCAGGCAAAGGCGTGGGCGCGTTGCAAGAGGCTGGCGTAATCGACATCGCACCGCTCGGCTTGATCCCGCGCGTTCCAATACTAGGCCTGTCCCCGACTTGGCAGTCGTTCGGAGCGCAGTTGTTCACTGCGGTGATCATTGTTGCGGGGATTTGGCTTAATGGCAGGCGAGCCGGCCTGATGGCGGCAAAATGAAGGACATGTCCTTCGCTAAGGCTTCCGGGCACTTCATGTCATCGGATATTTGTGGCCTCGGCGTCATCATCCTGAAGCGCAAAGCTGTGTGGAGAGCCGGCTCGCCGAAGTCCTTTCGCTTGCTCCGACGATTGTGTCCTCGATCTAGACTGCGGAACAGGATCGCTGATGGTAGTGCCGTAATCGCGCCATTGCGATGTGGAGTTCGCGGGCACCTTTTCCTTGCCGGTCGTGGTGATGGCGCACGAGGTGAGCGAGTTTCTCGTGATTGCCTCCGGTCTGCGAATGTTGCGGGCCTGATGAGGATGTCCGGCAGAATTGCAGCGCGAGGGTCCAATGGATTGCTCCGCAAGTGCGGGACCGCAAGACATGCCGCCGCTCGGACAAGCGGAGCGGCGGATTGGCGTCAAGAGCAGTTCCGACCCGAAATCCAGGACTAATCGAGAGGTGTACGAACACGATAAACCGGGCGTGAAATTGATCGGCAGCGGTATCGATGCAATTCCGGATATGCTCGTAGCAGCGCGCGTTGCCCGAGGGATGACCCAAAAGGATCTTGCCGAATTCATGGGTCTGAAAATGCAGCAGATCCAAGCTTATGAAGCGGATCGCTTTCAGACGACAAGCCTGTCTCGAATTGCCTGGATCGCTAAAGCGCTTGGCATCGACTTGGCGCTCTCCGGCCAACTGGTCGGAGAGCATGCCATGTGCGAGGTAGACCTCCAGGATCACGAGGCATTCCCGGTTGGAGAAATGTATCGCCGTGGCTGGCTAGGGCCGAACGAAGGCGGAGCCAAGGAATTCCAACGAAGTTCGAAAGACCTGTTGGGGGCGTTCTTCGACACCCCCTTGGTGGCTGGCCGCCGCCGCTACGCGAGGACTAGGGAACGTCCGCATGAGCCGGCGTTGATTGCTTGGGAAACGCAGCTGCTGCACACGGTCAATTTCAAGGCTGGGTTGCCTCGGTTCGAGCGCGAACGTGTCGATGCAAAATGGATTCGCACCCTTGTCGGGCTGAGTGGGAAGCGCAATGGCTTACGACAAGTGCGGCAGTATCTCGCCGCTATCGGATTGGTGTTGCGGATCGAACCCGGCCTGCCCGGAATGTCGGTGGATGCAGCCACAGTGCGGGCGCCGAACTGCTCGATGATCGTCGCGTTGACGTTCCGCAGGCAGCGCGAAGAGACATTTTGGTCCGCATTGTTGCATGCGATCGCTCATGCGAGGTTGCATGTCAGTCTCGGCGAATGGGACACGGTGTTTCATGACGACGAAGCGCCGGCCTTTGAACCCTGGCTGGCAGATGCCGATGTGTTCGCCCGCGAAGCGCTTATTCCGATGTCGGCGTGGGGAACTTGCCGATCGCAGGCTAAGCCGACAATGGGGGTTATCGGCGACGACGCCAAGCGACTGGGTGTGAGTCCGGCCGTCCTGGTAGGACGGCTTCGCCACGAACTCGGCACATCGGCGCTGCCCCGCATTACCTTTCCACACCGAAATGTCGCCAAGTTCTTGCGCGACGACTGAGCGACGGGGCCGGGAAGTCCTCACCGCCGGGCGGAACTTCCCGGCTCGGAGCTAGAAGGAAACCGAGAGGCTCCCGACGACACCCGCCTTGGAGATGTTGCGCGCACCCACCAGAATATCCTTGTCCGTATCGACATAGCTGACGCCAAGCGACAGGTTGCGCCAAGTATATGTCGCCCCGACACTCCAGTCGGTGTATTTTTGTCCGAACGTCAGATAGCTTCGTTCGAAGCTGTGGCCCACGTGTGCGCTCACCGAGAGCGGTGTTTGCGGGATTCCGGCGGAAAGGTCGCCGCTCACATAGAGACTGTCTTCCTTGCTGATCCCATCGAGAGACAGCGCCTGCTGCTTGGGCGCATAGATCACTCCGACCTTCCCGGTAACCGGGCCAAGCGTGTGCGAGAGCGAGCCATAGACTTCGTAGAAGTCGGAAAACTGGAAGCTTGAATTGGGGTAATGGTAATAGGTTACACCGACATCGACCGTCGCTTGCCCGATGTTGCGCTTGTAGCCCGCAACCAAGTCAAGTTCGGTGCCGTTGTCAGCAATATAGTCGTCAATCGACGATCCCCACACCGAGCCGTAAAAGCCGGACTTGTGGGCGATTGTAACGGTACCCTGAATCGCCGCTCTCTTGTTGGATTGAGAAATGCCGCGGAAGCGATAGTCGGTGATGACGGTAGCGCCCCCCGAAACCGTCACGTCGGAAGGAGCGTCGGCTTCTTCAGCGTGCGCTGACGTCGTCGCGATTGTTGCGATCGCAGCGGCGAACGCGAGGTTAAGTCTTCTCATGAACAAATTCCTTGTTGCCTAAAGAATTTGTTCCTCCTGCGTTTTCAGAAAAACGGCCCGTATTCGGGTTTAAGCCTTTCGCTTGACCGAATTGCCACACGATGCTGCGCCGCACAATAGGCTTGATTCGGCACGGATAGATTCTTGGATGGGTGTTGCGGGTTGGCCACAGGTTCGAGCGGCTTAGGACATGTTAGGGGTCGCGCGTCCTCGAAAAATTCGGCTTCCAAAACAATGCTCACCGACGTCCGGGCGGTGCTACGCCCGGACGTCGACTGCGATCACTGCGGCCTGGCCCCGACACTCGCGGAGTCCGAAGGAGGGGGTGGAAGGATTTTGTCGCAGCCGCGCTTGTCTGGATTGGCGACACATTCAGCCCGTTTTCGTTCCGCCCGTATTTCCGCCCGGCGCTTCTGCCAGGCCAGCCGCCTTTCCTTTTGCTGCGGTGTTTCCGTCCGGAACCCAGGCGTGCCCGGTTTTTGCGCCATAGCGGGGGTTCCATTGATCTGTGGCACAAGCGATGCCAGTGCGCTTACATAGAGAGTCCATTTCATTCTTCGAGCCTTCATGATTTTGGGGTCGACGCGGCGGTGAAGAGCCGGCGCGCCGTTGATCGCGCACGCTTTCGCGGCGCGGCTTCGGTGTCAGCTTATGTCCGGGAGGCCGGCGGATGAAGAAGTGGCGCGACACCGACGCCGTGTAGAAATGTGCTGCGCATCGTCAAATGCTTGGCTTCGGCACGGACAAATATAGGAAACATGATATCTGACGCCGCAAGCCCAATGTTCGAGTAGCAAAAGGCGGCGGCAATACAGCCCGCTCGCAACTTGCCGCATGGAATGGTCCCGTTTGGCGTTCTCAAAAATCCTTGGGCACAGTCGGAAAGTGCCGCCGGCGAAAGGGCTTGCGATTCCATCTGCGGAACACACGGACCGCTGGCGTGAGCAATGCCGGCCAGCCCCAGTCCAAACACAATGCACAACGCCATGATCAGTCTGAAGAAAGACTTGGTCATGATCGAATATGTCGGCGTTATCACGCTCGTTGTCAATCTGACAGATGATGTGAGCCGCGTGGAGCAAGCGCTTCAACAACACGACATGAACCAACGGTGTCGGTTTCACACGCCGATACGAGCTCGTATAGTTCTTTCCTGAGCCGCTTAAGATCCGCGATCTTCGAATCGATCTCGGCTATCTTGACAGAGGCGATATTGTCGATTTGGCTGCAAGGTCGGTCTGGCTCATCCGCCAAGCGGAGCAGTTCGCGCACAGCATCAAGCCCGAAACCGAGATTGCGCGCGCGGCGGATAAACGACAATCGGCCCAAATGAGCGTTCCCATAGCTTCGGTAATTGGCAGACGTCCGGGCCGGTGGCGGCAACAGGCCGATCTTCTCATAGTAGCGCACCGTCTCGACCTTGGTCGCGGTTGCGCTTGCGAGTTCGCCGATCATCATATTCAAAGCCTCAGCCCAAGGCGCGGGCCAAAATGCGTCATCAGGGCATAAAGCACCATCGTCAAAAGGCATCCAGCGAGCAAAGTCGGCCAAAACCCGAAACCGCGTTTCAGCATCAACGGGATGAGCAGGAACATCGGCAAGGAAGGGATGACATACCAGAAGGTCGCGCTCACATGTGCCGCCATGCGCTCGGCATCGGCGGTATCGCGCCACAGCCAAATCATGCCAAGGATGGAAATCAGCGGCAGCGAGACGATGAGCGCCCCCAAACCAGGGCTACGCCTTGCAATTTCCGACACGGCGGCAACGATGATCCCGGAGAGGATCGCCTTGATTGCGATGTAGAGCATAAGCGCTTGACCCTATAGTTGCTACAGGGTGTAGATAGCTGCCCGACTCGGAAGTTGTCGAGAAGGATTTGAGCGTGTCGGACGGTTGCTGCGAAAGCGCCTGCGGAAGCGAGACGGCCAAGGCCGATCCGCGCTGGCGGCGCGTTCTATGGATCGCGCTGATCGTCAACGCGGCGATGTTCTTCGTCGAAATGATCGCGGGCGCGGCTGCCGACAGCCGCGCGCTGCAAGCCGACGCGATCGATTTTCTGGGCGATGCGGCCAACTATGCGGTGAGCCTTGCGGTCGTCGGCATGACGCTGGCGTGGCGGGCGCGAGCGGCGCTGCTCAAATCGCTCTTCATGCTGGGATTTGCGGCTTGGGTGTTCGGCAGTGCGGTCCTGGCCTTCGTGAACGGGGCGTCGCCCGACCCCGCGACGATGGGCGCTGTCGGCCTGCTGGCGCTTGCCGTCAATGCCGGCGTGGCGCTGCTCCTGTTCCGCTACCGGACTGGCGACGCCAACATGCGCTCGGTGTGGATATGCTCGCGCAACGACGCCATCGGCAATGTCGCGGTGATGCTGGCCGCGCTGGGCGTGTTCGGCACGGGCAGCGCGCTTCCCGACCTGATTGTCGCCGCAATCATGGCGCTGCTCGCATTGACAGGCGGAGTGCAAGTGTTCCGGCAGGCGCGCGGCGAATTGCGGGTGGTGGCCGCATGAAGGAAACAGCACAAACACTTGCCAACAGGCTGATCGCCCAGGAAATGGCTGCCTATCGCGCTGCCCGCGCGTCGAGCAACAACGCCGCCGCGTGGTCCGCGCTCGAACGCGCGCATATCGTCTCGCAGCCCTATTTGGGGCCGCACCTCGCCAATCACCGGGCCATGCTCGGTTTTGCGGTTGAACTGCGCGATTGGCGCGAAGCGATGGGGCAGCTTGTCCGACTGGCGCTCGCGCCACTTGGGGCGCTGACCGGGCGCATTCCGATTGGCAATACTGGGCGCTCGAATGTCAGTGCGTTGAAATCGATGCCGTTACCGGATGATCTGGCTCTTAAGCTTGGTGAGGTCGAAAAGTGAATGTTGCATTGCAAAAGTGGAAAGCAACCGCTAGTCGGCTCGATATGCGCTCGCGTTTGTTCGCCATTCTGGTAGCAATTGCGGTTCTCTGGTGTGGCACCGGTGGGCCGGCGCTGGCGTGTTCGCTCGAGGGGACGGCCAGTGTCCTAGTAGCCGCGGACGCAGCAGAACAGCTAACACCGATCAAGAAGGACGATACGGAACGTCGTTCGAACCCGTCCGGTCTGGCTGCCGCGCATCATCATTGCTGCACGGCAGCATATGCGGTCGACGCGCCGTTTGAGGCCCTGTCTTGTTTGAAAGAGACGCCAGTCGCGCCGTCAAACTCCGCAGCGCTGACGTCTCTCGCACAAGCTCCTCCGGTCGAGCCGCCCGCCGCCTGAACCCGACCGCCCGTGCGGCGTGAAGCCGCGCGTCCGTTCCCGGTTCAGGAGAGTTTTCATGATTTCCAGATTGCGAGCGATGCTGCTCGCGGGCGCGTTCGCCGCCTGCGCGCAGCCAGCTCTAGCCGAGCAGATCGCGCTCGGTGACGCCATTGCCCAAGGCGTGCAGACTTCGCCGCGCGTCGCACAGGCCAGGGCGCTCGCCGATGCCGCCGAAGCGCGCGCGCGGCAGGCAGGTGTATCGCCAAATCCCGAGATAAGTCTCCAAGTCGAGAATTTCGCCGGATCGGGGATGTTCCAGGGCTTCCGCAGCACCGAGGCGACGCTGGCGCTCAGCCAGCGGATCGAGCTCGGCGGGAAGCGCAGCGCGCGGCTCGGCGTCGCGCGGGCGGAGCGTGACTTCGCGTTCCTGGCCTACAAGGCGGCGCTGGCCGATCTCGAACGCCACATCCGCTTCGCCCATGCCGAGCTGCGCGCGGCGGAAGACCGGGCATTGCTGGCGCGCGAGAATGTCGGGGCCGCCGAGGAATTGGCGCGCACCGCGCGGATATTGGTCGATGCCGGACGCGACCCGCCGCTGCGCCAGCTTCGCGCGGAATCGCTGCTCGCCGAGGCCGAGGCGGAGCAGGCGCGGACGTTCAGCGAACTCTTGACCGCGCGCCGGTTGCTCGCGAGCCTCATCGGCAGCGTCGATCCCGAGCTGACCGCGACCGCCAGCGAGGACGCCGCCCCTGCCGCGCTTCCCGCCGATGCGCCAACGCTCAACGAGCAACTTGCAGCGGCGGAACGCGAAGCAGCCCGTGCGCGGGTGCAACTCGCGCGTTCGGACGCAGTGCCGGACATCACCGCCAGCGGCGGGGTGCGGCGGTTCCGCGAAAGCGGCACTACCGCGCTGGTCGCCGGAATCTCGATCCCGCTTCCGATCCGCAACCGCAACCGCAACCGCGGCAATATCGAGGCGGCGGGCGCGGAGAGCAACGCCGCCGAATCGGCACTGCTGCTAGCGCGCGTCGAGGCCGGCCGCGCGCAATACGATGCGCGAATGCTGCTCAGCGCCGCAGAGGTGCGCTATGAAGCGCTGGCGGGTCCGAGTTTGCAGCAGGCCGAGGAAGCGCTGCGGCTCGCGCGCATCGGCTACAACGCAGGCAAATTCTCGTTGATCGAACTGATCGACGCGCAGACCGCGCTGACCACCGCCAAACTCAATCTCATCGAAGCGCGACTCGACCGCGCCCGTGCGCTCGCGGCGCTCATCCGCGCCAACGCGCAGTGAAGGATCGTCTCATGGAAATGGAAATCAACAAAAACAAGCTCATCGCCGGTGCCGCGATTGCCGCGCTCGTTCTTGGGGGAGGCGGACTGATGCTTGGCCGCACCGTGTTTGCGCCCACCGCCGCAACCGCGCCGGTGGCAAACGAAGCGGCCGAAGGCAAGGAAGCAGGCCATGTCGAAGGGCTGGTCGAAATGGACGCCAAGCGCGCCGAGGCCGCCGGCATCGTCACCGAAGTTACCCAGTCGGGAACCCTGGGGGCCGAAATTCTTGCCCAGGGCGTGGTCGCTGCGGCACCCGATGGCGAAGCGGTGCTGACCGCGCGCGCCGACGGCGCAGTCGTGCGGATCACCAAGCGCCTCGGCGACTATGTCGGCCAAGGAGAATCGATCGCCACGCTGGAAAGCCGCGACGCCAGCACGATTTCCGCGGACCGAAGCGCTGCCGCCGCGAGGGTTGCACTGGCGCGTTCGACCTTTGCGCGCGAGAAACGGCTGTTCGAGGCGCGGGTAACCGCGCGGCAGGACTTCGAGGGCGCGCAAGCCGCACTGGCGGAAGCCGAAGCGGAATTGCGCCGCACCCAATCGGCGGCAAGCGCGGCACGGGTATCGGGCGACGGACGCACTTTGGCGGTGGTCAGTCTGGTCTCCGGGCGCATCACCAAGGCCGATGCCAAGCTCGGCGCCTACGTCTCCGCGGGAACCGAACTGTTCCGGGTGACGGACCCGCGCAAGATCCAGGTCAACGCTTCGGTGCTTCCGGCGGATGCCAGGAGGGTGCAACCGGGCGACCGTGCGGTGATCGAACTGCTTGGCGGCGAAACCGTGGGGGCGACGGTTCGCTCGGCTACACCAAGCGTCGATAGCGAGACAAAGGCAGCGACGATCGTTCTCGTCCCCGATGGCGTGGCTCAATTGACCCCCGGCCAGGGTTTGCGCGTGCGCATAACCCCGCGCGGAGCGGTTGCCGGAACCAGCATCAGTCTGCCCGAAGAAGCCGTGCAGTCGGTCGAAGGGCGAAACGTCGTTTTTGTGCGGACCGCCAAGGGATTCCAGGCGACCAACGTGACGATCGGCCAGCGCGGCGGGGGCCGGATCGAAGTGGTCGCGGGCCTGGAGCCCGGCCAGAGCGTCGCCACGCGCGGCGCGTTCCTCCTCAAAGCCGAACTCGGCAAGGGCGAAGCGGAGCATTGACCATGGACATCAGACACATTGCCTTCGCGATTGGCGCTTTCAGCCTCTCGGCTTGCGCGACCGTGGATCCATCGACCCTTGCAATCCCTGTAGCCGTCAGCCTGGATGAGCACGCCGAGTTCAGCTCGCTTGCGGTGGTCAAGAAAGCTGACGGGGTTCAGGTATCGGGATGGGTCAAACCGAAGCGCCTTTTCGGCTCGGGGATGATCCATGTCGAAGCCCTTTCAGGCGGCATCGCGGTGGCCGCCGCGGACGTGCCGTGGCGTTCCCGCAGTCACACCCGCCTGAGGCGGCATAGCTCCGCTTCCTACTTCCGAGCCAAGCTGCCTGTCGAGGCCCTGGCAGCGGATTCGATCCAGATTTCGCATGTCCAAAAGGACCATCTGCATCGTCCTTCGGAGGCTGGCACGAAATGATCGAAAAACTTCTCGATGCCGCAATCCGCTTCCGCTGGGGCGTGGTTGTCGCCACATTGATCGTCGCGGCCTTCGGCGTGTTTCAGCTTCTGAAACTGCCGATCGACGCGGTGCCCGACATCACCAACAAGCAGGTGCAAATCAACACGGTCGATCCGGCACTCGGCCCGCTCGACATGGAGCGGCTCGTCACCTTTCCGGTCGAAACCGCGATGGCCGGGATTCCCGGCCTGCAAAACACACGCTCGATTTCGCGCAACGGGTTCAGCCAGGTGACGGTCGTCTTCGAGGAGAATGTCGATATCTATTTCGCCCGCCAGCAGGTCGCGGAGCGGTTGACGCAAGCCAAGGACAGTCTGCCCGCCGGTGTCGAGCCCTCGATGGGGCCGGTCACCACCGGCCTCGGCGAAGTGCTGATGTATGTCGTCGATTTTGCCCCCTCGGGATCGAAAGCCGCGCCAAGGGTGGCGGGCAAGGCGGGGTTCCAGCCCGATGGCAGCTACCTGACCATCGCCGGCGAATTGCTCACCGACGATGTCGCCAAGCTCGGTTATCTGCGCACCGTTCAGGACTGGATGATCAGGCCCCAGCTCAAGACGGTCAAGGGCGTGGCGGGGATCGACAGCATCGGCGGGTACGAAAAGCAATTCGTCGTCGAACCCGATCTCGCCAAAATGGCGAGCTATGGCGTGTCCTTTTCCGAACTCGCCGATGCGCTCGAACGCGCCAATATCTCGGTGGGCGCCAACTTCATCCAACGTGGCGGCGAAGCGTTCCTCGTCCGCGCCGACGGTCGCATCCGCACTATCGACGAAATCGGCCGGGCCGCAGTTGCGACCCGTGGAGGCATCCCGGTTGCCGTGCGCGATGTGGCCAAGGTCAGGGTTGGCGGCGATTTGCGCACCGGGGCGGCATCGAAGAGCGGCAAGGAAGTCGTTGTCGGCACAGCGCTGATGCTCGCAGGCGGCAACAGCCGCATCGTTGCCGACGCCGTCTCGACCAAACTCGAGGAGATCGGCAAGTCGCTCCCGCCGGGTATAGTCGTGACACCCGTGCTTAACCGCTCCACGCTCGTCAATTCGACGATCGCGACGGTCGAGAAGAACCTCGTCGAAGGCGCGCTGCTGGTGATCGCGGTGCTGTTCTGGCTCCTCGGCAACATCCGCGCGGCGGTCATCGCCACGCTGGTCATCCCGCTCTCGTTCCTGATGATGGGGACGGGCATGAACTGGACCGGAACGTCTGGCAATCTGATGAGTTTGGGCGCGCTCGATTTCGGATTGATCGTCGACGGCTCGATCATCATCATCGAGAATTGCCTGAGACGGCTCGCGGAGCGTCAGCACCATGAAGATCGGTTGCTCAGCCTGAACGAACGGTTGCACGAGGTGTTCGAAGCCTCGCGCGAAATGGTCCGCCCGACGATCTTCGGCCAGGCGATCATTTTCCTCGTCTTTGCGCCCCTGCTCACCTTCACCGGGGTCGAGGGCAAGATGTTCTCGCCAATGGCGATCACCGTCATGCTGGCGCTGGCGGGCGCCTTCATCCTCTCGCTGACCTTCGTGCCGGCAATGGTCGCGCTGCTCATTCGCGGCAAGGTCGCCGAGAAGGAAGTGAAGGCCATCGCCTGGGCCAAGGACCGCTATGTGCCGCTGCTCGACAAGGCCGTCGCGCGGCCGTGGCCGTGGATCGGCGCGGGTGTCGGCGCGTTCGTTCTTGCCGGGCTGGTGTTCCTGATGCTCGGCCGCGAGTTCATCCCGCAGCTCAATGAAGGCAACCTCGCGATGCAGGGGCTGCGCATCCCTTCGACGTCGCTTGCGCAATCGAAAGCGCTCCAATTGCAGATCGAGAAGGCGGTTTCGTCAATGCCCGAAGTGCAGTTCGTCTTTTCAAAGACCGGCACGGCGGAGGTGGCGACCGACCCGATGCCGCCCAATGCCTCGGATTCGTTCATCATCCTGAAGCCCAAGGATCAATGGCCTGCGGGGGTGAAGACCAAAGAGGATGTGATCGCGCGATTGGAGCAGCGGCTGAAGTTCACGACCGGTAGCGTCTTCGAGATCAGTCAACCGATCCAGCTTCGCTTCAACGAGCTGATCGCGGGCGTGCGCGGCGACATCGCGATCAAGCTCTACGGGGACGACCTGACCCGGATGGGCGGAGTCGCCCAGCAGGTGGCGAGCGTGCTGCGGACGGTTCCCGGGGCGGCTGACGTCAAGGTCGAACAGACCGAAGGCTTCCCCACCCTCGACGTCCAGTTCGACCGCGATGCGATTGCCCGTTACGGCCTGTCGTTGAAGGACGTGACCGATACGGTGGCCGCCGCCCTCGGCGGGCGTGAGGCGGGGATCGTGTTCGAGGGCGACCGGCGCTTCGGCATCGTGGTCAGGCTGCCCAACGCCATCCGCGACGATCTGGACGCCGTTGCGGCGCTGCCGGTCATGCTGCCCAACGATGGCGACCGCGCATCCGTTCCGCTAGGGGCGGTGGCGCGGTTCACATTCTCGGAAGGGCTCAACCAGGTCAGCCGTGACAACGGCAAGCGCCGGGTTGTGGTCCAGGCCAACGTGCGCGGCAACGATCTCGGCAGCTTCATCGCCGAAGCACAATCGAAGGTTGCGGCCGAGGTCCAAATGCCGCCCGGCACCTTCATCGAATGGGGCGGGCAGTTCGAGAATCTTCAGGCTGCCTCGCGCCGCCTCAGCATCGTCATCCCGGTGGTGTTCGCGGCGATATTCGGCATCCTGTTCATGGCGCTCGGCGGGGTGCGGCCGGCCGTCTCGGTCTATTCGGCGATCCCGCTCGGCCTGGCCGGCGGGGTGTTCGGACTGCTGCTGACCGGATTGCCGTTCTCGGTATCGGCGGCGGTCGGGTTCATCGTGCTGGCGGGGGTCGGGGTGTTGAACGGCCTTGTCGTGATGACGGCGATCAACCAGCGGATCGAGGCGGGGCTATCCGTTGCCCAATCGGTCGTCGAAGGCTCGCTCGAACGCTTCCGCGCTGTGCTGATGACGGGCATCGTCCCGGCCATCGGCTTCGTGCCGATGGCGCTTGCTACCGGCCAGGGCGCGGAAGTGCAAAAGCCGCTCGCGATCGTCGTCATCGGCGGGTTGATCACTTCGACGATCCTGACGCTCTTCGTCCTTCCCGCGATCAGCCAACAGCTGCTCAAAGGGCGGCACAAGCACCACGAAACCGGCGAATATGGCGACGTCGACCAGTTCGGCAGCGAACTGCCCGAAAAATGAGAAGGAGAGGAAATATGCACAAGCTGGTGTACTTGGCCGCCGGGGCGCTGGCTGTTCCGGCGCCGGCCCAGACCTTCGGCCCGCCATACCTGCCCGGTGTCTGGAGTCTTGGCGAAACGCCAAATTGCGCAACCGGGCCTGCTTGGGTGTTTTTGGCCGATGGCTATTATGCCGAAGTGCAACTCCCGGATCGGGGACCGTCGGCGACCGGCCTGTGGAAGGACGAGGGCAAGGCGATCGCCTACACGCACAGTCATATGCCGTTCAAGGACATGATGACCCCCAACGAATTGAAACGCCTGACCGTCGAAGAACGCACGGCTGACAGGCTTGTGACTCGAAACTATCGCGGAGTGCCTCGCATTTTCCATCGCTGTCCGGATGATGCGCTGAAGGCGAATGCCGCCCAAGTCGAGCACTGAGGTGAGCACGGAAGCCGATACCGCGCGGGGTGCACCGGGAACGCTCTTCGAAAGCGAGGGGCTGAGAACCTTCGCTTTGGCCTCGCTGTGCGCTGCGGCGGCTTACGGTGTTGCCTGGCTATCTCCTCAAATCGCCCAGTTCGCTTATGGCATCGGGGCCGGCGTCGCCGTGATCCCATTCGCGATGTCGGCCGTCCGCAAGGCCCTGCGCGGGCGGCCGTTCAGCATCGAAACGCTGGTCACGATCGCTGTGCTTGGCGCCTTGCCGATCGGGGCGGGGGCGGAAGCCGTTGTTGTCGTTGCGCTGTTCTCGCTTGGCGAACTGCTCGAAGGCTTTGCCGCGGCGCGCGCAAGCTCGGGTCTTAGAGCGCTTGCCAAGATTCTGCCGTCACAAGCGACCATCGAAGAAAATGGCGGACGAAAGACGATTGACTCTGCCGAGCTTCGCGTCGGGATGGTTCTGCTGGTTTCGGCCGGCGACAGGATCGCGGCAGACGGCAAGATCCTTTCCGGCGAATCCGAATTCAACGAGGCGGCGATCACCGGCGAATCCCGTCCGGTTGCGAAGGGCGAAGGCGGCGAGGTTTTCGCGGGCAGTATCAATGGCGACGGCAGTCTCCGGATCGAAGTCACAAAAGATGCGGCCAATAGTGTCGTGGCCCGCATCGGCGATATGGTCGCCGAAGCGCAGGCTACGACGGCACCGACGGCGCGCTTCATCGACAGTTTCTCCAGTTGGTATACTCCGGCCGCCATTGTCATTGCGGCCTTGATCGCCATCGTTCCGCCCTTGGGCTTTGGCGGCGAATGGCCCGTTTGGACATACCGCGCCCTGACCGTTCTGCTGATTGCCTGCCCCTGCGCGCTGGTTCTTTCAACCCCCGCTGCGATCGCGACGGGGATCGCCACCGCCGCGCGATCCGGCATTCTCATCAAAAGCGGGGCCGCACTCGAGATGTTGGCGCGGGTCGGAATCGCCGCATTCGATAAAACCGGCACGCTGACACTTGGTCATCCGGTGGTGACCGATGTCGAAGGCGACAGCATCGAACTGCTCCGGCTCGTCGCTGCGGTCGAAAACGGCCTATCGCATCCCGTAGCCCGTGCAATTGTTGCGGAGGCCCAAAGACGGGGCATCGCGATCCCCTTTGCCAGCGAGGTTCGGATCCGCCAAGGCGAAGGCGTGGAGGGCGTCGTCGAAGGGCGACGGGTATCGATATTAAGTCCGCGGGCCGCGCCGGGAATGGATGGTGCGTTTTCCGCGAGAGTCGATGCGCGCGAGCGCGAAGGCAAGACCGTGGCGGTCGTCGTCATCGATGGCGCGGTGACAGGTTTCATTGCCAGCCGCGACGAAGCGCGCGCCGATGCCGCCCCCGCGATTACCGAGCTCGCGCGACTGGGTATTCGCACGTTGATGCTGAGCGGCGACAACCAAAGGACCGCCGAGGCGATTGCCACGCCGCTCGGCATGCAGGCCCAAGGCGAACTGATGCCCGCGGGCAAGCTTGAGCGGATTGACGCGCTAAAGCGTGAAGCGCCGGTCTTGATGGTGGGCGACGGCGTGAATGACGCGCCCGCTCTCGCCAAAGCGTCGATCGGCCTTGCCATGGGGGGAGGCACCGATGTTGCGATAGAAACGGCTGACGTCGGCCTGCTGCGCGACCGGCTGCTGGGGGTACCCGACGCTATCCGTCTCGCCCGCTCGACCCGCAGGACGATCATGGTCAACATTGCCCTCGCGGTCGGGTTGAAGCTCGTCTTTCTGGTGCTGGCGGTGTTCGGGCTCACCAATTTGTGGACCGCCATCATCGCCGACACCGGCGCGACCATCTTGGTGACGCTGAACGCGCTTCTTTTGTTTTGGACGTTCAGGCCGCTTGCCGACCCTGACACACCCCTTGCCTCGGGACAAACATGAAATGGGCGTGGGACACAGCCACGGCGACGAGGGTCATGGAACGCCAGGCCACAGCCACACCGCAGGCGCGAACACGCGCAGTCTGGCGATCGCGCTGGGCCTCACCGGCACCTTCCTGGTCGCCGAACTCGTTGGTGCCTACTGGTTCAACAGCCTGGCCCTTCTCTCCGACGCCGCGCATATGTTCACCGATGCGGCGGCGCTCGCGATCGCGCTGGTCGCGGTGCAAATTGGCCAGCGCTCCGCCGACGCACAGCGGACTTATGGCTACCGGCGCTTTGAAATCCTTGCCGCTGCCTTCAATGCCGTGCTGCTGTTCGGTGTCGCGGGTTATGTGTTGTACGAAGGCGTCGCCCGTTTCTTCAAACCCAGCCCGGTTGAATCGGTGGGAATGCTGATCGTTGCGTCGGTCGGGTTGATCGTCAACCTCGTATCGATGCGGATTCTCGCTGGGGGCAAAGAGGCCAGCCTCAACGTCAAAGGGGCCTATCTCGAAGTTTGGGCCGACATGCTCGGATCGCTTGGCGTCATCGGCGCCGCTGTTGCCATCTACTTCACGGACCTATCGTGGATCGACCCGCTCGTTGCTATCGCAATCGGGCTCTGGGTGCTGCCGAGAACCTGGTCGCTGCTGCGCGATACTACGCATATTCTCCTGCAGGGCGTTCCGCGCGGGTTCGACCTTGATGCAATCCGCAGCGCGATGATGACAACGCCCGGCGTCGCCGGGGTCCATGATCTGCATATGTGGTCGGTCGCGGGAGACGATGCCAGTCTGACGGCGCACCTCGTGCTGCAACCGGACGCGTTGGGAGAAGCCACGCGAATCGCAGTCGCAGGATTGCTCGAAGAGCAGTTCAAAATCCACCACGCAACGCTGCAGACCGAGAACGAACCCTGTGCGGACGCGGGAGCGCTGCATGCCTGATGGCATTCAGCTTCCTGCAATCAAGCGCCTCCAGCTGCCAAAGCAGCAAATGGCGGCTCGCTACCTACATCGCGCTTTGGCGGATCATTTCAGTGATGGTTGCGCCGGTGCTGGCGCCGCACCGACCTCGGGGCGTGCCGATCATAGCTGTAGAGATTTTCAAGATAGTGACTGTCGCGCCGCGGCTCATAGTGATCATAGCCATCGCGATATGCCCTGCCAGTATATCTGTCATGGTCATAGACCTGCGCACGATAATGACCGAGTCTGCTTTCATAGTAGCGGTCGCTGTAGTCAAAGTGCCGATTGCCATGATGCGGCCGCGCCTGGGCAGGATTTGCGACAACCGCAGCGAGTACAACGGCCAGGCCCAACATTGCCTTGGTCATCTTGCTCTCCTCGACACACGCCCTCCATTCGAACATGCGAGATTCTTCCGTGCCAGCGGCCTTCTGAACACAGGCCTAACGATTTTCGGTGCGCGAGATCAGCGAAGATCCGCACCGCATTCCCCTACGGTCCACGTTCGACGCCCGATTTCAGGCTTCCGCCCGAGAAGAAGCTGCGGCGCGTCGCGAAGACGGACCGCGCCGTGGGCGTCGGCCGCCCCTGCCGCGCCCACGGCGGAACCATATCGTCCGCAGGCGCCGTAGGCGGTCGCCGCTCGCTTGCGCTCAGGGAACCTGGGCGCGACCAGAGTGGAATACAAACATCGAGGAGATCGAAATGACGCAAGCATCACTAGAGACCGGGGCTGCCATGCTGTGCCCGGCGTGCCGGGTTCAGCTGACGATGTCCGAGCGGCAGGGGGTTGAGATCGATTACTGTCCGCAATGCCGCGGGGTGTGGCTCGATCGGGGTGAACTCGACAAGATCATCGAGCGGAGCGAGTCGAGATCCACGGGTGCTGAACGCGGTTTGTCCCGGGATGGCGATGGGCACGACCGGCATGACCGCGATTATCGCGGTCGAGGACACCATGGCCGCCGTAAGGGCTTTCTCGCGGAGCTGTTCGACTGATGACGAAACATGCTCGCCATCATGTCCATCCATGAGGAGAGGGCTATGAGAACAGGGAGTAGGGTTCCGCTGGCTTTGGCAATGCTGCTCTTGCCCGGCACTGTCAAAGCGGACACGTTGCAGGAAGCTTTGGCCGTTGCTTATCAAACAAACCCGAGCCTGACGGGCGCGCGGGCCACATTGAGAGCGACCGACGAAGGCGTTCCAATTGCGTTGGCTGCGGGCCGGCCAACCGTCAGCGCGACCGCCGACTATCAAGAATTCCTCGTGCGCTCCGCCAACAGCTTCTCGGCCCCCCTCAGGGCAGCGAATGCTGGCGCGAACGTCAACATCCCGATTTACCAGGGAGGAAGGGTCAAAAATTCCGTCAAGGCAGCCGAAGCGAGGGTTCTTGCGGGCCGCGCCGCATTACGCTCAACCGAGGCAGACGTTTTTACCGTAATCGTATCGGTCTACATGGATGTCCTGCGCGACACGGCCATCGTCGAACTGAACAGTCGAAATGTTGCCGTGCTGGCGACCAATCTGGAAGCATCGCGCGACCGGTTCGAGGTCGGAGATCTCACGAGGACCGATGTCGCGCAGTCGGAAGCTCGTCTCCAGGTGGCAAAGGGCCAGCTCGAACTGGCACGGTCCCAACTCGACGCCAGTCTTGAAAACTATCTGCGATTTGTGGGAATCCCAGCCCGAAATCTGGAGCAACCAGCGGACTTGCAGGCACTGCCGACAACTGCGGACGACGCTTTGCTGGTAGCACTCGACAACAATCCTCAACTCGAAGCCGTCAAGGCCGACGTGGCAGCAGCGCGCTTCGACATCAAGGTCGCCGGTGCATCGCGCCTGCCCCGGCTTTCGGCGGTCGCCTCGGGCTCCTACAACAACTATCTCGGGACACTCGGAAGCACACTCCCGGGGCGCGTTTTCCAACAGCAACAAACGGCCGCAACGATTGGGCTTTCAGCAAGCATTCCGCTCTATCAGGGTGGCCTGCCTGCGGCGCAAGTGCGCCGCTCGCAAGCCGTGCTAGGCCAGACCCTCGAGCAAGAGGTGTTTGTCGAACGCCGCATCGTCGCCGACACGCGCGCGGCCTTTTCCAGATATCGCGCGACACAGACCGTCATCGTTTCGGCACAGGCGGCGGTCTCCGCAAATGAACTGGCGCTCGAAGGGGTTCGCGCGGAGAATACCGTCGGTAACCGCAACGTGCTGGATGTGCTCAATGCCGAACAAGAGCTGCTCAACAACAGGGTTCAACTCGTGACAGCACGGCGCGATGCTTATGTAGCGGGCTTCGCACTGCTCGCGGCCATGGGCCGGGCCGAGGCACGCTACCTCAATTTGTTCGGCGGGACGCTGTTCGACCCGCAACTGCGCAGCGGAGCTCCCGACACGCCGAAGCCATGACAATGAACGAAGGAAACAGAATACGGGAAAGGAGAAGGACGATGAAATCAACTTTGGCAAAGACCCTGATCATTGGCGCTGCGAGTGGCACCCTCGGCGGATGTGCCACCTATCGAAGCGAGCCCCCTAAACTTGCCTATTTCATCGTGCCTTGCAGCACTCCCGGAGCGTTTCCCGCACAACCTGTGAACACGACCGACGCCAGTGCGCCTGCTGCTCCGCAGGATGTGGCTTCGGAACCCGTGAAGGTCGCTGCGGCTCCAAAAGAAGCAACACCGACCTGCCTGATCGGCGCTGCGACAGGCAGACCTTACACCCCGGCTTACGGCGGCTATGGCTATGCGCCTTATTACCCATACCCGCGCGCTCACGGCGGGATCGGGGTCGTGCTTCATGGCGGTAGCCATGGAGGCGGGCATCATGGGGGCGGTCATCGAGGCCACTGACGTAACGGTTCCGGAGTTGCCCGATGGAGATCAGCGCCGAAGTGCTCATCCCCGCCAGCCTCAGCACAGTTTGGGGGGCGCTGGTCGATTTTCCGCATTACCGTAGCTGGCACCCGCTTGTCGAAATCGATGGAGAAGCGGAGGAAGGCGCCAACATCGACTATTTCTACCGGAACAACGTCGAGGCGCCGCGAAGCATGAGCATGAAAGCCACGATCACGACGTTGATACCGGCAAGAGAGTTGCGCATTGAAATGGGTGTCAAGGGTATCGTCATGATAGAAGAACGGTACCTCCTGCAGCGCCAAGGGACGCAGGTGCGCGTATTGCATTCCGCAGATCTGAGAGGCTTGGTTCCACTGTTGGCAGGCCGCCTGTTTCGGAAGCGGCTCACAGAAAAGTTTCAACTTTCGATCGACTGGCTGGCGCGACACCTGGCTGCTAAGCAACTACTCAAGTCTCAAAGATAGTAATGACGCTCGCACCATGTTGGTGTATCGCACTATTTTGAATCGTTCGGACGTAGCTTTGTTGCGGGTTAGCGCAGATCATGCCAAATCTTGCCCATATCGACCGGGACGATATGCGGCATGTGATAATCGAACTGCAAAAGATCACAACGATGCTGTCCGGAACTCCCGACCATGCCGAAGTCTTTTTGACCCAAACCGCGCTCGCCATTTGTTAGCAACGGTGTCTGGCTCGCGATGAAGATGGGCTTCAGTGCGAAGCCCGATCTGATCAAGAGCACTGCCCCGGGAAGTGGGTGCAATCAGCAAGGAATGAGGCGCGTCCGGGAACTGAGTTCGTCTGTTTCCTTCTTCATTGCGGACTGGCCGATGTTGCCCAGATGGTGCAACCGGCACCATGAACGTCGATGTGTTGAGGCCCATTCGGTCCTGTTGGGCTTTGACAGTGTCCGTCTTCGATGGTGAAGCCTTGGTGATGAATATCTGGCAGAGTCCGTTGGTTTGCTATGACTTTCGTTTGGTCACCGAGATGATCTGCACTATCAGCAAACGCGCCGCAAATGCGTGAAGGTCCAGCGATGGAGTTTCATTAGCTGCCAGCTTCTATACGAGGATTGAAGCCACCCCAAAAATAGCGAGAACCACGAGGCCGCCGCCGCCTGCCATTCTCATCGCTGCGCGCAGTTTGACTTGCCCGGACGGAGTGAGCTTGTTCCAGGTCCGGTCGATCGAAGTCTTGTAGCCGAGATAGCCGTCGGCGAGATCCATGCTGCCATGGACGAAGAAGGTCAGGATGACCGCGCAAAACACGGTCTGGATTGCAGCGAAGTTCAGGAAAATCACGATCAGGATCCAGAGGGCAGCGATCGCGGTCAGCTGCTTGGCCAGCTGGAAGAGAGGCTTGATTTTGTAGATCTGCGGCCGCGCGATCCTCACCGGATAAAGGTAGAGCGGGCGCCGACAGCGGGTGCAGCCATAGACGGGCAGGCGCTGCGGCCATGAGGGAATGCGCGCCGAGCAGTAAGGGCATTCCGGGCCGGGCGGCGCATCAGCTTTCATTGGCGGTCCTGATTTGTGAGATGTGCCCGGCTTCGAACGAGCCCGGTTTGATCGAGACGGCACCGCCGGGATTTGGCTGGATGGTCGGCGAGAGAGTGTTGATCGCCGCCTGCGTCACGCCCTTGATGCCTTGCACGGTGTGGTAGCCGGCGCAGCAGGCCGTTTGAGCCTGTGCCAGTCGGGGATAAAGATCGCTTCGACGGGTTTATCGAAGACCTGGGCGATCCTGAAGGCGGTGTCGAGGTTGGGGGTTTTGCCGGCTTCGAGGCCGATTATATAGGCGCGCGAACAATTGGCGTGACGCGCAAGTTCGCGCTGGGTGAGGCCTAGCTGGGTCCGGTGAAATTTGACGGTGTTGCGCATTGTCGCTCCAGCCAATGAGGGGCCCGGGTGCCCACCGGGCCGCATCATTCGAATGTCAGGCGGTCGCCTCGTCGGGGCAATCCACGCAGTGGACGTTTTTGGCTTGCTTGTGCGCCGCGTCGCTGCAGGTGCCTTCGGCGCATTCGGAACAATCTGTGCATTCCGGGCAGTCGTCGCAGTCCTGGCCTGCGGCGACATGGAGCGCGTGCGCCGTCTTGCGCGTGCGCGCATCGGCCGCGCTGTCGCGATAGGCGATGATCGCCGCGCGAACCATTTCACGCTCGACCGCGTTTTCGGTCTTGGCGTCGATCCGCGCGATCGTTGCGGCTTCGCAGGGATAGCCGGCGGCGGCCGCTTCTTCGTCGGTCATGGCGAAATGGGCCTTGATCGGCCGCAGGTCGACGGCGTCGTATTTGGTCCCTTCCTCGACCATCGGCGCGGCGGCGTTGCGCAGCAGCTGGATCTGTGCGGGATTGAGGTCGCCCTGTTGCGCGGCGGCGCGCATCGCTTGGGCGACTGCCGCCAGTTCGTCGGCGTAGGTCTGCGCGAACCCGGCCTTGTCGGTGATCAGCTGCGCCCTGATGCGCTCTTTGGCGAGCTGCCCGCGCAGATAGTCGGCGAGCGAAGGGTCTCGGTCGGGCCGGATGTGCTCAATCAGCGTGCGGTGGACAGCGTCGATGTCGGTGCGCGCCGTGAGCAGCGCCCAGATCTTGTCGTGGTCGCGCTTTTCGAGCGTTTCCTGATGGCCGTCATGCTCGCCTTTGGGCGCTGGCATAGTTGCGGCAGGCTGGTCGGATTTCGTTTGCGCGAAGTCGCCAGCGGCGGCGTTGGCGGCGGTTGCGCCGGCGAGAAACGCCAGCGGCAGCGCCAGTATGGTTACGAACTTCATTGTCTTGGTCCTTTCAGCGGAAAAAGCCGGTCGTGCGGCCAAAACGGTGGTCGCGGTCCGATGAATCCCCGAGCGATGACCGGCGCACGCTCAGGGTTATGCGTCCATCACCCATGCGGCGGGTGTGGATGTCGCGAAGGTCGATGCCATTGGCCTCGGCCCAATCTTCGGCGGCCTTCTCGGACGAGAAATCGCCGACTTCGGTGTCGAACAGGTGACTCATGCTGCTTCTCCTCGATGGCCATGCGGCAGGGCCCCGGCTGGTTCTCCTCCGCGCGGCGCTTCGGGGCGTTCGGGGCCCGGGCCGTCGACATGACGGGCGTCGCCGGCCTTGCGGATCCAGGAGGACGGAAGCGCGAGCATGACCGCGATCGCGACGCTGGTGGCGGCGAAGCCGATCATGGCGAGGCTTCTCGCCTGCGCCGATGGGGCGACGAGCGCGATGGTCGCGAGGAAGATGAGGCATGAAAACGAGCCCTCGAGCATCGCGGTGAGGAAGCGCGCGGGCTGCGCGGGCGCGGCCTTGAAGGCGGTTGGGCGAATGCGGCCGCTCACAGTTCGAGCCCCAGCTGCTTTTCGGGGACCGGGAGCGAGGGCGGCTTCGCGGAGCCGAGCGCGGCGATGCGGTCCTTGAGCTCGGCGGGGAGGCGGATATGCTCGCGGGCGATCGGATCGGGAGTCGCTTTGTCGATCTGCAGCTTGCCGACCGTTTCGAGCGCCGAGGTCTTGTCGCCCGGGGTGCGATCGAGTTGGGCCTTGAGCCGTCCGACGTCGTCGGTGACGACGTGCATGTCTTCGGTGGCTCGGGTGTTGAGGACGTTCTGCGTGCGCTGGCTGGCGAGGTGGGTCTGGTTCGAGGCGATATGCTCGATCGCTTCGGGTTTGGTCATGCCCTGGACCATGTGGGCGTTGAGCGCATAGCCGAGATCGAGCCGTTCGAGCATGGCATGGCCCTTGGGGAGCGTGATGCGTTCGCCCTTGGCGAGCTCGATGGTGACATGGTCTTTGTCGGCGGTGACGACCTTGGCGTAGGTCGATTTGTCGATGCCGAGGTCCTTGTGCTTCTCGCGCCAGAAGATCGTCTCGCCGTCGTGAAGCGTGAGCCTTTTGACATCGTGGAGCGTCAGCCGGTCGTAGCGGTGCCGGGCATCGATCTGCTGCGGGTCGATCCTGCGCTCCTTGCCGTCGGGGCCGGCGAGGACGATCTTGCCGTCGCCGGCGATCGCTGTGACCGTGTATTGGCCGCGCCCGAGCCCGAGTTCGCGCACCCCCATGCGGGCCTCGAGGATCTGGCCGCTCCGGTAAGTGGCGGCGTAGCGCAGCTCCTCGCGGGTGGTGTTGGCGCTTTGCAGGACCGTGGCGGCATGGCCCTCGCCGCCAAGCTTGCCTTCGGCCTTGAGCGCCTCCTGGACCAGGCGGTTGATCTGGTTGCGGTCGTCGCGCCCGGCGGTGAAGATCGCGGTGCGCTCGCGCGCTTCGGCCGAAAGCCCGATCCAGCGATCGGCTGTGGCTTCGATGTGGTTGGCGCCCGCCTCGGTGACGCGGCCGTGCTGGGCGAGAAGGCCGATGGCGTGCGAAGCGTAGCCTGCATTGGAGAGCGCCGAGACCGCGAGCAGCAGCGGCGAATTGCGCTGGCGGATATTCTCGTCCATCCTGAGCGTGGTGGTGCCCGCCGCTTGCGAAGCGGCGAACATCTTGCCCTGCTCGATCGCCGAGAGCTGCTGGCGGTCGCCCATGAAGATCAGCTTGTCGAGCTTGAGCCGTTCGGCGATGAAGGTCAGCCGCTCCATGTCGCGGGTCGAGACCATCGAGGCCTCGTCGACGACGATCAGGGTATTGGCGAGCTCGGCTCGCGAGTTCGTGCCTGCCGCGCTGCCCGGCTGCCAGGCGGCGCGGATATATTGGTTGGTGAAGCTCGCGATCGTGCGTGCTTCGAGCCCGGCATCCCTGAGGTCGGCGACCATCTTGTTCTGGAAAGCGAGCCCCAAAAAGCGGATGCCGTCCCCGGCGAGGACAGCGTTGACCGCCCCGAGCAAGGTTGATTTGCCCGCACCGGCGACGCCCTGGACGTTGAGGTGGCGCTCGGGTGAAGCCAGAATGGCGATCCCGGCCGCGAGCTGGCCGGCGTTGAGCATCCAGCCCGCTTTGCCCTCGCGTGCCACGCCCGGCGCCGACGCGGCCTGCTGAAGCCGCTGCGCGGCGGTTTCGGGGTCGGCGTAGATCCTGCCCTGGTCCGCGGCCGATGCGATCCGCTCGAGGATAGCGGTTTCCATCTGCAGCGACTGCGGGGTGGTCACCATGTCGGCATGGCCGTCGATCCGCCCGCTGGTGCCGGGGATGAGCGTGCCCTGCGCGATGAGCTGGTCGATCCGGGCGATCACCGCACCCGGTTCGACGCCTTTGACCTGGAGGTTGAGCGCGGCGGCGAGCAGGTGGCTGGTCTTGAACGCGGCCTCGCGTTCGGACAGGTGCCGCACCGCCGAAGCGGTGGCATGTTCGGCGCGGATATCGGCGGCGCTGAGCCGCAGCGCGCCGATGCCGGCGGTGAGCAGCGGGTCGCCGCCGGAGAGCGCGGCAAAGCGCGCCTTCATTTCGGCGAAGACCGCGTGGGCGGTTTCGATCACGGGCGAGCGCCGGTTGAGGTCGGCTCTGGCGATCGCCCGATCGCGCAGCGCCGCGGCATCGAAGGTCAGGCGGTCGCGCCATGACTGGATGAGTGCGGGCCGGTCTTCGATATTGAGCTTGGCGTCGCGGGTGTTGATGACGACCCTGTTGCGGCCTTCGGGGGATTCGATCCCCAGCTCGGCGGTCTTTTCGAGGATGTCGTGGCGGCGGGTCGAATACTCGTCGCGCGCTTCCCTGGGTACCTCCCTGATCTCGAAGGTGCCGTGCTTGCCGACGGCTTCCACAATGTAACCGAGCGTTTCGACGAGATTCCTGAGGACCGCGTGATAGACCTGGCCGATCGTCGTGTTGTTCTTCCAGATCTCCTGGTTCCACAACGCCTTCCAGCTGCCGTCGGGGGCCTGTGTCGCGTTCATGGTCACGGCATGGCCGTGGAGGTTGGGATCGAGCGCGCGGCTGGTGTCGTGGGTATAGATCGCGGCGATCAGGTTGCCGGTCTTCTCGGCTTCGCCATTGGGATTGCGCGAATAGTTGCGCGCTTCGGCGTGATGCGCCTCGATATAGGCGACGGCCGCCTTGACCGCGGTCTTGTGCGCCTCGACCAGCCGCTTGTCGCCGGCCACCAGCGCCATGATCGAAACCGATTTGGGCGCCGAGAAGGTGAGGTCGAGCCCGAGCCGCCGGTTCTTGACGTCGCCGACCTTGGTCCCGTCGGGCAGCTCGCCGCCCAGCAGCTTCTCGAACGTCGCCTTGTCGACCTCGCCCGACAAGCCGAGCGCCTCCGCCCCCTTGCCGAACCACTCGCCCGGTTCCGCGTCATCCTGCGTGTAATAATTGTCATTGTTGAAATAGGCGGCGGCCCCTGCGGCCGAGCTGACGGCGGCTATCGAGTGCATGGCCGAATTCCTCGATCGCGCATCACGGCCGGCGGCGCGGGGCAGGGCGCTATGCGGTTGTTTCCGGAAAGGGGGCAGGGGCGTCGCACGGCTCAGATGCCCAGTTCGCCGTCATCGGCGATTTCGGGCGTGTCGCTGCCCGGACCCTTGTCGCCGAGCGCGGCTTTGCCGGTCTTGCGCTCGGCCTCGAACGGTTCGACCGCTTCGCGCCCGGCAAGGTCGGGCTGACGCTGGGACGGCTGGGCAGGTTGCTTGGGTTTGGCGATATCGTGCTCGGCTTTGTCGCTTGCCGGGCGCGCGTCGGGGAGAGCGGGCTGTTCGGGCGAGAAGCGTTCGGGCTGGTAGAGGGTCTGATCCGCCTGGGGATCGGCGGGAGCGGCCTCTTGGGTCGGCTGCTCGGGCGCGACCTTATCGGGCGCGAGGTCGGCCTGAGCGCGCTCGACGGCGGCGGCGGCGTCCTTGTCGGATGGGGCGTTTTCAGGCGCGGCGCCCGCTTCGCGGCCACCGGCTTCGCCGTCCTTCCTGGCGTCGCCGTCGACGTCAACATAACCGAGCGGTTCAACATTTTCGCGCAGGTCGTAGCCCGGCGCGATCACCGGATAGTGGATGTAAGTGAGCTTGATCCGCGCGGCGTCGAAGCCCTGCGGGAAGACGACAAAACCGTGCAGGTTGGGCAGCTTCATGATGTCGTCGGGAATGACCAGCGGCTGGATTTCGCTGCGCGGGGTGATCGTGGCGGCGTCGCGGATATTGGAGAAACCGTAGCTATAGGCTTCGTCCATCATCCGGACCTCGCGCTGGCCGATGAAATTGGAGCAATGCTCGGCGGTCTCGCGATCGGCGGTGGCGAGCACCAGCTTGGTCCGCGCCAGCGAGTTCAAATGCACCGCGCCTTCGCGGCCATAGGTCTCGGCGAGCTTGGCGAAGGAATGGATGCCAAGGACGAAGGCGCCGCCAAAGCCGCGTGCGGTCGTCAGGCCTTCTTCGATCGCGGGGAGGCGGTGGAGCGCATGGACTTCGTCGAAGAAGAACCAGGTCCGCAAGGAGCGGGTGCGCGGCAGGCGCATCAGGGTGTGAACCGCGATGTTCATCCACAGCGTCAGCAACGAGCGGTTGAGTGTAAGCTCGTTGTGCGAGGAAGTGATGAACAGGATGCCGCCGGGATTGTCTTCATCCCGGATCCAGTCGGTGATCGCGAAGCGCGGATTGTCTTCGGGAAGGAAGCGCAGCGCTTGGGCATTGGTGTTGAAGACCGCCCGGATCGATTCCGCCATGCGCGCCGCTTCGGGAGCGGTGAGCGGATCGGCGACGGTGTTTTCGAGCAGTTTGTGGATCGCCTTCAGGTCGGCCATCATCAGCTTGGAGGCGAGCGCCTGGTTGGTCGCTTTGCCGTCCTTGACGAGCTTCATGCAGGTTTCGACGAACAGGGTGCGCGCGGCGAGAATCCAGAACGGCTCCGACGCGCCGCCATCGACCGGCAGGATGGCGGCGGCGATATTGGTGAAGTCGGCGTGGCTGTGCGCCTCGTCGAAGAGCGTCCAGGTCGGGCACCGCCGGTCCATCGGGTTCAGGATCACGTCGGTTTCGGGATTGTAGAAAGCTTCGACAAAGGCCCCGGTCAGATCGAACACGACCGCGCGGTCGCGATGCTTGCGGACCTGCGCGAGCATGTCGCGCATCTGCGTGGTCTTGCCCGTCCCGGTGGTGCCGATCATCATGGTGTGGCTTTGTTCGTCGCGCCACGGATAGGGGATGCGGGCGAGCGTATAGGGGCTGTGCAGGCCTGCCGCCTTGCGTTCGATCGCGGGCAGGGCGGCGACCTGATCGACCGTCTTGTCGGGGAACAGCTGGCGCGCTTCTTCGGAAAAGAGCGCGGCGTTGTGGCGCCGGATCGCCAGGGTCAATTCGGGGGCGTCGGTGAGCATCGCGCCGCGCTGGTGGCGCTCTTCGAGGATCGACTGGCCGCGCTTCTTGGAGAAGACGATGAACCAGTAGGACAGCGGTAGCGAGACGAACAGCGAGATGAACAGCGAGCCCCAGAAGCAACGCATGAAGCGCCCCCAGGCAGCAACGACATCTGGGTGGCTCGCGACCATCCCGATCGGGGCCGGAAGGACTTCGCCCGAAGCGACGGTGAGGTTGATGATCTTGCCGGGATTGAACTCCATGAACAGCCAACCGGCGGCGTAGATCTTCATCAGGATCATCTGGATTTCGTATTCGCGCAGCTTGAGCGCGAGCGCGGCCGCGAAGACCAGCGCGAAGACGATCAGCCAGAACAGCAGCGGCAGCCTGGCCGAGGAAAACCACATCAGGAATTCGTGGGTGATGAGCTGCGAGCCGCGGGTGAAATTGCCTGCGTTGCGCGGCATCGTTCCGCGCCCGGAATGGTGGGTGAGCTTGCCCGGGCGGGCGACGTCCGAATAGGTGTTGGGCGCGCTCATCGGCAGCCTCCCGTGGGCCGTCGACGGAGACGCTGGCGGGGCGAGGCGGGGGCGATGCACAGATCGCGGTTCGCGATCGCGGCGCGGGGCTGCTCAGCGTGAAATGCGCGCATAAAGCTCCTCCGTCCGGCGCGAAGCCTCGCTCATCAAGGTGTCATGAAGTTGGGGGTTGGCGTCGGCCAGAATCTGGTCGGCGACGAGGAACAGGAACTCGTTGGTGGTTTGCCGCCGGCGCTCGAGATCGCTACCGCCCAGAACGGCGGCGGCATAATGCTTCAGGGCATCGCGAACGACTTGGGCGCTGCTCTTGTTGGTAAGCGCGCGGAGCCGCGCCAAGGTGGCGTCGAACTCGCTCGTTCTTCGCAACTGGAAGAATGATTTCCTATCCATGTCCAACCCGCTGCTGCGCAGGGTTGGTGGATGCTTCGCCCCACCGTTATAGGGGGCAGCGACAGGTGACGCAAGCACTGTTCTGAAAGGGAAAATGTCCCTACGGCGTCATTACCAAAGAAAGCCCGGTTTTCCTCGGCTTCGATCGTATCGGCCCTGCAAGGCCGTTCGCGTCATGCGCTTTCACTACACCCAGAATGGCTGATTTCCGCCATTCCCACGACCGGGCACCGTGTAAGGTGTGCTGCTCTTCCCTTCTGATCCCGGTTCGCTCGTGCGTCCAGTTTGCCGGTTTCGCGTGCATGGGTCGGAGCCGTCCCGCTTGCGCCAAACATCGCGCCGATTGGCGCTGGATTGACCCAAGATTGATGGCGCTGGTTCGGTCGAGAGTTCATTGCGGTGGTGATTTGGGACCGCAAAACCGCGAAGGGCCGGACCGATGTTCAGGTCATCGCAAGGACGGAACTGGCGAATGAAACCCAGCGCGAAATCGATTGGGACAAACCCGGTCAGGGGACTGCGCGCGGCGATGCAGCTGGCATTGCGGGCGCTGCGCATTGCCCAGGACAAAACCGGGCACCATGCCTGCGCTGACGTGGTCTATGGCGCGCTCGGCAGTCGATCTCGCGGAGCGCTCGCGGCTCGATTGCGTTGCAGGCGTTCCATCGCGATTTGCTCGTCGATGTCCGCGATTTTGGCGCTGATCGGGGTTGTATATTCGAGCGCATAAGAAGGGGCGCAAGGGGTCCAATAGTCAGGACGTCCGGTGATCGCGTTTTGCGTGATAGTGACATAGATGCAGGTCTCGGAGCCGGGGTCGCTGACCAGCCAATATTCGGTGCCAAGACGGGTTACCGCGATGCCCGCTTGCGCAAGACGACGTTCCATTTCTGCAAGCGCGTCTTCCATGGCGGCGGCTCCTCGTCGGATGGTGTATCGCGAGACTAGGTTCGGGCATCGGCGCGTGCAAGGCGGATCAAGCTGCTGGATCCGTGCGCCTTGATGCGCCTCGCTTGAGGCGCGGCGCGCGAGGGGGTTCGATGCCCCCGAGCGGGCACTTCCCGCCTCGCAAAAAGAGAGACCGGAAGAGACCTTCGCGGGGTCCCTTCCGGCTTCGGTGTTGCGCTCAGAACGGCACGTCGCCGTCGTCGAAATCGATGTCGATCCCGGCGGCGAGGAACGAGGCTGCGGCGGCGATCGCGTCATCGCTGTCAGGCTCGAATTCGTCGGCCATCATGCCCGGAACGCTGTGGACGATCCGGTCGATCAGATGCTGGGGCAGGGCGCCATAGTCGCCCTCGTCGAGCGCGATGTAGCTGCCGTCGCCGGCTTCGATCACGTGCTGGTCGAAGAAGCTGTGATAGGCGCGCATCGTCGCGCTGCGAACGGCGTCGTCGAAGGCCAGGGCGTTGAAAGCGGGAACCGGGGAAAGCGTGGCAGTCATGGTCATGATAACCTCCTGTGAAACTCATTGAAGAGGCTTCTTCACAGGATGACCGTGGCGGGCCGGGTCAGGGACTGCGCAGCAGCCGCGAAGCGGGGCGCGGGGGAGCCGATTTTTTGGACACCAAGCGAAGCGACTGGCCAGAAAAATTGGGGGGACCGCGCATCCTTGACGCGGCCCGGTTGAGGTCATCATGCTTGGAAGGCTGCGAGAGTATTGGTTTTGCCCCCGAACCCCGTGAGGGCGTTCGGGGTTAACCGCAAAACACCATCCCTTGGCACCGCGGCGCGCGCTTTCCCAGTTGTCCGATCGGCAAAAGGAAAGGGCATCCAGCGCGAGGCTGGACACCCTTTCGATTTGGCTGCGACCTGGCTTCAGAAGGGCGGCAGGTCGGCACCGTTCGCGGTGCGGCGGTGCGGCTCGGCGTTGGCACCCGAGGTGTCATGCTCTTCGGTCGGGCTGGCCTGCTGGCGCAGCACATGGATCGGCACGCCGGCCTTGCGCATGGTGTCGGCGAAATTGGCCTGGATGCCGCCGCCGCCACAGACCATGGCTTCGACCGGCTTCAACGCCAGCATCCGCTCGTTGCGCCGGAACGGCCCCGAACGGCCATGCGCGGAATTGACCTTGCACAAGACCAGCGGGACTTCGTGGCGCGATGCCCAGGTCGCGGCGATGACGTCGGCGCCCTTGTTCTGCGCGGTCGTCGCCAGCACCATGTTGGGGATGCGTTCGCGGATCGAGTCGAGATAGTCGTTGACCAGGGCGATGTCGGCGTAGTCCTGCCCGCCCGAGAAGGTGACGACCGGGCCTTGCGGCGCGAACTTCTCGCGGCGGCGCGCGGCTTCCCCGGCGAGGTAGTCATGGGCTTCGATCATCGACGCGTTCGACTTCGAGCTGACCCGCGATCCCCGCACCGGCGAGAACGGCCGTCCGGTCTCGACGAGGTAGATTTTGGCGGCATGGTCCCGCATGCACTCCATCGCATCGCGCGCTTCGGCAAGGCTGCGCGCCTGGATCGTGAGGTCTTCGACGTCGGTCGCGTAGACCTCGGAAGGATCGTATTCGCGCAGCTTGTCCTTGAGCTTGCTCGCCACGCTGTCCTCGCGGTCGTCGAGCCGCTTCGAGACGACGTGGAAGCTGTTGGCGATGCCCCAGGCGACTTCGGCCGAGAAGTCTTCCATCCGGGTGTCGCGGAACAGGTCGAACACGGTCGCGAGCATCAGCTCGATTGCCGCCTGGGCTGCTTCCGGATCGGGCATTTCGGCCGAGGTAGGCTCGTCGGCCACGCTCATCTTGGCGATCTCGGTCTGCTCGGCGAAGGCGCTGGCATAGTCGGGCGCCGCGACGAGTTCGGCGTAGTGCTCGGCAAAGTCGGTGAAGTTGCTGAAGCGATTGGTCATTGAAACCTCCATTTGCAAAACTCCCTCATCACGCTGATGAAAGATGCAGCTGTCAGGACGCCGCGATCAGGAGGTCACAGGACGAGCGGCCCAGGGCCGCGAAGCCGCCTCGGCGGGCAGCGGAGGAACCGATTTTTCCGCCCGGGCGCAGCCCGGAGGCGGCAAAAATTGGATACCGCTGATCCTTGACGGACGCCAAGCGCCAGGCGTCATGCTTTGGCGATGCTGATCCCGTCAGCCACCGAGATGAGAGAGAGATAGGTTTTGCCCCCGAACCCCCGATTTTCGAGAAAAGCGTGGGCGTTCGGGGTTAACCGCAAAACTCGCCTTAAAAGACAACCGTGACGGCACCCCCGGACCGCGCCCGCGAGACCGCGCCTCGCCGATCGGCAGCATGTCGATCGCAGGCAGGCGGGCGAGCAGGGCGCGGCGGGAGTGCCTGCGGCCTCATGAAGACGCCGCACCCGCAGGAGCGCGGGCCGCAAGGCCGCGCGGGACCGAGTGCGTCCACCAATCCAGGCCGCTCGTCTTTCCGCGTTGCTGGCGCGCGAACGGACTTTGGGGAGGGGCTTTCCGACATGGCCATTAAGGTCCAATCCGCATGGCGGATGATGCGCCAGGCGCAGCGGACGATCGTTACCCGAAAGGGCCGAGCCTTTGCTGGCAAAGGCTCGGCGAGCTTGGGCTTCAGGCTTTCCGTGAGGAAAGCATCAAGCCCTAGCGAGTAGAGCGCGGTGCCCGGCTTCCATCGGAAGGCGGGCAGGCGCCAACAGTCTTCCGCTTCAGATGCCTTGGCACGGTGTCCTTGGGCATCAGGAACACCATGGTGTGGGCGAGCATGGCGGAATAGGCCAAAACGCCGACGATGATGAACAGCGTCGGGACATGGCCATGGAGGAGCCACAGGATCAGCGGTGCGGGGATCCAGCGCAGCGGATAGAAATCGCGGTGAACCCAGGCGCCGTATAGGGTCCGGCCATAGGCATCGCTCGGGCGGCGGTTCATCCGATGCTGCGCAGCAGGACGATGAACCAGGCGGCGAGGCCGAGCGAAGCGATGGCGAGCGCCGCATCGAGCCGGAGCCGGAAGCTGCGGGTGCCGTGCGAAAGCGGTTTGGAATGCGTCGCCATGGCATTCTGCCTAGCAGAATTCCAAGGCCTTCTCAGCAAAAAAAGGGGGACCCCGAAGGCTCCCCGCAAGCGGCGTGCGGAGCGGTTTCGCCTACTTGGCGGCTATGGTTGCGAGCAGGCCGGCAGCGGCGGTTGGGTCACGCCATTGGCTCGTCATGCGGCGAGCCGGCAGTCGGGCGCGTGCGCCGCGACATCGGCGAGATGGATGAGGTAGAAATGGGCGAAGGCGATGGCTTCGCTGACGGCTTCGTCGTCGGCGAGGAGGCGGTGCTGTTCGGTCGCCGAAAGCGCGTCGTAGTCGAGCGCGGCGACGAAGCGGTCGCGGGTCTCGGCCTGTCGTTCGAGCCGGTCGAGCCGGATTGCGGCTTCACCAGGATCGCGGGTGCGGAAGGGAGCTTCGAGGTCGAGCATCGGCTGGTCCTTTCTCGAAGAAAGCGAAGGCGGCGCTGCCGGAGCAGCGCCGCCTTGCCGGGGGGTCAGAGGAACAGGACCTCTTCGGCGACCACTTCGACCGAGTAGCGCTCGACCTGTTCGCGGTCGGTCCACTTCGAGTAGTGGAGCCGGCCCTGGACCTCGACCAGGTCGCCCTTGGCCTTGTGCTTGGCGACCGAGTTGCCGAGGCCGTTGAACGCGGTGATCCGGTGAAACTCGGGGATCGTCTCGGTATAGCCCTTGGCGTTCTTGACCGCCTTGCCATCGACGATCTTGGGCCGGTCGGTGACCAGGGTGAAGTTGGTGATCGCGGTGTCGCCTGCGTTGCGGGTTTCTGGAGCTGAGGCGAGACGGCCGATCAGGATGACGAGATTCTTCATGGAACTTACCTCCAGTTGTGGGCTCGGCGGAACTGCCCGCCGATGAACTGGACAGGCGACGCCTGAAGGTCGCGGGCGCACCGAGCGGGAGCGAGGGGAACTCAAAAGCGAGGAGTGGTGCGGGAAGCTGCGCAGCAAGCTGACCCGGTCCGTGGCTTTTGGGTTGCGCCAGCGGCCTGGCGGCGCATGGTTCATCGGCTTGCAAGGGCAGAGTCGCCGGGTTCCCGGGCTGGATCGACGGTCCCCATGAGCGCCGTCAGTCCCCGATATGGGCCCCCCTCGCCATGCACGAACCCGCCCGGTCGGACCCAGATTACGGAACCTCGCCGCCAACCTGGCGGCATAGCTGAGCGGCGAGCTGATCGAACAACAGGGGCGGCGGTGCGCGCTGACGCCGTTACGGCATCCTTACCGCCGTGCCGGAGCCGGGCGCAAGCAAGGCCTGCGACTGGAGGAGCTTCAAAGGCTTGCCCTCAAAGTGGGCCACCGGGCAAGAGCGTCAACTGAGGGCTGAGCGGATTGCAAGGTCGCGTTGGACGCCTCACACGGTCCGGACCACCTCAGAGACTTGTCCCCGGTCATAGGCTTCCAGCCACTTGCTCCGCACCGTCTCGTACAGTGCCTCGGGCAGCAGGCCGAATGTGTAGCGGGTCGAGGTGTCAGAGATCGGCCGAAGGTCGGGGCCGGGCCAGACGAAGCGGTTGAGTTCGGTGAGGATGATCCACGAGCGCTCGGCGTCGAGCCCGAGCTTGCGCTTGATCGCGACCGGAATCTCGACCGCCAGCGCAGGATCGGCGGGCGGCGCATGGGTCACCGGCAGCGCCAGCACGACGGTGTCGCCGCTGCGCGCGCGGGTCGTCAGCAGGATCGCCGCCGGGCGGTCCTTGCCGCCCTCCTCGAGACCGGTGGCGGCCTCGTGACTCCACAGATAGGCATAGCGAATGACCAGCCCGGGGACCGGCTCGGGAAGGTTCACGCCTCGTCGTCAGCTGCGGCCGGCGCGCCCCAGCGCGCCGCCGCAACTTCGTCGCGCAGCTCGCGCGGCACTTGATCGATCGTCATCACCTGCCGGTCGCGGCGCCTGAGCCGCTCATATTCGGCGTGCGAGAGCAGCACGAGGCTTTCGCGCCCGTGATGGGTGATGGTCAGCGGCGCCTGCAGCGCCTGCCGCCCGAACCGGCCGAACGACCGCGAGACTTCTTCCGAGGTGGCGGTCTGCGCCATGAATGGAACTCCTTTGCTGCGGAATATACGCAAACTACGAAGTTTTGCAAGCGCTGTGAACATCACAGCATGGCTGGGGCGCGCGCCGACGTCGCCTGCGATGTTTGGTTAGCCGTAATTGCCGTTAACGCGATTGCCGCCGCAGCGGCTCATTGCTCGGGCGGTCGCGCTTCCAGGATACGAGACCCTTGGGGCCATCAGCACGCAATCGGTCGAGCAACCGGTAAAGCTGGCGGCGGCAGACCGCGAGGAGCATCGCTGCACCTTCGATCCTCAATTCACCGCGCTCGAAACGAAGCAGCGTATCGTACCGCGAAAGCTCGCCACGGCTCCTCGCCACCACCGTCATAAGCGCATCCCCCAAAGCAGAGGATGACCATGCCACCGTTGCCCGCGAGCACCCATCGCAATGGGACATCTCTACTTTGCGGGATGGGACATCTCTATATTGCGCTTACAACGACAAAGATTGATAATAATGATTATGTTAATAGCGATACCGCAACTGTCCATGTAAACTGTGTCCAGTGTGATGGGGAAAGGCTTGCAGTCACGGCGGTCTTTCAACAGTATCAGCGACCGTGTCCACTTCGTTCGCCACGACGCCCTGGCAGGCAGCGCGTATCGAAATGCCCGGCGGCCGCCGGTCGTGGACGGTATTGGATGATCACGGCGACGTCGTCGAGTGCCTACGTCATTGGATCGTCCATCTCGAGCAGACGCACGCGTCTCCGAACACGATCCGCGCGTATGTTCGCCATGTCGTCGACTTCGCGAACTTCCTCGGCGCCAACGGCGCCGGCATCCATGAAGCCACGGTTGCGCTCTACGACGGCTTCCTTGCCTGGCGGCTTGCCCGGCGAAAGGATGCCTTGCCGAGCCCGCGGCTGATCCTGCTGCGAAAGCAGGAAACGCGGGTTCTGGCGCCATCGACGCGCAACCAGATCCAGCTGGCGATCAAATCGTTCTACCGCTTCTATAACGGCACCGACGACTTCGCGGTCGATACGGCTGAGGTCAGCAAGGTCTATGACGGGCACCGGATCTACAAGCCGTTCCTCGAGCATATCAGCCAGCGTCGCACGACGCGGCGCAAGGACCGCTATCTGTCGGGCGATCCCGGCCGTGTACAGCAGCAGGTGCTCAAGAAGCGCCTGACGCCAAGCGAGGTCCTGCGGCTGATCGAGGCGTGCGGTCTCGCGCGCGACGCGTTCCTGATCGTGCTGCTCTACAATACCGGTCTCAGGATCGGCGAAGCGCTGGGTCTGCGCCATGTCGACATCGACCTCGCTGAAAAGGTCGTCTGGGTCGTTCCGCGCGAAGACAATGCCAATGGCGCCCGCGCCAAATCCGGCCGGACGCGCGGTGTGCCGGTCCACGACTACGTGCTCAACATGTACGTCGACTACCTCACCAGCGACGAATATCTCCCGGCCTTCGAGTCCGGAGCGGAGTACGTCTTCGCCAATGTGAAAGTCGGCATGATCGGGCACGCCATGAGCCTGTCCTATGCCCAAAAGCTCGCGGGCCTGCTCGAGCAGCGCACGCATATCGACTTCAGCTGGCACATGTTCCGCCACAGCCATGCATCCGAAGCGATCGCGGCGGGATACAGCCTGCTCGAAGTGGCCGATCGCCTCGGACATGCCAGCCCGCAGACAACGGCCGCGTTCTACCAGCACCTGTTCGCCTCGGAAATCCGCAGGCTTTACCTCACAGGTCCCGACGAGGTGCATGAAAGGCTTGAGAAACTTCGCGAGGCAGAGCTTCTTAGAAGGGATATGCGATGGGCATGACGCCGCTGGCGCTCGTCGGCGGCACACCGCATGATACCGATCGCTACAGCAACTGGCTCGAAGCTCGGCTCGGGGGACTATCCCCCCTTCTCGTTGAGAATCCTGTCTGGTCAGACGCCATAATGAACGAGGTGTTCGGCCATTCCTGGCTGAGCCAGACATACGCAAGTCTGCCGCTCAGCGCTGCGGTTCCGGTGCTGACCAACGAGATCAAGGCCTACCTCGCGGCATCGGTGCTCGATGATCGCAAGGCCGACACCCAATGGTTCCAGCGCCGGATCCCGGTGATCCGATATCTCGTCGAGGAAGGCGCAAGCCTGCTTCAGCATTTTGGAGCGGGCTGTCTGGCGGACATCCCCCACCCGGGCTTCGGCGCGTCAGATGGCGATACTGCGAAGACGAAATGCCACAACGATGCCGTCCTCGAACTCTACGCCACATGGTACGGCGAACAGTACGGGCGGCGGAGGCAAAGCCAGACCCGCCAATGGATCCGGGACGGCGAGATCGTCACCACCCAGTATCGATCACCGGAAGTGCAGCTGTTCGGTGATATCCATCGCTTCTCGATCATCAATCGGGCGCAGATGGCGCCGATGCATGACCGCGACATCATCTGGATCAACGATCTTTACAGCGAGGAGGACACGCGCTTCCGCGACCGGCAACGCCGAAGCGACACTTATCTGAACTTCCTGTGCTTCGAGCCTTGGCTGCGCCCGTTGATGCGCGGCTTCCTGCTCGACAAGGTCGCACATGGCGAACTTGCGCCGGCGACCCTTGTGGGAATGCAATCGCGCTTGCGAACCTTCGGGCAGTTCCTGCACGGCGAGGGCATCGCCGAGCCCGGGCGAGTCACTGAACTGACGATGGAGCGTTACCTCGCATGGGGAAACGCGCGAAATGCCGCAGGCAAGAACTGGTACACCGACATCGTGCAACTCCTGCGCGCGGCTCCGGTCCTGCTGCCAGGCCAATGGCCGCGGATCGCACTCGACAAGCGCGCCGCACGGCGCATCCGTTACAAGCAGGCACCGGACGACCCGCGGAACCGGCTTTACGCATCACGCGAGGGTGCCAACCGGGCCGCCCCGCCGGAAGCCCTGGCGGCCATGGTGGCCAGGCTCGACGAACTGCCCGCCCCTATCCCGGTAATCTTCATGATCGGCGTCACGACCGGGGCGCGGGCCGAAGACCTGCATGCCCTGCTCTTCGACTGCCTGCGGCCCGATCCGCACGACACGCGCTTCATGCTGTTCACGTTCTGGCAGAACAAGGTCAGCCGCTGGAATACCAAGCCCTTGCTGGTCACCGATCCTGCGCACCAGGCGATGATCAAGCTGATCGAGGCGCAGCGGGATCATGTCCGGCAGCGTTACGGGCGCGTCACCAAATACCTGTTCCCGGTCTTCTCCGGCAAACGGGAGTCGTTCCTCGGCTACAACTGGACCTTGCAGGAACTCAAGATGCTGTGCCTCAGGCATGGAATCGTCGATGGCGAGGGCAAGCCGTTCGACTTCTCGTGGCATCCACTGCGCCACCATCGCGGGACGCAGATGGCGGCCGAAGGCCATGACATCCTCAGCATCATGTTCGAACTGGGCCATGCCTCGCCCGATATGGCGTCGATGTACGTCAACAAGCGTCTCGACCTCAAGAAGAACGCCTTGCTGCGGAAAGGTGGCGGCCAGTTCTTCACGATCGCGGGCAAGGTCGACGAGGCCGTCGGCGATCTCCTGCTGCGCAAGGAAACCATGCTGGCGACGCGGGTCAGTGGCGGCGCCTGTACGCTGCCCGGCCAGCTTGGCGAATGGTGCGAGCACGCCCATGCCTGCCTGACCTGCCGGTTCTTCCGCGCCGATGGCGACGACCTCGAGCACTTCCGCTGCGAGCGCGCCGGACTTTACGTCGCGATCGAAGGCCTCGAACAGGAAGCGCGGGATTACGAGGAAGGCGGTCAGGCCCGCATGGCCGACATCACGCGCAAGCGGCTGCAACGCAACAAGGATGCCGTCCACAACACTGACACCATCATCCGTTCCATCGAGGAGCACGGTCTCTACAAAGGTCAAAAGCAGCGCTACAGGCCGAGCGCTGCTCGGGAGGAAGCGACGCAATGACTGATCTACGGATCGCCACTCTCAACGATGCCCGCAGCCGTCGTAGCGCTGAAAAGCGCGCCGCGGTCGAGGACGCAATCATGCAACTGCGCGAGACCAGGCAGGCTGTGACGTTCGTCTCGGTGGCTCGTGAGGCCAAGGTCAGCCGTCAGTACCTCTACAATAACTTCGCCGATGAAATCGGCGAGGAACGCGTCGAGACCCGTGCAGAAACCGAGGTCATCGACGGCAAGAAGGTCCCGCTGCGAACGCCCGAGGAATACCGGCACATCGAAGCGGCGCTCCGCAACAAGATCGAGCGGCTTGAGACCGAACTGCGGGATGCCCGTGCCGAAAAGGCCAAGGCGGACCGAACGGCGGAACGTGAGCGCGGCAAAGCCGAACACTGGCGTCAGCTCTACACAGCTGTCCTGACGCGCGTGTCCCCTGGACAGTCCCCCGAACCGCTGCCGTCCGCCGAAGACTGAACCGTTCCGCTCCCATCGGGTTACGATCAATCGAGTAGGAAGTGAGCCGCCTACGGCGTCTTGCACTTCCAACTCCCTTGATCGTCCAAATAATTAGCGAAACACAATGGACAGGCATAATGCCATCAAGCCATTGAAACTACACCACAAGACATGACGTGGTGTTGATATATGTTAAATCAACAAGTTAGGCCGCGAACAGCTCGCCCTGACATCTTGCTGAGGATGGAATAACGCTCTGCGTTGCCGCAATCTTCCCAAGCGCCCTGAGAACGACAGGCCGAACCACATAGACCGCATGACGCCCACCGCCGCGGTTCTCGTGATTGGTGGCATAACCCGCATAGTGGCGCGTCACGAGCCCGGCACGCACAAGGTCCGAGATCGCCCGGCTGACATTGGCACGGCCAACGGCCAGGACCTGCTCTTCGACCGCGTGATCGACACGTGCTGTATCGGCGTCAGGATCGCCGGTCAGCTGGTGCTGAAGCGAGATCGTTACGCGGGCCCTCAGGCCTGCGCGGCGCACGCTTTGCTCGCTCATGGGAAGAAGCTGGGTGCATAGCCAGTCGCGTAGCAGCATCGGGGCTTCTCCTCGGCCGACGAGCGGACCGGCACGGCCACGGGCGTCGGCTGCTTCAGCCACGAGCTGGAGGACAAGGAAGGCATATCGCGGGCGTTTCGATGCCGCAGCCAACGCTGCATAGATGGCTCCCACGCCGGAAATGTGTGTTTGGTCCTGCATGGATCAGTTTTGAGCACAAAAGGTGAATCTTGTGAATCCCCTTTCGCGTGCCTCGTACGGTTTGTCAGTTCTGACACTCTACCCGCCGGGTAAAGTGTCACAAACGACAGAACCGGCACAATCGCACAATATGAGAAGCAGCGATGGCTGTTCTCAGCATGGGCTTGCCAAGGATCGGATGCGCGGCTATCTTACTTTCATCTTACCGCTGGAGATCGAGATGGGTATGCAGGAGCGGATCACGACGGTGATCTCGACAAAGGGGCAGGTTATCCTGCCCAAGGCTATCCGCGAAGGGCGACACTGGTCTGCAGGCACCCGGCTGACCGTGGAAGACACGCCCGATGGGGTGCTCCTCAGAGCTACCCCGGCCTTTCCCGAAACCGTGATCGATGCGGTTTTCGGCTCCATGCGCCACAGTGGTCCCGCGCTGTCGCTCGAGGAGATGGATGCAGCTATCGCGAAGGAAGCAAAGCGCCGTGCGCGCGATTGATACCAATATCGTCGTCAGGTTTCTGACCGCCGACGATGAAAAGCAGGCCAAAGCGGCGCGCAAGGTCATCAAGGAAGGCGACGTATTCGTTGCAACGACCGTCGTGCTCGAGATCGAATGGGTCCTGCGCGCCGGTTACAATTTCACGCCCGCGGCTATTGCCGACGGACTCCGCGCGATCGGTGGTCTTCCAGGTATCACACTGGAGGAGCCGGTCGAAGTTGCCCAGGCGCTCGACTGGCTAGGCGAAGGGATGGACTTTGCCGATGCGTTGCATCTGGCCAAGGCCGGGCATTGCAGCGCTTTCGTGACCTTCGATCGAAAGCTCGCAAAGCGGGCGAAGGGGCTTGCCCCCGTGCCAGTCGAGGTTCCCTGAACTGAATACTCAGGAACCGTCCAGCACCCCTCCCGAAACCACACCTTGCGAGCCGAAGGCGACCCCAAGCTTCTTGCGTGTTCGCTTCAGCTTGGCGGGTGCAACCACAGCCACTTGACGCGGTTTGCGTCCGAGACCGATCTTGAGAGCAAGTTCCTTGCGGCGAGCGGCATAGTCCGGCGCTACCATTGGATAGTCAGCAGCGAGGTTCCAGCGGGCGCGGTATTCGGCCGGAGTCATGCCATGATCGGTGCTGAGATGGTGCTTGAGCATCTTGAACTTCGCGCCGCAATCAAGGCAGGTAACCGCATCGGGTTTGACTGATGCGCGCACCGACACGGCGGGCGTACGGACTTCCTCGGTCGGCTCGGGCACCTGACCAAGCGAAGCCAGCGAAGCGTAGACCGACTGGATCAGGCCTGGCAGATCACCCGCCGCGACCGAATTGTTGCTGACGTGGGCTGAAACAATATCGGCGACATGATCCAGGAGCATTTCATCGGCCATTGCGTGCGGTCTTTCTCTAATTGGCGATGGCGGACCCTATGGGCCGCGGCCGCCAAATGCCAGTGCCGTTGGCTTGCGCTCCAGATCGACATGCGCAAAAAAATGGGGCCAGCTTGCGCCGGCCCCTTGGAAAGTTTTGGGAGAGGATGCCTGAAAGGCACTCCTGATATGGGGTGACGCCTTAAATGCTGCAAATGCGAAATAAGGTCCGGCAGTTGAATTTTGTGCAACGCGGCATCCACCTTCACCCCGGCGGTCGGTAGCGCGGGGTCGGATCGGCAAACCGGCGCGGATGAGCGAGTTCGGTGCGGGCGACACGGAACGTGTAGCCATCCCATTCGCGCCAGGGATGGTAGCGGCCTGCCTCATCGAGGCGGCCATAACAGACCCGCGCGAGGACGGTTGGACAGGCAGGATCGTCTTCAAGCAGCGCCACCGTGAAGGTGCCGCCCATGCCGCTCGGCGTATCCCACACCGGCGTTTCGGCAGTGATCGTCATGGGGAATTCCTGTCTTTGTGAGAAATCGGGGGTGCAACGATCCGGCAGGGATTGGCCTCACCCCCCGTTGGGAGGCGGCGCTGCCGCCTCCCGGGCTCCGGTCAGAGGAAGAGGACTTCCTCGGCGACGATCTCGACCGCGTAGCGTTCGACGCCCTCGCGGTCCGTCCACTTCGAGTAGTGGAGGCGGCCCTGGACCTCGACCATGTCGCCCTTCTTCTTGTGCTTGGCGACCGAAGTGCCGAGGCCGTTGAAAGCGGTGACGCGGTGGAACTCAGCGAGGGTCTCGGTGTAGCCGGCCTCGTTCTTGACCGTCTTGCCATCGACCAGCTTGGGGCGGTCGGTGACAAGAGTGAAGGAGGTAATCGCGGTTTCACCGGCGTGACGGGTTTCGGGTTGGCTAGCGATGCGGCCGATCAGGATGACGAGGTTCTTCATGGGGTTTCTCCGTGGCTTGAATTCGGCGGAACCGCCCGCCGATGAAGACCACAGGCAGGGCCAAAGGCCCGGGCCCGCACCGAACGCCAAAAATCAAACGGGCGTGAGGGAAACCCAAAAGCGAGGAGTGGTGCGGCAAGCCCGCAGGGCTTCACGGTCCGCTGCTTTTGGGTTGCGGCCAGGGACTGGCGCTGCAGGGTTCATCGGCAAACGAAGGGCGGTTTCGTCAGTTCAGGCCGCAGGTTCCCAGGCGTTCCTACCCGTCTGCCTTGGTTGCATCCCGTCAGGGCACCCCGGCACCACGCCGGTGTCCATGCGCACCCTCCCCTCGAAGCGGTACTCCCGCCTGCGCATGTCCGGGCAAGTCAGAACGAGATCGCACGAGAAACCTCGATTTCTCTCCGCTTACCGCAACGGCCTTGTGCGTCAGCACCTGCACGAAGAGCGGGCTGATCCGGAAATTTCAGAGTGCCACCGCGTGCGAATGGGCGCGTCAGCGCCAGGGCTTCGCGAGGCCCTGCGCGATCAGGTAGTCGCCGGCGTCCACGCCGTTCACCGAGATTGTGGCAAGCGTCCGCCCATAGGGATCGGTGCCAAGCCGCGTGATCATGACCCGACCGCGCGAGACAAGCCGGACGAGCGCCACGCGCGCCGCCTCGCCTGCCCGGTAATCGCACCAGGCATAGGACACCCGGCGATCCTGGCACTTGGGACTGCCCGGCAGTTCAGGCGCGTCGATGTTGGCGACGCGCACCCGCTCGCGGCCGCAGCGGATGGTGTCGCCGTCATGGACGGTCACGGAAACGCACAAGGCTGCAGCGGCAAGAACGACAGGCATCGACAATCCCTAGCGCGGCCGCTCTGTCGAACCAAGCCCTCCCCTCTTCCCGACTGGCCCCGATCGTCACCCGAAGGGCCGGCATTCTTGCCGGCGAGGTTGGGCGGGCGGCGGCGCGAGAGCGCCGACCGCGCGCCCTAGCGAGTAGAGCGGGTCGCCCCAAGCCCCGCGCGGGGCG
>RFPL01000051.1 GCA_009926135.1 Sphingomonadaceae bacterium
TTTTCTCCCATGACCATATTTGGAATGAATACTTGCAATGGCAATAGAACATCTCCAGGGTTATCGTGTTTACGAACTATGTTATTGGTCTCTTGGAAATCAACAACATATTTGTTTCCAATTAGTGTTCCTTTGTAAATCGTCTTGGTCCAATACTGACCTTTGCGACCATTACGAATCTTAGAGTAGTGAACATTACCAAATTTGTCTTTGGAATCTTCATAACCCAAATCTTTCATACCAATCCAATAACCGGTTACACAAGCCAAGGTTGGTAAATTGTTTACATTAAACGCCCAGTTAGTTGCATAAGGATGCGTGGTCAAATCCAAAAGTTGATACAGATTGTTCATATTAATCTGTTTGATCTCCTCCAATTCAGCAGGTGTTAAAGAGTCTTGATATCTTTCAACGATATCGGTTATGTTTAACCAATCTACTTTACCTACAAATCTGGCTTCTTGATTGAAATCGTCATCTTTCGCCCTATCGACAATAAGGTTATGAGGAAGCACGATATCAAAATACTGTCTACCATTTTCTATTCTATTTTCAATTCCTACATATCCTCCTAAGAGAGTATATAAAAATGCTTGTTTGTACTTGTTTTGGAAATCATTTCTGTTCAAAATATCTTCAACCATTTTTACAGCCAAGAGTTCTGCTTTCTCTCTGTAGTCATACTCCATATAACGGTATACTTCATCAGGAGTTTCGAATTCTGCATTCTGAGGCCCAAGCGGTTGGAATTTAATTCCATATTCCTCCATAGCAGCAAATAATTCTGGTGCCTGGAATTTCAACAAAGAATCTTCGAGCAAACCAGTCTTTCTATTGACAGCGGCCTCAGATTGTGATTTCACCGATGGTTCGATATTCTGAATCATCTTAATCGCAGTACCTACCATAAAGTCAACCAAAGAAGTCACCTTTTGTCCATTAATCCAAACAGTTGGTAAATCACAATCGTTTTGATCTTGGGTGGTGTAGTAATAATCTTTATTCCATTGTCTCCCCAAGTAGTAGGTAAACATTCTAACCACTTCATCAATAGGGTTTTCTAAATCGTCCTTTTTTCTGATTCTTGAAATCCTATCGTGTCTCTTGTTAAAGTGAGACATAATAAACTTGAGGTTATTTTTGTACCAGTCCTTATTTTTCTCTCCTTTCGAAAGAAATTGATTTGGTTGATTGGTTATAGTAAATGCCATTATCTACAAATTTAGTAAAATTTAATGATAAAACACAATTATGGCATTTAGATATTCTTACGTCCCTGGTCGTAGCCTTTGGACATCTTCGTTAGTGTTGTGCATTTTCTTGGGTGAACCACTGTTTAAACCATACCCCCCTTTCCCCCCTTTCCTTTAAAAGCCTTAAAAAAAGCTTTTGCGAAAATTGGTTCAGGTGGTGTGGTTGTGATTTCCCAAGAGCACTTTCTCGTTCATCCCCACACAGTCCATCAAGACATACCCCCATCAAAAAGTATGGACTGCGGTACAAACATAATACGCTTTTTTAAAAAAATCAAGCGTCTTCTAATTTTTTTATTGTGTACTCGATAAATTCTTTTCCTTTGGTCACGATTTCCTTTTCTATGACCAGACGGAAGATATACTTGTCATTAAAGTTATAACGCTTCTGTAGTATGTCTATGAATGGTTTAACGGCATTATCGATATCGGATGCTACATTGGAGAACCCAATACGCAAATGAAGTTCTATGGGTATTTTATCCCAATTTTTTTTTGAAGGAGGCAGAGAGTACAAAAGCAATTTTTCGTACACTTTATACTTTTCCGATTTAAATCGTCTGCCTTGCCAGGCTTCGTTAACTGATAAAGGCTTAACCTCTATTTTGCTTGAAAAGATTACTGTACTCTTTGGAGAGGTGCTCATAATTGACTTCGAGGTCATTAAAAAGAAGTAATTCTGCCGGTAGTCCGAAGAATTCAGCAACTATGTACGCTTGTTTCAAAGAGTAGATCCCTTTGTCTTCGTACAATGTTTTATTGATGCTATTATCAATCTCAACACCCATAAACTCTTTAATTTTTTGTGCCGAGCACGCTTCTTTGTGAATACGATTGAGGAAACGAACATTTTTCCTGAATCTATCCGATAGGTGTTGTATTTGTTTTTCAATTTGCGCATCGTAATACTCTTTTCTTACTCGGGCTATCAGTTCATTTTCAACAAGAATATTTAATCCTCTTTTTTTTATACCGATAGTCTTGCTCTCAAGCTCGTCAAAAGTCATCAGATAGAAATTTTCATTTCAAATTCTTGGAGGTATCTTTCGTTTTCCTCAATACATCTCTTCACTTCCTTCATCACGATGATTAATTTTTGATGATCTATTAAAGATTTTCCGTTTAGTATATTGTAAACATCATATTTCTGTACACCCAAACGAGAAGTTCTTTCTACGATACGAGCCATATCGCCACGTTTCAATTTGCTTTTTAATTCAAGCACCCTGGTTTTTAATTCATTGTTCATAATATTCTACAATTTTACAAAAAAAATTTGTAATTACAAAATTATATAGTATATTCGCCTCACTAATAGATAAAAAATTATGGGTTTAAAAAATGGAATGGGTAGTAAAATCTACCTTACAATTCGGGAGGGCAAGATTGCCCACAAACAAGGAGATGCTTATGTTTTGTACGATTCTTTTGAAGGTTACATTGTAGGGATGAGTACACGTGAAGGTATTTATGGTACAGATTTGTGTTTAGATTTGATGGATAATGAAAAAGTTTATCAATTGCAAATCAGAATGAAGGGTGTAGAGCCTAACAGCAAACAGACATCTTACTTCATTGCTTTTGCACACTGTTGTCCTTCAATTGATTCTAGTAAGAGGGTTGAGTTTATTCCTTCTTTGAAAATTGTTGATGACAAGAAAAGATCAGCTTTGTTTATCAAGCAGAACGGACAAATTCTTAAATGGGCTTACAAAGTCGGTCAAGACGGAGTACCTGCGCCAGAGGAATTGAAGAATAAAAAAGGCGAAGTAATTTCTACCGATTGGTCAGAAGTTGAGGCTTACAGAGTTGACAGAGTAAATGAGTTTGCAAGTAAGTTGATCCCTTTTGAACCTAAGAACGATATTATAGTTGACCATGCGGTTAATTTCAATACCGATGCTTTTTCAGATGATGATACCCCCTTCTAATGTCACGTGGTGTAAACAATACGGTTTTGGCCAGTAAGATTGGAAATAAAGTTGAACCTGCTCATATGAAACATTATGGGCAGGAACAAA
>RFPL01000052.1 GCA_009926135.1 Sphingomonadaceae bacterium
CCACCCGGGTCACTTCTCGATGAAAATCCCGGGTCAACTCTCAGTGGAAATCAACAGCATAACGTCACGATCAATTCGGTGCTGCCGGGGATGCATCATACCCCGGGGATCGAGGACGTCCTTGCCCCCCGCGCCGCAGCCAACGGGCGGACTTACGACGAGGAAGTTGCCGCCTTCGTCAAGGCAGTGCGCCTGCCCGCCGGGCGCTTCGGCGATGCCGAGGACCTGGGCGCGCTGGTCGCGATGTTCTGCAGCGACCAGGCCAGCTACGTCACTGGGCAGTCACTGGTGGTTGATGGCGGGATCGGCACTTCGACGTTCTAGCCGAACCTCCTGCGCCGCTTATCCTGCGTTCACGAGCCGCGTGATCGCGCCAATCAGCGAGCCGAGAACGAAGATATAGATCGGCGGCATCGAGATATAGAGCGGGATCAGCCGCTTCTCGGCCGCCTTGTGATAGCCCAGCGCATAGAGCACGCGCATGAACGGCCAGATCGCGCCGATCCCCGCCGCCCACAGCGGGCTCACGACATAGGCAAACAGCCACAGGCCCGGCAGGAACAGCACCAGATGTTCAAGCGTGTTGTGATGCGCGCGGACATAGCGTTCGTATTCCGGCGGCCCGCTGTGCGACGGAGCTGCGATCTTGAAACGCCCCCGCGCCAGCCCCGCCGTCAGCAGCGTGAAGTAATAGGCCAACAGCGCCAGCGCGCTGACAATCGCGACATAGATGTATGGATCGATCATGGTGCGCGCTGCTCTCCCCCCGGCAAGGGCCAAGGCTGGCTGAACCATGGCAGTGCGGCAACTCGCACTTTTGTGGCTTCGCGGACGCTCTAGACGTCAAGCCTGACCGCTCACGGCTCGATGCAAGCAGCCACGTCTGGCCAACAGGTGAACGAACGCAACAAAGCGGGCCCGAATTTCTTCGGACCCGCCATTGTTTGCGCTGCAATCAGTCGGATCAGAAGTTGATCCGGACGCCCCCCGTCGCGCGGTTGAAGCTCTGGCCGCGGCCCTGGTCGGTGTACTGGTACATCCCGAACACCGAAACCTTGCTCGACAGGCGGGCGCCCAGCTGGCCGCCGACACGCAGCCCGCTGCGAGCCAGATCAACACCGGTGACGTTCCACCGGGCATTGCCCAGCTCAACCGTGCGGCTGACCGCCGGGTTCTCACCGATCTGATAGATCCAGTCTGCCATCACTGCGGCCTCGACCGAACCGAAGCCCAGCTGCACCCGGCCACCCACCTGGGCTTCGCCAGACAGATGATCAACCTTGCCCATCACCAGAGCGAAGGCCTGGTTCGAAGCCTGCTCGCGCACCCGGCCAATCGAGGTGTCGGAAAGTTGCACACCAAGGTTGGTCCAGACGCTCAGCGGACCGGTTTTGAATGTAAGGTAATTGGCCTTGGCCGTGAACATCACCGTGCTGCTCTGACGATCGGACGAGGCCATGACCGGCCCGGCCGTCGTGGCAATGGTGCGGTTGGTGGCATTGTCAGCCACTGCCACGCCAAGCGCAGTCGACAGGACCAGCCGCTCGGTCGGCAGGTAGTGCAGGTAAAGGTACCCGGCACCGGACTGCGACTGCGAATGGGCATCAAGCTGCGAGACCACCTTGTTCTCGACATAGCTGGCCGCGATGCCGAACTTGACCTTGTTGGTGCTGACGATCGTCACCCCGCCGACAACGCCGTGGTTGCGGTTGGTGTAGCCCGAGGAGAGGCGATCGGCCGAGTTGTCGGCATAGTCACCGACATAGTTGATCCACAGCGACTCGTCGGCATCCCCCTGGCCAGCGCTGCAGCTCATGTCGCAGGATCCCTGGACCATCGCGCCGAAGGTCGAACGCTCGGTCTGGACCAGCGATTGCAGCGCGTGAGCATAGGCTTCGCCCGAAATCTGGGTGATTGCGGTGCGCAGCTGGGTCTTCTCGAGGCCGTAGATGCCGTTGAACACGGCCTGCAGATTGCCATCACGGGTGCCGGCAGCCGGTCGAACCGCGTCCAGCCCGAAGGCAGCGTTGGTGGCATTCTGCGACCAGTTGTTCGCCAGGCCGAACACCCCATAGCTACCCGGCGTAATCACCAGCGCTAAGTTGGTCGGGCGATAGAGCACGTCGAAGCGGGAATTGGTCGGCAGACCATCAGTCGGCTGGGTCACGCTGCTGAAGCTTCCGGTCACATTCCCGGCGGTGATCACCACGAAGGAATCCCCCACCTGCGGCGTGAAGGTGTTGGTTGCGGCGCCGGAGATGCCGCGCAGCTTGGGACCAAGCGTACCGGCCAGGCTGACCGTTCCCGATGCAGCCAGCAAGTCATAGCTGCCTGCACCGCCAGCGGCGCTGTAGGCACGGCCATCGATTTCCGGCACGAAGAGCGAGCCGGCAGCCAGCGTGACATTGCCAGCGACTGCAAGGGTTCCCGGGCTGTTGCCCGGTGCCAGGGTGGCACCGCTGTCAACCGTCACGTTCCCGCCGATCACGCCAGTACCGGCAAGAGTTGCCGTGGTGCGAACGGACAGCCCGCCGGTGGCCAGCTGGTTGTTACGCTCAGGGTGCCTGCAACGACACTGCCCTGCCCGGTGATGTTGCTGATGCCAGTCAGCGTCAGGCTGCCGGCGCCAGTCTTGATGAACTGGCCGGTACCGGACATCGCCCCGGCATAGGTGCCAGCTGCGGCCTGGTTGAACTCAACCTCGGCATTGTTGGCAATTGCCCCCTGGATCGCGGTGGTATTGCCGGTCAGGCGGCCACCCAGGACCACGGTGCCGCCGCTATAGGTGTTGGCAGCCGTGACAGTCAGCGTCCCGGCCCCGGTCTTCAGTAGCTGGCCCGTGCCGCTCATCACGCCGGCATAGGTGCCGGCAGCGGCCTGGTTGAATTCAACCTGGGCATTGTTGGCAACCGCACCCTGCAGCGAAGCGGTGCTGCCCGCCAGGCGTCCGCCCGAAACGGTGGTGCCGCCGCTATAGGTGTTGGCGCCGGTCACGGTCAGCACACCGCTGCCGGTCTTGATCAGCTGGCCCGTGCCGCTGATCACGCCAGTATAGGTACCGGCTGCGGCCTGGTTGAATTCGACCTGCGCGCTGTTGGCGATCGCGCCCTGCAGCGAGGCTGCGTCACCCGCGAGGCGGCCGCCGGCAACGGTTGTACCCCCGCTATAGGTGTTGGCACCTGTCAGCATCAGCGTATCGGCGCCAGTCTTGATCAGTTGGCC
>RFPL01000053.1 GCA_009926135.1 Sphingomonadaceae bacterium
TTAAGGTGTTGCATTATCGGAAGTCCTTGCCAACTCTGACTCACTAAGCTGATACGAATATCATCCTCCGTTTTTATCTCCTTTTAGTTATTTTTTAATAAGATTTTCATAATATATTTCAGCTCCTTTCCCATATATAAATTCTTTATCAGATTCGGAATAAACATTTAATTTTCCATTCAATCCTCCCCAATAAGCTTCTATTATTTGCTCTTTTTCTTTTTCAAGTAAATCTTCAATATGCTCTAAAGCGAATCTTAAACCATTATTAAATCCTTCTTGAAGGTCATTTAGACGACCATTTTCTTTTTTAATAATTTTGTTAATTAATATTTTTTGTATTTCTTGCATTGTTGTTTTCATAGTTTATTTGTTTTTATTGTTTAACTTCTCTTTAAGTTTTTTAATTTCATCATCAAGTTTTTTTTGTTTTTCTTTTAAATACTCAATATATTCCTTTTGACCTTTAGGATTACCTATCAGATATATTGCCATTTTATCTATTATCATAGTTATTTGTTTAAAGTTCGTTATCAAAATAAAGTTTAAGTGAATATTTTTTACATTGTTGTCTCATAGTATCATCATCTACCATTATATCCTCTGGTTTCTTAGCCTGTGCCAAATGGTAGGCTTTTACTCTTGATTTTATAAACTCGGCTTTTTCTGGTGTTATCTTTAGCATCTTTCTTTTCCATAAATAATCAAAACATTGATAGTTTAAGAATCTCCAATCCTTTTTAGATGTTTTCCAATATTCGGTTTCTTCTCGTATTACTTGTTCCTCATCTATTTGCATTGGTAGTTCTTTTTTAGGCTCTATTTGTATTTTGTTTCTTACTTGTACTGCTATCTTCTTGTAGGCTGACATTACCTCCCCAATCAACTTAGGATTGAAAATTATATGCTTATCTACTGAAATTTTATCTGCTGCTAATAATTCAAAAGCAGTTCTTAATTCTTGCAGTTTAAATATTCCAAAATTGTCTATTACAAACTGAACAATAAATTCAAAATCACTAATGGCTGGTGGCTGCGTTCCACTTAACTGCAAACAAGACTTAAGCACTTCTTTTACTTCTATTCTTGAACATCGGTTAATACCCATTGATTGAATAGCATCATAAATCTTTAGTTCATATTTGTCCGTAAGTTTATAAACTATTTCTTCTGGCAGCTTCTCTTTCGGCATAAGAGAGTTGCTGATTTGAATTAACTCTTGTTGCATTTTGGTTTATCTTATAATTTTTATCAATAAATTTCCCATTAGTTATATCTCTTGCCATCCAATTTTTTGCGGTTGCAATCCAATCTTTCTTTTTTTCGCCTTTAGAATCTGACCAATTTTTGATTACTTCAAAATAATAATTAAAGTTAGCTACTTCATATTGAGTTCCAATAAAAGATTGCTCAAATTTTTCAATTGTGTTTACTTCACTATCAACAAATAGTGTAGTACTATTTACTTTACTTTTCTTTTCTTTTATTTCCTTTACTTTACTTTCCTTTGCATTAGCCTCCCCAATAGCCACCCTATTAGCCCACCTATTATTTGCTCCTGTTTTACCACTTTCGCTTAATTTTAGCCTTAATTCTAAATGATTTTGCAATCTTTCTGACCAAAATTCGCCTGAATCAATTGTAAATAAACCAAAATTCATTAATACTCCATTGACCTTTACATCGGTACAATGCATTTGCATAGCAAGAACAGGAATCAATTCTAAGGGTAATTTGCCACCAGCATTTGCCAATTGTTCAATTAGATACCAGTCTAATTGATGCCTTAAAAAAAGGACTTTAGTATCATTTGCAGCGTTATAATCGTGGCTGAAATAATATGAATTACTTTTCATAAAATAAAAAAGCCCTCAGAATTGCTGGTAGTTGCAGTACCAACGCATCTTTGGGCAATGAGTTTACAACAAAGATAAGTTAATTTATTGAATATCTAGCCACATTTCTAGGCTTCTTTTTAGTACCAATATTCATTAAATCGGTCTTAATCTTCAACCCTTCAGCCTTTAAAGTAAAGATTATTGCAGCTAATCTTAAAGTTCCAAATTTACTTAAGGCTTGAATTGGTGTTAAACTTTTGCCACTTTGTAGGTAGTCAGCAACCTGTTGTTTTTGACTCATTTTTTTTGTTTTTAGATTGTTATTAAAACGGCAAATTATCTTCGCTTTCTTGTTGGTTTACGGCATACTCCTTTTTGGTTTCAGCTTTAGGCTTGTAATCATTAGGATAAATCTTGTAATCTGGTTCTTTAGATTCTGGCTTCTTATATTGATTTAACCACATTGAGTAGAATTCAATCACTTCACCTTTTGATGTTGTTTTTTTCCAAGCACCATAATTTGTTTTCTTTTCCATTTTGTTTTGTTTATTGATTATGTAATTTTTCTTCTGCTTCTCTTAGCATTTGTTCATCCATTTCATTTTGTTCTTTCTGGTCCTTTGCAATTTCTTCTTCATCTTCTTCTAAATCTTCCCAGTCGCAATGTTCTTGGCATTCAGGACATAAGTCATAAGATATACGGCTTTCATAACCGCAACAAGTGTTTATTAGCATATTAATTGTTTTTAGCTTTAAAATAATTCATTTCTTCGTGCTTAATATCTAAAGCTAATCTTAAAGCTATTCTTAATGTTTTTAAAACAAAGTTTTCATCACTTAAAGATGTCTTTTCTATTTCTGTGATTGATTTATTTAATTGACCAATCATTAAGTCAATGCTAGGAAATTCATTCATAGTTTTCGTAATTTTCAGTCCAATCATTCATTCGTAAAAATGGCTTTGGCTGGGTTAATAATGGGGTTTCTGGGTAATTCTTAGTATTCCTTTAGGTTTTGTCTTGCCTTCTTTAGTTCTTGGTAGGTTTCTTTTACCCAAAACTTATGACAGGCACTAGACTTCCACTCCCAGTAAGAAACTCTTAATTTGATTAGTTTTTGGTCAATCATAATCTTGATTTTTTAGATGTGAATAATGCAGTAATACCATCATTCATTAAATCTTTATTCAAAGAATGAAGTTTAGCCAATTCATTTAAGTTTTCGCACATATCAATAGCTAAGGTTAAATCAAGCACTGACTTGTGTTTCTTAATAAATACTTGTGCGGACTTCTCTCCAGAAGCATCGGTATCTTTATCAGTTACTAACCCAAGAGCAGCAGATAGGGCATATCTTCTGTAATAGGTAATG
>RFPL01000054.1 GCA_009926135.1 Sphingomonadaceae bacterium
CTTACATTCCCTGAGTTGCAGATTGATGAGTACAATGACCTGCAAATGGAATATGATGTTATACAATGGTACAATGATTTTATGACCTCGTTCTATGACTTTATCAAGTCTAACTATGTTATGACATCTATGGATAATGATATACTGCCTTGTAGAGCATTACTCTCCGAAGATGCAAGAACTGAATGGAAACGCATATTTAACGAGATATCCTATACCCAGAACTCTGATGAAGAGAATGAGTATATGAAATCTATGCTACCTAAACAGAAGGGTTATATCCCAAGATTTGCATTGCTTATTCATATGTTTAACTCATTCGCTAACGGTCATCACGATTTGGAAAGTATGCTACTTATCAGTAAGGATTCTATGCTCAAGGCTGAAAAGCTATCAAAATACTTTATAGCAATGGCTAAAAAGATAAAAGTGAACTCCATTGAGATGGGTATTATGAAGGAAGTTATCAACAATTCAAGGGGTAGAAATGCCAAAGAAAAGTTCTTGGAAATGTATCAAGGTAACCCAAAATTAAATCAAGGAGAGGCAGCAGAACTTTTAGGGGTTTCAAGAAGGACAGTTGTAAATTGGTTGAAAGAATTGCGCAATTAGTAGTAAAAAATTGCGCAATTAAAATAGCATTTGCGCAGAAATACATTGATTATCAATACTAAAGTGAGAAATGCGCAATTTCTCAGTAAGAATATAAAAAGATGAAATACTACTACCAAAAAAATAAAAATTACAAATATTGCGCAATTGCGCAGGTAAGCATTGATTATCAATGAAAAACTGCGCAAAATGACCATTTTTGCTTCTCAATTATTGCGCAATATTGCGCAATTAATATCAGAAACTACAAAAACTACAAAAACTCGAAAAACTACAAAAATTGGAATCTCAGCAACCCCATAGTTATCCACAAGAGATGTCTCCGTTAATTTATGGCACGATATTAGAAACTGGAGAATCTGGAATCTTTACAATCTTAAAACAAGATCCTAAAGGATGTTCTTATGCCATAGGAACTATAATGTTTCAAAATACCCCAATAGAGGTCAAAATATACTTTGCCAAGGGAAACTATTACCTGTATCCTAATATCGGCTAAAAACAGCCTTTAAATGCGAAAGAAAGGCATTGTAAATTATTTCAAATGAAAAATAATTTTAGGGAAGAAAAATTTAATCTAAGGTAAATTCCGAAAGAGCAATTTATCCGAAAGAGCAATTTGGGTAGCTATGGAGATTTACGAGAATAGGTCATTAACAAATCATTAACAAAACTGATCTTTTATATGTTACAACATACAATATACTATAAACTGACATAATTACGAGTTATAACATATAATTTACTTGCAATAATGAAATACATATTTTAAAAATTATATGCTTAGGATATAGCTTTTTAATGATAGTAAAGGCATATTTTAATCTATTAAAAAATCGTTTCCAGTGGTATTTTTTCCGCTTCATCGCCTATTTTTCCCGTTTCATCGGGTATGCTGAATTTCTTAAATAGTTATATATATATCTTTGGGTCTCACAATTAAAAACATACACAATGAAAACAGCCCTCACATTATTACTCATTACAGCTACTTTTTCAAGTACAGCGAAGCCCGTATCTTTCGCTAAATGTAACCACATTAAAACTCCTATGCAATGCAAGTACATTAAAGCAAACGGGCATCAGTGCCTTAATGCACAAAGCAAAGCGGATACATTATGTAAATATCACTTAAAATCAATTTCTAAATAATTAAAACACACACGCAATGCAATACATAGGAAAAGAAATTTACTATCGTTTTAACGATACTTGCCAATGGAGTTACGGCATATTGATAGGTGAAACAAATAACGGATTTGAGATATATTGTTTCTGTTGTAAAGAAGAAAAATATATAGAATATGTTGGCCAAATTTCACCAAATCCACATCAAATAAATGCCGAAATATTAATATCAAATAAATTTACAAACAGAAATACAAATAATTATAACTTTTTAAACTAATAAACATACACAATGCAAACACAATTTAAACACAGCACAATGGTAGAACTTGCAAACTATGCAATCGAAAAAATTACCGATTTCAACTATGAATGTTATGGTAGTGAGTTATTCGATAAGTTATTCAATAATGATTACTACCTAATAGGTCACTATGCGGCCGAGCAATGGATACTAAAAAATTTCGATAGTGTATTTTCAGCAATTGATTTGATAGTACAATATGAGATGAACGAGTACGGGCAGTTGTACACAGATTTAATGCAATATGTTAGTTTACATTGCAGGTCACGAAATGCTTTGTACTATTGATTGCTACAATAGAGAATACTTCGATACCCGTTTAAACGAAGAATCACGCAAGGCTATTATTAACGAGATAAACGAAATGTACAATGACTAAGGCACTAATAAACAAGCTAACAGACTCTGGAATCGATTTCCACCACGAAACAGAAACTTACATAGCTTTTACACTAAACGGATGGAAATACATTGAAATTCCAATCCATCACGCAAAAAACTTTCAATCAATTATTAACTACTTAAACTACTAACAATGAAAGACAAAAAACCTACACTATTCATTAAATTACTTATCCTACTATGGGGCGCATCAATTGCCTTCGTATGGATAGCCTCGGCTTATGTATTAATCACTTTAGCAAACATTTTCAAATAACATAAAAACTCAAAACAATGAAAGTACAAATCAGAATTTCAGGACAAATAGGAGGTAACAATAGACTCCTATCTAAGCTAAACAATTATGGCGCAAAGCAAGGTATGTTCAACAGCTATACAATACCTTACGATAGTGTTAAGGAAGCAAAAAAAGCTATCAGACAAGCTAACAGAGAATTCAAACAAGATAGTCCTATCAATTCAAGGCTATCTATGAGGCGAGACGCAACGGCATTGTATTATGATTGTTCAACTGCTGAAATCGTTAAACTATGATGCACACAAAAAAGAAAGTAGGTAGGCCGCCTAAGTATCAACAAGGGATTGAAATAACCACAATAACCCGTTCAGTCCCCACGATAATAATATCAGAC
>RFPL01000055.1 GCA_009926135.1 Sphingomonadaceae bacterium
TGAAGCCGTGCGCGTCCACATGGGCGCACTCATGCAGCAAGGGCTGGCGAAGGATATGGAGGACGCCTATCAGCAGGCGATTTGGGCGAACCCGCAAGTGCGGGAAAAGGTGTTGGCCGAACAGACTGCGGCAGCAGACGCCAAGCGGCTCGCCGAGGCCAAGGCTAAGGCCGAAGCGGGACGCAAGGTGCAAGCCGTGCGTGGCGCTCCTCCCGTCAGCAATGGCGTGCAGGGCGCATCGGGTAATCGGTCCATCCGGCAGGAAATCGAGGCGGCAATCGCCGCTCTTTCGTAACTGTCAGTAGAAAGGAGATAGGTTATGGCATCGCCCAACCTGTCCGAAATCGCCACCACGACGCTGCGTGCGCGTAGTGGCAAGCTTGCCGACAACATCACCCGCAACAATGCTTTGCTCAATCGCCTCAAAGCGCGCGGCAAAGCCCGTCCCTTCTCCGGCGGTCGCACCATCCTGGAGGAAATCGAATACGGGATGAACGGCACCTATACCCGGTATTCCGGCTATCAGGCGCTGAACATCACCCCGTCCGACGTGATGACTGCGGCGGAATTTCCCATCCGCCAGGCTGCCGTGGCGATCAGCATTTCCGGTCTGGAAGAACTCCAGAACGCGGGCGCTGAACGCGTGATTGACCTGCTCGAAAAGCGGATCGAGAACGGCGAAAAGACCATGATGAACGGCATGGCCTACGACGTTTACTCGGACGGCACCGCCGCTGGGCAGATTTCCGGGCTTCAGGCGCTCGTCAGCACCACCCCGACTTCCGGCACCGTCGGCGGCATCGACCGCGCAACGTGGACGTTCTGGCAGAACATCAAGTATTCGGCCAGCACGGACGGCGGCGCGGCGACCACCAGCGCCAACATCCAGACCTACATGAACCGCGTCATTGTGCAGCTTGTGCGCGGCAATGAAGGCCCGGATATGGTTGTGGCGGACAACAATATGTACCGCTACTTCCTGGAATCCATGCAGGCCATCCAGCGGGTCACGTCCCCGCAGAACGCCGCGCTTGGCTTCTCGTCTCTGGAATACACCGCTTCCGGTCGCAGCATTACCGTTGTGCTGGATGGCGGCTTCCAGGGCTACAGCACCGACAGCGCCAACTACGGCATTCCGCAGGGCGGCGCGCCGTCGAATACCATGTACTTCCTGAACACCGACTACCTGTACTACCGGCCTCATTCCGCTCGGAACATGGTGCCGCTGGAACCGGATCGGTTTTCGATGAACCAGGACGCCATGGTGAAGCTGATCGGCTGGGCCGGAAACATGACCATCAGCAACTCGCGCCTTCAGGGCGTGCTCACGTCCTAGGAGGGCACAACACATGGTACAGTCTGTCAATACCACTCTCCCGCAGAGTGGCATCAACTTCGCCAACGTTTACCCGGTGGCGACGACTGCTTCGACGGCGACTTCGTCTTCGTTGGAAAATCCCAGCCCGCCTTGGCTGGTCGGCACCGTGGAGCTTGGCTCTAGCGGCACTGAGTGGATTTTCTGCATCGCGGGAGGCACCGTTGCGGCAGGCGATTTCGTCATCATCACGACCGCGACCTTCACCGCAACTGCCGTCACATCTACCCTGGCCCGCGCGGCTCTGGGCGGCATGTGCGGCATCGCGGGCGGCGCGGCGACCGTGGGCCAGTTCTTGTGGGTCTGCCGCAAGGGCTACATCACGGGCGCGAACGTGGCGACTTCGGCTTCCGCGTTTACGGCGCTGCACACCACTGCGACAGCGGGCCGTCTGGATAGCGGGTCCTCCGCTAACACCACGGCGACCATCTCCCCGGTGGTCGGGCTCGCAACCGCTGCCAGCAACACGGCGAACGTCGTGATGTCCGGTAGCATTTACGTGTCCGCGTTGGACTAAGGCAAAGGGGCGGGGATTGTCCCCGCCCCCATTCCTTGAGAGGTATTGAATGTCTGAAACCCTGTTTGCCCCGATCACGGGCATCAGCCCGGAAGGGCGCGCGTTCTACGGCGACGACAGCCGCCTTGCTGTGCGGTTCTATCGCGGCAAGCAAATCCACGGTCTGGAATCCCAGGAAGCGGGCCGACCGATCTATCACGGCGTGGACATGTGCGCGATCCGCCAGCCAGGCGAGCGTGACGAATGGCACGGCGCGGCCACGGCGGAACACAAGGCTCGATTCCCGAAGCAATGGGAAGCCTACCAGAACAACCAGGAATACGTGCCCGATGGCACTCCGCTGAGCGTCATTTTCGCGGCGGAACCGGAGACGGTGGAAAACCTGCGCCATCTGAAGATTCACACCGTCGAGCAGTTGGCCGGATTGCAGGAGAACGCAATCACCCGGATCGGCCTTGGCGGGCGCAACCTCGTCATCAAGGCGGCGAAGTTCATGGAGGCGGCGACCGGATATCAGGCCGCGTCGAAAATGAACAAGGAACTTGAAGACATGAAATCCGAGAACGAAACACTGAAGGAGCAGATTCAGGCGCTTCAGCGGGCGTTCGATTCCGACAGAGAGCAACGTCGCGGCCCTGGGCGGCCCCGCAAAGAGGAACAAGAGTGATGGGCGCTATCATTGGTGATCTGACCGGCTCGGGTATGCCGGTTCAACTGGCCGCGCTTGTCGGCTTCCGTCCGGCTGCGACCATCGCGGGCGCGGGCACCGCGCAGAAGACCGACAGCGCGGCAGTCACGGCGGCAAACCTGTTGCCCACGCAGGGGCTTGTGAACGCCACCACGGCCAGCAGCCAGACCGCACTGCAAATCCCGTCCACGATGCCGCTGGGCGCTTGCATCGTCCTGAATGTCACCAGCAGCACCACGGCGCTTCTGTTTCCGCCGGACGCGGGCACCATCAACGGCGGCAGCGCGAATGCGTCGGTCAATGTGGCGCAGAACAAGCCCACGCTGATCTTCCGCCTGACTTCCACGATCTTCGTGGCTGTGATCGGGGCCTAGTCCATGACCGCACTCGTCGCTGACTTGATGGGGCAGGGCTTTCCG
>RFPL01000056.1 GCA_009926135.1 Sphingomonadaceae bacterium
TCAGAACTGAGACTAGCCCAGAATTCTGTATTGATTACAAGTTTGTAATTGATATTGTGTTTACTAACACCAGCAGTTGGAATAGATTCATTCCATTCTTTGTTTAAACCTATTAAGAACATACCATAGAAGGGATGTTCAAGCATAAGTTCTTTCCCGGCTAATGCCAGTTCTTCATCTTTTCTCATAGTTTTTTGGTTTTAAAGTTTTGTAATCTTATCCAGTTCCTCTAAAAACTGAAATGCTAACTCCTCTTCTTCATCTATAAATGATCCTGTAACTCTTCTTTTAGAAAAGTATTCATTTACAATTTTAATAAAGTGTGCGTTTTTAGCTTTTGCCTCGTTTACAGATTTTTTAAGTTCTGGATTTACAAGTTCTCTAATAAACTGGTACTGCACATTAAGTGCTCTGGCTAATATATAAGCCTTTCTAATTTCTTTTAAATCTTCGTCTTTCACACAATCTCTGCAATTGGGTCTGTCCAACCATTAGCATCATTTACACCATTCACATAAGCTTCTGCTTCTTTCTTTGTATCAAACTCTTTAATACCATAATCGTGATTTTCTTTTAGAGAATCATGTTTAGCTTTAAACAACTCATCCCAACCATTAATGTCTACATAAATAGCAGCTGCTTGACTAAAAGCATATGCAACTTTAATTTTCTTTTTTACTTCCATTTTTTAGGATTTTGATTTCAACTCTTGGATTTTTATTATCATACACATAATTAGCAAATACCGGTACTAGCTCATCAGCATTATCATCATCTATCCAACCGTGATGTACCATTGCATCTTGTACAGCCTGTGCTATATTAATCAAGTCAAACTTATGTTTGCTCTTTCTATAGAACTTAAACTCTACATACAGTGGTTTACCAAGATCTTTAGATTCTTTTCTAAACTGTTTAGCTTGTGCTTTCCACTGTTCATCAGTAGCAAGTTTCCACTTTCTTGTAGCCGCACTTGCAATACTGTATTTTCCTGTCCATACTCGGTTATTCTTACTAGAAGGTGTGTTACCAGAAATAATAAATGTTGTCATAGTTATTATCTAAATATTCTTTTATTTTTTGATATCCATGATCCTTTATAGAATCAGAGATGTCTTTAGAGAAAGGCAAATATATAATTTTTAAATAATTAAATTGACTATGATATTTTATTACAGCTCTATTACCGGCATCATCATTATCAAATAGTATGTAACAATTTTTATAATTAGTACTAATACCATCTAGATATTCTTTCTTGATCATTGTATTCTCAGAATCTGGTGCCAGGAAATCTATACCTGGATACATTTTCTTTAAACACATACCATCTTTAAGAGAAGATACAATCACTAATGTATTATTGCCGGATAATTGATCACTACCCTGTACATAATCCTTTACTTTTAAGAATTTCTTCTTCTGAACTTTAGGCTGATAGATTTTAACTAGTGTACCATCTTTTTTAAAGTAACCATATATATTAGAGCCTTCAATATTTAAGACTTTATATATACCATCTTCTTCTTTAAACATAGTATAACTACTTAGAGGTTTTATATTATAGTGCTCTAGCATTTTAGAACCTATACCATACTTACTCCAGTAGCTTTTATCTAGTGTATTCCATTGCCTAACTTCATATCTATCAATTTTGTATTTATTATACTGTTTGAATACTTGTAGATCATAACCTCCGTTATTGTGCAATACAAACTCATTGTAATCTCTTACAATCTTATGCATTGTATTTAACCGGGTATCTATACCAAGCATCTTCTGTACTAAATCAACACAATCACCGCCATTATCTGTTGAGAAATCCTTATACTGATATCTATCTTTTTCTTTCTTAAAGTAGATACACATACTTGGAGTTCTTTCACTAGGATTAAACACGGATTTTATTTTAATATCTTGACCAGTTAACTTCTGATCTAATCTACAATAATGCTCAAATACCCATTGTACAGGTACTGACTTTATATCCGGAATTAGGATCTTCGTACTAATCATAACTGCAATAATAAAAAAGGGGGACCATATAATCCCCCTTTTATATAATAAACTTTAAAACTTAAAACTCAAATCCTGTAGATGTATCAGTTTCAGTCTTAAATGGATTAGAATCACCAAATGATTCTACAGTTTCCACTTTAGCTTTCTTGATATGTAATTCAGGATTGTAAGCAATTAACTTACTTGGACTTGCAGTAGCAGATTCCAATGCATATGCGTCTTTGCTAGACTTTGGTAAGAATAAATCATAGTTAATATAACCATTCTTTTCATACTCTTTACCATTGATACACATGTTAAACAATGTACCATCTGCAATAATTACATTAGCACCTTTAACAAAATCCTCAATGGTTGCAAATTTACCATCTGCTTCTTCAAACCACTCAAGTTTATTTCCGGCAATACATAATTGCTGTATTGCACGTAAGATACTCAAATCACGGCTGATCTTAATACCAGTTTTAGTCTCACCATCAGAGAATGGATAGAAACCAAACTTTACTTTACCAATTTGGCCTTTATAACGAGCACCATTAGGTTTGTCTTTGTCTACTAAGAATCCTTCAAATTCAGATCCCATATCAGGACCTTCTACATTCAAAATCAGGTGATAAGCACCCGCTTTGTAACTTACACTCTCTAATCCAATAGAGTTAATTTTCACGGTATGTTGACCGGGGCTCAGGGTTTTCTTTGGCGAGCTACTTGTAGCTTGCACGTCTTTAGTACTAATCATGGTTATTAATTTTCGTAGTTAATTATTGCTTGTTTTACAAATTCTAAATCATTGGGAACCTCAAAGGATTCAAACATTCCGGCTGGAGACTTGCATGTATTCTCACCATTATTCTGTGTTTCAAATACATAGCGCATACCACCATCTTTATCTTTCTTTACTTTACCAAATAAAACTATGGAGAATAGTCCCTCCAAAGTTAAACTGTTATC
>RFPL01000057.1 GCA_009926135.1 Sphingomonadaceae bacterium
CTGCCACGCCATCGAGCTTGGCGCCACCTACCGGCACGCCTGCAACTACGCGGGCATCTCGTACCAGACGTTCCTTGGCTGGATGCGCACGAACGCGACGTTTCATGACGCTATAAAAGAGGCCGAGGGCAAGGCGACCGTCGGTTGGCTCGCCCGGATCGAGAAGGCGGCGAGCGAAGGCAACTGGACCGCTGCCGCGTGGAAGCTCGAGCGCCGGTATCCGAACGACTACGGTCGCAGGGATGGCCGGGAAGGCCTCCAGGAGGCCCGTGAAGGCGAGGAGCAGGTGAAGGTCGACGCGGAAGCCGTGATGTCGAAGCTCCGGGCGCTGACGGGCAGCCAGGACGGTCCAGCGTGAGCGCGGTCGTGATGGTCGGGGACTGCCGGGGCCGGCCTGGCCGACGAGAGCGTGGACGCGATCGTGACGGACCCGCCCTACGAGCTGGGGTTCATGTCGAAGGCGTGGGACGCCTCGGGTATCGCATACGACATCGAGGTGTGGAAGCAGGCGCTGCGGGTGCTCAAGCCCGGCGGGCACCTGCTGGCGTTCTCGGGAAGCCGGACGTACCACCGGATGGTGTGCGCCATCGAGGATGCTGGGTTCGAGATCCGCGACCAGATCATGTGGCTGTACGGGTCGGGATTCCCGAAGAGCCACGACGTGAGCAAGGCGATCGACCGAGAGGCCGGGGCGGAACGCCAGGTGATTGGGAGCTGGAAGCCGACAGGGACAGCGCGTCCAAGTAAAGGCGGTGGAGGTCACAGCGCTGGACGAACAACGGCGGACGGAGGCTACACGCCAGACGAAGAAGCACGGATCTCCATCACCGCACCAGCGACTCCCGAGGCCGAGCGGTGGTCCGGGTGGGGAACGGCGCTGAAGCCTGCGCACGAGCCGATCGTGGTTGCTCGCAAGCCGTTCAAGGGCACGGTGGCGCAGAACGTCCTTGCGCACGGCACCGGGGCGCTCAACATCGACGGGTGCCGGGTTGGGACGGAGGAACGGTTCAACCCACCAACCCACAAACTCGCCACTCCATCAATGGGATCTTTCGAGAATTGCAACGGAACCGGAACGATAGTTTCCGGCCGCTGGCCCGCGAACGTCATCCACGACGGCAGCGACGAGGTGACTTCGGGCCTCGGGGAAGCCGCCCGGTTCTTCTACTGCGCGAAGGCCTCGAAGAGCGACCGCGAGGAGGGGCTCGATGGGTTCCGCGTCGCATCCCCTGGAGACGCAAGGAGGGAAGCGCAGGTCTCGATAGCCCACGCGCTGGAGCTGGCAGGACTTCAGGCAGGTCGAACCACCATCCGACCGTGAAGCCCACGGACCTCATGCGATACCTGTGCAGGCTCGTGACGCCGCCTGGTGGCATCGTCCTCGACCCGTTCACGGGTTCCGGGTCCACGGGCAAGGCGGCCGTGCTCGAAGGATTCCGGTTCCTCGGGTGCGAGCTGTCGGAGGAGTACGCTGCCATCGCCCGCGCCCGCATCGCCGCGGCATCCACCGAGGCCCCGTGAACCTGCACGACCTGGCCGGCAGCCCCGACGGGGAGCGCATCCTCGCGAGCCTCACGCCCGCCGAGCTGGCTGCGCTCCGCTACGCGTGGCCGTTCTGGGCGAGGCCCGAGCAGCTCGCCCCCGCGGGCACCTGGCGGACATGGCTCGTGAAGGCCGGCCGCGGGTGGGGCAAGACGCGCGTCGGAGCTGAGTGGGTGCGGCAGCAGGCCCGGAACGTCGGGCGCATCGCCCTCGTGGGACCGACCGCCGCGGACGTGCGAGACGTCATGGTTGAGGGCGACAGCGGGATCATGAGCATCTGCGGCCCGCACGATCGCCCCGAGTACCAGCCGTCCCGTCGCCGGCTCGTGTTCCCGTCCGGTGCGCTGGCCTACTGCTACAGCGCCGACGAGCCCGAGCGCTTGCGAGGCCCGCAGCATCACGCGGCGTGGTGCGACGAGGTCGGAGCCTGGCGGTACCCGGAGGCGTGGGACCAGCTGAGGATGGGCCTCCGTCTCGGCAGCGACCCGCGTGCTGTCGTGACAACCACGCCCAGGCCGACGGACCTCATGCGCCGCATCGCTGCCGACCCCGGGACCGTCGTGACCAGAGGGACCACCTACCAGAACCGCGCGAACCTGGCCCGGGAGTTCTTAGAGGCGATCGTGACCCGCTACGAGGGCACGCGCATCGGGCGCCAGGAGCTGCTCGGCGAGGACCTCGACGACAACCCAGCGGCCCTGTGGCAGCGAGCCGAGATCGACGCGAACCGCAGGCACGTCCTGCCAGAGCTGGTTCGGGTCGTCGTCGCTGTCGACCCTGCGGTTACGGCCGGCGAGGAAGCCGATGAGACGGGGATCATCGTGGTGGGCCTCGGTGCTGACGGCCACGGCTACGTCCTGGACGACCGCTCGATGCGCGGCAGCCCGGACGCCTGGGGTCGCGAGGTAGTGGCCTGCTACAATCGCCACAAGGCGAATGCGATCGTGGTCGAGGTGAACCAGGGCGGGGACCTCGTGCGCCATCTCCTGGGTACGTTACAGGGAAGGCTCCCGATCCGCGAGGTGCGGGCATCCCGCGGAAAGGTGGCCCGTGCCGAGCCCGTGGCGGCCCTCTACGAGCAGGGCAAGATCCACCACGTCGGGGCGTGGTCAGGTCTCGAGGACCAGTTGTGCGGGTGGACCCCGGGGCACGAGAGCCCGGACAGGATGGACGCGCTCGTGTGGGGCATCACAGAGCTGATGCTCGAGCGAGCCGCCGAGCCGGGTATACGCAGGTTATGACATGTCTGCGAAGGGAGCGATGATGGGATTCCGTGACTGGATGCGCCGGGCGCTGGGCGTCGAGGTGAAGGCCAGCGCGACCACGCAGGCGCTCGTGCGCAACCTGCCGGACGCGGTCTGGACGCCCCGGGA
>RFPL01000058.1 GCA_009926135.1 Sphingomonadaceae bacterium
GGTTGTCGATCCCGGGTCGCCGAGCATGTAAAGAGTTTGGCCACTGTAGAAGAACCAGTTGAGCGTGGCTTCGATGTAGCCGTTCTGCTGCCACCCGGAGTCCACCACCGGCTGATTCTCGACGCGCGTGTCAGTGTTTCGAACGTATCGGCCGGGAAGGTGACCTTCCGTGACCTGGGCGCCGAAGACCTCGATAGAGCCTCCAGCGTTCGCGGTCAGGATCTTCGCGATTATCCCCGTGTCCGTGCTGCCGGTTGTCGCGGTGACGTGGTAGCGGCGCCATGTACTGTCAGTGCGGCAGGTCACGGCGGAGCCGATGGTCGTTCCGGCCTGGTTCTCCAGTCGGATCTGCACGCTTGCCGTCGTTCCACCCTGCCGCAGCCACACCGAGAAGGTGAACACGCGGCTCGCGACCGTTCCGGTCGGCGTGATCGCCTGCCGAATGTTATCTCCGACCGTCCCGGTCGTTGTGATCGTCGTGGCGTTGAGCAGGCCGGCGAGCGGCCCCGCGACCGGGGTCGTCGATGCCGACCATCCAGTGACCAGCCACGGGCTTGACGTGGTGCTGATCGTACCCTGACTGACTGGCTCTGAATACAGGATCAGGTTGTGAGGGACGACGACACCGGCCATGTCACCGAGGCGATTCGTAGCAGCGGCCACGGTTGGCATGTAGCTGGTCGGGACCCAGCCAGATTCAAACTGACCACCCCAGACGTACATGCCGAATCCGCCAGTCTCCAGGATCTCGACGATCGCGCTCGTCGTCGTTGATGACGAACCGGACGCCACTAGCCGCGTCCATGTTGTCCCTACAGTCACCGATCCGGACGTGCCGCGGACCGTAGACGTGCTCGCGTCGTACCATTTCAGCTCCGCTGACACAGTGCCAGCCACGGCGCGGACCCAGATCGACGCCGTGTATTGTGTCGATGCTGACACGGATATCGTCTGCTTGGCGAATGTCCCACCGATCGTCACCAGGAGCTGATCGGCGTTCGTGCCGCCATCAGGAGATACAGCAGCATCTCCCGTAACGCCTCCGGTACTTTTGGTCCATGCGACATTCGTCAGGTCAGCCGAGTAGAGGCACAGGTTGCGGCTCTCGCCTTCGACGACGAGCCCGGCACTGCCCCCCGTGACGGCGGGATACCCGATGCGTGGTTCGTCTGTCCCGGCCGTGAGGATGGTCGTCCCATCCCAGTACGTGTTAGCGGCCATCGTGGACGTCGTCCCGACCGTAGACGTGTTCAGGCTGCGGCTCGTGGTCAGTACGGGACCGAGGTCGAAGCGCGTAACAGAACCGGCCGCAGCGTTGCCGGTGAACCGCCAGGACGTGCCGAACAGGCTCATCACTGTGATGCTCGTCAGGGTCGTCGTGCCCGTGGCCGCAGCGTATGCAGTGATGACGTTCCGGCCCGGGGCCAGATAGAACCCGGCGCGCTCGTCGATCCGACCCATTCCGTTCGCGTCCGTGGTGATCGGAACCCTTCGGCCCGTGGCGCTCGTCGCCAGGTAGTAGGTGGTTGAATTCGCGCCCTTGATGGTGACGACCGCCGGGGTAGGGGCATCTCCAAGGACCGTCACCGTTCCGACTCCCGAGGACATCGAGACGGTCGTCGCGGACTCGTTGATCGCCGCAGTGTCGATCGCGAGCGCCTGCGCGTACCCGGTGCCAGCGCTCACCGAGCTGGAGAACGTGGCCGGGACAGCCGTGCCCGTTACCTGGTAGCGGATGGTACCCGTGAGACGCTTGAGGTCGTCGCCCTGGATCTGGATGCGACCGAAGTCGACGAGCAGCTCGAGCGACCCGACGACCACCCGCGAGGGCCGGGGAGCGTACACGCTCTGAAGCCAGTCCAGCGCCCGGAGCTTGTCAGCGTAGCTCACCGACGCGATGTAGAGGCTTCCGACGATCGTGATCTCGCGCACACCATAGTCGACCGTGGTCTGCCGCACGCGGTACGAACCTTCGAAGGTCTCGACCGTGCCGGGCTCGACCAGGGCGGCGGGGTCCCACAGGCCCGTAGTCTCGCGGATGTTGAGCCGGTGGATCGGCCCGTTGACCAGCTCGAGGCCGTTGACGAAAACTTGCAGGCTCATAGCGAATAATCCCTCAGCGTGTACGTCGCCATATTGTCACCCGGCCCGCCCGAGTCTGTTATGCCCCACAGCAGGAGGGCCTTCTGACTTCCGTCCGGGAGCTGCACGAGGACCGTATCTCCGGGCTCGGCGTAGTCCAGGAGCGGCGCTTCGACCGTGTAGACCAGGTGGCTGCGCAGGTACTCGTCCATATAGTTTTCAGCGTAGGTTCGGCACTCCATCTGCGACAGGTTTGCGAGCCGGATGATCTTCGCGCGATGCTCGACGATATCGCCGACGGCCGTCGCGCCGGACCCGCCGCCGCCGGTGATGCTCACGGTCGGGTATGTGGTGTGACCGTTGCCCCAGGTAAAGGACGGCTGGATATAGTCGATCACGCCCGATCGAATGTAGGCTGTCCAGGTCTCGGAAGAAGTGCCGCCTGTCGCCGTGACGGTCGGGACAGACGTGTAACCGCTTCCTCGGTTGGTCACGAACGCTTCGATGATGGTCGGACCATACTTCGCA
>RFPL01000059.1 GCA_009926135.1 Sphingomonadaceae bacterium
CATTTGGAAATTCTATTGTAGAAGATTGAGCATTGAATTTAAAATGCTTGTTGGCTTCTAGTCCTTGCATTTTAGCTATTTGAAAGAAGGAGACTAAGGTAGTTTCTTTTAGGGTTTTTAACACGGCTCTCCCAATTAGTCCTCTTGTATTGGGATATTTTAATCTTTGTTTAAGTTGCCAGTAGCAACCTAACGCAGTTTTTCCACCACCTGCTCCTCCTCCAAATAAAATCTCATTTGTTGTTTTATCTTCTAATAGGTCTAAAGCAATGGTTTGTTTTATGGATAATTCCATTATAGGCTTCCTCTTTTTTCAACGTAAGTTTTCTTCTCCTCCCAAACTATATTCAGTCCTCCTGATAGTTCTATCTCGTTTGTTTGCTTGGCTCTACCTTCTAGTCTATCTAGAATCTCTTGGTAAGCCTTTAAATCCCCTTTAAATGCCTTTTGTAATACCATCATATCTAATTGCTCTGCCACAGTAAACTCCTCTTTCTCACCAGTAATAGGATTAGTCTTTACTTGGACTAATTCTAATAATCTTAGCAATCTAGTTTTGCTATTTGGAACGCCTTTAGGTCGCCCTGCTGGGTTTCCTGATTCCCCTTTCTTAAATTGCCCTATTTCTTGATTTGGTATTGCCATATCGCCTGATTTTAGCCTGTTAAGGCAAAGTTACCCCATTCTTCTTGATTTCCAATGATGGGTCTAGTTTACGCATCCTATCTACAATAACTTGACAATATTTAGGGTCTAGTTCCATACCATAGCATTTTCTTTTAAGTTGGTGTGCAGCAACCATTGTTGAACCAGAACCACTAAAAGGGTCAAGTAATAAATTGTATTCTTGAAAGTATTCTAATAAATCACTTAATAATTCTATTGGTTTTTGATGTGGATGTGGACTATCAATTCTTTTCTTTTGCTCTCTACTTACACTAAAAACATTACCTCCAAATCTTGAGTACTTAATATTTCCAGCTACAATAATTGCTTCCCATTGTTCTGCCATTCCACCAGCACCATTTAAACCAGCATTCTTTTTATCCCATACTGCAATAGTCTTTAATGTTAAATCGTTATTTTCTAAAGTTTTAATTGCTTCTTTAAATGTTCTCCATTGTAAAAAGAAAACATAAGCATCACATATTCTTAAATTAAAAAAGTCATTTACACATTCAAAAGTATCATCGTTTAAAATTGTTCTGACCCCTAATTGACCTCTACCATATTTCCCACTTGAACCATTACCATAAGGAGGGTCTGTAAATACTAATTCAGCCTTTTGTCCATTCATTAGCTTTGATACTTGGTCGCTATCCGTACTATCCCCACAAAGCAATCTATGTTCGCCTATTTCAAATAAATCTCCTAATACTATATCTGTTTCAATACCTCCATCTGGAGCTGCAAAGTCATCTTCTTCGGCTTCTAGCACCTCTGCATCAAAGTTTGGTATATCTAAACCCCATTCGGTTAATTCTAAAGCATCCCAATTATTTGCTAGGTCATCCCAATCCCATTCTCCATATCCTACATTATCTTTTACAATAAATTCTTTCTTTTTATCCTCGCTTAAATTATTTGCGTGTATTACAGGCACATCTGTTAAACCAGCTTCAAGACAAGCCTTTAGCCTCATATTGCCTCCAAGAACCATATTGTTTTCATCTATTACAATAGGTCTAAGTTCTAGCATTTGGGGGAAGTCTTGAATAGACTTTACAAGTTGTTTAAACTTATGGTCTTTGCAAATTCTTGGGTTATTTGGATTTGCTCTAATTAAATTAATATTCATATTGCCATTTATAATTTTGGACTAAATTAACCTCCCCTCTACAACAAGAACAAATATTACCTCTATTAAATCCTGTTTGCCTTGATGCTTCGTGAGCAGATTCAAATATATTTATTACCTCGTTTGTTTTAGGATTTAATTGTTTTACTTTTTTTCTAGTTCTAATTGCTATATAATCAAAGTTAGGTTTAAATAACCCATTTTTAAGTGCGTGTCTAGTATTTTCGCTTTTAGTTATAAACTCTAAATTTTCTAAAGCATTATTTCCTTTATTTCCATCTTTATGATTTACATCTAATTTAGATTCCCCAAACCAAGTAATAGCTACCAATCTATGAACTGTTTTTGTACTATGTTTGCCATCTTTACAAAGAGTAACTATTTTATAGTTGCATTTATCTTTTGAAGCCTTTAAAATCCTATTGGTAATTAAACTTTTAATATTGCCTTTATTACCTGCTTGATACATATTTTCGTATCCTTTTATGTTTTTAAATTTTTCCATAATGCAAATATAATACATTATTGTGAACTGCGTGGATTAGTTATTTACCTTGTCCACGACTAGGTTTTGGTTTTGGTGTGTGCTTATTATAAGATTTCTTTGCTTTACCTTTTTTACGAGTTCCAAATTGTATTTTGCCGTTACTTGTTAATTTCGCCATTATTTGTACTTTTCTATTATTTCGTTTAATTCAGTTCTGGTCCAACGCTTTATTAGCCTATGTTGACTTTCTAGGTGCATTACCATTCTTTCTCCAATCTTATCTATTAGGTTTTTTCGGTATCCTATTAGGTGGAATTGGTCAAA
>RFPL01000060.1 GCA_009926135.1 Sphingomonadaceae bacterium
TGCGAGCACTGCTGAAGCCTTGGGTCAGAATCCGTTGGATGTATCGACCAAGCTGGGAGCACAGCAGTCTACCTCTGGCGCTAATGTGGCAAACATCTTGAATACTGCTGCTGCAAGGGCTTATACTCCTGCTCAGCAAGCTGCTCAGATGAAGCAACAAGCTCTCACTGGCGGTATCGCTGGATTGACTGATCCGGTGGCTAAGTTGATTGCTTCTTTTGGTAGCACTTACACAGGAAGCCCAACAGGTAATACCTTTGATTGGTTAAACCTTAACAATATTCAACCTCAAGATATGTCAGTCTATTTTGATGAGAATGGCGATCTTATCACTGGTTATGATTAAGGAGTAATAATGGCTACAGCAGATCTTTCTGGACTCTTCGGCGGTAATCTAACGCCTGAAGAGCAACAACGACAACTGACTGAAGCTCGTGCAGCTCAGTTTGCTAATCTTGCTCCTTCTCAGCAACTGGCTTTCATGGGCTACAAAGCCGGTGCAGGTCTTGGTCAAGGACTGGCACAGGCCGCAGGCGTGGACATTCAAGATCCTGCCATCAAGCGTGCTACTCAGCTTCGTCAATTGGCTCAGGACTTAGATGTTACTACGACTAACGGTCTAGCTCAATACGCTCAACGTCTTCAACAGGCTGGCTTTAATGCCGAAGCTGCTCAGTTAGGTCAAGCAATTACTGCTCGCCGTCAGCAAGAGACTCAATCAGCTCTCACAGCCATGAAGACTTCTCGTGAGCTGCAGGCCTATAGCCGTGAAGATAAACTACAAGCTGAATTAGCTGCTTTGCCTGAAGGCGCTACAGAAGATGATATTCTGAAAGTTATGCGTCTGTACGGTGATCCTAAGACCGTTGCTTCCGGTCTTGAGCGTAGCGCAATTAAGAAAGCTGAAATTGAAGCCAAGGCTCAACTGGAAAGAGAAAAAGCACAGCTACGTGCTGATGAGAAAGAACGTGATCGTGCATTCAAAGAAGAAATGATTCGTCTTCAGGCTTCTTTGCGTCAGTCTAACACCGATCTTCAACGTACCCTGATTCAACAGAAGATTGATGATCTGAAGGAAAAAGCTTCTGAGCGTGCCGATAAGAAGATTGCAGCAGCAGAGAGTGCTGTAGGGGCGGCTGACCGTATTATTGGTAAAGTTGATGAAGCAATTCCTTTGGTATCTAACTTTACGACTGGTTTTGGGTCGGTGACTACATATATTCCAGGAACTCCAGGTGCTAATCTACGATCCACGATTGAAACCATCAAGGCTAACCTTGGTTTTGATCGTCTTCAACAGATGCGTGATGCCTCCCCCACTGGTGGTGCATTGGGTCAAGTTGCTGTCAAAGAATTGGATGCTTTGCAAGCCTCAGTATCTTCTTTGGACTTAAATCAGTCCTCTGAACGTATTCGTAATAACTTGGAACAGATCAAAACGCATTATTCTCGCTGGCGTGATGCAGCTCTTGGTAAGCTCCCAGCAGAAAAGCGCACTGAACCGGGAGCTGGTGCGTTAACGCCTACCACGGCTCCTACAGGAACTGGCGAATGGTCTATTAAAAGGGTTCAATAATGCCTAAGTTTCAAATTACTGCCCCTGATGGTAATACGTATGAGATTAATGCTCCTGAAGGGGCTACAGAGGCTCAGGTACTGGAATATGCAAAACAGAACTATTCAAAGGCTCCTGCACAAGCTCAGGCCCCTTCTACAACGGATCAGCTTAAGCGTCAGGCAGGCTTGACTGCTCGTACAGCTATCGAAGCTGCCTCTGCGCCTGTGAATGCTGTGGCTGACTTCCTTGCTGGTGCTTATAATCTCGGTGCTCAGGCGCTGGGTTCTGAGAGCAGGATTCCTACCATGACTCAGGTTCAGCAACGTGGGCTGACTCAGATGGGTCTTCCTACACCTGAGACAACCGCTGAGAAAGTGGCTCAAGGTGGCGTAGCTGGTCTTATGGGAGCCGCTATCCCCGCTGCTGTAGCTCCCAAGACTGTCCTAGGCGCTGACTTGGCTCGTGCTCTTCCTGCCTCTGCTGCGGCTGGTGCAGTGGCTCAGCCTGCTGCTGAAGCTGCCAAAGAGATCACAGGCAGTGACATAGCCGCCACGATTGCAGGCATTGGCGTAGGTGCTGTAGCTGCTGGAGGAGCTGGCAGGATTGCTGGTGCTCTAACGGCTGAAAAAGCCCCTGTAATCACCATGGAGCAGGTCAAACAGCGTGCTCAACGCTCTTACACAGCTATGGAAGATGCTGGGGTGTCTATCAAGCCTCAGAGCGCTTTAGGCATGGTTGATGATATTCGTAACAGTCTGGAAAAGGCTAATTATCTTCCTCAAGACCCGGGCCAAGCCAAGATCAAAGTTGTTTTGGATAAGTTTGAAGATATTATCGGTCAAAAGCGTGTTCCTTTCACTAAGTTGGAACAGATGCGTAGCCTCGCCAACGATGTCAAGGGGTCTACTGATCCTAATGTACGCCGACTCGGT
>RFPL01000007.1 GCA_009926135.1 Sphingomonadaceae bacterium
CTTCCTCTACCCGCTGCGGGTGATCATGACCGTGCTCGGCGTGCCGCAGGAGGACGAGCCGTTCATGCTCAAGCTGACGCAGGAGCTGTTCAACAACGCGATGCGGCGCAGACGCCGGGGACTTGGCGCTGGAACCAGTTAGATGGCGTTTCCGCGGCCTCGTTCGGTGCAAACCAGACCGATCCGGTGGTCATGCTGATTTGCGATCGCCCGAACAAGCGGGTCCGGCTCCACCGGGCGACCGATCCGTTCCGCCCCGCCCCAGCGACGCCGCTGCAAGTGGTCACCACCAGCATGAGCCGCCCAATGCTCAGCGATCCGGCCTTGAGCACTGGCGGCTGGCTGGTCGTGTCACTGCCAGTGAACGATCCGCTGCTCGATGCGATCGCCTTTTCGCGCGGGCGCTTTGCGCTGGAAACGGCGGAGAAGGAAACGCTCTACCTTCCCAGCTCGCCCGAACTGAGCCGCGTGGTCGAAGATTGCCGCTGATTTTCAGACTGTGGAAAACTGGCGCGAAGCGGGCCGGAGGCTCGGGATTCTGACACCGAAAAAAATCATTACAAGTCTTGTTGTGTGAGCCTGAATGATTCACATTCCATCCCAAGGCCCATCGGGCTTCGCCGATGGCCCCGACCGCCCCGAGGGGCGGTTCTTGGCTCAACAGCGCGAAAGGAGGTGACCGATGTCTCATGGTTCAGCAGGGAGGTCGGTAACCCGCACAACGGAGCATTATCGCTGAGGTCGATGTAAGCGATAGAGGCTTCGTGAGCGGCGCTTCCGGCCGCTGACCATGCGAAGGGCGGTTGTCGGGATACCGGCGCCGCCCTTCTCATTTGTGGCGTTCAACGCTTGGCCCAGGGCCATAATCTGCCTAGACAGGCACAAAGCAACCGTCCCGCACGATAATTACCTTTTTCTTGCCCTTAAGGTAACTTTAGTTCAGAGGCGCTGCTTCATAGTCAGAAGGAATCCGACCCGATGCTCGCCGCCACCACCTTCGCCCATGTGCCCCACCCCGCCCCGACGGCGGACGCGGTGCGTGCCGGGCTGGTGGCCGATCCGGGTTTCGGCAAGATCTTTTCCGATCACATGGTGACGATTGAATGGACTGAAGGCCAGGGCTGGCATTCGGCCACGCTCGGCCCGCGCCAGCCGATCGCGCTCGATCCAGCGGCAGCCGTGCTCCACTACGCACAGGAAATCTTCGAAGGGCTCAAGGCCTATCGCCTGGCTGATGGCACCATGGCCCTGTTCCGGCCCGAGGCGAATGCCCGGCGCTTCAACGCCTCGGCCCAGCGGCTGGCCATGCCGGAACTGCCCGAAGACATGTTCATCGAGGCGATCCGGCAATTGGTGGCGGTGGACGCCGACTGGTTCCCTTCGGTCGAAGGCGGCTCGCTCTACCTGCGGCCCTTCATGATCGCGACCGAGGCCTTCCTGGGCGTGCGTCCGGCCAAGGAATACAAGTTCATCGTCATCGCCAGCCCGGCCGGCAATTACTTCAAGTCGGGCGCGCCGGCAGTGTCGATCTGGGTATCGGACTATACCCGCGCGGCTCCCGGCGGCACCGGTGCGGCCAAGTGCGGGGGCAACTATGCGGCCAGCCTGGTCCCGACTGCCGAGGCCTTTGCCAAGGGCCACGACCAGGTGCTGTTCCTCGACGCGGCCGAGCACAAGTGGGTCGAAGAGCTGGGCGGCATGAACCTGTTCTTCGTGATGGCCGATGGCCGGATCGTCACTCCGCCGCTCACCGGCACGATCCTGCCCGGCGTGACCCGCGACAGCCTGCTTCAGCTGGCGGCCGAAGAAGGCCTGAACGTCTCTGAAGAAGCCTACAGCCTGGACCAGTGGCGCGCCGATGCCGCTTCGGGCACCCTGCTGGAAACCTTCGCCTGCGGCACGGCAGCGGTGGTGACGCCGGTGGGCACAGTGGCCGACCGGACCAGCGAATTCACCATCGGCTCGGGTGGCCCCGGACAGATCACCCAAAAGCTGCGCAGCCGTCTTGTGGCGATCCAGCGCGGCGAAGCGCCCGATCCCCATGGCTGGGTGATGAAGCTGTAAGACTGGGCCAAGGGCCGGTATTGCCTTGGGCGGCACAAGCCCCCATTTGCACGCCATGCAGTTTTCCCGCCGCAGGTTTCTCGCCGCCACCGGTACAGGTCTGGCCCTTGCCCCCCTGCCCGCCTGGGCCCAGGGGCACGGCATGGCGCACGGATCGCATGGCGGCAGCCACCGGATGCCAAAAGGCCCGCTGATCCCCGCTGGATTTGGCGTGCTGACCGGCAAGCAGATCGACCTGACGGTGGCCGATGGCCTGCGCGAAGTTGGCGGACGGCGCGGTCTGGGCGTGGCCGTCAACGGGACGGTGCCGGGGCCGCTACTGCGCCTGAAGCAAGGCGACGAGATGATCCTGCGGGTCACCAATCGCCTGGCCGAGGACACTTCGATCCACTGGCACGGCCTGCTGCTGCCGTTCCAGTTCGACGGCGTGCCAGGGGTCAGCTTCCCGGGCATCAAGCCGGGCGAGACCTTCACTTACAAGTTTCCGCTGCGCCAGTCTGGCACCTACTGGTATCACAGCCACTCGGGACTGCAGGAGCAGTCAGGCCACTACGGCCCGCTGATCATCGATCCGGCCGAACCCGATCCGATCCAGTCGGACCGCGAATTCGTTCTGCTGCTGAGCGAATTCACGGCCATGCACCCGCACCAGATCTTTGACCGGTTGCGCACCGGCGAAGGCTATTTCAACCGCCAGAAGGCCACCTGGACAGACGTTTACTCCCTGTCCGGGGCCGAGCGGCGGATGTGGGCGCAAATGCGGATGCCGCCGACCGACATCGCCGATGTCAGCGCGCCAACCTATACCTACCTCGCCAACGGCCTCCCCGCGCTCCAGGCGCCCGAGTTCCTGTTCCGGCGCGGCGAGCGGGTGCGGCTGCGGCTGATCAACGGATCGGCCATGACCTTCTTCAACGTCCGCATTCCAGGCCTCAAGCTTACGGTTGTCGCCGCCGATGGCCAGGCGGTGAAGCCGGTGACGGTCGAGGAACTGCAGGTTGCGGTCGCCGAAACCTATGACCTGCTTGTCGAGCCGGATGGCAACGCCTTTTCGATCGTCTGCGAATCGATGGACCGATCCGGCATGGCGCTGGCGACGCTGACCACCACGCCGGGTCTGCGCGCGCCGGTCCCGCCCCTGCGCAAGCCCCCGCTCCTCACCATGGCCGACATGGGCATGAACCACGGCGATGGCGGGCATGGCGGGATGGATCACGCGGGCATGGACCACGACGGCAAGCCCAGCACCAGCATGGACGGCATGTCGATGCGCGACATCAGTCTGCTGCCGCCCGACGTAAAGGTTGGTCCGGGGATCGACATGGTCTCGATGGCACCGGAGGACAAGCTGGGCGATCCGGGGATCGGGTTGCGCGATGTCGATCACCGCGTGCTGACCTATCGCGACCTTGCGGCGCTGACGCCCAACAAGGACACCCGCGAGCCGAGCCGGCTGCTGGAACTGCACCTGACCGGCAACATGGAACGCTACATGTGGTCGTTCGACGGGCAGATGTTCAACGCCGTCAGCGACGTGCCGATCGGCTTTGCCTGGAATGAACGCGTGCGGGTCAAGCTGGTCAACAACACGATGATGGCCCACCCGATCCACTTGCACGGGATGTTCTTCGAACTGGTCAACGGCCAATCACCCGCCCACCAGCCGCGCAAGAACATCGTCACTGTCCAGCCGGGGGCCAGCGCGACCTTTGACCTGACCGCCAACGCGCCGGGCGACTGGGCCTTCCACTGCCACCTGCTGTACCACATGCACGGCGGGATGATGCAGGTCGTGACCGTGATGGGTCCGGAGGGCGCGAAGTGAGCCGGCTGGCCATCCTGACTGCGCTCGCGGGCGTCTCGCTCAGCGCGCCGGCTCTGGCGCAAAATCACGATCCGCACGCGGGCCACCAGATGCCGCAGCCGGTGGGCGACCCTGCGCCCGAACCCGCTGACCCATCCCCCGGCCCAACGATGGAACTGCCCCCGCCAGAGGAGGCCGGTTCCGGCCCGCCGCGCGCTGCCGATGCGATCTGGGGGGCCGATGCCATGGCCCCCTCGCGCGCGGCCCTGAAGCGCGAGCATGGCAGCACCGTCACCACCTGGTTCCAGGCCGACCGGCTCGAATATCAGGCACGGCCGGGCCGCGATGCCCTGTTGTGGGATGTTCAGGGCTATTACGGTAACCCTACCAGCAAGCTCTGGCTGAAAAGCGAGGGTGAAGCCGCGCTGGGCGAAGGCGTTGAGGACGCCGAGGTCCAGGCACTGTGGTCGAAGGCCGTCGCGCCGTTCTGGGACCTGCAGGTCGGAGTACGGCAGGATCTGGCCGGACAGACCGATACCCACGCGGTGGTCGGGATCCAGGGCCTGGCGCCCTACCTGTTCGAAGTCGATGCCGCGCTGTTCCTTTCGCAGCGGGGTGATCTGACCGCCCGGTTCGAGGCCGAAGTCGACCAGCGGATCACTCAGAAGCTGATCCTTCAGCCGCGGGTCGAAGTGAGCCTGGCGGCGCAGGACAACCCGGCGCGCAAGGTCGGCGCCGGGATCGACAAGATCGAAGCCGGCCTGCGGCTACGCTACGAGATCGTGCCCGAGTTCGCGCCCTACATCGGGATCGAACAGGGCTGGAAGCTGGGCGGCAGCGCCCGTTATGCCCGCCTGGCGGGCGAGGATCCCAGCGTGACCAGCGTGGTCATGGGCATCCGGTTCTGGTTTTGATTAGGAGTAACCCCATGTCGTTTCGCCTCCCCACCCTGCTCGCCGCTGCGGCGCTGACCATGTCCGTCCCGGCGTTCGCCCACGTGAAGATCGCCAGCGCCACTCCGGCTGAAGGCAGCATCGCCGCTGCACCCAAGGCCGTGGTGCTGAACTTCTCCGACACGCTGATCCCGGCCAAGACCGGGGTGGAACTGCTGATGACGGCCATGCCCGGCCACGCCAACCACGGCATCATGCCGATCAAGAACTTCGTGCCCGCCTGGTCGAATGGCAACAAGACATTGTCGCTCAACCTGCGCCAGCCGCTGCGCACCGGCACCTATGAGGCGCGGTGGCAGTCGACTGGCGCCGATGGTCACAAGATGGCGGGCAAGCTGACCTTCAACGTCAAGTGACCGCCAAGATCACTTAACCGGGCGGCCGCAGAGCACTTCGGCGATCTGCACGGCGTTGAGCGCGGCACCCTTGCGCAGGTTGTCGCCCACAACGAACAGCGCGATGCCGTGCTCGACCGAACGATCGGGGCGAACCCGGCCGACCAGCACCGGGTCCAGCCCCGTTGCTGCGAGGGAATCCGGCGCAGGCGTCACGACCACGCCGGGCGCGGCGGAGAGCAGCTCGAGCGCGCGCGCGGCGCTGATCGGACGCTCGAACTCTGCATTGATCGAGATGCCATGCCCGGTGAAGACCGGGACGCGCACGCAGGTGCCGGAAACCGGCAGGCCTGGAATATTGAGGATCTTGCGGCTTTCGTCGCGCAGCTTCAGCTCTTCCTCGGTATAGTCGTCCTCACCCAGCACGTAGTTGAGCGGCGCGATATTGTGCGCGATCGGGGCGGCCCACTTTTCCGCAACAGGCAGGAAATCGGCCTGGCCATTGCGGGCCAGTTCCGCCGCGCGGTCCCCGACATAGGCGAGCTGCTTGGCCAGGATCTCGATCCCGGCGACGCCTGCACCCGACACGGCCTGATAGGTCGAGGCGACCAGCCGCTTGAGGCCTGCTTCATCGTGCAGCGGCTTCAGCACCGGCATGGCGGCCATGGTGGTGCAGTTGGGATTGGCGACGATCCCCTTGGGCATATTGACCAGGGCGTCGGGGTTCACTTCGGCGACGACCAGCGGCACATCCGGGTCAGAGCGCCAGGCGGAGCTGTTGTCGATCACGATCGCACCGGCCGCGGCAACCTTGGGCGCCAGCGCCTTGGAGGTCGAACCACCGGCTGAAAAGAACACTACGTCCAGACCCGCATAATCGGCGGTCTCGGCATCCTCGATCGTCACCGGCTGGCCGTTGAAATCCACCTGCTTGCCCGCCGAACGAGCCGAGGCGAACAGCCGCAGCGTGCCGACCGGAAAGTTGCGCTCCGCCAGCAGCTCGCGCATCATCGATCCGACCAGGCCGGTCGCGCCGACCACGCCAACGTTCAGTTGCTGGTTATCGGAAAATCTCTGCACCATTGTCACATCTCCAGTCTTTGCGGGAGTCTGCGGGATCCTGGCGCTTGCTGATGAAGGGCCCCGCAGCTCGCGCGGGGCTTGGTTCGCTTGGGTTACGCCGTCGTCCAGCGCGCACCACGAACCGCCCCGCTACCGCGAGTCGGTTTAATGGTAATCGGCTTGATAATGGCCATCAGCATGATCGCGCCCCTAGCCGTGCTGCACTGCAATGTAAACGGCGTTTGTGCAGCTCAGGCTTCAACAGTGGGGATCGAGGCCAGCATCCGCATCCGCACGGCTGTGACCTGCTCCAGCAGGTTGTGCACCATGTTGAGATCACCCTGGCTAAGCCGCGGCGCCTGGCTGAAAATTTCCACCGCTGGTTCCAGCAAGTCGATCAGGTCGGTCAATTCCGCGGCGATTGCATCGCGCAGCTGACCGCCCGCCAGCTCTGCCGCAATCGGGAAGAACTGCTGCTCGGGCCGCCCGGCCACGGTCTGCACCCCGGCAATCTGGCCCAGCTCGGCGGTCAGGCCATCGAGCAGCCTCCACTTGCGGGGAATCTCCATCGACATATCGCGCAGAGCCGAAGCATCGGCCGCAACTAGTTCAGGCGGTTGGACCGGCGCGGGGCGCGACGAGCGGAAAAAGTTGAACGCAAGCGATGCCATGCGGCAACGTTTAGGTGATCTTGCTTAATGGAAAGTAAAAGCAGCGCGAAGATTGCCGCCGCCCACTTGCGCTCGCGAGGCTCCGCCGCCACCTTCGCGTTGCTGTTTGAAACGAAAGGTGCCCCGCGATGGCCGATGCCGAATATACCCCGCCCAAGGTCTGGACCTGGGACAAGGAAAGCGGCGGCAGGTTTGCCAAGATCAACCGGCCGATTTCGGGCGCGACCCATGACAAGGAGCTGCCAGTCGGCGAGCATCCCTTCCAGCTCTATTCGCTCGGGACGCCCAACGGCCAGAAGGTGACGATCCTGTTCGAGGAACTGCTCGAAGCCGGCCACAGCGGCGCCGAATACGATGCCTGGCTGATCAACATTGGCGAAGGTGACCAGTTCGGTTCAGGCTTCGTCGCGATCAATCCCAACTCCAAGATCCCTGCCCTGGTCGACCGTTCCGGTCCCGAACCGATCCGCCTGTTCGAAAGCGGCGCGATGATGCTGCACCTGGCCGAAAAATTCGGCGCCTTCATCCCGACCGATGCCAAGGGCCGCGCCGAATGCCTTTCATGGCTGATGTGGCAGATGGGCAGTGCGCCGTTCATCGGCGGCGGCTTTGGCCACTTCTATGCCTATGCCCCGTTCAAGATCGAATATGCGATCGATCGCTATGCCATGGAAACCAAGCGGCTGTTCGACGTGGCCGACAAGCGTCTGGGCGAAGCACGGTTCCTGGCCGGCGATGACTATTCGATCGCCGACATGGCAACCTACGCCTGGTTCGGCCTGCTCTATCGCGGCTTTGCCTATAACGATGCCGCCACCTTCCTCTCGCTCGACGAATATACCAACGTCGGGCGCTGGGTGGAGGAAATCCTGGCTCGCCCGGCCGTGAAGCGCGGGCAGAAGGTCAATGTCGCCACCGGCCTGATCGAGCGCCATTCCGCTGCCGATTTCGATAAACTGACCGAAGCGCAATAGCCCCCTTTCCTCTGCCGCGCGGCGTGCTAAAGGCCGCGCGGCTGCTGGGGCGTCGCCAAGTGGTAAGGCACCGGTTTTTGGTACCGGCATTCGCAGGTTCGAATCCTGCCGCCCCAGCCAACATGCTACCGCTCCCGAACCTGCGAACAACAAAGGACTCAGGTTCGGGCCGGAGCGCAGCGGAGGCGCCCGAGCGAAGCGAGGACAATCCTGCCGCCCCAGCCAGCCCAGCCAGAACTTGCACATAATGCCAGTTCGCGGCATCGCCCGGGCAACCTAGAGGGCCCGTCATGTCCAGAATCGAACTCAGCCTCAATCCTTCCCCACGCGCCATCGAAATTGCCGCGCGGGTCGAAGCCTTCGTCCGCGATGTCGTGGTTCCCTATGAGCGCGATCCGCGCCGCGACCATCATGGCGCGCCGCTGGACGAGCTGGTCTACGAGATGCGCGGTCACGCCCGGGCCGCTGGCGTCCTCACCCCCCACATCCTCGCCGATGGCAGCCACCTGACCCAGCAGGAGACGGCGCTGGTGCTGATCAAGTCCGGGCTCTCCCCGCTCGGCCCGCTGGCCTGCAACACCATGGCCCCGGATGAGGGCAACATGTACCTGCTGGGCCACAAGGCGACCGAAGAGCAAAAAAATCATTTCCTGAAGCCCTTGGTCGAAGGCCGTGCCCGCAGCGCCTTCTTCATGACCGAGCCGTCGGATGACAACGGCGCTGGATCCGACCCATCGATGATGCTCACCACCTGCCGCCAGGACGGCAACCACTGGGTGATCAGCGGCCGCAAGACGTTCATTACCGGAGCGGACGGGGCGAGCGTCGGGATCGTCATGGCCAAGGCTGAAGATGGCGGCGCCTGCATGTTCCTGGTTGACCTTCCCGATCCGGCAATCCGGATCGACGACGTGCCGAACACGATCGACAGCTCGATGCCCGGCAGCCACGCGACAGTGACGATCGACAACCTGCGCGTACCCGCCAGCCAGATGCTGGGCGAACCCGGCGATGGATTCAAATATGCGCAGGTCCGGCTTTCCCCGGCTCGCCTCTCGCACTGCATGCGCTGGCTTGGTTGCTGCATTCGCGCGCACGAGATCGCCAGCGACTATGCCTGCCGCCGCATGGCCTTCGGCAAGAGCCTCATCGAGCACGAAGGCGTCGGCTTCATGCTGGCCGAGAACCTGATCGACATCAAACAGGCCGAATTGATGATCGACTGGTGCGCGGGCGTGCTCGACACCGGCAGCCTGGGCACGACCGAAAGCTCGATGGCCAAGGTCGCCGTGTCCGAGGCGCTGATGCGCATCGCCGATCGCTGCGTCCAGGTGATGGGCGGCACCGGCGTGACCGACAAGACGATCGTCGAGCAAGTGTTCCGCGAAGTCCGCGCGTTCCGTATCTATGACGGCCCCACCGAAGTCCACAAGTGGAGCCTCGCCAAGAAGGTCCGGCGCGATTGGCGCGAAGCCCAGGCGTAAGACCACATCAGGAGTTCAGCCATGCAAGCAATCCAGGCCTTCATCGCCCAGACCGGCGGCCCCGAGGTGATCCAGTGGCGGACGGTTGACCTGCCAGCGCCCGGCCCCGGCGAAGTGCTGGTGCGGCAAGAGGCGGTCGGGCTGAACTTCATCGACACCTATCACCGCACCGGTCTCTACCCGCAGCCGATGCCGTGCGGGCTGGGCATGGAAGCCGCCGGCGTAGTCGAAGCGGTGGGCGAAGGCGTGACGCGGGTGATCCCCGGCCAGCGCGTCGCCAGCTTCACTGGCCCCGGAGCCTATGCCAGCGCGCGGATTCTGCGCGAGACTGACCTCTTCCCCCTGCCCGACGGCGTCGATTGCCGGACCGCCGCGGCAGTCATGCTGAAGGGTGCGACGGTCGAAGCGCTGGCCGAACGCTGCGCCCCCTTAGCGGCCGGCGAATGGGCACTCGTCCCGGCCGCGGCCGGCGGGGTCGGGTTGCTGCTGGTGCAATGGTTGAAGGCGCGCGGCGTGCGGGTAATCGGCACGGTCGGGAGCCCGGACAAGATCGAACTGGCCCGGCAGGCTGGGGCCGAACTGGTGCTGCTGACGAGCGACCCGGAACTGGCCGACAAAGTGCGCGCAGCGACGGACGGCGTTGGGGTCGCGGTCAGCTATGACGGCGTCGGTGCAGCCACCTGGGAGGCTTCGCTGAAGTCAGTCCGGCGACGCGGCACGATCGTCAGCTTCGGCAATGCCAGCGGTCCGGTGACGGGCGTCAATCTGGGCGTCCTGGCCGCCCACGGGTCACTCTTCGTCACCCGCATGACCCTGTTCGACTATTGGCGCGAGCCGGCCGATGCCATGTCCGGGGCGGCCAAGCTGTGGGACATGGTGGCCAGCGGCAAGCTGAAGGTCACGATTGGCCAGACCTATGCCCTGACCGATGCGGCCCAAGCGCATATCGACCTGGAAGCCCGCAAGACAACGGGATCGACGCTGCTGCTGCCTTAGTTGGCCTCTGTCGCGAACCAGATGACGTGGCGGGGGCCCTTGCCGCGGCCTTCGGCATCGTAGCGCGCGCGGACTTCAACTTCCTCGACCTCGAACCCGACGCTTTCCATGCGGCGCACGAACTTGTCATCGCGCGCCGCTGACCAGATCGCCAGGACCCCACCGGGGGTGAGCGCCTTGCGCGCATTGTGCAGGCCGGCCTTGCCGTAAAGCCGATTGTTTTCGGGCCGCACCAGCCCGTCCGGGCCGTTGTCGACATCGAGCAGGATCGCGTCGAATTTATCGGGCGCGAGCAGCATGGCATCGCCGACATCGTCCATCCGCAGCAGCACGCGCGGATCGTCTAGGCAGCCGGCGGCGACCTCGGCCATCGGCCCACGCGCCCACTCGATGATCTCCGGCACCAGTTCAGCCACGGTCACCCGGCCATGCGGGCCCATCCCGGCCAGCGCGGCGCGGAGCGTAAAACCCATGCCATAGCCGCCGATCAGCAGGCTGGGCGCCGAGCGGCCCTTGAGCCGGTCCAGCGTCATGGTCGCCAGCGCTTCTTCCGAACCGCGCAGGCGGGTAGACATCAGCTCGTTATGGCCCAGCACGATCATGAAATCACGACCATGGGCGAAGAGCTTCAGCTCTTCGCCGCCCGGAACCTGGGCTGTGCCCAGCAGCTCGCGGGTGATCACGCCGCGCGCTGGGCGCGTTCGCCAGCCTCGGCGTTGAGCATATCGGCCAGCAGGAAGGCCAGTTCCAGCGATTGCGCCGCATTGAGACGCGGGTCGCAATGGGTGTGATAGCGGTCAGCCAGCGTTTCGGAACTGATCGCCACGGCCCCGCCGACGCACTCAGTCACGTCCTGACCGGTCATCTCGATGTGGATGCCGCCGGCGTGGGTGCCTTCGGCGCGGTGGACGGCAAAGAAGCCGCGCACTTCGTTCAGGATGCGGTCGAACGGGCGGGTCTTGTAGCCGCTGTTGGCCTTGATCACGTTGCCGTGCATCGGATCGCACGACCAGACCACGGGGTGACCTTCGCGCTTCACTGCGCGGACCAGCGGCGGCAAGCCGGCTTCGACCTTGTCGTCGCCAAACCGGCTGATCAGCGTGATGCGGCCCGCCTCGCGGCCCGGATTGAGCAGGTCGAGCTGGCGCAGCAGCTCGTCCGGCGCCAGGCTGGGGCCGCACTTGAAACCGATCGGATTGCCGACCCCGCGCAGGTATTCCACATGCGCCGAGCCTTCGAAGCGAGTCCGGTCGCCGATCCACAGCATGTGGGCCGAGGTATCGTACCAGTCACCGGTCAGCGAATCCTGACGGGTCATGGCCTGCTCATAGGGCAGGTGCAGCGCCTCGTGGCTGGTGTAGAAGCTGGTGCCCTGCAGCTGCGGCACGGTGCGCGGGTCGATCCCGCAGGCTTCCATGAAGTCCAGCGCTTCGCCGATGCGGGTGCTGACTTCGGCAAACTTGTCGGCCCAAGGCGAACGGCCCATGAAATCGAGCGTCCATTGGTGGACCTGGCGCAGGTTGGCATAGCCACCGGTGGAGAAAGCACGCACCAGGTTGAGCGTCGCGGCCGACTGCGAATAGGCTTGCAACAGACGCTGCGGATCGGGAATCCGCGCTTCGGACGTGAATTCGATCCCGTTGATGTTGTCACCCAGGTAGCTGGGCAGCTCGACCCCGTCGATCACCTCGACTGGCGATGAGCGCGGCTTGGCAAACTGACCCGCCAGGCGGCCAACCTTGATCACCGGCTGCTTGCTGGCGAAGGTCAGCACCACCGCCATCTGCAGCAGCACCCGGAAGGTATCGCGAATGTTGTTGGGGTGAAACTCGGCAAAGCTTTCAGCGCAATCCCCGCCTTGCAGCAGGAAGCCCTTGCCGGCTGCAACCTCGGCCAGGTCTGCCTTCAGCGCGCGGGCTTCGCCCGCAAACACCAGCGGCGGAAAGGTGGTCAGCGTGCCCAATACCTTGCCGAGTGAAGCCGCGTCGGGATAGACCGGCAAGTGCCGGGCTTCGCGCGATTGCCAGCTTTCGGGGGTCCAGTTGCTTGCCACTTTTCTGCTCCTTTGCGAGCGCGGCCCATAGCGCCGTCTCTTCGCAATTGCAAAAGACGAAAAGCCGATCGGCCAAATCGGGAAACAATATGTCGCCTAGCGGCCTTCGGCTGGCGTGGCCGTGGCCGGTTTGACGGCGCGCGGCACGCCGCCTGCCATCGCGGGCCCCTGCGGCATCACCTGCGCCCGCCACGACCGCTCTGGCACGAGGTATTTGCGTGCCAGGGCCTGCATCGCCTCTGGCGTGGTGCGCGTATAATCCGGCAGCAGGGTGCGCAGCGCGGCAAACTTCGCCGGTTCGCTGCTGGCCCCTTCGAGCTGGTACATGAAGAAGGCGCTGCTGGTGCTCGCGCGCGAGATCTGCTGGCGCAGCGGCTCGATTACCCGTGCCAGTTCATCGGCACTCGGCGGCCGCGCGACGAGATCAGCGGCGATTTCCTCGGCCGTGGCGAAGAACACCGGCACGGCCTTGGGCGATAGCTGGGCCATCGCGGTCATCGATCCGCCGTTTTCCAGATCCTGCGGCCAGCCATTGAACACCTGCGGCGCATAGGCCTCGCCCAGCTTCTCGCGCATGGCGTCGAGCAGGCGGTTCTGGAACAGGTTGGACAGGATCTCGAGCTGGCGGCTCTCGGTAATGCTCGCCATGCCGCCACCCGTGGTCCAGCTGATCAAGGCCGCAGCCTGGGTCGGATCGCCGCGATGCTCCAGCATCACCGGCTGGCGTGACGGCGGCAGGGTTGCAACGCGGGCCGGCTGAAGCGGGGTGGCAAGCGGCTGGCGCTGGGCCAGCGCACCAAAGCTGCGCTCCAGCGCGGCAATCGCCTGCTCTCGGGTGAAATCGCCGAACAGCTGGACCTCGATCGGACCCTGCTCAAGGATCGGCTGCCAGACCTGGCGGAAACCATCGGGTGTCGCGGCCGCAACTTCCTGCGGGGTCGGGGTGCGGAAGCGCGGATCGCGGCCGCGCTGCAGGAATTCCAGATCGCGTTCCAGCACACCCTGCGGCGAGGCCGAGAAGCTCTCATAGCGCAGCCGCGCAGCGGCCTTGGCCCGCAGTACCGGGCCGCTATCCCAGCGCGGCTGGGCGAACTTCTGTGCGAAGAGATAGAGCTGGTCGGCCATGTCGGACGACCGGGTATCGGCGGAAAACTGGAACGATGCGTCCTGGATCGCGAAATCGTAGCCCATCTTGCGGCCCGTGCTGATCCGGTCCAGCTCATCCTGGCCAAGCTGGCCCTGCCCCGAACCGACCAGGGCCATGTCGCCCAGCGCGATATAGGCGGCATCACCGGCGGTGAAGGCGCGATAGCCGCCGCCGAACCGGACCTTGACCGAAACCCGGCCCGGCTCATCGGTGGTCGGCCACAGCAGGACCTTCACACCGTTGGCGAACTCCAGCTGATCGATTCCCAGAATGCCGGTCGGCGTTTCGCTGGCCAGCTTGCCCGGTGCGCCGATCGCCGGCATTTCGGCAAAGGAAATCGGCTTGCCGCCCGGGCGCGCCTTGGGATCGGCGATGGCCGGCGCTGCCAGAGCTGCGGCCAGTGACGCCGACTGGGCCTCGCCCGCCGCGGGGGTTACATAGACCGCGCGGGTCACCGCGCCCTTGAACAGGCGGCGGGTGTGATCGAGCACGGCCTTGGGGGTGAACAGCGCGCGCGAGCCGTTGAAGATTTCCAGCACCGTTTCGGGCGAGGCGATCGTTTCACGGATGTCGAGCGCAGTGACCATGTCATCGGCCAGCTTGCCGCCGGCCAGCAGCCGCCGCTGCTCGACCGCGCTTTCGAAGGCGACGTTGAATTCGGCCACTTCGCGCGCGATTTCGTCCTCGCTGGGCGGCGTGGCCAGCGCATCGGCAATCACGCCGCGCACTTCCTTGAGCGATTTCGCCCAGTTCTCGTCAAGCGGCGTCACCGAGACGAAGGTCACATCGGCCGAGCGGCTGACCTTCTCCTGATTGACCTGCGCGAACAGGAAGTTGCCGCCGCTGCGCGCGCGCGTTTCGAGCCGGCGATTGATGATCGCCTGGGCCAGCGAATCCAGCATGATCCCCTGGTTGTAGGCAATCGTATCCTGGACCGGCCGCCACGGGCGCATCACCGCATAGGTAATGCCGCGCGGCAGGTCGGGTTCAACCACCACGCGGGTCTGGCCCACCGGATTGGCCGGATTGCTGCCGGCCGGAGCTACCGGATCGCCAAAGGAAGGGGCCGGGGTCGGCTTGCCGGCGGCCGGCCAGTCCGCAAAGTGCTGGCGGACCAGCGCTTCCATCTGCGCGGTCTCGATATCGCCGACGACAATGATCACCGCGTTTTCCGGGCGGTACCACCGCGAATGGAATGCCCGGACGGAAGCCTCATTGGCGGCTTGCAGGGTTTCTGCCGTGCCGATCACCGGGCGGACGGCGATGCGCTGTCCGGCGAACAGGGTCTGCTGCGTGGCATCGGCAACGCGTTCGGCAAGGCCGCCGCGCTCGCGCTTTTCGGCCATGACGATCGGCACTTCGGTGCGGACGTTGGCTTCGGTCAGTGCCGGGGCGATCATCATCCCCGAGATCAGCTTCAGGGATTCATCGAGCTTGGCCGGCGTGGCGTTTGGCAGGTCAAGCTTGAAGGTCGTCGAAACCGGGCTGGTTTCGGCATTGGTATCGCTGCCGAAGGTGGCACCCAGCCGTTGCCATGTCGGGATTGCCGCCCCTTCGGCCAGGTATCGCGACTGGCGGAAGACGAGGTGCTCAAGCAAGTGGGCGAAGCCGCGCTCGCTTTCTTCCTCATGCAGCGAGCCGACATCCATCCGCACGCGGATCGCGACCTGGCCGGGCGGGACACCATTCTTGCGCACGGCATAGCGGACCCCGTTGGCCAGTTCGCCGAAGACCCATTCCTTGTCCTGCGGCACATCGCTGCCGCGGTAGAGCCACGGACCGCTGGCCGGTTTGGCCGGCGCGGCGACCCTGGTAGCGGCCACCGTCTCGGCCGCAATTGGCTGAAGACCCAGCGCAAGCACAGGCAGGACAAAGGCAAGACGGCGGAGCGCGCGGTTCGATGATGGCATGGTCTGGCTATAGGCCCGGCAAAGGTGAAGGGCCAGTGAATAGCCTTGGGATCAAGCGGGTTCCCCAAAAGCAGAAGGGGGCGGTTGCCCGCCCCCTTCGCCGTTTCTGCAATGCAGTTCAGCTTACCACTTGAAGCGGATCGACGCACCGTAGGTGCGGGGCTGGTTCGGGTAAGCCGAAACCGAGCCCGACTGCGCCACCGAATCGAAGATCTGGATCAGATAGCGATTGTCGGTGAGGTTGCGGCCCCACAGGCTGAACTCGATACCGTTCATCATCGCATAGGTGATCGAGGCGCTGATCTCGCTCACTTCGCGGGTGAACGGACGCGCGGCATCGAAGGCCGGCTGGTACGAGGTCACTTGGCCCAGGCCATTGCGCTGGATGAAGGCCGGCAGGCCTTCCGCGATCTGGACTTCCGATTCCCAGTGCCAGTCGCCGCGAACGATCAGGCGATCACCGCTGCCCAGTTCCTTGTTCCACTGCGCGCCGATAGTGGTCGAGAGACCCGGGATGCCGGCCGGACGGGTGCCCGACAGGTCACCCACGGCCGAAGCCGTGAAGCTGTCATACTTCGGTTCGAGGTAGACCAGCGCCAGGTTCAGGCTGAGCGAGTCGGTCGGCTTGACCATGCCATCGAATTCCACCCCGAAGGTCGACTGCTTGCCAGCGTTCGCCAGGGCAAAGCCGGTGCCGGTGAAGACGTTCGACTGGAACCCGGTGATGGTCTGCTTGAACAGCGTCAGGTTGGCGCTGGCGATGCCCCAGTTGGCCTTGAGGCCCAGTTCGAGCACCTTAGCGTTTTCCGGACCGGCATAGCGCGAGCCGGTGGTCAGGTTGGGCAGGGTCAGACCGGCCGCGCGCAGTGCGGGCAGATCGCTGGCCAGCGGACGGCTATCACGCGAGAGGTTGAACGAGCTCGCCTTGAAGCCGGTAGCGTAGGACAGGTAGGCATTGACCGTATCGGTGACTTCCCAGGCGAGACGCGCGGTCCAGGTCCACTTGCCATCGCGGGTCTGGCCGTTTTCGACCGCGTTCGGGATGTTCAGGAACGGCGGCAGGAACTGCAGCGGACGCAGGCCGAGCAGCGGGTTGACCGCGGGGTTGGCAGCGTTCGCGTTGGCGAAGGTCGTCGCACCGGTGACGATCGCGTTGTAAATCGTCGGCTGCGCCGCCGCGAAGGCCGCGATCTGGGTGGCATTGGCAGTGCCAACGCCCAGGGCGCCGCCAACCTGCTGCGCGATCACGGTGTTGCGGATTACCCCGCCACCGATTGCCACGAAGTCGAGCGCCGAGAAGGTGTCGGTGCTGACGGACTTGGTGACGACGTCCTTCTTGTCCTTGGTGTAGTTGCCGCCCAGCGTCAGGGTCAGCTTGTCACCCAGCTTGACGTCGACATTGCCGAAGATCGACCAGGCCCGGTTATCCATCGCCGTGTCATCGAAGATGCCCTGGCCGGTCCGCTGGAAGGTGCCAGCAGGAAAACTCAGCAGGGCTTCGACCTGGCTGATTGCGCCGCCCGAAAGCAGGTTGGCATAGGGGCGGAACTGCGTGCCATAGGTCAGCGCGTTCGTGTAGGTGACGCTCTCGTCGAAGTAGAACCCGCCCAGCATCACGTCGACCACGTCGAGTAGATTTGCGTTGAGGCGCAGTTCCTGCGTGAAGGTGTCGATGTTCACATCGCCGCGGTTCTGGCCGATCAGGTCACCGCTGGTGAAGTCGGAATCCTGGTTGGTCAGGCTGGCGCTGTTGCGATAGGCGGTGATCGAGGTCAGCTTGAGCGGGCCAACCTGATAGTCGACCTGACCCGAAACGCCCCAGTTCTGGATATCGTTGGTCGAGGGGAAGTTCGAGTAGGCTACGTCGGCAAACGGCGTGGCCGAGTTGTTGACCTTGCCGCCCAGCGCTTCGATCGCGCTGGTGGCACCCGAACGGCGCACATTGACCACCGAGCAGCAGATTTCGTCGATCTTGTCATAATCGGCGATCAGGCGGATCTTCAGCGCGTCGGTCGGTTCAATCCGCAGCTGGCCGCGGACGAACCAGCGGTCACGCTCGTTGGCCTTGCCGTTGTAACCCAGGTCGGTGATGTAGCCGTCGCGCTTGTTGATCCCGCCCGAGATGCTGGCCGCAATCGAATCGGTGATCGGGCCGGTAACGTAGCCCTTGAACACGACAGCATCATAGTTGCCGTAGCTGGCTTCGACGCTGCCCTTGAAGTTGAACGAAGGCTCGCGGGTGATCATCGAGATCACGCCGGCGCTGGCGTTCTTGCCGAACAGGGTCGACTGCGGGCCGCGCAGCACTTCGACGCGCTGGACATCGGGCAGGTCGCCGATCTGGGCGGCCGTGCGGCTGCGATAGACACCATCGACGAAGACGCCGACCGAAGGTTCGATGCCCGGATTATTGGCGCCGTTGCCGAAGCCACGGATGATGAAGTTGGTGTTGGCGCTGGACTGCAGCTGCGAGACGCGCAGCGCCGGAACCAGCGTCTGCAGGTCCTTCAGATCGCGGATCTGGGCGCGTTCGATGGATTCGGCGGTGGTCACCGAAACGGCGACCGGCACGTCCTGCAGGGTCTGTTCACGCTTGGTCGCGGTGACGACGATTTCATTACCCTCACCCTCGGCGGCTTCAGGCGCGTCGGTGGCCGGCTGGGCCTCCTCGATCGGGGCCTCCTGGGCATAGGCGGTTGCGGGAAGGGCGACGGCGCCAAGCAGTGCGGCGCGGATCAGATGCTTTCTCATGCCGCGGGCCTCTAGCGGCTGCGACACAAAATACCAATACCACACAAGATACCGATTCACTTGCCGCGAAGGCCCGCTTGGGCTAGGGGCGCGCCATCAATGTTGCGGCGCAGCAAATCGCCGCTCCCCCCTGAACCGAAAGCCTACCCAATGTCCGCCCCGCTGCCGCTGCGCAATATCGCCATTATCGCCCACGTCGACCACGGCAAGACCACGCTGGTCGACCAGCTGTTCCGCCAGTCCGGCACCTTCCGCGACAACCAGCGCGTTGAAGAGCGTGCGATGGATTCGAACGACCTCGAAAAGGAGCGCGGGATCACCATTCTGGCCAAGTGCACCTCGGTCGAATGGAACGGCACCCGGATCAACATCGTCGACACCCCCGGCCACGCCGACTTCGGCGGCGAGGTGGAACGCATCCTCTCGATGGTCGACGGCGTGATCCTGCTGGTCGACAGCTCGGAAGGCGCGATGCCGCAGACCAAGTTCGTCACCGGCAAGGCGCTCGCGCTGGGCCTGCGTCCGATCGTCGTCGTCAACAAGGTCGACCGCCCGGACGAGCGCATCCAGGAAGTGCTCGATGAAGTGTTCGACCTGTTCGTCAGCCTCGACGCCAGTGACGAGCAGTGCGATTTCCCGGTGCTCTATGCTTCGGGCCGCAACGGTTATGCCAACGAAGACCCGAACCTGCGCGAAGGCACCCTGACCCCGCTGTTCGAAAAGATCGTCGCGCACGTGCCGCCGCCGGCAGCCGACGTTGACGGCGAGTTCAAGTTCCTGGTGACGCTGCTCGATCGCGACAACTTCCTTGGCCGGATCCTGACCGGCAAGGTCCAGTCGGGCACGGTCAAGGTCAATTCACCGATCCACGCGCTGGACCGTGATGGCAAGCTGGTTGAAACCGGCCGCGCCTCGAAGCTGATGGCCTTCCGCGGCCTTGAGCGCGTGCCCGTGGACGAGGCCCGCGCTGGCGACATCATCTCGATCGCCGGCCTGACCGACGCGACCGTGGCGAACACGATCTGCGATCCTTCGGTCACTGTGCCGCTCTACGCCCAGCCAATCGATCCGCCGACCCTGTCGATGCGCTTTGCCGTCAATGACAGCCCGATGGCGGGCCGCGAGGGCAGCAAGGTTACCAGCCGCATGATCCGCGACCGGCTGGAGCGCGAAGCTGAATCGAACGTTGCCATCCGCGTCACTGAATCTGCCGACAAGGACAGCTTTGAAGTCGCTGGCCGCGGCGAACTGCAGCTGGGCGTGCTGATCGAAACGATGCGCCGCGAAGGCTTCGAACTCGGCATCAGCCGTCCGCGCGTGCTGTTCGGCACTGACGAAAACGGCGGCCGCACCGAGCCTTATGAAACTGTCGTGATCGACGTTGATGACGAGCACTCGGGCACGGTTGTCGAGAAGATGGCAATCCGCAAGGGTGAGATGACCGACATGCGCCCCAGCGGCGGCGGCAAGACCCGGATCACCTTCATCGCCCCCAGCCGCGGTCTGATCGGCTATCACGGCGAATTCCTGTCCGACACGCGCGGCACCGGGATCATGAACCGCCTGTTCGACAAGTACGGCCCCTACAAGGGCGCGATCGAGGGCCGCCCGAACGGCGTGCTTATCTCGAACTGCGCCGGCGAAGCGGTGGGCTATGCGCTCAACATGCTGGAAGAGCGCGGCGCGCTGTTCGTTCGCCCGCAGGACAAGATCTATGAAGGCATGATCATTGGCGAGAACGCCAAGCCGGACGATCTTGAAGTCAATCCGATGAAGTCGAAGCAGCTGACCAACTTCCGCTCGACCGGCAAGGATGACGCGATCCGCCTCACCCCGCCGCGGATCATGACGCTGGAACAGGCCATTGCCTATATCGACGACGACGAAATGGTCGAAGTCACGCCCAAGTCGATCCGGCTGCGCAAGGCGCTGCTCGATCCGCATGAGCGCAAGAAGGCCTCGCGTAAGAAGGAAGCGGCATAACTTATGGATAACGCAGGCTCGCTGCCTGGCGCAGCGGACGCTGTGCCATTTGCCGCCCTTCTCCCGGAACCGCTTGCCAAGGCCCTGACGGGCCGCGGCTATACCGCGCTGACCGCCGTTCAATCGGCCGTGATCGAACCCGAAGCCCAGGGCCGCGATCTGGTCGTTTCGGCCCGCACTGGCTCGGGCAAAACCGTCGCCTTCGGCCTTGCCATGGGCATGGAACTGCTGGCTGACGGGACCCTGCCCCCGGCTGGCGCGCCGCTCGCACTCGTCGTCGCCCCAACCCGCGAACTCGCGTTGCAGGTCAGCCGCGAGCTTGACTGGCTGCTGGCCGGCACGGGTGCCACGGTTACCACCTGCGTCGGCGGGATGGACCCGTCGCGTGAACGCCGCGCGCTTTACCAGGGCGCGCACTTCGTGGTCGGCACCCCCGGCCGCCTGCGCGATCACCTTGAACGCGGCGCGCTGATGCTTTCCGGGCTGCGCTTCGTCGTCCTCGACGAAGCAGACGAGATGCTCGACATGGGCTTCCGCGAAGACCTGGAAGAGCTGCTCGATGCGACGCCGTCCGCGCGCCGCACCCTGCTGTTCTCGGCCACTCTGCCCAAGCCGATCGTCGCGCTGGCCAAGCGCTACCAGAACGACGCGCTGCGCATCTCCACCGTTGGCGATGAACAGGGCCACGGCGATATCGCCTATCAGGCCGTCACCGTTTCGCCCTCCGACATCGAGAACGCGGTGGTCAACCTGCTGCGCTTCCACGAGGCGGAAACTGCGATGTTGTTCTGCGCCACGCGCGACAATGTCCGCCACCTCCACGCCACCCTGGTCGAGCGCGGCTTCGCGGCCGTTGCCCTGTCGGGCGAGCACAGCCAGAACGAGCGTAACCAGGCGCTGCAGGCCCTGCGTGACAAGCGCGCCCGGGTCTGCGTGGCGACCGACGTAGCCGCCCGCGGGATCGACATCGCCTCGTTGAGCCTGGTCATCCACGTGGAGATTCCGCGCGATGCCGAAGCGCTGCAGCACCGCTCGGGCCGCACCGGCCGCGCGGGCAAGAAGGGCACCGCCGTCATCGTCGTCCCCTACCCGCGTCGCCGCCGGGTCGAGATGATGCTGCGCGGTGCGCGGATCGATGCCGAGTGGATGGAAGTTCCCGGCCCCGACCAGATCCGCGCCCAGGATCACGAACGCCTGATCGCCACCCTGACCGCGCCGATCGAGGCCAGCGAGGCCGAGAGCGAACTGGCCGGCCGCCTGCTGGCCACGATGGGACCGGAAGAACTGGCACTTGCCCTCGTCCGTGCCCACGCCAGCCGCTTGCCAGAGCCGGAAGAGCTGATCGACATGTCGGCCCGCACCAAGCCTTCGGGCGAAGCGCGGCCCGTGCATCACCGCGAAGGGTTTGACGATACCGTCTGGTTCCGCATGGACATCGGCCGCCGCCACAACGCCGATCCGCGCTGGCTGCTGCCGCTGCTGTGCCGCCGCGGCCACGTGACCCGTAATGAAATCGGCGCGATCCGCATCACCCCGAACGAGACTTTCTTCCAGATTCCCCGCGCGCTGGAAGCCAAGTTCCGCGCCGCTGTCGCCCGCACGGCCCAGCCGGGCAGCGAGGACGAAAGCGGGATCACGATCGACCTCTCGCCCGAAACCCCGCGCGATGCGGCAAGGGAGAACCGGCCACGGACCGATCGCGGCAACGACCGCGGCCCGCGTCCGGGTGGTCCCGGGGGTCCCGGCGGGGCCCCGCGCGGCCGTCCGCCGTTCAAGGGCAAGCCCGGCGGCCACGCCAAGCCCCACCGCAAGGGCCCGCGCCAGCCGTAACCGCCGCATCAGGCAATGCGGGTGCGGCCTTGCGGCCAATCCCCGTGCCGCTTAGTGCAACGACTCCTTACTGACGGAGTCTGCCATGAAGCGCGCGACCATTCTGCTTTCGGCCACGCTCACCGTGCTGGCCCAGCCTGCCTTGGCACAGGAACAGCCGACCAAGCTGCGCCCCGTCGCCGAGCAGATCAGCGCCGGCGGCCGCCCGGCGGGGGCGCCCTGGTCGCGCAGTCCGGTCTATGCCCGCAATGGCATGGCGGCGACGGCCCATCCGCTGGCGACGCAGATCGCGCTCGACGTGCTGAAGGCGGGCGGCAATGCGGTCGACGCGGCGATTGCGGCCAATGCCGCGCTGGGGCTGATGGAGCCGACCGGCAATGGCATCGGCGGGGATCTGTTCGCGATCATCTATGATCCCAGGACCGGCAAGCTGCATGGCCTGAACGGTTCAGGACGCAGTCCCAAGGGGCAGACGCTGAAGCAGCTCAAAGCCAAGCTGGGTGACGCGAAGAGCCTGCCGCCGCTGGGCGTGCTGCCGGTGACGATCCCGGGCACGGTCGATGCCTGGTTCACCATGCACCAGCGCTTCGGCTCCAAGCCGATGGCCGAGCTGCTCGCCCCCGCAATCCGCTATGCACGCGAAGGTCACCCGGTCGCCCCGGTGATCGCGGAATATTACAGCCGCGCCTATCGCAATTTCAGCGCCAATTCGGCCAAGTTCGATTTCACCAATGCGCGGGCGACCTGGTTCGCCAATGGTGCCTCGCCCACGGCAGGCGAAGTGTTCCGCAACCCGGATCTCGCCAATACGCTGGAGCGCATCGCGCTGAACGGGCGCGATGAATTCTATCGCGGGCAAAGCGCGAAAGTGATGGTCGATTACCTGCGCCGGCAGGGTTCGGCCTACACCCTCGAAGACTTTGCCGCGCATCACAGCGACTGGTTCGAGCCAGCATGCGTGGGCTATCGCAAGGGCTATGAGCTGTGCGAGCTGCCGCCCAACACGCAAGGCTTCGCGGCGCTGCAGATGGTCAACATCCTCAAGAATGTGGACCTGGCCCAGTGGGAGCGCGGCAGCCCGCAAGTGCTGCACTATATCACCGAGGCGAAGCGGCTGGCCTATGCCGATGTCGCCAAATTCTATGCCGATCCGAAGTTTGCACCCTTCCCGATGGACCTGCTGTCGGATGGCTATGGCAAGAAGCGCTTTGCCTTGATCGATCCCAAGCGTGCCACGCCGGAATTTGCGCCGGGTGAGCCCAAGCCCGAACCGAAGCTGGAGGGGCCGGGCGACACCACCTATATGACTGTGGTCGACAAGGACGGGCTGATGGTCAGCCTGATCCAGTCAAACTATCGCGGCATGGGCAGTGGCCTGACGCCGGATGGGCTGGGCTTCATGTTCCAGGACCGGGGTGAGCTTTACAGCCTCGATCCCAAGCACGCCAATGCCTATGCGCCGGGCAAGCGCCCGTTCCAGACGATCATTCCGGCCTTCGTGAAGAAGGATGGCCAGCCCTACATGACGCTGGGCCTGATGGGCGGGGCGATGCAGCCGCAGGGCCATGTGCAGGTGCTGATCAACCTGGTCGATTACGGCATGAACCTGCAGGAAGCTGGCGATGCCGCGCGGCTGAACCACGAAGGCGGGCGCGAGCCGACCGAGCCGGCCAGCGGACCGACGATTGACCCGCTCGGCACGCTTTATGTCGAACCCGGCATCCCGGCTGAGACTGTCGCGGCGCTGCGGGCGATGGGCCACAAGGTGGAGGTGGTGAAGGACGGCGCGATGTTCGGCGGTTATCAGGCGATTGCCCGCGATCCCAAGACCGGCGTGCTGACCGGCGCGACTGAAATGCGCAAGGACGGACAGGCGCAGGGATACTGAACCGATCGCGCGGATGCGGGCCGACTCGCGCCCGCCGTCGCAATCGGCTAGGGGCTTTTCCGATGGAAACCGACGACCTGCGCATTGCCCTGTTCAGCGGCAACTACAATTACGTCCGCGACGGCGCCAACCAGGCGCTCAACCGGCTGGTCGGCTACCTGCTGCGGCAGGGTGCGCAGGTGCGGATCTATGCCCCGACGGTGGACGAGCCGGCCTTCCCCGCCACGGGCGACCTTGTCAGCGTGCCGTCCTTCGCCTTCCCCGGCCGCGGCGAATACCGCGTCCCCTTGCTGCTGAGCCCCCGTGTTCGCGCCGACCTCAAGGCATTCAACCCCAACGTGGTGCAGATATCCTCGCCCGACTTTGCAGCGCACCGCGCGGTCAGCTGGGCGCGGCACCGCAAGATCCCCGTGCTCGCCTCGGTCCACACCCGGTTCGAAACCTATTTCCGCTATTACAACATGGCTTGGCTGGAGCCTGTGGTCGAAGCCCTGCTGCGGCGGCTTTATCGCCGCTGCGATGCACTGGTAGCGCCGTCGGAATCGATGGCCCAGGTGCTGCGCGACCAGCGGATGAATTACGATATCGACATCTGGTCACGCGGCGTTGACCGCGAGATTTTCGACCCCGGCCACCGTTCGATGGAATGGCGGCGCAGCCTGGGGATCGGTGACGGTGAAGTGCTGGTTGGCTTCCACAGCCGGCTGGTGATGGAAAAGGGGCTCGACGTCTTTTCCGACACGATCGACGAACTGCGCCGCAAGGGCGTGAAACACCGCACGCTGATTGTCGGCGATGGCCCGGCCCGGCCCTGGCTTGAAGCACGCCTGCCGCAAGCGGTATTCGGCGGCTACATGGCGGGTACGGACCTGGGCAAGGCTGTCGCCAGCATGGACGTGCTGTTCTTCCCCTCAACCACCGAAACCTTCGGCAATGTCAGCCTGGAAGCCATGGCCAGCGGCCTGCCGGTGGTTGCTGCGGCCGCTACCGGCAGCCAGAACCTGGTGGCTAATGGCCGCTCGGGCCGGCTGATCCGCCCCGGCGCGGTCCATCAGTTCGCCGAGGCGCTGCGCGGCTACATCGAAGACCCGGGACTGCGTCGGACCCACGGCGAAGCAGGTGAACGGCGCAGCCGGGACTTTTCATGGGACCAGATCAACCAGGTGGTGGCGGATACCTATATCCGGCTGATCCGGCAGAAGACTGCCTTGATCCGGCGCTAGTTCAGCGCAGGATACCGCTGCGTTCTGCGCGCCGCGAATACCACAGCAAGAGCGCGATCACCGCCAGGATCATCACGGGTTGCGCCGGCTCCAGCACCCCGGCCCGGGCCTGTGCCGCAAAGCTGAGCACGGCACCAAGCAGCGACACCAGGAATGCCTGCACCGCCCAGCGTGACCGCAGCAGCAGCAGCACCGAACCCAGGAACGACCCCCAGATCCCCAGCGACCAGCCGATATGGGCCCAGATCGGCATAGTCGCGATGTAGTCCCGCATGGCGGGCGGCACTGTTGCCATCAGCGCGGCGTCACCCTGCTTGGTCAAAATGTAGAGATAGGCTCCGAAGCAGTTCCACAGGAAGCCGAGGGTGGCCACCGTCCAGTATTGCCAGCCAGGTGTGGCGGCACTTGCCTTGGTGTTCATAGCTATTCTCCCCATCCCGTTCGGGATGGGCGAAAGGTATCACATGTCACCAAAGCGGCAATATCCGGGGGATCGCACTGGGATTGGCGGTTAACGCGCCCCGGAAACTGACCTATGCTGCCCCGATGGCCGACCTGTTTGCCGAAGACCTGCCCCCCGGCACCGCTGATGAACTGCGGGAAGACGCGCCGCTGGCCGACCGGCTGCGGCCGCGCAACCTGAGCGAAGTCATCGGGCAGGAGCACCTGACCGGCCCCGAAGGCGCGATCGGACGGATGGTCGCAGCGGGCAAGCTGTCCAGCATGATCCTGTGGGGGCCGCCCGGCACCGGCAAGACCAGCACGGCGCGGCTGTTGGCCGATGCCGTGGGGATGCGGTTCGTTTCGGTCAGCGCGGTATTCTCGGGCGTGGCCGATCTCAAGAAGGCTTTTGCCGAGGCTGAGACCGCCGCGAAGATGGGGCAGCGGACCTTGCTGTTCGTGGACGAGATCCACCGCTTCAACCGTGCTCAGCAAGACGGCTTCCTGCCCTTCGTCGAAAAGGGCACGGTGACGCTGGTCGGCGCGACGACCGAGAACCCCAGCTTTGCCCTCAACGCCGCGCTGCTCTCTCGCGCGCAGGTGCTGATCCTGCACCGGCTCGATGCGCGAGCGCTGGATGAATTGCTGACTCGTGCGGAATGCCTGGCTGGGCCGCTCCCCCTCACCCCGGACGCGCGCGAGGCCCTGGTGGCCAGCGCCGATGGTGACGGCCGGTTCCTGCTCAACCAGGCCGAAACGCTCTATAACGCCAAGATCCCTGAGCCGCTGGATCCAGCTGCCCTCGGAGCCTTCCTGCAGCGCCGCGTGGCAGTCTATGACAAGGACCGTGACGGGCATTACAACCTGATTTCGGCGCTCCACAAGGCGCTGCGCGGATCGGACCCGCAGGCCAGCCTCTATTACATGGCGCGGATGCTGACCGCCGGCGAAGAGCCGCTCTACGTGCTGCGGCGGCTGGTGCGGTTCGCCAGCGAGGACATCGGCCTCGCCGACCCGCAGGCGCTGGTCCAGTGCCTTGCCGCCAAGGACGCCTACCAGTTTCTCGGCAGTCCGGAAGGCGAACTGGCGATCGTCCAGGCCTGCCTCTATCTTGCCACCGCGCCCAAATCGAACGCGGCCTACGTCGCGCAGAAGGAAGCCTGGAAGAGTGCGAAAGAGACAGGGTCCCTCGCCCCGCCCGCCCATATCCTCAATGCCCCGACCAAGCTGATGAAGGACATCGGCTATGGCGCGGGCTATGCCTATGACCACGAGGCCGAAGACGGCTTTTCCGGTGCCGATTACTGGCCCGAGGGGATGGCCGCGCAGGACTATTACCGCCCGGCCGAACGCGGGTTCGAGCGCGAGGTACTGAAACGGCTGGAATGGTGGGACAAGAAGCGGCGCGAGCTGCGCGGGTAATGAACCCCGACCGGTTCCAGCACTTTGCCGCCATCGACTGGTCTGGCGCGGCGGGAGAGCGGCATCGCGGGATCGCGGTCGCGCTGTGCAGCACTGGCGGCAACGCACCGGAACTGGTCCGCCCCGGCCATCGCTGGTCGCGGCCCGAAGTGCTCGAATGGCTGCTCAATGAATTGCCCGGCGAGACGCTGGTTGGTTTCGACATGGGGATCAGCCTGGCCCACGCCGATGCCGGGGGCTTCTTCCCTGGCTGGGCGGAAAGCCCGGACAGCGCCCGCGAACTCTGGGCCATGATCGACCGCATCTGCGCCGATGATCCACACCTTTCGGCCAGCAGCCTCGTCAATCACCCTGAAGCCGCCCGCCATTTCCGCCGCCACGGCGGTCGCGAGGGCGATCTGTTCGGGGGTGGGCGCGGCCGCTTTCGGGTCACCGAGCGCGCGCAGGAGGGGATGGGTTGCCGCCCCTATTCCAACTTCAACCTGGTCGGCGCAGCGCAGGTCGGCAAATCCAGCCTCACGGGTATGCGGCTGCTGCACCAGCTTGATACACGCTTGCCGGTCTGGCCGATCGATCCACTCCCCGAATCCGGCTCGGTCGTGGTCGAGATCTACACCACTATTGCTGCCATGGCCGCCGGACGACGCACCGGAGCTTCCAAGATCCATGACTTTGCCGATCTCAGCATTGCGCTGGCAACGCTGGGCTCGGCAGCGGTCGAAGGCAGCGGCGCGATTACCGATCATGCCGCCGACGCGCTCATCACCGCCGCGTGGCTGCGCAACGCGGCGCACGATCCGACGCTTTGGGCCCCTGCGGGCCTGACGCCCGAAATTGCCAAAACAGAGGGGTGGACCTTTGGCGCTGCCTGACGCTAAGGACGCCAGCACAAAGACCACGTTGCCGGCTTAGCTCAGTTGGTAGAGCACCTGATTTGTAATCAGGGGGTCGCGGGTTCGATTCCTGCAGCCGGCACCAGAACACAATCGCAGGGAACGGGCACGCGATGCTTGCAGAAATGATCACGCGGCTGTTTGAGCGCTCACTTGACGACGCCGCGCAAAGCTCAGCGCGCCAAGGGCAATGGCTGCCCGCGCTGTGGGCCGAGGTTGAAGAAATGGGCCTGCCGCTCGCCCTGCTGACCGAGGACCAGGGCGGTTTCGGTCTGTCCTTCGCCGAAGCCGGCGAAGCGCTCCGCCTGCTGGGCAGCCATGCCATGCCACTGCCGGTGGCCGAAACCATGGCCGCCAACCAGCTGCTGGCCGCCGCTGGCCTGCCGCTGGCCGAGGGGCCCGCTGGCATCGCCCGCGCCGATGATCTGTCCGTCAGCAATGGCCGCCTGACCGGCACGGTGGCCCGCGTCGCCTGGGGTGAACACCTCGATTGCCTCGCGCTCGCCGTAGGGAACAAGCTTTACCGCGTCCCGCGCGCTGGCTGGACGGTTGCCGAGGCAGGCACTTCGGCCAACTTCCACCCGCGTCCCTCGCTTGCCATCGACTGGGCAATTGACGCCGAGGCCGCGCTGCCCTGGTGCCCGCTCGCCAGCGGCGCAACGGTCCGCGCCTACCAGATCGCCGGGGCGCTCGAAGCCGCGCTGGAAATGACGCTCAATCACACCGCCACGCGCGTCCAGTTCGGCAAGCCGCTCCAGAAGAACCAGGTGGTGCAGCACGAACTGGCCAAGCTGGCGGGCGAACTGGCCTGTGCCACCGCCGCCGCCGACCTTGCCGGTGAAGCCCTCGCCCGCCGCGATGTGCTGGGCGTTGCCGCCGGCACGCTGCGGGCGCGTGAAGCGGCGACTGCCGGGGCTGCCATCGCAACCCAGATGCACGGCGCGATCGGCTTTACCCGTGAGCACCGCCTCCACCTTTACACCACTGCCCTGTGGGCCTGGCGCGATGAGTTCGGCGGCCAGGTATCTTGGGCGAAACTGCTGGGCTCCGCCGCGCTTGCTGCGGGCGGCCCGGGCTACTGGCCGATGGTGACAGCACTATGAGCGCAATTCCCTTTCCCGCCCCGCCGGCTGACACCGACGCGGTTATCGCCCTGCGCGCCGAGTTCCGCGCCTTCCTTGACCAGCAATTGAAGGACCGCACGCCGCGCCAGCGCAGCGACAACTGGTACGGCTATGATCGCGGTTTCAGCCGGGCGATGGGCCAGGCGGGCTATCTCGGCATGACCTGGCCGAAGCAGTACGGCGGGCGTGAGCGCAGCGCCTTCGAGCGCGCCGTAATCGTCGAGGAATGCCTCGCCGCCGGTGCCCCGGTCGGTGCGCACTGGATTGCTGATCGTCAGTCCGGCCCTTCGATCCTGAAGTTCGGGACCGAGGCCCAGAAGCAGGCCTTCCTGCCGCGCATCGCGGCGGGGGAACTGTCATTCGGGATCGGGATGAGCGAGCCGGATTCAGGCTCTGACCTTGCCGCCACTCGCACCAAGGCGGTCAAGGACGGCGATGTTTACCGCGTCACCGGCACCAAGGTCTGGACCAGCTTCGCGCACGAGGCGGACTATGTGATCCTGTTCTGCCGCACCAGCGGCACCCCGGCCGACCGCCATGTCGGCACCAGCCAGCTGCTGATCGACCTCAAGAACACACCGGGCCTTACTATCAAGCCGATCATCGACCTGGCCGGCCAGCACCACTTCAACGAGATGCATTTCGAGGACGCGATCGTCCCCGCCGACATGCTGCTGGGCGAAGAAGGCCAGGGCTGGGACCAGGTGATGAGCGAGCTGGCGTTTGAACGCTCCGGCCCGGAACGCTTCCTCTCTTCAATCGAACTGATGGTCCAGCTGATCGAGGCGCTGAAGGGCCGCGACAGCGATGCCGCGCAAATCACCGTCGGCCGGGTCACCGCGCGTCTCGCCGTGCTGCGCCGCTTGTCGCGTTCGGTCGCGGGGATGCTGCAAGAGCATCAGAACGCCAATCTCCAGGCCGCGATCGTCAAGGATGTCGGTGCGCTGTTCGAACAGGCGCTGCCGGACATTGCCCGCGAACTGATCGACGCCGAACCCGATCCGCGCGCGGCCGGGGCCTATGCCTCGGTGCTCGCCAACATCGTGCACAATTCGCCGAGCTGGTCACTGCGCGGCGGCACGCGCGAGATCCTGCGCGGGATCATCGCACGGGGTCTGGGGACGCGCTGATACAGTTGCATTTGTAACTGGATAGGGTGAAGGTCGGTACATGACTGACGCCGCCATGACCTATGCGCGCTATCTTGCGCTCGACGACCTGCTGTCCGCCCAGAACCCGCAGTCCGACTGCGATGACGAGATGCTGTTCATCGTCATCCACCAGACCAAGGAACTGTGGCTCAAGCAGATGATCCGCGAACTGCGGCTGGCCAAGACGCAGGTTCAAGGCGATGCACTGGTCCCGGCCTACAAGGCCCTCGCGCGGGTCAGCCGAATCCAGGCAGTGATGACGCTGAGCTGGGACGTTCTCGCGACCATGACGCCGAGCGACTACTCGCGCTTTCGCGATGTCCTGGGGCCATCCAGCGGCTTCCAGTCGGACCAGTTCCGCACAGTCGAATATATGCTCGGCCTGAAGGACGCGCGGTTCCTGTCCTATCAGGAGGACCGGCCCGAAGCGCACGCGGCGATGGAGCAAGCGCTGACTGCCCCGAGCCTGTGGGACGATGCCATCGCCGCAGCGGCGCGCGCGGGTCTGGCGATCCCCGATGAAGTGCTGAAGCGCGATGTGACGCAGCCCTATGCGGCCAACGCAGCGGTCGAAGCGGCGTTCCTTGAAGTTTACCGCGATACCGAACGGTATTGGGATCTTTACCAGCTGGCCGAAAAGCTGGTCGACCTTGACGATGCGATGGCAACCTGGCGGCACAAGCACGTGCTGACGGTGGAGCGTGTGATCGGCGGGAAACGCGGCACCGGCGGCACGGCCGGTGCGGCCTATCTGCATTCAACGCTGGGCAAGCGCGCCTTTCCGGAGCTGTGGACGCTGAGGACCAGTCTGTGAGCTACAAACACCTGTTCAGCCGCTCGCTAGCCGCAGCGCCCGAACGGCTGCACTTCGCCGCGCACAGCCACCACCTCTGGCCCGATGCCAGCTGGGATGGCCATGCCGAAGCCTGGAATGACGCCGCAATCTTGGCCGACCACAAATGGGACCGCGTATTCGGCGAGGTGATCCCCGAGGCCCAGCGCCACATCGCGACCGAACTCGCCCTGCCCGATCCGGCGACCATCGCTTTCGCGCCCAACACCCACGAACTGCTGGTGCGGATCGTCTCGGCCCTGCCGATGGCGCGCCCGCGCGTGCTGGCGAGCGATGGAGAGTTCCACTCGTTCCGCCGCCAGTCGCTGCGCTGGGCCGAGGCCGGGCGGATCGACTTGACCACGGTGCCGCTGGAGCAAGTGGTCGAGACCGCCGAGACCGGCGCATTCGACCTGATCTTTGCGAGCCAGGTCCAGTTCAATGCCGGCCGCGTGCTGGAGGGGATCGAGCGCCTCGCCGCCCTAGCCCGCCCCGAAGGACCTTGGGTGGTGATTGATGGCTATCACGGCTTCATGGCCATGCCGACCGACCTCTCTGCTTTGGCTGACCGGATCTTCTACCTGTCGGGCGGCTACAAATATGCCATGGCCGGCGAAGGCGCCTGCTTCCTCCACGCCCCGCCCGGCTTTGCTCCGCGGCCGGAATTCACCGGCTGGTTCGCCGCCTTCGATGATCTCGCGGCCAAGCAGGGTGGTGTTGGCTATGCGCCGGATGGCGCGCGGTTTCTTGGAAGTACGTTCGATCCCAGCGGGCTCTATCGCTTCAACGCGGTGCAACGCATGCTGGCGCGCGAAGGGCTGACAACAACAGCGATCAGCGCGCATTGCGACCAGCTGAAGGCGCGCTTCCTCGCCGCCGATCCCTTGCCCGGCCTTGCGCTGATTTCCGATCCGCGCGCCCGCTACCTTGCGTTCAAGGGCGAGGCCGCCCCCGCGCTCTATGCGACGCTGGACAGCAAGGGCGTGGTTACCGACCTGCGCGACGATGTGCTGCGAATCGGCTTTGCGCTCTACCAGGACGCGGGCGATGTCGACGCCCTGCTTGCCATCCTGAAAGCCTGAACGAAAAAGCCCCGCCGGATCGCTCCGGCGAGGCCTTTCGTTTCAGGCGATAACCGCGATCAGAACTTGATCGAGGCTTCCACGCCGAACACGCGCGGTTCGTTGACCATCGCGGTCAGGTTGTTGAAGTCGATCCCCGAGACCGCCGAAACATCGTTGGTGATGTTGCGGGCAAACGCGGCGATGTCGAACTTGTCGGTGCGGTAACCCACGCGCAGGCCGCCTTCGAGCATCTTGTTATCGCTGAATTCGACCGAATCGTAGAGGAAGAACTGCACCTTCGAGCGGTAGGCCCAGTCAGTGAACATATAGGCTTCGCCATTACCGACCGGGGCGGCATAGCCAGCCGTCCAGTTGGCGATCCAGCGCGGGCTCTGCGGCAGCTGGTTGCCGTTGATCGAGTAGATCCCCGGGCTGCCGGCGCGCTGCGGGCTGGTGACGGTGCAGTTGGCGCCGCAACCGGCGACAAAGGCGTTCGGGTCCTTGATCTCGTTGTGGTTGTACGAGAGGCCCGCCGTCAGGCTGAGGCCCTGCACCGGCTTGGCTTCCAGCTCGGCTTCGAAGCCGTAACCATCGACCTGCTTGGCATTGAGCAGCGTGGTGAAGTTCGAAGCGCCGCCCACGGCGGTCAGCTGCAGGTTGTCGGTGCTGAAGTAGAAGCCGGTCAGGTTGAAGCGCAGCTTGCCATCGGCCAGGGTCGACTTGACGCCAGCTTCATAGCTCATCGTGGTTTCGCTCTGCGCAACCGACGGCGCGCGGCCGAAGACCAGGCGGGCCTGGATCGACGGGGCACGATAGCCCTTGGCCACGCGGGCGAACAGGTTGACGTCGTCGTTCAGCGGATAGCTGGCGGCGAGGTCCCAGGTCAGCACGTTGTCGCCCACTTCGGTGGTCACGACCGGCACTGGGCCGCCGAAACCGAGGAAGCCCGGACGGGTATCGACCGGACGGGCGGCAACCATCTTGCGCTGGTCATCGTTGTACCGAACGCCGCCCTGCAGCTTCACGCCATTCTCGAACTCGTAGGAGAGCGAGCCGAACAGGCCCCAGGCAGTGCTGTCCTGGCGCTGGGTGGCGATTGCTGCCGGAGTGGTGTCGGTCGGCGCGCCGAAGTCGAAGCTGGTGATGTCCAGCTTTTCGTTCAGGTAGAACAGGCCGGCCTGATAGCCCAGACCGCCGGTGTTGTTGCTGGCAAAGCGCAGTTCCTGGGTGAACTGGTCGAGGCTCGGGACGTTGTCCTGCGACTGAGCCGAGAACGGGATGAAGCCCGGCCCCATGGTCGGCGCAAAGGCATTGCCGAAGCCGCCGTCGATATCGCCGCGGCTGTAGAGGTTGCCGTTCCAGTAGCTGGTGACCGAGGTAACGGTGACCGGACCGGCATCGTATTCAGCCGTCATGCCCAGGTTGTAGTTGCGCAGGCGCTGGAAGTTCAGGCCATCGGCGCGAACCTGATCACGCTTGAACTCGGTGGTCGGGCCGCCGAGGCCGATCAGCTTGTTGCTGCCTTTGGCAAAAGCGTTGGCACGGAACAGGCGGGCAGTGCCGTCGAAATCGCGGATCTGGCCGACAACGCGGACAGTGAAGGCATCGCTCAGGTCAGCCTGGATCTGCAGGCGGGCGGCGAGGTCTTCGAAGCCTTCGAGGTTGTTCTCACCGGGTGCATCGACATTGTCGACCCAGTCATCGCGCCGCTGGTACAGCACCGAGAGGCGGGCCGAGAGACCGCTGCCCAGTTCGCCGCCAACGCCGGCTTCGGCGTTGATGGTGTTGAAGCTGCCGTAGCTGGCCTTCAGGTAGTTGTTCTTCGAAGTCGGCTTGGCGGTATCGAACTTGACGATCCCGGCCGGGGTGTTGCGGCCGAACAGCGTGCCCTGCGGACCGCGCAGCACTTCGACGCGGTCAAGGTCGAACACCGGGAAGCCCTTCAGGATCGGGTTTTCCAGCACGACATCGTCATAGACCAGGCTGACCGGCTGCGAAGCGTTGAGATCGAAGTCGGTGTTGCCCAGGCCGCGGATGTAGAAGCGCGGGAAGGTGCGGCCGAACGAGCTTTCGATGTTCAGGCTGGGGACGCGGCCCGACAGGGCGCGGATGTCGGCACCGGCGCCGGTGACGGCGGCCAGGGTTTCACCGCCGAGCGTGGCGACCGAAACCGGCACGTCCTGAAGGTTTTCCTCACGGCGCTGGGCGGTGACGATAATTTCGTCGAGGCGTGCCTCGTCGGTCGATTGCTGGGCGAAGGCCGGGGCCGAAGTGGCGGCAACGGCGATAGCCGAAAGGCTGAGCAGCAGCTTGGTGCGCATCATTGTGGTCCTTGATTGGGAGGGTTTGGGACTGGCGCGCCGCTAGTCCAGCCGTGTTCCGTACGGAACCGACAATCTGCAATTGCCCGATTTTTTGGTTTCAGGTGTGACCGATTAGCCGCGCCCGCGGTATCCCGCCACGCCCTGGTCCGGCACCCACAGGCCTTCCGGTGCGGGGCCGCTCTGCCAGAACACATCGATCGGAATGCCGCCGCGCGGATACCAGTATCCACCGATCCGCAGCCAGCGCGGTTGCATCTCGTCAAACAGGCGTTGGCCGATGCCGACAGTCACGTCCTCGTGAAAGCCGGCATGGTTGCGGAAGGCACCGAGGAACAGCTTCAGGCTCTTGGATTCAACGATAGTCTGGCCCGGGGCATAGTCGATGACCAGATGCGCGAAGTCAGGCTGGCCGGTCACCGGGCATAGCGAGGTAAACTCTGGCACGGCAAACCGCGCGAGGTACAGCGCGCCCGCGCGCGGGTTGGGCACATAGTCCAGCACAGCCGCTTCCGGCGATGCGGGAAGCGCACTGGTCTGACCCAGATGGAGCGGTTGAAGTGTGTCCGACATGGCACGGCCTTGCCCCGAACTCGCGGGCAACACAAGCCACCGGGTTGAACGCGCGGGTTCACTCCCTATTCAGGGCTGCCCGTGCCTGCCGCGCGGGCAATTGAAGGGTGTGCGCGAAGTGACGAAAGGCTCGGGGGCAAGACTGGCGGGATTGATGGTGGCGGCGCTTGCCCTCGCCGCCCCGGCCGCGGCGCAGGACGTGTTCAGCCTGCCGCCGGGCACCTCCAGCCCGACAGCGCGACCACCCGGACCCGTAGATTCCGATAACCCGGTGATCCGTCCGCGCGCTTCGCAAACGGCAGCCCCCCGGCCAACGGCGACGCCAAGCGCTACCCCGGCCGCGACTGCCACGCCGGCCTCTGCTCCGGCGCGTCCGGTGGTTCGCCAGACTGCAACGCCCCGCGCCGCGCCGGGCACGACGGCCCCGGCGACGAACCCGCTCACCCTGCCTGTCACCAATACGCCTGATCCGGCAGCTGCCTTGCCGGATGCCCTGCCAACTGTGGCGACGCCGCCGGTTTCAGCCGCAACGCCAGCCGCCGAACCGGCTTCGACCTCGGACTGGGCCGCCTTTGCCACGGGCGCGCTGGTTGGCGCGCTGGCTCTGCTGGCGCTGGTCGGCGGCCTGCTCTGGCGGCGGCGCAAGACCGGCGCGGAACTGGCAGTCGAGTTTGAGCCGCCCATCGTCCCGCCCGCTGCTCCTCCCGCGCCGGAGCCGGAGCCGGAGCCGGAGCCAGTGCCAGTGCCAATACCGGCACCAGAGCCTGTCCCGGTCGCCGCGCCCCCAGGCCTCCAGGTCGCGCTCGAAGCCCGCCGCCTCGATGCCTCGTTGGTTGCGACAACGCTGGCGTACCAGCTGCGCCTGACCAATCACGGCGCGACCGCGCTGAGCGCGCTGACGATCGAGGGCGACATGGTCGCGGCCCATTCCTCATTGCCAGTGGAGCAGCAGATTGCCAGCATTGGTCAGAAGCTGGAACTGCGCCACAGCCTGGCCGAGCTGGCGCCCGGTGAAAGCGCGGAATTCAGGGGCGAGCTGCGCCTGCCACTGACTGCCATCACCCCGATCCGCGCCGGCAATGCGGCCTATTTCGTGCCCCTCGCCCGGTTGCGGATGCAAGCGGCGCAGGGCGCAGATGATTCACTTATCGTGGCCCAGACCTTCGTGATCGGCGAATTGCCGGACCAGCCAGGCGGCGCGCTGCGTCCCTTCCGGCTCGATCTTGGCCCGCGCACCTTTGGCAAGCTGGGCCAGCGTGCGGTCGGCTGACCGAATTGCCCTCGACGCGGCCCGCTGGGCGGGTTAAGCCTTCCTTCGCAAGTGCAGCGAAGAGGAGCGCGGCACTGGCCCGGCGGTGACGCGCAAAGCGCGGACCCTCGGTGAACGCGAGGAGGACGCGAAGGTCATATGGATAGTCTTGTCACCACCGAATGGCTGGCCAACGAAATTGGCGCCAGCGATCTGCGGATCATCGATGCCAGCTGGCATATGCCCGCTGCGGGTCGGAGCGGCCTCGACGAATATCTTGCGGGTCACATCCCCGGTGCGGTCTTCATGGACCTGGCCGATCTGGTGGATAGCGGCTCGCCAGTCGACAATACCCTGCCCCCGCCGGAAAAGTTCGCCAGTCGCATGCAGTCGCTCGGCCTTGGCGATGGCAGCCGGATCGTGATTTACGATGACAGCGCCGTGAAGTCCGCCGCGCGCGCCTGGTTCATGCTCAAGCTGTTCGGCGCGCACGATGTCGCGATCCTCGATGGCGGGATCGCCAAGTGGAAAGCCGAAGGGCGCGCCCTCGCCGAAGGCCGCGAAACGCTGCGCCACCGCCATTTCACTGCCTGGCAGGACGAGGGCAAGGTTCGCACCAAGGAGCAGATGCTGACCAACCTATCCAGCGGCGCCGAGCAGGTGCTCGATGCGCGGGGCGCGGCGCGCTTCACCGGTGAGGAAGCCGATCCACGCCCGCACATCGCCTCTGGCCATATCCCCGGATCGCGCAACCTGCCCTATTCATCGCTGTTCAACGCCGATGGCACCTTCAAGGACAAGGCCGGCCTCGCCGCAGCCTTTGCCGCGGCCGGGATCGACCTTGGCAAACCGGTTGTCACCACCTGCGGCAGCGGCGTAACGGCCTGCGTGCTGTTGTTTGCGATGCAGTTGCTGGGCAAGGAAGACGCCAAGCTCTATGACGGCAGCTGGAGCGAATGGGGGGCCGATCCGGAAACCCCCAAGGCGCTCGGCGCGGCATAGGCTTCAGCACGAACGGACCAGATTTGGCGAAGAAGATTACCGACAATATCGGTCCCGCTACACGCTTGGTTGGCGCTGGCCGCAGCGCGGAATGGACCGGCACGCCCAGCCAGCCGGGATCGGTGGTCAGCCCGCCGGTCTGGCGCGCCTCGACGCATCTCTACCCCAATGCTGCGGCAGTCCATGCCGGCAAGCCCAATGAGGACGGCCACTTCTATTATGGCCGGCGCGGCTCACCCACCCAGTGGGCGCTGGCCGATGCGCTGACCGAACTGGAACCCGGCGCGGCGGGGACTGTCCTTTACCCGTCGGGCGTAGCAGCAATCGCGGGCGCGCTGCTCACCGTGCTGCGGCCCGGCGATGTCCTGCTGATGACTGATAACGCCTATGAGCCAACCCGCTCCATGGCGCGCGGGCTGCTGAAGGACATGGGGATCGAAACCCGCTGGTTCGATCCGCTTGACCGTGAAGCCTTTGCTGCTGCCGCTTGTGAGCGCTGCAAGGCCGTGCTGCTGGAAAGTCCCGGCAGCCTGACGCTGGAAGTGCAGGACGTGCCGGCCCTGTCCGCTCTCGCCCATGAGCGCGGGATCGTGGTGGTGCTCGACAACACCTGGGCCAGCCCGCTCGCCTTCCCGGCGCTGGAGCGCGGCGCCGATATCACCGTGATGAGCCTGACCAAGCACGTTGGTGGCCATTCCGACCTCATGATGGGCAGCGCGGCGGCTGGCGAAAAGTATTACGCCAGGCTCCGCAAGACCGCCCAGAGCCTCGGCCAGGTCGTCTCCCCTGACGACGCGTCGCTCGCCTTGCGCGGCCTCCGCACGATGGGCCTGCGGCTGGCGCGCGAGACCGCCAGCGCCTTGGCATTGGCGCAGTGGCTGGAAGGCCGGCCGGAAGTGGCGCGAGTGCTGAGCCCGATGCTGCCGGGCTCGCCCGGACACGAACTGTGGGTCCGCGATTTCAGCGGCGGCTGCGGCCTGTTCAGCTTCGTTTTCCGGGGCAAGGACAGCGCGGCGCGCGATGCCTTCATCGATGCCCTGACGCTGTTCGGGATCGGCTATTCGTGGGGCGGGTTCGAAAGCCTGGTCACCCCGGTCGACCCGACTGCCTTGCGTACAGCCACCCAGTGGCCGCTGTCAGGCATGGATGGTGCGGACCGCTTCGGCGTTCGTCTGTCGATTGGCCTTGAAGAACCGGCCGACCTGATCGCCGACCTCGAACGCGGCCTTGCCGCCTGGGCCGCCGCATGAGTTGGCCAGAGTTCCTCGGCTGGCTCGATACGATCGGGTTCGATCTTGGCGGCTATCACATCTCGCTGCTTGGGGGGTTCAAGATCCTGACCGTCGTGGTCGGGGTGATCGTGATCGGGTGGACGCTGACGCGGTTCGTGCGCCGGGTGTTCCGGCGCATGACCCGGCTTGATCTTTCGCAGCAGGTGCTCGGCGAAAAGCTGGTCAACATTGCGGTCTGGACCGCACTGGTGCTGATCGGGATCGATATCCTGGGCATCAACCTGACCGCTTTGACGGTGTTTTCAGGGGCCTTCGGCCTGGCGATCGGCTTTGGCCTGCAAAAGACGCTGGGCAACCTCATTTCCGGCATCATCCTGCTGATGGACCGTTCAATCGAGCCGGGCGACGTGATCGCCGTTGGCACGGGGGCCGACAAGACCGTGGGCAAGGTCAACCGCATCGGCATCCGGGCCGTGGCCGTCACCACCCGCGACCACATCCGCTATCTGATCCCCAACGAACTGCTGATGACCTCGGCAGTTGAGAACTGGACCGCCAGCACCAAGGACGAGCGGATGAAAGTCCCGGTGCCGGTTGCCTATGGGACCGACCTGGATCTGGCCGAGCGGCTGATGCTGCAGGCGATCGTGGGCGTCGACCGGGTTCAACCGGATCCCAAACCAGCGGTCTGGCTGGTCAACTTCGCCGAACGCGGCATCGAGTTCGAGATCCAGGTTTCGATCAGCCAACCCGAAATCGGCACTGGCATGATCCGCTCCGCCATCCTGCGCAATGTCTGGCGGCTGTTTGGGCAGCACGGCGTCGAACTGCCGGTCCCGCCCGAGCAGGTGCAGCCGCAAAAGCTATCCTAAGCCCCTGCAAAGGCATTCTGGCTGGCGGGTGCAGCGCTGAGCGCGCACTTGGGCAGGATGAGCATCTCTACTCCCGATGCCGGAAAGGTCTGGCTGGTCGGCGCCGGTCCGGGCGATCCTGACCTGCTGACGCTGCGCGCTGCGCGGCTGATCATGCGCGCCCGGCTGATCGTCCACGATGGGCTGGTCGATCCGGCAATCCTCGCCCTCGCGCGGCCCGAGGCCCGGCTAGTCTCCGTCGCCAAGCGCCGCTCGCGCCACACCATGCCGCAGGACGACATCAACGCCCTGCTGGTCCGCGAAGCGCTGGCCGGTACCGAAGTCGTGCGCCTCAAGGGCGGCGATCCCTTCATCTTCGGCCGCGGCGGCGAAGAGGCGGAAGCCTGCCACGCTGCTGGCGTGCCGGTGGAAGTGGTTCCGGGAATCAGTGCTGCAATCGGCGGGGCTGCCGCGGCGCAGATGCCGCTGACGCACCGCCGCTCGGCCTCGATCGTCACCTTTGTTGCTGGCCAGTGCAAAGGGCTCAGCGAACAGAATTGGTCTGGACTGGCTGGCAAGGGTCGCACCTTGGTCATCTACATGGGCCTCGCCACGGCCGAGGCGATTGCCGACAAGCTGATCGAGGATGGCCTTGCGCCGGATATGCCAGTGGCCGTGATCGAGAACGCGACGCGCCCGCAGATGCGCGTGCTGCGCGCATCGCTGGCCGGATTGCCGGACCTGGTCATCAGCCACAAGGTCAAGAGCCCGGCCGTGATCGTGATTGGCGAAGTCACGGCCGAACCCCAAACCGAGCAGTTGCGCGCGCTGGCGCTGGAGGCCACGACGTGAAGATCTTGACTGGCAATGACTTGAAGACCGGCGCCGTCACCTGGTGGGACGGGGTGCAATGGTCGCTCCATGTCGAGGACGCGGTCGATGTGGGGGACCACGGCGATACCATCCTCGCCCGCGAACTGGCCGCCCGCCGCGTCAACGCGGCTTATGCGATCGACGCGGTGAAGGATCAACAGGGCATCCGCCCCGGCCACATCAAGGAACGCATCCGCGCGCTCGGCCCGACCGTCCGTCCCGACCTGACTTTGAAGCCGGCCGATCCCGCCGCTGGCGATTGGGTGATCTGATGTACAAGTATGACACGTATGACCGGGCGATGGTCGATGCCCGGGTCGAGGAATTCCGCGACCAGGTGCGCCGCCGGCTGGAAGGCCACATCACCGAGGACCAGTTCAAGCCGCTGCGGCTGATGAACGGGCTCTACCTGCAGCTCCACGCCTATATGCTGCGCGTCGCCATCCCTTATGGCACGCTGTCGAGCGCGCAGATGCGGATGCTGGGCGATATCGCCGACAAGTATGACCGCGGCTATGGTCACTTCACCACTCGCCAGAACATCCAGTACAACTGGATCAAGCTGGAAGACGCGCCCGATATCCTCGCCGATCTCGCCTCGGTAGAGATGCATGCGATCCAGACCAGCGGCAACTGCATCCGCAACACCACGTCTGACCAGTATGCCGGTGCGGCGGCTGACGAGGTGGTCGATCCCCGGCCCTATGCCGAGCTGATCCGTCAGTGGTCGACCTTCCACCCCGAATTCAGCTTCCTGCCGCGCAAGTTCAAGATGGCGGTGATCGCCTCTGACATCGACCGTGCGGCGATGAAGCTGCACGATATCGGCATCCAGATCGTGCGCAACGAAGCGGGCGAAATCGGTGCGGCGTTCTATGTTGGCGGCGGCATGGGCCGCACCCCGATGATCGCGCCGCTGATCAATGGCTTCGTGCCGATCGACCAGATGATCACCTATTCGGAAGCCTGCCTGCGGGTCTACAACCGCCACGGTCGCCGTGACAACAAGTACAAGGCGCGGATCAAGATCCTGGTCCATGAGCTGGGCAAGGACGAATATACCCGCCAGGTCGAGGCGGAATTCGCTCATCTGCTGAGCCAGAACATCGAACCCCCGCTGGCCGAGCTGGAGCGGATCAAGGCGATGTTCGCCGACCCGCCGTTCGAAGCTGGCGCACCGGACGAACTGGACCGCAGCGATCCGGACTTCGCGCTGTGGGTGGATAACAACTGCCTTGCCCACAAGCAGCCCGGCTACATCGCCGCGACGATCAGCCTGAAGCCCGTCGGCGGCATTCCGGGCGACGCCACGGGCGAGCAGATCCGCCTGATGGGCGACCTTGCCCAGCAATACTCGTTCGATGAGCTGCGGGTGACCCACGCTCAGAACATCGTCCTGCCGCATGTGAAGAAGGCCGATCTTTACGCACTGTGGCAAGTGCTGGACGCCAATGGCCTTGGCACGGCGAACCTTGATCTGGTGGGTGATATCATCGCCTGCCCGGGGCTCGACTATTGCAGCCTGGCCAATGCCCGCTCGATCCCGGTGGCGCAGAAGATCAGCCAGCGACTGGCTGGCAAGAGCCAGGAAATCGGCGAACTGAAGCTCAAGATTTCCGGCTGCATCAACGCCTGCGGCCATCACCACGCCGGCCACATCGGCATCCTCGGGGTCGACCGCAAGGGGGTGGAAAATTACCAGCTTCTGCTCGGCGGCAGCGAAGCAGCCGACACCTCGCTCGGCACGATCACCGGCCCCGGCTTTGACGAGGACGGGATTGTCGAGGCGGTCGAAAAGGCCACGCAGGTATACCTGAGCAACAAGGAAGGGCAGGAGCGCTTCCTCGATACTTATCGCCGCATTGGCATGGCACCATTCAAGGAGGCGCTTTATGGCTGAGGTCCAGTTCCGCTTCCGCGATGACGAGCCGGTGGCCGATCCCGGCGTCACGGTCGATGCCTTTGGCGAACAGACCAATGCCGCCGCCGTCCGGCTTGAACCTGGCGACGATGCCCGCGATCTGATCCCGCACCTTGCCCGGCTGCAACTGATCGAAGTGAACTTCCCGGTCTTCGGCGATGGCCGCGGCTATTCCGCCGCGCGGATCCTGCGCGAGTCTGGTTATCAGGGCGAATTGCGCGCCGTGGGTGACGTGCTGGTCGATCAGCTCGCCTATCTGCGCCGCTGCGGTTTCGATGCCTTTGCGCCCGAAGTGCCGCTTGATCCCGCCGATGCCGCGAACGCCTTTGGCCGCTACGCAGAGGTCTATCAGCCGACGACCGACGGCCGCGCCCCGATCTGGGCGAAACGACACTCTGGAAACAACAATGGCTGAACCGGCGCGGCGCATCGATCTGCTTCACACCGGCCCGCGCTTCACCGCGGCCGAGGTCGAGGCGCTCAATGCCCGCTTTGCCGATGTGCCGACGATCGCCATGCTCCGCGCCGTGCTGCGCGAAGGGCTGGCAGGCGATGTCGCTGCGGTTTCCAGCTTCGGCGCGGAAAGTGCCGTGCTGCTGCATCTCATCGCCACGATTGACCGCTCGGTGCCGGTGTTGTTCCTCGATACCGGCAAGCATTTCCCTGAAACTCTGGCCTATCGCGACGAGATCATGGGCCGGCTGGGCATGACCAACCTGGTCAACCTTTCACCCGGCCCCGCGGCGCTGATCGCCAGCGACGCGACTGGCCTGCGCTGGTCCTATGATCCCGATGGCTGCTGCGAGATCCGCAAGGTCCAGCCGCTGGCCGCAGCGCTGACCCATTTCGATGCCAGCTTCACCGGCCGCAAGGGTTTTCAAAGCGCCACCCGCGCCGGCCTGCAGACCTTTGAGCTGGACCAGACCGACGCGCAGGGCCGGCTGAAGATCAACCCGCTCGCCACCTGGTCAAGCGGCCAGGTCCGCGCCTATTTCGATGCGACCGGCCTGCCCGCACACCCGCTGGTGGAACAAGGCTATCCCTCGATCGGCTGCTCCCCCTGCACCACCCGCGTCGCGCCGGGCGAAGACCCGCGCTCGGGCCGCTGGAAGGGCTGGGACAAGACCGAATGCGGCATCCACGTCGATGGCGCGGCCGAGGCCCTGCCACCGGGTTACGATCCAGCGTTCTAGAGCAAATCGTCGAGGAACAGGCTGACCAGTCCGGCCTGGCTGGTCACGCCAGCCTTGGCATAGACCTGGCTGAGCTGGGCACGGACAGTGCCTTGCGCAGCACCGCGCAAGGTGGCGATTTCGGCCGCATCGCAGCCCTTCAGGGCAAACAACGCCACATCGCTTTCGGCCGCTGTCAGGCCCCAGTCGGCAAAGCGCGCGGCGATGTGATCAGCCAGCGCGCCTTGCGCAACCGCCAGCGCTTCCTCGCGCCGCTGCGCCTCAGCCAGCAGGCGGCGGACATGGGCCGCGCCGATAAAGACTCCGGCCAGCAGGGCGAAGGCGATCACCGCCTCGATCAGGATATGGGCGGTCAACCCATCGGCGGTATAATCGCCCAAGGCATCGGCAACGAAGAACACCGCTGCCACGGCCTGCACCGCAACAACCGCCGCGACCAGCAGGGTCTGCCGGTCGCGGCGCTGTGTCGTCTGGCGTACTGTTGTTGTCATGCCCCGTTCCGTCAGGCCCGGCGGTTGCCCCCCGGGATCATCGCCCCCACCACCTCGCGGCCCGAGCGACGCGTCTCGAAGACCACGCCAGCCAGATGCAGGGCAATCAGGACATAGAGCAAGTTGACCGCGATTTCGTGCATTTCTTCCAGCCACTCACCACTTTCATCCTCGGCGGCCTCCCGGCCCTCGCTGGCTTCCGGACCTTCACTTTCATCGGCGCGAGCCGGGGGAATCACGGTCTGGAGGACGAAGGACTGAAGGTCCGACTTCGCCTCGCCGCCTTCGCCATGCTCGCCCGTGACGGCAGCGGGATCGGCGGGCGGAGGACCGGACATGGCGATGCCGCTGGCAACGATCACCGCCAGCATCGCCCAGATGGCATAAGCCATCAGCGCGCCCAGTGGATTGTGCGAGCGGTGGCGCACCACTTCGCCCCGGCGGATCTCGCCAAGGTGCGCGGCGGCGCGTGAAGCGCTGGGCGGAAATGCCGAAAAGCGCGCTTCGACCGGGCCGATCAGGCCCCAGAGCAATCGCAGCGCCAGCAGCCCGGCCAGGCCATAGCCAACCCAGATGTGCCAGCCCGATCCTTCCTCGGTTACCAGCGCATTGCCAATGACGGCGGTAACGACGCCCCAGTGGGTCAGCTTGACGATCGGATCCCAGCGGCGCGGCTTGGTGGTGGCAATGGTCATGTGTCGTGGCTCCTGGCTAAGGCCTGAAGCCATGACTGCGCCCAGCCCATGCGTACTGCCAGCGCACAGGCGCTTATGACGGCACGGATAAGCGCCTGCTTAGGACTGGCACCCTCCGCCAGACCGAGCGGAAGGCGCCGTCCATGCCAGGATCAGCCGACGCGTTCGACCGTCGATACCTTGCCTTCGGGATTTTTCGAGGTCCAGACGCCGTTCTCGATCTTTTCCTCGCTGCACTTCTGCGCTTCGCCAGTCTTGGTGCCGCAGTAGAGGTTGGGGTTCTTCTGCTCCCAGGTGCCGGTTTCGACGGCCTTGTCCGGACCGGTGCTTTCATAAGTGCCGTCGGCCTTGACCACTTCGGTATAGACCTTGCCGTCGGCGGCAGTGACCTTGAAGGTGCCGACCGAGGACTTGCCATCGGCCGCCACCGGACCGGCCATCGATGCGGTGGCTTCCGGTGCCGCCGTAGCTTCGGCAGCGGGTGTTTCAGCGGGTTTCGAACAGGCGGCAAGCGCGGCAAGCGCCGCGATCGTGAAGAACTTTTTCATTGGTAGTCTCCCGTTTCGTGAGTGCCCGGCGAAATTTCGCCCGGGCACGACTCGCGAACCCCGCCGGAGCCTAATCCCGATCGGGTCGTGCGCCTAATCGGCCCTCAGAGCCATGCACTGTCACGGTACCACTGCGCCGTGGCTTTCAGCCCTTCGCGGGTCGGGATCAAAGGCCGCCACAGGCCCGAAGGTGGGCGCGAACCATGGGTCACGACCCAGTCGGGATGAGTCATGTAGCCAACACGGTCGGGCGTCAGCTTGGCCTTGTGCCCGCGCACGAACCGGTCGGCCCGGGCGACCCGTTCCAGCGAAGCGCGGCTGAGGTGGATCACCCATGGCCGCCGCCCCATTGCCCAGCCAATGGTCCGAGCGAGTTCGTAGTGGCTCCAGCCCGCCTTGCGGCCATCGTCAGGCTCATAGACGCGGTGCGAGACTTCTTCGCTTGCCGGAAGCAAGGCGAGCAAGAGCCGCGCCAGGTCATCGACATGGATCACAGACGTCCGGCCTTCGCGCGGGGGCATCGGCATCAGCCCCCAGCGCGCGATCCGGAACAGTTCGAACATTTCTGTGTCGCGCGGGCCATAGATCGCCGGCGGGCGGACGATGGTCCAGTCGATCCCGCTGGCGCGGACCAGCTTCTCCGCGCGGGCCTTGCTGGCGCCATAGACCGAAAGGTCCGGCTCGCGCGCCGAGAGCGAGGAGACATGGACCAGCCGCGGCACCCCGGCAGCGCGGGCGGCCTCGATAACATTCAATGTGCCGGTGACATTGCCGCGCTCGAAGCCTTCGGCATCGGGAGCGTTGACCACTCCGGCGACATGGATCACCGCATCGGTGCCGTGACACAGCCGGCGCAGCGCCACGTGATCGTCCAGATCGCCGCGAACCCATTCCACCCCGGGGTGCGGCGGTTGCTCGCGCCGGGTCAGCGCGCGGACTTGGACACCGGACTTCGCGGCACGATCCAGCAAAGCCTGACCGACGAACCCGGTCGCGCCGGTCACGGCAATCGTCACAGCACTACCATCTGATCGCGGTGGACCACGGCGGAGCGCGGCGCATAGCCCAGCAACGCGGCGTGTTCTGCGGAGTTGTGACCCATCAGCCGGGCGCATTCCAGCGCATCGTATTCGGCCAGGCCATGCGCCAGCGTCGCACCCGCATCGCTGCGGATCGCCACGGCATCGCCGCGCTGGAACTCACCCTCAACCCGGATCACGCCGGCCGCGAGCAGGCTGGAGCCCTTGCCCAGCGCCCGCGCCGCGCCGGCATCGATCACCAGCGCGCCTTTAAGGCGGAGCCGCCCGCCCAGCCAGGCCTTGCGCCCGGCATCCTTGCGACGCGGCAGGAACAGGGTGCCGATCGCGTCACTGGTGGCACGCGCAATGGGCGCGTCATGCAACCCGCTGGCAATGGCGAGAGCGATCCCGGCGCGCTCGGCAATCTCGGCCGCCTGCAGCTTGGAAGTCATCCCGCCCGAACCCATGCCAGACGAGGAACCACCGGTCGCCATCGCATGGACCTCGGCCGTTACGCCGCGCACTTCGGGCAGCAATTGCGCCCCCGCTTCGGCTGGATTGCGATCGAACAGGCCGTCGACATCAGACAGCAGCAGCACGGCATTGGCCTGGGCGGCCTGGGCCACGCGGGCGGCCAGCCGATCGTTATCGCCAAAGCGGATTTCCTGCGTGGCGACGCTGTCATTCTCGTTGATCACCGGCACGGCCCCGGCATCGAGCAGCCGGGTCAGCGTGGCGGTGGCGTTGAGATAACGGCGGCGGTCTTCAAGATCTTCCAGCGTCAGCAGCAATTGCGCCGCAGTCACGCCATGCGCGCCAAGCAGTTCGGCCCACAGCCCCGAGAGCGCGATCTGGCCCACTGCCGCAGCCGCCTGGGCATCGGCGAGGCTGCCGCGCCCGCCCTTGTCGAGGCCCAGCTTGGCCGCACCCAGCGCAATCGCGCCCGAGGAAACGACAATCACTTCCTGCCCGCGCGCCCGCGCGGCAGCAATCTCTGCCACCAGTCCTTCCAGCCAGGCCCGGCGCACGCCGTGCTTGCCGACCAGCAGCGACGAGCCGACCTTGACCACCAGGCGGCGGCAGAGGGCGGCATCAGCCAGATCGGACAAACGGGTGATCTTCATGCGGGCCGGATTAGCGGACAGGCCCGCACTCGCAAGCTTTTTGCTATACGGGCTAAACCGGCGACCAGGGCTTGTCGTCGCCTTCTTCCAGTTCGCCGGCCGGGCGCTCCGTCCCGGTGGCAGCCGGCAGGTATTCGATCACCGCGTCGAGCAGTGCGTCCATGCCTTTGCCAGTCGCGCCGGAAATCGGATAGACCTTCTTCGCGCCCGCCGCCTTCAGTTCCTTGATGAACATCTTCACCAGCTCGGCATCGACGGTATCGACCTTGTTCAGGGCGATCAGCCTGGGCTTTTCATCCAGTCCGTTGCCATAGGCAGACAGTTCTTCCTCGATGATCTCCAGCGCTTCGGCCGGATCCGTGCCGTTGATGTCGATCAGATGGATCAGCACGCGGCAACGCTCGATATGGCCCAGGAAGCGATCGCCAATCCCGGCGCCGTCCGCCGCGCCAGCGATGAGGCCAGGAATGTCGGCCAGCACGAATTCGCGGTTCCGGTGGCGCACGACCCCCAGCTGCGGCTTCAGCGTGGTAAAGGCATAGTCACCTACCTTGGCCTTGGTATTGGTGATCTTGTTGATGAAGGTGCTCTTGCCGGCATTCGGCATGCCGACCAGTCCGGCATCGGCCAGCAGCTTGAGCCGCAGCCAGACGTACATTTCCTCACCCATCTCACCCGGCTGATGCTGGCGCGGGGCGCGGTTGGTGCTGGTCTTGTAGCTGGCATTGCCACGCCCGCCCATGCCGCCGGCCAGGAAGGTCACGCGCTGGCCCGCCTCGGTCAGGTCAAGCAGCACGGTTTCGCGGTCGTCGTCCGAAATCAGCTGGGTGCCGACTGGAACCTTGATCACCAGATCCTTGCCAGCTGCGCCGTTGCGGTCCTTGCCTGATCCGTGCACGCCGCGCGGCGCCTTGAAGTGCTGGGCATAGCGGAAGTCGATCAGGGTGTTGAGGCCAGCGACCGCCTCGAAGATGATGTCGCCGCCCTTGCCGCCATTGCCGCCATCCGGACCGCCATATTCGACATACTTTTCGCGCCGGAAGCTGACCGCCCCCGGACCGCCCTGCCCCGAGCGAATGTAGATCTTGGCCTGGTCGAGAAAATGCATGGAACTGTTCTAACGGGGTTTGGCGCACTTGTCGCGCATTGGAAAAACGCAACCTGTGCGTCGAGAATTGCCTCAGCTTGCGCCGAAAACGGTTGAGTTCGAGAACCGGAGCGGAGCGACCTGCCGACCGTCAGTACCGGAAGCGCAGAAAGCTGCCGTTCGCAGGCCAGGATGTGGCAGTTATCGATGCACTGGAATGGTGGAGCCGAGGGGGATCGAACCCCTGACCTCGTCATTGCGAACGACGCGCTCTCCCATCTGAGCTACGGCCCCGTTCCAGTGCATTGCAGCGGCAAGCCGCCAATTGCGAGGCGCTCCCTTAGCGAATGGCACCCCGGCTTGGAAGTCCAAAGTTACGGGGTCAGCGGGCGCGGCTGGGCAGGTGGGACAACCGGATCAGCCATGGCCAGGGGGCTGGTGACCGGGACCAGGATATTGGTGCCGGGGGTATAACCCGCCCACTTCGTCTCCCAGGCGGTCAGGTCAGCCTTGTACTGATCGTAGCGCTTGTAGAAATCGTCGAACACGATCTCCAGGTTGGGCAGGCTGGTCGCCGCGAAGCGATCGAGCGCACCAACCTTCACCGCCTTGGCATCGTTGCTCATCGCCAGAGCCGCATCGCAGAAGGCCGGCAACGTCGGCGGCATGGCAAAGCGGTTGTAGACTTCGGTCATGAACTTTTCGCGGTTCTTGACGAAGCTGGCGCCATACTTGCCGCGCCATTCGCTATCGATCTTGAGGTTGGCTGCCCGCAGCGCCTTGGCGTGGGTCCGCAGGAAGGCACGGTAATTCACCACGATCTGCGCGTGGCGCGGTTCAAGGCAGTTGAGCGCGGCGACATTATAGCCCGAGCGCAGGTTCCAGGTGGTCTGGGCCGGCGAAATGTTGCGGTTGACGCTGACCCGCAGCCCATCCGCACCAACCTTCGGCGTCACGAAATTGGGCGATGCATTGTTTGGCGGGCTGGGCTTCCAGGGCACGGAAATCCACTTCTGCGCGGGCGCGGGTGGTGGCGGCGGTGGCAGGACTGGCTTTTTCTTTTTCGCCTCGGCGGCGCTTGCCACCAGCAACAGCGAAAGCGCCACAGCGCCCAGTGCTGAATTCAATGCATAGCGTACCATTCTCGACCCTCTCCAACCCCGCCAAGGGACAATTAAGCTAGCGGAACCTTGCCCGAAGCTGAAGTCGAGCATTAGCGCCTGACCATGGTAAAGAAAATGCCCGGCGCGCCAGATAGCGCGCCGAGCACGATCAGAGCCCGATTTGAAGAACCACCAAAGCTTAATCGCGGTTCCCAAGGAAGCTCAGCAGGAACTGGAACATGTTGATGAAGTCCAGATAGAGCGTCAACGCGCCCAGCACGACTGCCTTGCCGGCAAATTCAGTGCCCTGCAGCACGTAGTATTCCTGCTTCAGCCGCTGCGTATCCCAGGCGGTAAGGCCCGCGAAGATCACCACGCCCAGGATCGAGATCGCCAACTGGAGCGCGCTCGACTGCATGAACAGGTTGATGACCATCGCGATCAGGATGCCGATCAGGCCCATCACCATGAACGAGCCCATGCCGGACAGGTTCTTCTTGGTGGTGTAGCCGAACAGGCTGAGGCCCGCGAAGGCGCCAGCGGTGGCGAAGAAGGTGCTGGCGATCGAGCTGGCGGTATAGACCAGGAAGATCGTCGACATCGACAGGCCCATGACCGTGCAGAAGCCCCAGAACAGCAGCTGGAGCGTCGCGGTCGACATGCGGTTGGCACCCAGGCTCATCGCGAAGACGAAGCCCAGCGGCGCCAGGATGATCAGCCAGCGCAGCGGCGTGGCCATGACCTGTGCGGCCATGCCCGAGTTGGCGAACAGCAGCGCGACGATGCCCGAAAGCAGCACGCCCGAGGCCATGTAGTTGTAAATGGCGAGCATGTGCTTGCGCAGACCCGCGTCAAAGGTTGCGCCCGTGTCAAGCACTTCGCCATTGAGGCTGGGGGACGCACCGAAGCCCGTCTTGGTGGGCTGGGGATCGTTCCAGTTAGCCATGATGACTCTATCTCCGTGTTGTGGGCAGCACGATAGCCGCCCGATGGACGGAATATCGGTAAGATCGTGCCCGCTTTCAAGTGAAATCGGAATGATCTGGTCCTGATTAAGTATCTTTGGGTGAGGCGGCGAAGGCTGCGAGCTCTGCCCCTCGGTCTCGTGCCGCGCGCAAGGTTTGCAGGATAAGCTTTTCAAGCGCTTGATCCTGATCGAGGACTTTCAGACCGGCCTCGGTCGTGCCGCCGGGGCTGGCCACCATCCGCGCAAGGTCAGCGGGGGATTGCGGTGCCTGACGGGCTAGCTGCGCCGCGCCCTCGACCATGGCCAGCGCCAGCCGCTCGGCCTGTTCTGGCGTGAAGCCCAGCGTCGCTCCGCCGGCCGCCAAGGCGTCGATGAACCGGTAAACAAACGCCGGGCCTGACCCGACCAGCGCGGTCGCGAGGTCGAACTGCGCTTCGTCGATCCATTCGGGCGTACCAAGCGGCGTCACCAGCGCCGTGACGGCATCCCGCCCAGCCTGATCCAGCCCGCGCTGCGCCAGCGCCATGGGTGACTTGCCAAGAGCGGCCGCCAGGTTAGGCATGATCCGCACCCACCCGCGCGCCTGCGGCAAGGCGGTCGCCAGGCTGTCCAACTCGATCCCGGCGAGGATCGAGAGCACCAGCGTTACCGGGTTCAATTGCGCCAAGAGCTTTGCGGCGACATCGCTGAAGCCTTGCGGCTTCACTCCCAGCAAGACCGCATCGAACGCGCCATCCGGCAGGTCGCGCAGCACCGTTACGCCGTCGGGCGCGCGTTCGAGCAGCGGATCGACCACGGTAAAGCCCGCCGGATCTGCCCCAGCCGCCAGCCAGCCGCGCAGCATCGCCCCGCCCATGTTGCCGCAACCAACGATGAGGATCGAATCGAGCCTGCCCATGGGCACGGCTCTAGGCCTCTCCGGCCGCATCGACCAGCGCGGCGGCAAGTGCCTCGGCCGGGCTCTTGTCGCCCCACAGGATGAACTGGAAGGCGGGATAGAACCGGTCGCATTCCTCGATCGCCGCTTCCACCGCAACCTGGGCCTGGGCCAGGCTGAGCAAACCTTCATCACCCAGCAACAGGCCGTGGCGGTAAAGCAGGACGCCGCCGTTCGACCAGATGTCGAAGTGGCCGACCCACAGTTGTTCGTTGACCAGTGCCAGCAGCTCGTAGACGCCGGTGCGCTTGTCATCCGGCACGCGGATATCGGGCAGGCACAGCAGCTGCAGCACGTGATCCTCGCGCCGCCAGATCCCCCGCACCGTGTAATTGGCCCAGCTGCCCTTGATCTCGCCCGAGATCTCGTCCTCGCCAACGAACTCGCAGGGCCAGCCGCGGGCTTCGAAAAGCGACGCCAGCATGTCGACCGGAGCCGCATCCTCGTCACGCTGATAATCGCGGTTACCCTGCATCATGGGCGCTGGATGCGTTGGGAAGGGGTCCGACGACAATGCGCAGGCCGCTCGCAACTGCGCAAAACTTTACAACCCTGTTTACAAGGTGTGGAAAAGCCTAGGTAGCGTCACTTCGGGACCGGCAGGGGATCGACCACCTGGCCCGCCGGACTGGTCCAGACGAAGGCATCGGTGATTCCAGCCTTCTTCAACTGCGCCAGCAGCGTAGTGGCCGCCTTTTCCGTCGGGAAAGGTCCGGTCAGCAGTCGCGTTGCCTGCCCCCAGGCACTGGTGAAGCCCTTGCGGCCCTTGAACAATTCAGGATCGTTCCGGCCAAAGCGGCGGAAATCCCCGGCCAGCCCCGGCTTGTCGCGGCTGGCCGCAAGCTGGATCCAGATCCGGCTCGGCTGGCTGGCCGCCGGGCTCTTGGCCGGTTCCTTGGCCTTGCCGGTCTTGGCATCAAGCTCCTCGGCCTTGGCCCGGGCCGCAGCGATCTTGCGCAAATCGACCGCGCCGGCAGCCGGCTCGATCTCGCGGCTTGGCGGAGCGAGATCGGCAAAGACATCGGTCAGGCTGCGCGGCCGCGCCGGAACGGGCTTGGGCACCGGTGTTGGCGGCGGCACAGCAACCGGGACAACTGCCGGCACCGGCGCCGGACTTGGTGCCGGTGCGGGTGCCGGTGCCGGAGTTGGTGCCGGAGGAGGCGGTGCCGGTGTGACGACAGTCAGCGCAAGGTCGAAACCAGCGGCAGGGCCGACTGGCTTGGCGCTGTCGAGCACAGCGAAACCGGGAGTCGCCGCGCTCGTGCTGGCGGCGTTCACCTTGGGTGCGGCGGGGACCGGCGCGGGAGTCGGGATCGGAGCAGGCGCTGGGGCAAGGGCCACGCGCACGGGCTGCGGCTCTGGCAGGACGGGACGCACATCGACCCGGACCGGAGCTGGCTTGGGCGGTTCGATCTTGACCACTTCCTGCTTGGCCGTCTGGCGACTGCGGGACCGGCTGGCGCGATCATTGCGCGCGGGCTGCGCGGCTACCGCTGGCTTCTCGGCCACGGCCAGCACAGCCTTAGGCCGCGCAAAGGCCGCGATACGGGGGTCGTCGCGCCCGATCTCAGCCGCGCGCGGGAAGTGGCCCAGATTGGCGGCAGCGGCCTGCTGCGCGGCGGTCAACCGCGGCATGTAGCGCAGGTAGGCCACCATGCCGCCAGCCGCGGCCTCGGGCAGATTGGCACGGGCAATCGATTCTGCCTCGTTCTCCAACCCCAGGATCGCAAAGGCAAAGGCCCGGGTGCGCCAGGCGGCCTTGTCCTGCTTTTGCAGCAAGGGGCTGAGCGTCACTTCCATCCCGCGCCGGTCACCCGAAATCGCCTGGCTCAGTGCCAGCCGGCGCAGTGTCTCGTCATCTGGCCCAACAGCCAGCGATTGGCGGTAATAGCGCTGGGCCAGCTCATTATCACCGACCAGATCATAGGCCAGGCCGCGTTCCGACAGAAGGCGCGGGTCAACCGGGCCAATCCGGTCGGCCGTTTCGAACAGCGGGATGGCGCTGAACGGGTCCTCGGCCAGGACCATCGCCCCCGCCAGACCGGCCTTGATATTGGCATTGGCCGGCTGGAGCTGATCGGCGCGGCGGTAGAAGCCCATCGCCGCTGCGGCATCCCCGATCGCCGCCGAAGCCTTGCCCGCTTCGACCAGCGCGTCGATATCGCGCGGATTGCGCGCCAGCTTGCCCAGCGCGGTGTTGAGCTGCATCCCCGGTCCGCCGGGCAGCGGCTGGACCACGGGCTGGCTGACCGCTTCGATCTCTCCGTCATCGGCCTGGGCGAACGCGGGGTTCAGCGCGAGGCCGAACGAAGCCCCGGCCAGCAGCGCGCAGCGGACCAGTCTGGCCTGAATGGATGGCGACATCGGGACCCTGAATGCGAGAACGAACACCCGCCTATCTGACGGTCTGGACGGAATAGTGCAAAATTGCTCCCGGCGGAACGGCTTTGCGCCGAACCGTCGGGGTCAATTCGGGTTACTTTCGGACCGTCTTACTGATTATTCTGCCGGCCAAGGAAGCGCGGGATGCTGATCGACGGACCATCGCCATCGTCCTCATCCTCGTCTTCATCCTTGGTGCGCCCCCCGCGTGACAGGTTGGCCATGCGCTCAAACAAGGTAGCGCCGCCGGTTGAAACCCGTGGGGTTTTGACCGCTGGCTGGATCGGGTCGCCGGCATCGTCATCGCCCGCGCTGCCGGCCTCGCCGCTGTCGCTCGACACCAGACCGCGGCGACGGCCAGGCAATCCGCCGGCAATCGGCTGATCTTCCTCAACCAACCGCGAGGCATTGCTCAGCAGATCGTCAGCTTGTGGTGCTGCCGCAGCCGGAGCAGGGGCAGGAGCCGGAGCAGGCTCTTCTGCTTCCATTTCGAGTTCGAGCGGCTCATCCGCCGCTGCTTCCGGCGCAGTTGGGGCTGTGTCCCAATCGTCGTCGCTGTAGCTCGCAACGGGCGCAGCGGCTTCAACTTCCGGTTCCGGCTCGGGCGCGGCTGCCGCGACTGGTTCGGGCTCAGGCGCCGGGGCGGGAGTGGCGCGTTCGAACAGCGGCTGCACCGCCTCGGCCTGCGGACGAACCGGACCGCGTGAGGCAGTCAGGTTGAACGGCCGACTAGCCTCTTCGGCCTGCGAAGCGCTCTGCTCGATCCCGGTGGCAACCACCGAAACGCGGATCTTGCCCTGCAGGTCCGGGTTGAAGGCGCTGCCCCAGATGATGTTGGCATTGGGATCGACCAGTTCGCGGATATGGTTCGCGGCTTCGTCGACTTCGAGCAGCTTCATGTCGTCGCCGCCGATGATCGAGATGATCACGCCCTTTGCGCCCTGCATCGAGACGCCATCGAGCAGCGGGTTGGCAATCGCCTTTTCTGCAGCCTCAAGCGCGCGGTTCTCACCGCTGCCCTCGCCCGTGCCCATCATCGCCTTGCCCATTTCGGCCATGACCGAGCGGACGTCAGCAAAGTCGAGGTTGATCAGACCCGGCATGACCATCAGGTCAGTGATCGAGCGGACGCCCTGCTGCAGCACTTCGTCAGCCAGCAGGAAGGCTTCCTTGAAGGTGGTTTCGGCCTTCGCCACCAGGAACAGGTTCTGGTTCGGAATGACGATCAGGGTGTCGACGTGCTTCTGCAGCTCCTCGATGCCCGCTTCGGCCGAGCGCATCCGGCGGGTGCCTTCGAACAGGAACGGCTTGGTCACCACGCCGACAGTCAGCACGCCCTTTTCACGCGCGGCCTTGGCCACGACCGGGGCTGCGCCAGTGCCGGTGCCGCCGCCCATGCCGGCCGCGATGAAACACATGTGCACGCCATCGAGCGCACGGTCGATCTCCGCCAGCGTTTCCTCAGCCGCGGCCTTGCCCACTTCGGGGCGCGAGCCGGCACCCAGGCCCTGGGTGATATCCGGGCCCAGCTGGATGCGATGTTCGGCGATGGAATTGTTCAGCGCCTGGGCATCGGTGTTCGCCACGACGAAATCGACGCCTTCGATCCCGGCGCCGATCATGTTGGCAATGGCGTTACCGCCGGCTCCGCCCACCCCGATTACGGTGATCCGGGGGCGCAGCTCTTCAACGGCTGGCGGTCCGATATTGATGCTCATGGCGCTCTCCTGTCCGGCAAGCGGATGCAATTCTAACAACTATCGTGGTTACTGCACCGCGAAATCTCAAGTTTCCAACCCGTAACCCTACGTTGTCCACAGTCACCCCAAGGTTTCCGCGGACCTACGCAGGATTTCAGAAATACTCCCGGACTGCCCGGTAGAATTTCCCGACCAGCCCCAGCTTTTCGAAAGTCGTGCTGATCTGCTTGCCCCGCCCGACCTTGCGAATGTCGATCGGATCGGCTGCCGCATAGAGCACCAGCCCGGCGAGCGTGGAAAAACCCGGCGTTGCATGGGCTTCGGGCAAACCCTTGATGTGGAGTGGCCGGCCGATGCGCACTGGCTTGCCAAGCGCCGCCTGGGCGTAATCGGCCAGGCCGGCCAGTTCCGCCCCGCCTCCGGTCAGCACAATCTGCTGCCCGCGCTGGCCCGTGAAGCCCAGCGACTTCAATGCGCGCGACACCTCTTCCATCAACCGGGCAAGCTGCTCGGTGATGACCGAGATCAGCTCGGCGCGCGGGATGCGGTTCTTGTCATCGGCATGGCGGGCAATCGGCCCGGTCATCTCGTCCCCCGGGGCATTGACCGGGATCATCTCGCGGTGGTCCGACGGGCTGGCGATGGCCGAGCCGTGGACGCATTTCAGGCGCTCGGCCTGAAACCGGCGAATCCCGAAGGCAGAGGCAATGGCATCGGTCACGTCGCCTGACCCCATCGGGATTGTCACGAGACCAAGCAACATCCCCGATGCATAGACCGAGACATTGGTTACTTCCGCGCCGAATTCGACCAGCGCCACGCCCAGGTCGCGCTCTTCTGGGCTAAGGCAGGCATAGCCTGCCGCGATGGGCGAACCGACTACGGCTTCGACCTGAAGGTGCGCGTTCTGCACCGCTTCGGTGATGTTGCGGATCGGTGCGCCATCCGCCAGCATCACGTGGATATCGACGCCCAGCCGCTCGGCATGGAGGCCCTTGGGGTCGCTGACCCCGTCCGCCCCGTCGAGCGTGTAGTGCGCCGGCTGGGCGTGGAGCACCATCCGCCCATCAGGCTGGATTACCCCTTGTGCCGCAACCAGCAGGTGCTCGATATCGTCTTCCTCGATTCGGCGGCCGCCGATGTCGATTTCAACCTGCGCGACCTGGCTGGCCAGCCCCGCCCCGGCCGAACCGATCCAGACCGAAGTGACCGCCGTATTGGCCAACTTCTCGGCCCGCTCGACCGCATCGCGGATGGCATATGTCGCGGCCTGCATGTCGGTCACATAGCCGCGCTTGATCCCCTGGGCAGCGCGGTGGCCGGAACCCAGCACCACCATCTCACCCGTCTCGGTCAGCCCGGCGACCATGGCCGAGATGCGAAACGAGCCAATGTTTACCGCTCCAAAGGTGCGGACGATGCGGGGGGTCGCCATCAGTCCTTGTCCCCCTGCTTGGGGGCCTCGGACTTGGCCTTGGGCGTGACTTCAGTCTTTTTGCTTTCGCTGTCACTCGCGGCAGGCTTGGGCGCCGGCTGCTCGACCGCGTCGGTCCGTCCCGGTACGCGCAGATAGATCCGGTCACCCGCGCGCATGTCGAAAGCTGCAACCTTGCCGCCCAGCAGGCGGTTCACCCCGTCGAGCCGGGCAAAAGTCATCAGCGCCTTGGCAGACTTTTCGTCCCCCTCGGGCAGCGCCAGGACCTGGCCGGTCTTGAAGGTAAAGTTCCAGCGGCGATTGCCGATCCATTCGGCTTCGCGCAGTTGCGGCTTGAGCGCCGGGGCGGCGGACATCAGCTCCTGCAGTGCAACCACCTGCCTGCCGGCACCCGGACCCGAGACGACCAACTTGCCCTTGGCACGGGCCGGCCCGACCACTTCCAGCTCTTGGCCGGTGGCATCGATCAGCACCAGCTTGTCGGCCTTGCGCAACACGGCAGCCGGCTTGCGTTCGACGATATCGACGACCAGCGAATCCGGGAGCTGGCGCGATACGCGGGCGTCTTCCACCCAGGACAGCTGGAGCAGCTCCGCGCGCAGCCCATCGACGTCGACCAGTGGCATCGCCCGGTCGCGCTCAGCGAGGGCGCGTTCGTAGACTTTCAGCTCGTTGAGGTTCTTGACACCGCGAACCTCGACCCGGCGGACTTCAAAGCCCGCATCGCTGGCGACACTGGCCAGCTGCATTTCCGCCATGGCGGGCACACCGGCAAAACTGGCGACAATCCAGGCCAGCGCCGCAGCAGCGCCAAGGATGACGGCCAGGAAGATCCGCTGCCATTGCTCTTCGCTGATCGGCAGCCAGGCCATCGCGGTGCCGATTGCCGAACCGGTTCTGGCGCGGGCAGCACGTACTTGGCGAACCTTGCCTTGCGCGGCAGCCGCCCGGCGCGCGCCCTTGCCGCCACGCTTGATGGTCTGGCTCATCGCTTCGCCCCCTGCTTGCGATCACGCTCCGCCAGGGCTTCGGCGATGATCAGCTCAACCAGTTCACCATATTCGATCCCCAGGTGCCGGGCCTGTTCCGGCACCAGGCTGAGCGGCGTCATCCCCGGCTGGGTATTGGTTTCCAGCACGAACAGCCCTTCAACCCCGCGCTCGTCGTCCCAGCGGAAGTCGGTGCGGCTGCAGCCCTTGCAGCCGAGCAGCTGGTGGCAGCGCAAGGCGATATCAAGGCAGGCCTGGGTGATCTCGGCGGGGATCTCGGCCGGGCAGACGTGTTCGGTCATGCCCTCGGTATACTTGGCGTCGAAATCGTAGAAGCCGGATTTCGGTCGCAGCTCGGTCACCATCAGCGCCCGGTCACCCAGCACCGCCGTGGTCAATTCGCGCCCGCGGATATAGGGTTCGGCCAACAGGCTATCGAATTCCTGCCAGGGGCCCTTGCTGTCCTTGCTGATCGGATTGCCGTAATTACCCTCTGCTGTCACGATCGCCACGCCCACCGAGGAACCCTCGTTCACCGGCTTGAGCACATAGGGCCGCTCCAGCGGATCACGTTTGTATAGTTCGGCGACTGGCACGATCCGCCCGCCTGGCATCGGAACACCATGCGGGACCAGCGCCTGCTTGGTCAGTTCCTTGTCGATCGCAATGACCGAGGTAACCATGCCCGAATGGGTATAGGTCAGCCCCATCAGGTCCATCAGGCCCTGGACCGAACCATCCTCGCCCGGCGTGCCGTGCAGCGCATTGAACACGACGTCAGGTTTGGTTGCTGCAAGCTTCGCCGCGACATCGCGGTCCATGTCGATCCGGGTCACGCGGTGGCCGCGTTCCTCCAGCGCCTTGGCGACGCCCTCCCCGCTCATCAGGCTGACCGGCCGTTCGTTCGACCATCCGCCCATCAGGACCGCTACATGAAGCTTCGGCAGGCTCACTTCGACTTACCCACTCGTTGTATTTCCCACTCAAGCTCGACGCCCGACTTTGCCTTGACCCGGCGGCGGACTTCTTCGCCCAGCCCTTCGATGTCGGCGCTGGTCGCATCGCCCAGGTTGAGCAGGAAGTTGGTGTGCTTCTCGCTGACCTGCGCGCCGCCCTGCTGAAGCCCCCGGCACCCGGCTTCGTCAACCAGCTGCCAGGCCTTGTGCCCAGCCGGGTTCTTGAAGGTCGATCCCCCGGTCTTGCTGCGCAGCGGCTGGCTGGCCTCGCGGCTAGCGGAAATGCGGTCCATCTCGGCCTGGATCGCGTCTGACTGGCCGGGCTGGCCGCGAAACCGGGCGGCGACCACAATTGCGCCTTCGGGCAGCTCGGAATGGCGATAGGTGTAGTGCAGGTCAGCCACCGGCAGGGACACCAGCTCGCCAGAACGCAGCACGACATCGCAATCGACCAGGATGTCCTTCACCTCGCCGCCATAGGCGCCGCCGTTCATCCGCACGAAGCCGCCGACCGTGCCGGGGATCGAGCGCAGGAATTCAAGGCCGGCAATGCCATTGTCGCGCGCGGTCGAGGAGACGAGGATGCCGCTCGCCCCGCCACCGCAGTCCAGCGTCAGGTCGTCCAGCCGCTCGACCTTGGCAAAGGCCTTGCCCAAGCGCACCACTACGCCGGGCACACCGCCATCGCGAACGATCATGTTGGAGCCCAGGCCGAGCGCCATGACCGGAACGGCCGGGTCCAGCTCACGCAGGAGCGCCTGCAGATCGGCCAGGTCTTTCGGCTCGAACAACCATTCGGCCGCGCCGCCGGATTTGAACCAGACGAGCGGAGCCAGCGGGGCCGAAGGGGTCAATTTGCCCCGAACATTGGGGAGCGTGGCCGTGCTCATCCGCCCGTCCGAAAGACGCGGATCGTGGCTTCAAGCCCGCCTGCCCACTTGGTGATGTCCCCCGCGCCCAGGCAGACGACCATGTCCCCCGGCTGGGCAACGTTTGCCAGCTCGGCGGCCAGGGCATCGGCGCTGGCGATCAGCTGGGCCGAGCGGTGGCCGCGCGCCTTGATCCCCTCGACCAAGGCCGCAGAATCGACGCCTTCGATCGGTGCTTCGCCAGCGGCATAGACTGGAGCGGCATAGACGATATCGGCATCGTTGAAGGCGGCCTGGAATTCGGCGAGGTGATCGCGCAAACGCGTGAAACGGTGCGGCTGGACCACGGCGATCACGCGGTTCTGCACCCCTTCGCGCGCGGCGGCGAGGACGGCGCGGATTTCGACCGGGTGGTGGCCATAATCGTCGATGATGGTGATCCCATCGATTTCGCCGACCTTGGTGAAGCGGCGCTTGACCCCGCCGAACTTGGCAAAGCCGGTCTGAATTACGCTGTCCGCGCAGCCCATCTCGACCGCGACGCCGACAGCGGCGAGCGCGTTCTGGACATTGTGGCGGCCGGGCATCGGCAGTTCGATCCCGTCGATCCGGCGCTGCGAGCCGTCGCGCTGGCGGATCACCACGTCGAAGCGGTTGCCGCCGGGGAATGGCGTCACGTTCTCACCGCGCACGTCGGCCTGGGCGGAGAAGCCGTACGTCACCACGCGGCGATCCCGGACCTTGGGGATCACCGCCTGGACTTCGGGGTGGTCGATGCACAGCACCGCGCAGCCGTAGAACGGGACGTTCTCGATAAATTCGACGAAAGCGTCCTTAATCGCGTCGAACGATCCGTAGTGATCGAGGTGTTCGGGATCGATGTTGGTGACGACGGCAATGGTTCCGTCGAGCCGCAGGAACGAGCCGTCGCTCTCATCCGCTTCGACCACCATCCACTCGCTTTCGCCAAGCCGTGCGTTGGAGCCGTAGGAATTGATGATCCCGCCATTGATGACGGTCGGATCGACCCCGCCAGCGTCGAGCAGCGCCGCAACCAGGCTGGTCGTGGTGGTCTTGCCGTGGGTGCCGGCAACGGCGACCGTGCGCTTAAGCCGCATCAGTTCGGCCAGCATTTCCGCTCGGCGCACCACGGGGACGCGGTGTTCGAGCGCGGCGACGACTTCGGGATTGTCGCGCTTCACAGCGGTTGAAGTGACGACCACGGCGGCATCGCCCAGGTTCTCGGTCTTGTGGCCGATCATCACCTTGATTCCGCGCGCGCGCAGGCCTTCGACGACATAGCCCTCGGCAATGTCACTGCCTTGCACCGTGTAGCCCAGGTTGTGCATCACCTCGGCAATACCGGACATGCCAATCCCGCCGATGCCGACGAAATGGATCGTGCCGATGTCGGTGCCTACGCCCTTCATGCCTGTCTCATCCTAACCAGCCGCCGCCGCGCCGCCAAAGCTGGCGCCGGCAACCGCCGCATCGGCCACCCGGATAACGTCCATCAGCGGCGCGCCGCCAAAGCTTTCGACAAGGTCCGCCAGATCCTGAACGGCCTTCGGATAGCCGCAATTCCACGCGGCATGGGCGGCATTGCCAAGCGTCTCGGGGCTTTGCGCGATCGCCAGGATCTGCTTGGCGACTTCGGCGGCGGTGAACTTTTCCTGCCGGATCATCCGTGCGCCGCCGGCGGCACAAATCTCACGCGTGTTGGCGGTCTGGTGATCGTCGGTCGCGATCGGCAGCGGCACGAGGATCGCCGGACGTCCCACCGCCGTCAGCTCGGCAATCGTCGATGCGCCTGCGCGGCCGATGAACAGGTGTGTATCGGCCAGCCGTTCGGCCATGTTTTCGAAATAGGTACCAAGTTCGGCCGGGATATCATGCCCGGCATAACGCGCGCGCACCGCCTCGATATCCTCGGGCCGGCACTGCTGAGTGACCTGCAGGCGGGTGCGCAGCGCCGCTGGCAGCATGGCCAGCGCATCCGGCACGACTTGCGACAGGACGCTGGCCCCCTGGCTGCCGCCAGTTACCAGAACGCGCAGCAGGCCATCCTCGCTGAATGGCGGGAATGGTTCATCGCGCAGGGCCAGAACTTCGGCCCGGACCGGATTTCCGACGAGATAGGTCTTCAGCGCGAACTTCGCCTTCAGCCGGTCAACCTGCCGGAAAGCGGTGGCAATCGCGCTAACCCGCTTGGCAAGCAGGCGGTTGACCCGGCCCAGCACGGCGTTCTGTTCATGGATCACGCTCGGCACGCCCGTCGCTGTGGCGGCCCACAGCGTCGGGAAGGCGGGATAGCCGCCAAAGCCCACCACGCAGGCTGGCTGGAAGCTTTCGAACAGCCGTTCGGCCATGCGCTTGCCTTCCAGGATCGCGGCGATCCCCTTGGGCCAGTGCAGCGGGTTCTTGCCGATCCGCCCGGCCGGGAGAATGTGTGTCACCAGGCTGTCAGGCTTGCCCGGCAGCTTGGCGCCGCGAGTGTCAGTCACCAGCGCGACATGATGGCCGCGCCGTTCAAGCTCAACCGCCAGGGCGAAGGCCGGGATCAGGTGGCCGCCAGTGCCGCCCGCTGCCAGAACGTAATGCCGTGTCGGGCCGGTCATTTCCAGGTCCCTCCCATGTCGCCGATCCGGAAGGCCTCGCGCTCGATAAATGGATTTCGCCGGGTAATCGCCAATAGCAGGCCGACGCCCAGGCACAGTGCAATGGTGGATGAGCCGCCGTAGGAAATGAGCGGCAAGGTCATCCCCTTCGACGGGAACAGCTGCAGATTGACCAGGATGTTGATGAAGGCCTGCCCGCCAAGCTGTGCGGTCAGGCCCGCGGCGGCCAGCGTGGTGAAGAGATCTTCTTCCTTGAGCAGTCGCAGCAGCACGCGCAGCACGATCGCCACATAAAGCGTCACGATGACCATGCACATCAGCAGCCCGAACTCTTCGCCGATGACCGAGAAGATGTAGTCGGTATGCGCTTCGGGCAGCGCCATCTTCCGCTTGCCAAGCCAGATGCCGGTGCCGGTCCAGCCGCCGGAAAGCAGCGTCCGGCTGGCAAGGTCAACCTGGTCGAAGGCAGTGCCGCCGCCAAGGAACGCGTCGATGCGGTTGCGGCCGTTCTCGTAGAACAGGTAGGCCAGCGTCACTGCGCCAAGCCCGCCAGCGGCAATGATCCCGATCCGCTGGACCGAGATACCAGCCAGCAGGGCCAGGACGAACCACACCCCCGCGAACAGGATTGCCGAACCCAGATCCGGCTGAAGCATCAGCAGGCAGACCACCAGCATCATCACCCCGGTGCTTAGCGCCACTACCGGCAGCTTGGGATCACGCGCCCGCCACGAGAGGATCCAGGCAAGGCAGATAGCGAAGGCCGGCTTGAGGAATTCCGACGGCTGAAGCGAAATGCCCAGGTTGAGCCAGCGCTTGGCCCCGTTCACAGTCGATCCGACCACTGGGACCAGGAACAGCCCGACCAACATGGCCGCCCCAAGCAGGATGCCAAACCGCCGCGCCATGTCCTTGGGCAAGGCCGCAGCGCCAGCCATGGCCATCAAACCGAAGAACTGCCAGCGCAGGTGGATGTAGAAGAAATGCAGGTCGTCCAGCTTTATCCGCGCGGTCGAGAGCCGCTGGGCGCTGGCGGGCGAGGCCGCAGCAACCGCAAGCGTGCCCAGCGCCATCAGCAGCAGGATCAGGCCTAGCAGGACGCGGTCGATCTCGCGCCACCAGATCGCAAATTCGCTGCGCCTGTTGCGCTGGCGCAGTACGCCCAGCTGCGGAGCCTGCCCGGCGCGCGGCACGAAGGGGGGATGTGTGGCCATCAGCGCGCTCCTTCGGCAGCGGCGGTAACCTGATCGGCGATCAGCGCCTGAACAATCTGGCGGAAGCTGTCACCGCGCGCTTCGTAATCGCGGAACTGGTCAAAGCTGGCACAGGCTGGCGATAGCAGGATCACGTCACCCGGCTTCGCCGCCGCCATCGCCTGCTGGATCGCATCGCACATCATCTCGCTGCGCGTCACCGGCATGTGCGGGCGCAGCAGTTCGGCAAACAGCGGACCGGCCTCGCCAATCGTGTAGGCGGCAGCGACATTGCCGAAGTAGGGCGCACATTCGTCAAGCTCATCGCCCTTGGGCAGGCCGCCAACGATCCAGTGAATGCGGCGATCCGGTTTGGGCGGGAAAGCGCCGAGCGCCGGTGCGGCCGAGGCCGGGTTGGTTGCCTTGCTGTCGTTGATGAACAGGACCCCGCCGGCTTCGGCAACGCGCTCCATCCGGTGCGGCAGGCCGCGGAAGCTGGCGAGCGCCGGTCCCCACTGCGCCGGGGTCAGCCCCAGCGCCTCGGCAATGGCAACGGCAACGGCGGCATTCTGCAGGTTGTGCGGGCCTTGCAGCGTTGGCCAGTTCGGCTGGAGGGGCAGCAGGTCGTTGCCATCAACGTTCTGGACCTTGCCCGGCGCGCGGCGTGCAAGTTCGCGTTCGGCAACAGCGCGGGTTTCCGGATCGCCAGTACCGAAAATGGCCGGCTGGTCCGCCGTCTGCATCTCGAACAGCCGAGCCTTGCTGGCGGCATAGGCCGAGAAGCCGTCATAGCGATCAAGATGATCCGGCGTGATATTGAGCAGCGCAGCCACATCGCAAGCCAGGCTGTGCGTCAGGTCGATCTGGTAGCTCGACAATTCCAGCACATAGACCCCGCCCGGCGGCAGCGGCGCCTGGCCCAGCACCGGCAGGCCGATATTGCCCCCCATGCGGGTCGGCAGCGCCGCGCTTTGCAGCACGTGGTGAACCAGCGCGGTGGTGGTCGACTTGCCGTTTGTCCCGGTGATCCCAACCACGCGGTGCGCGGGCAGGTGCGGCCTGGCAATCGCGAACAATTCGATATCGCCGATCACCGGCACGCCCGCAGTGGCGGCATGGGCTGCAATGGGATGCGTGTTGAGCGGCACGCCCGGGGATACAACCACGCCCGCAAACCCGGCCAGATCGATCGTCAACGGATCGGCAAGCTCCACCCGGCCTTCAAAGGCCCGGCGCGGTTCTTCGCGGCTGTCCCAGGCAGTAACCTGTGCCCCACCCGCCAGCAGGCTTTCCACCGCAGCCATGCCGGAACGGGCAAGGCCTAGGACGGCAAAGCGCTGGCCGGCAAAGGCGGGGGTGGTAATCATCGCAGCTTGAGCGTCGACAGGCCGATCAGGGCCAGGACGATCGAAACGATCCAGAAGCGGATCACGACGGTCGATTCCTTCCAGCCCAATTGTTCGAAATGGTGGTGGATCGGCGCCATCTTGAACACGCGCTTCCCGGTCCGCTTGTAGACGGCAACCTGGATGATCACGGAAAGTGCCTCGGCCACGAACAGCCCGCCCACAATCGCGAGCACGATCTCGTGCCGCGAGGCAACGGCGATGGCACCCAGCGCCCCGCCCAGGGCAAGGCTGCCGGTATCGCCCATGAAGACCGCAGCGGGCGGCGCATTGAACCACAAGAAGGCCAAGCAGGCCCCCATGATCCCGGCACAGAGGATAGCAAGTTCACCGGCGCGCGGCACGTGCGGGATGCCCAGATAGGCCGAAAAGTCGGCCCGGCCGGCCAGGTAGGCAATGATCGCAAAGGTGCCAGCGGCGATGACCACTGGCATGGTCGCAAGGCCGTCTAGCCCGTCGGTCAGGTTCACGGCATTGCCCGCCCCCACGATCACGAAGGCGGCAAAGAGATAATAGACCGGACCCAGCGGGATATAATGGCCGGAAAAGAACGGCACGTAGAGATTGGTGCTGGTCTGGCTAACCATGATCCACGAAGCGATCCCGGCAACGAAGAATTCTGCCGCCAGCCGCACCCGGCCCGAAACGCCGGCAGTGCTGCGCTTCTTGACCTTGTCGTAATCGTCGAGGAACCCGATCAGGCCAAACCCCGAGGTGACCATCAGGCAGGCCCAGACCAGCGGACTGGACAGGTCCATCCACAGCAGCATTGAGACGACCAGGGCAATCATGATCATCAGCCCGCCCATCGTCGGCGTTCCGCGCTTGGCGAGGTGGGTCTGCGGCCCGTCCTCGCGGATCGGCTGGCCCTTGCCCTGGCGCACGCGCAGCATGTTGATGAATTTCGGACCAATGATCAGACCGATCACCAGCGCCGTCATCAAGGCCGCACCCGCGCGGAAGGTCTGGTAGCGAATGAGGTTCGCCAGCCCCGAAAATTCGAAATACTCTGCGATCAGGTAAAGCATCCTGATCTCAATCCTTGTTTTGCGTCAGAGCGGCGACCACAGCCCCCAGTCCGACGGAATTCGACCCTTTGACGAGAATGGCATCATCGGCCTGCAAACCCAGTTTGCCAAGCGCTGCCAGAGCCTCCCCAACGCTACTGCAATGGGCGAAGGACATGGGCTTGCCAAGCGCAGTTGCGGCGGATTTCCCCAGTTCCCCGGCCAGCGGGAGCATCTCGTCGCCAACCATGATCACCGCGTCGACCTCTGCCGCGCGCAAGGGCAATGCCAGCTCGGCATGGAAGGCCGGACCATGTTCGCCCAGTTCCTTCATGGCCCCCAGCACGGCAATGCGCCGCGCCGCGACGGTGCGGCCCAGATCGGCCAGGGTCGCCTTCATCGAGGCCGGGTTGGCGTTGTAGCTCTCGTCGATCAGCAGCGCGACGCCGCCGGGTACGGACAGGCGGTGGCGCGCACCGCGGCCCTTGAGGCCTTCCAGTTCGGCCAGGGCCAGGCCAGCTGCACCAAGATCCCCGCCCAGTTCGCGCACCGCCGCGATCACGGCGAGGGAATTGACCACCCAATGCTCACCCGGCGTAGCGACTGTGAAGCACAAGCGCCGGTCGCCGCCCTCAGTGTTGCGAATCTCGGCAGTGACGAGCGAGCCGCCGCCAGGGGCCGGCACCGCATCCAGCAGGCGGACATCAGCGAAGTCGCTGCGGCCAAAGGAGACGATCCTGACACCCAGGCGTTCAGCCGCGCGGCGGAGTTGGCCGTACTGCGCGACATCGGCGGGGATGATCGCCGTACCGCCCGGTTCCAGACCTTCAAAAATCTCGGCCTTGGCATCGGCAATGGCCTCGATCGAACCCAGGTTCTCGATATGCGCCGGAGCGATCGTGGTGATCAGTGCGACATGGGGGCGGACCTGGCTGGTCAGCCCGCGGATCTCGCCAGCGTGGTTCATGCCCATCTCGAACACGCCGAATTTGGTCGCGGCCGGAGTGCGGGCCAGGCTCAACGGTACGCCGACGTGGTTGTTGTAGCTCTTGACCGAGCGGTGCGCCCGGCCCCGGCTGGCACGATCAAGCGCGGCAAAGATCGCTTCCTTGACACCAGTCTTGCCGACCGAACCCGTAACGCCGATGACCCGGGCATTGGTCCGCTCGCGCGCCGCTTCTGCAAGAAGCTCAAGCGCTGCTGAGGTATCATTGACCAGCACGTGCGGGCCTTCGATCGGGCGATCGACCACGGCCGCCGATGCGCCCTTGGCAAAGGCTGCCTCGACAAACCGATGCCCGTCCATGGCTTCGCCCTTCAGTGCGAAGAACAGGTCACCTTCGATCACGTCACGGCTGTCGATCTCGACGCCGGAAACCGCAAAGTCACCGCTGGCGATGCCGCCGGTTGCCGCGGCAATTTCGGCCGCGGTCCATAGCGCGAGGCCATGGGCATCATCGGCTTCGATCGGCCACTCGAGGATCCGGGCAACGGCATTCATGCGGCGCACTCCCTAGCTACTGTAACATCATCGAATGGCAGCACGCGCAGGGAGTCTCCTGCGCCGATGATCTGCCCCTGTTCATGGCCCTTGCCGGCGATCAGCACGATGTCTTCGGCACCGGCTGCGGCAATTCCGGCAGCAATCGCTGCCCGGCGGTCGCCCACTTCGACAAGCTTGTCTGCCCCGCCCGCCAGGATCGCGGCGCGGATCGCGGCCGGATCTTCACTACGCGGGTTGTCGTCTGTCACGATGCCGAAATCGGCCTGCTCGGCCGCGATCCGGCCCATCTCCGGGCGCTTGCCCTGATCGCGATCGCCGCCAGCGCCAAAGACCACGATCAGGCGGCCCGAGCAGTGCGGTCGCAGCGCGGCGATGGCGGCTTCAAGCGCATCGGGCGTATGGGCATAATCGACGTAAACCGGCGCGCCGGCGCGGCTGATGGCGGCACGCTCCAGTCGCCCGCGCACCGGCTGCAGCCGCGACAGCGCATCAAACACCTGCGCGGCATCACCGCCCGTCGCCAGCACCAGCCCGGCTGCGACCAGTGCATTAGCGGCCTGATAAGCCCCGATCAGCGGCAGGTTGACCTTGCGGGTCTGGCCAGCGTGAACCAGTTCCAGCACCTGCCCGAGCTGCCCCGGCGCGCGGCTGACCAGGCGGATGCCATCGCCCAGTTCGCCAACCGTGAACAGCTTTAGCCCGCGCTTGGCAGCATGGCCGATAGCGCGCTGCGACCATTCGTCGTCGGCCCAGATCACAGCTATGCCATCGTCGGCGACCACTTCGTCAAACAGCCGCATCTTGGCTGCAAAGTAGTCTTCCATGGTTTTGTGATAATCGAGGTGATCGCGGCTGAGGTTGGTGAAGCCGCCGGCGGCCACCACCAGTCCCTCGTTGCGATATTGCGAGAGCCCGTGGCTCGAAGCCTCATAGGCGACGTGCGTCACTCCTTCGCGCGCCAGCCCGCTCATGTTGGCCAGGAAGGTAACGATGTCAGGCGTGGTCAGCCCGGTCGAGACGCTCTCGTCCGCGGTGGTCACACCGAGGGTGCCGATCGAGGCGGCGCGGTGCCCCGCCATGCGCCAGATCTGGCGTGCCATCTCGACGGTCGAGGTCTTGCCGTTGGTTCCGGTGACGGCAACCAGAGTGGCCGGCACCGGTGCGAAAAACTTTGCAGCCAGGCGGGCAAAGACCTGCCGCGGGTTTTCGGCAACGATATGAAGCGCGCCTTCCACCTTCGCCTCGGGCCGGGCGACCACGGCAATGGCCCCGGCGGTTACTGCCGCCGGGATGTAGTCCTCGCCATTGACTGCCGCACCCTGAAAGGCACCAAAGACGGTGCCCGGGGCAACCTTGCGATTATCGATCGCGAAGCCGGTGACTTGTGCTTCGGCGAGGCTGGCGAGGGGAATGCCGGCGAGCTGCGCCAGCTGCGCCAGCTTCATTCGCCATCTCCGCTGCCGACCAGCGGCGAGATGTCGGAAATGTCCACGTCGCGGGTCGGGTCGGGCATGATTCCCAGCAGCGGGCCGATGCGCGGCACGACCCGGCCAACGATCGGCGCCGCATTCCAGCCGGCCGTGCGCTGGCCGGAAGTCGCGGCTGTGCCCTGCGGCTCGTCCAGCATCGCGATGATCACATAACGCGGCCGGTCCATCGGGAAGGCTGCGGCAAAGGTCGAAACCAGCGAGCTGCGCTGGTATCCGCCGACGCCCGGCTTTTCGGCCGAACCGGTCTTGCCGCCAACGCGGTATCCCAGCGCGTCGGCTTTCTTGCCGGTCCCATCGACCACGATCATGCGCAGCAGCTGGCGCATCCGCGCGCTGGTTGCAGCCTTGAATACGCGGCGGCCCTGCGGCACTTCGCCCGCGCCCAGCTTCTTCAGCGTCGCCGGCCGCCAGATCCCGCCGTTGACCAGCGCGGCATAGGCCGTGGCGAGGTGCAGCGGGGTAACGGCGATGCCGTGGCCATAGGACACGGTCATGGTGGTGATCCGCGCCCAGTCGCCCTTCGGCCAGAGCGGGAAGCCGCGCGCCGGCAGTTCGATATAGGGCCGCTCATTCATGCCAAGCGACCGCATTGTGGCGTTGAGCCGCGCCCCGCCCAGTTCATCGGCCACCTGCGCCGTGACGATGTTGGACGAATGGATCAGCGCTTCGGGCACATTGAGCGAGGCCCCAAAATTGTGCGAATCGCGAATGCGGAAGCCGCCGATCTCGAGCGGACGGGCCGACTGGTAGCGGCGCGCCAGGTTGGTCACCGTGCCCGCATCGATCGCGGCGGCAATCGTGATCGGCTTGAAGGTCGAACCCAGTTCATAGACCTGGTTGGTCACGCGGTTGAAGATGTTGCCCGCGCTGGCATCGTCGATCAGGTTGGGGTTGAATGATGGCAGCGAGGCCAGCGCCAGCACCTCACCGGTCTCGACATCGAGCACCAGGCCGGCCGCACCCTTGGCATTGGTATCGGCGATGCCCTTCAGCAGTTCGTCTTCCAGCGCGCCCTGAACCCGGCTGTCAAGCGAGAGCATGGCCGGGGTGCCGCGCGTGGCGGGATCGGTCAGACGCTTGTCGAACACGCCTTCCATGCCGACGTGGCCACGCCCATCGGCTCCGACAAAGCCCAGCACATGCGCGGCGAGCGAGCCTTGCGGGTAGAACCGCTCGGTCTCGCGCGGGAATTCCAATGCGGGCTCGCCCAGCGCGTGGATCTTGTTGGCATCTTCGGGCAGAATCCGCCGACGCAAATAGCCCGGGCGACCCGAGGCGAGCCGCGCGGCGGTTTCGGCGACGTCCATGTCCGGAAAAATGCGGTTCAGCGCGACAGCGACGTCGTTGACCGGACGGACGAGCGGGGCACCATCGTCACCCAGCGCAGCCGGGTTATACCACAGGGCGTAGGCCGGAAACGCGCGGGCCAGCGGCACGCCGTTGCGATCGACGATATCCCCGCGCTGCGGGGTCATGCCAAAGGCGCTGGCATTGGCCGGCGTGCCTTCAAACAGGCCGAGGTAGATCACGCGCAGCACGGCGATCAGCGCCAGCAGGGCAAAGCCCGCAGCAACCAGCACGATCCGCGCCTTGGCCATGGTCAGCGCCTGGCGACGCGTGTTGGCAATTTCCACCCGGCCGGAAGCAACGATGCTGGAAACCGCCACGGCGTTCATTCGGCGCGGACCTCTGCCCGGTCGAGCTTGGTCAGGCGAGCGCTGAGCTTGGCCGGCGTGGTTGCGCGTTCGCTGGCGTCACGGGCATCTGCCACCTTCACTTCGGCAGCCATGGCCTTGCCGCTCAGCGGCGAAACCATCGCCTGGATCGGGTTCTCGTCCTCGACCAGCGCAGCGGCACTGGCGACGCGGATCGGCTCGGGTGCATTGGGGCCGCGGGCCTTGCCGAGCGCGGCAAGCTGGCGTTCGCCTTCCAGATACTGGCCGGCAGTCGGCGCCTGATAGCCGAACTCGATCGCGTTGAGGTTGCGCAGCTGCTGCTGGCTGGCGCGGGTCAGGAACTCGGTCTCCAGGATCAGCTTTTCCTGCTTGATCGCATTGATCTGCCGCTGGGCCAGCTGAACCTCGCTCTTCACCGCATTGACGCGGACCATCAACACCAGGGTCAGCGCCGCGCAGATCACCAGCAAGGCCGCCCAGCCAATCGAACGCATCCGGTCACGGGTCAGGTTCATGCAGCCCTCCTATGGCGCGCGGGAGCAGCGGTGCGCAGGGCCGACCGCAAGGTGGCCGACCGCGCGCGGGGATTGCGGGCCAGTTCGGCCGCCGAAGGGCGAACCGCCTTGGCAATGTGATCGAAGGTCGGCGCATTGGCCGGGGCAACCTGCGGCAGGTGGCGCGAAGCATTGGCGAGCGCCCCGCCGGCTTCGCGCAGGAACTGCTTTACGATCCGGTCTTCGAGGCTGTGGAAGCTGACAACTGCCAGGTGTCCGCCGGGAGCAAGCAGTTCCTCGGCAGCGGCAAGACCGGCGTGCAGTTCGTCCAGCTCGGCGTTCACGTGGATGCGGATCGCCTGGAAGCTGCGGGTTGCCGGGTCCTTGGGCATTCCGGGATGATAGCCCAAGGCCTTGCGCACCACGGCGGCCAGCTGACCGGTGGTCTCGAGCGGGCGGGCTGCGACAATCGCGCGGGCCACCCGGCGCGACTGACGCTCTTCGCCATACTGGAACAGCACGTCGGCGATCTCCGCTTCGGCCGCTGTGTTGACGAAATCGGCCGCGCTCGGCCCATCCTGGCTCATCCGCATGTCGAGCGGGCCATCGGCGGCAAAGGCAAAGCCGCGCGCCGACTGGTCGAGCTGCATCGAGGAAACGCCGATATCCATGGCAATTCCATCGACGCGGGCGACCCCGGCCGCTGCCAGCGCCGCGACCATTTCGGAGAAGCGGCGCGGGTGCAGCACCAGCCGGGGCGGCTGCTCGCCGCATTCGGGCCAGCCCTGCCCGGCGGCAATCGCATCGGGATCGCGGTCAAAAGCGTGGACTGTCGCGCCGGCATCGAGCAGTGCGCGGGTATAGCCGCCGGCGCCAAAGGTGGCGTCCACGATCACCGTGCCAGGGGCCGGCGCGAGGGCGGCGATCACTTCGTCGAGCAGGACGGGAATGTGCGGGGCGCCGCTCATTTGCGGCCCTTCCCGTTCTGGGCCTGGGCGGCGAGTTCGGCGCAGGCTTCCTGGGCGTCTTCCCAGCCGGCACCCATCTTGGCGAGTTCGGCCGGGTTCCAGATCGTGAAGGACTTGCCGCCACCCTGGAAGAAGGTTGCGCCGTCGATCCCGCCCAGCTTGAAATAGCGTTCAGGCAGGACAAAGCGGCCGGAATCGTCAAACGGCACACGGGCAAAGCCATAGAGCTGGTTGGCGCGCAGTTCGCGATCGTAATCCTGGTTGCGTTCAAGGGCGATCCGCTCTTCGCGGTCCAGCTCGGCTTCGAACTCGCCAACCCGGCCCAAGCCGAAACCAATCAGGCATTTCCAGCGGGGGTGCTTGGCCAGGCACAGCACGCGCTCACCCTGACCGGAGTCGCGGACAGCCTTGCGGAAGTCGGGCGGCAGCACGAACCGGCCTTTTTCGCCGAGAAGCGAAAAGCCCTGTCCGCTGTAGCTGATTGGCCGAACCGCCTCCACCCTACCTTGCCCCAAAATGCCGGAAGTCCGGCGCTTAAATCCCCCTCCGCACCAATCGCCCGCCCCGGCGACCAGATCCCCCCAAAGGGGCACGGCGGTGAACTTCACTGTCGATGAATTGATTTCTTAACCATCGACCTGGGGGGATGGAAGGGTTTTTTGCGGGAAATCACGGGATAACTCGGTAAATTGTTGATTTATAGCTATCAGATTCCCCTCACGGTACGCAATCGACCGCTTCGTTTATGCTTTGTTCTTACGAAAAAACAGCAGTTTACCGCGCGACTCGACTGGTCACGGAATGGCTTCCCGTAATTTCCCCAGAATGTCCGGATCAGGGCTGGCCAGCACCTGCCCCGAAGGCGCGTTGCAGCAGGCCGGTCAGGGCCGGCGTGCGGGTTGCATCCGGGTCCTCAGCGGCAAAGACCTCGGCATCGGCGAGGGCGACCACGCGCCCCTGCCCGACGCGGCAGGTAACTAGCAGTCCGTCGCCTTCGACCGCGCAGGCGGGACTGGCCGTGCGCCAGGCCCCGGCCAGGCTGACCGGCACCGCCGGACCCTTCACGACGATGCTTCGCACCCCGGCCGGCTGGCGTTCGTCAAAGGTCAGCTCAAGCCCCCAGCGGGTCAGGATCGGCGAGAGCAGCACCACGTCCTGCGGCCGCCGGGGATCGCCCAGAGGATAGACCGACGATGCGGTCAGCAACGGATCGGCCAGCAGCAGCATCTGCCCCCCGCCCCGTACCCAGTTGTCGAGCGCGACATTCTCGGCCGGCGTCAGCGGGCGCGGCTGGGCGATTACCAGCCGTTTAAGCTTTGGCCCCAGCCGTTCGAGCGTATCTAGCGGCGTGACCGGACCAAAAGTCGCGAGGGCGGCATGGACGCGGTGCGGCGGACGGCCCTTGCCGAGCAGGTCTCCGAGGCTATCGCCCTCCCCCCAGATAATCGGCAGCGAGGTGAAGAGGCCGATCGGGCGCTGCGGCGGCGGGGACGGGAGCATGGCCCAGCCGACCACTACAGCCATGACCAGCAAGAAGGCCGCGATCCCGCTAGTTGCCGGGCGCGGCACGGGGTCTGGCCGTGGCTTCGGGGGAAGCCGCCGGGACCACTCCGATATCGGCCAGCGGATCGCCCCGATCATCGACCTTTGCCGGCTTGGCAGTCACTGGTGCCGTGGTATCGGCCAGCCGCGCACGGTCATTGATGATATTGGCAAGGCCGACCAGCAATACGATGGCCGCAAGGCCGAACAGCCCGGCCTGGAGCCGCTGGACCGCCTGCGCGCGCAATTCGCGCGCGGTTGGCGGCACGAAATGCTGGGGGACCGGGCGTCCGTCAGTGCGGTTTGGCTGGGTGGCCATCTGCCAAGGCTATCCGATCACGCCAGCCAGGGAAAGACAGGCAGGCCCTTGGCCCGCAGCCAGTCAGCATTGTAAAGCGTGGAGAGATAGCGGAAACCGGTATCGCACAGGATCGTTGCGACGCGCGCGTCCTTGCGCCCTTCGGCCACCAATTGCCTGCCCAGTTCCACCGCCCCGGCAACGTTGATGCCAGAGGACAGGCCCAGGCACAGCCCTTCCTCGCGCAGCAGGCGGGCAACCCATTCCAGGCCTTCCTCATCCGACACGCGGAACTGGGTATCGATCGGCGCCCCTTCGAGGTTCGCGGTGATCCGCCCCTGCCCGATGCCTTCGGCCACCGAACTGCCTTCGGCCTTGAGCTCGCCAGTCGCATAATAGCTGTAGAGCGCCGCGCCGTGCGGATCGGTCAGCGCGATGCGGACATTCTCGTCGAAGGCCTTCAGGCCCAGCCCCACCCCGGCGATTGTCCCGCCGGTGCCGGCGGCGCAAGTGAAGCCGTCGATCCGGCCTTCAAGCTGCTGCCAGATTTCCGGCGCGGTGCTTTCGATGTGGGCCTTGCGGTTGGCGACATTGTCAAACTGATTGGCCCAGACCGCGCCGGGGGTCTCTTCCGCCAAGCGGCGCGAGGTGTGGACGAAGTGCGCCGGGTCGGCAAACTTGGTGGGCGGAACCAGCACCAGTTCGGCCCCAAGCGCGCGCAGGGTGTCCATTTTTTCCTTGGACTGGTTGTCCGGCATGACGATCACGGTCTTGTAACCGCGCGCATTGGCCACCAGCGCAATCCCGATGCCGGTGTTGCCAGCAGTCCCCTCGACCACGGTGCCGCCGGGCTTAAGCTCACCGCGTGCCTCGGCATCGCGGATAATCCACAACGCCGCGCGGTCCTTGACCGAGGCGCCGGGGTTGGCGAATTCGCACTTGCCCCAGATTTCGCAGCCAGCTGCCTCACTCGGCCCCTTCAGGAGGACGAGCGGGGTGTTGCCGATCAGGTCGAGCGTGTTCTGCTGTACGAGCGCCATGGTCATCGCCCGAGAGGTAGGACCGCCGGGGGCGCGGCGCAACGCATTTGCGCTTGCCCCCTGTTAAGCTCAGTCTTCCGGTGCAATCGTGACCTTGAGGCCGTCGAGCGCATCGGTCAGCTGGATCTGGCACGACAGGCGCGAAGTTTCGCCGCGGTGGTCCGAGCTGTCGAGCAGGTCGTTCTCGTCTTCGCTCATCGCGGGCAGCCTGCCCGCCCAGTCGGCATCGACATGGATGTGACAGGTGGCACAGGAGCAGCAACCGCCGCACAGCGCGAGCAGTTCGTCAAAGCCGTTGTCGCGGATCGCTTCCATCACCGACAGGCCGGCCGAAGCCTCAACCGTCTTTTCTTCACCAGCCCGATTGACCACTACCAGCTTCGGCATCGCGTCTTTCCTCTTCACTGCACCCTATCGGCGCTTCGCCGGCGCTGCTAACCAAGGCGCTTTCCTTTGGCAAGCAGGACCATTCCGGTGGGATTGACCGCAGAGCAATTGAAGCACGGGCTGGATAGCGTCGCACGGATCGAGCCGCGCTTTGCCGCTGCGCTGGAGCGGACCGGCTATCCCGAGCCGCGGATCCGCCCGCGCGGCTATGCCACCCTGATGCGCACCATTGTCGGCCAGCAGGTCAGCGTAGCGGCGGCGGCATCGATGTGGCGCAAGTTCGAGGAGCACCTCGGCCCTGAACTGCCGCCCGAAAAGGTGCTGGAATCCGATTTCGACACCCTGCGCGCCTGCGGCCTCTCGCGCCAGAAGCAGGGCTATATGCGGTCCTTGTGCGAACTGGTGTTGGGCGGCGAGCTCGATTTCGAAGCCCTGCCCCAGGACGATGAGACGGCGATCGCCCAGCTTACCCAGATCAAGGGCATCGGGCGCTGGTCAGCCGAGATCTACCTGCTCTTTGCTGAAGGGCGCGGCGATATCTGGCCGGCCGGCGACCTGGCGGTTCAGGCGGGCCTGCACAAGCTGCTCGGGCTGGATGAACGGCCGTCCGAAAAGCTGACCCGCGAACTGGCCGAGGTCTGGCGCCCACACCGCGGCGCCACGGCCATATTCACCTGGCATTGCTATAACAACCCGGCGCTGTAAGCTCCACGCCGGGGACGCGCGGGGGGGCTATCATGGCAGACGACATATCCGTTCGACCGGGCGGACAGTTCCATCAATTCAACCAAAGCCATCCTGCCGACCGCGATGCGGTGGCGGTGGCGATCGCGGTATGCTGGTTCGGCCTGCTGTCAGGCTTCATTCCCGATATGCTCTATCAATACGGCAGAGCGCACGGGTATGTCCCGAGCGCGCACGTACATGCCGCCTCGGCATTCGGCTGGATGCTGCTGGTCAGCTGGCAGGCCCTCAAAATCCGCCAAGGCGATCCTGCTGCGCACGGTCGCAATGGCCACCGATTCGGGCCGATTCTTGCAGTCATCCTGGTCAGCAGCGCACTGGCAACGGTGTGGACTGCCGATCGCGCAGCGATGGCGGCCCCAGGCTCGACGTTCAATCCGGCCAAGCTGGCGTTCCAGCTCGGCCATATCATTCCCTTCGGCGTGCTTACTGCAATCGCCTTGTCGCGCACCGACCGCCCCGACCTGCACAAGCGATTGATGCTGCTGGCCGTCTTCGCGATCCTCGATACTGGATGGTCGCGCTGGCTAGGGCGAGACCTGACTGTCGTCCTGGGCAAGGGCCCCGCGCTTGAAGTGCTTGGCCGCTTTCCCCTGACCTGGGCGCTGATGGCAGGCATGGCGCTTTACGACCGCAGGACTCGCGGGCGGATTCATCCAGCCTTCCTTCCGGCCGCAGGGTTGATCCTGGTCACCCAGTTCGGTGCCGCAGCCTTGTATTTCGCCCCATGGTGGCCGGCCGTCGCAGTCCGAATCCTGGGTGGCTGAAAAAGCCGCCGCGATCTGGTGAGTCCCTCTCGACAGCCCGCGCCGCGCCGAATAGGAAGCGCGCAGGGGAGTTACTGACATGACTGTAAGGAAGGCGATCTTCATCACCGGTGGCGGCTCGGGTATTGGCCGGGCCGTGGCGCAGAAATTTGCCGCGAACGGCTGGTTCGTCGGCCTTGCCGACATCAGCGAAAGCGGAATGAAGGAAACCGCCGCACTCCTGCCAGCCGGCGCTTCGTCACAGCACAAGCTTGATGTCCGTAATCGCGCCGCGTGGGACGAAGCTCTTTCCGCCTTTGCTACTGCCGCGGGCGGGCGGATCGACGTGGTGTTTAACAATGCCGGTATTCCGCTGGGCGGCGCGCTGATCGACAATACCGAGGCCGAGATCGAGCGCTGCTTCGACATCAACCTCAAGGGCGTGTTCTTCGGCGCCCAGGCCGCGCACCCTTACCTGAAGGCGAGCGCGCCGGGATCCTGCCTGCTGAACACGGCCAGCGCCGCCGGGATCTATGGCGTGGCCGGATCGTCCGTCTATTCCGCCACCAAGTTCGGCGTGCGCGCCCTGACCGAGGCGCTGGATGGCGAATGGTTCGAGGACGGGATCAAAGTCCGCGACCTGATGCCCGCCTTCATCGATACCCCGCTGCTCGACATGGCGCCCAATGCCCAGACCAATGGCGCGATCCGCGAACGGGTCCAGGATGTCGGGCTGGAAATTTCGCCCGTCAGCGACGTGGCCGACGCTGCCTGGACCGCTGTGCACGGTGAAGCGCTGCACACGCTGGTCGGCAAGACGGCGCGGCAATCGTGGTTTGCCTCACGCTGGATGCGCGGCCAGATGCGCAAGCGCACCCGCGCCTTCACCCGGCCAATGAGCGACTAGGCCAGCGCGGACAGCCACTCGACCATCGCGGCGTCGCGGCCGGAAACCCCACCCGCGTCGTGGGTGGTCAGCGAGATCTCGACCCGGTTGTAGACGTTGAACCATTCCGGGTGGTGATCCGCCTTGTCGGCATAGAGTGCGACGCGGGTCATGAAGCCAAACGCGGCGTTGAAGTCGGCGAACCGAAACGTGCGCTGCAGCGCCAGGCCATCACCGCGCAGGGTCCATTGGGGATGCCGCGTCAGCAGGTCGGACAGTTCTGTTTCGGTCAGGCGGGCAATGGACATGAGCGGCTCCTTGGCAGTGCCGCCGCTTTCCCCTATCGCGCTGGGCGATGCAAGAGTGCCGCCTGTCTGCGAATAACCTGGCCTGCCAGCGCGGCGAGCGACTGCTGTTCCGCGGGCTGGGGCTGGAACTGGCCGGTGGCCAGGCGCTGCAGGTCAAGGGTGCCAACGGGATCGGTAAATCCAGCCTGATCCGCATCCTCGCTGGGTTGCTGAGTCCGCTGGTTGGCATGGTGGAGCGTGACGGCAGTGTCGGCCTGCTTGACGAGCGCCCTGCCCTCGATCCCGGTTTACCTCTCGGCAAAGCGCTTGGTTTTTGGCAGCGGCTCGATGGACCGGGGGATGCAGAACTCTCGCAACTCGGCCTCTCCGGCCTGCTCGAAGTGCCGGTGCGGTACCTCTCCACCGGGCAGAAGAAGCGCACGGCGCTGGCCCGGCTACTGGGGCAGGAAGCGCCAATCTGGCTGCTCGACGAGCCCTTGAACGGCCTCGACTCCCGAGGCGTGGCGCTGGTCGAAGCGCTGGTCGTGCAGCACTGCGCGCAAGGCGGGATTGCCCTGGTCGCCTCGCACCAGCCGATCGCCCTGCCGGGCGGTATGGCGATCGACCTGGCGGACTTTACCGCATGAAGCACTTCCTGATCCTGCTGCGCCGCGACCTCGGCCTGCTGCTCGGCGGCGAGCGGCGCGGGGCGACGTTGTTGCCGGTGCTGTTCTTCCTGGCGGTCGCCATGCTCTATCCCTTCGCGGTCGGGCCGGATGCGCCGGTGCTGGCGCGGACCGGCGGCGGGGTGCTGTGGATCGCGGCGCTGCTGGCGGCGATCCTGCCGCTCGACCGGCTGGTCGAACCGGACCTGGAATTAGGCCTGTTCGATCAACTCGCATTGCGCGGGATCAGCGAAGAACTGACGATGACCGCGCGGATGGTGGCGCACTGGCTGAGCTTTGCCCCGGCGCTGCTGCTTGCGGCTGTCCCCGCCAGCGCGCTGGTCGGGATCGATGCGGCAACGCTCAAGACGGTCGAGCTGGGCCTGCTGGCCGGAACGCCCGGACTTGCCGCCCTTGGTGTGCTGGTCGCGGCGCTGACTGCCGGCCTGCGCGGCGGAGCGGCATTGGGCGGCCTGCTGGTCATCCCGCTGGCGGTGCCGCTGCTGGTCTTTGGCGCAGGCAGTCTATCGGCCGGCGGCGAAGCAGGGATTGCCCTCACCGCCGCCTTCAGCCTCGTACTGGTGGCGATCACCCCGTTCGCGGCCGCCGCCGCAATCCGCAGCGCACGGGGACAATAGCGCGATCAGTAGGGCGGCTTGTCCAGCCCCTTGGGTGACTTGGTGAAGATCTCCACGCCGGTCTCAGTAATGCCAATCGAGTGTTCGAATTGCGCCGAAAGCGAGCGGTCGCGGGTCACCGCCGTCCAGCCGTCTTCCAGCACCTTCACCCCGGCCTTGCCAAGGTTGATCATCGGTTCGATCGTGAAGAACATGCCCGGCTTCAGTTCAGGCCCGGTCCCGGCGCGGCCGGCGTGGACCACTTCGGGCGAATCGTGGAACAGTCGGCCCAGGCCGTGGCCGCAGAATTCGCGCACCACGCCGTAACGATTGGCTTCGGCATAGGTCTGGATCGCCGCGCCGATATCGCCCAGCCGCGCGCCGGGACGGCTCGCTGCCTCGATCCCCAGCATCAGGCATTCGTGAGTAACCTCGACCAGCCGCTTCGCCTTCAGCGGCACGTCACCGACGAGGTACATCCGGCTGGTATCGCCGTGCCAGCCGTCGAGCAGCGGGGTGACGTCGATGTTGACGATGTCCCCGTCCTTCAGGACCTTGTCCGAAGGAATGCCGTGGCAGACCACGTGGTTGATCGAAATGCAGCACGAATGGGTATAGCCGCGGTAACCCAGCGTGGCGGGGACAGCGCCACCATCCAGCGTCATCTGCCGGACGATATCGTCAAGTTCCTGGGTCGAAACACCCGGCTGCACGTGCGGGACCAGCGCATCGAGGATTTCGGCCGCCAGCCGCCCGGCGCGGCGCATCCCCTCGAAGCCTTCCGGCCCGTGGAGCTTGATCGTGCCGTCGCGCAGGACGGTCTCGGTTCCGGTTACTACCTGGTACTGTGTCATCGGCGCGCATATAGGCGCATCGCCGCCAAAAAGCGAGTGGGCGTCAGCGCCCCAGCGCAAAGACCGAACGGTACTGCGGCTTGACTGCCGCCAGCACGGCCTTGGTCACGGGCAGCGTGATCTCGTAATCGCCCTCGGCGTAGGGTCCGGCGTCGTAAGGCCCGACCAGGATCCCGATCCGGTCAAACTGCTGCTTGCTAGATGACCCCAGGATCACGGTCGAGGCCGTGGGATCGATGCACTGGTCGAACATGTCATCGCTGTTCGGGTCGATCGGCTCCCCCCGCCGCGCCGCGCGCTCACGATTGAGCGCCTTGCAGAAAGGATCGCGAATGGCCGCCGCAAGCGCCGCGCGCGAGCCAAACAGATCGGTCGCGCGGCGGCTCTGGTCGGCTGCCCGGTCCCACAGCAGTGCCTGTGACCAGTGGTTGGGGTGCGCCCCGCCAGTATACTCGCTCGCCGCGGCGGTCAGGCTGAGCCAGCCCGGTAGGTCAGTTACTACGGTCCAGTTGACCGAGTGGCTGTAGAGATTGAACTCGAAGCCATTCTCGCGAGCGGCAACCCGCCCTTCCTTGGCTGCATCGACCAACTCGCGGCGACGCTTTGCAAGGTCTGCGTCAAGCTCGGCAGCCAGCGCCGGGATCGCCGCGGCTTCAGCAGGGTAGGCATAGTCGAATTCGAACGAGGCGGTGCGCTCCTCGGTCTTGCGGGCGAGTGCGGACATGGTCGCCGTGGCCGTTGCCAATGGCGCAGCGTCGGCGGTCGCAGCGGCAGTCGCCTCAGTCGGCTTGGTTTCGTTCTTTTCAGGAACACAGGCCGCCGTCACCAGCAGGAACAGGATCGCCGCTTTGCGCATTTGCCAATTTCCTCTCGCACCTCGTGCCGCAGCGCGGCTATGGCAGGGACCATGACCGATAAGCACGCCACGATCCAGCCCGACCGGGACCAGCCAGCCACGCAGATCCACGTGGTAGACAAGGCGGGGCTTGATCAGTTTCTGAAGAATTTGCCCGGTTCCGTGCGGTCCGCGTTAGCCGCACAGAAATTCACCGCCGGTCCGTTCGAGCACGCCATTATCCCCAGCGGCGAGGACTGGTCCGTGGTCACCGGGGTTGCCGACGCGGACGAGCTTGGCACCTGGTGCCTCGCCAAGCTGGCCGAGAGCCTGCCCGCCGGAACCTATCGCCTCGCCAATGCCGAGAGCGGCCCCGCACTGTTCGGCTGGGCCGCCGGGCAGTACCGCTTTGACCGCTACCGCGCCGAGCCGGCGACCGAGGGCCCGCGCGTGCTGCTGACCAAGGCAGCCGGGGCAATCGACCCGGTCCTGGCCGAAGTCGCCGCCACGGCGCTGGTCCGGGACATGGTCAATACCCCGGCCGAGGACATGGGCCCGGCCCAGCTAGAGGCTGAAGTCACCCGCGTGGCCAAGGCCCACAAGGCCGAAGTGAAGATCACCAGCGGCGACGGCCTGGAGCAGGGCTATCCGATGGTCCACGCCGTCGGCCGTGCGGCCGCGCGACACCATGCGCCGCGCCTGCTTGAACTGACCTGGGGCGATACCCGTCATCCCAGGATCGCGATTGTCGGCAAGGGCGTCTGCTTTGACAGCGGCGGGCTGGATATCAAGCCGGCCTCGGGCATGGCGCTGATGAAGAAGGACATGGGCGGCGCGGCCCATGCCCTCGCCCTCGCCCAGCTGGTCATGCAGCACCATCTCAAGGTGCGCCTGCACCTGCTGATCCCGGCGGTGGAGAACGCAATCGCCGGCAACGCCTTCCGCCCCGGCGACGTGTTGAAAAGCCGTGCCGGGATCTCGGTCGAGATCGGCAATACCGATGCGGAGGGCCGGCTCGTACTGGGCGATGCGCTGACCCGTGCGGGCGAGGAAGAGCCCGAACTGGTGATCGATTTTGCCACCCTGACCGGCGCGGCGCGGGTTGCAGTCGGCCCGGACCTCCCTGCCCTGTTCACCCGGCGCGACGAGACGGCAGCGGAAATGCTGGCGGCGGGTGAAGCGGCCAGCGATCCCTGCTGGCGCCTCCCGCTTTACGATGGCTACCGCGAGTACCTGAAAAGCGACATCGCCGACCTCAACAACTCCGGCAGCAGCGGCTTTGCCGGGGCCTCGGTCGGGGCGCTGTTCCTGGACCGGTTCGTGCCCGCCGGAACCGACTGGGCCCACTTCGATACCTTCGCCTGGCGCCCCGCTGCCAAGCCCGGCCGGCCCAAGGGAGGCGACGCGCTGGGCCTGCGCGCGGCATGGGGACTGTTGAAGGGGCGGTATGGATAGCTTGCCCTACGCGGCCAGCGCCGCTAATCGCCCGATCTTCCAGTTTTCGGGGCACGACAACTTGACTGCAACCGCCATCCCAGAGGGCCAGTATGGCCTTGCCGGCCCGGCCGAAAAGCTTGATGCCGCGCATTGGCCGGTGCGCGGGGACCTGGCGCATATCCGCCTGGCGGGGCGCTGCTTCGTGCCGCACTATGCCGTGCCGATGCCCCACAAGGTCGTCGTTGGCGGAGCAAACCTGCTAGCCGCCGGCAAGGCGGATGCCGAGGTTCGCGAGGAGCTGGCCGGCGGTGCGCTGTTCAATGTACTAGACATGACCGGTGGCTGGGCCTGGGGCCAGGTCGGCGAAGACGGCTTCGTCGGCTACCTGCCGATTGAAGCGCTCGAAGCCTGAGGTGGCGCACAAGGTTTTCATCGACGGTGCCGCCGGAACCACCGGACTTGAGATCGTCGAACGCCTTGCCCCGCGTGCCGAATTTGACCTGCTGATCCTGGACGAGGAAGCCCGCAAGGACGCTGGCGCGCGCCGCGATGCCTATCATACGGCGGACTTTGCGGTGCTTTGCCTGCCTGACGAGGCCGCTAAGGAAGCGCTGGCACTGGCTGAAGGCTCGGCGATCCGCATCATCGACGCCTCCAGCGCGCACCGCGTGGCCGATGGCTGGACCTATGGCTTTCCGGAACTGACCGGGCGCGAGGCGATTGCCGCTGCCACGCGCGTCAGCAATCCGGGCTGCTACCCCACCGGCTTCCTCGGGCTGGTCGCGCCGCTTGTCCGGGCTGGACTGCTGCCAGCGGACTGGCCCTACACGGTCAACGCGGTCTCGGGCTATTCAGGCGGCGGCAAGGCGCTGATCCAGCGGTTCGAGGAGGACGGCGACATTGCCTTCCGCGCCTATGGGCTGGGCATGGGGCACAAGCACATCGCAGAGATGCAGCGCTATGCCGGCCTTGCCCACGCGCCGCTGTTCGCACCCGCCGTGATCGACGCGCATCGCGGCATGGTGGTCGAAGTGCCGCTGCCGCTCGGCGCCATGCCGATGGCCGGATCGCCGGAAGTCCTCCGCCTGGCGCTGACCGAATTCTACGCCGGCAGCAAGGTCGTGACCGTGCACGACGAGCCGAAGGACGAACTGCTGCTGCGCCGGTCGATGCAGCCGTCGGACCGGCTCGACCTGTGGGTGTTTGGCGCGAAGGATGGCTCGCAGGCCCGCCTGATCGCGCGGCTTGATAACCTGGGCAAGGGTGCCAGTGGGGCCGCGGTGCAGAGCCTCAACCTGATGGCGGGGATTGCTGAAACCACCGGACTCAGCCTCTAGTTGCTTAATTTTTAGGCAGCACCTGCTGAAAAATCAGGCAAGAATTCCGCAGCGCTTGCGCAGTATTTGAATCAAGCCCCCACCTCTTTCGATTCAAATCTTGCGAATCCACCCTTTTCGGCGGCGCAGCCATGGCCTAGGGCCGATTTATCGCCGCTGGCACGATTCTTGATTTGCGGATTTGAGCGGCATTCGAACGTCCGGGCCGGATCCGATGCAAATCGGGCTGGTACCGGCGCAGTGCGCAGGGGAATGACAAAGTGAAAAAGATCGAAGCGATCATCAAGCCCTTCAAGCTCGATGAAGTGAAGGAAGCGCTGCACGAAGTTGGCGTTTCCGGGATCACCGTGACCGAGGCCAAGGGCTTCGGGCGCCAGAAGGGTCACACCGAGCTTTATCGCGGCGCTGAATATGTGGTCGACTTCCTGCCGAAGGTGAAACTTGAGGTGGTGGTGCCCGACGATCTGGCCGACCGCACCGTTGAAGCCATCTGCAACGCTGCCCAGACCGGGCGGATCGGCGATGGCAAGATCTTCGTCATCCCGGTCGAACGCGCCGTGCGCATCCGCACGGGCGAGCGCGACAACGACGCCATCTGATCCATCAACCCATCCGGAACACTCGCCCACGGCCCACGGCCGGGGTCATCAAGAAGGAAGACCAATGACCAAGGCCAAGGACATCATCAAGCGGATCAAGGACGAGGAGATCGAATGGGTCGACCTGCGTTTCACCGATCCCAAGGGCAAGTGGCAGCACCTGACCATGTGCGCCCACGTGATGGGTGAGGACGAACTGGAAGACGGCCTGATGTTCGACGGATCGTCGATCGAAGGCTGGAAGGCCATCAACGAATCCGACATGATCCTGAAGCCGGACCTCGATTCGATCTTCATCGATCCGTTCAGCGCCACCCCGATGATGATCATCACCTGCGACATCGTCGAGCCTTCGACCGGCGACCTCTATGGCCGCGATCCGCGTTCGACCGCCAAGCGCGCCGAAGCCTATGTCAAGACCACCGGTATCGGCGACACCGTCTATGTCGGCCCGGAAGCCGAGTTCTTCCTGTTCGACGACGTCCGCTTCTATGACGGCTATGACGGCAACGGCTTCAAGATCGACGACATCGAGCTGCCGACCAACGGCAACCGCGAATATGACGGCGGCAACCTGGCCCACCGTCCGCGCGCCAAGGGCGGCTACTTCCCCGTCGCACCGGTCGACAGCTGCGTCGACATCCGCGGCGAGATGGTCTCGACCATGCTCGAAATGGGCCTGCCCTGCGACAAGCACCACCACGAAGTGGCCAGCGCACAGCACGAACTTGGCCTGACCTTCGGCACCCTGGTGCAGACCGCCGACCGCATGCAGGTTTACAAGTACGTCGTGCAGCAGGTCGCTCAGGCCTATGGCAAGACCGCAACCTTCATGCCCAAGCCGATCAAGACCGACAACGGTTCGGGCATGCACACTCACATCTCGATCTGGGAAGGCGGCAAGCCGCTGTTTGCCGGTAACGGTTATGCCGGCCTCAGCGACATGTGCCTGTATTTCATCGGCGGCGTGATCAAGCATGCGAAGGCCTTGAACGCCTTCACCAACCCGACCACCAACAGCTACAAGCGCCTGGTGCCGGGTTACGAAGCTCCGGTGCTGCTGGCCTATTCGGCTCGCAATCGCTCGGCCTCGTGCCGCATCCCCTACGGCGCCGGTGACAAGGCCAAGCGCGTGGAATTCCGCTTCCCCGACGCGATGGCCAACCCCTACCTGTGCTATTCGGCGCTGCTGATGGCCGGTCTCGACGGGATCAAGAACAAGATCCACCCGGGCGAAGCCATGGACAAGAACCTCTACGATCTGCCGCCGGCCGAACTGGCTCAGGTGCCGACCGTGTGCGGCAGCCTGCGCGAAGCACTCGACAGTCTGGAAGCCGATCACGAGTTCCTGCTGCAGGGTGGCGTGTTCACCAAGGACCAGATCGACAGCTATATCGAACTGAAGTGGCCGGAAGTGATGCGCTGGGAAACCACGCCGTCGGCAGTCGAATTCGACATGTACTACAGCCTCTGATCCTTCGTCAGAGCAGGTTCACCGAGGGGGCGTCCGGAGCGATCCGGGCGCCCTTCGCGTTTGCACAAAGCATTTCCCTACAGCGGCTTGCGTGGTGTAACTGACTTGCCTTTCCGCATTCGCCGAAGGCCCTTTGCCATGAACCGCAAACCGATTTTCGATGCCGTCCGCAGGCTGCTGGGCCGCGGCTTCCGCACTGCCGAGGTTCTCGCGGTTGACCGCGCCATCGATCAGGCCCTTGCCGCCGAACCCGTCCGGCAGATCGGCATGGCGGGCATCGCGCTGATCCAGCGGTTCGAAGGTTGTGCCAAACAGCGCGCGGACGGCCACTTCGAAGCTTACCCCGATCCCGGCACTGGCGCCGATCCCTGGACTATCGGCTGGGGCGCAACTGGTCCGGCGATAGGCCCGGGCACAGTGTGGACGCAGGACCAGTGCGATGCCCGGCTGGAAACCGACCTGGCCAGCTATAGCGCCGAAGTCGCCCACGCATTGGGCGATGCGCCGACCAGGCAGCACCAGTTCGATGCACTGGTCAGCTTCCACTACAACACCGGAGCGATCCGCCGCGCGACGCTGACGCAGCTCCACAAGCTGGGCGACTTTACCACCGCTGCGGCCGAATTCGGCAAATGGATCCATGCCGGCGGTCGCCGCCTGCCCGGACTGGTTCGCCGCCGCGAAGCAGAGGCTGTGCTTTATCGCGGCGACTGATCGAAAGGTCGATTGCATCTTGCAATTGATCGCCGAGATGCCGAATGTCCGCGCGTTTAATCGATCCATTAAGGGAGATTCGCCATGCGCGAGAGGCTGCAGCATTATATCGACGGCAAGTGGGTGGACAGCGAAGGCGGCGCCCGCCGCGAAGTGATCAATCCGGCCACCGAAGAAGCCTGCGCGGTCATCTCGGTCGGCACGGCTGCGGACGTCGACAAGGCAGTGAAGGCCGCGCGCCGCGCCTTCAAGACCTTCAGCCAGACCACCAAGGAAGAGCGCCTGGCGCTGCTCGGCCGGATCGTCGAAGAATACAAGAAGCGCGGCGCAGACCTTGCCGTTGCCATGGCCGAGGAAATGGGCGCTCCCGTCTCCTTCGCCGGCACTGCCCAGGTTGGCGCAGGGATCGGCGGCTTCATGAGCACGATCGCCGCGCTCAAGGATTTCGACTTCATGGAAGATGGCCCCGGGTTCAAGGTGGCCTATGAGCCGATCGGCGTGGTCGGCATGATCACTCCGTGGAACTGGCCGCTCAACCAGATCGCGCTGAAGGTCGCCCCGGCCCTTGCCGCTGGTAACACCATGGTGCTCAAACCTTCGGAAGAATGCCCGACCAATGCGGCCATCTTTGCCGAAATCCTGGACGCTGCAGGCGTGCCGCCCGGTGTGTTCAATCTGGTCCAGGGCGATGGCCCGACTACCGGCAACGCGATCTCCAGCCACCCGGACATCGAGATGGTCAGCTTCACCGGCTCGACCCGCGCTGGGATCGCCGTGGCGATCGCTGCCGCGCCGACCGTCAAGCGCGTCCACCAGGAACTGGGCGGCAAGTCGCCCAACCTGGTCCTGCCCGATGCCGATTTCGCTACCCAGCTTGCACCCGTGGCCATGGGGCCGCTGGTCAACACCGGCCAGTCGTGCATCAGCCCGACCAAGGTGTTGGTGGCCAAGGACCGCGAAGAAGAAGCCGTCGCGTTCTACAAGAACATGTATTCGCACACCCCCGTCGGTGACCCGATGGCCGAGGGCAACCACCTTGGCCCGCTGGTCAACAAGGCGCAGTACGACAAGGTGCGCGAACTGATCCAGTCGGCCATCGACGAAGGCGCAACGCTGGAAACCGGCGGCACCGATCTGCCCGCCGGCGTCAACCGCGGCTACTATGTCCAGCCGACCGTGTTCTCGGGCGTGACCCCTGACATGCGCATCGCGAACGAGGAAATCTTCGGTCCGGTCGCCACGATCCTGACCTATGACAACCTCGATCAGGGGATCGAACTGGCCAACGCCACCGAATACGGCCTTTCCGCCGCGATCACCGGCGATCCGGCCAAGGCGGCTGCAGTGGCTGGCAAGCTGCGCGCCGGCATGGTTGCGATCAACAATTGGGGCCCCAGCCCGGGCGCACCGTTCGGCGGCTACAAGCAGTCGGGCAACGGCCGCGAAGGTGGCCTGGCCGGCTTGAAGGACTTCATGGAAATGAAATCGATCAGCGGCTTGCCTGCCTAATCACTTTTTCCTGAACCAGAACACCCCCTTCCCGCCCGCACGGGGAGGGGGTTTTCTTTTGTAGCGGCATCATCCCGCCAGCAGCGGGTATACGTATACCGCGCGCTGGCCGTAACCCGGTCAAGCCGATAGCCTGACAGGCTAGAAACACGGTGAGGGGAAGATGGGATGATGCACGGCCGAGCATGGGCGACAAGCGTGGCTGCTGCCTTGGCACTGACAATGCCATTGTCCGCATTCGCGCAGACACCTGCCGTGTTCGTGGCGGAGCAGCCAGCAGCGCGGGTCGATTACTGGCAGAAGCGCGCTGCCGAGATCGACCGGCAACTCGCATCAAAGCAAAGCCTCCAGCCGATCCGGATCGCCTTCATCGGCGATTCGATCACCGACTTCTGGCATCTTGATGCAAATCCCTGGTTTCCGGGCCAGCACATGGGCCGAGCTATTTGGGACGAGAGCTTTGGCGGTGCGGTCCCGGCGCAAATCGCACTTAACCTCGGTGTTTCCGGTGACCGCATCGAGCACGTACTGCACCGGCTGCTACCCGCCGCCAAGGGTGGACAAGGCTGGCTCGACCGGCGCGATCTGCAACCCGACAAGATCTTCGTAATGCTTGGGATAAACAATTCGTTCGATGCAGAAACGCCAGCGGCAGCCAGCATCTATCGCGGTGTCGTGGCGGTTACGCAGCGGATTCACGAGCGCAAGCCGAAAGCCCAGATCGTCATCCAGTCACTGCTGCCGACCGATTCCGAGACCAAGAACCGCGATGTGGTGGCACCGGTCAACGCCATGCTGCGCAGCTTTGCCGCGGCTAATGGGATGGCCTATCTGGATCTCTACCCCGCCTTTACCGATCCGCAGGGCCTGCAACGCCGGGAATTGTTCAATGATGGCCTGCACCCCAGCCGCGAAGGCTATCGCGTGTGGCGTGACAAGGTTGTTGAATTCCTTGCGCCTGCCGAAAGGTAAAGCCGGATGCCTAGCAACATCGCAGGTCAAGATATGCGAACGGGACGGCCTGGTGCATTGAAACAACCGTAGGCTGCCGCAAATCCTGTCTGGTCAGACGGGATCGATTAGCCGGTACTGGTCCTGCGCGCCCGGCATTCCATCCTTGCCGCCGCCGACCAGCGGCTCCGCCTCCGTCCTGCGGCTGCTGGCGGCAGCCGCGATCAGGCGGTCCTGATCGGCATCGCTGATCCGGGCCCAGCCAGAACGGGTCAGGCGCTCAAGCGGGCGGTAACGGACCTTGTATTGCATCCGTTGCGCGCCTTCGACCCAGTAGCCCAGGTAGACGTAAGGCAGTTCAGCCTCCACCGCGCGGCGGATGTGATCGAGAATGATGTAATTGCCCAGGCCCGAGCGTTCGGCATGATCGGGATCGTAGAAGCTATAGATCATCGACAGCCCATCGCCCTGCTTGTCGGTCAGGCACGCGCCAACCAGCCGGCCCGGCGTGCCGTCAACCGTCGGCTCACGGTATTCGACCAGGTAGGTGTCGACCGGCGTATGCTCGACCATATCGGCAAAATCGACCTCATCCATGCTGGCCATTCCGCCGCCGGGGTGGCGTTCACCCAGGTATCGCTGCAGTAGCTCGAACTGCTCCGCAGTCGACCACGGCCGGCAGAAAGTGGTTACCAGATCGCCGTTGCGCTTGAGGTTGCGGCGCTGGGTCGAGGAAGCGCGGAATTCGTCGGCCACGACCCGCACCGAAACGCAGGCACTGCAATCAATGCAGGATGGACGATAGGCCACGGTCTGGCTGCGGCGAAAGCCGATCCGCCCCAGCGCATCGTTCAACGCGTCGGCGTGCGGGCCCTTCAGTTCGGTGAACACCTTGCGCTCACTGCGCCCCGGCAAATAGGGGCACGGCGCAGGGCTGGTCACGAAAAACCGGGGAAAGCGCACGGGGGCGTTCACGGGGTGCTGGAATCCTCTGCCGGGTTAACGTGCCTTACTATGCCCGCCCGAGGTGGACGTTGAAAGAGTTTTAACCACGAAACAGAGTAAACGGATCGTTATTTTGCACAGCCGTGCGGTGGATCGACCTAGCCCAGCTCCACCTGCGTCACCGAGTAACCCGCCTCGCGCAGTGACGCGACCAGCGCATCGAGCTGATCGGCATCGCGCGCCTCGCACTCGATATCGGTGATCAGGCCCTTGGCTGGCAGGGTGGTGAAGATGCGCTGGTGGTAAATCTCGATGATGTTGACCGAGTGCTTGTCAAACTCGCGCATCACCTTGAACAATGCCCCGGGGCGGTCCTGCAGGGTTAGCCGCAGCCGGGCCAGGCGGCCGGACCGGGCCAGATCGCGCAGCAGCACATTGGCCAGCAGGCGGGTGTCGATATTGCCGCCGGTCAGCACGATCCCGACCTTGCGCCCCTTGAACAGCTCCGGATAGGCCATCACGGCAGCCAAGCCAGCTGCGCCAGCGCCCTCGACCACGGTCTTCTCGATCTGCACCAGCAGCGCCAGCGCGCTTTCCATCCGCCCTTCGCTGACCAGCACCAGATCATCGAGCAGGTCGGCCAGGATCTTGCTGGTAAACGCGCCCGGTTCCTTGACCGCGATCCCTTCGGCCAGGGTATCCCCGCCGGTCGGCAGGTCGGTGCCCTTGAGCCGGTTGTACATCGAGGGGAACAGCTCCGCCTCTACCCCGATCAGGCGGATGTCCGGCTTGATCGCCCGGGCCGCCACCGCCATGCCCGATGCCAGGCCGCCGCCGCCGATCGGGATGACCAGCGTATCGAGCTCGGGCACGTCTTCCAGCATTTCAAGCGCAACGGTGCCCTGCCCGGCCGCGATATGGGGATGGTCGAAGGGATGAACGAAAGTCAGCCCCAGATCGCCTTCAAGCTGGCGGGCGTGGGCATAGGCTTCATCGAAAGTCTCGCCGAACAGCACCACCTTGCCGCCCACCGCCTCGGTCTGCATGACCTTCACGGTCGGCGTGGGGCGCGGCATGACGATGGTTGCGGGCACACCCAGCCGGGTCGCGTGATAGGACAGACCCTGAGCGTGGTTGCCGGCCGATGCCGTGATGACACCCCGATTGTTCTGCGCCCCGCCCAGCAGCAGCAGCGCATTCAGCGCGCCGCGCTCCTTGTAAGCGGCGGTGAATTGCAGATTCTCGAACTTCAGCCAGACTTCGGCCCCGGTAATGTCGCTCAGCGTCTTGGAGTGATCGATGTCAGTCCGCACAACCGATCCGGCGATGCGCGCCGCAGCAGCGCGGACATCGTCGATGGTCAACAGGGCGGTGTCGGGATCTGGAGTGAGCAGGCTGGTCATGATGCCCGGGCCGTAACGGAAAGGCGCCCCCCTTGCAAACCACTGCTGGCGAAGAAATGCTCGCGGGGGGCAAACTTGCGCCTGCCCCCAAGCCCGTCTGGAATTGGCCGTCAAAGCCGCTATGGCTGATGGCATGAGCGAACCGAAACACGTTTCCTTCCTGGGCCTCGGCGTCATGGGCGGCGCGATTGCGCGGCACATCGGCAATGCCGGTCACCGGCTGACCATTTACAACCGCAGCCCTGAACGGCTGGCGAAGTGGCAGGAGGCCAACCCCGGCCTTGCCGTCCGCGTCGCGCAGACCCCGGCGGAAGCCGCCGAGGGCGCGCAGGTGGTGCTGACCTGCGTGGGCAATGACGATGACCTGGCAGACGTTGTCCTTGGCCCGAACGGGGTGTTTTCCAGCTTGCGCAAGGGCGCGGTATTCGTCGACCACACAACGGTATCCGCGCGCATCGCCCGCCAGATCGCCGTCGAAGCCCGCGACCTGCAGGTCCACTGCGTCGATGCCCCCGTCACCGGCGGACAGGCCGGGGCTGAAAATGGCACGCTCACCGTGATGTGCGGCGGGCGCGATGAGGCGATCGAGGCCGCCCGTCCGGTGATGGAAGCCTATACCAAGCGGATCGTCCACGTCGGCAGGGCCGGTGCCGGGCAGACCACCAAGATGGTCAACCAGATCGCCTTCGCCGGCGTCCTCGCCAGCCTGTCCGAAGCCATGCGCTTTGCCCAGGCCGCCCATCTCGATCTGGAAAAGGTCTATGAGGCGATCTCTGGCGGCGCATCGCAGAGCTGGCAGATGGACAACCGCTGGCACACCATGGCCAAGGACGAGTTCGACTTCGGCTTCGCGGTTGACTGGATGCGCAAGGATCTGGGCCTGACCCTGGAGGAAGGCCGCTCGCTGGGCGTGCCGCTGGCCGTGACCGCGCTGATCGACCAGTTCTACGCCGAAGTTCAGGCGCTGGGTGGCGGACGGCAGGATACTTCCTCGCTGATCCGCCGACTGCCAAAGCGGGGGCGCGCATGATGCACAGGCTACTACTGGCGGCAACCGCTGCCCTCGCCCTTTCCGCGCCGGCGCTCGCCGATACGCTGGTCGATAATGTCGACGGACTGACCATCGACGCCACTGGCGGGATCGAGCGCTTTACCGGACTGCTGGTGGGCGATGATGGCCGGATCGTTCAGGTCCTGCACCGCGGCGACAAGCGGCCCGGCAAGGTCGATTATTTCGTCGATGGCAAGGGCCAGGTCATGGTGCCGGGCATGATCGACAGCCATGGCCACGTCATGGGTCTCGGCTTTTCCGCCCTCACCCTCGACCTGACCGACACGAAATCGCTGGCCGAAGCGCTGGCCAAGGTTGCGGCCTATGCCAAGGCCAATCCGGACCGCCCGTGGATCCTGGGGCGCGGCTGGAACCAGGAACTGTGGCCGGAAAAGCGCTTCCCGACCGCTGCCGAACTTGATGCCGTGGTCGGCGATCGCCCGGTCTGGCTCGAGCGGGTCGATGGCCACGCTGGCTGGGCCAATACCAAGGCTCTGGCTGCTGCAAACGTTACGGCGCTGACCAAGGCACCGGCGGGCGGTTCGATCGAGCGACTCGCTGGCGGGAAGCCGGCAGGCGTGCTGGTGGACAATGCGACCGAACTGGTCGGCAAGGCCGTCCCCGCGCCGCGCCCGGAAGACCGTGATCTGGCGCTCGCCAAGGCGCAGGAAATCCTGCTGGGCCGAGGGGTCACCGCAATTGCGGACATGGGCACGACGATCGAGGACTGGCAGGCCTTCCGCCGTGCCGGCGACAATGGTTCGCTGCGGGTGCGGATCATGTCCTATGCGATGGGGACCGACAACATGGCCCTGATCGGTGGCCCCGGCCCTTCGCCCTGGCTTTATGACGACAAGCTGCGCCTCAACGGGGTGAAGCTCTATTCCGACGGCGCACTCGGGTCGCGCGGTGCAAGTCTGAAGGCACCCTACAGCGATGCGCCGACGGTAAAGGGCCTGCGGGTGACCGGCGATACCCAGCTCAAGAACTTCATGAGCCGCGCCGCGCTCGACCACTTCCAGGTCGCGATCCATGCGATCGGCGATGAAGCCAATGCGGCCGCCCTCACCGCGATCGAGGACATGAACCAGACCTACACGGGTGATCGGCGCTGGCGGATCGAACATGCCCAGATACTCGACCCGGCCGACATCCCCCGCTTTGCCAAGGCGGGCGTAATCGCCTCGATGCAGCCCGTGCACCAGACTTCTGACCGGCTGATGGCCGAAGCCCGGCTGGGGCCGAACCGGCTCACCGGGGCCTATGCCTGGGCAAGCCTTGCGGCCAGCGGGGCTAAACTGGCCTTCGGATCCGATGTGCCTGTGGAACTCGCCGATCCTTGGGCGGGCCTTGCGGCCGCAATCAGTCGCACCGGGCCAGACGGGCAGCCCCTGGGCGGCTGGCAGCCACAGGAACGCGTCAGCCGCGAGCTGGCACTGGCTGCCTATACCGCCAACGGTGCCTATGCTGGCTTTGCCGAGGGCCGCTTTGGCCGGTTGCAACGGGGTGAGCGGGCGGACTTCCTGATGATCGACCGCGATCCATTGCTGGCAACGCCGGCCGATATCCGGGCAACCCAGGTGTTGCAGGTGTGGGTCGGCGGCCAGCTGGTCCACCAGCGCGGCGGCTAAGGATCAGGGCAATGTTTCGCCGGGGGTCGGCGCAAGTTCGGTCCCTGGTGCTGCTTCGGCTGCGTTCTTGCGGTCGGTAAACCACATGATCGCCAGCGCGCTTTCATAAAGCAGCCACAGCGGCACGGCCAGCATGAGCTGCGAGATCACGTCCGGCGGCGTGATGACCGCAGCGATGATCGTGATGCCAACGATCACGTAGCGCCGCGCCCGCACCAAGTCATCGCGGCCGACAATCCCCGCGCGGTTGAGCAGCAGCAGCAGAACGGGCAGCAGGAAGCTGATCCCGAACGCCATGATGAATTGCATGACCAGGCTGAGATAGGCCCCGGTTTCCGGCAGTGCTTCCATCGACAAGCCGCCGCGCTCGCCCTCGAAGCCCAGGAAGAAGTGGAACGCGGTCGGCATGACCACGAAATAGGCCAGGGCCGCACCGGTCGTGAACAGGATCGGCGTCGCCAGCAGGAACGGCAGGAAGGCACGCTTTTCCTTGGCATAGAGCCCGGGTGCGACAAAGGCCCAGAGCTGATTGGCAATGACCGGGAAGCAAACGAGGAAAGCGGCGAACAGCGCGACCTTCACGTTCACGAAGAATGCGCCATAGAGCTGGGTGTAGATCAGCTTGCCCTGCCCGGGCGGGAAAGCCTGGGTCAGCGGGCGAACCAGGAAGCCGAAAATGTCGTTGGCGAAATAGAAGCAGACCCCGAAGGCCACCAGCAATGCCGCGATGATGCGCATCAGCCGGGTGCGCAACTCGATCAGATGGTCGAGCAGCGGGGCCTGGCTCTCATCGATGTCCTTGATCTTGAGTACCATGTCAGGCGGCCTGATCCGGCTTTGGCGCATCCGGCTCGGCGGGCTCCTCGGCCTTTGCCGTGCCCGGATCCTGTCCGATCAGGGCGGCTTCGGCATGAGCGCTTTCGGGCGGATGCTCACGCATGATCGCCTCGTTCTGCTCGCGCCACTTCTTTTCCATGTCCGCCAGTTCAGCCTCGCGGATCATGGTTTCAACGCCAGCGCGAAAATGCCCGGACACCCGCCGGATCTTGCCGATCCAGCGGCCCGCCGTGCGCAGCGCCAGCGGCAGGTCCTTGGGACCGATCACCACCACCGCCACGATCACGATCAGCAGCAGCTCGGAGGCGCCAATATCAAACATGCGCCTGTCCTCGCCGCTTACTTCTGCTCGGTCTTGCTGGCTCCAGATTCGACCGGGGCGGCCGCAGTGGTCTCGGTCGGTGCCGGGATCTGGGCCGGCGGGGCAGCAGGCTTGGCTTCTTCATCAGCCATGCCCGCCTTGAAGCTTTTGATACCCTTGCCGAAATCGCCCATGATTTCGGATACGCGACCGCGCCCGAACAGGACCAGCACGACCAGCAGCACGATCAGCCAGTGCCAGATTGAAAAACCGCCCATTTTAACGACTCCGTTTCGAGGTTCCTGCCCCCGTTGGCCCCTATCTAGGCGCTTTCATCCTCGCTTGCCAGTCCAGCTTCAGCCTCGGCGGCTTCGCGGCGCTCGCTAGCGGTTTCCATTGCATCGGCCAGGGCATCGTCAACCGGATCGAGCAGCCCGGCGGCCTTAAGTTCGTCGAGGCCAGGAAGGTCGCGGCGGCTTTCGAGACCGAAATGGGTCAGGAAATCCGGCGTCGTTGCAAATATCACCGGCCGCCCCGGCACCTCGCGCCGGCCGACGATTCGGACCCAGCCGGCCTCCATCAGCACGTCTAGCGTGCCCTTGGCGGTCTGGACTCCGCGGATCGCCTCGATCTCGGCGCGGCTGACCGGCTCGTGATAGGCCACGATCGCCAGCACCTCGGTAGCGGCGCGGGATAGGCGTCGCACCTCCTCGCGTTCACGCCGTAGCAAGTGCGCCAGGTCTGGCGCGGTCTGGAAATGCCAGCGCCTGGCCCGCTCGACTAAGTGAATGCCGCGTTCGCGGTAAGTCTCGGCCAGTTCGGCCAGTGCCCCCTTCACGTCGGCACCACCAAGATGAGTTGAGATCGCCTCGGCTGTCATTGGCTCTTCGGCAGCGAACAGCGTCGCCTCGACCGCGCGGACCAAATCGTCTGGCCGGGAAGACAAGGGACTTGTCACGCCTTCACCCCGCGCAGCATCAGCGGGCCAAAGGTGCGTTCCTGCTGCAACTCGGCCTTGCCCAGCCGCGCCAGTTCCAGCGCGGCGACAAAGCTGGAAGCCATGGCCGAGCGCCGCAGCTTGGGATTGGCCCAGTCGGTTTCGGAGGCCGGCGGCAGGAAATCCTTCAGTTCCATCCAGTCCAGATTGACGCCCAGCATGGCCGATACCCGGTTCAGCGCGCTGTCGAGCGTCATCACCATCCGGTCACGCACCATGTGCACCACCGGCTGGGTTCGCGCCTTGACCTGGCCGTAGGCCTGGACCAGCGCGAACCAGTCACACTGCCACTTCGCCTTCCGGTCGATCTTCAGGCCTTCCGGGGCACCGCGCAGGAATACATCGCGGCCCAGCCGGTCACGTCCCATCAGCCGTGCCGCCGCATCGCGCATCGCCGCCAGCCGCTGCAGCCGCAGTTGCAGGCGCAACGCCAGCTCTTCGGGACTTGGGTCTTCCTGTTCCTCGCGCGGCAGCAGCAGCGCGGACTTGAGATAGGCCAGCCAGGCTGCCATCACCAGGTAATCGGCAGCCAGTTCCAGCCGCAGCGCCTCGGCCCGCTCGATATAGGTGAGATACTGGTCGACCAGCGCGAGGATCGAGATCCGGCGCAAGTCGACCTTCTGCCGCCGCGCCAGATCGAGCAGCAGGTCGAGCGGCCCTTCCCAACCGTCCAGCTCCAGATAGAGCGCCGCATCCTCGGTCGCAGCCGCTCCGGGGCCAGCCCAGTCTTCTTCGGGCAAGGTAATGGCGGGGGCATCGTCCAGTTCGTTCATGCCCGAGCCTCCGCAGTTTCAAGCAATGCCAACAGCGCGTCGCGCCTGGCCACCAGCTCGGCCTGCTCCGCCGTCGGCCGGGGCGCGCGGATTGCATCGAGCGCGCGGGCATGGCGGGCGGCGGTCGCCTCCGCCATCGTGCCGAGCCGCGCGCAGATGCCGGTCATGTCGTCCATCTTCGCCCAGCAGTTGAGCGCGATGTCACAGCCAGCCTTGATCGAGGCTTCGGCGCGTTCGGGCACGGTGCCGGAAAGCGCCTCCATGTCGAGGTCATCGGTCAGCAGCAAGCCATCGAAGCCGATCCTGCCGCGAATGATCTGCTCGATCACATAGGGTGACTGGGTGGCGGGATGGTCGCCATCCCAGGCGGTGAAGACCAGGTGCCCGGTCATGGCAATTGGCGCCCCGGCCAGCGCCCGGAACGGTGCAATATCGCTTTCCAGTTCCTCCGCGCTGGCGGTGACGGTCGGCAGTTCCTTGTGCGTATCGACCAGCGAGCGGCCGTGGCCCGGCATATGCTTGATCGTGCCGACCACTCCGGCCCGGGCCAGACCGTCAAGGACCGCGCGGCCGATCGCGGCTACCCGCAGCGGCTCGAACCCATAGGCCCGGTCACCGATCACATCGTGCGCGCCATGCTGGCGGACATCGAGGACAGGGGCATGGGTGCACGTGATGCCAACTTCGTGCAGGTCATGCCCCAATGCTTCGGCATTGGCGCGCGCCGCCTCGATCGCGGAAGCGGGCGCAAAGTCGAACAAGCGGTCAAACGCCGCGCCGGCGGGATAGGCCGGCCAGACCGGCGGCTTCATTCGCGCAACGCGGCCACCTTCCTGGTCGATCGTGATCAGCAACCTGTCGCGTCCGTGGATCGTACGCAAAGCGTCGGTCAGCGCGCGGACTTGCTGCCGGCTTTCGATGTTGCGGCCGAACAGGATATAGCCCGCCGGATCGGCATCACGGAAGAACGCCCGCTCGTCGACGGTCAAGGTCAGTCCGGAAAGGCCGAAAATTGCAGGAGTCATGATGCGCGAAGAGTCGCAGGAAGCGGCGCGCCGTGCAAGCAGGACGCACCATCTGCGTGTGGATTACCGGCCTATTTGACCTGGCAGGAAATCCCCGCACCCTTCAACCGGCTGCACAGCGCAGAGGCCGCTGCCTTGTCCGGTGCGATCGCTTGCAGGCGGTAAATCGTGCCATTGTCGGCAGTGCCGGCGATGACCCGGTGCGAAACACCTGAAAGGACGCCATCGGCCTGGGCCACCAGCTTGCTCCAGCCCGCCTCGGCCGTGGCCTGTGAGGAGAAGGCACCAACCTGCACACCCACCCCGGTTGCAGCCGCTTTGGGTGCGGGGGGCGGCGTGGCCGCAGCCGTCGGAGCCGGTGCCGGAACCGCAGACGGCGTGCCCGCCTCGGCCGAACCTGCCATCACTGGCGGGCGGCTCTGGCCTTCGGATGCCGCGAAGCTGACGTCGCCCGTGCCAGCAAAGGTCTTGCCGCCGGGGTTTTGCGGAGCGGTCTTGTAGGGTTCACTTGGCGCGGGAACGACGCTGCCGTCCGCGATCAGCTCGGGATCAGGGCCGCGGTTGGTGAACCACCAGATCCCGCCAACCACGGCAGCGAGCAGCGTCAGGCCAGCCACGAACAGTATCAACAGGCGGCTGGTGTCATAACCCTCATCGTCGCCGGCATAGTCGTCATCGTCGGCACTTTCGAGCCAGGGCAGGCGCTCGTCCGGCTCGTTCAGTTCAAGCTGTTCGGTTTCAAGCCGGTCGTCATCCTGTTCGTCCCAGCCGTGTTCGCCGCGGCGATCGTCGTTTGCCCCAACCATCACAGTTCCTCCACCGCCTCAACGCCAAGAAGCGCCAGGCCATTGCGGACAAGTTGCCCGATTTGCGTGGCAAGATAAAGCCTTGCGGATGTCAGCGCGGCGTCCTGTGCCACGATGAAGCGCTTTTCGGGCCGGTCATTCCCGACGTTCCAGTAGCCGTGGAACGCCGCAGCCAGGTCCTGGAGGAAGAAGGCGACGCGGTGCGGCTCGCGCGCCACGGCCGCAGCCTCCACCAGTCGGGGGAACTGGGCGGCAAGCTTGATCAGGCCCAGCTCTTCCTCGCCGAGCAGGTCCAATCCCGCGTCGCCGGGGGCAAAGCCTTCTGCCGCTGCCTTGCGCAGGGTCGAGCAGATCCGGGCGTGCGCGTACTGGACGTAGAAGACCGGATTGTCCTTCGACGCTTCGACCACCTTGTCGAAATCGAAGTCCATCTGCGCGTCGGGCTTGCGGGTCAGCATGGTGAAGCGGACCACGTCCTTGCCCACCATCTCGACCACATCGGCCAGCGTCACAAAATTGCCGGCCCGCTTCGACATCTTGAACGGCTGGCCGCCCTTCATCAGCTGGACCATCTGGACCAACTTGACCTCGAACGGGGTGGGCTTGCCTTCAGCTCCGGTCATGGCCGCAACTGCCGCCTTGATCCGCTTGACCGTCCCGGCGTGGTCCGCACCCCAGATATCGACCAGCGCATCGGCGCTCTGCGCCTTCTGGAAGTGATAGGCCAGATCAGCCCCGAAATAAGTCCATTCGCCCGAGCTCTTCTTGATCGGGCGGTCCTGGTCATCGCCGAATTTCGTTGAACGGAACAGCGGCAGCTTGACCGGCTCCCAGTCCTCGGGCGTCTTGCCCTTGGGCGCTTCGAGCTGACCATCATAGACCAGGTCGTGAGCGCGCAGCCACCGCTCGGCCTCGTCCGGCTTTCCGGCGGCCTGCAGTTCAGCCTCGGACGAGAACAGGTCGTGATGGATGCCAAGCAAGGCCAGGTCCGACTTGATCATCACCAGCATGGCCGCAACTGCGCGCGTGCGGAACAGCACCAGCCAATCGGCTTCGGGCGACTTGGCATATTGGTCGCCAAATTCGGCAGCGAGCGCCTGGCCAACCGGGATCAGGTATTCGCCCGGGTAGAGGCCTTCCGGAATCTCGCCCACGCCCTCGCCCAGCGCCTCGCGGTAGCGGACGTGGACTGAACGGGCGAGGACATCGACCTGTGCGCCCGCATCGTTGACGTAATATTCCCGGATCACCTTGTGTCCGGCGAATTCCAGCAGGGTCGCCAGCGCATCGCCCACTACCGCGCCGCGGCAATGGCCCATGTGCATCGGCCCGGTCGGATTGGCCGAGACATATTCGATGTTTACCGTGGTCCCCTGCCCCATGGTCGAACGGCCATAGTCACCGGCCAGCGTGGCAATGGCGCGAAGTTCGGCCAGCCAGGCGGCGGCATCGACGCGCAGGTTGATGAAACCGGGTCCGGCAATCTCGGCACTGGCGACACCCGGTACCTTGAGCAGCTCGGCGCACAGCACCTCGGCCAAGGCACGCGGGTTCATGCCCGCCGGCTTGGCCAGCACCATCGCCGCATTGGTCGAGAGATCGCCATGCGTCACGTCGCGCGGCGGTTCCACCGTCACGGCAGCGCGGTTGAGACCGCGCGGCAGGGTGCCGGCGGCTTCCAGCGCATCGAGCGCGGCGGAGATATGGCCGACAAAGGCGGCGTGAATGGTCTGGACAGCAGTCATGGCGCGCCGGTTAGCCGGTTTGCGCCGGAAATGAAACCTTCCCGGGGCGGGAAGGCCGCGATCAGCGCGTGGCGTTGTAGGTCAGCTGGTCCTGGCTCAGCTGGAAGCCGACCAGCATTTCGAAGGTCGCGCGGGCAACCGCCGCCTTGACCTCAGGCCGCGACAACGGATCGACCGCGGCATCGGCATCGCCGGCCTTGCGCTTGCGGATGATCTGTTCGCGGATATCGGCCGGCAGGCTGGCTTCAGCCTTGTCGACATAGGCACTGGCCGAACCGCTGGCCTGGGCACGTTCCTGACCATCGGCGAAGTTGATCGTCACCGATCCGACCCGCTTAGAAATCACGGCGCTGCCGCCGCGCAGGACGGTGACGAAATAGGGCAGCGTGACAGTCCGCGCGCCGCGGGTATCGGTGCGGCGGGCCAGCACGTCGAACGTGGCGGCAGTATAAACCTTTTCGCCCGTCTCGTTGCAGGTCGAGCGCACATTGGTGAGCGCTCCGACCACGTCGATATTGTCGGCCGTGGTTGCGCCGGGGGTGCGGAACAACGTCATGTCGCCAGTGTAGTCCGGCACACCGACCGCCGGGCAGGCGCTCCGCACGGCCGTGATGCCAACGCCTTCATCGACCACCAGATCCCCGGTTCCGCGGCACCCCGCAAGGGCAGCGGCAACGGTCAGGGCGGCAATCAGGCGGGTGCGAGGCGTCATTCTGGCAGGTTCCTGTCCTTGGGCAGAACTTGCCCTAGCGGCGTCATTGCCAAAACGCTAGGGGGGCGAACATGAACGCGCCCTTTCAGCAGCCGGGCAAACCTGCCCTCCGCCTTCTGCTCGCCGCTCCGCGCGGCTTCTGCGCCGGTGTCGACCGGGCGATCGAGATCGTGGAACGCGCACTGACCCGCTATGGCGCGCCGGTCTACGTCCGCCACGAGATCGTGCATAACCGCTTCGTGGTCGATGGCCTGCGGGCCAAGGGCGCAGTCTTTGTCGAGGAACTGGACGAGGTGCCCGATGGCGCGCCCGTGGTGTTCAGCGCGCATGGCGTGCCGAAGGCCGTCCCCGCCGCGGCGACCGAGCGCGGGCTTGACTGGCTTGATGCCACCTGCCCGCTGGTCAGCAAGGTTCACCGCCAGGCCGAACGCCACATCGAGGCGGGGCGCCACATCCTGTTCATCGGCCACAAGGGCCACCCCGAAGTGATTGGCACGTTCGGACAGGTTCCCGAAGGCACCATCACCCTGGTGGAGACGCTGGATGACGTTGCCACTCTTGATTTCCCGGCCGATGCTCCGCTGTCCTTCCTGACCCAGACCACGCTGTCGGTCGATGATACCGCCGAGATCGTTGCCGCCCTGCGCGGACGGTTCCCGGCCATCGCCGGGCCGAAGGCCGAGGATATCTGCTATGCCACGTCCAACCGCCAGGCCGCGGTCAAGGCGATTGCCGAGGAGTGCCAGCTGGTCCTGGTAATCGGGGCACCCAACAGCTCCAATTCGCTGCGCCTGGTCGAAGTTGCCCAGCGCTGCGGCGCGGAAGGCCGGCTGATCCAGCGCGGCAGCGAAATCGACCAGGCCTGGTTCGATGGCGTAACCACGATGGGCCTGACGGCTGGGGCTTCGGCACCGGAAACCCTGGTGCAGGAAGTGATCGACCGGATCGGCGAGTTCCGGACGGTGGAAGTCGAACAGGTCGTCACGGCCGAAGAAAAGATCGTTTTCAAGCTTCCCCGGCAACTGGCGGACTAGGTTCGGCGCGTGGCGGTCTATACCCACCTCGGGGCGGAAGTTCTGGGCCAGCTGGTGGCCGAATTCGATGTTGGCGAACTGACTTCGGTCAAGGGCATTGCCGAGGGGATTTCCAACAGCAACTGGCTGATTGAAACCACTGGCAGGAATGGGGCCGGTGCTCGCTTCATCCTGACCATGTACGAATTCCGGATCGAGGTGGAGGACCTGCCCTTCTTCCTCTCGCTGCTTGATCACCTGTCAGCCAAGGGTTGCCCGGTGCCGCGCACGATCCATGACCGGCAGGGCAACCTCTATCGCCTGTTGGATGGCAAGGCCGTCGCCCTGATCGAGTTCCTGCCGGGAGTATCGGTCAGCGCGCCCACGCCCGGACAGGCCCATGCCGTCGGCCGGGCGCTGGCCCAGATGCAACTGGCCGCCGCCGATTTTCCAGGAGAACGCGAAAACGCCATGGGCCGGACCGAATGGCAGCGGCTGGCCAGCGAATGCGGCGCCGGTGGCTTGGCAGCGATCGACGCCGATTTTGCCGACCTGGTGGCGCGCGAACTGCCCGCCACCATTGCGCAGTGGCCCGCCGACCTGCCGCGCGGGACGATCCACGCCGACCTGTTTCCCGACAACGTGTTGATGCTGGGTAATCAAGTGACCGGCCTGATCGACTTCTACTTCGCCTGCACCGACCTGTTTGCCTATGACCTGGCGGTCACGCATGCCGCCTGGTGCTTTTCCAATGACGGCCGCCAGTTCGACGCGGCGCTCTCTGCCGCGCTTTTCGCCGGCTATGAAGAGGTCCGCCCACTTTCCACCGCCGAGCGCGCCGCTTTGCCTTTACTGGCGCGCGGGGCGTGCCTACGCTTTGCCCTGACGCGCGCCTGGGACTGGGTCAATACGCCCGCCGATGCACTCGTGACGCGAAAGGATCCGCTGGCCTTTGGTCGCCGGCTGGCGTTCTATGCAGACCCGGCGAACGCGGCACTGTTCGCCGCCGCATGAAACGGGTCGAAGTTTTCACGGATGGTGCCTGCAAGGGCAATCCCGGTCCCGGCGGTTGGGGCGCTGTGCTGCGCATGGGACAGCACGAGAGAGAAATGTCGGGCCATGAGGCTCATACCACCAACAACCGGATGGAACTGACTGCGGTGATCCGCGCGCTGGATGCGCTGAAGGAACCGTGCCATGTCGCGCTCCATACCGACAGCCGTTATGTGATCGACGGGATCACCAAGTGGATCTTCGGCTGGCAGAAGAACGGCTGGACGAACTCCCAAAGGAAACCGGTCCTCAATGCCGATCTCTGGCAGCAGCTATTGCTATCGCGCAGCCGCCATCGGATCGACTGGGTCTGGGTCAAGGGCCACGATGGCCACCCGGAAAACGAGCGGGCCGACCGCCTGGCGAGCGATGCGGCCCTCTCGGGCAAGGGCGTTTAAGCGACAGTCGTATCGACCACTTCGGCAACGGGGCCGTTCTTGAGGATCGATTCGATGGCGTTCTGCGCGCTGGCCTTGCTGCTGTAGCCTTCGGTCCAGAAGATCGTTTCCGAATTGTAGCAGAAGTAGGCGACAAACTCGCCAGCCTTGTTTTTGCGGATTTCGAAACGGTGAGCCATGTCGGATATGCCTTCCAGGTTGCAACGCCCCCATGCAACCTAGCGGTAAACCCGTGATTCGCTAGCAGAATCTTTTCGGATCATAGGGTTGCGGATCAACCGCCGGCGAAGGCTCGCCGCGCAGCAGCGCGCAGGCAAGGTCCGCTGCGGCCGGGGCAGTCTGGATCCCGAATCCGCCTTGCCCGGCAAACCAGAAGAAGCCGGAGACGAGGGGGTCGAAGCCATAGACCGGCAGCCGATCCGGCGCGAAGGAACGCAGGCCGGCCCAGCGATGCTCGATCCGCGTGATCGGCCAGTCGACGACGTGTTCGAACCGGTCAATCGCCAGCGCCACGTCCAGCTCTTCCGGCGCGGCATCGCATGGCGTGCAGGGGGTTTCGTCATGCGGGCTCAGCCACAGCCGTCCAGCCTCGGGCTTGAAATAGAACAGCCCGTCGATCCCCAGCACCAGTGGCAAGTCAGCCGGTGGGCCGTCCGCCAGCCGCAACTGGGCAACGGTGCGGCGGAATGGCTGAATGCCGAGCGGCTTCACGCCCGCCAGTTCGGCAACCGGATCGGCCCAGGCCCCGGCGGCGTTGACCAGCACGGCTGCCTGCGCCGCTCGTCCGTCCGCCATTGTCAGCTGCCAGACACCTCCGACGCGTTCGGCTCCGGCCAATTCAGCCCGGGTCCACAGCTCCGTCCCGCCGTGCCGCGCAGCCGCAAGCCAGTGTTGGTGCAAGCCGGCAACATCGATATCGCTGCAATCGGGTTCATAGGCGCCTGCGATCCATTCGCTGCGCAGCCCCGGCAAGCGGGCTTCGAGCGCGCCGCGATCAAGATCGTCAACCCGCACCCCCAGCGCCCGGAATTCCTCTTTAAAGGCCTTGAGCTCCGGCAATTCGCCCTGCCGCGCCAACGTCAGCGCGCCGCGCGGGCTGAGGAAGCCATGCTGCTGCAGAAACGGGCCCGAAGCTGTAGTCAGCGGCTGGACCTGCGGCCCGCCATAGCTTTCGGTCCAGAACGCGGCTGAGCGCCCGGTCGAGTGATAGCCGGGCCGCTCCTCTGCCTCGAGCAGCAGCACCCGGCCATGCGCGGCCAGCCCGGCAGCGATCGAAGCTCCGGCTATTCCCGCTCCGACAATGGCGAAATCAAACTGCACGCTCATGCCGTGGCCCTTGCCAGAAAGGCATCGATGCGCGCCAGTGCTTCCAGCCGCACCGGATCAGCCTCGCGCAGGATCTCGTGTCTGGCGCGTTCGCCAAAGTTGACCAGTTCGCAGTGCGGCAAGCGTGCGGCGGCGCGGGCGCTGGCCTTGTAGCTGACCAGCGCATCCTCGTCTGTCGCCAGCAGCAGCACTGGCTGCCTGACCCCGGCCAGCACATCCGACCGGCCGAGCCAGCGCATCGAGGCATAGGCCCGCTCAACCCAGCGCCACGAGCCCGGGCCCATGACCAGTTCGGGACGCATCTCGCGCCACCACAATTCGTCGGCGTAACGCTCAGGATCGTGCGTGAGCAGTTCTCCCCGGGCGTCGGGCGGCTGACCCGGCTTCTCGCTCCACTTCCAGGCAGGCCGGGCCGGATCGCCGAGCCGGCACATCAGCGATGCCAGGCCCTGCATCAGCAGATCGGGCATATTGCCATCGCGCAGCCCCAGCATCGGCACGCAGAGCACCAGCGCGGCGGGATTGATTGCCTTGGCGGCCGCGGCGCGCAAGGCCAGGTGCCCGCCCATCGAATGGCCGATCGCGATCTGCGGCCCCGGTGCTTGCGCTGCCCAATCCCGCCACAGTGCCGCCAGATCGTCGATCCAGACGGCATAGTCGCAGACATGGCCGGTATAGGGATCCTTGCCGAGCCGGCCCGATCCGCCCTGCCCGCGCCAGTCAAAGGCGGTGACGGCCCAGCCCTGCTGATGCCAGTGCGCCAGCGCCTCCAGATACTTTTCGTAGAAATCCCCTCGCCCGCTCATGAACAGGATCGCACCGCGCGGGCTGGGATGGGGCCAGTCGATCCGCCGGATTGCATGGCCATCAGGGGCAATCCAGTGCCCTTCCACTGCCTCGACTGGAATGACCCGGCGATTGATAGCAGCGGACATTTGGCTAATTCCAGCCTCTTGGCGGTGGTTACTTTTTGGTAAGCCCTGCCCTGTATCCATGCCCCTGATACCAGGGGGCGGGCAATGCCGAACGTCGAATTTCAATACGTACTGCTGGGGGCCTTGGCAATCGCGCTAGTGGTTGCCGCCTTTACCGATATCCGCCGCCGGCAGATCGACAATTGGCTTAACGCCGCAATCGCCCTGACCGCGCCGGTCTATTGGTGGACCACCGGGCTTGACCTGTGGCCAGGCGTTGCCTGGCAGCTGGGAATTGCCGTGCTGACCTTTGCGATCAGCGCCGGACTGTTCGCGCTGCGGGCGATGGGCGGCGGTGACGTCAAGCTGTTGACCGCGCTGGCGCTGTGGATCGCCCCGGCGGCGTTTGTGAAGCTGATCATCGTGATGTCGCTGCTGGGCGGGGTGCTGACCCTGGTCCTGGCGGTCTGGCATGCGATGCGCGGCCACCGCGAGCGGTTGGCCGTGCCCTATGGGGTAGCAATTTCCTCGGCCGGACTGTGGGTTCTCGCCAGTCAATTTCTGCCGGCGTTGCAGACCGCTGCCACTGCCGGGGCGACGGGGTGAACCGGATTTTAACCACTTCGTTGCATTACACGATTTCAATCTTGGTGTTTTTTCTAGGGGGCTTGCAAAGCCATGGATAAGAAGAAGCTGATGTTGCTGCTTGGCGCACTGGTCGTTGCGATCGGTACTGCCATGGCTGCGAGGAGCCTGTTTGCCGGGGCTAATGCGCCCCAGGCCAATGCTGCCCAGCAAGTTCCCCAGGGCCCGAAGGTCCTGGTCGCCCAGCGGGCACTGCCGGTGGGTACGATCATCACCGCGGACTCAATTTCGTTCCAGGCCTGGCCGAAGGAAATGGTGCAGGACGCCTATTTCATCGATGGCGAAGCCGACATGAACAAGCTGCTTGGCACCGTGGTCCGCTATCCGGTCACGGCTGGCCAGCCAGTCACGCAGGGCGCGCTCGTTTCGCCGGGTGACCGCAGCTTCCTGGCCGCAGCATTGGGCCCGGGCATGCGCGCCGTGACCATCCCGGTCTCGCAGAAGACCGGCGTCGGCGGTTTCGTCTTCCCGGGTGACCACGTCGACCTGGTACTGACGCAGACCGTTCGCGGCGACAGCGGCAGCCAGGATACGCTCAAGACCGCCGAAACGATCCTGCGCAATGTTCGCGTGCTGGCCACCGACCAGTCGACCGAGACTGAAATCGTCGAAGGCAAGACCGTGGTCCGCGGCTTCCGCACCATCACGGTCGAAGTGACGCCGAAGATCGCCGAAAAGGTCGCCGTGGCCCAGACGATCGGTACGATCAGCCTGGCGCTGCGCAGCCTGGCCGACAACCAGGCCGAGCTCGATCAGGCGATTGCCAGCGGCACGGTCAAGGTACCGTCCGGCGCTAGCAAGGAGCAGGAAGAAAAGCTGCTTGGCCAGGCGCTCAACCGCCCGCTCGACGCCGGCAGCACCTTCGTTACCGGTGGCGACGTGTCGCGCTTCCAGCGCCGCAGCGTGCCGGTTGCGCCGACGACCATGGGCCGCGCCGCACCTGCGGCAGGTCCGGCTGCCGGCCCGGCTGCGGCTTTTGCAGCGGTCCCGCAGGGCCCTGTGGTTCGCGTGACCCGCGGCAAGACTACCTCTGTCGAACAGGTCGGGAGGCGTTGAGATGAACCGTCCCCGCAACCCCGCCGCGATCGCCCTCAAGAAAGGCAACCCGATGAAACGCCTTGCCACCACCCTGCTCAGCGCAAGCTGCATGCTGGCCCCGCTGGCCCTGGTTTCTGCCCCGGCGGCAGTTCAGGCCCAGTCGCTGAGCCGCCCGGCCAATGAAGTTGTGCTGTCGATCGGCCGCGGCCAGCTCGTCACGGTCGGCGGCAACATGGCTGACGTTTTCGTCGCCAATGACTCGGTTGCCGATGTCCAGGTCAAGTCGCAGCGTCAGCTCTATGTCTTCGGCAAGGCTGGCGGCGAGACCACGGTCTATGCCAGCAATGCTGCTGGCGACATCATCTGGTCCGCCAATGTCCGCGTCGGCTCGAACATCGACAGCGTCGACACGATGCTGCGGATGGCCATGCCCGACGCCAAGGTTGCCGTCTCCACCATGGGGACCAACACCTTCCTGCTGACCGGCACGATTGCCTCGCCCGAAGATGCCTCGGAAGCCAAGCGGCTGGTCGAAGCCTTTGTCGGCAAGGACGCCAACGTCATCACGCGGCTCAAGACCGCGACCCCGCTGCAGGTCAACCTGCGCGTCAAGTTCGCCGAAGTCAGCCGCACCCTGGTCAAGTCGCTTGGGGTGAACCTCACCTCGATCGATGGCAGCTCGGGCATGCAGTTCGGGGTTGGTCAAGGGCGCGCCTTTGCGCCGACGATGTATGCCGGACAGAACCAGGCGCTCGGCGTTGGCAACCAGGTCAAGCTCCAGGTTCCCGACCTCAACAAGCCAGGCCAGTTCAAGGAAATCAACGGCTCTTCGGTGACGCCTGCGACGCTCGGATCGACGCTGGCCATGCAAACGAAGTTGTTCGGGTTGGACCTGCTCGGCGCACTCGACATGGGCGAATCGCTCGGTCTGGTGACCAGCCTGTCAGAACCGAACCTGACCGCCCTGTCGGGCGAGACGGCAGACTTCCTGGCGGGCGGCGAATATCCGATCCCGATCAGCCAGGGCCTGGGTTCAACTTCCGTCGAATACAAGCGCTTCGGCGTCAGCCTGGCCTATACCCCGACCGTGCTGGCCAATGGCCGGATCTCGATGCGGGTCCGTCCGGAAGTATCCGAACTGTCCAGCCAGGGCTCGATCACGCTTAACGGCTTCCAGGTGCCGGCCCTGACCGTGCGCCGCGCCGAAACCACGATCGAGCTGGGCTCTGGCCAGAGCTTCATGATCGCCGGACTGATGGGCAACAGTGCCCAGAACACGGTCAAGAAGATGCCGGGTGCCGGTGATCTGCCGATCCTGGGTTCGCTGTTCCGTTCGACCAATTTCCAGCGCGGCGAAACCGAACTGGTGATCGTGGTGACCCCCTATCTGGTCAACCCGGTCGATGCCAACGACATCAAGCTGCCGACCGATGGCTTCCAGAGCCCGAACGACATCCAGCGGATCTTCGGCAATCAGGAAAACAACGGCCAGTCGGGTGCCAGCCGCCCGCTGCCGAGTGCCGCACCGGCCAACGCGCCTGCCCCCAAGGTGGGTGAGCTCGATACGCCGCCGGCGATCCGTCCGCTCGATGACAAGCGCTCCAAGAAGAAGTCACGCACCGCTGCTGCCGAAGCCGCGGCGCCCGGCTTCAGCATGAACTGAGAGAGGTGATGACCATGCGTAGTTTCCAGAATCGCAAGGCGCTTGGCGCCGCCCTCGCCCTCTCGCTGGGTTCGATGCTCGCCGGTTGCGGTGGCATGCCGCAGAACCAGCAGCTTGAAAGCGTCCATCAGCCGGTGGTCAGCCGCACCAATTATACGTTCGACGTAACGACCAACCCGGGCGGTCTCTCGCTTCCCGAAGCCCGCCGCCTGGCTGGCTGGTTCGAAGCGATGGACCTGCGCTATGGTGATCGCATCGCGATCGACGATCCGCTCTCCAGCGGGGCCACCCGTGCGGCAGTTGAAGCTGTTGCCGGCCGCTTTGGCCTGCTGGTCAGCGATACCGCACCGGTCACGCCGGGCGCGGTCAATGCCGGTACCGCCCGGATTGTGGTGACCCGCTCGACGGCGACTGTTCCGGGCTGCCCGGACTGGTCGGCCAAGTCGGACGCCAATCTGAAGAACGCCACGAGCAGCAATTACGGCTGCGCCTCGAACGCGAACCTGGCGGCGATGGTGGCCGATCCCGAGCACCTGCTCAAGGGCGCCAACAGCACTGGCCGGACCGCGGTGATGAGCAGCAACAAGGCGATCGACGTCTATCGCGAAGCCAAGCCCACGGGCGAAGGCGGCCTCAAGGAAAACAACACCCAGAAGGGCGGGAAGTAAGCCATGAATGCTCCTTGGAAGCCCGGCGCAGCCGGCAATCGCGACGCCTTCAGCGCCTATATCTGCGACGATGCCGCGCTTGACGTGCTGCGTCCCGTGGTCATCGAAATGGGCTGGCAGCCCGAGAAGTGCAACAAGGGCGGCCTGCGCAACGCGGTCCAGTCCTTGTCGATCTCGGCCAGCCCGAACATTCTGATGGTCGACCTGTCGGAAAGCGGCGACCCGCTGAGCGACATCAACGCTCTGGCCGAAGTCTGCGAACCCGGCACGGTGGTGATCGCGATCGGTCAGGTCAACGATGTCCGGCTCTATCGCGATCTCGTCGCCAGCGGCATCCAGGACTATCTGCTCAAGCCGCTTTCGCCGGGCCAGGTCCGCGATGCGCTGGTCAATGCCCAGGCGGTCTTCGCATCACCCAAGGCCCACGATCCGTCCGCAGCCAAGAAGCATGTCTCGGTAGCCGTGCTCGGCACCCGCGGCGGTGTCGGCGCCTCGACCATCGCGACCTCGCTTGCCTGGCTCTACAGCGGCGACGAGAAGCTGCCGACCGCGCTGCTTGATCTCGACATTCACTTCGGCACCGGCGCCCTGGCGCTCGATCTCGAACCGGGCCGCGGCCTGACCGACGCGATCGAGAACCCCAGCCGCATCGATGGCCTGTTCATCGAACGCGCGATGATCCGCGCCAACGATCACCTGGCGATCCTTTCGGCCGAAGCACCGATCAATTCACCGCTGATGACCGACGGCGCGGCCTTCATCCAGCTGCAGGAAGAATTCCGGCAGGCATTCGAGATGACGGTGATCGATCTGCCGCGCAACATGCTGATCAACTTCCCGCACTTGCTGAACGATGTGAACGTCGTGCTGCTGGTTACGGAAATGACCCTGGCCGGCGCGCGCGATGCGATCCGCGTGCTGTCGTGGATGAAGAGCAATGCGCCGCACGTCCAGACGATCGTGGTGGCCAACAAGGTGCTCCCCGGCACGGGCGAGATCAGCAAGGCCGATTTCGAAGCCTCGATCGAGCGAAAGATCGGTTTCACCATTCCTTATGATGCCAAGGCCGCGGCCAATGCCGCCAAGCTGGGTCAGACCTTTGCCGATGCCAATCGCTCGGCCAAGGCAGGGGTTCTGATCCGCGACCTGGCCAAGGCAGTTCACGGCGTGGGCGACGGCGAAACGGTCGACGATGCGCTCAAGCCCAAGTCCTCGCTGCTCGGGAAGTTCGATCTCAAGGCGCTACTGCCCAAGAAGGCAGCAAAGGCTCCGGCTCCGGCTTCGGCCTGAGCCCGGGTGCCCGCGTCACGTTGTCCTGCTGAAGAAGGCCAGACCAGCCGATGAATATCATCCAACTGCTGCTGATCGCCGTCGGCCTGATGGCATTCATGGTGCTGGGCTACATGGCCTTTTCTGGCCCTTCCCCAGCCAAGGAGGCGGCGCGGCGGCTTGAAGGCCTGCGCTATCGCCACTCCGATAGCACGACTGACAAGGTCGAGGCCCAGCTGCGCAAGGCCGTGGCAGCGCGCAAGCCCAAGATTCACCAGATTGCCGGATCGGAAAGCCGGGTTGCGGCCCTGCTGATGCGGCTGCATCGCACTGGCAAGGGCTGGACGCTGAGCCAGTATCTCTATGCCTCGGGCGGCCTTGCACTGGGTATCGCCATCCTGGTCTTCCTGAAGACCGGTGCTGCGGCGCTGTCCCTGGGGGTCGGCCTGCTGGTTGGCGCCGGCCTGCCGCATGCGGTGGTCGGCTTCTTCATCGGCAAGCGCAGCAACGCTTTTACCACCAAGTTCCCCGACGCGATTGAACTGCTGGTGCGCGGTCTGCGCTCCGGTCTGCCGGTGACCGAAACCCTCGGCGTCGTTTCAAGCGAAGTTCCAGGCCCGGTGGGCGAGGAATTCAAGCTGGTGACCGAGCGGATCAAGATCGGCAAGACCATGGAGGACGCCCTTCAGGAAACCGCCGACCGCCTCAACACGCCTGAATTCAGCTTCTTCTGCATCACGCTGGCGATCCAGCGGGAAACTGGCGGCAACCTGGCCGAGACGCTCTCGAACCTGGCCGACGTGCTCCGCAAGCGTGCCCAGATGAAGCTCAAGATCAAGGCGATGAGCTCTGAATCCAAGGCCTCGGCCTATATCGTCGGGGCCCTGCCGTTCATCGTGTTCACGATGATCTACATGATCAACCCGAACTACCTGGGTGGCTTCTTCACTGACGATCGCCTGATCGTGACCGGTCTGGGCGGCCTGACGTGGATGTCGATCGGGGCCTTCATCATGGCCAAGATGGTCAGCTTCGAAATCTGAGCAGGGACAGGAACAGGATATGATGAACACCCCTCCCGGTCCCACGCTGCTCGGTGTCGACGTGCTCTGGATCGGTTCGATCCTGGCGGGTCTGGCTGCTGCGGCCGTGCTGTTCGCGATCTATACTGCGGTAACCATCCGCGATCCGATGGCCAAGCGGGTCAAGGCGCTCAACGAACGCCGCGACCAGCTCAAGAGCGGGATCATCACCCAGACCGCCAAGAAGCGCGCATCGCTGGTCCGCAAGAACGAAACCGCCGACAAGATGAAAGAGACGCTGTCGGCGCTGAAGGTGCTGCAGCAAAGCCAGGTCGAGACCATCCAGCAGAAACTGGCTCAGGCCGGGATCCGCAAGAAGGAACTCGGCATTGTCGTGATCTTCGCGCGCATGGTCCTCCCGATCTTGCTCGGCGGATTTGCGGCCTTCATGGTCTATGGCATCAACTTCTTCCCTGACTGGGGCGGGATGAAGAAGCTCATGGCCTTCGCCGCCGCCGTTGGCCTTGGCTACAAGGGACCCGAACTCTATATCGGCAACCTGATCTCGAAGCGAACCAACGCGATCCGCAAAGGCTTGCCCGATGCGCTTGACCTGTTGGTGATCTGCGCCGAGGCGGGCCTGACCGTTGACGCCGCATTCAACCGCGTGGCGCGCGAACTGGGCCGGGCCTATCCGGAACTGGGTGACGAATTCGCCCTGACCGCAATCGAGATGTCGTTCCTGTCCGAACGCCGCCAAGCTTTCGAAAATCTGGCCTGGCGCGTGAACCTGGAAGCGATCAAGGGCGTGACCACCACCATGGTCCAGACCGAGCGCTATGGTACGCCGCTGGCTTCGGCCCTGCGTGTGCTCTCGGCCGAATTCCGCAACGAACGCATGATGCGCGCCGAAGAAAAGGCCGCGCGTCTGCCAGCGATCATGACTGTGCCGCTGATTCTGTTCATTCTGCCGGTGCTGTTCGTGGTCATCCTTGGCCCAGCAGCCTGCTCGATCGCCGATGCCTTCAGCCATGATGGCCCGGCCAAGGGTGGCGGCGGCTGACCTAGCAATTCAGGGTGGGGTACCCGCGCCGGGCCGGCTCTCCTTCGGGAGAACCGGCCCGGCTTCGTTTTAACGTCTGAGCTTCAGGGCTTCACGACAGTGTGATCGATCGCACCGAAGATCGAATGGCCGGCCCCGTCACGCATTTCGATCCGCACAGTGTCACCATAGCGCAGGAACGGGGTCACCGGCTTGCCGTCGGCAATGGTCTCGATCATCCGCTGCTCGGCAATGCAGGAATAGCCCCGCCCGCCATCCCGGCACGGGCGGCCCGGCGAGCCATCGGGGTCGCGGTTCGAAACGGTGCCCGAACCGATGATCGAGCCAGCCCCAACCCGCCGGGTCTTGGCCAAGTGTGCGATCAGGGTGCCGAAATCGAAGGTGCATTCCTCTCCGGCCTCGGCCCGGCCGAAAGCCTCGCCGTTGAGATCGACCCGCAGGACCTGGTTGAGCCGTCCGCCCACCCAGGCATCGCCCAGCTCGTCCGGCGTTACGAAGACTGGCGAGAAGTGGCTGGCCGGCTTTGCCTGAACAAAGCCGAAGCCCTTGGCCAACTCATCCGGGATCAGGTTGCGCAACGATACGTCGTTCACCAGTCCGACCAGTCGGATATGATCGAGTGCGGCTGCTGGCGAAACGCCCTGCGGCACATCGTCGGTGACCACGCAAATCTCCGCCTCCATGTCGCAGCCCCACGCCTCATCCGCGAGCGTGATGGGCGCGCGGGCGCCGCGCAGGTCATCGCTGCCGCCCTGGTACATCAGCGGATCGTGCCAGAAGCTCTCCGGTAGCTCGGCCCCGCGTGCCTTGCGCACCAGTTCGACGTGATTGACGTAGGCCGAGCCATCGGCCCACTGGTAGGCGCGCGGGAGCGGGGCCAGCGCCTCGCGCTCATGGAACCGCTCCTGCGGGATCGCACCGTGCTCAAGCTCGGTGGCAAGAGCCTGGAGCACGGGAAAATGGCGGTCCCAATCATCAAGCGCAGCCTGCAAAGTCGGCACCAGATGTGAGGCATCAGCGCACCAGGCGAGGTCAGTGCTGACTACGGCGAGACGCCCGTCGCGTCCTCCGGGAAGGCTTGCCAGTTTCATCAGGTCAGCTCCTTGGGTGCGGCTGCGCCTTCCAGTTCGGCCACCCGGGTGGTGATCCGCGCCAGCAGGGTCTTGAAATCCTTTAGTTCGGTAGCCGACAGCGAAGCGAACAGCCGGCGCTCCATGTCCAGCGCCAGCGGCATGATTTCACCATGCATGGTCTTGCCTGCCGCGGTCAGTTCGATGTGGTGCGATCGTCCGTCATCAGCGTTGGGACTGCGCGCCACCAGTCCGCGGTCTTCCAGTTCCTTGCAGGCGCGATTGACCGCGACCTTGTCCATCCGCGTCGCGCCGACCAAGCTGCGCTGGGTCTGCGGCCCGGCGTCCCCCAGCACGGCCATCACCCGCCATTCGGGGATCTTGAGCCCGAACCGCGCGCGATATTCGCTGGCGATCATGTCGCTCACCGCATTGGTGGTGACTGACATCAGGTAGGGCAGGAAATCCGCCAGGCGGGAGCTTTGCTGGGCCATCGACTCGGTTTCTAGTGCAACCGGTTTGCCGCGCCAAGCGCCGTCACGCCGGCTTCACCGCTTCGGGTGCCGAAGCGGCGATCGCGGGGATCGCCCGCAGCGCCTCGTCAATCCGCACCAGCTGCGGCAAAGGCTCCAGCGGAACCCCAAACCGCCGCGCGCTGTAAAGCTGCGGGACCAGGCAGACATCGATCAGATTGGGCTGTTTGCCGCCGAACAAGCCATGCTCCGGCGCATCTGCCTCCAGCGCGGCCAGTCCATCCCCCAGCCAGCGATGCAGCCAGCGCGTGATACCATCGGCATCGATGCCCAGATCGTCGCGCAGGAAATTCTGCACGCGCAGGTTCTGTAGCGGGTGGACCTCTGAAATGATCGTCATCGCCCGGCCCAGCACGTGGGCACGGGCCATGGGATCGGTGGGCAGCAGGCGCGGTTCGGGCCAGCGGGCGTCGAGATAGTCGATGATCGCCAGCGACTGGGCGATCGGCTCACCATCAACCTCCAGCACTGGCACCAGTCCCAGCGGGTTGCGCACCAGATGGTCAGCCCCGCCCTGCTCGCCCGCGGCCAGGTCGACCGAGTGCGAGGTCCATGACAGCGCCTTGAGATTCATCGCGATCCGCACGCGATAGGCCGCCGAAGACCGCCAGTAATCGTATAGGACCAGATCGCTCATCGCAGCACCCTCCCTGCTATCGCATCCAGTTTTGCCACCAGCACCGGATCGCGTGCGGCCTTCGCAGTCATGATTGCGTGTTCCAGCGCCTGGTCGATCGGGCTGGGTTCGCGCTCTGGTGGCAGCGCGGCAAGGAACCGCCGCAGCACCTTACCGGCCAGCGCGACATTGGCGTGCATCACTGCCAGCACCTCGCTGGCCTCGACCCCCGCCTCGCTGGTCCGCCAGGCATCATAATCCGTCACCATGCCCAACAGGGCATAGGGCAGTTCCGCCTCGCGAGCGAGCCGCGCCTCCGGCATGGCGGTCATTCCGATCACGTCCCCGCCCCACTTGCGGTAAAGCAGGCTCTCGGCCCGGGTCGAGAACTGCGGACCTTCGATCGCAACATAGGTTCCGCCGCGATGGACGGCCCCGCCCTCACCCTCGACCGCATCGGCCAGGCCGGCTGCCAGGCGCGGGCAGACCGGATCGGCCAGGCTGACATGGGCGACAAGGCCCGGCCCGAAGAAGCTGGCCGGACGGCTGACTGTGCGATCGATGAACTGGCTGACCGCCACCATCTGGCCCGGTGCCATGTCGGTGCGCAGCGAACCAATGGCGGAGAGCGCGATCACGTCGGTCACTCCGCAGCGCTTCAGCACGTCGATATTGGCGCGGTAATTGACTGCGGCGGGCGGGATCGCATGTCCGGGCCCGTGGCGCGGAAGGAAGGTCACGCGCACACCCGCTAGTGTACCGGTGGTCACTGCTGCCGAAGGCTCACCAAACGGACTTTCGACCGGAATTTCCTGGGCGCCGTCAACCCCGACGCCGCCGGCCAGGCCCGAACCGCCGATCACCCCGATATGCCACTGCCCCATGCCAGACCTCCGCTCAGTTGTGCGCGAGGATTCCCGCCATGATGAAATCGATGCAATGCTCGCGGTACCGGTCGCGCAGTTCCTCGGTCAGCGCCTCGGTATCGTAGCAGTGCTTTAGTACGAGGCGCGACGAGAAGAACCGGTCGCAGGCCCCGGTCGTGGTGAAATAGAACAGCTGCGGATCAACCTTGCGGAATACCCCCTGCTTGACCCCGTCCTTGATCAACCGGTCATAGGCCCGGCTGAGCGGGGTCAAATAGGAATCGGCGATCCGGTGAGCTTCGTCGGGATCGCTCTCGCGTACCAGCCGCATCAGCAAGCGGTTGAGGTAGGGCGTTTTGTAATAGGTATCGACCACGGCACCAATATGGCGGCGCAGGCGGACTTCGGGGCTCATGTCCTTTGACATGAGTGCGTCGACTGCGTGAACGATATCCTGCATGTCGCGATCGAGCAGGGCCTTCATCAGCCCGGCCTTGTTGCCGAAGTAGTACTTCACCAGCGCTGAGTTCAGCCCGGAGCGCAGCGACAGTTCGGATAGCGAAATATCGACGATGTCGCCTTCGCGCATGATCGTCGATGCGGTGTGCAGCAGCAGTTCGCGCGCGCCTTCTGGCGCATCGGTTTGTTCGGCGACCGATGACTGGCTCATGCGAAGGGCGGCTCCTCTCCCCACCAAGGATAAAAGTCCGGCATATCGCTCGAAACCCGTAGCGGAAAGGCGGGTGGCCGCTTTTCGAGGAAGCTTTGCACACCTTCCTTCGCGTCGGCTCCCTTCGAGAGACGATAGATGGCGCGGCTATCGACCTTGTGTGCCGCCATCGGGTGATCGCCCGAGGGGATCCGCCACAGCATCGCGCGGGTCATGGCCACCGACACGGCCGAGGTATTGTCGGCAATCTCGCGGGCCAGGCCCCGCGCTGCATCGATCAGTTCGCCCGGTGCGTGGACCGAACGGACCAGCCCGCCCTTCAGCGCTTCCTCGGCCCCGAAGATACGGCCGGTCATGCACCATTCCAGCGCCTGGTTGATCCCGACGATCTTGGGCAGGAACCAGCTGGAGCAGGCTTCGGGCACGATCCCGCGGCGGGCAAAGACGAAGCCGTAGCGGGCGTTGTCGCTGGCCAGGCGGATATCCATCGGCAACTGCATGGTTACGCCCACACCCACGGCGGCGCCGTTGCAGGCCGAGATCAGCGGCTTCTTCGATTGATAGAGGCGCAGGGTCAGCAGCCCGCCACCATCGCGCACGCGCGGATCGGACAGGTCCTCGACCGGGGCGGAGTCCGAAAAGACCGCGCGGCCGTCTTCGGGGGTCAGGTCGGCCCCGGCGCAGAAGGCACGCTCGCCGGCCCCGGTAAAGATCACCGCCCGGACGCTGTCATCGGCGTCGGTGCGGTCCATGGCATCGATGATCTCGTTCATCATCGTGCCAGTGAAGGCGTTCATCTTCTCCGGCCGGTTGAGCGTCAGGGTGGCGATGCCCTCGGCAATGTGAAGGTCGATCTGCGAATAGCCCATGTCTCTCTCCCGGGGAGGGTGCGGCCGGACGCCAACCAATGACGCCCGGCCAGGTTCCTGTTGTTTAGCGCGGCGCCATGCGGATGCCGCCGTCGAGACGGACATCTTCACCATTGAAGTAGCCGTTCTCGATCATGCACATCGCCAGGTGCGCATACTCGTCAGGGATACCGAGCCGCTTGGGATTGAGCACCGAAGCGCCCAGCGCATCGCGCACGTTCTGAGGCGCACCGGCCAGCAGCGGGGTATCGAAGATGCCCGGCAGGATGGTGTTGACGCGGATCTTCTCGCTGGCAAGGTCGCGCGCGATCGGCAGGGTCATGCCGACGACGCCGCCCTTCGAAGCCGAATAGGCCGCCTGGCCCATCTGGCCGTCTTCGGCCGCAACCGAGGCCGTGTTGACGATGGCGCCGCGGTCGCCGTCTTCCTGCGGCTCAAGCGTCATCATGCCGGCCGCCGACTTGGCGATGCAGCGGAAAGTGCCGACCAAGTTGATCTGGACGATCCAATTGAAGGCATCGAGCGGGAAGTGCTTGATCGAGCCATCTTCCTTGCTGCGGCTGGCGGTCTTGATCGCGTTGCCGGTACCGGCGCAGTTGACCAGGATCCGCTCCTGCCCGTGGGCTTCGCGGGCCTTGGCAAAGGCCGCGTCGACCGAGGCATCGTCGGTGACGTTGCATTCGCAGAACACGCCGCCCAGCTCGGCCGCGATTGCCTTGCCCTTCTCTTCCTGCAGGTCGAAGATCGCGACCTTCACGCCCTTGGCGGCGAGCGCGCGGGCCGTGGCGGCACCAAGGCCCGAGGCACCACCGGTAACAACGGCGGCAACAGTATTGTCGAGTTTCATTTCAGGGTTCTCCGTTAGAGATAAGCAGGGTTGGCTCAGACCATTTCAACGATCGTGACGTTGGCGACGCCGCCGCCTTCGCACATGGTCTGCAGGCCATACTTGCCGCCGCGCGCCTTGAGCGCGTTGAGCAGCGTGGACATCAACTTGGTGCCCGAAGCGCCCAGCGGATGGCCTAGCGCAATCGCGCCGCCATTGACGTTGAGCTTTTCCGGATCGGCCCCGGTGTGCTTGAGCCAGGCCATCGGCACCGAGGCGAAGGCCTCGTTCACTTCGTAAAGGTCGATGTCGCCAATCTTCAGGCCGGCCTTGGCCAGCGCCTTGTCAGTCGCGAACAACGGCTCTTCCAGCATGATCACCGGATCGCCGGCAGTGACGGTCAGGGTGTGGATCCGGGCCAGCGGGGTCAGGTTGTAACGCTTCAGCGCTTCTTCCGAAACCACCAGCGCAGCCGAGGCGCCATCGCAGATCTGGCTGGACGTGGCAGCGGTCAGCGCACCGCCTTCCTGCAGCAGCTTGACCCCGGCGATGCCTTCCAGCGTGGCGTCCATGCGGATGCCTTCGTCGATCGTGTGCCAGGCCTTGCCTTCAGGGGTTTCGATCTCGATCGGCACGATCTCGTTCTTGAAGGCCCCGGCCTCGGTCGCGGCCTTGGCACGCAGGTGGCTGTTATAGGCGAACTGGTCGAGCTGAACCTTGGTGAAGCCATGCTTCTTCACGATCATTTCGGCGCCCATGAACTGCGACCAGGTCACGCCCGGATACTTTTCCTCAAGCCCGGGCGACTTGTAGTTGCCCAGGCCTTCTTTCATGTGAAAGATCGCGGTGGAACCCATCGGCACGCGGGTCATGCTTTCGATTCCGGCAGCAATCACCACGTCCTGGGTGCCGCTCATCACGGCCTGCGCCGCGAACTGGATCGCCTGCTGGGAAGAACCGCACTGGCGGTCGATCGTCACGGCCGGGGTCGACTGCGGCAGCAGCTTGGACGCGAGCACGGCGTTTCGGCCGACCTGGCCGGCCTGCTGGCCGCCCTGGCTGACGCAGCCCATGATCACGTCTTCAACGGCGTTGGGGTCAATCCCGGTGCGGGCAACCAGCGCATCCAGCGTCAAGGCGGCGAGATCCACCGGGTGAACCCCGGCAAGGCGACCGCCGCGGCGGCCGCCGGCGGTGCGTACGGCGTCAACAATATAGGCGGTACCCATGGCTATCGATTCCTTTCCTCGAAGGCTGTTTAATCGATCGATTAAGGTTGCACTGCCAGAGCGTCAAGCGCCCATCGCTTCTCGTTGGGGTTCTGCGGTCCACCCGGCTCTCGGTGTCCTGTTGTAAAATGACAACAAGCCTCCGGTAAAAGTGGCCCCTGGCCTAAATTCCAAATTGCATGGCCGTTTGGCTTATTTCAGGAAGCTGTCATCGGGTCCTACTTATGGGCCAGAAGGTGATTCCCTCTCCAACGGGCACCGAAATGTCGCGCCGAACCGGCCATCTGCCGGATCAAAATCAAGGGGCTAACACATGAAGTTCTTCAGCAAGTCCGCGCTTTACCGCGCGACCAGCCTTGAAAGCGCCGCCATCGCGGTTGCTATGCTGGGTGTGGCCAGCGTTGCCACGCCGGCCTTTGCGCAGGATGCTGCGCCGCAGGCCGCCGAATGCGCCGACGAAAACGCCAATGGCGTTTGCGATACCGAAGAAGGCAGCCAGATCGTCGTTACCGGTTCGCGCATCGCGCGCCCGACGCTCAGCTCGCCCGTTCCGCTGACCTCGGTCTCGGTTGGTGAACTCACCGAAACTGGTGACGTCTCGCTCGGTGACGCACTGAACGACCTTCCCTCGCTGCGTTCGACCTTCAGCGCCGGCAACTCGTCGCGCTTCATCGGCACCGCCGGTTTGAACTACCTCGATCTTCGCGGCCTCGGCACTTCGCGTACCCTGGTGCTGGTAAACGGCAAGCGCCACATCACCTCTTCGCCGGGTGACTACCAGGTTGACGTGAACACCATCCCGGTTGACCTGCTTGAGCGCGTCGACATCGTGACCGGCGGCAACTCGGCCGTTTACGGTTCGGACGCCGTCGCCGGCGTGGTGAACTTCATCCTGAAGCGCAACTTCGAAGGCCTGAACCTTCGCGGCCAGGGTGCGATCTCGTCGCGCGGCAACCGCGGCAACTATTTCGCATCGGGCGCCTGGGGCAAGAACTTCGCTGACGGTCGCGGCAACATCGCGATCTCGGCCGAATACGCCAAGGCCGAGCCGCTCTACTTCCGCGACCGTGATGATATCACCGGCGCGAACAGCGGCCGCTGCCAGTTCCAGACGGTCGAACCGACCGGCGGTGAACCCGGCGGTACCGATGGCATCTTCGACACTGCCTTCGTATGCGGCGTGCGCAACTCGGCGATTTCGGATGCCGGCACGATTGCCGCTTTCGATGCGTCGACCAGCCCGACCCGCCGTTACCTGCGTTTCAACGACGCGGGTGACCTGTATCTCGACACCCCGACCCTGTCCTATGCTCCGGTCGGCTCGGGCAACCAGATCGGTGGCAACGGTTCGACCCTGCGCAACACCGGCGTGATGGCTGCTGGCACCCAGCGCTTCGCCTTCAACTTCCTGGCGCACTATGACATCAGCGATGCCTTCCGGCCCTACGTTGAAGCCAAGTATGTCCACGTTGATGCCTTCGGTGAAGGCCAGCCGAGCTTCTTCCAGGGCTCGCTGAAGGGCTTCTTCGCCACCACCAACGCCCAGTTCGCTGCGATCAACGAACTGAGCTGCAGCAACGGCTTCCTGTCGGCCCAGAACTTGGCCCAGCTCCAGGCAACTGGCCGCTGCACCACGCCGACCGGCACCTTCACCATGTCGCGCTTCAACGTCGACTTCGGTGGCCGTAGCGAAGACCACAACCGCAAGACCTTCCGGATTGTCGGCGGCGTCGAAGGTACGTTCAACGACGACTGGAACTACGAAGTCTCGGTCAACTATGGCCGCTTCGAAGCCGATGTCGCATCGCAGAACAACCTGCTGCTCTACGACGTCAACGGCAACCTCGATGGCTTCCTGCTTGCCTCGAACGCCGTTGTTGCACCGGCCGGTTTCACCGGTACCAACTTTGCGACCAACAGCACCGGCCAGCGCGTGATTTGCGCCATCAACGCAACCACCAACGTCCGTCCGGACTGCATCCCCGTCAACATGTTCGGTTACGGCAAGTCGAGCGCTGCCGCGCTGGACTTCATCCACTCGGATGGCGTCCGCAACGAGCGTGCCGAATCGCTGAACTTCCTGGCCAGCGTTTCGGGTGACTCCTCGCAGCTGTTCGAACTGCCCGGCGGTCCGATCGGCTTCGTCCTCGGCGGCGAATACCGCGAAGATACCGCTTCGAGCGTCTGGGATCCGCTGGTTGCCAGCGGCGCCACCTTCCTCAACAAGCTGGCTCCGTTCAACCCGCCGAAGGTCACCGTGAAGGAAGCCTTCGCCGAACTCGACGTGCCGCTGCTCAAGGACATGCCGTTCGCCAAGGAACTGTCGGTCCGCGGCGCTGGCCGTGTGTCGGATTACAACACCCGCGCCGGCACTGTCTGGGCGTGGAACGTTGACGGCATCTGGGCTCCGATCGAAGACATCCGCTTCCGGGCGGCCTACGCGGTCTCGGTTCGTGCCCCGACGCAGAGCGATCTGTTCGCGGCCGGTTCGCAGAACTTCGCCTTCATCGCCGACCCGTGCGATAGCAACAACATCACCGCCAACCCGAACCGCGCCGCCAACTGCGCCGCGGCCGGCGTCCCGACGGTGCATAATGCTGCTTCGGCTGCGGCCTGCGCCACCACCGCGTTCAACGGCGCAGTTGGCTCACCCTGGCGGAACTGCACCGCGCTCACCTCGAGCACGCCGTTCCTCTCGGGCGGCAACCCGACCCTCAACTCGGAAAAGGGCAAGAGCCTTACGCTGGGCGTGGTCATCGAGCCGCGGTTCATCCCGGGCCTCAACCTGACCATCGACTACTACCGGATCAAGGTTGAGAGCGTGATTTCGGCACTGGGTGCGCAGCAGATCGTTGATCTCTGCTACAACACCGCTGGCGGGATCTCGAACCCCTACTGCTCCACCGTCAACCGCAATGCCTCGACCGGCCTGTTCGTTGATCCGGCAGTGATCGCAGGCGGCATCAACTTCGCGGCACTGAAGGCCGACGGTATCGACATCGACCTGTCGTACCGCAAGACCTTTGACAACGGCCACCGTCTGTCGCTGCGCGGGATCGCCACCCGGGTGCTGAAGCGTGAAAACTTCACCAACCCGCTGTTCCCGCAGGAACCGAACCGCATCAAGGACGAACTGGGTGACCCGAGCTGGGCCGCCAACTTCAACATCAACTATGACTTCGGTCCGGTCGATGTGTCCTACACGGCGCGCTACCTCGGCAAGCAGACCATCGGTGCATGGGAAACGCAGAATGCCTACCAGGGTATCTGCCCGACCAGCGGTTCGACCGGTTACACCGGCCGCACCTGCACGCCGAACACGCTGACCACGCTTGACCCGCAGAACCTCGATGCGTTCCCGCAGGTCTATTACCCGGGCGTGATCTACCACAACATGCGCGTGAACTTCGAAACCGCCGACAAGAAGTACAGCTTCTACATGGGCGTGGACAACTTCACCGACCGCAAGCCGCCGCTCGGCCTGCTGGGCACTGCCGGTGGTGATCCGTACGAAACCTTCGGCCGGTTCTTCTACGCCGGGTTCCGCGCCAACTTCTAAGGCTCGGGCCGGAAGGCAAAAGAGAGGGCGGCGAGACTTCGGTCTCGCCGCCCTTCCTTTTTGTGCAAGCTAGCCGAGATCTAACCGGGATCAGGCCAGGCTGAAGTTCAGCGCGCCGTCGCCCTCGTCGATCTTGATCGTGCTGCCATCGGGGATCTCCCCTCCCAGCAGCTTCTCCGCCAGCGGATCCTGCAGGTAGCGCTGCACTGCCCGCTTGAGCGGCCGCGCGCCATAGACCGGATCATAGCCAACCCGGCCCAGCCAGCGCTTGGCCGCATCACTCAAGTCGAGCGTGATCTTGCGGTCCTTGAGCAGCTTCGCGACCCGGCCAACCTGGATCTCGACGATCGGCGCCATGTGCTCGACGCCCAAGCGGTGGAACAGGATGATCTCGTCCAGCCGGTTAAGAAACTCGGGGCGGAAATGCCCGCGCACGACTTCCATCACCTGCGGCTCGACGCTTTCCACGTCCTGCCCGTCCTCCAGGTTGGCGAGGTACTGGCTGCCGAGGTTGCTGGTCAGGATGATCAGCGTGTTGGTGAAGTCCACTTGGCGGCCCTGCCCGTCGGTCAGGCGGCCATCATCGAGGACTTGCAGCAGGACGTTGAACACATCGCTATGCGCCTTCTCAACTTCGTCGAACAGCACGACCTGATAGGGCCGGCGCCGCACAGCTTCCGTCAGCACGCCGCCTTCCTCATAGCCGACATAGCCCGGAGGTGCGCCGATCAGGCGGGCGACCGAGTGCTTCTCCATGAATTCAGACATGTCGATGCGGACCATCGCGGTGTCATCGTCAAACAGGAAGCCGGCCAGCGCCTTGGTCAGCTCGGTCTTGCCGACGCCCGTGGGCCCCAGGAACAAGAATGAACCAAGCGGCCGGTTCGGATCCTGCAGACCCGCCCGCGCCCGGCGCACGGCCTTGGAAACGGCCACGACCGCATCGCGCTGGCCGATCACGCGCTGGCCGATCACATCTTCCATCTTGAGCAGCTTCTCGCGCTCGCCCTCCATCATCCGGTCGACCGGAATGCCAGTCCAGCGGCTGACCACGGCGGCGATATCATCGGCGGTCACTTCCTCGCGCAGCAGCATATTGGACGTATCGACGCCCTGGGCTTCGGCTAGCTGCTTTTCGAGCTCGGGAATCTTGCCGTAAGACAGCTCGCCCGCCTTGGCGAGATCACCCGCGCGCTGAGCCTGCTCAAGCTCAAGCCGCGCATGGTCGAGCGCTTCCTTGATCTTGCCTTCAGCGGCAATCTTGTCGCGCTCGTTCTGCCAGCGAGTGGTCAGCTCGGCCGACTGCTGCTCGAGGTTGGCCAGCTCTTCCTTCAGCGTCGCCAACCGGTCCTTGCTCGCCTGGTCGCTCTCCTTGGCGAGCGCCAGTTCCTCGATCTTTAGCTGGATGATCCGCCGGTCCAGCACCTCGATTTCCTCGGGCTTGGATTCGACTTCCATGCGGATCCGGCTCGCAGCCTCGTCCATCAGGTCGATCGCCTTGTCGGGCAGGAAGCGGTCGGCAATGTAGCGGTTGGACAGCATCGCCGCCGCGACAATCGCGTTGTCGGCGATACGCACGCCGTGGTGCAGCTCGTACTTCTCTTTCAGGCCGCGCAGGATCGAGATCGTGTCCTCGACCGTCGGCTCGCCCACGAAGACCGGCTGGAACCGCCGCTGCAGCGCCGGGTCCTTCTCGACGTACTTCTGATACTCGTCGAGCGTGGTCGCACCGATGCAGTGCAGCTCGCCGCGCGCCAGCGCGGGCTTGAGCAGGTTGGAGGCGTCCATCGCCCCCTCGCCCTTGCCCGCCCCGATCAGGGTGTGCATCTCATCGATGAACAGGATGATCTCGCCCTCAGCGCCCTTGACCTCATCCAGCACGGCCTTGAGCCGCTCCTCGAACTCGCCGCGATACTTCGCGCCGGCAATCAGGCTGCCCATGTCGAGCGACATCAGGCGACGATCCTTGAGGCTGTCGGGCACGTCACCATTGGCGATGCGCAGCGCAAGGCCCTCGGCGATGGCGGTCTTGCCAACGCCAGGTTCACCGATCAGCGCCGGATTGTTCTTGGTACGGCGGGCCAGGATCTGGATCGTGCGGCGGATTTCCTCGTCACGGCCGATCACCGGGTCAAGCTTGCCATCGCGCGCGGCCTGGGTCAGGTCGCGGGCATATTTCTTCATCGCCTCATAGGCATTTTCGGCGCTGGCATTGTCAGCCGTGCGTCCACCAGTCAGTTCCTGGATCGCCGCTTCCAGCTTTTGGGCGTCAACGCCAGCCGCCTTCAGCGCCTGACCAGCCGCATTGGTCGTGCCCAATGCCAGGGCCTGAAGCATCCGCTGGACCGAGACAAAGCTGTCCCCGGCCTTGGCAGAAAGCTGTTCGGCAGCATCGAGCAGGCGGACGGAATCGTTCTCCAGCCCCGGCGCGGCTTGCGCCCCGCTGCCCGAAACGGCCGGAATCTTGGCAAGCGCCTCGTCTACCTTGGCCTGGGCCAGCGCGGGGTTGCCGCCAGCCCGCTGGATCAACCCGGCGGCCATGCCTTCGTTGTCTTCCAGCAGCGCTTTCAGGATGTGTTCGGGCGTAATCCGCTGGTGGTTCAGCCGGATCGCCACGGTCTGCGCGGACTGCAGGAAGCCCTTGGCGCGATCAGTAAATTTCTCGAGGTTCATGGTGTGTCACCCTCCTGTGACACCGAAAGTAGTGTTGCTTATCGGCAACACAAGAGGGTGATACGAGAAAAGATCAGGTCACGGCTTCCAGTTGCGTGCGAGCTCATCCAGCAGCCGCACTCCAAAGCCGGTTGCGCCCTTGGGGGTCAACGGCTTGGCACTGTCGCTCATCTCGTTTCCGGCAATGTCGATGTGGGCCCAGGGCGTGGCCGGATCGACAAAGAAGCCGATGAAATGCGCGCCATGGCCCGCACCCGGCGGTATGCCCTCGGTGCCGTGCTTGATATCGGCCACGTCGGACTTGAGATCGTCTGCATAGTTGGGGTGCAGTGGCAGCCGCCACACGGCCTCGCCAGTCGCCTCGCCCGCCGCTTGCACGGCACCGACCAGCCCTTCGTGGCGGCCGAATAGCCCGGCATATTCGTCACCAAGCGCGGTCACCTTGGCCCCGGTCAGCGTCGCGACATCGACGATTCCGGCCGGTTTGCGGGTGGCCGCGACATATTCGATCCCGTCGACCAGAACCATGCGGCCCTCGGCGTCAGTGCTGAAGATCTCGGCGGTCTTGCCGCTCATCGTGCGCACGACGTCACCCGGGCGCTGGGCGTTGCCATCAGGCATGTTCTCGGCCAGCGCGGCCACGGCAACGACATGGACCGGGGCCCGGCTCTTGGCGAGGCTGAGCGCCGCGCCAACCACGGCGGCGGCGCCCGACATGTCACCCTTCATCCGCCACATCCCGGAACCCGGCTTGATCGAGATCCCGCCGCTGTCAAAGGTAATGCCCTTGCCGACCATTGCCAGCGGGGCGGCATCGCTGCCCTTGTATGTCACGAGCATCAGGCGCGAGCCGCGCGGGCTGCCCTGCCCGACACCGAGGATGGAACCCATGTTGAGCTTGCGCATGGCGGCTTCGTCGAGCACTTCGATCGAAACGCCCGGCACCCCGGAGAAGGCCTCACGCGTGCGGGCAATGAAGCTGTCGGGATAGATGGTCGAGGCCGGCTCGTTTGAGAGGTCACGGCTGAACCGCACTGCCTCGGCGGTGGCGGCATGGCGATCGGCCCAAGCGGTCTGGGCGGCAGCGGCTTCGCTGCCGACGATGGTAACGGTTGCCGAAGAAGGTGTGCTGCCGGTCGTGGTCTTGTAGCGATCGAAGCGGTACTGGCCCAGCGCATAGCCCAGTGCCGCATCAGCCATCAGCGCGCCGCTTCCGGCCCCGACAATGGCAACGGGGGCCTTCTCTCCCCGCAGATCCTGTGCCGCCTTCCCAGCGGCTTCCATCACCGCCTTGCTCCCGCCATCCTTGCCGAGGCCGATGACCATGATCCGCGGCCGCGCGCCAATCCCGCGCAGCGAGACGACTTCGTTCGCCTTGGCCGCAAAACCGGCGGCGGCAAGCGCAGCGTCAACCGCCTTGCGCTCGTCGCTGGAGAGGGGTGCTTGGGCCGGCAGGACCTTGTCAGCCGTCAGCAGCACCAGCGCTGCGTCCGCGGGGGCAGTCGCCGCGAAGGTAATCGGCCGTTCGGCACTGTTCCTGGCGGTCGAGGCCGGTACGCCGGAGCCGATCACGGACTGCGCGATTGCCGGAACGGCAGGAATGGCAAAAGCGGCAAGACAGGTGGCAGCCAATAGCAGCCGCATGGTGAAATCTCCCAAGACAAGCCCCCCAGCCCGATGCCGCGCAATTGACCATGTTTGCACCGCATTTCAAGGTAGGGCACAGCGCGCGCTGCAATAATCGGAAGGGGAGCAAGATGGGTTGGATCGGCAAGGGCCTGTGCGGATTGGCCGTGGTTACGGGAATCGCGGCCGTCGCACTAGCAAGCTGGGAACCCTACTTCGCCGAGCAACCTGGACCGCCGCCGCCGCCGCGCGACTATCGCGTCGAGGTGATCCGGGACGAATGGGGCGTACCGCATATCCTCGGCAAGACCGATGCCGATGTCGCCTTCGGCACAGCCTGGGCCCATGCCGAGGACGATTTCAGTACCTTGCAGGAAGTCGTGGCGATGACCCGTGGCCGCTATGGCGCCATCGCTGGTGCCGATGGAGCCGGGGTCGATTTCGCCTATCACTTCGTCGATGCCCGCGGCGCAGCCGATCGCGGCTATGACCGGCTTCCAGCCGAAGTCCGCGCCGTGTTGGAGGCCTATGCCGTGGGCCTGAACCGGTATGCCGATCAACACCGCAGCGAAGTGCGGCTGGCCCGGCTGTTTCCGGTAAACGGCAAGGACATCGCTACTGGCTTTGCCCTGCGCCTGCCGTTCTTCTTCGGCCTTGACCGGGTGCTACGTCCGCTAAGCGAAGGAACCGAGTTCCGGCCCGAGCACGGTGCCCGGCTGGACGGCAAGCCGGCCCCGCTGTTCGGCCAGGGCGGCGGCGATCAGTTGGTCACGCCTCGCCCGATGCCGCTGCCGGTGGGTGAAACGGCCGAGAATTCGGGCTCCAATGCCTTTGCCATCGCGCCAAAGCGGTCTGGCGACGGCGTGACCCGGCTGTTCTCCAACAGCCACCAGCCCTGGCGCGGCGGGGTAGCCTGGTACGAGCTGGGCATTTCGAGCGAGCAAGGCTGGAACTTCGTTGGCGCGACTTTCCCTGGCTCACCCTTCCCCTTCATGGGCCATAACGCCAACCTCGGCTGGACCAATACGGTCAACCGCCCCGACCTGATCGATGTCTACCAGCTTGAACTGGACAAGAGCGGGACCCGCTACCGCCTTGACGATAGGTGGCAGCCACTGCGCAAGGAAACGGTCTGGCTGCCCGTGCGCTTCGGCCCGTTTGTGCTGCCGGTGTCCAAAACGATCTGGCGCAGCGCCCACGGCCCGGCCATGATCAACAGCCGCGGAGCCTTCGCCGTACGCTATGCCGGGATGGACCGGATCGACAGCGTTACGCAGTACTACCGCATCACCCACGCGCAGGACTTTGCCCAGTGGCAGGCAGCGATGGCGATGCAGGCAGTGCCGGCAACCAACTTCATCTACGCCGACAAGACCGGGACCATCGCCTATTGGTACAACGCCGCCCTGCCCGACCGGAAAGCCGGGCCGGACTGGCGCGGGGTGGTACCCGGTAACCGCTCGGACCTGATCTGGCAGCGGCCGATTGCCTGGAAGCAGGTCCCGAACGTGGTGAACCCGGCCTCGGGCTATGTATTCAATTCGAATAATACGCCCTTCCTGGCGGCAGGCCCTGGCAATGAGCTGGATCCGGCCAAGGTTCCGGCGATCTGGGGGGTCGAGACCGACCTGACCAACCGCACCCTGCGGGCCGCCAAGCTGCTGGCGGCAACACCCCGGATCGGCCGGGCCGAACTGCTGCGGATCAAGTTCGATACCGGCTATGAGCGGGCGGGCTATGTCGCCTGGATGCTGGACGCAATCGCCCGGCTGGACCTGCGCAACGATCCCGACCTGACCGCTGCCCAGCGCCTGCTGGCAGGCTGGGACATGACCGCTGATGGGCGCGGCAACGGCGCTGACGCGCTGGCAGTGATGGTGCTCGAACCGGCGATGAAAGCCAGCTACGGCTTGAAGACGCCGCCCGACCCCAAGGCCGCCCTTGCCGAAACAGTTGCCCATCTCAAGCGGTACTTCGGGCGGATCGACCCGCCTCTGGGTGATGTCCTGCGCATTCGCCAGGGGCCAGGTCCTTACAGCGTCGACCTGCCAATGGACGGCGGCGGGGATACCCTGCGCGCCGCGACCGATTGGGACGTCGAGCGCGATGGCCGCCTCTCAGTCAAGCACGGTGACAGCTTCGTTATGCTGATGGAATGGGACCAGGCGGGCCGCGTCCATTCGGAATCGATCCAACCTTACGGCGCGGCGACAACCCGCCCGGACAGCCCGCACTATACCGACCAGGCCGCGCTGTTCGCCGCCAAGCGGTTCAAGCCGGTCTACTTCGACCGCGCAAGCATCAGGGCCCATGCCCGGAGCCACACAGTGGTGACGAACTGATGGTGCGCCCGGACCAGCGGCGCCATTCCAGCAGGGGTGCGGCCCACAACCCGCAGGTCCATGGCTATTGGCCGTTCGTCGAAAAGGGTAACATGGCGCTGTAGCGCCGCAGACCGGGTCTGCTAGCTATCCGGCAACGATTACCAAAGGGGTCGCAAATGCCACGTTTCTTCACTGCATCGATCATTGCACTCGCTGTTGCCGGAACCCCGGCCCTGGCCAAGGACAAGAGCAAGGAGCCACAGCCGGCACCGCTGTCCGCGCTCGTGAAGTCGGTAAATATCCCTTACCAGCAGTTCACGTTGCCGAACGGCTTGCAGGTGCTGGTCCATACCGATCGCAAGGCCCCGGTCGTGGCGGTCTCGGTCTGGTACGGGGTCGGCTCGAAGCATGAGCCCAAGGGCAAGACTGGCTTTGCACACCTGTTCGAACACCTGATGTTCAACGGCTCGGAAAACTCCCCGGGTGATTTCTTCAAGCCGTTGCAGGAAGTCGGCGCGACCGACTTCAACGGCACCACCTGGTTCGATCGCACCAACTATTTCGAAACCGTGCCGACCGGCGCGCTCGACCGCGCGCTGATGCTGGAAAGCGATCGGATGGGCTACCTCCTAGGCGCGGTGACGCAAGAGAAGCTGACCAACCAGATCGGCGTGGTCCAGAACGAGAAGCGCCAGGGCGACAACCAGCCGTTCGGGCTGGTCGAGTACGAGCAACTGGAGGTACTCTACCCGTCGGGCCACCCCTATCACCACTCAACCATTGGCTCGATGGCAGATCTCAGCGGCGCCAGCCTGGAAGACGTGAAGCAGTGGTTCCGTGACAATTACGGCCCCAACAATGCAATTCTGGTTCTGGCTGGCGATATCGACTTGCCGACCGCCAAGGCGCAGGTAACCAAGTGGTTCGGCGCGATCCCGAGCGGACCGAAGATCAAGCCGGTTACCGTGCCCGTGCCCGATCTGCCGGCGCCGCTCTCGAAGACCATCAAGGACCAGGTCGCGGCCACCCGGGTCTACCGGATGTGGGCGATCCCGGGGCTCGACAACCCGGACTACCTATCGCTGGTTGCCGGCGGTTCGGTACTGGGCGGCCTTGCCAGTTCGCGCCTTGATGACGCGCTGGTGCGCCAGCAGAAGGTCGCCGTTGGCGTGACCGCTGATGCGCAGGTCTTTGCCCAGGGCGGGCAATTCGTGATCTATGCCGACGTGAAGCCGGGTGGCGATCCCGCCGCCGTGTCCGCCGCGCTCGATGCCGAAGTGGCCAAGTTCCTGCGCGAAGGCCCGACCGCAGACGAGCTGCGCCGCGCCACCACGACCTATGCCGCGAACGAGATCCGCGCGATGGAATCAGTTGGCGGGTTCGGCGGCAAGGCGCCAACGCTGGCCGAAGGCCTGCTCTACAACGGCACGCCCGACCACTACCGGATCGAGCTGGACAAGATGGCCAAGCTGACCCCGGCTGCGGTCCGCAAGACCATGCAGAAGTGGCTTTCGCGCCCGGTCTTCTCGCTGACAGTCGAACCCGGCACCCGCGCCGAAGGCGGCGAGAACCGCGCCGGCTTCATCGTTTCGCCTGATGGCCTCGGCGCACGCCCGGCCTTCTTCCGCGATCCGCTGTTCCCGCTGGCCGGTGCCGCTGCCGCTCCGGCAGTTGCCGAGGCTGACCGATCGAAGCTGCCCGACGTGGGTGAGCTGACCCCGCTGGACTTCCCGACCATCGAACGTGCCAAGCTGTCGAACGGGATGCAGGTCTACTTCGCCCGCCGCGCTGCCGTGCCAGTTGTCTCAGTCCGTGTGTCGTTCGATGCAGGCTTCGCTGCCGATCCCAAGTCGGCACTCGGCACCCAGGCATTGCTGCTGCGGCTGATGAACGAGGGTACCGAGAAGCTCGATTCCACCGAACTCGCCCGCGCCCGCGAACGGCTTGGTGCCACGATCCGCGGCTTTGCCGATACTGACACCACCTCGTTCCAGCTTGATACGGTCAGTCCCAACCTCGCCCCGTCGCTCAAGCTGTTTTCGGACTTCATGCGCCGTCCGGCACTGGCACCGGCCGAGCTGGAGCGCGTCCGCGTCCAGCAGCTGGCGGCAATCCGGGCCGAACTGAAGAACCCCGGCCCGATCGCCAACCGGGTGCTCCAGCCGCTGCTCTTCGGCAAGGACCACCCCTATGCGATCACGCCCACTGGCACGGGCGATCCGGCCGTGGTCGAAAAGCTGACGCGCGACGAACTGGTCGGCTTCCACCACAAGTGGTTCCGGCCCGATACTGCCAAGATCTTCGTAACCGGCAACACCAGCCTGGCCGAAGTGACCAAGCTGCTCGAAGCCAGCCTTGCCGATTGGAAGGCACCGGCCACCCCGGCCCCCACCAAGAACTTCAATGTTCCCATCCCGACACAGTCCGAGCGGATTGTGCTGGTTGACCGTCCCGCCTCGCCGCAATCGCTGATCCTTGCGGCCAAGGTGCTGCCGGTCAAGGGAACGGATGATCTGCTGACGCTGCGGTCGGCCAACGATATCCTTGGCGGTAACTTCCTCTCGCGCCTCAACATGAACCTGCGCGAGACCAAGGGTTGGTCTTATGGCGTCGGCAGCGGCGTCGGTAACACCCAGGACCGGGTCACGTTCCGGGTCCAGGCACCTGTCCAGGCTGACCGGACCGGGGATTCGATCGCTGAAATCCGCAAGGACCTGACCAGCTTCATCACCACGAACGGCGTAAGTGCCGAGGAACTCGGCTGGTCGACCACTGGCAGTGCGCGTGAACTTCCGGGCTCGTTCGAAACCTCGGGCGATGTGCTGGGCGGGCTCGTCAGCATCGTCAATTTCAAGCGTCCGGACACCTGGTACGAAACACTGGCCGATCGCTACAAGACAATGACAGCGGCCGAGCTGGATGCCCGCGCCCGCGAGATGAAGCTGAACGAAGGCCTGGTCTACGTCGTGGTTGGTGATGCCAAGGTGGTCGAACCGCAGCTCAAACAGCTGGGTCTCCCGGTCGAGGTCATCCCAGCCGCAAAATAGGCCCCGCCAGCTCTGCCCGTCTCGCGCGCCGCACCCGATTGACAGTGGCGCGTGAGCGGGCAAGGAAGGCTTACTTACTGCTCTGTAAGTTGGAGGAGAGATTCGATGTCGATTGCAGGCACTTATGAATGCGTGACCAAGACCCCGATGGGCGACCAGAAGAGCGAGTTCACGATCGAGGTCAATGGTGACACCTTCACGGGCACCAACAAGGGCGCCATGGGCGCGATGGACCTCGAAAACGGCAAGATCGACGGCAACAAGCTGACCTGGTCGATGAAGATGACCGTGCCGATGCCGATGACGCTGGACGGCGAAGCAACCGTTGACGGCGACACCATCACCGGCGGCGTCAAGGCCGGCGCATTCGGCACCTTCGCGATGAGCGGCACCCGCAAGGGCTGACCCAGCGCAATCGAAACAGCAAGGGCGCCGGAGGGGAATGCCTCCGGCGCCCTTTCGTTTTGCTTCTAGTCCTCAGCCCAGCGCTTTGCGCAACAGCTCGTTGACCACCTGAGGGTTGGCCTTGCCCTGCATGGCCTTCATCGTCTGGCCAACGAAGAAGCCGAACAACGCTTCCTTGCCGCCCTTGAATTCGGCCACCTTGTCGGCGTTGTCGGCGAGGATCCTGGCGATGGCGGCTTCGATCGCGCCAGTATCGCTGGTCTGCTTGTTGGCATCGATCTCGGCCGCAAGGTCAATGTCGCTGGTCAGGTAGGCGGCGAAGATTTCCTTGGCCTTGCCACCGGAAATCAGGCCTTCGCTGGCTGCAATAATCAGCGCGGTGTTGGCTTCGACCGTGTTCTTGGGATGGGCCGCGCCTTCCGGAATTGACTTCAGCACGCCGGCCCGTTCGGACAGCAGCCAGTTCGCCACCCGCTTGGCAAGGTCGCGCTCCAGCTTGCCGCTGGCCTTCACCACGGCGCCCAGCATTTCCTCGAACTGCTGATAGGTCTCGACCTCCAGCGTCAGCTGCGCCGCGTCATAGGCCGACAGGCCCAGCGCGGTTTCATAGCGGTGGCGCTTGGCATCGGGCAGTTCCGGCAGGCTGGCGCGGCATTCCTCGACAAACGCGTCGTCCAGTTCCAGCGGCAGCAGGTCTGGATCGGGGAAATAGCGATAGTCGTGCGCGTCTTCCTTGCTGCGCATCGAGCGGGTTTCGTTCTTGTCGGGATCGTACAGCCGGGTTTCCTGCACGATAGCGCCGCCGTCCTCGATCACCCCAACCTGGCGGCGGGCTTCCTGCTCGACCACGGCCATGACGAAGCGGACCGAGTTGACGTTCTTGGTTTCGGTCCGGGTGCCGAACGGCTCTCCTGGCCGGCGGACCGAGACGTTGACGTCGGCACGCATCGAACCCTGGTCCATGTTACCATCGCACGACCCGACGTAGCGCAGGATCTGGCGCAGCTTGGCGACATAGGCCCCGGCTTCGGCAGGGCTGCGCATGTCCGGGCGGCTGACGATTTCCATCAGCGCCACGCCCGAGCGGTTGAGATCGACGTAGGACATCGTTGGGTGCTGATCATGCATCAGCTTGCCGGCGTCCTGCTCGACATGGATCCGCTCGATCCCGATGGTCTTGGTCGAACCTTCGGGGTCCTTGTCATCCAGGATCACTTCGATCGCGCCCTCACCCACGATCGGGTGGTAAAGCTGGCTGATCTGATAGCCCTGCGGCAAATCGGCGTAGAAGTAGTTCTTGCGATCGAACCGCGACCACTTGTTGATCTGCGCCTGGATCGCGAGGCCCGTGCGCACCGCCTGGCGGATGCATTCGCGGTTGGGCACCGGCAGCATGCCGGGCATGGCCGCGTCGACCAGGCTGACCTGGGTATTGGGCTCTGCCCCGAAGGCCGTGGCGGCGCCCGAAAACAGCTTTGACTGGGTCATTATCTGGGCATGGACTTCCAGCCCGATCACGACTTCCCATTCGCCCGTGGCGCCCTGAATGCGATAAGTGCTCATGACCTGAGCCGATAGGGCCCATTTGGCCGCAAGAAAAGGGGTTACCGCATCCCGGCGCGGCGGCGGGTCCATTGGCGGGCCGGGGCCTCGACCATGCGGTACATCAGCCAGGCGGCGAACAACGCCGCTACCAGTGCAGCAAGGCTGACCAGGTCAGCCGCCAGGCCGCTTTGCGCGGCAAGGCCGGGGCGATTGGCACCAGCAACCGGCACAAACAAGCGCCCCTGCCCCGCCACTGCTGCAAGCCACGCCAGCGCGGTCAGGAACAGGCTCTGGACCAGTCCGTGAACCATGTAGAGCGAGTATGAAACCGCTCCGACAAGCAACAGGAACCGGGACTTGAGGAGCTGCGAGACCGCCCCGCCCTCGGCTGCAAAGACAAGGACCAGCCCGGCGAACAACAGATCGTAGGCGAGCAATGGCAGCATGGCTTCCGGAACGGCGATCAAGGCTGCCGCAGCCACAACCAGCAAGCCCTCGGCCAGAGTTGCAGCCGGCGAGTTCAAGCGCGCCAATTGCGCACCGCCCTTGCGCCACAAAGCGAAGGCAGCGACGCCCAGTCCGAAACCACACAGGCCGCGCAGATGCGCGGTGAACGTGCCATCCGCGGCCGAGCTTCCCATGACCAGTCCCGCAGTCACGGCCACAAGCAAGCTAGCCTGCCACCACCAGCGCCCTGCCGCACGCCAGCCAAAGGCGATCAGCAAGTAAAGCAGCACCTCGATCGCGATTGACCAGCTTTGCACCACCCAGGTGTAAAGCGCCGATGGCACGAAGGCCTGGAGCAGCAGCACCTGAACCAGCAGATCGCCAAGTTGCCGCTCGCCGGCAAAGGCGGCGCGGCCCGTCAGCGCGGTGTTGCCACTCACCAGCACGGCCAGTTCGATCAGCAGGTAGGCCAGCAGCATCAGCGCATGGACCGGCCAGACCCGGCCCAGCCGCACCCACAGGAACCGCAACGCCGGGAACCCCGCCCGCAGCCGCTCGCCGTATGCTGCCGCAATCACGAAGCCGGAAAGGACGAAGAAGAAGTCAACAAACAGTCCGCCGCGCTGGAAGAAGGCCGAGCCAAAGATCGGCCCCTGCCCATGCAGGTGATGCGCCGCAACGATCAGCGCAGCCACCCCGCGCAGGGCATCAAGCGCGGCAAAGCGGTGCACCCCGGTGGACGCTCCACCGGGCGGCAGCCTTACCACCACTTCTCCGGCTTGGCGCTGAACGCGGCGCGTTGTTCGATCGCGAGGCCGGCGTTGAGCACGCCCTGCTCGTCAAACTGCTTGCCGACGATCTGCAGGCCGAGCGGCAGGCCTTCGCGGTTGAGGCCGGCCGGGACCGACATGGCCGGCAGGCCGGCCAGCGAAGCCGGCACGGCGAAGACGTCGTTGAGGTACATCGCCAGCGGATCGTCGCTCTTTTCGCCCAGGCCAAAGGCCGCGGTCGGCGCGGTCGGGGCGAGGATCACATCGCACAGCGTGAAGGCGTTCTTGAAGTCCTGCGCGATCAGGGTGCGGACCTTCTGCGCCTGGGTGTAATAGGCGTCATAGAAGCCGGCCGAGAGCACATAGGTGCCGATCAGGATGCGGCGCTTGACCTCTGCCCCGAACCCGGCGGCGCGGGTGGCGGCATACATGTCCTGCAGGCCCGAGCCTTCGGGCAGGTCGCGCAGGCCATACCGCACACCGTCATAGCGGGCGAGGTTGGATGAGGCTTCGGCCGGGGCGATGATGTAATAGGCCGGCAGCGCATACTTGGTGTGTGGCAGCGAGACATCGACGATCTCGGCGCCCGCGTCCTTCAGCCAGGCGATCCCGGCGTCCCAGCTGGCGGCGACATCGGCATCCATCCCGTCCATGCGGTATTCGCGCGGGATGCCGACCTTCTTGCCCTTGAGGTCGCCCGAAAGGCCGGCTTCCCATGCGGGCACCGGCATATCCAGGCTGGTCGAATCCTTGGGATCAAACCCGGCCATCGCTTCCAGCATGATCGCGCAGTCGCGCACGTCGCGCGCCATCGGGCCGGCCTGGTCGAGCGAGCTGGCGAAGGCGACGATGCCCCAGCGGCTGCAGCGCCCGTAAGTGGGCTTGATCCCCGAAATGCCGGTGAAGGCAGCGGGCTGGCGGATCGAGCCGCCGGTGTCGGTGCCGGTGGCCGCAGGCGCAAGCCGGGCCGAAACCGCCGTCGAGCTGCCGCCCGAGGAGCCACCCGGAGCCAGCGCCGCATTGCCGCCATCCTTGCGCCGCCAGGGCGAGATGACATTGCCGAAATAGGACGTCTCGTTCGACGAACCCATGGCGAACTGGTCAAGGTTGAGCTTGCCCAGCATCCCTGCGCCGGCATCCCACAGCTTCTGGGAAACGGTGCTTTCGTATTCCGGCGTGAAGCCTTCCAGGATGTGGCTGGCCGCGGTGGTCTGGACGCCCTTGGTAGCGAACAGGTCCTTCATGCCGATCGGCACGCCGCCCATGATGCCCAGCGCTTCGCCCTTGGCGCGCTTGGCATCGGTGGCCTTGGCCGCTTCCAGCGCCTTTTCGGGCGTGACGACGATGAAGGCGTTGAGCGCTTCCTGCGCGGCGGCGACATTGGCGTTGAACGCCTCGGCCACTTCGACCGCGGTGAAATCACCCTTGGCGATGCCATCGCGGATTGCCGCGACGCCCAGTTCGGTAAGGTCGGTCATACTATTCGATCACCTTGGGCACGCCGAAGAAGCCGTGTTCGGCCGCCGGGGCATTGGCCAGCACCGCATCGCGCACGCCGCCGCCGGTCAGCGGGTCGGCACCGATCACGTCAGCGCGCAGGCGCTGCTTGTTCTCGATCACCGCGGTCATCGGTTCGATCCCGGTGACATCGACTTCGCCGAGCTGTTCGACCCAGGCGAGGATCCCGTTCAGTTCCGGCACCATCGCCGCAACTTCACCCTCGGACAGCTTGATCCGGGCCAGCGCAGCGATCTTGGCCACGGTAGCGGTATCGACCGACATGGCGTTTCCTTGTCTAGATTGGTTGCCAGCGCGCTAGCATCGGCCAGCGCGCGCTTCAAGGCAGGTGCTTACTTCGGCTGCTATTGCGGCTGGGGCGGCATGCCGCCCTGCGGCGCACCCTGCGGAGCGCCCTTGGCAGCGCCGCCGCCCTGGGCCTGCATCTGCTGCTGCAATTGCTGCATCATCCGCATCTGGGCCTCAACCTCGGCGCGGCTCTTGAAATCGAGCAGCTCGATCTCGAACACGAGGTCCGAATTGGCCGGAATTTCGACTGCGCCGGTCTGCGGGTTGCGCTGTTCCTGCGCGCCGTAGGCCAGGGCAGCCGGGATCTCGACCTTGTACTTGCCGCCCTTCTGCATCTTTTCCAGCGCCTGGGTGAAGCCAGGGATCACGCCTTCAACCGGGAAGACGGCGCGTTCGCCCTGGTCAAAAACCTTGCCGTTTTCGAGGCTGCCCTTGTAATTGATCTGCACCACGTCGGCGACCGTTGGCGAAGGGCCGGTGCCGGCCTTGATCACATCGATATCGACCGAACCCGGCAGGGTGGCCCAGGCCAGGCCGCCAGCCGCCAGCGCCGCCGCGGCCACACCCAGCCACAGCTTGCCCAGCGCGCCCTTGGCGATCGGTTGCAGCGGAACGCGGGTGATCTCGGTCATGAAAGGTCTTTCCTGCTAGGCGCCATAAGCGAAGGGCGCGGATTGCTCCGCGCCCTCATGGCTTATCGGCAAAACGCGCGCAAGCTTACTTGACGCCGTCACGCTCCATCCGCTTGCGCTCCATCTTGCGGGCGCGGCGGACTGCGGCGGCCTTTTCACGGGCGCGCTTTTCCGAAGGCTTTTCGAAGTGACGGCGCAGCTTCATCTCGCGGTACACGCCCTCACGCTGCAGCTTCTTCTTGAGCGCGCGCAGAGCCTGTTCGACATTATTGTCCCGGACGAGAATTTGCATAAACCGACACACCTCACAAACGAAAGGACAGAGCCCCACGCGAATCTTACAGCGGGGTTGCACCTGACGGAAAGCAACGAAAAACTGCGCCGAATCCCGTCTGGACCGGCTCGAAGTGGTGGGCCGTTAGCAAGGAGTCGGCATCAAGGCAAGCATTTGCGCGCCTTCCGTCGGCAGGAGAAGGATGGATGCGCCTGCCACCGCAATTCCGGCGGCATTACGCTGAAGTTGACACTGTTGACACTGCATCCGCTTCTTCCAACAGGCCGGAACTGACGGAATTGCTGGGTTTCAGGCCAGTTTTGGCGGGAATGCGCAGGTTGAAGAATAAAAAAAGGCAATCGTCCGCACCCAGCGGGTCAGCGCGCTGGCGGGCGAAGTGGGGGTCCGACGATGGGAAAGAGCCGGGGTGGCTTTAGCAGGCGGCAGGGATGTAGGAAAATGTGGAAGCGGTTCAAACCCGAGGCGGTTGACTGGGGTGCGAGTGGTTCGAACGGACGGAGCGTTGTCAGGCAGCGGTGCTTAGTTCCTAATTTCTGCGCCTATCGCGATCATTCGGCATCGGTAATTTCGTTAAATTACAAAATTATTGACATGTTCTACACATCATTAGACGCTACCTGAGACCGATCGTGGAGGGGCTATGGAATTTGTCGTTTTCTGGATCCTTTGCGGGGTTCTCGGCGCGGTTATTGCGTCTTCAAAGGGCGCCAGCGGAGCAATCGGATTCTTGCTCGGCCTCCTCTTTGGTCCAATCGGCGTGATCATCACCTTTTTCATGGGCAGTGAAGCGGCACAGGTCGATAAAAAGGTTTCAAATGGGACAATGAAAAAGTGCCCGCGCTGCGCTGAGGCTGTGCTGCCGGACGCGCATGTCTGCAAGCACTGTGGCCACGAATTTGAGGGAGTAATGATGTGACCATCACCTGCTCGCACTGCAAGGCTGAAAACCCTGAGGGCACCGTCAGATGTCATTTCTGTAATTACGGCATAAACGATATCGATTTGCCGGACTCAGTGGGCGGATGGACACTTGTCGTTTTAGGCCTGCTTACCAGTATCTCGGCCTTCTTTTTTTATGACACTGTGCTTCCGCTTTCCCCTGCGGAAGAGATAGCTGGAGCGACGACCATTCATAATGTAGGTCTCTTGCAGAACCAACTTATGCTTTTTCTGGGTGGGTGCATGGCGGCGCTGATCGGATCAATCTGGCTAGCCGCACTTTCGATCAAGAGTGCGCTAGCGAAGTAGTCTGCCTCACTTGGCCAGCTCGGCTATTTCTTTTGCAATAGGCGCTATTTTAGGGCTTCGCGCCTTTTAGCCAGAACAAGCGTCACCCCGCATCAAGTGCGGGGTGACGGGGATGCTGAACTCGGGCTAGACGTCCCCCAGGGGGACGCATGAACACCACTTTTACCGCTGCCGACTGGTCCGTGCTCGGCCTCTACGTGGTGCTGCTCGCTGCGGCCGGATGGCTGACCACGCGGCGGGGGATGAAGTCCGAGGACTATTTCCTGGCCGGGCACCATGCGCCGACCTGGCTGGTGGCGGTCTCGGTGCTGTCCACCGTGCAATCGGCGGCGACGTTCCTGGGGGTGCCGGACTTCGCCTATCGCGGCAACTTCACTTACATCGGCGGGGTGTTCTCCACGCTGGTGGCGGCCTGGCTGGTGGGGCACTGGCTGATGCCGCGGTTCTATGCCGCTGGCGTCACCACGGTTTACGAGCTGCTGGAGGCGCGTTTCGATGCGACCGCGCGGCGGGCAGCGGCGGCGATGTACCTCGTCGGCCGGATCCTCGCCAGCGGCGCGCGGCTGTACCTGGCGGCGATTGCCGTCTCGATGATCCTGTTCCTAGATGTCGCACCGGGCCACATGCTGGTGGCCATGCTGATCCTGCTGGTGTTCGGCCTGGCCTTTACCTTCATGGGCGGGCTCAATTCGGTAATCTGGAGCGATCTGGTGCAGGTCGTGCTCTATGTCGGCGCGGCGCTGGTGGTGGCGTGGTTCCTGTGGACCAGCCTGCCGCTGACCCTGCCCCAGGCGATCGATGCGCTGCGCCACGCGCCTGACGGCACCGACAAGCTGGCGATGATTGACCCCTCCCCCAGCCTCTCCGCGCCATTCGGCCTGTGGGCCGTGCTGACCGGGGTGGTGCTGCTGAACTTCGCCAATGCCGGACTCGATCAGGATACCACCCAGCGCGTGCTGGCCTGCCGCGATGCGAAGCAGGGCACGCGGGCGCTGTTCGTTTCCGCCTGGGCCTCGCTGCCGGTGATCCTGCTGTTCCTGACCATCGGCGCGCTGCTGTGGCTGCATTATCAGGGTGCGGCCGCCGGCACCTATAACGGTGAGAAGGTCACCGTGTTCATGCATTACATCCTGATCGAATTGCCGCCGGGGCTGCGCGGCCTCGTCACCGTGGGCGTGATCGCGGCGGCGGCGATCAATTCGGGGCTGATCTCGATGTCGGCGGTGTTGGTCAATGACCTCTACCGGCCCTTTGCCGGCGAAAAGAGCGAGGCGCATTTTGTGCGGATGGGGCGGATCGCCACTGTCGCGCTGGGCCTGGCGCTGTTCGCCATGGCGGTGCTGTCCTACTATTGGCAGCGCTATGCCGACACCGCCCTGCTGGACTTCGTGCTGGGGGTGATGGCCTTTGCCTATTCCGGGCTGTTGGGGGTTTACGGCGTGGCGCTGTTTTCCCGGCGCGGCTCTTCCGCCAGCGTCCTGGCCGCCTTTGCCGCGGGCTTCCTGACCGTGCTGGCGTTCCAGCCCTATGTGATCGATGCGCTGGGGCTGCCGCTCGCGCTGAAGGCCGTAGCCTTTCCGTGGCACCTGTGCCTAGGGACAGCGGTGGCGGTGCTGGTCTGCCTGGCCGCGCCGGGGAAAGCACAGTCCCACCCATAACAGTCACCCCGGACTTGTTCCGGGGCGGTGCTGCCTTCCTGCGACGTTTCGGATCTGGGCTAGCGTCGCCGAAGAAAAGCACTGCCCCGGAACAAGTCCGGGGTGACAAGGCAGGTTGGCTCGCCCGCTAATGCGCAAGGGTGGCGGTTTTCCGAAAGGCCAGCTAAGGCACCGGCAATGACTGCCCCGCCTTCATTCCTGGCCGCATCGCTGTCCGTCGCCGCTGGCGGCGCGGTGGGGGCGTGGCTGCGCTTTGCGGCGGGGCGGATGATTGGCGGGCACGCCTTTCCGGTCGCCACGCTGACGATCAACGTGCTGGGCAGTGTCGCCATGGGCCTGCTGGCGGGGTGGCTGGCACGGCACGGAGAGGGCGGCGAACAGTGGCGCTTGCTGCTGGGCGTGGGCCTGCTGGGCGGCTTCACCACCTTTTCAGCCTTCAGCCTTGAGATCGTGATGCTGGCGCAGCGCGGCGCCATGGGCCAGGCCGCACTTTACATCGCCCTGTCGCTGGCTGGCGGCATTGGCGGGTTGTTGCTGGGCCTTGCGCTCAGCCGGGGGATTGCATGAGTAGCGAAGTTCGCCAGTTTACCGTCCAGCACGATGATGACGGGGTGCGGCTGGACCGCTGGTTCAAGCGCCACTTGCCAGACATCGGCTTTGCCATGATCAGTCGCTGGGCGCGCACCGGGCAGATCCGGGTCGATGGCAAGCGCGCCGATCCGGCCGACCGACTGAGCAAGGGCCAGGTCGTGCGTGTCCCGCCGGGCGGCGATGCGCTGCCCAAGGGCGGGGCCAAGCCGCGCCGCGAACTGTCCGAGGAAGACATCGCCAAGGCCGAGGCCATGGTCATCACCCAGGACCGCGCCGCGATCGTGCTGAACAAGCCGCCCGGCCTCGCCACGCAGGGCGGCACCGGCACCAAGGAACATGTCGACGGGCTGCTCGATGCCTTTGGCCTTGATGGCCCGCGCCCGCGGCTGGTCCACCGGCTGGACAAGGATACCTCGGGCGTCCTGCTGATCGCCCGCACCCCGGGCAGCGCGGCCTATTTCTCCAAGCGCTTCTCGGGCCGCACCGCGCGCAAGATCTATTGGGCGATCGTTACCGGCGTGCCGGACATTGCCGATGGCCTGATCGAACTGCCGCTGGCCAAGCAGCCCGGCACCGGCGGCGAGAAGATGATGGTCGACGAGAGCGGCGAGGGGCAGAGCGCCCGCACCCGCTACCGCGTGCTGGACCGGGCAGGCAACCGCGCCGCCTGGGTCGAGCTGCAACCGCTGACCGGGCGCACCCACCAGCTGCGCGTCCACATGGCGGCAATCGGCCACCCGATCGTGGGCGATGGCAAGTATGGCGGGCCGGACGCGTTCCTCGCGGGGTCGATCAGCCGCAAGATGCACCTGCACGCGCGCCGCCTGATCATCGACCACCCCGATGGCGACCAGATCGACGTGACCGCCGATCTGCCCGAACACTTCGCCAACACGATGGCGAGCCTGGGCTTTGACGAGGAAGACGGCGCCGCCCTGCCCTTCACCCCGCCACCGCCGGGCAAGGAAGTGCTGAAGTCGATGGCCAAGGCCCACGCCAAGCAGCTCCGCAAGGAACGCCGCGGCGAACGGCGCGGACGCGGTGCGCGGGCCGATACTGCGCCCACCACCAAGCGCGGACCGACCAAGGGCAAGGGTTCGCCCAAGCCCGCCGCCGGTAAGCCGGGCCCTCGCCCCGCTCCCAAGGCCGGGCCACGGACCGGATCCAAGCCCGGACCAAAGCCGGGGCCGCGAACAGGGGCCAAGCCCGGACCGAGGCCGACAGGGAGGCGCTGATGCACCCCAATCCGGAGTTCCGCCGCGATGATCGCGCGCTGCTCGAAACGCTGATCGAGGAGATCGGCTTCGGCATGGTCTTTGCCGCCACCCCCGATGGCCCGCGCGTGGCGCACGTGCCGCTGGTCTCCACCGGGGACGGCGCGCTGCAATTCCACCTCGCGCGCGGCAATGCGCTGACCAGGCACATCCACGGAATGACTGTGCTCGCAGTGATCAACGGGCCGGACGGCTATGTCAGCCCGCGCTGGTATGCCGATCAGGGCCAGGTGCCGACCTGGAACTATATTTCGCTTGAGCTGGAAGGCCGGGTGCGGCGGATGGATGCCGATGGCCTGCTGGGCCAGCTTGAGGCGCTGTCTGCGCGCGAGGAAGGCCGCCTTGCCGGCGAACCCTGGACGATGGACAAGACCCCGCCCGACTATCTGCGCAAGCTGCTGGCCGGGATCGTCGGGTTCGAGCTCGAAATCCTCGGCTGGCGCGAGACGATCAAGCTCAGCCAGAACAAGCCTGCCGACGAGCGCGAGCGGGTGGCGAACGCGCTGGAGGCCAATGGCTCGGGTGCGATTGCTGCGCTAATGCGGAACCTTGTCCAATGAGCGCGCGCCTCGCCGTGTTCGACTGCGATGGCACGCTGGTCGATGGTCAGGCGGCGGTCTGCAACGCGATGGACGCGGCCTTTGCCGCGCTCGGCCTGCCCAGCCCGGATCGGCACCTAGTCCGCCGCAGCGTTGGCCTCAGCCTGCCGCAAGCCATGCGCAGCCTGCTGCCCGATGCGGACGAGGAACTGCGCCAGGGCCTGGACCTGGCCTATCGCAACGCTTTTCGCACCGCGCGCGAGGCCGGGGAATTGGTGGAGCCGCTCTACGCCGGGGTCCGCGAACTGCTCGATGCGCTGCGCGAAGCTGGCTGGCTGCTGGCCGTCGCCACTGGCAAGTCCGACCGGGGCTTGGAACATTGCCTGGCCACGCATGGCCTCAGCCGCCATTTCATCTCGCTCCAGACCGCTGACCGCCACCCGTCAAAACCCCATCCCGCCATGCTGGAAGCCGCGCTGTTCGATGCCGGCGCCCTGCCCGAAACGGCCGTGATGATCGGTGATACCGCCTATGACATGGTCATGGCGGTCAATGCCGGGGTCCGCGCACTGGGGGTCGACTGGGGCTATCACAGCCCGGCGGAACTGGTCGAGGCCGGGGCCGAAGCCGTCGCCCGCACCCCCCTTAACCTGCTGGAGCTGCTGTCATGAGCAATACCGACACCCAGGCCCGCAATCGCTTCTTCGTGATCCAGATCGTGCGCCTGAGCGGTGTCGCCATGGTCCTGCTGGGACTGCTGGTGATGACCGGCCGAATCGACTGGCCGCGCGAGGCGGGCTTCGTCCTCGCTGCCGCTGGCCTGTTCGAAGCGCTGCTGGCACCGCTGCTGCTATCGCGCAAGTGGAAGACCCCGTCCGAATGAAGCGGTTCTACAGGGAAGCCAAGGCAGCCCCCGTTGACGCCGGCTGGCAGGTCCAGCTCGACGGGCGCGGGGTCAAGACGGCAGGCGGCAACCAGCAGGTTGTGCCGGCCCAGCCCCTCGCCGCCGCGCTCGCCGCTGAATGGGCCGCGCAGGAAGAGACCATCGTCCCCGCCAGCTTCGTACTGCGCGACATGGCGGACTATGCAATTGACGTGGTCGCATCCGATGCTGCGGCGGTGCGCGCAACCCTGCTGGGCTTCGCCGAGACCGATACGCTGTGCTACCGCGCCGAACCGGGCGAGCCGCTCCACGCCCGCCAGCTTGAGCGGTGGGAGCCCCTGCTGGCCGCTGCCGAAGCCGGCCACGGCGTGAAGTTCGAGCGGATCATCGGGATCATCCACCGCTCCCAGCCACCCGAAACGCTGGCGCGGCTGGCCGCGCGACTGGCGCAGCTTGATCCCTTCGCCCTGGCTGCGCTCCATACCCTGACTTCGCTGGCGGCATCGCTCGTGATCGGCCTCGCCGCGCTGGAACCGGGTGCCGATGCCGGTGCCCTGTGGATCGCGGCCGAGCTGGAAGAGGAATGGCAGGCCGAGCAATGGGGCCGCGATGCCGAGGCCGAGGAACGCCGCGCCCGCCGCGCCGCCGCCTTCGCCAATGCAGTCCGCTTTGCCGCGCTCGCGCGGCCGGGCGCGCGAAACGATTGACCTTCTTAAGCGCGCGCTTAAACAGGTTGCTTCCCGCAACCCAAGGAGAGGAACAAGGGCCATGTACAGCCACATGATGGTCGGCACGGACGACATCGATCGTTCGAAGAAGTTTTACGATGCGCTGTTCGGCGCGGTGGGCGGCAAGCCGGGGTTCGTCGATCCCAAGGGCCGGATCATATACATGCACAACGGCGGCCTGTTCCTGGTCACCAAGCCGATCGACGGCGAAGCAGCGACCCCCGGCAACGGTATGACCGTGGGCTTTGCCATGGCCAACCCGGCTGAATGCGATGCCTGGCACGCGGCTGGCCTGGCTGCGGGCGGCAAGGCGATCGAAGACCCGCCGGGCGTGCGTGAAGGCGGCGGGACCAAGCTGTACCTCGCGTACCTGCGCGACCCCGATGGCAACAAGCTGTGCGCACTGCACCGCATCTAAGCGATAATTTGACCACCGAGGTCAGGCCAGACGGCACCCGGTGCGCGGTAACCCGCGCCTGGGTGCCGGAAGCCCCGGTGGCGCTGGAATTCAATGGCCTGTCCTACGCGGTGATGATGGCGAGCCCGCAGGACCTTGAGGATTTCGCCACCGGTTTCGCGCTGAGCGAAGGGCTGGCCGCCACGGCCGCCGACATCTCCGACATTGCCATCGCAGAGGTTGAACTGGGCTGGATTGTCCGCGCCCAGCTCGCCGGGCTTGGCATCGACAAGCTGGAAGACCGCGTCCGCCGCCGGGTGGCGGAATCAAGCTGCGGCCTGTGCGGGATCGAAAACCTGGCCGAAGTGGCCCGCCCCCTGCCCGTCGTCCCGCCCCATGACCCGATCGAACCGGCCAGCATCTTTGCCGCCCTCACTGCCTTGCGGGACTTGCAACCGCTGGGTTCTGCCACTGGGGCGGCCCATGCCGCCGCGCATTGCCGACCGGATGGCACGATCACTTGCGCCCGGGAAGATGTCGGCCGGCATAACGCGCTGGACAAGCTGATCGGCGCCATGGCCCGCGATGGTGCCCCGCTGGCGCCGGGCTTCATCCTCTCTACCGCGCGGTGCAGTTACGAAATTGTCGAAAAAGCCGTGCGCGCCGGAGCCACCACATTGGTCTGCATTTCGCTGCCCACCTCGCTGGCGGTGGAGCGCGCGACGTCAGCCGGGCTGAGCCTGTGGGCACTGGCCCGCGAAGATTCCGTGCTGCAGGTCGCCTAGCGCGAGAGCAGGAAAACAGCGTGCTCGGCGCGCCAGCTGGCTGCCGCATCGCTGATCCGCTTGTCGCCAGAAAGGTACCAGGCGCCTTCCACGGTCAGGTGCCGCGCCGCCACCAGATCGCGGAAATCGCTGACGGTCACGTGGTGGATATTGGGCGTTTCGTACCAGGCGACCGGCAGCAGCCGGGTTACCGGCATCCGCCCGTGCCACAGCAGGCTGGCCCGCACCCGCCAGTGGCCGAAGTTGGGGAAGCTGACAAAGGCCTTGCGCCCGACCCGCAGCAATTCGTCCAGCACCTGGTCGGGCCGCTTGGTGGTCTGGAGCGTCTGGGACAGGATCGCATAGTCGAAAGCGGCGTCGGGATAATCGACCAGGTCGGTATCGGCATCGCCCTGCATCACCGACAGACCCTTGGCGACGCATTCGGCCACGTCGTGCGGATCAAGCTCCATCCCGCGCGCATCGACCTGCTTGCCATCGCGCAGCGCCGCCAGCAGCGCGCCATCGCCGCAGCCAATGTCGAGCACCCGGCTGCCGGGCGCGACGTTGGCGGCAATCACCGCGAGGTCGGGGCGCAACTGGCTCATTGCTTCAGGAACCCGGCAATCACCCGGTCAAGCGCCGGGACATCGAGCAGGAAGCTGTCATGGCCGAACGGGGCCGACAGTTCGACAAAGCTGACCGGCGCGCCCGAGGCGTTGAGCGCATGGGCGATCGTCCGGCTTTCGGCGGTGGGATAAAGCCAGTCGGTATCGAAGCTGACCAGGCAGAAGCGCGCCTTGCTGGCGCGGAAGGCATCGGCCAGCCGCCCGCCGTGCTCCTCGGCCAGGTCGAAATAGTCCATCGCCCGGGTGATGTAGAGATAGGAGTTGGCATCGAACCGGTCGGTGAAGCTCAAGCCCTGGTGGCGCAGATAACTTTCCACCTGGAAATCGGCATCGAAGCCGAAGGTCTTTTCAGTCCGGTCCTGCAGCTTGCGGCCAAACTTCTCATGCATCCCCTCTTCCGAGAGGTACGTGATATGCGCGGCCATGCGGGCGACGGCGAGGCCCTTGTCCGGGCCTTTATCCGGACCCTTCCCGGCGGCGTAATAGTCGCCGCCCTTCCACTTGGGATCGGCCATGATCGCCTGCCGGCCAACTTCGTGGAAGGCGATGTTCTGGGCAGTATGCCGCGCGGTCGAGGCGATCACCAGCGCGGCGCGGGTCCGCTCGGGCCAATTGGCGGCAAAGGACAGCGCCTGCATTCCGCCCATCGACCCGCCAACCACGGCATGGAGCTGCTCGATCCCCAGCGCATCAAGAATGCCCACCTGCGCGCGCACCATGTCGCGGATCGTGATGACCGGAAAGCGCATCGCATAGGGCTGGCCATCCGGGCCAAGGCTGGCCGGCCCGGTCGAGCCATAGCAGCCGCCCAGCACATTGGCGCAGATGATGAAGAAGCGGTCGGTATCGATCGGCTTGCCCGGGCCGACCATCCGCACCCACCAACCCGGCTTGCCGGTGATCGGATGTGGGCTGGCCACGCACTGGTCCCCGGTCAACGCATGGAAAATCATCACGGCGTTGGACTTGTCGGCATTGAGGCGGCCGTAAGTCTCATAGGCAATGCGCGCGCCGTTCAGCGCCTGCCCGCCATCAAGGGCAAGCGGCGCAGTGTGCTCCAGCACGTGGCTCTGGGCCAGCAAGGCTTCGGCGTCGGCCATCGCCGGGGGGATTGGGGGAGCGCGCGCGGGCTGTCAATTGCCCGCAAGCCTGCTAAGGGCCTCGCCATCATGACCAACGCCCCTGCGCCCAAACCCTGGATCAACGCCATCCACGCCTATGTCCCCGGCAAGGCCAGCGGCGCGGACGGGCGGCCGCTGGTAAAGCTTTCGGCCAACGAGAACCCGCTGGGTACCAGCGCGGCGGCGCTGGCGGCCCGGGCGGATGCGCAAGTGCCCAGCCTTTACCCCGATCCGGGCAGCAACGATCTGCGCGAAGCATTGGGCGCGCTGCACGGGATCGACCCGGCGCGGATCGTGCTGGGGACCGGTTCGGACGAGCTGCTCAACCTCGCGGCGCAAGGCTATGCCGGTCAGGGCGACGAAGTGCTGTTCTCGCGCTTCAGCTTTGCGGTCTACGATATCGCGGCGCGGCGCTGCGGCGCCGTGCCGGTCGAGGCGACGGACAAGGATTACGGCAGCGATGTCGATGCCCTGCTCGCCGCCGTGACCGATCGGACGCGGGTGGTCTTCCTGGCCAATCCGAACAACCCGACCGGGACCTACCTGCCAGCGGCTGAAGTGGAACGGCTTCACGCCGGCCTGCCAGCAGATGTGCTGTTCGTGCTCGACCAGGCCTATGCCGAATACCTGACGCCCGAGCAGGACGATCTCGGCCTCGCTCTCGCCGCCGCGCACGCCAACGTGCTGGTCACCCGCACCTTCTCGAAGATCTATGGGCTGGCGGGCGAACGGATCGGCTGGGCCACAGGTGCCCCGGGGTTGATCGATACGCTCAACCGCATTCGCGGACCGTTCAATGTGACCAACAGCGGCCAGGCCATGGCGCTGGCGGCCGTGGCCGACCAGGATTTCGTTGTTTCCTCACGCGAGCATAACCGGGCCGAGCGGGCGCGGTTCGCGGCGGCGATCGAGGCCATGGGCAATCACGGTCTGCGCGCCGTGCCGAGCGAAGCCAATTTCCTGCTGGTGCTGTTCGAAGGCGCCCTGAGCGCCGAGGCCGCCTATAACGGGCTGGCGGAGCGCGGCTATATCGTCCGCTGGCTGCCGAACCAGGGGCTGGGCCATGCGCTGCGCATCACCATTGGCACAGCCGAACAGATGGACGCCATCGCCGCCGCGCTGCGCGACATGGCGGAGGCCGCGCGATGAGCTTTGAGCGGGTCGCCATCATCGGCCTCGGCCTGCTGGGCGGCTCGATCGGCCTGGCGGTGCAAGAGAGCCTGCCGGGCGTCGCCACCACCGGCTGGGACCGCGACCCCGCGGCGCGCGCCCGCGCTGCGGAGCGCGGTCTTGTCGGCACAGTCTGCGAAACTGGCGCGGAAGCCGTCGCCCATGCCGATCTGATCATCTTCTGCGTGCCGGTCGGAGCAATTGGTGACGTCGCGGCCGAGCTTGCTGGAGCCATTCCCGCCGATGCGGTGATCAGCGATGTCGGCTCCTCGAAGCAGAGCGTCGCGACGGCCCTGGCTGAAGCCCTACCCGGCCGCGCCGTGATCCCGGCCCACCCGGTGGCCGGCACGGAGCGCTCCGGGCCGGATGCGGGCTTTGCCAGCCTGTTCCGGGGCCGCTGGTGCATCATCACGCCGCCCGAAGGCGCGGATGCCGCCAAGGTCGCCGCGCTCTCCGCCTTCTGGGAAGCGCTTGGCGCCAAGGTCGAGCTGATGGATGCCCAGCACCACGATCTGGTTCTGGCCGTCACCAGCCACTTGCCGCACCTGATCGCCTATACCATCGTCGGCACAGCATCCGACCTTGAAGGCGTGACCCAGAGCGAAGTCATCAAGTATTCCGCCGGCGGGTTTCGCGATTTTACCCGGATCGCCGCATCCGATCCCACCATGTGGCGCGACGTGTTCCTGACCAACAAGGACGCCGTGCTGGAAATGCTCCAGCGTTTCAGCGAGGATCTGACCGCCCTGCAGCGCGCGATCCGCTGGGGCGATGGCGACGCCCTGTTCGAGCTGTTCACCCGCACCCGCGCGATCCGCCGCTCGATCATTGCCGAAGGTCAGGATGATGCCCGGCCCGACTTTGGCCGCAGCGATCACGCCGGTTGACGTTCAGATCACCAGGAACAGCACCGCGACCACAGTCATCACCGCGGTGGAGAGCCAGCCGCCGAACTCCAGCACACCGCTGATCGCAAGGTCGCCCATGACCTTGCGGTTGCGGGCGATCAGCATGGTCACCAGCATCAACGGCGGCGCCAGCAGGCCATTGACCACTGCCGACCAGTACAGTGCCTTCATCGGGTTGATCGCGAAGAAATTCATCGCCACGCCAGCCAAGGTCGCCACCGCGATCACGGCATAAAACGCCTTGGCCTCGCGCGGGCGGCGGTTGAGCCCCTCGCGCCAGCCGAAGCTTTCGGCCACGGCATAGGCGGCCGAACCCGCCAGGACTGGCACCGCGAGCAGTCCGGTACTGATGATGCCAATCGCAAACAGGGCAAAGGCCAGTTCACCCGCGATCGGGCGCAGCGCCTCGGCCGCCTTGACCGCACTGTCGATCTCCGTAACCCCGGCCTGATGCAAGGTCGCGGCGGTAGCAATCACGATGACGATCGCGGTCAGGTTCGAAAAGCCCATCCCGACCAGCGTGTCGGTGCGAATCCGCTTTAGCTCCGCCCCGGCAGCCCGGGGGCTGATCATCAGCGGCTTGACGTGGCGGCGATGCTGTTCTTCCACTTCCTGGCCCGATTGCCAGAAGAACAGGTAGGGGCTGATCGTTGTTCCGAGGATCGCGACCAGGGCCATGGCGTGGTCCTTGTCAAACTTGAAACTCGGCACGACCGTACCCTTGATCGCAGCCCACCAGTCCACCTCGGCCAGGATCACCACCGCGAAATAGGCAAACAGCGATAGCGTCGCCCATTTCAGCACGGCCGCATAGCGCCCGTAAGAGACGAACACCTCCAGCAGCACGCTGATCACGCCGAAGGCAATCGTTGCTGGCAGCAGCGGACCTGGGATCAACAGGCTCAGCGCCGCCCCCATCGCCCCAAGGTCGGCCCCCAGGTTGATCACGTTGGCGATGACCAGCAGGACCACCACGAATTGCAGCAAAGCGCGCGGATAATTGTCGCGCAGGTTCTGGGCGATGCCCTTGCCCGTGCTGGCGCCGATCCGGGCGCAGATTTCCTGGATCGCAGCCATCAGCGGAAAGCTGAACAGCAAGGGCCAGGGCAAGCCATAGCCAAACTGCGCGCCGACCTGGCTGTAAGTGGCGATACCACTCGGATCGTCGTCCGCTGCCCCGGTCACCAGCCCCGGCCCCAGCACCGAAAGGGGCGAGCGGTGCTTCTTTTCGCTCACGCGGCGGGGCCGTTCAGCGCATTCATCGCATCCTGGACGCGGGCCTCGACCTCTTCACGCGCCAGGCCCGGCGGAATTGTCTCGCCAATCCGGTAGATTACAGTGCCAGGCCGCTTCAGCCAGCGGTGGTAAAGCGGCCCGCTGTTGGCCGCGACCGGCACGACGGGCAGGCCCAGCAGCTTGTACAGCCCGGCGAACCCGGCCTGCAATTCGCGCCGTTGGCCAAACGGCACACGGGTGCCTTCGGGGAAGATCACCAGCGGCCGCCCCTCGGCACTGAAGGCTTTTGCAGCAGCCAGCATCTTGCGCAGTGCAGAGGCACCCTGATCGCGGCGCACGGCGATCAGGCCATAGCGCTGGCCGACCCGGCCCCAGACCGGGATGCGGGTCAGCTCAGCCTTGGCAAAAACGGCCGGACGCCCGAAGAAACCCGGTGCATTGATGGCCTCGTAAAACGACTGGTGCTTCATCGCGATCAGGATCGGTCCCTCGGGAATCTGTCCCTCGACAACCAGCCGGATGCCCAGAAAGATCCGCGCGCAGGTAACATGAAAGCGTGACCAGGCCTCCACCGTGTTGCGGAAGGCATCGTTCAGGCCCAGCGCGAACTGCGCCGCAGCCAGCAGCACATAGACCGGGCTGCCCAGGTAGAAGGCAAGGTAGAAAAGGATGTTGCGCGCGATGATCATGACGGGTCATCCCGCCCCTAGCGCGCCAGCGATGCTTCGCGCCAGCAGCTTGTTGTATTCGCGCAGCAGCGTTGAAAAACTGGGCCGGGTGGGCACCGCATCGGCAACGATCTTCACCCCGGCCGGTGCCATGCGGTCCAGTTCCAGCCTGGCGCGGCGCATATGCCAGTCATTGGTCACCAGCCGCACGCTTCTTACCCGCTCACGCCGCAGCCATTCGGCGGTTTCGAGCGCGTTCGACCGGGTATCGATCGCCTGGTAACCCAGGGTCACACAGCAGGCCATGCGCGATGCCCGCACGCGGTACTGGACCGCAAACTCATAAGGCTTCACGCTGCGATCAACGCCGGAGACGAGCAGGCGATCGGCCCAGCCGCGCTTCAGTGCTTCAAGCCCGCGTTCGATCCGCCCGCTGCCGCCAGTCAGGACGACGACGGCATCGGTCTGCTCTTCAGCCGCCGGTTGCGGCAGGGTGACGGCAAACAGCACGAACCCCACCGCCCAGGCGAGCACGACGAAGCCCAGACTGCGGGAGACCACGTGACCCATGCTACAGCATCCGCCGCAGCGCGCGCAGCACGGTCCAGCGCGCGGTCAGCATGGCCAGACCGACCCCGGCAACCGGGACCAATGCAATCAGCAGCCAGTCGATCCAGCCCAGCGCCCCGCCGCTGATCAGCCCGGCCCCAAGCCCCGCAAACTGTTGCCCCAGTGCCAGCACCGCCACCAGCCCCGCCGTCAGGCCGATCGCACCGCCACCCGCTGCGTCATAACCGACCGAACGCTGGAACACGCGGGCAATCTGCTGGTCAGTCCCGCCCAGCAGGTGAACGATCTCGATCGTGTCGCGATTGGTGCCCAGCGCATTGCGGACCGCCAGCAGCACCACAGCGGCAAGCGCGCCGGCCAGCAGGCCGACCAGCGCCAGCGCCAGCAGCCGCAAGGAATCGATCGCGCCGAACACCGGCTTGAGCCAGGTCGATTGCGCATCAACCCGCGCACCGGGCGCCACTTCGCGGACGATCCGGCGCAGCGCGCCCAGTCGCTCACCCGAAACTTCTTTGCGCAGGCGCACATCGACGATGGCCGGAACGGGAATCTGCTGCCCGTCGATCGCCAGTCCGCCCAGCCAGGGCTCGATCAGCCGCTCAACCTCTTCCTGGCTGACCACCGTGGCCGCATCGATCCCGGGCAGGGCATTGAGCCGCTGCGCCGCAGCCTCGGCCTGGCGCAGCCGCACGATCGGATCGGCTTCGACAATCTGCACCGTTACGCCGCCCGACAATGCATCGGACGCATTGCGCGCGACATTGCTGGCAGCCAGCCCGGCTGCGGCAGCAATCACCGTCAGCGCCACCATGATCGCGATCACCCAGGGCATTGGCCCGGCGAGCCGCGTCTGGGGGACCAGTTCAGCCTGATCCAGCCCGGAAAGCGACCGCAAGCCGCGCACCAGCGAGCCGCCTGTCACAGGGGGAAGCTTCAGTGCCATGGCGCTCAGCCCTGCACCGGTCGCGGCCGCGGTGGATAGCGCAGCGCGCCAGTGGGATCGGACAATCGCCCCTTGTCGAGCCGCATGATGAGCGAATCCGGCACCTTCTTCAGCAGGTGGACATCGTGAGTAGCGACCACCACCGTGGTGCCGAGCCGATTGAGCGCCTCGAACAGGCGCAGCAGCTTGATCGCCATGTCTGGATCGACGTTGCCGGTCGGCTCGTCGGCCACCAGCAGTTCCGGCCGGCCGATGACGGCGCGGGCAATCGCGACGCGCTGCTGCTCCCCGCCCGAGAGCTGGGCGGGCCGCGCGTGCATCCGCTCGGTCAGCCCGACCCATTCGAGCATGTCGGTCACCGGCTTGGTCAGATCGCGCTCCGGCACGCCAGCCACGCGCAGCGGCAGCGCGACATTGTCGAACGCCGACAAGTGCTGGACCAGCCGGAAATCCTGAAAGACCACGCCCAGCCGGCGGCGGAAACCCGGCAACCGATCGCGCGGCAAGGTGATCGCATCGGTGCCGAACATCCGGATCATCCCGCGCGAAGGGCGCTGGGCCAGGTACAGCAGCTTGAGCAGCGAGGTTTTCCCCGCGCCGCTTGCTCCCGTGAGAAAATAAAAGCTGCCGGGGAAAAGCGTGAACGAAACGTCGCTCAGCACCTCGCGATCGGCGCCATAGCGCAGTCCGACATTGTCGAAATGCACGATCTCCCCCGGGCTGCCGCCATTCATTGCAGAGTTCCGGGATTCATCGCTGACAAGGTCTATCCGGCAAAAGAGTGCTTCGCGGGGGGCTATAGCGACCATTCAGTGTGGAAAAAAGGGCAATGCGGCCCACCTTCACCGCGCTTGTGCTTGCCCCGCTGCGGCAGGCCATGCTTAACGGATGCACCATGATCATTGCGTGCCCTGCCTGTGCTACCCGCTATGTCGTGCCTGACAGCGCGATCGGCGTCGACGGGCGAACGGTGCGCTGCGCCAAGTGCAAGCACAACTGGTTCCAGGACGGCCCGGAAATCACGCCGCCGCCGGCGCCTGTTGCACCACCACCGCCGCCGCCAGCCCCGGAACCGGCTCCCGTTGCCCAGCCTGAGCCAGCGAATGAGCCAGAGGCCGCGTCATCGCCGCCGCCGCGTGCAGAGGACGCCTGGCGCTGGAATGAACCGGCCGCCGCCGCACCGGCAGAGAGTCCTGCTAAGGAAGCGGCGCCTGAGCCCGATGCCGCGCCGGAACCAGAACCCGCAGCACCCGCCCAGGGCTATGCCGAAGAGCCGCGCGACGAACCGGTTCCGGTCCCGCCGGTCTATACCGAGCCGGTTTTCCACAGCGCCTATGGCGAATACGACGAGACGTCGCAGTTCGATCACCAGCCGCTGCTGGCCCCGCGCCGCAATCCCGCAAAGATGTGGATGATGGCGGCAGTGCTGTTTGCCACGGTCTCGATCGGCGCGATCGGGGCCACGGCCTGGTACGGCCTGCCGGATTGGATGCCCTTCGCCAAGCCCATCTTCGCCGAAGAGCAGCCAGGGCTGAAGCTGGAGTTCCCCGCGCGTCAGCAGGATCGTTACCAGTTGCCCAACGGCACCTGGTATTTCGGTGCCAATGGCACCGTCACCAACACCTCGCAAAATGCGCGCAGCGTGCCGGGGATCCTGATCGTGCTGCGCGATTCGCGCGGACGGATCGTTCACACTGCCGAAGTGCGCTCACCCAAGCGCGTGCTCGCCCCAGGCGAAAGTGCTGACATCCGCGAAGCGCTGGTGCCTGTTCCCAAGTCAGGCGTGCGCGCCGAATTCGGCTGGAAACCGAACTAGTCCCTACTCGAACTCGACGACGGCCTGCCCGGCGCTATTGCGCCGCAGCTGACGGCGCGGCTCCTGCGGGCCGGCCTCAACCGTTGCGCGCGCCGCCGCAATGATCTCCACGGTTGCCAGCGCTGCAACCTGGACCCCGCGCGGTGCGGCCGGCGCAGCGGCGGGTCCAGATGCAGCAACTGCACCAGAAGCCAACAGGACCAGGGCACCATGGATCATCGCCAGCTGTAAACGGCGAATTTACCATGTCCGCAATCGCCCTTTGCGGGACGTCCCGGGCCGGCACAGTTCGGCAATCACGCGGTTGGTCTTTCCGCGCTTGCGCCCCCCCGGACCCTTTGCTAATGGCCCGCTCCTACCCCCCCGGGGCGACACGTTTCGCGCCGATGATTTAGCGGTCGTGGCGGAATTGGTAGACGCGCAACGTTGAGGTCGTTGTGGGCGAAAGCCCGTGGAAGTTCGAGTCTTCTCGACCGCACCAATCAGTCTTTCGAGGTAACTGAATTTGGCCTGCGGGCACCCTGCGCCTGCTAAATGGGGCAGTTCCGCGGGGTTTGGCGACACATCAAAACCAGAGTGAAGCCAGAGAACCTTGGCAAGCTTGCTGCTGAGGCCAAAAATATGCCGGATTCTCTGCCCCGAAGAACCCGGCTTCACCCCGTTTTGTTGGATTGATTGTCGCTCAGGGAGCGAAGCCGAACTGCCGTTCCTGCTGGGCCCATTCGATCGGCATATCGCAGGTCAGCAGGGCGCGGCGCGTCAGCCCCTTAGGCTGGGTACCATCAGCGATGGCATCGACGATTCTCGGGCTCATCCATGAGAGCCGCAGCAGCCTGGTGAGCTGGGTTCGGCACCGCCCTTCCCGCTTGGCCAGTTGGGCCAGACTGAATTCCGGAGATGCCAGGACCAGACGTTGGACCGCCATCGCATCAGCTACTAGGGCGAGCAGATCGTCTAATGTACGCGCTTTAGTTGCATCGCTGTCGACCCTGATCCGAGCCTCTCGGAAGGGCCGCCGCGTCGGAAGAGGCAGCGTCCAGGTCCAGGTGGAATCTGCTTCGATGCTAAGGGCAGTCGGCTTCAGACTGATCTCCATGCAGTCCGCTCGGATCGCGATGCCATCGACCAGCGAGCGAAGCGCGGTCTCAACCTTACGGATCTCGCGCAAGTCGACCGCAAGAAGGTGGGCGGTCGCAAACATCGTCCGGAGAGATGCAGCATCCTCGATTTCTGACAAGCGCCTCAGGGCGTGCTCGTCCCCAAGCAGCTCTTCAAGGTGACCAATGAGATGTTGCTCGAGATGGCCGCGCTGGAACCGGATGCCGGGCGGATCTCCTGGCCGGGCCAAGTCCTTGCGGGTCTCGTAGTAGGCGTAGCGCTTTGCTTTGCTCGAGCCGTAGGTCGGGACCATCGGCCTGCCGTTCGGGTCAGTAATCAGGCCGCGCAGCATGGCCTGCTGCGGCTCGTTGGTAGAGCGCTTCCTTGGCGGCGCTTTTTCCTTGAGCTGGGCTTGGACTGCGTTCCACAAGGCCTCATACACGATGGCCTCGTGCTCGCCGTCATAGACCTTGCCTTTGTGGACGATCTTACCGCGATAAACCGGGTTCTTAAGTAGATGAAACAAACTTCCGCGTGCAAACGGTATCCCGCCTCGATGTGGGCCACTGACCCGTTGCTGGACTTTGGTAACGATGCCCTCGGCCCGCAGGATCTCGATCAGTCTGGGAACATTCCAGATCTCAAGATAGCGGCGCATTATGGTGCGCACCCGCTCCGCCTCTTCCGGGACTGGGACGAGTTTGCGCTCGATCACCTGGTACCCAAGCGGCACCGGCCCACCCATCCAGATACCCTTCTTCTTGGAGGCCGCGATCTTGTCCCGGATGCGCTCACCGGTAACCTCGCGTTCGAACTGGGCGAACGACAGCAGCACGTTGAGCGTTAGCCTCCCCATGCTGGTCGTAGTGTTGAACGCCTGTGTCACCGAGACGAAGCTGGCCTCCTTTGCATCGAGCCGCTCGACGATCTTGGCGAAGTCAGCAAGGCTGCGGGTCAGCCGGTCAACCTTGTAGACGACGATGACGTCGATCTGGCCGGCATCGACCTCCTCCATCAAAGCTTTGAGGCCAGGCCGCTCCATGTTGCCACCGGAGTAGCCGCCGTCGTCGTAGCGGCCTGGAACGAGCGTCCAGCCTTCGTGGCGCTGGCTTAGGATATAAGCCTCGCAGGCCTCGCGCTGGGCGTCGAGGCTGTTGAACTCCTGCTCAAGCCCATCCTCGGTCGACTTGCGGGTATAGACCGCACAGCGCAGCGGCTTCATGGCTTCTTCTTCCGCTCGGCGAGGCCAAAGAACAGCGGACCGTTCCACTGGTTACCCGTGATGGTCTTGGCAATCGCTGTGAGCGACTTCCAGTGCTTGCCATCGTACTCGAAGCCGTCTTCCAGCACGATCACGGTGTGGCCCACACCATGCCAGTCGCGGATCAGCCGGGTACCGGGTGTGAGCTTGCGGGGAAGCGGCTTCTTCTGGTCGCCCTCCCCCCCGCTCGCTGCCACCTGGCGAAGCAGCGTCCGGGTCGCACGACTGATTCCGCCCAGCCGTTGCTCCTGCAACTTGTAACCGATCCCCAGCCGCAGGAGTTCAGGCGAGAGCGCCGGAGCAGGCGCGCCATAGCGGCGTGCCCACTCGGCCTTGAGATCCTGGGGCGGCAGTTCGGCCAGCCGCCCGAGGCTCATGTAGGGCCTGCGTGCCATCAGGACGCCACCACGCGGTAGATGCGACCCTGCCCTTCGACCTTGTCGCTGACGACTACGTGGCCCTTCTTCTTGAGGCCGGTCAGCGTTGCGCGGGTGGTATGCGGTAGCCATCCGGTTGCGACCACCAGTTGGTCGATCGTTGCTCCTTCTTGTCGCTGGAGCATGCCTAGCACGATGCTCGTCTTGCTCGCTTGCTTAGGCGTGGCTTTGTTGGCCTCTTCGGGCTTTGGTTCGCGGGCCATCTTGTGCGGGCGCTTTGCGGCGGGCTTGGTGCTTGCATCGACAATCATGGGTGGTTCTCCATCGGAGCAGCGACCACCGCTGCTCCTACCACCCAAAGCCCTGCCAGTCGCGCTAGTCAGGGCGGCGGCCGTCTTTCGGGGCCGCGATTCAGTGACAGCACCAATGCTTGCAGTGCGCGTCAAGTCCAATGGAATGTCGATTAAGTCGGGCGGCCGCTAACCTGGTCGCGGTTGGGGCGGCCGCCCTAAAGTAGCCATTAGCTAGATTCTTAAAATGCGCTAGGCGCATGTCCGCTATGTCGGACGTGTACGAACCCGCTGGCGCGGGAATGGCGCTGGACCTGATGTTGTGAGTAGGCAGCCTACAACGCGCACTGGTTGAGCCCCGCGATCAAGAGGCAGACCCTTTCGACTTCTTCAACCGAGGAGTCGAATATGACCAATAGCACTATGCCAGGCGCTGCCACGACGCTGCGTGAGCGGATGATCGAGGACATGAAGGTCCATCGTCTCTGCCGGACGACACAGCGCAATTATCTGCGCGATGTCGAGCGGTTCGCGATCTGGCTTGGACGGCCGCCCGACAGGGCAACCGATGAGGATCTGCGGCGCTACCAGATCGAGCAGTCGGAGATGGGGTTCGGCGCCCCGGCCATGAACACCGCGGTGTCGGCGCTGCGGTTCTTCTACATACGAACGCTGGACCGTCCTGACCTGACCCGCAAGCTCCACCGGGTGAAGCACCCTCGGGGGCTCCCGACCGTGCTCAGCCGGGACGAAGTGGGCCGGATGCTCAATGCCACGACCAGCATCAAGCACCAGGCGATCCTGTCCGTTGCCTATGGTGCCGGCCTGCGCGCAGGCGAAGTGTCCCGCCTCAAGGTCCGTGACATCGACAGCGAACGCATGTTGCTCCGGGTCGAGTGCGGCAAGGGTGGCCGGGACCGCAATGCCATGCTCGCCCAGGATCTGCTCCTCCTCCTGCGGGAATGGTGGAAGATCGGGCGCAAAGAGGGTGTGATGCATCCCGATGGCTGGCTGTTCCCGGGCATGCATTACCTCAAGCCGATCAGCACCCGGCAAGTGCACCGCATTGCTGCCGAAGCTGCCCATGCCGCCGGGATCACCAAGCGGGTCGGGCCGCATACCTTGCGCCACAGCTTTGCCACTCACCTGCTCGAAGACGGCGTCGATGTCCGCATCATCCAGGTCCTGCTAGGGCACTCGCAGTTGCAAACCACGACGCTGTACACCCGGGTGGCGACCAAAACGGTGAAGGCCGTGGTCAGCCCACTCGACCGCCTGGGAATGTTCCCAGGGCCACAAGGCTCGCCGCCCGGTTGAGCTGGTGCGCACCTCGCTCGAGGTCGCCGACATCTTCCGCGCTGCCGGGCCCGGCTATCGGGCCGCCCATGCCGGGCACCTGAACCTCGTCCAGCTCAAGGTGATGACGGCGGTCGAGAACTGCCGGACCGCAGCGCTGGGCGGTCATGTCGAGGCCTGCGAGGACTGCGGGCACTGGCGGATCGCATACAACTCCTGCCGTAACCGGCATTGCCCCAAGTGCCAGGGCGCGGCGGCACGTGACTGGCTGGCGGCGCGCGAGGCCGACCTGCTCCCGGTCGGCTACTTCCACGTCGTGTTCACGCTGCCCGCCGAGGTCGCCGACATCGCCTGGCAGAACAAGGCAGTGGTCTACGATCTGCTGTTCCGGGCGGCGTCCGAGACGATGCTGACCATCGCGGCCGATCCGAAGCACCTTGGCGCAAAGATCGGCATCACCGCCGTGCTCCACACTTGGGGCTCGGCGATGACACACCACCCGCATGTGCACATGATCGTGCCGGGTGGCGGCATCGCGCCCGGTGGCAAGCGCTGGATATCCTCGCGTCCCGCCTTCCTGCTGCCGGTCCGGGTGCTAGGGGCATTGTTCCGCCGCTTGTTCCTCGCCCGGCTGATCCAGTTGCACCAGGCCGGGCACCTTGCGTTCTTCGGTAAGGCAGCCCCACTCGCCGACCGCAGGATGTTCCTGCGCCACCTCGCGCCGGTCCGAAAGAAGCGCTGGGTGGTTTATGCCAAGCCGCCGTTCGCGGGGCCGCAAGCCGTGCTCGCCTACCTCTCGCGCTACACCCACCGCGTGGCCATCTCCAACCGACGGCTGATCGCGTTCGATGCCAGCGGCGTCACCTTCCGCTACAAGGACTACAAGCGCGACGGCCCGGATCGCCAGCGGGTGATGACCCTTGCGACCGACGAGTTTATCCGCCGCTTCCTGCTTCACGTCCTGCCGCGCGGGTTCCACCGCATCCGCCACTACGGGCTGCTGGCTGGCTCAACTCGTAAAACGAGCCTGGCGCTCGCCCGCCAGTTGCTCGAGGTCACCCCCGGACCGGCCAACGATAACGTCGATGAGCCTGTCGACCATCGCCCGCCGTGCCCCTGCTGCGGCGGGCACATGGTCATCATCGAAACCTTCGAGCGCTGGCGGCAGCCACGAGCACCGCCCAGGGTGCCGTTGATCGTCCGGGAGACTGCGCCATGACCCGGCATGGCCTGCGCCTGTCCAATCCAGAGGCCACTGCCTCGCTGGAAACGCCAGCGTTCACCTTCGCCGCCCCCGTAAATCCCAAATGCAGCGATAGAGCGCCAACACAACGATCAAACAGGTGGTCCCGCCACCGAAAAAGCCTGTGGTTGATGCGGCCCGCACCACCGCCACGCAGTGCTCAACCGACACTCCAGACCCCACCGAATCCGAAATCCCCATAGGTATCTCATGACTCACCGCGGGTCGTACCTGTCCGGGTTTAGTACGCCTGACGGCGCCCGAAACCCTTCGACGATCTGGAAGGGCAGGTTTTAGAGCGCGATTGGCAGTTAGCTGCCCTCGTTGCGGCCATGTACCATGGCAGCTACGCGCCCCATCTCGGTGATTCAGCCTAATAGTAGGCGGCTTACGGTAGCCGTCACTCGACGTATCACCCTGGGACTCAAAGGCAGCGAGCGGTGGCGTTCACTTTAATTGTCATCAGGGCCGCCGCTCAGACACACTATCGCCAATCCTGATCGAGCTGCCGAAATCGCGCTTCGATTTCCGCGACCCGAGCGACCGATGGTACAATTCGAATGGCCCATCTCGCCATAGCGATGCGGCGCTTCCCTTCTGGCATATCGAACCAGCGGCCACTGCCGCCACAGTCGGGACAAGAAGAAAAAAGAGCAGTCATTCAGCATCTTTACTCGCGTCGGCATAGATCAGAACATTCCACATTTACTACTATTCAAATGAATTTACCGTATTCGCATGAAGATTTATCATCACTGTTTAATCACGAGAAATTTATTTGGGCGTATTTCGAAAACTATTTCAATAATGTCCTATTTGTCGGTATACATCATAGTCGACATACTTTACCTGTTCTGCCAAGCACTTCGGATCGTACTAGGGGGACTACTGGGCAGACAACGAGTGATGGCTTTGGACTGCCGATCTTTCTTGTAGCAGGCGTTTAGGATCGCTGCTATCGTAGACGCTAAGACTCAGGAGGCATTCCGATGCAAAGCAAGCCCCTCTTGGCTGGTCCGGCCAGCCTCGACCTGCCCGCCACCAGCGTCGCGCTGCAGCGGCTGGTTGAAGAAGTCGCGGGCGGACAGACGATGTCGGCGGTGCGGGGATATAACCGTACGCACAACCGACATAATCGGTGACGGCGCAGCTCAGCGGCAGATTGCTCAGGACCGTCGACACGGTTCTTCTCAAAGTCGCCAGCCGCTGCAATCTCGATTGCGGTTATTGCTACGTCTATCACATGGGCGACGATAGCTGGCGCAGCCAGCCCAAGCTGATGTCCGAACAGATCGCCGCGCGGGTCGCCGCCAGTCTCGGCGCTCAATATCGCCGACAGCAAACCCCGTTCAGTGTCGTTTTACATGGCGGCGAGCCGCTAATGCTGGGGCGTGAACGCTTGGCTAAATTATGCGGCATGCTGCGCGCGGAGCTTCCGCATCCGTGCGGTATCCATGTTCAGACCAATGGCGTACTACTGAGCAATGCGATCATCGATGTTTTGGTCGCCTATGATGTCGGCATTTCGGTCAGCATCGACGGCCCGGCCGGCGTCCATGACCGATTCCGCACCGACCACGCCCAGGCAGGCTCGCACACGCGCGTCGCGGCGGGGATCGCGCGGCTGACCGGGCGAAGCGATGCGCTTCCGCTGTTCGCGGGCGTGCTCGCAGTTATCGATCCGACCAGCGACCCGGCCCAAGTCTATGCCGCATTGAAGACGACTGGTGCGCCCTGTCTCGACTTCCTCGTCCGCGACGGCAATTGGGACCAATTGCCCTTTGGCAAAGCCGGACCTAGCTCGATCGAATATGGTGGCTGGCTCAGCAGGCTGCTCGCGCTCTATCTCGCAGACCCTGAGCCGCCTCGGATTCGCATTCTAGACGATATGATGCGGCTGCTGATGGGCGGCCAGAGCCAGAAGGAAGGCGTCGGGAACACCGACTATGGGATTCTGGTGATCGAACCCGACGGGCGGATCGACAAGAACGATACGCTCAAGGTAGCGCATCCGGGAGCCGACCGGTTCGAACGGCAATGGTCGATCCTCGACGATCCACTCGAGGATTTTCTCGAAAGCCAGGCGTTTGACCAATATTACCGCCAGCAGAGCATGCTCGCCGATCAATGCCATGACTGCCCCGATCTTGGCATTTGCGGAGGCGGCATGGTCGCGCATCGCTGGAGTGCGGCCGGCGGGTTCGACAATCCGACGATCTTTTGCGCCGATCAGCGCCACCTCATTGCCGAAATGCGTGGCGTCCTGGCCCGCATGGCGGCACAAGCCGCTTGAAAGGGAGCCTTCATGTTAGATTCGCCCGCCCGTGACCTAACCGACGCCTCGCCCGCACCGCTCGATCTGGTACTGGCCGACAGCGTGGCGCTGCGCCGCTTAGTTGAGGAAGTCCGTAACGAGGCGCCGGTCACGCTGACCACAGCCTACAACCGGACCTATCACCGGCATAACCGCTAAAGGGCGACGCAGTGACCGGCGCCGCTTCCGCACCCGCGTCGCTCGCGATCAGCGGGCATGCGAAGACGCCCTTCCCCTATTTCGTTGCCGAACGCTGCCTCGAACCTCGGATCGAAGCAGCCCTGCTTGACTGGTTTGAAAGCGATGCGCCCTGGCGTCTCGTCGAGCATGATTTCTACGAACAATATGAGTTCAGCCTATTCGATGCGCCTCCTCCAGGCATCGCCGCGGCTTTGGTGTCGGCTGAGGCGCTCGGCGCGCTGCGCCGCACGATCGGCGACCATTTCGGCAAGCATCTGGGCCCCAAGGTCGAGCTGGTCGCACACAAGCTTGTCGCGGGGCAGCGCATCGCCATTCACAATGATTTTCTCAATGGCGGCGAAACCCACCGCCTGACCGTCCAGCTCAATCGCGGGCTCGATGATGCGGATGGCGGCTTCTTTATGCTGTTTAACAGCTTCGATGCCTCCGATGTCCACCGGGTGCTGCGCCCGGTCAGCGGCACCGGGATCGGCTTCGAGATCGGCCCCCACTCGCACCATGCGGTTTCGCGCATGCATGGCGGCGAACGCTACACGCTGGTCTATTCCTTCCATGCCACCGACGACCCTTAAGCCTGACCCCAGCCGGGCATGGCAGCCCGGCCTGGCGAAGGAATTGGTGGCCGCGTTCGCGCAGGCGCATGCCACGTATAATGCTGCAGACTATGGCAGTTCCGCGTGGCTCGGCCTAGACAGCGCGGCAGGCCAGCAAGGCGACCCGTCGGCAGCTCTAAACTTTTGCGCAGCCGCGACGCTGCAAACCGGCTCCGTTGCAGCACAAAACGCCGTTGCTGCCGCAAACGCACGTACCGCCCCTATCCCCGGTCTGCCGCATGCGCGCTTCGAAATCCTGAGTGGCCGCGCGCGCGAGCGCTATACAGCGCTTGGACTTACTCTGACCAAGACCCTCCCTCGGGAGGGCGCAGCGGCGCTTTTCGGCGATGCGCTCGACTTACTTGCCGCCGGCCCCGGCCTGCGCGAAGCGGTCGAGGCGCTGGTGCAGCGTTTACACCCTCTGGTGCCGCGCGGCCCCGGCTATGACAGCAGCCACTCCGACCCCGAGCTGCCCTTTTCGATCTTCGTGTCTATCCCGGACGGCGAACCAGCGGCGGCGCTGCGGCTGGCGGAATCGATCCTTCACGAAGCAATGCATTTGCAGCTCAGCCTAGTCGAGGCGCGCGAGCCATTGGTACGCCAGCCCCAGCCAGGCGAGCGCGCCGCGACGGGCTATTCGCCTTGGCAAGACACGGAGCGCCCAATCGGCGGACTGATCCACGGGCTCTTCGTATTCCGAGTGATTTTTGACTGGCTGGACGCGCTTAGCGCCAACCACCCGCACGATCGGGAAATTGCCCACTACGCTGCGCGGCGGCGCATCGAAATCGGGCAGGAAGTCGAGAGCCTCGGCGATCTGGCGGCATCTCCCACGCTTACCGCGCACGGCAAGCGGCTGGTATCCGACTGGCTCTCCTGCGTCCGCATTGCCCAAGCGGGCCAAGGCTAGGCGGCGCCTGCCAGCATGTCCTCGACCATCGCGCTGAACTTCGAGGTCGGCAGCACTGCTTCGGCCAAAAAGGCTCGGGCGTCGGCGATGGTCTGAAGCGTCTCGAGCGTGGCGCCTTCCTCAGGTATCGCCGCGGCGCAGCGCATCAGATCGAGAATTTGAAACCATTCCAAGCGCGCCTCGATCAATGGCAAGCGATTGAGCCCGACATAGTCTACGGTCGCCTTGCCTTGGGGCGTCGCACCGACCGCTACTTCGTCGTCGAAGCGGATATGGTCGCGCGGATCGAGCGGACCGCCGGGGTCGAGGATCAGCGGCGCTTCGGCAGCGACATCGCCGTGATGATTGCGAGCGCGCGTCGCTGGGTCGCCAAGCGGGAAAAAGTTCTTCTTATGGCTGCGGTTGCAGACCTGACAGCTGTAATAGAGGTTGCTCCAGACATAGCCGAGCCAATAATAGCCGGGATAAAGCTTCGCCTGGCGCCGGCCTTGCTGCGCGTATTTCTTGGGCCGGAAATGCTCGACATCGGCGGCGGCATTGGCCTCGAACATGCCCTCGCAAAAGCAGCATTTGCTGTGCTGGGCGGCGCGCAGCACGTCCTTGACCTCGGCATGGCCATAGATTGCCGAGCTGATTTCGAAATTGGCGGTGCCGGCATCATAAGCGGCGCTGTCGCCGTCATAGAGTAGGCAATCGGCCGCCGTCGGATGGATCCCTTCAAGAAGCTTGGCCGGCGCATCCGGCTTGACGACGCGGATCATTGCGCGCCGGGCTTGCCGATCGCTGCCGCGGCACGCCTCAAGATATCCATCGCCCGCTGATCCTGTTCGCGCTCGGCGGTGGGCAGTTGGTGGACGAAGGCGTTGAGCCGGCTCAGCTCGGCGCGTTCGCCTTCACTCAGCCGCGACTTGATCGTCAAGGCATTGCGCCGCTCGATCGCCTGCTCGACCGCGAGCGGACGCGCCGACTCCAAGCCGAACAGCTCGCTGGTCAAGATCTGGTCGAGCCGCCAATTCTTGACGACCGCCGGATCACTCACGATTGTGGCTTCGCCGTCATTGTCGCGCAGCACCGCCAAATTGGTCTCGAGCGCGTCCTGCGCCATCAGCGGGCTATGTGCCGTGGCGATGAACTGGACGGCGGGAAAATGCGTGGTGAGGTGGCGGCGGATCGAGCGCTGCCATTGCGGGTGGAGATGCAAATCGATTTCGTCGACGATGACGATCGCCGGTTCCAGCAGCGGGTTCGGGCAATCGGGATAATGGTTAAGCAACCGCCAAGCGATATCGGCGGTCCAGGCCATGACGGTCTGATAGCCAAGGCTCATCCGGCTAATCGGCACGACGCCGAAGGGGGTCTTAATCCACACCCCGCCTTCCTCATCATCGTCTCCGGGCAATCGCGGCCCGCGGATATCGATATCGCCGGGGTTTTCGAGATAGGGTAGAATTTCGACGAGGAGCGCCTTTAGGCTGGCGAGCTTGGCTTTGGCATGCTCGCGGTTCTTGAGCCGGAGATAATCGAGTCGCGACAGCGTCTCTTCAGGATCGAACAATTCAGCGGCGGCATTAAACAGCGAGTCGGTGCCCTCGCCTCCTGTTGAGCGTTCGAGATTGGCGCGGCCCATATGCCGCCCAGCGCCATAAGCCAGGACGAGCGGCTCGATGGGTTTGCCTGGAAATCCGGCGTCGGGAATGATGTCCTTGATTCGGCCTTTGGAGCGGGTGATCTCGACTGAGGTGAAGATCTCGCGGCGCTTGCGGCGTCCCGAGCCGTCAAAAGTCGCCCCGGCGATCAGCTCGGCGCGGAGCGAAGCGGTCCGGTCGGTGCCCGAACGGGCATAGGCCTTGAGGATCGCATTATCCTCCTCGCGCACCAGTTCTGGTTCGACCGGATTTGGGACCGCGCCATCGTCCTCATCGGGCGCTTCATTGACGGTCGGCCTCATGCGGGCAAGGCATTGCAGCAACGTCGTCTTGCCGACGCCATTGTCGCCGAGGATTAAGGTCCATTGCGCAGGGCGGCCTTTGTCGTCGAGCAAGTCGAGAAACTGACGCGCGCCGAACGAGCGGATGTTCTCGAGTTCCAAGCGCGTAAAATAGACGGGCTGGCTTTGCGGTCTCATGCTCGTAGCGCCTTCGGGTCTTGCGAAAAAGCGAATCTATTTCGCTGTCGTGCTGGAATAGCCTGGAGCACTATCGGGTGTCACGGCTGGTATGAAGCCGCGTGAACGTATCTCTGGTTTCAAAGGTCGGTTTTGAGACCGGGAACGACGGCTTTGTTAGCGAAACAGGCCGCTTGTCTGATTTAAGTAAGGGTGACTTGGCCTTGAGAACTGCCGTCAGGCGCCGGTGAGGGATCTGTTGGGCCACATACCGCGACCGAACAGATTGCGCGGCGTAGTAGGGCGAACAGGCTCTCCGAATCCAAGCAACTTGCGCTGTACGGACCAATCGAGAGGAATATGAGCGGCTGCCAGGCTCTTGCGCGTAAGCCCTTGTGGCTGGGTGCCGTCCGCGATCGACGCGACGATGTCAGGCGCAAGATAGTTCAGTCGAATAAGCCGCGAAAAGTATCCCGGTTTTCGACCAAACTTGCGCGCAAGGCCGGCAAGATCGAGGTCACGGTTGGCATCAAACAGGGCCTGAGCAGCGCGAGCACTGCGGAGCAGTATGAGCAGCTGCCTGTCAGGCTTGCTTGCAGAAGCAGCGTCGCGAGGTTGAACGGTGAATGCCGGCCACCGCTCGGGAGCAATCACACTGACAGGTACGTCCAGGGTGTACTGAGCATTACTAGTTGACCAGTCTGCCGGTCGACCAACAAACGTTCCTTGCCCCTCCCATTCCAGAAAACGTCTCAACTCAAGTGGACGTAGGTCAATGGTGAGCGTTTCTGGTGCCACTTCAATTCGGATCACGAGCGCTGTTACGAGTGCCTCCAGTTCTGGTGCTGGAGTTCGTTCCAAACGTTCTGCTGCAGTTGCACCGCGAACCGAAAAGCGGTCCAGTTCCGCTCCGAAAAGACCGTGAGTGCGCAGCGCGGCGCGCAATTGGCCCCGGTCACACAAGAACGCGCTTAAGGCCGCGATGACAAGCGCATCGAGCCGGTCTGCCCGGGAGCGATAGGCACGGCGAAACTCTGCCTGAGACCACAGGGCATTGCTGGATATGTATGAATGGTAGGGTGCACCGTCGACCCAGTTCAGGTGTAGCAGCATGTGGCGGCCCAGGTCGTCCCACAGGATTCCTGCGAGGAAGTGATCTGTACCCAATGCGCCCGGACCATGGCGGGTTCGGGCAGCTGCCAGCGCACTTGCTGTGTCCCACGTACTGCGGTCAATGATCGGTTCGTGCCGGCCCGGCCAAGTGCCGTGATCACTCCGGATTTCGCCGACATAGATGGGGTTGCGCAGAATGTTATAGACCGATCCGGAGCTCATTGGCCGACCGCCCCTGATGGTCCCGTTCTTCATGGTCTTCATCGAGCTCGACAGACCGGCTTCGCGCACTGCCGACATTACCGCAGTGTAAGTGCCCAGCCGAAGAAAGGTATCGAAGATGAAGCGGACGATCTTCGCTTCAGCTTCCACGACCTCTAGTTCACCATCGCGGTAGTCATAGCCGAAAGGCGCAAGGCCGCCGTGGACCCGGCCGTGACGTTTGCGGGTACGGATGCTGTCGCGCACACGCTCTGCGATCAGCTCGCGCTCAAATTGCGAGAACGTCAGCAGCACATTGAGGATCATCCGGCCCATGCTGTCCGTTGTGTCGAACGCCTGGGATACCGAAATCAGGCCGACGGAGCGGCGATCGAACACTTCTATGAGGCGGACGAAATCCAAGAGGCTGCGCGTCAGTCGATCAATCTTGTACACCACTACGGCGTCGACCTCCCCCGCTTCGATGTCGTGCATCAATGCCGCGAGAGCCGGACGCTCCAGGCCACTTCCTGAGTGGCCTCCATCATCATAGCGTTTGGGAAGTGCGACCCAGCCGCGATACTGCTGGCTGGCGATGTAGGCTGCGCAAATCTCGTGCTGCGTGGTGAGCGAATTCACCTCGAGTTCGAGGCGGCTGTTTGTGCTCTTGCGCGTGTAAATTGCGCAACGTTTGGGCGCGCTGGTCATCTCACTGGACATCGGCAGTCTCCCTGTGTGCTGAGATGCCGAATGTGCACGCATCGCATGGCAGTAACAGGTTTGCTGTGACGAGGATTGACTTGCCCCTTGTGGAACCGCGGCTGCTTGAGCTCTAGTGATGCCGAATGGTGTTGAATTGCGAGCAAGAGCTATGGGCAATGGTACTTTGGATCGAGAAGACCCAGGGTGAAAATGCGTGGTTCTATGTCGCACAGCAAAAGGACCGCTTGCTGGCAGAAGGTGACCCGCTTGGACTTGGCCTATGGAATGAAGTCGAGCGGCGATTAGCCATGCTTGCGGAAGGGTCAGGCACGCATAACTGAGCGGCGAACGCTAGCTCAAGACAATGCCGTAGCCTTGGTTTGAAACTCACCGCACCAATCATCGTGCGAAGTCATAGGCCAGCCTTCGTAGGCTGGCGGGAAACGACGGCATTGGCCGAGAACCTGACCATCGGCCTCGTCGACCTGAAGCCACCATCGGCATTCGCGACAAGGTGGGTGCTGCAGTTCGGTCGCCATCTCAGCAGCTATGGTCCCGCCAGTACCGGTCCCAGCGCAGCACTGTGCCAGTCTGCACCATGGCGCAGGATAGATCGCCGACTGACGGAGACACGCACCAGGCAGCAGTCCGGCTGCCTCCGGCACCGCCGACCGACTGACAATTTAGTGTCGGCCCTTTGACCAGCACATGGCCGTCCGGACTTGTGCCGATTGGAAGCCCGACCAGCCGAACGAGCGTGTCCCTTGCCTCGATCGCGCTCGCGTCGGGGCAAGGCTGGTTGGCGTTACAAGTGTCATTCATTTCCCGGGCGGCAATGCCTGACAGGCGGACGTGCGGACCTTCAGCGCACCAGATCGGGCCGTCGCCATCCCAAACGCGAAGAGGTGTACATTCGAAAGACTGACCTGCCGGTACGATCGCTGCGGCCATGAAAAGGAGACTGTTCATCGGCCCCTATATGGCTCACAACCAACGCCGTCGCCATCCCGATCGAGATGTTCCCCATATCCTGGCTGCCCGCGGTAGACCGGAGCCGCACCTGCAGCGCGGGCCTCCGTGCAATTTCGGAACGGCATTCCTTGCCCGGCTCCAAACAATGACTGCGGACGCTCGCGCCGCTCAGGAGGCGGACTGCTGCCACGGTGGCAGTGGTAGTCACCCGTCTTCCGGTTGTTGTGACAACCTTCGCTGTTGAGGCCGCCTGGGTGAGCCAGCGCCAACGTACTTGAAGCTGTCAGCATAAGTCCGGCGAAGTGTTGATTTCCACTGAGAGTTGACCCGGGA
>RFPL01000061.1 GCA_009926135.1 Sphingomonadaceae bacterium
GTTCGAGAACGTGTTCGATGAGGCCGCCGAGATGGCTGCCGGATCGATCATGGTCCCGTCTATGGAGCGAATCGGATTCAATGTGAGCGGTTCGTTCACGCTCAAGGCGGACGCCGCGGCTCAGGCTACCACGCTCATCGACACCTACCAGACGAAGATCGACACGGCGACGACGCTTGGGCTCCAGACCCTTCCCGAGATCATCCTCGCGATCGGTGGCGGAACGTCCGGTCACTCGGCGACGATCACCATCCGCGCGGCGGCCCTCGCTGACGGTTCGGTGGCTGGCCAGCGCGGCAAGCTCGAGAAGCCGATCACTTTCACCGGCATGTACGCTCCCGGTTCCACCGAGGCGGCCCGCATGGTCGTGATCAACGCTCAGACGGCTTACGTCTAGGCTACCATCGCCGGGACGGGCTAGGCTGGCCAGCCGAACGCGGAACGCTCCACCGCTGCCCGTCCCACCTTCGGAGCCTCTCGGGAGGAGAGATCAATGGCATTCACCCTCAGCAGCAAGCCCGTGGTCCGTCGCTTCGAGTTTAGCGACGGCCTGGCGCTCGAGTTCCGCGGGTTCACCAAGGAAGAACGCGGCGTATACGACAAGAAGCTCGCGCTCATCGCTGGCAAGAAGAACTTCGCCGACAAGTTCATCAAGATCATGGAAGCCGTGGCGCTCAAGCTGCTCGTCGGATGGTCCGGCGTGCAGGGTGACGATGGCGTGGATCTGGAGCTGAACGAGGAGAACGCCCGCGCGTTCCTGGCCCACCACGAGGCGCAGAAATACTGGCTCCCGGCGCTCTCCGAGATCCTGAATCCGGTCCGGAAGGCCGAAGCCGCCGAGGACGACGCAGATGAGATCGAGGTCACGGACGATTTTTTGTCCGGTCTGTAGCTCTGTACCGTGACCGGCAGCGCATCCTGCGCAAGGAGCCGGGCGGGCTGAGCTGCACGAACTGCCCGTGGAAGCGCGAGGAGCCTCGGTGGGGAGCCGCCCAGGAGCGGCTCTACTGCCACGGGAACAAGCGCCCCGAGGACAAGACCTGGGACGACGGCTGCGCGTATCTGTGGCCCGTGTGGGGGGCTATCCAGTATTACGGCGAGATGGCGATGCTCATCGAGGCCGGGATGCCCGCGCCGGAGCACTGGACACTTGGCGATTGGCGCCTGGGCATAAGGATAAGAGGGGAACTAGAGCGGCAGGCACTCGAGGAACGGCAGGCGGATGGCTCTTCAAGGTAGCATCGTCATCACGGCGAAGGTCGATTCCGGGGATGCATCCAAGCAGCTCCAGGAGTTGATCGGTCGCATCGAGGCGCTGGAGGGTGAGCAGGCGAAGGCAGCCCGTGCGGCAGCTGCTCACGCCGACAAGCTCGAGCGGCTGCGCGGTGTCTCGCAGGCTGCGGCTAACACGATGGCCGTGGTCGCTGCCGGTCTGGCCGCGGCAGGCATCGCATCGATCAAGCTCGCCGCTGACCTCGAGCAGTCTCGGGTCGCGTTCACGACGCTCCTGGGGTCCGCCGAGAAGGCCGACGCGTTCCTCAAGGACCTCGCGAAGTTCGCCGCGTCCACCCCGTTCGAGTTCGTCGGGCTGCAAGACAGCGCCAGGCGCCTGCTCGCGTTCGGGTTCGCCGCCCAGGACATCATCCCGCTCATGAACTCGATCGGGTCGGCTGTCGCTGGCCTCGGTGGCGGCAAGGAACAGATCGACCGTGTGACCCTGGCGCTCGGGCAGATGCAGGCGAAGGGCAAGGTCTCAGCCGAGGAGATGAACCAGCTCGCGGAGATGGGCATCCCTGGCTGGAAGATGATCGCGAGCGCCATCGGGGTGAGCATCCCCGAGGCGATGAAGCGTGCCGAGAAGGGCGCGATCGACAGCACCACCGCCATTAACGCGCTGATCAACGGGATGAACGAGAAGTTCCCCGGGATGCTGGAGAAGCAGAGCAAGACCATCAACGGCGTGTTCAGCAACCTCGTGGACGGCGCCACTCGCACGGCGACCCTGATCGGCGAGCGGCTGATCCGGGCGTTCCACGTCGCAGACATCATCGGCAACGCGGCGAGCATCATCGCCGGGTTCGCTGCCACCATCGAGAACGCCGGGCTCGTCGCGGCGATGGATAAGCTCTTCCCGCCCGGGCTCCAGGTGACGATCGTCGCCATCGCTGGGGCGCTCACCGCCTCGATGATTCCGGCCCTCGCTGCCGTGGCCACGGCGTTCGGCACAGCGGTCGTCGCTGCCGGCCCGTTCCTGGCGGCGGGTGCTGCTGTCGCGGCGCTGGCCTACACGATCGCGCGCAACTGGGAGGGTCTGACGACGTTCTTCTCGGGTCTGTTCTCCGGCATCTCGACCCTCGTCGGGAAGCTCGTGGAGAACATCCGCAAGCCGTTCAACGCGGTGATCGACTGGATTCGCGAGAAGCTCCGGTC
>RFPL01000062.1 GCA_009926135.1 Sphingomonadaceae bacterium
CAAGTACAGACAGAGTTAACTTCAGAAGAGTTCTGGGGTGCTTCTTTGGCTACTACTATTCATGAGAAGTGTAAAGCTAAGATTGAAGAGGTTACAGGATCAAGTACTGTAACTATCTTATCTGCTTAATTACTTCGTAAAACTCAGTTCCCTCTTCCCTAGTAAAAAGAGAAAAGAAAAAGCCCCACGAGCAGATCTTACGGTATGCAAGTGGGGACTTTCGGTCTAGGGAGACTATCCCTAGGGGGGTTCGTTTACAAAGATACTATTTCCAAACTACAGATACATCAGCAGCTCGTACAATTATCTTATCTTGACCATCTATCTCGATGTGCTCTGAGTTCCTCAGGAACATAAGATTAACTGAGACCCGATCACCAACTTCGATTCCAGTGACCTCATCGCCTACAGCGAATACTTCCAATTGTCCCCATTTCTTCATCTGCTCATCCATTAATTCCTTTTCTAGCGCAGCATTTACCTCAATGGCACTCTTCTTAATTTCCGGGGGGCTTAACAATAAGCGTTGTCCTTTTACGATATAGTTCATGATAATGTCAATAAGTATAAAGTTTGGTCAATAAGAGATAACATCTCATCCATAGTGTTCTGGAGATTACTTGTGTAATTCTCTCTCTCCTCTTCAATGGTGTTTCTTAACTCGGTCAGATGCTCCTCGGGGGAGTTTTCTACTCGGGTCTCAGGAACAACAATCTCAATTCTACCTACTTGACCAAAATAGACTTCCACAAATTCGTCTGTTAAACTTAATATGCCATTGTAGTAGGCATCCAATGTCTTATGTTGTGAATAAGACTGTGTGTTCCAATGGGCTAGATGCATCGCATCTCTGCTTTCTAAAAGCAACCCTATAAATTTATTTGCTTGCATTTCTGTGTTTCATTGATTCCATCATAGCGTACAGATCAGTCTTGGAGATTTTTGTTTCTCTGAGCCCCTCACCCGTCTCTATGAAATTAATAGCATCTTCTAAATTGGTGGCATCCACTGGATAGTCTGCAATTACCTTTCCTTCAGCACATTGCGACAATTCCTCGAAACTCTTTCTATTAGCCCAAAGGAAAGTCTTCATATACCTTAGGTATTGTTTCTTATCTATTTTCGATTTCATTTATGGTTGCAAATATACGATAAGCGATTTGAGGAACAATGGCGTTACCATACCCCATTATACTTTCTTTTCTCCACTTAGGAAGGGCAAGTCCGTCCAATTCAGTGGGAAGCCCATCATCTCCCCAACAAAGTGGGGATTTAATTGGGAAGCTGTCCCAAACTTCGGATGGTCCACCTTGTTCGGAATGAACATTGTCATTTGGCGTAATGTTAACTGCTGATTGATTCCCTTCTCCTTGTGTCTGAGAACCGAGGCTATGTACGTCTGTGGCATCTTGGCTGAGTTCCAATCGCAAGCGTTCGGTGTCGGCAGCAGACCCCTCTTGTATATGAAGCCCGATGCTACTTCCTGGGCTAGTGTTCCCGAATTCCCGAATACCTGTTCCTTCTTGCTCAGATTCTCGCTGTATGCGTCCATTGCTGCTGGCGTCTTTAGCAACAATCCAAACTCTGTCTCTTCTGTGGGGAGCGTTGATGCCGACAGCTGGAAGTACAAACGTTTCGACTTCGTAGCCCTCACCTTCCAAATCAGCGTACACCTCTTCGAGAACCAATCCTTCCGACCAACTAAGGAGTCCACGAACATTTTCCCCCACGACATATCGGGGTCTAATATCTCGAATTGCTTGGAGCATATATGGCCATAAATGGCGGTCATCTTCTTTTCCCATCCTTTTTCCAGCGTGGGAAAATGGTTGACATAGTTATGGGAAGCCACCGGTGAGGATGATGTCCTCATTTCTCCAGTGGCTTCCGAATCTCCTTGAAAGTTCAATGTTAATTGTGTCATAGTTTAGTGTTTTTATATCATCGTGGTGATATCCTTCTGGCCAATAGAATTCACATATCTTTCTGCTAAAAGGATTGATATCACAACTCAAATAATTTTTCCAACCCATCCATTCAGCGGCTAGATCAAATCCTCCCAATCCCGAAAATAAACTAAAGTGAATCATGATATTCTCGTTTTAATCTATCCATTATCTCCATCGCTTTCCCATAAGTCTTCATCATCGTCCTCTTCCCAAATTCCCATAACTGATGACATTGCGAACA
>RFPL01000063.1 GCA_009926135.1 Sphingomonadaceae bacterium
AAGCAGCAAGCGCGTTACGCCGTGGGTCGATGTTTGATGTTATGGAGCAGCAACGATGTTACGCAGCAGGGTGACGGTGTTCGGCATTCTGAATCTCACCGAGGACTCCTTCTTCGATGAGAGCCGGCGGCTAGACCCCGCCGGCGCTGTCACCGCGGCGATCGAAATGCTGCGAGTCGGATCAGACGTCGTGGATGTCGGACCGGCCGCCAGCCATCCGGACGCGAGGCCTGTATCGCCGGCCGATGAGATCAGACGTATTGCGCCGCTCTTAGACGCCCTGTCCGATCAGATGCACCGTGTTTCAATCGACAGCTTCCAACCGGAAACCCAGCGCTATGCGCTCAAGCGCGGCGTGGGCTACCTGAACGATATCCAAGGATTTCCTGACCCTGCGCTCTATCCCGATATTGCTGAGGCGGACTGCAGGCTGGTGGTTATGCACTCAGCGCAGCGGGATGGCATCGCCACCCGCACCGGTCACCTTCGACCCGAAGACGCGCTCGACGAGATTGTGCGGTTCTTCGAGGCGCGGGTTTCCGCCTTGCGACGGAGCGGGGTCGCTGCCGACCGGCTCATCCTCGATCCGGGGATGGGATTTTTCTTGAGCCCCGCACCGGAAACATCGCTGCACGTGCTGTCGAACCTTCAAAAGCTGAAGTCGGCGTTGGGGCTTCCGCTATTGGTCTCGGTGTCGCGGAAATCCTTCTTGGGCGCCACCGTTGGCCTTCCTGTAAAGGATCTGGGTCCAGCGAGCCTTGCGGCGGAACTTCACGCGATCGGCAATGGCGCTGACTACGTCCGCACCCACGCGCCTGGAGATCTGCGAAGCGCAATCACCTTCTCGGAAACCCTCGCGAAATTTCGCAGTCGCGACGCCAGAGACCGAGGGTTAGATCATGCCTAGCATTCACCTTCCGGCCGCCCGCTAGCGGACCCTGGTCAGGTTCCGCGAAGGTGGGCGCAGACATGCTGGGCTCGTCAGGATCAAACTGCACTATGAGGCGGCGGTTCATACCGCGCCAGGGGAGCGAATGGACAGCGAGGAGCCTCCGAACGTTCGGGTCGCCTGCTCGGGTGATATCGACGAGGTTGTGCGGCTGATGCACGACGCTGCGGCGTGGATGTCCGCCAAGGGAACGCCCGCCTGGGACGTCGCGCGGATCGACCGGACATTCGCGGAGACCTTCGTCCTGAGATCCGAGCTCCTAGTCGCGAGTTGCAGCGACGGCATCGTCGGCTGTTGCACCTTGTCGGCCGAGGATCCCGAGTTCTGGCCCGACGCCCTCAAGGGGGAGGCCGCATATCTGCACAAGCTCGCGGTGCGACGGACACATGCGGGCCGGGGTGTCAGCTCCGCGCTGATCGAGGCTTGCCGCCATGCCGCGCGAACGCAGGGGTGCGCCAAGCTGCGGCTCGACTGCCACCCGAACCTGCGTGGCCTATACGAGCGGCTCGGATTCACCCACGTCGACACTTTCAATCCCGGCTGGGATCCAACCTTCATCGCAGAACGCCTAGAACTCGAAATCTAACGTCCGTTCGGGCATCGAGGTCCATGTCGGGGTGGGACGGGCCCGTGGCTTCAAGATCACTTGCAGTCCGACCGCGATGTCTTGGTTGCGCGAGAGGTTGTCGATATCCTCCACTTCCATCATCAACCCTGGATAATGCCGCCGCCGTCATCGCCGCCGACGCCCGTGCCGGGCTTTTCGGGCCTGTCAGGCTTGCTCGGCCTTCAGCCTGCCTGGGCGAGATCTCCGGCGGACGGATTAACGGCGGAGCTTCGCCGCCTTTCGTGCGTGTGAAGGCCGAAGATAGTTCTCTCAAAAACATCCGTTTATGAGAGATACCAAATGTCATTTTCAGAAGACGACTTGTCATTTTCAGAAGACGACTGCACCAGTTGATTGGGCGTAATGGCTGTTGTGCAGCCAGCTCCTGACAGTTCAATATCAGAAGTGATCTGCACCAATCTCGACTATGCTCAATACTCGTGTGGGCTCTGTTGCAAAAATCGTGAAGCTTGAGCATGCTTGGCGGAGATTGGACGGACGGAACGATGACGGATTTCAAGTGGCGCCATTTCCAGGGTGATGT
>RFPL01000064.1 GCA_009926135.1 Sphingomonadaceae bacterium
GAAATTTGGACTTAAATATTATTTTCATCCAACTCCTAAGAAACTTAGGTTATTTGGCGATTCTTTAGCGGCAGCAAGCGTATTCGTATCTACTATGACTATTCTTGAAGGGCAAAAAGAGATTGCAATAATCATTTTCATTAGCGGATGGGTGGGCAAATTCCTCTCAAATATGTTCGCTGATGATAACAAAAAAGCTGATAACAACTCTTCCGAAGCAAGTAATTGATGAGCTACCGAGTGTTATTGATCAATTTAAAATAGATAGCAAATTTAAATTAACCCATTTTTTAGCTCAGTGCGCACATGAGAGTGGTAACTTTAAATTCACTCGTGAGAACCTAAATTATAGTGCGCAAGGACTTCTCAAGATATTCCCAAAATACTTTAGTAAAGATACCGCCGAAATCGCCGCAAGAAAACCAGAGATAATTGCAAATATTGTCTATTCACTTAGAATGGGCAATGGCAATAAAGAAAGTGGAGATGGCTATAAATATAGAGGCCGAGGCTATATACAACTTACTGGCAAATCTAATTACAAATCATTTGGAGATTTTATAGGAGTTAACTTATTAGACAACCCAGACCTTGTGGCAACAAAATACCCGCTTACAAGTGCCGCATGGTTCTTTGAGATTAAAAGGCTTTGGAAGATAGCGGAAGAAGGCATAGAAGAAGAAACAATTAAAAAAATTACCAAATTAATAAACGGAGGCCATCATGGACTTGATGACCGCATTTCTAAAACTAAAATTTTCTATCAATGCTAAAGTACTTACCCATTATTTTTTTATTCACATCGTGTATAACAACGAATAAAGTTAAAAAATACTTGTACGAACATCCCGTACAAGCCGCAAAGCTATGCTTAGAGCAGTTCCCACAAGATAGTAAAATAGACACTACTTTTATAGTTAAGGATAGTATCATTATTGAGCAAAAAGTAGATAGTATCTATACTTGGCTAGTTCAGGAGCATTACTCACCTAGTGAGATAAAGACTAAAATAAGAACAGTAATTAAAGAGCTAAAGGACACTATTTACATACGAAATGGGATGATAAATATAAAGTGCTTTACGAGGCTAAAGACAAAGAATATGCAATATTAGATGATAAATATACTCGCAATAAAAAGGCATTATTTTATACATGGCTATGGATAGGGATTATAGGAGTTGGAGCATACGCCTATAAAAAATATCTATGAGGAAAAGACTCTTCTTTGATATAGAAGTTTCGGCAAATTTGGGGTTGTTTTGGTCTAGTGGTTATAAGTTATCAATAGGCCCAGAGTCAATCATAAAGGAAAGGGCAATTATTTGCATTTGCTATAAATGGGAAGGTGTGAAAGAAGTTCATGCTTTGCATTGGGACTCTAAGCAATGCGATAAAAAAATGCTCGAGGCATTTATTAAAGTAGCTAACCAGGCTGATGAAATAATAGGACATAATGGCGATAAATTTGACCTGGCTTGGATCCGTACAAGATGCCTATACCATAGTATTGAGATGTTCCCAAATTACACCACAATTGATACGCTTAAAATAGCTCGTAGCAAGTTTAAATTTAATAGCAATAAACTTAACTACATAGCGAAGTTTTTAGGCATTGGGCAAAAGATCCATACCGACTACGATCTATGGAAAAAGATAATGCTTGACAAGGATAAAGTGGCAATGGAGAAAATGATCAAGTATTGCAAAAATGATGTGGTGTTATTAGAGAAGGTATTTAATCATTTAAACACACATTTAGCCCCTAAAACGCATTATGGAGTAATACATAAGCAAGATAGGGGATCATGCCCCGAATGTGGCTCTGATGA
>RFPL01000065.1 GCA_009926135.1 Sphingomonadaceae bacterium
CCACCCGGGTCACTTCTCGATGAAAATCCCGGGTCAACTCTCAGTGGAAATCAACATTCCACGGTGATCAGCGTGCGGCGACCAATCTTGATCGCATGAAGATCCCCAGCGTTTAGCATGAGGTAGGTCTTCGATCTTGACACTCCCAATGACTTTGCGGCTTCGGCGATCGAGATGGTCAACAGTTCCATAAGCAGGCGCTCCACATGACAGTTCATATGTCCATGATGAGTCACTGCGCCGCATGTGCATAGAAGGATGTCGGTGACCGTGTATCTGTCCCGCGAGCAGACGGTGGCCACCGATATTCAGTAGTATTGGATCAGGAATTACCCGCGTTAGCAGTGTACAAAAACCGGGCCCACTGGGCCATAATTTCGCGCCGCTGCTCGAGGTGATCGGTGCGCAGATAAGATTTCACCTCCTTCAAACCAATCTTGTGAGCAAGTGCCGCCTCGCACGCCTCAAACGAGTGGCCGCGTTCCGCCGCCCAGTCGCGAAAAGTCGAGCGGAAGCCGTGCACGGTAAACTTTCCAAACTCCATGCGCTTGAGGACCGCCGAGAGTGACATGTCCGAAAGCGGCTGGTTGCGCATGCCGGGGAAGACCAATGGGATGCCCTGGATTCGCGGCATAGCCTTAAGGAGCGTGATAGCTGCCGCAGATAGCGGTACGCGATGCTCGCGCTTCGCCTTCATCCTCTCGGCCGGGACCACCCACAGCGCCTGCTCCAGATCAAGCTCCTCCCAGCGCAGCCCCCGCACCTCACCCGAGCGTGCGGCGGTCAGGATCGCAAATTCGAGTGCGCGAGCGCCAAGACCATCACGCTCACTAAGCGCTGCCATAAACTGCGGTGCCACGCGCCACGGCAACGCAGCATGATGCTTCACCTTCTTAATCTTGCTTGCGCGCGGCAGGACTGCGTCGAGACAGCCGCGCCAAGCCGCAGGGTTCTCGCCGCTGCGCCAGCCCAAGGCTTTCGCACTATTCAGGACCGCTTCGATCCGCATCCGCACTCGGCTCGCAGTCTCAGGCTTGAGACTCCAGATCGGCTCGAGGATCGCAGCGATATCGGTGGTAGTGATCCCGTGGACCGGCTTGCTGCCAATTGCCGGGAAGGCATAAGTCTTGAGCGTGTTGGTCCACTGCTGACGATGCTTATCGTTGCTCCAGCCTGCCTCGTGGGTCTTGATGAACTGCTCGGCGGCAATCTGGAAAGTGCGCTTATCCCGCAGGCGTTCGGTCTCGGCGGCATGCTCCTGCTCCTGCCGCGCCTTGCGCTCCGCTTCGCGCAGTTCGAGCGGGTCCAACCCCGAGGCAACCAAGGTCCTGAGCTTCGCCGCGCGGGCACGGGCCTCGACTGCCGGGAGCGAGTGGAAGGCTCCAAGGCCCATTTCACGCCGTCGGCCCTTCAGCTGATAGCGGTAAATCCAGCTGGTTGCCCCGTTCCTACTCACGGAGAGGTACAGTCCGTTGCCATCGATATGGACGCCGGGTTTGGCATTCTTGATCTGCAGATTGGTCAAAGGCATTTTTGGTCTTCCCACCACTTGCCCCACCATCAGCCGAGTCCTTGCGGAAAGGCCGCCGGTAGGCGTTTCAACGATGTGGCGGATAGAATCCCTGAAATTCAGCAGATTGCACAGTTTACCGGTGGACGTCGGTGGACGTCGGTAAACTAGGGATGGCGGAGACGGAGGGATTCGAACCCTCGGTACCGGATTTACCAGTACGACGGTTTAGCAAACCGTTGGTTTCAGCCACTCACCCACGTCTCCGGATCGCAGCGGCGAGGCGCGGCTATAGCGAGGGGTGCGGG
>RFPL01000066.1 GCA_009926135.1 Sphingomonadaceae bacterium
AAAGCTACCTCCGCAAAGTAAGACTGATCGCACTTACGCTGAATGGCTCTCAGGATTTTCTGCTCGATTTGCTCTAGTTTATTCATCGTGGTTTCCTCTCTTTCTGTAATGAGACTAGCAGATGCTAGGCTGGTTGGCAAGAACTATTTTTGCACTCTATTGGACTCCAGATTTTGTCTCCCTCCCGATGCCCTTCCAGAAGCAAATACTCGTGGAATAGCCCTCCGTATATGACCTCTGACTTGCCTGTGTATTCAGCCAGATCACCTTTCCAGTAAATTTGATTGTCTTTTAAGTTGTTCATTTCTGTTCCTCCTTTTTGACAAAAAGATGACCGTAGGTTGCCCGAAGACTTGCAACCTCAATATCACGATTTTCAGTATTTTTTTTGGTGGTGGCACTGGCGATATAGTTGAATAAGGCATCAACTTGCCGTTCAGAAAGATCCTCGCCAGAAACAAGTTTTGCGTGAAGAGACTCGGAGAAGGGTTTTTCATTTTTATCGACAAAACTCACTCCATAAAGAAAGTCATCACCCAACAGAAGAATCCGCTTAAACAACTCTGGATCTTTCCGAACAAACCGATGGTAGGAATTTTGAGCCTTTTTCTCGATGAGGTGGTAATAGTAGGCAACCGCAGACAACTCTTGGATAAGTGGGATACGCTCTTGAATTTTATACTCAAAGTAACTCTTGGTGCTTTCCAGTTTGTCGGCACGATCTTTCAGCTCGTCTGCGATAAGTGCCTTGGCAAGATCGATGGTCTTTTTGTACTTCGTCCAGCGACCAAGCTTTTCACAGGCGAAAATTAAATATTGCCTGTCCAGCTCAAGAACTTCTTGAATCGATTTGCCAGCATACTTACCATGCTGGAAGATCGACCAGTCCTTATTATCACCTCTGGTGATTTTATCCAAATCAAACTCAATAGACAAATCAGCCGAGTCTCCAATAATCGACTTGGCCTTGGCAATCGATGTTTCCTTGTCGGCGGTAAGGGTGGCGATATGCTGGTCACGATCAACCGCATAGGATGGACTAACCGCCTCGGTGAAGGAATGCCGAAGGGTGTAGAGCTTATTGAGGCCACCAGAACTGATGTAATATTTATTTTTCATGGTGCTATCCTAGCTGATTCGAACCCGCTTGGCAAGCATTATTTTAGCCTTGCGTAAGGCATTGATGACACCATCCTTATTGGCATGGCATCAAACCTAGAGGCAAAGTTTCTGCTCTACTGAATGGTACTTCCTTGGAGGTTGAGTATCGATTCTGTCCAGAGCGTAAGTGGAGGGCAGATTTCGCCGATGTGAATGCCAAGTGCCTATTTGAAATTGAGGGCGGTCAGTGGATCATGGGTAGGCATCAGCGGGGATCTGGATTTGCCAAGGATGCCGAGAAATACAATGTTGCAAGCTATCTTGGGTGGAAGGTTTTCCGCATCACCCCATCGATGCTCACGCTGGACTATGTGGAGGATCTAATAAGGATCTGCCGAGGATTGGCAGTGTCGAGCAAGTTTATTTCTGGGAAGAAGATTTGATCAGCCTATAATGATCAACATACTTGATCAATCCGTGCTTGCCAGATGTGCGAATTTTGAATTTCTTTGTTTCCAGCATCTTTGCCTGTTTTAGCCTAGTGATAATTTTGTTTGATTGAACACGGCTAAGTCCCATGTCTTTTGCGACTTGATGTGATGTTTTGAAGTCCTTGGGAACCTCATCCACCTCTGCCATTGAAAGCTTGTCGATTGCGATTGCCCAGTCGCTTCTTTTGTTAATTTTCAAACTCATAT
>RFPL01000067.1 GCA_009926135.1 Sphingomonadaceae bacterium
CGATGGTAGGCGTCCCCCATTTCGCGCTTTACCGTTGCGGCCAATCGCGGCCCGGACACGTCGCCGTCTGGGGTCAGGGATTCTTGAACCTGCTTCAACGCGCGATATTGCGCCTTGGCTTCGCGAAACTGTGCCAATGCGGGCGAACCAGCGGGAAGACTGATTTCTACGGCATCATCCAGTGCATTCCGAACTTGGCGCGCATAGTAGCGCACGTCCGGGTCTATGTTCTGTGTGGCCCGGTCAAGCGGAGAACCGCGCTTAATTAGGCTATGATAAATTTCACCCGGGATCGCCCCATTGTTGGCACTAGCCTTGTCCAGAATGTTCCCAATTTGGGTCACGATAGGATGCGCGCCCTCCGGCGCAATTGCAGCCTTTGCTTCACTTTCAATGGTTGCAAGTTTGCCTAGCAATTCATTACTGGCAACTTGGGAATTGATGCCAAGTCTGGGATACAGGGAATCCATAGTATCCCCAATCCGCACATAAGCCCGGTCAATTACCTCCGGGGTCAATCGCGTGGCGTCTTCGCCCATCAATTTACCGGCAGCGCGGTTGTATCCTTCCTGTATGGCGCGATTGCTGCCCGCGTTGCCGCCGAACAACATGGAGGACATTTCGCTATCCCCCGCCCGCAACAGACGGCTATCGGCAATTTGACCAGCGCGCAGAGGGATACCCCGGTTTATGGCGTCCTCGGCCAATGCGGCACGATTTTCCGGCGCAGAAAGCGGCAACACTTTTCCGGACATGCGGCCAGGCATCGACGCTCGCGCACCAACCGCGCCACCCGGAACGCCACCAATCAAAGCTGCCGCTACCTGCGCGCTTTCAGGCGCACCCAAATCCCCGGCAGTTTCGGCAGCTTGTCCGCCAACCGTGCCAGCGCCAGCGCCAGCCAGCAGGTTCCGCCCGCCCGTGAGCGCGCCGGTCAATGCGTCCATTCCACGCCGGGCTGGTATTCCGTCGCGCCGGTCGTCTGGTAAGCCATTTCCCGAGCAGCCTGCGGCGTCGGGAACAATTCGCCGCCGCCGGGCTGCTGAATTTTCCCCATAGCTTCGGAGAACCCGCCTTCCGGCTGCACGGCGCGGAATGGCGTGCCGACGGCATTGGCTATGGGTTGTGGAACACCCCAATCAGTTAGGCCGCCACGCGCTGCCCAATCTGCTGCCATTGCAGCGCCACGGGGCAAGCCAAGGATACCGCCTAGAGCATTGGTGCCAGCGGTGCCCGCAAAGCGCAGGGCATCCGTGGCCATGCTGCCCGAAGGCCCGGACGCCGGATGCGCGGCATCAAATCCAGACCAATCGGCATTCGCTTCCGGTTGAACGGCCTCAAAGCCTGCCCACGGGTCTGCCATTATCGGGGGACCTGCGGCTGCGGAACGCGCAACGTCCGACCATCAGGCGTGCGGAATATTGTGCCAGGGGGCAACCGCTTTGCATCTTCCGGCGTGGCGACCAGCGGGGGCGGCGCGGGTGCCGCAGGGGCTTGGATTGGAGGGGCCACACCCGAAGCTGGCGCAGAACCGCCCGGCGGCGCAATTGTGATCGGCGGCGCAGTTCCACCTTGCGGGGGAAGTTCATCCGAAAACGCGGGCTGGTTGCCGAAATACTCGGACATGCCGGGAATACGGCGCACACGGTCAAGCGCCCGGTTGCCGTTGGTGATCGCAAGTCGTGCGCCGCGTTCATTCAAATCCGCCAGATACTTCAAGGCTTCCGGCGTATATGCGATCGTGCCCGCGCGAGCCCGCTCAAGGAAATC
>RFPL01000068.1 GCA_009926135.1 Sphingomonadaceae bacterium
TCCTGTAACCTCTTCAATCTTAGCTTTACACTTCTCATGAATAGTAGTAGCCAAAGAAGCACCCCAGAACTCTTCTGAAGTTAACTCTGTCTGTACTTGATTAGGTAAAGAAGATACGTTTAAGGGAGACTTTCCAGCCACCCAATCTTCCTCAGATTTAAAGTAAGACAAGTTCACCCAGTTAGACTGAGGAGCAAGAATGAAAATGTTCAAGTAACCAAAGGCATTTGATACCTCAAATCCTTCATCGGTTGTAATTGTTGTCTTTATTGATAGTGCCATAATTTTATATTTTATATTTTTATTGTTATTGATTAATATGCTACTTCTACAAGTTCAACTTTTGCCACTACTCTACAAGTAACAGAACCACCACCTGCAAAGGTAGGGGCTGTAAAAGTCAATGCCAATTCTTGAGAAGCCCCTGCTGTAGGTGTTAAAGAAGCAGTACCCATAGACGCATCTTGTTGTGCTGTAGAAAAAACACCACCACCAACTAAAGAAGAAACACCGCCTACTTTTTTAAATCCAATTTCTATATTTTGAGATTTAGTATCACCAACTGTAACACCTGTAGCCGTTCCTGTAATAGTAGTAACCACAGCAACATATTTTATTGTTACATTCCACATACGGTTGTTACCTTCAGGTACAATTAAGTTAGTTGTACCTGTACCATCAAGAGAAAGCACAGTAGTTGCTGCTGAGTTCAGAGATGCTTCACGTCTTGCAGTTAGATAAGATTGTTGTGATTGCCCAAAACCTGAAAACGAACCTCCTGCGTTTGCTTGCATAGCGTACAAGTAAGCCCTTGAAGATGCACCATGAGCAAAAGCATAAGTTCCATTATTTGTTCCTGAAGTAGCAGCAACAGAACCTGCGTTGATAGCCATTGAGTATTGCGATTGAGCAACACCATTATTAAAAGCAGCAGCACCTGTAGCGTTTGCTAAACATTGAAAACCATGAGCAAGTGCATAACTTCCACTTGCCGTATTACTTTGTCCACCTGTTACAGTTGCATATTGACCACTTGCCGTATTGCTAAGCCCACCCGAAACCGTAGCGTGTGTTCCTGTAGATGCTGTGTTTGATTGTCCGCCTGATACGGTGCTGTAATTTGAAGTAACGGAGTTGCTTCTTCCTCCACTTATAACGCAATAACCTGTACCAGAAGAGGTGTTTACGCTATTTGATAAACCACCACCTATAAAAGAACCACCCGATTGTAAAATAGTGTTGCTTTGTCCACCTACGATGGCTTGATAATCGTCTAAACCTGTTGTGCTATTGTTAGAACCACCTCCAACAAAAGAACCTGTACTATTAGCCCTGTTATTTATACCTCCTGTAACTACGCTATAATCTCCACTTGCTACATTTAATGCATTAGTTCTACTTGTTTGTAAATCTACAGAGTTAATTCCTCTGGTATTACCACCAGCTACTGTATCGTCTTCTTGTCCTAGTATAAATTTATTTCCCATATCTTTATTTTATTAATAAGCCACTTCCACTAATTCTACTTTAGCTACACAACGGAATGTTGTAGCACTGGCTGTAGTTGGGGCTTTAAATGTTATTTGTAAATCTTGTGATGCACCCGCAGCAAATGTAAATGTAGCAGTTGCCATGTTTGTATCATATATAATATTACCAGCACTAACTCCTACTACAGAACTAGTGCCGCCTACTCGCTTAAATAGAAGAGTGAACTCTCCCATATAAGAATCTCCTA
>RFPL01000069.1 GCA_009926135.1 Sphingomonadaceae bacterium
TGAAACAGGAACTCCAAGTAAGGATTCTTACCAACAATTGTATGCTGCTCACGCTGCAAAAACTGCTTTTAATATGAAGATGGGTAAAGCAACTCCAACTTCTGGAGATATTGTGTATTCAGGTCAAGTATTTATTTCAAACTTTGATGTAAATGCTGCTGATAAAGATGATGTTAAATTTTCTGCGACTTTCGTAGTTACTTTACCACCATTAACACAAACTGAAACTGCATAATAAATAACCTATGTTTGAATTAAGACTGAACAACAAAACTATTCCTTTAAAGTGGGGGACTTGGGCTATGCGTGAATTTTGTATAGCAAAAGGAACTATAAATTCTAAAGGAGAAAAAGAGAATCTACCAATAAATAGATACTTTGAAATATTGAATAATACACAATACGATTTAGAACTTATAATTCTTTTAATTTTTATAGGGTATAAATCTGCTTGTAATACTAATAAACAAAGTATTGAATTTGATGAAAATGATGTTTGTGATTGGGTTGATGAACTTGGTGGGATTTTTGATGAAAAAGGAAGTGTAATTGAATATATTAAATACATTATTTCAACAACTGTATTAACTGTTCAAGGAACTGCTAAAGAAGAAAAAAAAAAGTCTAACAAATCTAAGTTGGGATGACATCTTAGTTAAGGCTGCTGAATGTGGGGTAAAACCTAATGAATTTTGGGATATGACTTGGAAAGATTTTTCAATTATTGTATTAGGCAATGAAAGAAAAGAATTAAATGAATGGGCGAGGACACGAAACCTCGCCTATATTATATATCTAAGTAATAGTACCGAAAGTAGTCCGAAATCATTAAAAGCATTTTGGCATATACCAATGTTAGATGACAATGAAGAAGAAGAAGAAAAAATAATGCTAACGGATGACCAATTGGCAAGAACATTAAAATTATACGGAGTAAATTAGTAAAATGGCACAGGAAACACTTAAAATTACGATTACAGCCGATAATAAACAGGCTTTAGAAGGTTTACAACAAACATCAGTTGCTACTACTCAATTAAGTACATCATTAAGTAAATTACCTAGTGCATCTAATCAAGCAAATCAAGCCTTAATAAATTCAGGTCGTGTTTTACAAGATTTGAATTATGGATTTATGGGTATTGCAAATAACCTAAACCCATTACTTGAATCATTCCAAAGATTAGGAGAAAAATCAAAAGATGCTGGAACTAGCATTGGTAAAGAATTAATTAGTGCTTTAACAGGTCCAGCAGGACTTGGTGTTGCATTATCAGCAGCTACTTTTATATTTTTAAAATTTGGTGATGAAATATCAAATTTTATTACACAAAAAATAAGTGGTTTAAATACTGCATTAGATTCTGAAATAAAAGTATTTAGTGATTCGTCTAAAGCATATGTAAAGGCTTCTACTGATATTAATAATCTTAATCAAGCACACGAACAATATAAAAATGGTTTAATAACTAAAGAGGCATTTTTAAAACAATTTAATAATACTCTTGGAGATACAATTGCAAAAACAAATAGTTTAAGTACTGCTGAAAAATTCTTAACTGATAATTCAGAGGCTTATGTAAAAATGATATTTTATAAAGCCGTAGCACAAGAAGCAGCAGCACAAGCAGCAAAAAAACAAGTAGAACA
>RFPL01000070.1 GCA_009926135.1 Sphingomonadaceae bacterium
GCTGTGCGGCGCCACGTTTTTCAAGTCGTGAATGAGTTGGGCCAAATCTTCAATGGAGTAGATGTCGTGGTGAGGTGGGGGTGAAATCAAACCCACGCCTGGCACGGAGTGACGCAACTTGCCGATGTAGTCTGACACTTTGCCGCCTGGCAATTGACCGCCTTCACCTGGCTTGGCACCTTGCGCCATCTTGATCTGAATTTGATCAGCGCTGTGCAAGTATTCGGCAGTGACACCGAAGCGGCCTGAAGCCACTTGCTTGATTTTGGAACGCAGAGAATCGCCAGCCTCCAGTGGCATGTCGACTTCCACTTCTTTGGCACCAATGACACTCTTCAAAGTCTCGCCCTTTTTGATCGGGATGCCTTTGAGTTCGTTGCGATAACGCGCAGCGTCTTCACCGCCTTCACCGGTGTTGCTCTTGCCGCCAATGCGGTTCATGGCAACGGCCAATGTGGCGTGGGCTTCTGTCGAAATAGAACCCAAAGACATGGCGCCGGTGGCCGTTTGACGATTTCGCTGGCGGGTTCGACTTCATCAATCGAAATGGCTTTAGCAGGATCAATCTTGAATTCGAACAAGCCGCGCAATGTCATTTGACGCTTGGTTTGGTCGTTGATGATCTGTGCGTATTCTTTGTACGTGTTCCAGTTGTTGGCACGGGTGCTGTGCTGCAACTTGGCAATGGCGTCAGGCGTCCACATGTGTTCTTCACCGCGGGCACGCCATGCGTATTCACCGCCGGCATCCAGCATGGTGGCCAACACAGGATCGTTGCCAAACGCGGCTTTGTGCATGCGCAAAGCTTCTTCGGCAATTTCAAAAATGCCAATGCCTTGCACGCGGCTCGGTGTGCCCGTGAAGTATTTGTTCACAGTTTCTGTGTTGATGCCAATGGCTTCAAACAACTGCGCGCCGCAATACGACATGTAGGTGCTAACACCCATCTTGGACATGATCTTGGACAGGCCTTTGCCCACCGCTTTGATGTAGTTGTAGATGGCTTTGTCGGCAGACAAATCACCTGGCAACTCCTTGTGCAACGCCTGCAAAGTTTCCATCGCCAGGTAGGGGTGAACGGCTTCTGCGCCGTAACCTGCCAACACGGCAAAGTGATGTACTTCGCGGGCTGTGCCTGTTTCCACCACCAAGCCAGCTGTGGTGCGCAAGCCTTCGCGCACCAAGTGTTGGTGAATGGCAGACAGCGCCAGCAATGCGGGAATGGCCACTTGCGTGGGCGACACACCGCGGTCGCTGATGATCAAGATGTTGTTGCCGCCTTTGATGGCGTCGACAGCTTCAGCGCAGAGCGATGCCAGCTTGGCTTCAACGCCTTCACGACCCCATGCTGCGGGGTAAGTGATGTCTAACGTAGCGCTCTTGAACTTGCCCTGTGTGGACTGCTCAATGTTGCGCAACTTGGCCATGTCGGCAAAGTCCAGTACCGGCTGGCTCACTTCCAAGCGCATCGGTGGGTTGACTTGGTTGATATCGAGCAAGTTGGGTTTGGGACCAATGAAAGACACCAAAGACATCACGATGGCTTCGCGAATCGGGTCGATCGGTGGGTTGGTCACCTGCGCAAACAACTGCTTGAAGTAGTTGTACAGCGGCTTGTTTCTGTCGGACAACACAGCCAAGGGGCTGTCG
>RFPL01000008.1 GCA_009926135.1 Sphingomonadaceae bacterium
GCAACCGCTGGTATGATCGCGTCATCGGAGGTCGTCTAAAGTTTCGCGAGCTCCTGGGCGTTATGGTTACTGTTGGAGCGATTGTGGCGTGGTTTAGCCTCTAAAGGTCAATGGCAGGGCTCCTCAACAAATCTGACCCGCTGGCTTCTCCAGCTCCGGGTTCATTGCGGAAACTCAGAGCGGCGATATGCTTATCGGATGCCCACCTGGACATTCTACCCCGCCTTAGCACTAGCGCTACTCGCTGGCTTCTACCTTAGTGCTGTCATGTCCGTCAAAAGTGCCAACAGCGGTGATGGCATCTTGAAGATGTGGCTCAAATCCTCTGGCGTTGGCTGCACGGTATTTATCGTCGTTATGGTCGCATTTATGCTTGTGAGCGGGGTGGTCAGCCACTTTGGCGAATGACGTCCGCTTTCCCCAACTTGGCAGACATCGGGCTTGATCTAAGGCTGTCCTAGATGCTGCCATAAATCGCTCCCGCAAGTAGCCAGCCTCACTATCTGGGGGCCTTTCTGGGGGCCTTTGAGAAAAATGATAGCGATGAAAGCGCATTTTTTAGGGATTCATACGCGTTTTCGCGGTTCCCTTCACCCGCTCCACTTTCCTGCAGACAGCGTCTTCTCCGGCTCCGCTGCCAACGGCGGCAGGCGCACGGCCCAGACTAGCATCGCGCCAACCGTCAGCGCGGCCATGCCAATGCCTTGGGCCAGGCTGTAGCTGCCCAGCGAGTCATGGAGCAGTCCGACCCCGATGATCCCCACGCCATTGCCGATCCAGCTGAAGCCGTGCAGCGCGCCATAGATCGTGCCGTACTGCGTGATCGGGAAACGGCGGGCGACGAAATAGGCGAACAGATCAAGCTCTACCCCCTGTTGCAGCCCGATCATCCCGGCCGCCAGGATCGCTGCCCACAACATCTGATCGGTCAACAGGAACAACAGGAAGCCGCTGCCGGGAATGACCGTGAAGACCAGCGCGACTGTCTGCGGCCGGAAATGGTCGAGCAGCCAGCCGCCGCCGAGCCGGCCAACGAATTGCCCCGCCGCGAAAACCGAAACCGCCAATGCGCCGATCCGGGCGTCGAAGCCCTCTTCCTGCACGATTGGCGATAGCTGGCCGACAAAGCCCGCCGTCGCCAACCCCATCGCGATGATGCTGGCGGCCATCAGCTGGAAATCGCGGGTCTTGAGGAATGACCAGTCGCTGCGCCCGCCGCCGCTTCGCCCGGCATGGGCCCGGCTGGCGCTGGTGGGTACGATCAGCGCCATGGCAGGGATTCCGACCAGCGCCATGAAGCCCGACAGCGCCAGGAACCCCCCGCGCCAGCCATAGCTTTCGATCATCGGAGACAGGATCTGCGGGGCGATGATCGCAAAGATCGAAACGCCGGTCGCGACCAGCCCCAAGGCGCGCCCGCGGTACTTGTGGAAGTGGGCGTTGACCGGGCGAGTGGTGACCACGCCAGTGGTCCCGACCCCGAAGAAGCCCAGCACGGCGATGCTGATCGCCATGTGGGTGATGGTGGAGGCGAACAGGACGGCCAGGATCTGGCCCGCAATCACGATCAACGCCGAGCCGATGTAGATCGGCTTGACGCCGAAGCTGTCGACCGCGCGGCCGATCACGACCGCCCCCAGCGCCCCGGTGACGATCAGCGCCTGGATCGAGCCGATTTCGCCCCGCGTAACCCCCAGTTCGCGCGACAATGGCAGCACGAACATGTTGAAGGTGAAGAACAGCAGCACGATGCCCGCACCCGCTGCCAGTGCGCAGCCAAGCACGATCCGCCAGCCGAGGGTCCATTCGCTCTCCTCAATCGGAGGCGCAAGGGTTTCGGTCATTCCTCTACCGCAAAGGTGATCTCGGCGTGGTCGTGCAAGCGCTTCACCAGCGCCTCGCCCAGCAAGGCCCCCGGCGTGGCGACGCCCCCGCCAGCCTGGCAGTCGAGCAAGGCAATCCCGGTCTCGGCAATCATCCGGCTGGTCGAGCCATAACCCGGATCATAGCGGCCCTTCACGCCATAGCGCAGTTCCTTGCCATCCGGCCATTCGCCGACGAACAGCACGTCGTAGAAGCCATTCTCACGCTCTTCCGGCGTCGGCCCCTCACCCGGCTTGGGCGGCTTCGCGCCGAACGGGTTCTTCAGCATTTCGGCCACGGCATGGGCTGCCTTCTCACCCAGTTCGCCGGGGCTGGTCAGCATCATTTCGTCATACTTGAAGTCGGCACCATAGGGGTGGCCGAGCAGGAAATTGGTGCGGTGAACGTTCTTGGTGTTGATCGTTGCCATGATGAACGGCGCGGCCCACTTGCCCAGCGCCGCGTCATATTCGGGCAGCAGACCCATCGGCTGGCTCGGCCCTTCAAAGCCCGGGGTCAGGCCGAACGGGCTTTGGAGGATCGGGATCAAGCTGGGCTTCCTGGCCACCGACTTCATCGTTTCGGTCAGGCTGGCCGCCGTCCCGCCAGAGAAGGTGCCCTGCATCGCCCGGACCCGGCCCTTCACGCGCGGCGCGGGGCTGCCATGGCGGGCCTTGGCTTCCTGCTGCAGCATGAAGACGCCGAGATCGAACGGGATCGAATCAAAGCCCGATGAGAAGGCAATCCGCGCACCGCTGGCCTTGGCGGCCTCGTGATAGGCGTCGATCATCTCGCGCATCCAGCCGGGTTCGCCGCAGAGGTCCGCATAGTCGGTTCCGGCTTCGACGCAGGCCTTGAGCAGCGGCTCGCCATAAAGCTGATACGGCCCGACTGTTGTCACGACGACACGCGTGCTTTCAGCCAGTGCCTGCATCGAGGCTGGATCGTCCGAATTCGCGACCACCAAAGGGGTATCGGCCGGCGCGCCGATCAGCTCGCGCACCTCGGCCAGCTTCTCGGCCGAGCGGCCAGCCATGGCCCACTTTGGACCCTTGCCCAGGTAATGATGTGCCAGATATTCGGCGACGAGGCGGCCGGTATAGCCGGTCGCGCCATAGACCACGATATCGTAGGGACGGTCACTCTTGGCGGTCATGTAAAGCTCTCCAATGCCCCGAATCTGCGCAGTTCGGTCAGCCCAGAACTGCACAGATCGGTGGCAATGTCGAACCCAATCTGCCTGACGCTACGGCAGGCTGGCGGGTGTCACCCGGCCTTGCGCGAATCCAGGCTCATCCCGCCACCACCGTGGGCGTAGAGCGTCAGGAATCCGCCAGCCAGGCCCAGGTTCTTCAGGAACATGATCATCTGCACCTGGTCACCAAAGTTGTTGTGGAACAGCGCGGCGGTGACCAGGCAGAAGCCGGCAAGCAGCAGAGCCACGAGCCGGGTCTGCCAGCCAAGCAGGATTGCCAGGCCCGCAACCAGTTCAAAGGCGGCGGCCGGCCCGGCCAGGATCGCGGGCAGACCCACGGTTTCCATATAGGCCCCGGTCCCGGCCAGGTTGCCGAACTTGCTGGCCCCGCCTAGCACGAAGATCAACGAAAGCAGGAGCCGCCCAAGCGGCGCAGCATATGCGGTCATGATATTCTCCCCCGTTTGCGGGGTACGCGAGCGCGCGGCCCCGGACGCCGAGTGAACGCCCAATTTTCCATCAATGCAAGCGCTTGCTCAGAACCGGTATTGCCGGCTGGCAAGATCGAACATGATTTCCTCGCTGCCCCCGCCGATCGCCATGACGCGAACCTCGCGGTAGATCCGCTCGATCCGGCTGCCGCGCACAAAACTGGCCCCGCCCAGGATCTGGCAGGCTTCGCGGGCGCAGAATTCCATGGTCTGAGTGGCCTGCACCTTGAGCAGGGCAAAATCGCCGGGGAAGGCGCAATCGTTGAGCACAGTCCAGGCGCAATGATCGATCCAGGCCTGGGTGGCCGAGATACGGCGGACCATGTCGGCCAGCTTGTGGCGGATCACCTGGTTAGTGATCAGCGGCTTGCCAAAAGTCTCGCGCTGCCGCGCCCAGTCAAGCGCATCCTCGTAGCAGATCCGGGCAAAGGCATTGGCCTGCTGGCTCATCCCCAGCCGCTCGCCGTTGAAGTTGCGCATGATCCCGCCGAAGCCGGCATTCTCCGGCCCGATCAAGTTCTCGGCCGGCACCTCGACATCATCGAAATGGATCGTGGCAGTGTCGCTGGAATGCCAGCCCATCTTGGCCAGCGCGGTGCGACTGACGCCGGGGCGGTCAGTCTCGACCAGCAGCAGGGAAACGCCGCCGATCCCAGGGCCACCGGTTCGCACGGCGAGCGTGATATAATCCGCCCGCACGCCGCTCGTGATCAGCGTCTTGGCACCGTTGACGATATAGCTGGCCCCCTTGCGTTCCGCTCGGGTCTTGAGGTTGGCAACGTCGGAACCGCCGCCCGGTTCGGTAATGCCAAGGCAGATGATCTTCTCGCCCGCCAGCACATCCGGTGCGATCCGGCGCTTGAGCTCATCGCTGCCCATCGCCAGGATCGGCGGCAGGCCGATCCCGTGGGTCATCAGCGAGGCACAGATCCCGCCCGCTCCGGGCCGGGCCAGCTCCTCGGTCTGGACCATGGAGTGGAACAGGTTGAAGGCGGTGCCGGTGCCGCCAAACTCTTCGGGATAATTGAGCCCAAGCACGCCCGCTTCCGCCGCCTTGCGGTGCAGGTCACGCGGCAGCTCGCCGGCGGCCTCCCAGGCATCGACGTGCGGCGTGATTTCCCTGGCGACGAAGGCGCGGACCGTGTCGCAGACCGCCTCGTGGCTCTCATCGTAATGCGGGGAGCGCGAACGCCATTGATCGAACAGGGGCGTTTCCATCGGGTCTCTCCGCTTACAATTTGGGCAGGGTTACCCCGCGCTGGCCCATGTATTTGCCGCTGCGGTCGGCATAGCTGGTTTCGCAGGCCTGCTCGCCCTGCAGGAACAGGAACTGGCAGGCACCTTCATTGGCATAGATCTTGGCCGGCAGCGGCGTGGTGTTGGAAAACTCCAGCGTCACGTGGCCTTCCCATTCCGGCTCCAACGGGGTGACGTTCACGATGATCCCGCAGCGAGCATAAGTACTCTTGCCCAGGCAGATCACCAGCACGTCGCGCGGAATGCGGAAGTATTCGACCGTGCGGGCCAGCGCGAACGAGTTGGGCGGGATGATGCAGCAGTCGGTCTTCATGTCGACGAAACTGTTCTCGGCAAAGTTCTTTGGATCGACCACTGCCGAATGGACATTGGTGAACACCTTGAACTCGTCCGCCACCCGCGCGTCATAGCCATAGGACGACAAGCCATAGGAAATGCACCCGTCGCGCTTCTGATGCTCCACGAACGGCTCGATCATGCCCGAACGCTGGGCTTCACCACGGATCCACTTGTCGGAAAGAATCGCCATGGCAGCGTGATTGCCGAACCGCGCCGCCGCTTCAACCCTCAGGTCCCGTGATAGTCCCGATACCAGCGCACAAAGTTGGGGACACCGACCTCGATACTGGTCGTTGGCGCATAACCTAGGTCGCCGCTGATCGCAGAAACGTCGGCGAAGGTGGCGGGAACGTCGCCCTGCTGCATCGGCTGGAAATCGATCACGGCCTTCTTGCCGCAGCATTCTTCCAGCAGGCCGACGACCTTCATCAGGTGTTCGGAACGGCTGTTACCGATGTTGTAGATCCGGTGCGGCTTGGTGCTGCCACCGGCCTTCTCCGCACCATCATCAGGCGGCGGATTATCAAGGCAAGCGACCACACCGGCGACGATGTCGGCCACATAGGTGAAGTCGCGCTGCATCTCGCCGTTGTTGAAGACCGGGATCGGGGTGCCGGCCAGGATCTTCTGCGTGAACATCCACATCATCATGTCGGGCCGGCCCCAGGGGCCATAGACCGTGAAGAACCGCAGGCCGGTCAGCGGGAGGCGGTAGAGGTGGGCATAGCTTTCGCTGATCAACTCGTCCGCACGCTTGGTCGCGGCATAAAGCGAGACCGGGTGATCGGTCCGATCCTCGACCGCGAAAGGCAGCTTGGTATTACCGCCATAGACCGAGCTGGAGCTGGCATAGACCATGTGTTCCAGCTGGCGGTGGCGGGCGACTTCGAGCAGGTTGAGGTGCCCGACCAGGTTGGACTGGACATAGGCGTGGGGGTTCTCGATCGAATAGCGCACCCCAGCCTGCGCGCCGAGGTGAACCACGCGGTCGATCTTTTCGGCCGCCAGCGCGGCGTTGAGCGCGGCCATGTCAGCAAAGTCGACCTGGTGGAAGGTAAAGCGATCACCGGCCTCGGCGCTGAGCGCCGCCAGCCGGTCGCGCTTCAGGCTGACCGAGTAGTAATCGTTGAGGTTGTCGATGCCGACAACGCTGTCCCCCCGCGCCGTCAGCAGACGGATGAGGTGGAAGCCGATGAAGCCGGCCGCGCCGGTAACGAGGATACGCATGAGGACTCCTTAGGCGCACGGGTCTTATTTCACGGTTAACCCCTCAATGGTAGGGGCGGTACCATGTCGCAAGCCTCTGCCAGCCCCGCCAGGATCCTCGTAATCTTCGGCACCCGCCCCGAAGCGATCAAGCTGTTTCCCGTGATCCGCGCGCTGGAGGCAGATCCGCGCTTTACGCCGGTGGTCTGCGTTTCCGCGCAGCACCGCCAGATGCTGGACCAGGTGCTGGAGATCGCCGGGATCAAGCCGGATCACGATCTCAACCTGATGAAGCCGGACCAGACCCTGGACGGGCTGACCGCCGCGCTGCTGACCGAACTGGGCAAGGTGATGGACGCCGAACAGCCAGCCCGCGTCATCGTCCAGGGCGATACGGCGACGGCCATGGCCGGGGCGCTGGCGGCCTATTACCGCAAGATCCCGGTGGACCATGTCGAAGCCGGTTTGCGCTCGGGCAATATCTATCACCCCTGGCCCGAAGAGGTGAACCGCAAGATCATCGGCACCATCGCCAGCCTGCACTTCGCGCCGACTGACGTTGCAGCGGGCAAGCTGCTGGCCGAACAGGTCGATCCCGCGCGGGTTCACGTCACCGGCAACACGGTGATCGATGCGCTGCATTGGGTGCGCACGCGGATCTTTGCCAAGCCTTCGCTGGCTGGCGACCTGGCCGATCTGGAGACCCTGTTCGCCGGGCGCCGGATCATCGGCGTGACCAGCCACCGCCGCGAGAACTTTGGCGACGGCATGGCCAATATCGCCGAGGCGATCCGCCGGATCGCGCAGCGCCAGGATGTCGCGGTGATCTTCCCGGTCCACCTCAACCCCAATGTCCGCGCAGTGATGAACAAGGCGCTGGGCCAGCTCTCCAACGTCGCGCTGATCGAACCGCTCGACTATCCGCACTTCGTCCGGCTGCTCTCGATTGCCGAGATCATGCTGACGGACAGCGGCGGCGTGCAGGAAGAGGCCCCGGCGCTGGGCAAGCCGGTGCTGGTGATGCGCGAAACGACCGAACGACCCGAAGGAGTCTCCGCCGGGACCGCCAGGCTGGTCGGCACGGATGTCACTCGGATCGTTACCGAAATCTTCAATCTTCTCGACGATAAGGCCGCTTACGAGGCCATGGCGCGGGCCCATAATCCCTTTGGGGATGGGAAGTCTGCACGCCGTATCGTGGAGTTGATCGGGAATGAAGTCGGAAGCTAAACCCAGGGTCTGTGTCGTTGGTCTGGGTTACATCGGCCTGCCGACCGCCGCGATTGTCGCGCGGAGCGGATGCCAGGTCCACGGCGTCGACGTGACGCAAGACGTGGTCGACACGATCAACCGCGGCGAGATCCATATCGAGGAAGTCGATCTTGATGGCCTCGTCCAGGGCGTGGTCGCGCGCGGTCTGCTCAAGGCTTCGACTGACGTTGCCCCGGCCGATGTCTTCATCATCGCCGTGCCTACCCCCTTCGATGCCAACCACGCGCCGGACATCTCCTATGTCCTCGCCGCCGGGGAAGCCGTCGCCACGGTGCTGAAACCGGGCGACACGGTGATCCTTGAATCGACCTCGCCGGTCGGCACGACCGAAGCCCTGCGCGACCTGATCGCAGCGCGCCGTCCGGACCTCAAGTGCCCGGGCCTGACGACTGACATTCCCGACCTGTCGATCTCCTATTGCCCTGAGCGGGTGCTGCCCGGCCGGATTCTTGAAGAGCTGACCAACAACGACCGCTCGATCGGCGGCATCACCCCGCGCTGCGCCCGCAAGGCCCTGTCTTTCTACAAGCTGTTCGTGCGCGGCACCTGCGTCGTTACCGACAGCCGCAGCGCCGAGATGACCAAGCTGGTCGAGAACGCCTACCGCGACGTCAACATCGCCTTTGCCAACGAGCTGTCGATCGTGGCTGACACGATGGGGCTGGACGTGTGGGAGGTGATCCGCCTCGCCAACCGTCACCCGCGCGTCAACATCCTCCAGCCCGGACCGGGCGTCGGCGGCCACTGCATCGCGGTGGACCCCTGGTTCATCGTCCACGGCGCACCCGAGCATACGCCGCTGATCCGCACCGCGCGCGGGGTCAATGACGGCAAGATCCACCACGTGATCGCCCGCGCCGAAGCCCTGATTGCCGCCAATCCCTCGGCCCGCGTTGCCTGCCTTGGCCTGGCTTTCAAGGCCAACATTGACGATTTCCGCGAAAGCCCGGCGCGGCTGGTGGCCGTTACTCTGGCCCGCAAGTTCGGCGCCCGGATCAAGGTCGTCGAACCCTATGCCAGCGAACTGCCCCGCGAGTTCGCTGGGACCGAGGCCGAGCTGATCGACCTCGACACCGCGCTGGAGCAGACCGAAATCCTGCTGGTGCTGGTCGATCATGACCAGTTCAAGGCCGTGCCGCTGGCCGAACGCGTCGGCAAGCAGGTCTATGATACCCGCGGGATCTGGCTGGACCAGCCGCAGGCAGCGCTTCCGGATGCTGATCTGCAAGCGTTCAAGCTGGCGAGCTAGCCGCTATGGAAACTGTGATTGTCTGGATCATGGTTGCTTTCATCGGGCTGACCTTCGGATTGGTCATTCGCAGAGACTGGCCCCGGCTCCAGCGCATCGGCCGAACCGTTACAGGCGAGGTGACCGGATACCGCTCCTACATGCATGACAACGTCCGGTCGTTTGCCCCGATCTATCGTTTCCACGCCGAAGGGGCCGAACACGAGGTGGTTGACCAGGTCTATTCCGGGACCGAGTCTCCGCCGCTCGGGACGCGGGTGACGCTGGCTTATCCTGTTGGCCGACCCGACCTCGCCCGCCCGCCCCGGCCGCTGTTGTGGCTGTTCGTCTATGGCTTCCTGATCGTCTCGCTGGGCCTGCTGATCGCCAAGTTGCTGGGCCTCCTGCCAGACTAGTCCGCGCCGCTGTCGCTGCCCGGATCGCCGGCCGCGTCAGCAGGATGGTTCGGCACCGATGGATCGCCATCGCCGCCCTGCTTCCCCTTGCCCCGCATGTTGCGCATCAGCGCCGGGCCGACCGCGATCAGGACCACGGCGAGGGCGATCAGTTCGGCATATTTCATCGCGCTGGCTCCGTGCTGGTTTCGCCGCAGCTTAGCGCCAAGCGACAGGTGCCGGCAAGGTCAGCGCCGCTCCGTCCGCAGCACCGCGCTCATCGGCAGGGGCGCATAGCAGTGCGGGAACAGCGCCCCGCCGCGCGAGACTTCCCAGCGGATCGCATCGCCCAGCGCGCGCAGGTCAACCTCGGCGATCACCAGTCCTTGCTGCCCGGCGAAATGCTTGTCGAGCGTGCCCTGCAGCTGATCCGCCGCAGAGAGGTGGATATAGCCATCGGCCAGGTCGACCGGCGCGCCATGAAACACGCCCTCGCTTTCGAACTGGGCCCACTGGTCGGCGGTGAGGATCTTGAAGGCGGTGCTGGTTTCCATGGCCCGCCCCTAACCGATCAACCGCCCAGCTGCCAGCCCAGCAGCGCGCCCAGCCCCAGCACCTGCAGCACGGCGATAGTATGGAGCTGGCGCGAGAACGGCTGCTTGCGGGTCTTGTGGCGGAAGAGCTTGCGCCCGGCATAGGCCCCAAGCGTGCCGCCCAGCAGCGCGAACAGCAGCAGGGTTGATTCCGCGGTGCGCCAGGTCCCGGCCTCGGCCCGCGCCTTGTCGATGGCGAAGGCGGCAAAGGCGACGACATTCATCGCGATGACGGCATCGGCAATCGTGACCGGCGAGACGAACTGGAACAGGACCATCCGGCTGACTTAACAGCACAAACCGGTTGGCAAAGGTTAAAGATCGAAACTGGCGGACCGGCGGTTTGGGCCACCGGTCCGCCCGTGCCGCGGCCCCCGCCACGGCACGTGGGCCAGCCTACTTCGCGGCGGGGGAGGCGGCGGGTGCAGGACTGGCCGTTTCAATCTTGGTGGTAGTGGTCATATCGGTCTTGGGCAGGTTCACGTCGACCGCCGGTTCGGTCTGGTTTTCGGCCACCCACTCGCTCGACGGCGCGGTCGGCTCGGTGCTGGCGGCCTGCTGCTCGGCCGGCTTGCTGCAGGCACCAAGCGCGAGCAGCGCGGTGGCGGTCAGGCCAGCGAAGATCGGGGCGAAGCGGATGCGGGTCATCGAAATGCTCCTGTCTGTGTGACAAGGCACAGAATGACTCGGCCGCCCCGGCCTGTCTGTGATCAGGATCAACTTTGCGGAAATGCGGGCGCACCCGCCGCGCCATCCCCGCCCGCGCGGGGATGGCGCGGTAGGGGTTACAGCCCCTGGGTCAGGAACACGCGGTAATCGGCACCCTGGAAGCGGTGCTTGCGGGCATCCTGATAGGCGGGCGAATTGTACCAGGCGCGGGCCGCGTCCATGTCGGGGAATTCGATGATCACGCAGCTGTCGGCCTCAGGCCCTTCCAGCGTCTCGGTCGCGCCATAGAGGACCAGCGGCTTGGCCGGGTGCCCGGCCAGCGAAGGGCCGGCCTTGGTGCCATATTCAGCCATGGCGGCGGCATCGTGTTCGCGTTCCTTGATGAAGACGAGGTAAGCGCTCATTCCGGCAAATCCTTTTCCCTGTTGTCGGGCGGGATCATGGCGCAATGGCGCGGCGGTGCAAGTCCGGGCAGCCTAAGCGCGCCGCAGCGGTCCGCTGAAGTTGACACAGTTGACACCGCGTCCGCTTCTTCCAACAGGCCGCACCCGGCGGATTCCTGCGGCCTGGCGGGCCAAACCGGCGGATGCGCGCGCACGGGAAGAAAAAAATCGGCACCGCACGCGGGGGATCAACGATGGAAAGAGCGGCCGCGATCATAACAGGCGGCGCAGGTGTAGGAAAACGCGCCGCGCCGCCGCTCGGCGGGCCAAGCGTGAAACCCTAGGCGGCTAGCGCGGCCGCATAGGCGGCATCGAAGGCGGCTTCCAGCGCCGGGCTGGCGCCGCGCAGGCCCTGCACCACTTCGGCCGACCAGTGGACATAGGCGATGCGGCGTTCGGCGGGCCAGGCCGCTGGCGGGCGCGCGGCCAGATCGCGCAGGTTGGCGGTCTTGTCGGCCAGCTTGACCAGCTTGGCACCCAGCGACTTGCCGGCGGCGCGGCTGACTTGCAGCGCTTTCCGCTCTGCCTTGGGGAGGTCCGTATCATCGGTCACTTCGGCCACGATCGCGGCAACGCGCGGGCCGAACCGGTCCGCCAGCTCGGCCAGGGTGGTCTCGGTATCCTCCACCGTGTCATGCAGCAGCGCCGCCGCGATCACCGCGCCATCCGCCACCGCCCCTTCGCGCACCAGGATATCGGCCAGCGCCAGCGGGTGGTTGATATAGGGCGAGGCTTCCGCATCCTTGCGCCGCTGGTGCCGATGCCGCTCCGCCGCAAAGGCCGCGGCGGCAATCACCAGCGCGAGGTCATTGTTCGTATCAGTCATGGGGATCCTTTCGTTGAACCCAGCAAGTTTGGCCCCGCGCGCCGGTTGGCGTGCGGGGTGGTGTGGGGATTTGGCTTTTTGGGAGCGGCGGGTTGCAGTTGGGCAACGAAAGCGCCGCTATGGAAAAGGTCGTAGCATGGGTTCGGTATTTGGGGAAGTGTGCGGAATGAGCCGCACCAAGACACTGTGGAACTTCGCCCTGAGAGCAACACTGTAAGCCGAGCCCGCCTCCCACCACTTCAGCTGGCTGCATGAGGCGAGAGGCAATCACGCAAAACTGCAAAACGGTTGCGCCAGCAGCAGAGCGAGCGCTCATACGAGCACAGTATCGGTAGCTTAGTGAGAGATTATGACCGTGTATGTGATCAATCAATAGCAGTAAAATGTTACCGCAATTCCCAAAGCCCCGACTTTCCTAGCTTCAAGATTTTGCCTTCATGCTGCAGTTTTTGAGCCTCCCACCGCATCGCGTACTGCCAAGTATAGAATAGGTCACCCGAGGCACGTAACTCGGCTTCATGTTTTTCCCAAATATGCTTTGCAACTGCAGGGATAGAAGCGCGGTTCAATGATTGCAAAGCCTCCAGAACCCACTCCTTCAAGTCACTTCTGGAAACCTGCGCCATTTTCATATTCCGTACCTTGGAGCACATCGAACAGATTAATCGAGATCTCCCATACACTCGACATACTCTTGTGCATTCCGATAATAGCTGTCCACGTCAGCCGCGTATTGCCTAAGGCGGTTAAAGTGCTGCTCAATGCTCGAGCGATAGTTGTCGACATCCCACTTACTGCAATTTCTTGCGGCCGCGCAGAATGGCTTGGAGGGCTTGGTACCGTAAAAACTCGGCGCTCTTGGCTCCATGCAATACGAATACGCAGCTGATGCCGGGATTGCTGGTCCAGCAAGTACTAGCAGCAACGTTACGGCTACTGCACTATTCTTTACCTGCATCAGTTCCTCCAGCGGTAGCCCAACAAATAGCCCCCGCGAAACCTGTTGGTTTCACAGAGGCTATTTTATTACAGCAATGTTATCAAGTGGTTATTCCGCCGCCTGAACCCCGTCAGCGCCGAACATGTCCGGCTCGCTCGCGAGGCCCGGTTCGTTGGCGGCGTCGCCCACGGCCTTCGCGCTGCGGCGGCTGTCGAAGTTGTTCCAGACGGTCTGCCAGTCACCCTTGGTGGCGCCCTTTGAATATTCGGTGGCGCGGGCTTCGAAGAAGTTGGCGTGTTCCACGCCGTTGAGCAGCGGGGCGAGCCAGGGGAGCGGGTGATCCTCGATCATGTAGATCGCGGGCAGGCCAAGCTGGCTGAGGCGCCAATCGGCGATGTAGCGGATGTAGCGCTTGATTTCCTTGGGGCTCATCCCCGGAACCGGGCCCTGTTCAAACGCCAGGTCGATGAAGGCATCTTCCAGCCGCACGGTCTTCTGGCAGCAATCGATGATGTCTTCCTTGACCGCCTTGGTCAGGCAGTTCCGTTCCTTGGTGAAGGCGTGGAACAGCTTGATGATGCCTTCGCAGTGCAGGCTTTCATCGCGGACCGACCACGAGACGATCTGGCCCATGCCCTTCATCTTGTTGAAGCGCGGGAAGTTCATCAGCATGGCGAAGGAAGCGAACAGCTGGAGCCCTTCGGTGAAGCCGCCGAACATGGCGAGGGTGCGGGCGATATCCTCGTCCGTATCGACCCCGAAGGTGTGCAGGTAATCGTGCTTGGCCTTCATTTCCTCATATTCGAGGAACATGCCGTATTCCGCCTCGGGCATGCCGATGGTGTCGAGCAGGTGCGAATAGGCCGCGATGTGGACCGTTTCCATGTTGCTGAACGCCGCCAGCATCATCTTGATCTCGGTCGGCTTGAACACGCGGGCGTACTTGTCGTGGTAGCAATCCTGCACCTCGACATCGGCCTGGGTGAAGAAGCGGAAGATCTGGGTCAGCAGGTTACGCTCTGACTCGCTGATCTTCTGCGCCCAGTCACGGCAGTCTTCGCCCAGCGGCACTTCTTCCGGCATCCAGTGGATCTGCTGCTGCCGCTTCCAGAAGTCATAAGCCCACGGATATTCAAAGGGCTTGTAGGTCTTGCGGGCTTCAAGAAGGGGCATCGATCAGACTCCTGCGGGCGTATGGCTAATATAGGGATGAACCCGGCCGGTGCGAAGACGGGCCAAGGGCTGTGACTGGGGAAAACGGCGGCTCGTCGCAAAGGGCGGAACCGGGGGTTGGAGGCGGCGTTGTGTGCCGTGAGGGTCCGCGAATGTCGCATCCGGCCCCACCACAGGAGAGCAGCCATGGCGGGTGAATTTGAACCCAACGATTCGCGCAATGTCACCGGAACGGCGTCCACCCCGGACGGCCGCTGGACCGCGCAGGGACAGCAGCCCCCGCTGGCCAACGGGCAGAGCCCGCAGCGTCAGTCCGAGCAGGAACCGACCCGCGCCGATGGCGGCGGCGGGATCAGCGGCGGGGGCCTTTCGAACGAAGGTGAAGGAGAAGACATGGAAAACCGGAACGCCGGAAGCGGCATGAACAACAACCAGGACCAGGGCGCGCGCGGCCAGCAGCAGCAGTTCGATCCGGGCCAGCCGCAGATGGGTGGCGGCCAGCAATCGGGTTCGCTGGCCGAACAGATCCGCGAGCACATGAGCGTCGTGGATGCCGAGGGCACCCAGGTCGGCATGGTCGACAGCGTGATCAATGACCAGATCAAGCTGACCCGCAGCGGCAGCAGCGACGGCGAGCACCACTACCTGCCGATCGACCGCGTGGCCGGGATCGAAGGCGATACCGTTCGCCTTCACGATGCCGGGGAAAGCGTGTTCGGCAGCAACGGCTCCTGAACGGAGTTCGTGACGGGATGGCGCCCTGGTTGCGGCCGGGGCGCCATTTCCGTGCGCTACTTCCAGAACCAGCCTGGCTTGAGCGCGCGTTCCTTGCGGTTGCGCCACATCTGGACGTAGAGCCACAGCCCCGACAGGCTGAAGAACATCAGCGCGAGCCCCGACAGGATCGAGATCGCGGTGCCGACGGGTCCGAATTCCTCGCCCGAATGCAGGTGATGCAGATAGCCCACCCAAGCGCGCGCGCCGTCTTTCGGTGGCTTTACGCGGCAGGTCATCGTTTCCGGGCAGACAAAGCCGGCCGGCACGGCTGAGGCGGCGGCCGGGGCCTCGCTCTCCGCCTTCAGGTCGGCCAGCTGGCTCATCACCCCGGTCGTGGCGATGAACAGCAGGAACGCCCCGAACAGGACCGAAAGCCAGCGATGCCACTTGCGCATAATCATACCTCTTGAGCCGCGAATCTATCGCAGCTCCAAGCCGGTATGAGAGGGTCGCGCAAGTCATGGTTGTGTCGCAGCTTGTATCGGTTTCAGATTGGGGACGATCAGGGGAGCACGTCGAACTGGGCGCGCGTGAGCAGCGCAACCAGCAGCAGCGTGGCACCGCCAAAGGCCAGGAGCATGGTGCCGGCAATCCGGCGGGCATATCGTGCCGGCTCGCCCGGGGTGCGCCGGGTCAGCACGAAGAGCCCGGCGATCACCGCCAGGCCCCCCGCCCCGAGCAGGGCAAGGCGGCCGATATCCATTCAGGCCCCGGTTACTGGCATGCGAGGCATTCCTCGTAATCGGTGGCGGCGGCCAGTTCCATCACCGGCGCATCGGCAGTGTTGTCCGCCTCTACCCCGCCGGCGAAGCCCGCCCGCTGGACCGACTTCGAGCGCAGGTAATAGAGCGACTTGATGCCCTTTTCCCAAGCCTGGAAGTGCAGCATCATCAGGTCCCACTTGTCGACATCGGCCGGGATGTAGAGGTTAAGGCTCTGCGCCTGGTCGATGTAGGGGGTGCGGTCCGCCGCGAATTCAAGCAGCCAGCGCTGGTCGATTTCGAAGCTGGTCTTGTAGACCGCCTTTTCCTCCGGGCTGAGGAAATCGAGGTGCTGGACCGAGCCGCCGTGCTCGAGGATCGAGTTCCAGACGTTGGTCGAATCCTTGCTCTTCGAAGCGAGCAGCTTCTCCAGGTAGGGGTTCTTGACCACGAAGCTGCCCGACAGGGTCTTGTGGGTATAGATGTTGGCCGGGATCGGCTCGATGCAGGCCGAGGTGCCGCCGCAGATGATCGAAATCGAAGCGGTCGGCGCGATTGCCATCTTGCAGCTGAAGCGCTGCATCACACCCATGTCGGCCGCATCGGGGCAAGCGCCGCGTTCCTGCGCCAGCATCAGCGAAGCCTCGTCCGCCTTGGCGGCGATGTGCTTGAACATCTTGAGGTTCAGCGCCTTGGCCATCGCGGTTTCGAAGCCGACGTGCTTGAGCTGGAGGTACGAGTGGAAGCCCATCACCCCCATGCCGACCGACCGTTCGCGCATCGCGGAATACTTGGCGCGGGCCATCTCGTCCGGTGCGCGGTCGATGTAGTCCTGCAGCACGTTGTCGAGGAAGCGCAGCACGTCCTCGATGAACAGCTCGTCCTTGTTCCACTCATCCCAGGTTTCGAGGTTGAGCGAGGACAGGCAGCAAACCGCGGTGCGATCGTTGCCAAGGTGATCGACCCCGGTTGGCAGGGTGATTTCCGAGCAGAGGTTCGAGGTCGAGACCTTGAGCCCCAGATCGCGGTGATGCTTGGGCATCATCCGGTTCACGGTGTCGGAGAAGACGATGTACGGTTCACCCGTCGCGAGGCGGGTTTCGACCAGCTTCTGGAACAGGCTGCGGGCATCGACCGTGCCGCGCACCGACCCGTCCTTGGGCGAACGCAGATGGAATTCGGCGCCATCGCGCACGGCTTCCATGAACTCGTCAGTCAGCAGCACGCCGTGGTGCAGGTTCAGCGCCTTGCGGTTGAAGTCACCCGAGGGCTTCCGGATTTCGAGGAACTCCTCGATCTCCGGGTGGCTGACGTCGAGATAGCAGGCGGCCGAGCCACGGCGCAGCGAACCCTGCGAAATCGCCAGGGTCAGGCTGTCCATCACGCGGACGAAGGGAATGATCCCGCTGGTCTTGCCGTTAAGGCCAACCGGTTCGCCAATGCCGCGGACCTGGCCCCAATAGGTGCCGATCCCGCCGCCGCGCGAGGCCAGCCAGACGTTCTCGTTCCAGGTGCCGACGATGCCTTCGAGGCTGTCCGACACCGAGTTGAGGTAGCACGAAATCGGCAGGCCGCGCCCGGTGCCGCCGTTCGAGAGGACCGGCGTGGCCGGCATGAACCACAGACGGCTGATGTAGTCATACAGCCGCTGGGCGTGCGCCTCGTCATCGGCATAGGCATCCGAGACACGGGCGAACAGATCCTGATAACGCTCACCCGGCAGCAGGTAGCGGTCATCCAGTGTGTCCTTGCCGAAATCGGTCAGCAGGGCATCGCGGGCGTGATCGACCTCGATCGTAAAGCGGCGCGGCTGGACCGACTTGGAATCGTCCTCCTTCGGCGCAGCCACGGCTTTGACCATGGCTTCAGCCGCAGCCTGGGCCACCAGTGCTTCCGAACCGGAATCAACCTTGTCTGCCATGCTTACCGCCGGGCCGCTGCCCGCCTCCTTCTTCTTCGCCTTCACCGGCGCATCGGTCGCCGCAATTGCATCTAGATCGGCCATCGTCGGCTCGTCCCCGGACCTGAATTCCACGTGCTGCCCCTCGTACTTTCTTGCTGTCTGCCCCGGTGGACCGCGCCTTGCGGGCGATCCCCAATGTTCCACATTCGTTCGAATCGGCAGCGAAGCTCCGATCCTACCAGAGCGGGTGAACAAATGGAGAAAAACTTATCCCCATTGTGTCCCCAGCCCTGTCCGTTCCTGCACCTGGCTTGCCCCTGTCGCGACCGAATCCGGCCCCGTCCGCGCAATTCGCGCGCTTGCGGCCAAATCTAGGTCTAGAGGTCCCCCCAGTTGCCGGACCACAACCTATAGTGCCCTATCCCGAATCCCGCGCAAGAGGGTAAATCGCACGTTCATCTTGATCGGGCACCCGCCGCGGCATCCCCCAGACCATCGCAGTGCAGCGACGCGCGGGAAACCGGGCACTGGTGGCGCGCGCAAGAGTCAAAGTGAATCTGTGAAAAAATTTTTGTCCGGGGAGAGGGGCTCCGGCAGCTTGACTAACGATAGAATCAGGCCCGGCAACGAACTTGCGCAGCGGTACTTTCCCGGTAGTCTGGCACACCTGTCTGGAGGAGCCGGAACATCATGCTGAATATCGTCGGGATTATAACCTCGGGCCTGTTCGTCGGGGTGCTGGCGCGCTTCTTCTATCCCGGCGCGGTCGAGATGGGCTTCTGGATGACCGCGCTGCTCGGCGTCGGCGGCGCGCTGGTGGTGGGGCTGCTCGGATCGATGGCCAGCGGCCAGGGCGTGAACGAGGGCTTCAACCGTGCCGGCTGCTTCTCCTCGATTCTGGGCGCGATGCTGCTGATCTTCATTGGCCGCCAGTTGGGCTGGGCGTTCTGAAGGCCTAACGCGCTACCCCGGCAATCGCATCGGCCACTTCCTCGACCAGTTCCAGCGGCAGGTCGTGGCCCATGCCGGGTATCTCGTGCAGCCGCGCACCGGGAATGTGCGCGGCTGTATCGCGTCCGCCTTCGACGCGGACCAGCGGATCGTCGACCCCGTGGATCACCAGGGCCGGCGCGGTCACCTTCTTCAGCCGCTCCCGGCGGCAGCCATCGTCGATGATCGCGGCGAGTTGGCGGGCCGAGCCAGTGGGATGGAAGCTGCGCTGGAAATCGCGGGCAATCCGCTCGGCCAGCCGGTCCTCGGGCGCGGGATAGGCCGGGCTGCCGATGGCGCGGGCGATCCGCACCACATGCGGGATCATGTCTTCCAGCGTGGCATTGGCCGGCGGCGGGGTGGTCAGCGCCTTGAAGGCTTCGGGCCGGGCTGGCGGCACGCGGCGGTTGCCGGTGGTCGACATGATCGAAGTCATCGACAGGGTCCGCTCCGGGTAGGTCGCCGCGACCAGCTGCGCGATCATCCCGCCCATCGATGCGCCAACCACGTGGGCCCGGTCGATCTCCAGGGCATCGAGCAGGCCAACCGCGTCGGCCGCCATGTCGGTGAGGCGATAGGGCAGCCTGGGCCGGAGGCCGAACAGCCGCATCAGCGCCACCTTGCGGAAATTGGGCACGCCATGTTCCGTGAACTTGGTCGACAGGCCGATATCGCGGTTGTCATAGCGGATCACGTGATAGCCGCGCGCCACCAGCGCCTCGACCATCTCGATCGGCCAGAGCGTCAGCTGCGCGCCCAGCCCCATGATGAGGAGCAACGGCGGGTGGGCCGGATCACCGTAACGCTCGTATTCAAGGGTAACCCCGTTGGCAGTGACTTGTGGCATTGCGCTCCCCTTCAACTCGCTGACTGCGGTCGGCAAACGACCGATTTCCGCCATTTGTGTACGCTATAGTGCCGATTTTTTGGTCCTGCGCCAGCCCCGCCCCATCGTTACACCCGGAACGATAGCCAGTGCCTCCAGTTGTCCCGGCATCCCGCAGCCACTGCGGGACACTTCGAAAGGATAGGACGATGGCAAACCAGAACCAGGGCGACAAGCAGAGCGGTCGCCGCCAGGATGGCCGTCAGAACACTGGTGGCCAGGGCGGCAACACGCGCCAGGCCCAGGCTGATCAGGGTGCCAAGAAGGGTAGCCAGGCCGGAAGCCAGAACGATAAGGGTGCCGGCCAGCGCAGCCGCTAAGACCTACCTGCTCGTCTCCAGAGCACGACGGGCCGCTTCCGCTGGGGAGCGGCCCCTTCGTTGATCAGGGCACCAGCACTGTGTCGCGCGGCTGTGGCAACATCGCCGGGTAATCGAGCGTATAGTGCAGCCCGCGGCTTTCCTTGCGGGCCAGCGCGGAACGGACGATCAGTTCGGCACATTGCAGCAGATTTCTAAGCTCGATCAGATCGGTCGAAACCCGGAAGTGGCCGTAGTAATCGTCCACTTCCTCCATCAACAGCTTGATCCGGTGCGCCGCGCGTTCCAGCCGCTTGGTGGTGCGGACAATGCCGACATAGTTCCACATGAAGCGCCGGATCTCGGTCCAGTTCTGCTGGATGATCACTTCCTCGTCGCTGTCGGTCACCCGGCTCTCGTCCCAGGCGCGAACCGGCGGCGGGGTCTGGAATTCGGCCCAACGATCGAGGATGTCGGCCGCCGCCGCTTCGCCAAAGACGAAGCATTCGAGCAAGCTGTTGGAAGCCAGCCGGTTGGCCCCGTGCAGGCCGCTTTCAGTGCATTCGCCCGCAGCATAGAGCCCGGGCAGATCGGTCCGCCCCGCCAGATCGACCACGATCCCCCCGCAGGTATAGTGCTGCGCCGGAACCACCGGGATCGGCTGCCTGGTCATGTCGATGCCGAGGCCCAGCAGCTTTTCATGGATCGTCGGGAAGTGGTGCTTCACGAAATCGGCCGGCTGATGGCTGATATCGAGGTGGACATAATCGAGGCCGTCGCGCTTGATCTCGCTGTCGTTGGCACGGGCGACGATATCGCGCGGGGCCAGTTCGGCGCGCTCGTCGTAATCGGGCATATAGCGGTGGCCGGTCTTGGGATTGAGCAGGTGCCCGCCCTCACCCCGCACGGCCTCGGTGATCAGGAAGTTCTTGACGTCGAGGTTGTAGAGGCAGGTCGGGTGGAACTGCATCATCTCCATGTTGGCGACGCGGCAGCCCGCGCGCCAGGCCATGGCGATCCCGTCCCCGGTGGCCCCGCGCGGCGCGGTGGAGAACTGATAGACGCGGCCCGCTCCGCCGGTGGCCAGGATCGTGGCGCGCGCGGTATGGGCTTCAACCTCGCCGGTCTGCTCGTTGAGCGCATAGACGCCCCAGACCCGGCCCGAGCCCGAATAGCGCTCCTCGTGTCGCCCGGTGATCAGGTCGATACAGGCGCGGTGCGGCAGCAAGGTGACATTGGGGTGCGCTTCCGCCGCGCGCAGCAAGGCATCGAGCACCGCCCGTCCGGTGGCATCGTCGACATGGACGATCCGGCGGTGGCTGTGCCCGCCCTCGCGGGTGAGGTGAAGGTCCTTGCCTTCGGTGTTGAAGGGCACGCCCAGTTCGACCAGCCGGTCGATGGCGTGGGGCGCCTGTTCGATCACGAACTCCACCGTCTCGCGGCGGTTCAGGCCGGCACCGGCGACCATGGTATCGCGAATGTGGTTCTCGAACGTATCGCCAGCGTCGAGCACCGCGGCGATCCCGCCCTGCGCCCAGGCGGTCGACCCGCCGGTCAGCTCGCCCTTGGCCAGGACCAGCACCTTGACCTTTTCCGCCAGCGCCAGCGCCGCGGTGAGGCCCGCCGCACCCGAGCCGACGATGATGACGTCGTGGTTCACTGCCGCCCGCTCACGCCGCCTTGGCCGCGCTGCTGGTCAGGGTGACGAAGACGTCCTCAAGGTCCGCCTCGCGCGTCGAAACGTCGACGATGGCAAAGCCCATGCCCTGCACCAGCGAGAGCACTTCGCCGGCATTGCTGCGGTCCTTGTCGTAAGTGATCTCCAGCGTGGCATCACCGGTCTTCTCGCACTTCAGGAAGGCCGGGTGCGAAGGACATTCGCCGAGATCCTTGTCGACCGTGACCACCACCACCTTCTCGCGCGCCATTTCGACCAGTTCGCGGGTCGGCTTGTTGGCGATCAGTTCACCATGGTTGATGATGGCGATGCGGTTGCACAGCTCCTCTGCCTCTTCGAGGTAGTGCGTGGTCAGCACCACGGTCACCCCGTGGGCATTGAGATCGCTGACCAGTTCCCACAGCTGGCGGCGCAGTTCGACATCGACCCCGGCGGTGGGTTCATCCAGCACGATCACCGGCGGCTGGTGGACCAGCGCCTTGGCGATCAGCAGCCGGCGCTTCATGCCGCCTGACAGCGTGCGCGAATAGGCATTGGCCTTGTCAGAGAGGTGGACCTGGCCGAGCAGTTCCAGGCTGCGCCGGGCCGCCTTCGGCACCCCATAGAGCCCGGCCTGGATATCCAGCACTTCAAGCGGGGTGAAGAACGGATCGAAGACGATTTCCTGCGGCACGATCCCGATCGCGCGCTTGGCATTGCGCGGGTCCTTGTCGATATCGAAGCCCCAGATCTCTGCCGATCCGCTGGTCTTCATTACCAGCCCGGCAAGGATATTGATCAGGGTCGACTTGCCCGCACCATTGGGGCCGAGCAGGCCGAAGATCTCTCCCTGCGGAACGTCGAAGGTCACGCCCTTGAGCGCGAGTTTGCCTTCGCCTTGACCGGCAGGGGCGTAACGCTTGACGAGGTCGCTGATGCGGATGGCGGCAGGCTGTTCCATGGAGGTGCTCTTGCGGCAGGATGCGCCCTTCGTAAAGCCCTGCCAAAAGCCTGCCCCACCGGGCCATGAGCTTGGCGCTGGTTAGCCGCTTGTTAACCATGTCCCTCCAGCATGGTGTTAAGCCGCTGCGGGCTAGGGAAATTCGGATGAACCGGGGGAAATTCACCAGCCAGCCGTTTGAACGGCCCATCCGTGCCCACTGCGCGGCGCTGCTGGCTACCCTCGCGATGCTTTCCGCCAGTCCAGTCCGCGCACAGGTCGTTGTTGCCAGCGGTTCGGCCGAAGCGGTCGTGGTTTCCCCGCTCGCCCTGGTCGCCAATGAAGCGCTGAACTTCGGCCGCGTGGCCCCGGGGGCGGCTGCCGGGACCGTGCTGCTCAATCCCGATACCCTGGCCTGCACCACCACCGGGCCGATTGCCCGCGCCGGGGTTTGCCAACCGGCCGAGTTCACCGGCATGGGTACGCGGCGGATGACCGTGCGCATCCAGATTCCAACCACCGTGACCCTGACCCGCGTGGGCGGCCCGCAAACCATGACCGTCACCGGCCTGGCGCTCGACACCACGCCGGACCTGACCTTTCAGGGTGGCAACGGCAATGGACTGGGCAATGGCAATCGCCGCTACCAGATCGCGCCAACCAGCGGGATCTTTACCTTCCGGGTCGGCGGCACGCTGAATGTCGGCGCGAACCAGCCGGGCGGGGTCTACAACGGCAGCTTCGTCGTCACTGTTCAGTACCAGTAGTCTGGAAATGCCGGCGCGGCCCTGCTAGGGGCGGCTCCATGAGCAACCAGCCCGAAACCGCCACCGTCACCACCACTCGCGTTTCCTGCGATGGCGCCCGCGATATTCCCGGCGGCGCAGCGCTCGGCCACCCGCGCGTCTGGCTGGAAATCGACGAGCGCGGCTATGTCGACTGCGGCTATTGCGACAAGCGCTTCGTGCTGCAGGGCGGCCCGGCCGATGGGGTCGATCCGTCGCAACTGGATGACGTGGCCTCTGGCGCCAGCCGTTAGGCTGCCTATATCGGTGACATGATCACCGATCCCCGCGCCCTGCTCTATCGCCAGCTCGATCCCGCCCAGGCCCAGGCCATTACGCGCGAGGCATTGGCCCGCTGCGACGATGGCGAGCTGTTCCTGCAATATACCGCCAGCGAGATGTTCGGTTTCGACGATGGCCGGCTGAAGACTGCCGACTATTCGCGCGATGCCGGGTTCGGCCTGCGCGGCGTATCGGGCGAGATGACCGGCTTTGCCCATGCCAACGAGATCAGCGCCGAGGCGATCCGCCGAGCCGGGCAGACCCTGGCCCTGCTCGATCCCGCCGCCAACAAGCTGGCCGCCCCGCCGCGCGCCAGCAATTCCAAGCTTTACACCGATGCCTCGCCGCTCGATCTGATCCCCTTCGCCGAAAAGGTGAAGCTGCTGGAAATGATCGACGCCGCCGCCCGCGCCCGCGATCCGCGCGTGGTGCAGGTTTCGGCCAGCCTGGCAGCCAGCTGGTCCGTGGTCGAGGTGGTTCGCCCCGACGGCTTCGTGGCGACCGATGTGCGGCCGCTGGTGCGGCTCAATGTCGGGATCGTGGCCGAACAGAACGGCCGGCGCGAAACCGGCAGCTTCGGGATCGGTGGCCGCCGGCTCTATGATGATCTGTTCGCGCCTGAAACCTGGAACCGCGCGATCGACCAGGCGCTGGCCCAGGCGCTGACCAACCTCGACAGCGTGGCCGCCCCGGCCGGCGAAATGACCGTGCTGCTCGGCCCCGGCTGGCCCGGCGTGCTGCTGCACGAAGCGGTTGGCCACGGCCTGGAAGGCGATTTCAACCGCAAGGGCACCAGCGCCTTTTCGGGCAAGATCGGCCAGCGCGTTGCGGCTGCCGGCGTGACCGTGGTCGACGATGGCACCCTGCTGGGCGTGAACGGCCAGGGCCGGCGCGGCTCGCTTTCGATCGATGACGAGGGCACGCCGACAGCCGAAACCGTGCTGATTGAGGACGGGATCCTCAGGGGCTATATGCAGGACCGGCTCAACGCCCGGCTGATGGGGGTGGAGCCGACCGGCAATGGCCGCCGCGAAAGCTATGCCCACGCCCCGATGCCGCGCATGACCAACACCTTCATGCGCGCCGGCAATGACGATCCGGCCGAGCTACTGTCCCGCGTCAAGAAGGGCATCTTCGCCAAGAGCTTTGGCGGCGGGCAGGTTGATATTGTTTCGGGCAAGTTCGTGTTCTCCTGCACCGAGGCCTACCTGGTCGAAAACGGCAAGATCGGCGCTCCGATCAAGGGCGCGACGCTGATCGGCGACGGGCCGACCGTGCTGACCAAGGTTTCGGGCATCGGCAACGATCTGGAAATCGACGAAGGCGTCGGCGTCTGCGGCAAGGGTGGCCAGTCAGTCCCGGCCGGGGTCGGCCAGCCGACCCTGCTGGTGGACGGCCTGACCGTTGGCGGAACGGCCTGATTTGTCAGGTGCAGTTCAGAATATTGTGATAGTCTTGCCGGTCTGACCTCTCGGAGAAAATCCCATGCGCGCTCTTGCCATTGCCCTTGCCGCCACGGCGCTGGTTGCCGGTGGCGCTGCAGTCCAGGCCAAGCCCAGGCTGACCCCCGAACAGCGGCTGGAAAAGCTGCTCGAAGGCCGCGTGGCCGGCAAACCGACAAGCTGCATCTCAAGCTTCGACACGCGCGACATGGAGATCATCGATGGCGTCGCGCTGGTCTATAAGTCGGGTACCACGCTTTACGTCAACAAGCCGCGTAACCCGGAAGACCTCGATTCGGACGATATCCTGGTGATCCGCCCGACCGGCAGCCAGTTGTGCCGGCTCGACATGGTCAACACGGTTGACCGGATGGGTCACTTCACCACCGGCTTCATCAATCTGGGTGATTTCGTCCCCTATCGCCGGGTCCGCCAAGCCGGACGCTAAGGCAGCGCCTGCTATCGGTAACGCCTCTTCAAGCCGCTCCAACCGGGGCGGCTTGACTCTATCTGCGTCTGGCCGCATTTAGGGTGCATACCCTAAAAAGGGATTGGGAGAGGATGCCCATGGCTACTGCTGCACTAGAACCCGCCGCCGATCCGTTCGACGTCTCGCGACCGGAAATCTATGCCGAGGATACTTTTGAAGAGATCTTCCGCCGCCACCGCGCCGAGGCGCCGATCCACTATGTGAACGATTCGGGCTTTGGCCCCTATTGGTCGGTCAGCACCTACAAGCCGATCGTCCATATCGAGGCCCTGCCCAAGATCTTCTCGTCGGACTGGGAAAAAGGCGGGATCGCCATCTCCGGAAATCCGGAAATGCTCAAGCAATACAACATGCGCGAGCCGATGTTCATCGCCATGGACCCGCCAAAGCACACTGGCCAGCGCCGCACCGTGGCGCCCAGCTTCGGCCCGTCCGAAGTGGCGGCGATGAAGGCCGAATGTGCGGCGCGGACCGGCGAGGTGCTGGATAGCCTGCCAATCGGTGAGGCCTTCGACTGGGTCCAGCGCGTCTCGATCGAGCTGACCACCGGGATGCTGGCCAAGCTGTTCGGCTATCCCTGGGAGCAGCGCCACCATCTCACCGAATGGTCGGACTTTGGCGGCGATGTCGAGCTGATCAAGAACCCCGACACGATCGAACTGCGCCTCGCCAAGATGCAGGAAATGGGCATGGCCTTTGCCGCGCTGTGGCAGGAACGGATGGCCAATCCTGGCAAGGACCTGATCTCGGTCATGCTGAAGTCCGATGCCATGCGCGAGATGGAACCCGAGGAGTTCATCGGCAACCTGATCCTGCTGATCGTGGGCGGCAATGACACCACCCGCAATTCGATGTCGGCCTATGCCTATGGCCTGAACAAGTATCCGGACGAGCGGGCCAAACTGGAAGCCGATCCCTCGCTGATCCCCAATGCGGTGCAGGAACTGATCCGCTGGCAGACCCCGCTCTCGCACATGCGCCGCACCGCCGCGGTCGATACCGAGCTGGACGGACACCAGATCAAGGCCGGTGACATGGTGGTGATGTGGTACATCTCTGCCAACCGCGACGAGAGTGTATTCAAGGACGGCGAGCACATCCGCATCGAGCGTGAGAATGCCCGCCGCCACCTCTCCTTCGGTTACGGCATCCATCGCTGCGTCGGCGCGCGCGTAGCCGAACTGCAGCTGGTTACCCTGCTGGAGGAAATGGCCAAGCGCCGCCTGCGCGCCAATGTGATCGGCGAGCCGACCCGGGTCCCGGCCTGCTTCGTCCACGGTTACAAATCGCTTCAGGTCGAGCTATCGCGCTACTGATGAAGACCCGGGACCGCATCGTCGCCACCGCGCTGAACCTGTTCAACGAAGCGGGCTATGGCGCGGTGACGACCGCACTGCTGGCCGAGCGGCTGGGCATGGCCGAGGGTAACCTGTGGTACCACTTCAAGACCAAGCGCGCGCTGCTCGATGCGATTGGGGAGCGCTTTGCCGCCAGCATCACGGCGCGACTGGCGCTGGTCCCGACCAGCGATCCGGTTGCCAGCTATGCCCGGCTGCTGCGGGCGATGATGGCCGAGTTCCGCGACTTCCGCTTTCTCTACCGCGACCAGCCGGCCTATGGTGACCACGCAGCGGTAATTGCGCAAAACGCCCCGCACTGGACCCGCCAGACCTTCGCCCAGATCGAAGCGCACCTCGGCGCGCTGGTCGACGCGGGCTTGCTCGACCTGCCGCGCGAACGGCTGCGCGATCTGGCCAGCAACGCCACGATCCTGCTGCGTTACGGGCTGGAGCATCAGCGCGAACTGGGCACAGCGACGGCCAGCGGCACGGGGGCGGTCCACCGCACGCTGCTGCGGCACCTGACCCTGTTCGAACACGCCCTTGCTCCTGCCGCTGCGGCCGATCTCAAGGCGGCGATCGAGCGGATCGAGGCCGAGGCGCCGCTCGCAGCTTAGCTCAGCTCAGCCCGATTGCACCTTGCCAAGGCCGGAGGCGCGCCCCAACCTGCTGTGATCACCACGCATTTGGAGCGATTGCATGACCACGCCGCAAGCCCCGATCGATTCCCCCTTTGGTTACCGCTCTACCGCGCTGGAAGTGATCGGCGGGATCGACCTGACGGGGAAGACGGCCTTCGTGACCGGCGGCTATTCCGGCCTCGGAACCGAAGTGGTCCGTGCGCTGGCCGCGGCTGGCGCAAGGGTGCTGGTGGGCGCACGGCGGCCAGACAAGGCGGCCGAGGACCTCGCCGAAGTCACCGGCGCGGTCGAGATCGTCGAACTCGATCTGTCCGATCCCGCCTCGATCGATGCCTGCGCCGAGGAAGTGGCTCGCCGCACCGGGCAGCTCGATATCGTGATCAACAACGCCGCGATCATGGCCTGCCCGCTGGCCCGCGATGCGCGCGGCTATGAAAGCCAGTTTGCCACCAACCATCTCGGCCACTTCCAGCTGACCGCGCGGATCTGGCCGCTTCTCAAAGCCGCGAACGGCGCGCGGTTGGTCTCGGTCTCCTCGATCGGGCATCGCCTGAATGGCCTGTCGATCGAAGATCCGAACTTCGAACACCGCGACTATGACAAGTGGCTGGCCTATGGTCAGGCCAAGTCAGCCAATGCGTTGTTTGCGCTGCAGCTCGACAAGCTGGGCGCTGCGCACGGCGTGCGCGCCTTTGCGGTCCACCCCGGCGGGATCGTCACCCCGCTGCAGCGCCACCTGACGATGGAAGAGCAGAAAGCGATGGGCTGGTTTGATGAGGCCGGCACGGTCAACCCGATGTTCAAGAGCCCGGCAGAAGGCGCATCGACCTCGGTCTGGTGCGCCACGTCGCCGCTGCTCGATGGCATGGGCGGGGTCTATTGCGAGGATTGCAATATCGGCGCGCCGGTGGGCGATCCACCGCCGCGCGCCAGCGGGGTCTGGCCGCATATCCGCGACGAGTCCCTTGCCGCCGCGCTGTGGGACAAGTCCGAGGCGATGACCGGGGTGGTGTTCCGCCCGTGATCCGCACTATCCTGCGCTGGGTGCTGGCCTTGTTCTATGGCGCGGCAGGGGTGATCCATCTGGCCCGCCCGGCCCCGTTCCTGACGATCATGCCGCCGTGGGTGCCGGCGCCCGAGCTGGTCGTGCAACTGACCGGGATCGCCGAGCTTGCGGGCGCGATCGGCCTGCTCCAGCCTTGGTCGCTACCCTTGCGCCGCGCGGCAGGCTGGGGGCTGGCCGCCTATGCTCTGTGCGTCTGGCCGGCCAATTTCCAGCATCTGCTAAACGACCTGGCGCGGCCCGGTGGCGGCCTGGGCCTAAGCTATCACGTCCCCCGCCTGGCCTTTCAGCCGGTGCTGATCTGGCTGGCGCTCTGGGTGTCTGCCGCAACCGACTGGCCGTGGGCGCGGCGCGGCGCTAGAGCCGGGGAATGACTTCAGGCATTCTCGTCCTCACCACCGGCGGCACGATCGACAAGAACTACTTCGACGCGCTGTCCGAATACCAGATCGTCGACAGCGGCATCCCGGCGCTGCTGGCCGAGGCGCGCGTCGCCCTGCCGTTTCGGCTAGTCGAACTGATGCGCAAGGACAGCCTCGAGCTATCCGAGGCCGACCGCGCCCTGATCGCGTCCGCGGCGCGCGAAGCACCGGAAAGCCGCATCGTCGTGACCCACGGCACCGATACGATGACCGAGACTGCCAAGGTCCTGGCGGAGGCGGTGCCGGGCAAGACCATCTGCCTGACCGGCGCGCTATCGCCGGCCCGCTTTTCGGAAACCGATGCAAACTTCAACCTGGGCATGGCCTTCGCCGTGGTCCAGACCGCTGCCCCCGGCGTCTATATCGCCATGAGCGGACAGGTGTTTGACGGGCTGAAAGTGCGCAAGGACCGCGCGGCGGGGAAGTTCGTCGCGCTTTAGGCCGCGCGTTCCTCGAACTGCCGGATTGGCGGGATCGCCTTCCACCACCACAGCGCCCCCAGCGCCGGGACCAGCGCGGTGAGCGCAAAGGCATAGCCATAACCGCCGAGGTAATCGATCATCAGCCCGGTCAATATCGGCCCGATGATACCGGCAGCATTGCCAACCGCATTCTGCAACCCGATCCACACCCCGGCTGCCTTTGGCCCGGAGAACATCTGGCCAATCGCGAACAGGTTGGTCGAGGTCAGGCTGCTGGCCAGCCCCGCCAGCACCAGACAAGCCCCGACCTGCATGGGACCTTGTGCGAAATAGACCGAGCCGATCGCGACCGCCGCCAAGGCCTGGCCCGCGATCATCATGCCCCGGCGAACGCGCGCCTCATCGGCCCCGGCTTGGACCCAGCGGTCCGAGACATGGCCCATGACCAGCGCCATGATGCCCTGCACCGAAAAGCCCAGCGTGGTCAGCGCAGTCATTTCCGCGATCGAGAAACCGCGCGACTTGACCAGGTAGAGCGGCAGCCAGGTCAGCAGGAAATAGAAGCCGTAATTGGTGCAGAAATGCCCCACCCCCATCAGCCAGACTGCCGGCACGCGCATGATGGTGCGCAGCGGCACGGGATCGACCACGGGCACGCTCATCGAGCGGGTGCGCAGCGGCGCGGCGACGAAGTGCCAGGGCACCAGCCAGACCAGCGTGATCGCCCCGAAGATCCAGAAGATCGGTCGCCAGCCCATTTCCTCCAGGATCAGCCCGCCGGTCAGCGTGCCCACCGCCGGCCCGAAGGCCAGCGCGGCGGCGACCATGGCATTGGCCAGCCCGCGGTTGGTGGCCGGCACCTCGGCGGCAAAGATCTTCGAGCTGCCAGGGAAGGCAATGCTCTCTCCCAGCCCCAGGATCAGCCGCAGCACGATCAGCAGGACGATGCCGTGAACGAAGCCCATCAGCAGTGTCGCCACGGCCCACAGCGCAATCCCCCCGGCGAACAGGCGGTACACGCAGTAGCGATCGCACAGCCAGCCGACGAACAGGCAGAGCGGCGCATAGACCCAGAAGAAGGCGGAGACCGCCGTGCCGAAGCCGGTGGCGGACAGCCCCAGTTCGGCCTTCATCAGCGGTGCGGCAATGCCGATGGCGCCGCGATCGACATAATTGAGCAGGACCGACAGCGCGATCAGCACCACCAGCCAGCCAAGCCTTGCCGAACTGATCCGGCTGCCTTGCGCGATCGTTGCCATGTCATCACCCCCCGGTTGCACGGAAAGCTATCAGCAAATGCGCGGCTGGCGAGGGAAAACTGGTGGCGGCCAGCTGCCCGGGACGAATAGCCAGAACGCCGGGGATGCTGCGCCCTTCAGAGCAGCCGCGGTGCGCCCGGGTCGAGGCCAAGGACATCAATCACCTCGGGCAGCCTGGTCTTGAGCTTGAAAAATCCGGCCGTCGCCCGGGGCCAAAGCAGTTCGTCCCAGGGCCGGCGCAACTGAATTAGCCGCGCGCCCTTCACCGTGAGGCGGGCTTCAACTGCACGCAGTTGCGCGGCGATCATGCCTACCGGGGCTTGGCTGGTCACGACAACAGAAAGGCCCTGCCCATTCAGCCAGGCGGGCAGGTCTTCGGCTGCGACCATGGAGCAGGGCACACCGAAATGCATTGTCGCCCGGGTCGCTGCATCATCAAGCGCGCCTTCCGAGAACCGCGCTGCCGGGCTGCCCGGTGCAGCGACTGTCGCGCTTGGCAGTATGGCGATCGCCCTGACCTCGCCGACCAGCGCCCAGCTTTCCGGGTGCAGGTCTTCCTCGGTCAGCAGGAGCGCGCAAGGGCCGACCGGCTGCCGTTCGGCCGGGGATAGCGGGGTGACCGGCAGGGCCCGCGGTGCTTCATCCAGCGGCGTTGCGGTCTCGTTTAGCTGCCCGTAGGGCGCAAACCGCCCGGCCGTGTTGCGGTCAATGTTCTCGGCCCGCGCGAGATAGTGCTTGCCCGGCGTGTGCAGCCCCGCGACCCAGCGCCACGACAGCGTGTTGGATGCTGGATCGGCATCGAGCAGGTGCTGGTAGAAGAAGTCCGCGCCCAATTGCCACGGCAGGCCAAGGGTAAAGATCCAGATGCTGGCGAACCACATCCGCGCGTGATTGTGCAGCCAGCCAAGGTCGCGCAGCTCCGCCACCCAGGCATCGAAACAGGCAATCCCGGTCTCGCCAGCAGCGGCGCGCTGGTAACGCCGACTAAGATGGCCGTCCCGATCAAGCTCTGCCTTGAGCGCGCCCTGCTCGGCATTGAACCGCTCAAGCTGGTCGGGGCGCAGCTCCAGCCAGCCCTTCCAGTAGGTTCGCCAGGCCACCTCCTGGATGAACTTCTCGGCGGCTGCCGCGCTGTGGCGCGACAGGACCGCCGCCACCACTTCTTCCTCAGTAATCAGGCGGCGGCGCAACCAGGGCGAAAGCGCCGAGACGTTCGAGCGGTCCTGCGGCCCGAGATCGAGATTGCGCCGCTCGGCATAGGCGCGGCCAGCATCCGGCAGGAAAGCAGCAAGCCGGGCGAGACCAGCAGCACGGGTCGGGATCCATTCCATCAGCCGCCGCTAGGCGCGGCGCAGCCTGTCGTCAGCCCGGTCTTTGGACCCGTGCCGCCGCTAGTGGCTCATTCCCACTCAATCGTCCCCGGCGGCTTGGACGTATAGTCATAGACCACGCGATTGATGCCCTTGACCTCGTTGATGATCCGGGTCGCGACGCGGCTGAGGAAGGCGGCGTCGAAGGGATAGATATCCGCGGTCATGCCATCGGTGCTGGTCACGGCGCGCAGGGCGCAGACGTTGTCATAGGTCCGGCCATCGCCCATCACGCCCACGGTCTTGACCGGCAGCAGCACGGCGAAGGCCTGCCAGATCGCATCGTAAAGCCCAGCGTTGCGGATTTCCTCAAGGTAGATCGCATCGGCCTTGCGCAGGACGTCGCAGCGCTCGCGCGTCACTTCGCCGGGGATGCGGATCGCCAGGCCCGGCCCAGGGAAGGGATGCCGGCCAACGAAGATCTCGGGCAGGCCCAGTTCGCGGCCCAGTTCGCGGACTTCGTCCTTGAACAGTTCGCGCAAGGGTTCGACCAGTTGCATGTTCATGCGTTCGGGCAGGCCACCAACGTTGTGGTGGCTCTTGATCGTGACCGAAGGCCCGCCGGTGAAAGAGACAGACTCGATCACATCCGGGTAGAGCGTGCCCTGGGCCAGGAAGTCCGCCCCGCCGACCTGCTTGGCCTCCGCCTCGAACACGTCGATGAAGGTCTTGCCGATGAACTTGCGCTTGGCTTCCGGGTCAGTCACCCCGGCCAGACCGCCGAGGAACAGCGCCGAGACGTCCTTGTGGACCAGCGGAATGTTGTAATGGCCGCGGAACAACGAAACGACCTGGTCGGCCTCACCCAGCCGCATCAGCCCGTGATCGACGAAGACGCAGGTCAGCTGTTCGCCGATTGCTTCGTGGATCAGCACGGCGGCGACCGCAGAGTCCACACCGCCCGACAGGCCGCAGATCACCTTGCCGCTGCCGACCTGGGCGCGGATTTCGGCGATCTTGGTCTTGCGGAACTCGGCCATGGTCCAGTCCCCGGCCAGCCCGCAGACGTGGCGGACGAAGTTCTTGAGCAGCTTGGCTCCGTCCGGCGTGTGGACCACCTCGGGGTGGAACTGCATCGCGTAGATGCGCTTCTCGTCATTGGCGATCACCGCATAGGGCGCGCCGGAACTGGCCGCTACCGGGCGGAAGCCGGGAGCCAGCGCGGTGACCTTGTCGCCGTGGCTCATCCACACCTGGTGCGTCTCGCCCTCGGACCAGAGGCCGTCGAACAGCACGCAGCGATCGGAAATGTCGATGAAGGCGCGGCCGAATTCGCCGCTGTCACCCAGCTGCACTTCGCCGCCCAGCTGGTGCATCAGCGCCTGCTGGCCATAGCAGATCGCCATGATCGGCAGGCCACTTTCCAGGATCTCCTCTGGAATGCGCGGGCCGTTCTCATCCAGCACCGAGGCCGGCCCGCCCGAGAGGATGATCCCCTTGGGCTTCATCCGCTGAAACGCGGCGGCGGCGCTGCTGAACGGGGCGATTTCGGAATAGACCCCGGCCTCGCGCACGCGGCGCGCGATCAGCTGGGTAACCTGGCTGCCGAAATCGACGATCAGGATCGAATCTGAAGGCTGGATGCTCATGGCTGGCCGATAAGGAAGCCGGGCCAAGGTGGCAAGCGCGGCGGGTAAGCAATCCCCTTTCGTCCCAGCCTCAGGTTGGCCAGGACTGCGCCATCGTTCTGGTTGAAATGTAGTCAATCAGTGGCAAGGCGGCGAGTAGCACAGCTTTCACCGTGCGGAGCCTGGCGGTGTCACCAGGCCGATCAGCGGCACGACGAAAGCTTCGCTGGTTCATTCCAGTTGCAAATCATTCGCGCCTTAATAACCTCTATCGTCACACACTAAGATAGACTTTTGATGCATATCGTCGGGCTGACAGTAGGGGTAGAAACATGATGGCGCGGCGAACGGTACTGGCGGCATTTACACTGGGCATGTCGACGCTGCTCGCCAGCTGCAGGAGTAAGTCGGCACCGCGTTACCGTTTCAAGATGACGATTGAAATCGAGACGCCCCAAGGTTTGAAGCGCGGTTCATCGAGCTATGAGGTGACCGCCCGCAACAGGTTTGGGTTGGATCCAAGCGGGACTGTCCGTGAGTGGACCGTCGAAGGTCAAGCCGTCATTGTCGATCTTGCACCTGAAAAGTCGGTTGTGGCGCTACTCAAGACAGTCAACCTCGCAGGGCATGACGACCTTGCCTTCACTTCGATGTCGGCGCTCGATCCACTATTCAACTACGACTACGTTGAGAGTGCCGAAAGGATCGCTGGCGGGGATGGGATCAGATCACAGGCCTTGGTTGACCCGTCAAACTATCCGCTGATGGTGACCTTTCGAAACCTGGAGGAGCCAGCATCAATCGTCCGGCTGGCTGCGGATAACCTAGCACAGGAATTCGGGCCCGGCGTCCATCTGAAGCGGGTTCTCGTCGAACTGACCGAAGAGCCGGTAACCAGAGGCATTGAACAGAAGCTGCCATGGCTCCCTGCGGTTTATCAGATGCTACGGGGCACCAGCTTCCATCCTGAAGGAATTCCGGTCGGCGACTTCAAGGGTCTGTTTTCGACGCAGCTGCCCCCGCAGTAAGGAAAGAATGCCTTGAAGCTTGGCCTAACGCGGCCTCACCGGCACCAGTTCGCGCAAGTCGGTCTTGAGCAGCTTGCCGATGTGGCTGCGCGGCATTTCGTCGATCGGATAGAGTTCGGCAACGCGCTGGGTCTTGCCGAGGCGGCTGTTGGCGATGGTCCGGATGTCTTCGAGCGCGTCCTCGCCGACGCCCGGCTTCAACACGACGAAGCCGACCGGGGTTTCGCCCCACTTTTCCGATTGCACGCCCACGACGGCGGCTTCCACCACGCGCTCGTCCTTGGCCAGTTCGCCTTCCAGGTCTACGGGGAAGATGTTGAACCCGCCCGAGATGATCACGTCCTTGGTCCGCCCGACCAGTTCGACAAAGCCATCGGAATCGACGCGCCCGACATCGCCCATCCGCTGCCAGACCGAGCCGTCCTCGGGATCGATCCAATAGCCTTCGCGGGTCTTTTCGGGCTGGTTCTTGTAGCCCAGCATCATCGTCGGGCTCTTGCCGACCAGTTCGCCGGGCGTGCCGGGCGGCACTTCCTTCAGGTTCTCGTCCAGTACCTTCAGGAAATGCCCCGGCGCCGGTTTGCCGACGGTGTGGAGCTTGTCCGGGTGTTCGTGGACCGGGAAGATGCAGGCCACCCCGCCCTCGGTCATGCCATAGATCTCGATCAGCCCGCCCGGCATCCGCCTCAGCACTTCACCCTTGAGATCGGCCGGGAACGGCGCGCTGGTGCAATACTTCATCTTCATCGAAGACAGGTCGTAATCGTCGAACCGGTCGAACTGCATCAGCCGGCGGTACTGGACCGGGACCAGCATGGTATGCGTGATGCGCTCGGCCTGGGCGCGCTCCAGCCACTTTTCGGTGTCGAACTTGCCCATCAGCGAGACATAGCCGCCCGAGTACATCGTCGGCAGGAACACGGCCATGGTAGTGTTGGAATAGAGCGGAGTCGAGGTGAGCGTGCGGCTGTCTGCGCCATAGTTGAGCGAGGCGCGGTAGGTCATCTGCCGCCAGCGCATCCCGTGGCTGTGGACGATACCCTTGGGAATGCCGGTGGTGCCCGACGAATAGATGATGTTGAGCGGGTCGCTGTCGTCCGGCTCGAATGGGGCAGCCTTGGTCCCTTCCGGCGCCATGAACTGCTCCAGCTCTTCATCCAGCACGATCTGGTTGGCCACCGGCAGCGTGAAACCTCCCAGCTCGGTCAACTTCGCGCGGTCAATGAACAGGTGGATCGCACCCGAATCCTTCGCCATCCCGGCCAGCTGTTCGGGGCTGGCGCTGGTGGTCAGCGGCGCGGCGCAGCCGCCCGCCCGGATCGCGGCAAGGTAGATCAGCGCGTAATTCACGGTGGTCGTGCCAAGGATCGCGACCGCCTGGCCGCGCTGCAAGCCATCGGCCTGCAGCCGCGCGGCAATCCGCTCCACCCGCTCGGCCGTCTCGCGCCAGGACAGGGTTACCACGCCATCATACAGCGCCGGCGCATCGCCGCGATATTCCCCCCAGGCGGCAATCAGGCCGGGAAAAGATCCGAAGGGCTGGTCAAGCAGCAGGGCGGGATCGGCGGTCATCGGCAGACATCCTCTCAGATTCTTGTTTCTTCCTCCCAAGCAAGCGCGCGACGGCCATGCAAGTGCGGAGTGCTCCTCTGGCAGATTAAGGGGCGGTAAAATTCGTGTTGCAAACTTTGCAACAAGTCATGCCGGCTTTGCACTAGTAATCTCTACCGGAAAGATTATGTTGCGAATGCGAACTGAATGAGCAGTCGCACAACACAAAAGAGGAGCACACAATGCGTAGCATCGCCGCCTTTGTGCTGCCGATCATCGCCGCTCTTACCACGAGCGGTCTGATGTTCTCCGCCACTATCGCCTGATTTTTCAGGCGTCTGCGGACAGCACATTCCCAAACCAAAGGCCGCCGCGCCCATCCGGCGCGGCGGCCTTTCGTTTGTCCGGGGCCTGATTACTTGCCGGCGTAGGCAGCAACCAGCTCGCCCAGGAAATCGCGCCCGGTATAGAGCGCGGCGACTTCAAGCCGCTCATTGAGGCCGTGGACGCCATTACCGTCGGGATCACCCCACATACCGGGCACGCCGTAAGTCGGAATACCGACCGCCCCCAGGAACGTCGCATCGGTATAGCCATTGGCCATCACTGGCACGAGCGGCACGCCCGGGAAGTACTTCGCAACCAGTTTGCGCGCAGGTTCGACCACCTTGGGATCAAGCGGCGGGTTCGGCGGGCTGGGGCGCAGCGGTGCCAGCGCGGTGACACTGACCCCGGAATCGCCGATCACCCTGGAGAGTTCCTGGCCGATCGCCTCGACCGAGTGGCCGGGGAAGATCCGGCAGTTGATATTGGCCTGGGCCCGCTGCGGCAGGGCGTTGCGGGCATGGCCGGCATCCAGCATCGTCGCGACGCAAGTGGTGCGCAGGTTCGAATGGAGGAACGGCTCGGCATTCACGATCGCTTCGGCCGCCTTGTCTGCCGGGTTGTCCGCCAATGCGACCATCGCCTTGCCCACGGCATCGCCGCGCCCGGCGCCTGCGACCTTGAAATAGGTCCGGGTGGTGTCGGTAAACTCGACCGGGAAACTGTAGGCCTCGATCTTCTTCAGCGCGCCCGCCAGCTGGTAGATCGCATTGTCGGGCCGGGGGACCGAGCTGTGCCCCCCAGGGTTACGGGTTTCGAGCTGGTAATTGGAAAAGGTCTTTTCGCCGACCTGGATGGCCTGCTCCACCACCTTGCCGCCCTTGGCCACCGGCTTGCCGTCCGTGCCGCCACCGCCGCCTTCGTTAAGCGCGAATTCGGCGTCGATCAGTTCGCGCTTGTTGGCGGCCAGCCACTGGACCCCGTTAAAGGCCCCATTGGTTTCCTCACCGCAGGTCAGCGCCATCTTCAGCGTGCGCTTGGCCTTGGTGCCGGCCTTGGCGTGGCGGATCAGGATGTCGGTCCAGACCGCCGCCAGACCCTTGGTATCGGAGGTGCCGCGGCCATAGAAATAGCCGTCTTCCTCGATCAGCTGATAAGGATCGCGTTCCCAGTCGGCCCGCTTCGCCGCCACCACATCAATATGGGCAATCAGCAGCAGCGGCTTCAGTGTTTTCGAGCTGCCTGGCAGCACGGCCACCAGCCCGCCCTCCTTGGGGTGGTCCGGATCGGTGAACAGGGTCAGCTGGTCATCCTTGAACCCGGCCGCCTTCATCCGTGCCGCCACGCGCTGCGCCGCCAGGGTGCAGCTGCCGGTGGTGATCGAGGTGTCGGTTTCGATCAGTTCCTTGAACAGCCCGCGCAGCTCCGCCTTTTCCGGCGAAAGCGGCGTGGGCTGAGCCAGCGCAGTGGTGGAGGCGAGCGCGAAAGCCAGCGCCATCCCGGTCTTCAGCAGCCGCATTTCAGCGGCCCTTCGGGCTGGCATAGGCCTTGACCAGTTCGGTCAGCATGTCGCGGCCGGTATATACCGACTTGACGATTGCCCGCTCGTTCAGGCCATGCGCGCCATTGCCATCGGGATCGCCATAGAGCCCCGGCGGGCCATAGGACGGGATGCCCAGTGCGCCGAAATAGATCCCGTCGGTCGCCCCGGTCGACATCATCGGCACCAGCGGCACGCCCGGATAATACTTTGCCACCAGCTTCTCGACCGGTTCGAGCATCGCCTTGGTCAGCGGCGGCGGGACTGCGATCGGGCCGCGATCGTCAACTTTGACCACGGTCATCCGCGGATCGCCGATCACCGCTTCCAGCGTCTTGCGGACATCTTCATAGGATACGCCCGGGAAGATACGGCAGTTGACCAGCGCCCCGGCGCGCTGCGGCAGGGCGTTGTTGGCGTGGCCACCATCGAGCAGCGTCGCCACGCAGGTGGTGCGCAGCATGGAATGGAACTGCCGGTCCTTGTCGAGCACGGCGACGGCGGCCTTGTCCTGCGGGTTGGCGACAACGGCGAGCATGGCCTTGCCGACTTCATCGTTCCGCTGCGCCCCCAGCCGCGAGAAGAAGGCCTTGGTCGTGTCATTGAGCATGACCGGGAATTCGTGCTCGCGCAGCTTCACCAGGGCATCGGACAGCTCATAGATCGCGTTGTCGCGGATCGGGATGGATGAGTGCCCACCCGGATTGGTCGCCTCGATCCGGTAGTTGCCGACGGTCTTTTCGCCGACATGGAAGTTCTGGGCCACAACCGTGCCCTTGCCATCCGTGCGCCCGCCGCCGCCTTCGTTGAGCACGAATTCGGCATCGATCAGGTCGCGCCGGTTCTCGGTCAGCCAGCGCGCGCCGTTGAAGGCCCAGCTGGTTTCCTCACCGCAGGTCAACGCCAGCTTGATCGTGCGCTTGGGCTTGTACCCCTCGGCCCGGAAGCGTTCGAGCATGTCGACCCAGATCGCCGCCAGCGCCTTCATGTCGGACGTGCCGCGGCCATAGAAATAGCCGTCTTCCTCGAACAGGGTGTAGGGATCGCGGGTCCAGTCCTCGCGCTTGGCCACCACAACGTCGATGTGACCCAGCAGCAGCATCGGCTTGAGCGACTTGGACGTGCCCGGGAAGACCGCGACGATGCCGCCTTCCTTGGGGTGATCGGGCACGGAAAACTGCGTCAGCTCGGCCTTGGTGAAGCCATTGGCCAGCATGTGCGCCTCGATCTTGCCGGCCAGCGCTGTGCAGCTGCCCGTGGTGATCGAGGTGTCGGTTTCGACCATCTCCTTGTAAAGCGAGCGGAACTTGGCCTTGTCGGGCGGCAGGGTGTCCTGCGCGTGGGCCGCGGCCCCCAACATGCCCAGCACCAGCGCCGAAGCGATCCCCAACAAACCTGCTTTCATGGAATTTCCCCTTCACCCGTCCGGCACCGGACCCGGCCCCATCCGACCAGTCAAAATCATGCCGACCGGGCGGAATGAAGCACCAATAGGCTGTGGATGGAAGGGGGCAGGAAAGCTTTCTTTGATGGCTCGCAATCCCTATATGCTCGCTATGTCCGAAGACTCCCACAGCTCTCCCAACGCCAACGCTTATGGCGCCGATCAAATCAAGGTCCTCAAGGGGCTCGATGCGGTGCGCAAGCGGCCCGGCATGTACATCGGCGATACCGACGACGGATCGGGACTGCACCACATGGTGTTCGAGGTTTCGGACAACGCGATTGATGAGGCGCTGGCCGGGCATTGCGACCTGGTGCTGATCGAGCTCAACCCCGATGGCTCGGTCTCGGTCGAGGATAACGGTCGCGGTATCCCGACCGGGATCCATGCCGAGGAAGGCGTTTCGGCGGCCGAGGTCATCATGACCCAACTGCACGCCGGCGGTAAGTTCGAGAATACCAGCGACGATAACGCCTACAAGGTGTCCGGCGGCCTCCACGGCGTTGGCGTTTCGGTGGTCAACGCGCTGTCCGAATGGCTGGAGCTGACCATCTGGCGCGACGGCGAAGAGCATTGGATGAAGTTCGCCCATGGCGACGCGGTCAGCCCGCTGGTGGTGCGCGGCCCCGCCCCTGCAGGGAAAAAGGGCACCCGCGTGACCTTCCTGGCCAGCGAAGACACTTTCAAGAACGTCACGATCTATGATTTCGACAAGCTGGAGCATCGCTATCGCGAGCTCGCCTTCCTGAATTCCGGCGTACGGATCCTGCTGCGCGACCTGCGCGGTGAGGAAGTGAAGGAGCATGATCTGTTCTATGAAGGCGGGATTGCCGCCTTCGTGAAATACCTCGATCGCAACAAGACCGCGCTGCTGCCCGATCCGATCGCGATCAGTTCCGAACGCGACGGGATCGGCATCGACGTCGCGCTGGAATGGAACGATTCGTATTACGAAAACGTCCTCTGCTTCACCAACAACATCCCGCAGCGCGATGGCGGCACGCACCTCGCCGCCTTCCGCGCCGCGCTGACCCGGACGCTTAACGGCTATGCCGAGAAGACCGGGCTGATGAAGAAGGAAAAGGTCACCCTGACCGGTGAGGACATGCGCGAAGGCCTGACCGCCATTGTCTCGGTCAAGCTGCCTGACCCCAAGTTCTCCAGCCAGACCAAGGACAAGCTGGTCTCCTCCGAAGTGCGCCAGCCGCTTGAAAGCCTGATGGCCGACAAGATGAGCGAATGGCTGGAAGAAAACCCGGCCTATGCCCGGCAGGTGGTTGGCAAGATCATCGATGCCGCCGCCGCGCGCGAAGCGGCCAAGCGGGCCCGCGAACTGACCCGGCGCAAGGGGGCGATGGACATTGCCTCGCTGCCCGGCAAGCTGGCCGATTGCCAGGAACGCGATCCGAGCAAGTGCGAACTGTTCCTGGTCGAAGGGGATTCCGCCGGCGGCTCGGCCAAGCAGGGGCGTGACCGGAATATCCAGGCGATCCTGCCGCTCAAGGGCAAGATCCTGAACGTCGAGCGCGCTCGGTTTGACCGGATCATTTCCTCCAAGGAAGTCGGCACGCTGATCCAGGCGATGGGCACCGGCATCCGCGACGAATTCAACCTGGCGAAGCTGCGCTATCACAAGATCGTGATCATGACCGACGCCGACGTCGACGGCGCGCATATCCGCACGCTGCTGCTCACGTTCTTCCACCGCCAGATGCCGGAGATCATCCGGGGCGGTCACCTCTTCATTGCCCAGCCGCCGCTCTACAAGGTCAGCAAGGGTCGCTCGGAAGTCTATCTGAAGGACGCTGCCGCGCTTGATCGCTACCTGGTCGAGGCCGGGACCGCCGGCCGGGTGCTGGAAACCGCCGGCGGCGCGCGCAGCGGCGCGGAACTGACCGCACTGGTCGAGCACGCGATGCGGCTGCGCAGCCTGATGGGCTTCGTGCCCAAGCGCTATGATCCCGCGATCGTCGAGGCGCTGGCCATGGCCGGGGTGCTCGACCCTGACCTCAGCCGCGCCCAGCGCGTCGCCGCGCTCGACAAGGCCAAGATCTGGCTCGACGCCGGCGATCTTGAAGCGCGCTGGTCAGCCGAACTGACCGATGACGGCGCCGTCATGGTCAAGCGGCTGTGGCGCGGGGTGACCGATGCCTATCCGATCGAAGCCGCCTTCCTGACCAGCGCCGAAGCCCGCAAGCTGGCCCGCCTCGCCGCCGAAAACGTCGAGGTCTATGTCAGCCCGGTGCGGCTGGTCCGCGCCACCGCGGCGGTCGAGGACGCACCCGAGCCCGAAGCAGGCGAAGACGAGGCTCCGGTTGCCCGCCCTGCTGCGGTCAAGGACCAGATCACCCGGCCGAGCGAGTTGCTCGAAGCCGTGCTCGCTGCGGGCCGCAAGGGCCTGTCGATCGCGCGCTACAAGGGCCTGGGCGAAATGAACGCTGAGCAGCTCTGGGAAACGACGCTCGATCCCGAGCACCGCGCCCTGCTGCAGGTCAAGGTCGAGGACGCCGACGTAACGGACGAGATCTTTACCCGGCTGATGGGGGACGTGGTCGAACCGCGCCGCGAATTCATCCAGGAAAACGCGCTGAACGTGGCAAACCTGGACGTCTAGTCCGGTCTAGACGGCGTCGGCTAGCGGGAAAAACCGGGCGACCACATCGCGGGCAAGCCGCGTCGGGCGGAGCGTTTCCGCATCGATCGAGCACCAGGTGGAGCGAACCTCGGCCAGGATGTCTTCGCCCCGGCGGATCACGGTTTCATAGACCGCGCGGACGCCCTGGACCTTTTCGAGCAGGACGGTTGCCACCACCGCATCGCCCAGGAAGCCGGGCTTGCGATAAGTGATCTCGTGCTTCAGCGCGACCCACAGGTGCGCGGCCACGGCCTGCGGCGGGGCAAAGGCGCGCCAGTGATCGAGTACCGCCTCCTGCACCCAGTTCAGGTAGCGCGCGTTGTTGACGTGCCCCATGAAATCGATGTCCTTGGGTTCGACCGCAATTGCGAAGTCATGGGTAAGGGTGTTGTTCACACCGTTGTAAGTAAACGATCCCGCGCGGGTTGACCAGTAGGCCAAAAGACGGGTTATCGAATGCCTGCCCCGCTATGCCGCGCGCAGTCCACTCACCGCGCTGGCCCCGCGGTCCACTGCCGACAGGCCATCGAAGATCGCATCGACAATCCGCGCCAGCTTGCCCTCGGTCAGCCTGGGCATGACCAGCGCCATCAGTGAAATGTTCACATAGGGCGCGACCATCTGGTTGATCAGGCTGATCGTCTCGTCGATCTCCAGCCCGGCGAAGTATCCTTCGGCCATGGCTTCGGCCACGATCTCGCCCAGGTAGTGATCGCCCAGATCGACGTAGCTGCGGACCACGTCGAAATGTTCTTCACCGACATCGCAATAGGTCTGGAACACCACCGGATCGCGTTCCCACATCGCGCGGATCAGGGCAAAGCGGCGGGCGTAGAACTCGTAAAGCTTGCGGCGCGGCGGCAGGTCGCAGGCAACCACTTCCTCCATGATTGCCACCTTGGGCGCAAACCAGCGCCCTGCGACCGCTTCGATCACGGCTTCCTTGCTGTCGAAATAGCGATAGAGATTTGCCGTCGACATGCCGGCCCGCGCGGCCAGTTCAGTCATGGTCAGGGCCGTGTTGCCGCGCTCCTCGATCAGCGCGGTGGCGATATCGAGCAATTGCTCACGTCCGGCTTCGATGTCCGTTTGCGGCCGCGCCATGGCGCTATTCTCCCCAAGGGTTGTGATTCGCAATATAGAAAGGTTGGCACCTTCTTTCAAGAAACTGTCTTAATTGCATAATACGCACGGCTTGCTGTCATCGGCGCATCAGCTAGGAACACGCCATGTCGATTCTCCGGACCCTGCCGCTAGCCGTCCTGCCGCTGCTCGCCGCCTGCGCGACGCCTCAAGCTGCCGTTCGCAGTGCTCCCACCGTCAAGGTCGGGCTGCTGGCAATCAATGACTTCCACGGCGCGCTTGAGATGCCGCGCCAGTCGGTCTTCGTGCCGGACGACAAGGGCGAAGCCATGCCCGTACCGGCGGGCGGCGCGGCCTGGCTCGCCAGCGCGATCGACAGCCTCAAGGCCCGGCACCCCAACCACCTGGTGGTCAGTGCCGGGGACCTGATCGGCGCCTCGCAGCTGGCTTCGGCGCTGTTCCTGGACGAGCCGACGATCGAGGTGATGAACCGCATCGGGCTGGATTTCAACGCCACCGGCAACCACGAATTCGACCGCGGGCAGGAGGAGCTGCTGCGGATGCAGAACGGCGGCTGCACGCAGCACACCGCGCGCAAGCCCTGCCAGGTCGAGCCGTTCAAGGGTGCGCAGTTCAGGTTCCTGGCGGCCAACACGGTGAAGGCCGATGGCTCCACCCTGTTCCCCGGTACGGCCATCCGCAGCTTCGGATCGGGCCGGAACAAGGTTGAAATAGGCCTGATCGGACTGACGCTGCAGGGTACCGGCGAGCTGGTCTCGCCCGAAGGGATCAAGGGCCTGACCTTTGCAAACGAGGCCGCCACCATCAATGCCGCCGTGCCGCGCCTGCGCGCTGCCGGGGCCGATGCGATCGTGGTGGTGATCCACGAAGGCGTGCGCACCAAGGGCGTGCCCAACCCGCAAGGCTGCGAAGCGGCGAGCGGCCCGCTGGGCGCGATCGTCAATCAGCTTGATGGGGTCGACGTGGTCGTCTCCGGCCACACGCACTGGGCCTATATCTGCGAATGGCCCGGCAAGAATCCGGCACGGCCGGTCCTGATGACCAGCGCCGGCGTGTTCGGCACGCTGGTAACCGAGATCAACCTGGAAATTGATCCGCGCGGCAACCGGGTGGTCAGCCGTTCGGCCCGCAACGTCATCGTCCAGAGCGAAGCCTACCAGCCCGCCGCAGACCGGACCTCTCCCAACACCGATCGCTTCCCGCGCTTTGCGCCCCGGGCCGATATTGCGGATTATGTCGGCAAGTATGCCGAAGCGGCGCGCGCGTTCGCGCTGCGCCCGGCGGGCCGGATTGGCGGCGAGGCCACGCGCGGCGGCGACGGGACCAGCACCGGCGGCACGCTCGGCTCGCTGATTGCCGATGCCCAGTTGGGTGCGACCGCCGGTGCCGGCGCGCAGATCGCCTTCATGAACCCCTTCGGCATCCGCGCGCCCTGGCGATTGGCACCGGGCCAGAATGGCCAGCTGACCTTCGGCGACCTCTACAAGGTCCAGCCGTTCAACAACGTGCTGGTTACCCAGACGCTGACCGGGGCGCAGCTGCGCCGGGTGCTGGAGCAGAACTTCGACGGGATCGGCCCCAACCAGACGCTCAGCCCGTCCCGCGGCTTTGCCTATGCCTATGACCTGTCGCGTCCGGTGGGCAGCCGGATCGTGTCAATCACGCTGGACGGCAAGCCGCTGGACGATGCTGCCAGCTACCGGGTCACCACGAGCGATTTCCTGGCCTCGGGGGGCGATACCTATGGCGAATTCGCCAAGGGCACGGACCGGGTGATCGGCATTTCAGACCTGGCCGCGCTCGAAGCCTGGCTGCAGGCGATCCCCGCGCGGCCCGTGCCGCAGGAGGATCGGGCAAAGGACGTGACCCCGCGCTAGCCCTGCTTCGGCGGCCAGGGGATGAAACCTGAAGTGCGCTTTACGTATTCGGCATAGCCCGGGCGGGTCTTGGCCAGACCCTTCTCCAGCAGCGGCTTGCCCGACCACTTGGTCAGCGTGAAAGTCAGGAACAGCGGGCCCGGCAGGCTGACCAGCGCGACCCACAAGCCGGCATCGGCAGCGGCCAGCCAGATCCCCCACCAGACGCAGCAATCGCCGAAATAGTTGGGATGGCGGGTATAGTGCCACAGCCCGGTGTCGAGCACCTTGCCCTTGCTGGTCGGATCGGCGCGGAAGGCCGTAAGCTGGGCATCGCCGACAGCCTCGAACACCATGCCAAGCAGCCACAGCCCCGCCCCGGCCAGCGCCAGCGGACCGAGTGGCGCAGGGGCACCGCTGGCCAGAACGCCAAGCTGGGCGGGCAGGCAGGTCAGGTACAGCAGAAAGGCCTGGGGGCCGAACACCTTGGTCAGCGCGGCCTGGGCAAAGCGGCCCTCTTCCTTGGCCTTGCGCAGCATCCGGGCATAGCGCACGTCTTCTCCGTGGCCGCGCCAGCGGGTGTAGAGGTGCCAGAACAATCGCAGTCCCCACAGTGCAGCCGTCGCCGCAATCAGGTGCGCGCGCGGCCCGGGTTCGCCCAGTTGCAACCAGCTGGCCACGGCCAGCACGGCCATGCCGCCGCCCCAGATCGCATCGATGAACGAAACGTCCTTGATCCGCACCGCGACCACCCAGGCCAGCAGCAGCGTAACCGCGGCCACCGCCGCATTGACCAGCATGGCTTCACCCACGGACTCTCTCCTTCAGGCTGACGGGCAAGCTTTCCGCTGCCGCTTCCTTTAGTGCTGCGGCCGAAGCGGCAAGGCGCTGGAAGCGCAGGCAATCCGGCATGACCGAGCGATAGAAGGCAGCGATCTTGGCCAGGTCGGCGGCATAGTCGCCGGTCGGCATGATCGCGGGGCCAACGCCGCCCTTCTTGGTCGCGTGGTTCACCCAGGCTGGCACGATCGGCACCCCGGCACGCATGGCGATGTGGTAGAAGCCGCTGCGCCAGGTACCATCGCTGCCGCGCGTCCCCTCGGGCGCGACGACCAGCGCGAGATCCTCGGCCCGCTCGAAATGATCGGCGGCTTCCTCGACGTAATTGTTGTTGCGCTTCGACCGGTCGACCGGGAGCCCGCCCATGTCATACATGAAGCGCTTGAGCGGGCCCTTGAACAGGCTGACCTTGCCCATGAAGCTGGGCTTCAGGCCCAGGTGATTGACCGTGCCGATGAAGAAGATGAAGTCCCAGTTGGTGGTATGGGGCGCCCCGGTGATGACGAACTTGCGCGCAGCGGGCGCCTCGCCGGCCACGCTCCAACCCTTCAGGCGGAACAGCCAGAGGACCACCGCCTTGGTGATCCGCGAGAGCAAAGTAGGGCGCCGGTCCGTCATTGCCGATACGTTCTGCGCAATTTGGCGGCGCGGTCTACCTGTCCATTAGGGCAGTCCACAGGAACCGATTGCAGGGCGGCGGGGTTTAACCCCCTTGGCTTCAGCCCGTGAAGCCCGCCCCACCCGTCCAGCCGGGGCCAGCCAGCCCCATCACCTTGAACAGCAGCCCCATCTGCCCCTCGGCAATCAGGCGATCCTTGGCAGTATGGATCGCGGCTGCATGGTGGGGCGCAGCCTGGGCCAGGGCCTGGGCGCGCGCTTCGATTCCCAGTTCGCGCAGCCAGCGGCCCTGCGGCACCGTGCCGATCCAGCGCACCCCGCGCGATTCCGCGATCGGTGCCAGCGCGGCAAAATCGACATGGGCGGTCAGGTCCGCCTCGCCCGGAGCCACGAACGGATCGACCTTGAGGTGGGCGCGCACCGCCTGCAGCGTCGATCCATCGCGCGGGGCATCGTGGCCATAGTCGATGAACAGCGCCGCGCCGCCCTGGTCCTTGAGCCGCCCGGCCACTTCATAGACCGTGGCCGCCGCACCGGGGCACAGTTCATAGATCGTGCCATCGGGGGCGCTGCGGCGCGGTTCGGGCACTGCCGGGTCCATCGGCTGCGGTCCGGCGACGCAAACGAAGCGATCGCCATCGGGCACCACCATCCGCTCGCGCCAGCCATCTGGCGTCTTGACCAGCTGCCGCACCGGCAGGGCATCGAGGAATTCGTTGGCGACGATCAGGACCGGGCCATAGGCCGGGATCGTCGAGAGATCGTGATGCCACTGCGCGCCCGGCACGGTCGCCAGCTGGACATCGCGCAGCGCGGTCGAAGCCTCGACCAGATGGACCGACGGCTCCAGGCCGTAACGCCTCGCCGCGCGCAGGGCATCGCGGGCCAGCGTGCCGCGGCCGGGGCCAAGCTCGACGTAATGGACCACTTCCTCGCGCCCGGCATTGATCCACATGTCGGCCAGCCACAGCCCGATCAGTTCGCCGAACATCTGGCTGATTTCGGGCGCGGTGACAAAATCGCCGGCGCTGCCCAGCGGATCGCGGCTGGCGTAATAACGGGCGTTGGCCTCGCCCATGTAGTGCATCAGGCTGATCGGCCCGGTGCTGGCGATCAGGCGGCGAAAGATCGCCGCCAGGTTGTCACCCCCCGCTTCGCTCACCGGTTCAGGCCTTGGCGGTGCCCAGCGGCGGGCGGACCAGCGCACGCACCAGGAAGACCACCCCGACCAGGACCAGCGGGATGGTCAGCCACTGGCCCATCGACAGGCCGGTCCGCACGGCGAACTCGCTGAGCTGCGCGTCGGGCTCGCGGAAATATTCCGCCACGAAGCGGCACAGGCCCAGCCCGACCGCGAAGACCGAGCCGAGCAGACCGGGGCGGAAGCGCGCCTTGGTCTTCCAGAACAGCAGCAGCATCACGATCATCATCAGCAGGCCTTCCAGACCCGCCTGGTAGAGCTGGCTGGGATGACGGGGGTAAGGTCCGGCATCGGGGAAGACCATGGCCCAGGCGATCGGGCTTTCAGCTACCCGGCCCCACAGCTCGCCGTTGATGAAGTTGGCGATCCGGCCAAAGAACATGCCGAAGGGCACGACCACGGCGACGTAATCGATCACCCGTAGGAACGAGAGGCCCCCGCGCCAGGCCACCCACCACATCGCCACGACCGTGCCGAGCAGGCCGCCGTGGAAGCTCATGCCCCCGTTCCACAACTTCAGCAGATCGAGCGGATTGGCCCACAGTTCGGGCGCATAGAAAGTCGCATAGCCCAGTCGCCCGCCGAGGATGATGCCCAGCGTGCAATAGAAGAACAGATCGTCCAGGTGCCGCTGCGCCATCGGCGCGCCGGACTGCTTGATCATCTTCCCGATCTGCCAGTAACCCAGCAGGATTCCGGCCAGATAGGCCAGGCTGTACCACCTGAGCTGGAACGAGCCGATTTCAAACAGGTAGGGCCGCAGCCCCAGGGCTTCCCAATGAATCGGTTCGGCTCCGGCCGCGGCGGCGAGCGCTAGTGACAGCACGCGATCAACTCCCTAAATGGGTGCAGTCAGAAGAGATTCCGGTGCACCCGCTGCGCGGCCTTCTGGCACAGACAAGGCCGGGAAACAAACCCGGCGCGGATGCCTGGACGGGGGGCGTCCCTCAACCTGAGGATAAGGATGTTGCATGCCGAGTGAACTCGACAATGCCCTGAACGGTGTAATCGCCGCGCTGACCGCCCCCGGAGCTCCGCTCGAAACGACGGAGATCGAGCGGTTTGGCCGCCATCTGCCGATGCTGAAGAACGCGCCGCCCTCGCTGGCGCACTTCTTCGAACATTACTGCGCGCAGCACGGCACGGCCGAATTCGTCGTCGATGGCGAGATCCGCCTGACCTTTCTTGAAGTCTTCGCCGCCGCGCGCACCGTCGCGGGCGGCCTGGTCGCCGGCCACGGCGTGCAGAAAGGTGACCGGATCGGGATCGCCGCGCGCAATTCGGCCAACTGGATCATCGCCTATGTCGGCGTGCTGCTGGCTGGCGGCTGCGCTACCCTGCTCAACGGCTGGTGGACCGGTGAGGAACTGGCCGGCGGGATCGAACTGGCCGGCTGCACCATCACCCTGGTCGATCAACAGCGCGGCGAGCGGCTGAACGGGATGAGCTATCCCGGCAAGCTGGTAACCTTCCGGCATGACTGCGCCTGGCAGGACGGCCTGTCGGACCTGCTCACCCACGGCGGCGGCGCGGATACCGCGCTGCCCGAGCTGACCGGCGATGACCTGGCAACGATCCTGTATACTTCGGGTTCGACCGGCCAGTCGAAGGGGGCCTGGTCCGATCATCGCGGCGTTGTCCAGGCGACGATGAACTATGCGGCGCAGACCTTGATGGTCTTCACTTACCTCGGCTCGAAGGGCGAGGCGCCCAGCACCCAGCCGTGCAGCCTGGTCAACGTGCCGCTGTTCCACGTCACCGGTGAAGTGCCGCTGTTCCTCCAGTCCTTCGCGATCGGCCGCAAGCTGGTGCTGATGCCCAAGTGGAACGCTGAAGAGGCGATGCGGCTGATCGAAAAGGAGAAGGTCTCCTATTTCGTCGGCGTGCCGCTGATGAGCTTCGAGATCGCCACCCACCCCAACCGCCACAACTATGACCTCTCCAGCTGCACCGCCTTTGCCGCCGGCGGCGCGCCGCGCCCGGTCGATCACGTCAAGAAGATCCGCGAGGAATTGCCCAATGCCTTCCCGCTGCTGGGCTATGGCCTGACCGAAACCAACGGCGTCGGCTGCGGAAACTTCAACGAGAACTACATCGCGAAGCCCGGCTCAACCGGCACGGCATCCAAACCGCTGGTGGAAATCGGGATCCTGAACGACGCCGGCGAGTGCCTGCCGAGCGGCGAGATCGGCGAGGTATCGATCCGCTCGATCTGCAACTTCCTGGGCTATTGGAACAACACCGAGGCAACCCAGGCGGCAATCATGCCCGACGGGTTCTTCCGCAGTGGTGACCTCGGCTATCTCGACGAGGACGGCTACCTGTTCATCGTCGACCGCAAGAAGGACATCATCATCCGCGGCGGTGAGAACATCAGCTGCATCGAAGTGGAACAGGCAATCTACGCCCACCCCAAGGTCTCGGAATGCAGCGTCTTCGGCATGCCGGACGAACGCTTTGGCGAACTGCCGACCGGCGTGTTCCTGGCCAAGGATGGCGAGCACCTGACCGAGGAGGAACTGCGCGAGTTCCTGAAGGCCAACATGGCGGCCTTCAAGGTGCCGGTACGGCTGTGGCAGGAGAACGAGACCTTGCCCCGGCTCGGCACCGAAAAGGTTGACAAGCGCACGCTCAAGGCCCGTTACCTGACGGTGTGGGAAAGCGAGCAGAAGAGCACGGCTTGATTTCGATTGTATTGAAATTTACATCCATTATGGATTAATTTAAATGACTTATAGTTAGACAAGTCTCTTGCCTAAGATATCCTTTGCTAAGTGCCATTCGATGTGATGGCACTCAGTAAGAGGAGCCTGATCATGATCTCGTTGAAGAAGACTATCAGTGTTCTCATTGGCGCAGCCGCGCTAGGATCTGTCCCCGCCACCGCTGAGGACGTGGGATACATCCGGATCGGCGATGAATGCTTTGTCAACGTCGGATACCCAACTCCCGTTTGGGTTCCAATTGCCTGTCCGCGCGTTGTAAACGGCGGGTAGTAAGCCTTTCTTGCCCGGCTTGACACGCTTCAAGCCGGGCAAAACTTGAAGTTTAGCCAATCATAGAGTGCTCTAGACTAACAACAGAGGCGTAACAGCGGTGATTAGTGTCAAAAGCTTCCTGATCGCCTTCCTGCTTTCAGCAGCTCCAAATTCAGCCAAGCTGCAAGACGAAGTGTCGGAAGATGCTTCTCCCATCACCGTGACCGGCCAGCGCGCCGAGCTGGCAGCGATAGCAGCGGATCAGGCCCTAGCGATCACCCAGCGGCCGCCGACCGATGTGCCCTTGCCCCGGCGCTATGCCCCGGTCTGTCCCAAGCTGTTCGGAATCGATCCGGCGTACGGTGCCCTGATCATCGACCGGATCAGGGCTAACCTTGGCACGCTGGCGCTGCCGCTGGGCGGGCGAGGATGCGAACCGAACGTCTGGATCGGTTTCCTGCGTGACAGCAAGGGGCAGGTAGCGCAGCTGCGCAAGCAGCAACCGGCCATGTTCACGTCGCTCAAGACCTATGAGATCGAACGCATCTTTGCTGGCAGCGGGGCCGTTCAAGTGTGGCATGCCACTGAGGTGCGCGGAGCAGACGGAAGACCCATTCCCATAGTACAGCTTGACGTTGGCGGCGGGGGCGGAACCGCCAACGGCCGTCCAATTGAAACAGGCTACAACGCGCAATATGCCAGTGGACGGCTGGCGACGACGATCCGCAATGACATGAACGCCACGATTGTCGTGTTTGACCGGGTGCGCGCCAATGGTCGCACGGTGCAGCAACTGGCCGACTATGCCACCTTCCGCATCCTGGCCCCGGTGCAAGATGAAGCCGTCGCCGAACCCGGATCGGCAGCATCGATCCTGCAACTTTTCGCCCAAGGTGCCGATCCGGTCGAGGGGCTGACCGAGTTCGACTGGGCCTATCTTTCCGCCTATTACAAGCTCGATCGCGGGGCGCGCGTCAATGCGGTACACGATGCGACGCGTCGCGCCATGCTGGACGGCACCGGGCAGAAGCTGCGCGAACGGGCGGACACCAAATAGGCCGGCTCGGCACCGAAAAGGTTGACAAGCGCACGCTCAAGGCCCGTTACCTGACGGTGTGGGAAAGCGAGCAGAAGAGCACGGCTTGAGCCAGCGGATCATTCCGGACCAACGCGCGATCGTGGACCGGCGCGCGCTGGCCGGGACCATTGCCGATCTGGTTGCGGAACAGGGCGCAGCCAAGGCCCGTCCGGCCGTGGTCGAGGCGCTGCGCGGCGCGCTGGCCGCCGGGCGTGAGGAAATTGCCCGGCGCCTTTCCGAAAAGCCCAGCGCCGGCCGCGACTGCGCCGCTGCCCAGGCCTTCCTGGTCGACCAGCTGGTGCGGGTGATCCACGACCACGTAATCGCCGAGGTCTATCCTTCGGGTAACCGCTCTTCGGCCGAGCGGCTGACGCTGATGGCGGTGGGCGGCTATGGCCGCGGCGAGATGGCGCCGCATTCGGACGTCGACATCGCCTTCCTCACCCCGATGAAGCAGACCGCCTGGTGCGAACAGGTGATCGAGGCGATCCTCTATTTCCTGTGGGACCTGGCGCTCAAGGTCGGCCATTCCAGCCGCTCGCTGGACGAGATGGTACGGATGGCACGCAGCGACCTGACGATCCGCACCGCGCTGCTCGAAGGGCGCTATGTCTGGGGCGATCAGGCCCTGTTCGACGAAGCCCAGGCCCGCTTCCGCGCCGAAGTCGTGGCCGGGACCGAGCGCGATTTCATCACCGAGAAGCTGGCCGAGCGCAACGAACGCCACAAGCGGCTGGGCGACAGCCGCTATGTCGTCGAGCCCAATGTGAAGGAGGGCAAGGGCGGTCTGCGCGACCTCCACACGCTCTACTGGATCGGCAAGTACCTCCACAAGGTACGCGACAGTTCGGAGCTGGTCACGGTCGGCCTGCTGACCCCGGCCGAGTACCTCAAGTTCCGCCGCGCCGAGGATTTCTTCTGGGCGGTGCGCTGCCACCTGCACACCATCACGCGGCGTGCCGAAGACCGGCTGACCTTCGATCTTCAGCGCGAGGTAGCGGCGCGGATGCAGTTCGCCGACCGCCCGGGCAAGAGCGCGGTCGAGCGGTTCATGCAGTACTTCTTCCTCCAGGCGAAAACCGTCGGCCACCTGACCGGGTTGTTCCTGGCCCAGCTGGAAGAGCAATCGGGCCGCAAGCAACCGCGCGGACTGCTGGCCGGTTTCCGCGCGCGGCGGCGGATGGTTGGCGGCTATCCGGTGTTCGGCGGGCGGATCAACGTGCCCGCCAATGACTGGTTCGCGCAGGAGCCGGTCCGCCTGCTCGAGATCTTCGCGCTGGCCGACCGGCAGCAGCTGGAGTTGCACCCGGAGGCGATGCGCCTGGCGGTCCGCGATGCGCGGCTGGTCGATCCGCTGCGCAATGATCCCAAGGCCAATGCCCTGTTCCTGGACTTGCTGACCAGCCACCATGATCCGGAAACGGCGCTGCGCTGGCTGAACGAGGCGGGCGTGTTCGGCCGGTTCGTCCCCGATTTCGGCCGGGTAAACGCGCAGATGCAGTTCGACATGTACCACCACTACACGGTCGACGAACACACCATCCGCGCGATCGGACTGATGGCGCGGATCGAGCGCGGCGAGATGAAGCAGGATCATCCGCTGGCGACCGCGATCGTGCACAAGATCGTCAACCGCCGCGCGCTTTATGCCGCGGTGCTCCTTCACGACATCGCCAAGGGTCGGCGCGGCGACCATTCGGTGCTGGGCGCGGACGTCGCGCTCAAGCTGTGCCCGCGGTTCGGGCTGGACGAGAAGGAAACCGAGCTGGTTTCCTGGCTGGTGCGCAACCACCTGATCATGAGTGCGACCGCCTTCAAGCGCGACCTGGCGGACTGGAAGACGATTACCGATTTCGTAGCCCAGGTGCAGTCCGTCGAGCGGCTGCGGCTGCTGGCGCTACTGACAATCGTCGATATCCGCGCGGTTGGTCCCGGCGTGTGGAACAGCTGGAAGCGCCAGCTGATCCACGAGCTTTACGAAGCTGCCGAGGAGCGCCTGCGGCTGGGCCATGTCCAGCACGGCCGGGCCGAGCGGATCGCCGCCAAGCAGGACGTCGTGGCCGAGCGGCTGGGCAAGCAGGCGGAACTGGTCAAGTCGGTCGGCAAGCAACTGAGCGATGCCTACTGGATTGCCGAACCCGACGACATCATCGCGATGAACCTGACCCAGCTGGACCGGGCGGCGGGCCAGGCGCTGGACGTCCATACCGAATACTATGCCGCGCGCGGCGCCACGCTGGTGACGGTGATCGCGGCCGACCACCCGGGGCTGTTCTACCGCATTGCCGGGGGCATCCATCTCGCTGGCGGCAATATCATCGATGCGCGCATCCATACGGCGCGCAACGGCATGGCAGTCGACAATTTCCTGGTCCAGGACCCGCTCGGGCGGCCCTTCTCAGAGGAAGGCCAGCTGGCCCGGATCCGCACCATGATCGGCGATGCACTGGGCGGAAAGATCAAGCTGGTGACCCAGCTTGCCGCCCGGCCGCTGGCCCGCCCGCGCGCCGACGCCTTTGAAGTGGCGCCGCGGGTGGAGTTCGACAACCAGGCCAGCAACCGCTTCACCGTGATCGAGGTCAGCGCGCGTGATCGGCCTGCCCTGCTAAACCGGCTGGCCCGCGCGCTGTTCGAAGGCAAGCTGATCGTCCATTCCGCCCACATCGCGACCTATGGCGAACGCGCGGTCGATACCTTCTACGTCACCGACCTTCTGGGCGAGAAGGTGGAGAGCACACCGCGGCTCAAAGCCGTCGAGAAGCGGCTGCTCGAAGCGGCTGACGAGCAGACGGTGGACGTCGCCGCCGCCTAGGCCGCAGCGCGCAGCCGTTCGATTGCGGCGTCCTTGCCGATCAGGGGCAGCAGCGCGGCCATTTCCGGACCGTGGTCCTGCCCGGTCAGTGCCTGGCGCAGCGGCAGGAACAGCGGCTTGCCCTTGCGCCCGGTCTGTTCCTTGAGCGCGGCGGTCAGCGCGGCCCAATCAGCCCCGACCTGCTCCAGCACAGCGGCGGCAGCCGCCAGGTAAGCGCGGTCCTCGTCCGATTGCGCGGGCGCGGCGACTGGACCGGTCACCACCTGCCACCAGTCAGCAGCCTCGGACAGGCGTGACAGGTTGGGGCGGATCGTTGCCCAGGCCGCCTCGTCCATCCCGTTCGGCAAATGCTCCGCCACCGAGTCAAAGGGAAGCCGGTGAATAACCGCGGCATTGACCCGCGCCAGTTCGGCTTCATCGAACCGCGCTGGAGCGCGGCCGAAGTGGGCAAGGCTGAAGCTGGCCGCCAGGTCATCGGCATCGAGTGCGGGATCGACCGGATCGGACGTACCCAGCCGCGCCAGCAGGGCGATCACGGCCTGTGGCTCGATCCCGGCCTCGCGCAGTTCGGCCATCCCGAGTGAGCCGAGCCGCTTTGAAAGCTTGCCCTCGCTGCCCACCAGCAGCGCCTCATGCGCAAAGCGCGGCGGCGCGGCACCCAGCGCGGAGAACATCTGGACCTGCGTGGCAGTGTTGGAAACGTGATCCTCACCGCGCAGCACATCGGTGATCCCCATGTCGAAATCGTCGATCGCCGAGGGGAGCATATAGAGCCAGGACCCGTCAGCACGGCGCACTACCGGGTCCGACATCTGGCGCGGATCGAAATGCTGCGCCCCGCGAATGCCATCCGTCCATTCGATTGGCTGTTCGTGATCCAGCAGGAAGCGCCAGTGCGGGCGTTCGCCAGCCGCGGCCTTGGCGGCGTGGTCGGCCTCGCTCAGCTTCAGCGCGGCGCGGTCATAGATCGGGGGCAGGCCGCGACCGAGCAGGACTTTGCGCTTGAGATCCAGTTCCTGCGACGTTTCGTAACAGCGATAGACCCGGCCGGCGGCAACCAGTCGCTGAAATTCACGCTCATACAGATTGAACCGAGCCGACTGCCGCTCCTCGCCATCGGGGACGAGTCCCAGCCAGGCCAGATCGGCGCGGATCGCATCGACGTATTCCTCGCGGCTGCGCTCGGCATCGGTATCGTCGATCCGCAGCAGGAAGCGCCCACCGGCCTGTTTGGCCAGCAGCCAGTTGTGCAGCGCCGTGCGGACATTGCCAACGTGCAGGGTGCCGGTCGGCGAAGGGGCAAAGCGGGTGGTGACGGTCATGGCCGCGTCCCTACCCGCCCTGCCCCAGAGCTGCAATGATCGTGCTGCAATCGGGCTTCCCCTCGGGCGTGCACCGCGTTAGCGTCTTCGCCATGAGCCAGACCACACCCTTTGCCGCCGCCTTTGCCGAAGCCAATCTGCCTGGGGCCGTCGGCCTGATCGTGGACCGCGATGGCATTCGCCATGCCGAAGTCCTGGGGCTGGCGGATACCAGCAGTGGTGCGCCGATGCAGCTCGACACGGTCTGCCAGATCGCCTCGATGACGAAGGCGCTGGTTTCAGCCGGAGCCATGCAACTGGTCGAGCAGGGCCGGCTCGATCTTGATGCCGATGTAGGCGCGCTGCTGCCGGAACTGGCCAATCCGCAAGTCCTGACCGGCTTCGATGCCGATGGAAAGCCGCAGCTGCGCCCGGCCGCGCGGGCGATCACGCTGCGCCACCTGCTGACGCACACGGCGGGCCTTGGCTATTTCTTCGTCCACCCCGAAGTGCTGCAATACTTCGGCGCGGTCGGCATGCCCACGCCGGGCACCCGCGCCTCTGTCACCATGCCGCTGATGTTCGATCCGGGCGAGCGCTGGGAATACTCGGTCGCGACCGACTGGGTCGGCCTGGCGATTGAGGCGGTGACAGGCGAACGGCTCAACGATTATCTGACCACCAACCTGTTCGTGCCGCTGGGCATGACCAGCACCGCCTTCCGCGACACGCTGCCCGCCGATGCCGCGCGGGTCCACGTCCGCACGGGCGACGGCAACCTGTCGAAGGTCGACGTTTACCTGGGCGGCGGGGAGTTCGATGGCGGCGGCGGCGGGATCACCTCGACCGCCCCGGACTATGCCCGGTTCGTCCGCATGGTCCTGAACGGCGGCGAGCTCGACGGCAACCGCGTGCTCAGCGCGGCGACCATTGCCGAGATGGGCCGGAATCAGGTCCATCCCTTGCGGGCCGGCTACATGGGCAGTGCCATGCCGCAGCTGGCCGCGCCCTATGATACCTTCCCCGATCAGCACACCGGTTGGGGGCTGGGCTTCCTGATCAACCCCGAAAAGGGGCCCAACGGCCGCTCTGCGGGCAGCCTGGCCTGGGCCGGGATCTTCAATTCGTACTACTGGATCGATCCGGCGGCGGGCCTGGGCGGCATATTTGTCAGCCAGCTTCAACCGTTTGGCGACAAGGGTGCGCTGGGCTGCTTCGGCGCGTTGGAGGCGATGGCCTACGCCTGACGAAAAAGCCGTACCCAGCCTTGCAGGGAATGGCCGCTCCATGGATAATGATGCCGCGATCCCATGCGTATTGAACGAGAAAATCCCGTGTCCATGAACACCCGGCTTGGCGTGCGGCATGGGCCCAGCCGCGCCCGGCGCTGGCTGGCCGCCGGCGTCGCCGGACTGGCGCTGGCAGGGCTTGGTTCCTACGCCTTTGGCACGGCCACCGGCGGAGCGCCGGCTTTGGTGCTGGACTTGACCGAAGTCGGCAAGCGCCCAAGTCCGCCGCCGTTCGAGGCCGATTGCTCGGTCCAGCCGGCCGCCTTGCAGGCAGAACTGTCGCGCATTGCCGCCAGCTTTGAAGGCGAAGTCGGGATCGGCATTACCAAGGCCGGGTGCGACTGGACCGTGGGCGCGCGGCTCGACCAGCATTTCCCGCAGCAGAGCGTCTCCAAGCTGTGGGTGGCGATGTCGGTGCTGGACGCGGTCGACAATGGGCGGATGCGGCTTGACCAGCAGCTCACCATTACGCCGCGCGACCTGACCCTGTTCAACCAGCCGCTGCAGTGGGAAGTGCTCGACAAGGGCATGATCGAGCGGCCGGTGCAAATGCTGATGCAGAACGCGCTGTCACTGTCGGACAACACCGCCAATGATCGCCTGCTCTGGACTGTTGGCGGGCCGGGCCATGTCCGCTCGTTCCTGAAAAGCCGCGAGATTTCGGGTATTCGCTTTGGCCCCGGCGAACGGCTGCTGCAAAGCGCTGCCGCCGGGCTAACCTGGTCGCCCGAACTGGCGGCCGGCCGCAATTTTGAACAGGCCCGCGCGCGCCTGCCCAAGGATGTGCGCGAAGCCGCCCTCGCGAAGTATGTTGCCGATCCGATGGACGGCGCGACCCCGGCCGGGATGGCCCACGCGCTCGCCCGGCTGGCCAAGGGCGAACTGCTGTCCGAGCAGTCAACCCGGCTGCTGCTGGAAACCATGGGCAAGTCGCGCAGCGGGCCGATGCGGCTGAAGGCCGGCTTGCCCCATAGCTGGAAGGCTTACCACAAGACCGGCACCGGCCAGGAACTCGGTTCGCTCGCCACTGGCTATAACGATGTTGCCGTGGTCGAGGCGCCTGACGGATCCTACTACGGCGTCGCCGTGCTGATCGGCCGGACCCATCAGCCGATCCGTGCGCGGATGGAAATGATGCAGTCAGTCTCGGCCGCGCTTGCTCGCTGGCACGATACCCGGACGTCCTGATCCCCGGTTGATCATCAACGAAAAACCCCGCCGGATCGCTCCGGCGGGGTTTTCGTTTACCCGGCAGCGCGGGGCAAGGATTACTCCTCGCCGTCCGCCGCTTCGGGGTTCAGGTATTCACCGGCATCGGCGTCAGTGCCGTGGGTTTCACCCTCGACCATCGCCAGCGGATCGTCACCGATCGCTGCTTCCGGGCCCTGGGCCAGTTCGGCCGCGTGCTCTTCAGCCGCCGTTTCCGGCGCGATCAGGCTTTCCTGCAGCTTGCGATAGGACGCGCGCAGCGCGGCATCGCGGCTGGAGGCGGCCACCCGCAGGCGGTTCATGCCCGCGCCGGTACCGGCGGGGATGAGACGGCCAACGATGACGTTTTCCTTCAGGCCGATCAGGCTGTCGCGCTTCCCTTCAACCGCCGCCTGCGTCAGCACGCGGGTGGTTTCCTGGAACGACGCGGCCGAGATGAACGAACGCGTCTGGAGCGAAGCCTTGGTGATGCCGAGCAGCACCGGCTTGCCTTCCGCCGGCTTTTCGCCCGGCGCCAGCTTGGCGTTGGTTTCGTCCATTTCCTCGCGGTCGACCTGTTCGCCGGCCAGCAGGGTGGTGTCCCCGCCATCGGTGATCTCGACCTTCTGCAGCATCTGGCGAACGATCACCTCGATGTGCTTGTCGTTGATCTTCACGCCCTGCAAGCGGTAGACTTCCTGGATTTCCGCCACGAGGTATTCGGCCAGCGCCTCAACCCCCAGCACTTCCAGAATTTCATGCGGGTTGGGCGAGCCCGAGATCAGGTTGTCGCCCTTCTTGACCCAGTCACCTTCCTGGACGTCGATCACCTTGGACTTGGGGATCAGGTATTCCACCGGATCGCCCTCTTCCGGGATGATCGCGATCTTGCGCTTGGCCTTGTAGTCGCGGACGAATTCGATCCGGCCCGAGGCCTTCGCGATGATCGCGTTGTCCTTGGGGATACGGGCTTCGAACAGTTCCGCAACGCGCGGCAGACCACCGGTGATGTCACGGGTCTTGGCGGCTTCGCGGCTGGCACGGGCCAGCACGTCACCGGCTTCGACCATCTGGCCATCCTCGACCGACAGGGTGGTGCCGGGCGCCATCATGTAGCGCGCGGCTTCGCCCGAAGCGTCGTCCAGCAGGGTCAGGCGCGGACGCAGATCTTCCTTCTTCGACCGGCTGGTCGAGCGGTTCTCGGTCACGACGCGGCTGCTCATGCCGGTCGCTTCGTCGGTCTGCTCGGTCAGGGTGCGGCCGTCGATCAGGTCCTGGTACTTCACGATACCCGGCTTTTCGGTGATCACCGGCGTGGTGAACGGATCCCATTCCGCCAGGCGATCGCCTTCGTTGATGATCGCGCCGTCTTCGTGGAGCAGGTGGGTACCATAGGGGACCTTGTGGATCGCCCGTTCGCGCCCTTCGCTGTCCATCACCACGATTTCACCGCTGCGAGCCAGCGACAGGCGCCGACCGCGCTTGTCGGTGATGGTCGGGATATCGCGGTAGACCACGCTGCCATCGCAGATCGCCTCGAGGTGCGACTGCTCGTTAACCTGCGCAGCACCACCGATGTGGAACGTACGCATGGTCAGCTGGGTACCCGGTTCACCGATCGACTGGGCGGCGATAACGCCGACCGCTTCACCGATGTTGACCGGCGTACCGCGCGCAAGGTCACGGCCATAGCAGGTTCCGCAAACGCCCTGTTCGGCTTCGCAGATCAGCGGCGAGCGGATGCGCGCGGCCTGGATGCCGGTTGCTTCGATCGCGGCCACCGCGGCTTCATCAAGCAGATCGCCCTTGGCCGCGACGACTTCGCCGTCCTTGTTGACGATGTCTTCGGCCAGGGTGCGGCCGAGGATGCGTTCGGCCAGCGACGCGATGGTCGAACCGCCCTGCACGATCGAGCGCATTTCCAGCGCGCGGTCAGTGCCGCAGTCTTCGATCACGACGACGCAGTCCTGCGACACGTCGACCAGACGGCGGGTCAGGTAACCCGAGTTGGCGGTCTTCAGCGCGGTATCCGCGAGGCCCTTGCGGGCGCCGTGGGTCGAGTTGAAGTATTCAAGAACGGTCAGACCTTCCTTGAAGTTCGAGATGATCGGGGTTTCGATGATCTCGCCCGAAGGCTTGGCCATCAGCCCGCGCATCCCGGCCAGCTGCTTCATCTGCGTTGGCGAACCACGCGCGCCCGAGTGGCTCATCATGTAGATCGAGTTGATCGGCTTCTGACGACCCGTTTCGGTGTCGATCGGCGAGGCCTTGATCTCGTCCATCATGGCGTTGGCCACCTGGTCGCCGCAACGGCTCCAGGCGTCGATCACCTTGTTGTACTTTTCCTGCTGGGTGATCAGGCCGTCCTGGTACTGCTGCTCGTAGTCAGCAACCAGTTCCTTGGTTTCGGCGACCAGCGCATCCTTGCTGTCGGGGATGATCATGTCATCCTTGCCGAAGCTGATGCCAGCCTTGAACGCGTGACGGAAGCCCAGGGCCATGATCGCGTCGGCGAAGAGGACAGTGTCCTTCTGGCCGGTGTGACGATAGACCTGGTCGATAACGTCGCCGATTTCCTTCTTGGTCAGCACCTTGTTGATGACGTCGAAGGGCACGGTGTGGCTCTTGGGCAGGCATTCGCCCACCAGCATGCGGCCCGGGGTGGTTTCGAACCGCTTCTGGAAGGTGTTACCCTGCTCGTCGGTCTGCGGCACGCGGGCGATGATCTTCGAGTGGAGCGTCACCGCACCCACTTCCAGCGCCTGGTGCACTTCGGCCATGTCGGCAAACATCATGCCCTGGCCCGGCTCGTTCTCACGATCGATCGAGAGATAGTACAGGCCCAGCACCATGTCCTGCGAAGGCACGATGATCGGCTTGCCGTTGGCGGGCGACAGGATGTTGTTGGTCGACATCATCAGCACGCGGGCTTCCAGCTGGGCTTCCAGCGAAAGCGGCACGTGGACGGCCATCTGGTCACCGTCGAAGTCGGCGTTGAAGGCCGAGCAGACCAGCGGGTGCAGCTGGATCGCCTTGCCTTCGATCAGCACCGGCTCGAACGCCTGGATGCCCAGACGGTGCAGCGTCGGCGCGCGGTTCAGCATGACCGGGTGTTCGCGGATCACTTCGTCCAGGATGTCCCAGACTTCCTTGCGTTCCTTTTCGACCCACTTCTTGGCCTGCTTCAGGGTCATGGAGAGACCCTTGGCATCGAGACGGGCGTAGATGAACGGCTTGAACAGCTCGAGCGCCATCTTCTTGGGCAGGCCGCACTGGTGCAGCTTGAGCTCCGGACCGGTCACGATCACCGAACGGCCCGAATAGTCGACGCGCTTGCCGAGCAGGTTCTGGCGGAAGCGGCCCTGCTTGCCCTTGAGCATGTCGGACAGCGACTTCAGCGGACGCTTGTTGGCACCGGTGATCACGCGGCCACGGCGGCCGTTGTCGAACAGCGCGTCAACGGCTTCCTGCAGCATACGCTTTTCGTTGCGGACGATGATGTCCGGCGCGCGCAGTTCGATCAGCCGCTTCAGGCGGTTGTTGCGGTTGATGACGCGGCGATAGAGGTCGTTGAGGTCCGAGGTCGCGAAGCGGCCACCGTCCAGCGGCACCAGCGGGCGCAGCTCTGGCGGAATGACCGGCACGACATCAAGGATCATCCATTCCGGACGGTTGCCCGAATCGATGAACGATTCGACGACCTTCAGGCGCTTGATGATCTTCTTCGGCTTCAGTTCCGACTTGGTCTCGGACAGTTCCTTGAGCAGGTCTTCCTTTTCCTGCACCAGGTCGAGGCTCATCAGCATGTGCTTGACGGCTTCGGCGCCGATCCCGGCCGAGAAGGCGTCTTCGCCGTACTGGTCCTGGTAATCGTAGAGCTCGTCTTCGGTCAGCGTCTGGTACTTTTCAAGCGGGGTCAGGCCCGGCTCGATCACCACGTAGCTTTCGAAGTACAGGATCCGCTCAAGGATCTTCAGCTGCATGTCGAGCAGCAGGCCGATGCGCGAAGGCAGCGACTTCAGGAACCAGATGTGCGCAACCGGCGCGGCCAGCTCGATGTGGCCCATGCGCTCGCGGCGCACCTTGGTGACGGTGACTTCGACGCCGCACTTTTCGCAGACGACGCCCTTGTACTTCATGCGCTTGGCACTCGTAATCCTTCACCGGACCGAAGATGCGGGCGCAGAACAGGCCATCGCGCTCCGGCTTGAAGGTGCGGTAATTGATGGTTTCCGGCTTCTTGATTTCGCCGAAGGACCACGAGCGGATGCGCTCGGGGCTGGCAAGGCCGATCTGGATCTGGTCGAAGGTTTCCGGCTTCGCCATCTGGTTCGTGAACTTGGTAAGGTCGTTCATGGTTCAGTCCCTTGAAGGGGTGAATATCTGGGGCGGGGTAGGGATGGGCGGCCAAACTCTCACTTGAGAATGGGACCGCCCGGTCCTGTTACTCCGCGGCCTCCGCGTAATCGTCGCCGTCCTCATCGGTCAGGCTGGACAGCTCGACGTTGAGGCCGAGGCTGCGCATTTCCTTGACGAGCACGTTGAAGCTTTCCGGAATGCCGGCCTCGAAGGTGTCGTCGCCCTTGACGATCGCTTCGTAGACCTTGGTGCGGCCGACCACGTCGTCCGACTTCACCGTGAGCATTTCCTGCAGCGTATAGGCGGCGCCGTAGGCCTGGAGCGCCCAGACCTCCATTTCCCCGAAGCGCTGGCCACCGAACTGGGCCTTGCCGCCCAGCGGCTGCTGGGTGACGAGGCTGTACGGCCCGATCGAACGCGCGTGGATCTTGTCGTCGACCAAGTGGTGCAGCTTCAGCATGTAGATGTAGCCAACAGTCACCTTGCGGTCGAAGCTTTCACCGGTGCGCCCGTCATAGAGCGTGACCTGTCCCGAGGTATCGAGCCCGGCCATTTCCAGCATGGCCGAAACGTCAGCTTCGCGGGCACCGTCGAAGACCGGGGTCCCCATCGGCACGCCGTTCTTCAGCAGTTCGGCCATTTCGACGATTTCGCCCTGCGAGCGGCTGTCGATCTGATCGTAGTACTGCTCGCCGTAGATTTCCTTGAGCTTGTCGACCAGGGCGCTCGGCGGAGCGGCAGCTTCGGGGTTCGGGTTGTCCTGGCGCCATTGCTCCAGCGCGGCCGTAACCTGCTGGCCCAAACCGCGTGCGGCCCAGCCGAGGTGCGTTTCGAAGATCTGCCCGACGTTCATGCGGCTCGGCACGCCCAGCGGGTTGAGCACGATGTCGACCGGGGTCCCGTCGGCCAGGAACGGCATGTCTTCCTGCGGCAGAATCCGCGAGATGACACCCTTGTTCCCGTGGCGGCCGGCCATCTTGTCACCCGGCTGCAGCTTGCGCTTCACCGCGACGAAGACCTTGACCATCTTGAGCACGCCCGGGGCGAGTTCATCACCGCGTTCGAGCTTCTCCTTGCGATCCTCGAACTTCTCCTGGATCGACTTCACGGTCGCGTCGTACTGGGCCTTGACCGCTTCGAGCTGACCCTGGGCCTTGTCGTCGGCAACGGCGAACTTCCACCATTCGTGACGCTCCACCTCGGCCAGATTGGCCTCGGTGATGGTGTCGCCCTTCTTGAAGCCCTTCGGCGCGGCGGCGGCCACCTGGCCGATCAGCATGTCGCGCAGACGGTTGAAGGTGGCACGGTTGAGGATCGCGCGTTCGTCCTCACGGTCCTTGGCGAGGCGTTCGATTTCCTCGTTCTGGATCGCGCGGGTACGGTCGTCGATCTCGATCCCGTGGCGGTTGAAGACGCGGACGTCGACAATCGTCCCGGCAACGCCCGGCGGCAGACGAAGCGAGGTGTCGCGCACGTCGCTGGCCTTTTCGCCGAAGATCGCGCGCAGCAGCTTTTCTTCCGGGGTCATCGGCGATTCACCCTTGGGGGTGATCTTGCCGACCAGAATATCGCCCGGGTGCACTTCGGCACCGATATAGACGATGCCCGCTTCGTCGAGGTTGCGCAGGGCTTCCTCGCCGACGTTCGGGATGTCGCGGGTGATGTCTTCTGGCCCCAGCTTGGTGTCGCGGGCCATGACTTCGAATTCGTCGATGTGGATCGAGGTGAACACGTCGTCCTTGACGATGCGTTCGCTGATCAGGATCGAGTCTTCGTAGTTGTAGCCATTCCACGGCATGAACGCGACGAGGCTGTTGCGGCCCAGCGCCAGTTCACCCAGCTCGGTCGAAGGACCATCGGCCAGGATGTCGCCGGCCTTGACCACTTCACCCACCTTCACCAGCGGACGCTGGTTGATGCAGGTCGACTGGTTGGACCGTTCGAACTTCTGCAGGCGGTAGATGTCGACGCCGGACTGGCCCGGTTCGATATCGCCCGAAGCGCGGATCACGATGCGGGTGGCGTCAACCTGGTCGACGATCCCGCCGCGCAGCGCAGCAATCGCCGCGCCCGAATCGCGTGCCACGGTTTCTTCCATGCCGGTGCCGACAAACGGCGCTTCGGCGCGCACCAGCGGCACGGCCTGACGCTGCATGTTCGAGCCCATCAGCGCGCGGTTGGCGTCATCGTTTTCCAGGAACGGAATGAGCGATGCGGCAACCGAGACGAGCTGCTTGGGGCTGACGTCCATCAGCGTGATCGTATCGCGCGGCGCCATCACGAATTCGCCGTTCTGGCGAGCCGAGACGAGTTCTTCGACGAACGAGCCATCCGCGTTGGTTTCGGCCGAAGCCTGCGCCACCGTGTGCTTCTGCTCTTCCATCGCCGACAGATAGACCACGTCGCCCGTGACCTTGCCGTCGATCACCTTGCGGTACGGGGTTTCGATGAACCCGTACTTGTTGACGCGGGCGAAGGTCGACAGCGAGTTGATCAGACCGATGTTCGGGCCTTCCGGCGTTTCAATCGGGCAGATCCGGCCATAGTGGGTCGGGTGAACGTCGCGGACTTCGAAGCCGGCGCGCTCGCGGGTCAGACCGCCCGGCCCGAGGGCCGAGACGCGGCGCTTGTGGGTGACTTCCGACAGCGGGTTGGTCTGGTCCATGAACTGCGAAAGCTGCGAGGAACCGAAGAACTCGCGCACTGCGGCCACGGCCGGCTTGGCGTTGATCAAGTCGTTCGGCATGACAGTCGACACGTCGACCGAGCTCATGCGTTCCTTCACTGCGCGTTCCATCCGCAGCAGGCCGACGCGGTACTGGTTTTCCAGCAGTTCGCCGACCGAGCGGACCCGGCGGTTACCAAGGTTGTCGATGTCGTCGACGTCGCCCTTGCCGTCCTTCAGGTTCACCAGTTCCTTGACCACGGCGAGGATGTCCTCGGTGCGGAGCGTGGTGACAGTGTCTTCGGCATCAAGGCCCAGACGCATGTTGAGCTTCACGCGGCCCACGGCCGAGAGGTCATAGCGGTCGGAATCGAAGAACAGGCCTTCGAACAGCGCTTCGGCGGTTTCGCGCGTCGGCGGTTCGCCCGGGCGCATGACACGATAGATATCGGCCAGCGCATGATCGCGGTCGGGGGCCTTGTCGGCCTTCAGCGTGTTGCGGATCCACGGACCCGTGTTGACGTGATCGACGTCGAGCAGTTCGATCTGGTCGATCCCGACCTTGTCGAGCGCGTCGAGATTTTCCGGCGACACTTCCTCGCCGGATTCGATCCAGATGCGGCCGGTGGTCTCGTCGATCAGGTCGCGTGCGGAATAGCGGCCGAAGACTTCTTCGGTCGGGATCAGCAGTTCGGCCAGGCCGTCCTTTTCCGCCTTGTTGGCGGCGCGCGGGCTGATCTTGGTGCCGGCCGGGAAGATCACTTCGCCCGACTTGGCATCGACGATGTCAAAGGCCGGCTTCGACCCGCGCCACTGTTCAGGCACGTAGGGCAGACGCCAGCCGCCTTCGCCGCGCTTCCAGGTGACGGTGTGGTAGAAGTGGCTGAGGATGTCTTCGTCGTTCAGCCCAAGCGCGTGGAGCAGCGCAGTGACCGGCAGCTTGCGCTTGCGGTCGATCCGGACGTTGACGATGTCCTTCGCGTCGAATTCGAAATCGAGCCACGAACCACGGTAAGGGATCACGCGGGCCGCGAAGAGGAACTTGCCCGACGAGTGCGTCTTGCCGCGGTCATGATCGAACAGCACGCCCGGCGAACGGTGCATCTGCGAAACGATCACGCGCTCGGTGCCGTTGATGATGAAGGTGCCGTTCTCGGTCATGAGCGGCATGTCGCCCATGTAGACGTCCTGCTCCTTGATATCGAGAACCGAACGGGTTTCGGTTTCGGCATCGACCTCGAACACGATCAGGCGCAGCGTCACCTTCATCGGCGCGGCATAAGTGATCCCGCGCTGGCGGCACTCGGTGGTGTCGTACTTCGGCTCTTCCAGCTCGTAATGCACGAAGTCGAGTTCGCTGGTGCCGGCGAAGTCGCGGATCGGGAAGACCGACCGCAGGGTCTTTTCCAGGCCCGACACATAGCCGGTCGCCGGGTTCGAGCGCAGGAACTGCTCGTACGATTCGCGCTGAACCTCGATCAGGTTCGGCATCTGCACCACTTCGTGGATGTCGCCGAAGATCTTGCGGATCCGCTTCTTGGCCGAAGCACCGGCCGGGCCGGTCTGGAGGAGGGCCTTTTTCGCCATGGGAGGGGTCTTGCCTCTTCTATATGCCGGAAAGTTCCGGCTAAAACTGTGCCACGCGTCGGAGCTGGCATCCCGTTCAACGCGAAAAGGCCGCATGGCAAACACCCCGGATTCGGAGTGGCCCGCAGCCCTTGCGTCGACGTGAAAACCCGGTGCTTCCTTCCTGTGGACAATCCCCGCGCATGGATCATCCTTGCTCGAAGCTCCGAGCGAGCGGCGGCTATAGGCGCGGCGCACCGCCGAGTCAAACCGCTCCGAGACCAAACGTCGGCTGCTTCCGGCCAGTCCTGACAAACGAAAAGCGGCGCCTCCCCCCGGAAGCGCCGCCCTGTCTCCACCCGCCCGTAGGCGTGAATATCAATAGATGCCGGGGATCAGCCGCCAGCGGGTCTGCTGCATGTAATCGCGATAGTCCGGATCCTGGCCCAGCAGCTTTTCCTCGGCGTCGATCCGCAGGATCTGCGCCCACCAGCCAATCGCATAGATCACCAAGTTGATCATGCTGGGCATGACCAGCATGATCCCGATGTGGGTGACCAGGTAGCCGGCGTAGATCGGGTGCCGGACAAAGCGGTACATTCCGTCACGCTTGATCCCGCGGTTGGCCGGGGCAATCCCGAAGCTGCGGCGCAGGAACAGCTTGCCGGAAATCTGGATGGCGTTCCCCGCGAACACGAGTGCGATCGCCAGTGGCTCCAGCGCTGGCCACACTTCTTCCGAGGGAATGATCAGCAGCGGAGCATAGGTTGCGGCAGCCGCCAGCAACCAGTCCCCCAGCCGCATCGAGATATTCTCGGTCGGGCGGCGCAGCAGCACGAACAGGGCAATGCTGGTTTCCGCGATCAGCACCAGCGGCGCCATCGGATTGTCCGATTGCAGCACTCGCCAGACCAGCAGCGACCACAGCAGGATGATCGTAACCTGTTCCAGCCGATCGAGCCGGCGCGGGGTCAACCAGGCCGGCGGGCCCTTGGCGGCGGGCATGATCGGTGTTTCTGGTGCAGCGGCCACAGTGCGAATCCCCTTGCCGCCCGGGAGTGAGCGGTTTCACCATCAGACTTCGCAGCTTATGGTTAAGAATGGTTTAGCGGCACTGCCTCAGGCAGCGGCCGGCACCTTGGCCTTCGTCGCCGGACCTCCTGCCTTCCAGCCGAGCCAGCCGGTCAAAGCACCAAGCGCCAACCCCAGACTGACAGTGACCGGCAAGGGCACCTCGGCATAGGCTCCAAAAGCTTGACCGAGTTGTGGCACGAACGGCGCAAACCACATGACCAGGCCCTGCCCGCCCGTGAAACAGGCGGTCAGCAGCCAGGGGCGGCCGTGCTTGCGGTGCGTGAAGTAGAGCATGAGGGCAAACGCGGTCGCGATGACATCGCTGACCAGGATCGTATCCAGCACCGCCTGCGGTCCCTCGCTGCCGATCACGTTGAGCCACGGCAAGTGCTCACCCAGCACCCGCGAGAACGGCGATTCGAACAGGATTACCGGGGTCGCCAGCATATAGCCGGCATGCAGCTTGATGTTCCGGCGGTGCTTCAGCGCCAGGTAGAACATCGTCATGTAACCGGCCATGGCCATGAAGGTGCCGATCCCGAAGGACGGCGTGTTGTGCTGGTCGAACGGACTCTTCGGCACCGCATAGCGCTGCGCGGAAATGTCGACGATCATCATGAAGCCCGCCATCAGCAGCGGGAACAGCACGAAACTGGCCAGGCCAAGCTGCCGGTGCAGCGCATTGTGCCGGCGCTGGATCGCCACCTGCTGGACAATCAGCAGCAGCAGCCAGGTGATGGAGGTGATTGCATGAACATGGAAGGCGACCGGAATGGCACCGGACGGAGCCCAGTAACTGGCCCAGAACCCGACCAGCACGGTCAGCAGCACGAAGCCCACGAAGTAATATGCGTGACGATATGGCATCGGACAGTCTCCCCACTGTCGATGCGACCCGCACGAAGCCTAACACAGCCGGTCGCCACGGCCTAATCTGGCTGAATTGCTTGACTCGCGCCCCGATGCTGCTAGTTGCCCGCCCCGACCGCAGCCTTCGGGCCGCGCGTCATCCGTCCGAGACCGCTGCTGGAGGTTCCCTCCTTAATTCGCAGCCTAGACGGGGACAGAGAAATTCCGGTGGCCAATCTGGTCGCCCGGTCGTGTCGTTTCACCGGCACACCTCCTTCCCCATCGCACGGACTTTTCCGCATCGCTTCCGCGGTGCGGGCAAACGTAGCCGATCGTCCGGATCTTCCGGCCGGTCATTTGTGAAGGAGTAAGCATGGATCGTTCGCAGAAAGCCGACGCGGTCGCAGCTCTGAACGCAACCTTCAACGAGGTTGGCGTGGTGGTTGTCACCCGCAACCGTGGCATGACCGTGGCTCAGACCACGGCCCTGCGCGTGAAGATGCGTGAAAGCGGTGCATCGTTCAAGGTTTCCAAGAACAGTCTTGCCAAGCTTGCCATCGTAGACACCGACTATGCCGGGATTGGTGAACTGCTCACCGGTCCGGTGGCCCTGGGGACTTCGGTCGATCCAGTCGCCGCGGCAAAGATCGTCGTCGAATTCGCCAAGACCAACGACAAGTTGGAAATCGTTGGCGGGGCGATGGGTTCGCAGGTCCTCGACGAAGCAGGGATCCGGGCACTCGCCTCGATGCCGTCGCTCGACGAACTGCGCGCCAAGCTTATCGGCCTGGTCCAGGCACCGGCGACCAAGATCGCTCAGGTTGTCACGGCCCCGGCAGGCAAGCTGGCTCGCGTCTTTGGGGCCTACGCCGCCAAGGAAGCCGCATAAGACTGATCAAACGTTTTGCCGGACCAGACACTTCAAACCGAAGGGTCCGGCAGCCATCAAATTGTGGAGTGAAACATCATGGCCGATATCGCCAAGCTCGTTGAAGAACTTTCGAAGCTGACCGTCCTGGAAGCTGCTGACCTCGCCAAGGCTCTCGAAGAAGCCTGGGGCGTTTCGGCTGCTGCCGCCGTTGCCGTGGCTGCTGCCCCGGCCGCTGCTGCTGAAGCAGTTGAAGAAAAGACCGAATTCGACGTCATCCTGACCGGCGACGGCGGCAACAAGATCGCCGTCATCAAGGAAGTCCGCGCGATCACCGCCCTGGGCCTGACCGAAGCCAAGGCGCTGGTGGAAGCCGCTCCGAAGGCGATCAAGGAAGGTGTCAACAAGGCCGAAGCCGAAGACATCAAGGCGAAGATCACCGCTGCCGGTGGTACCGTCGAAATCAAGTAAGCTTTGCTTGCAGTTTCGCGGGTGTCTTGAAGCACTCGCGGATGGAAGGGCGGTCCCTCGGGGCCGCCCTTTTCCGTTTCAGGCTACTTCAACGTCTTGAGATAGGCGATGATCTGGGCCCGCTGGGCCGGATCGCTCATCCCGGCGTAGGACATCTTGGTGCCGGGAACGAGCTTCATCGGCCCGGCCAGCCACTGGTCAAGCGTCGCATCGTCCCAGGTCAGGCCCGAAGCCTTGAGCTTTTTCGAAAAGACGAAGCCCGGAATGTCGCCCGCCTTGGTGCCGTAAACGCCGTGTAGGCTGGGACCGATTCCGTGCTTGCCGGGTTCGACCGCGTGACAGGCGGCGCACTGGGCAAAGGCTGCGGGCTTGCTATCAGCCGCCGCCACCTCGGCCGAGGGCGTCGCTGACGATCCGGCATCGCCGGTGGCAGCCTTGTCCTGCTTCGCCCCGCCACATCCCGCCAATGCGAGCGCCAGGGCGAATGCTCCGGCCAGCTTGAAATCAGTACGCATCGTCATCGTCTCCTTGCCCGCAGGCCAGTACTCCGCCGTGCCGATGATATACTGCCATGCCGGCCCCAGCGGTAGGGCCAGGGCGGCATTATCCGTTGCCCGGTTTCCGGCGCAAGCCGGGCTGGCCAGAAAGCACTTGGCCGGTGCCGCCCCGCCGCCTATCCGGGCCGACCGATGAAGCAGGACCGCATCCTCTCTCCCTGGCGCACCGAACTGGGCGCAACGCTGCGGCTGGCTGCCCCCCTGGCGGCAGCCAACCTGCTGCAGATGCTGGTCTATGCGATCGACGTGATCTTCGTAGCGCGGCTGGGCGAGGAAGCGCTCGCGGCCGCATCGCTCGCCACCACGCTGTTCGGCCTGATGATGTGGTGCTTCTCGGGCCTGACCGGGGCCTGCGCGCCATTGATTGCCGCCGAACTGGGCCGCCGCCGCCACGCGGTGCGCGAAGTACGCCGCACGGTGCGGATGGCACTGTGGCTGGCGGTGCTGTGCGGCCTCGCCGGCATGGCGGTCTGCCTGTGGGGCGAGGAACTGTTGCTGCTATCGGGCCAGGATCCGGAAGTCTCGCGGCTGGCGGGTGAATTCCTGGCGATCCTGCTCTGGGCCATGGTCCCCAACGTCATGGCCACGGTGCTGCGCAATTTCGTCTCGGCGCTGGGCCGTCCGATCTTCGCCACTGCGATCACGGCGCTGGCGATCGTGGTCAATGCGCTGGGCAATTACGTGTTCGTGTTCGGCCACTTCGGCGCGCCGGCATGGGGGCTTGATGGTTCGGCCATCTCCAGCGTGATTACGGCCTTTGCCATGCTGGGGGCCTATGCCCTGGCAATCCACAGCGACCGGCGGCTGCGCCGCTATCACCTATTCGGGCGGTGGTGGCGGACCGAGTGGCAGCGCCTGCGCGATGTCGCCCGGATCGGCACGCCGATCGCGCTGATCATCCTGGCCGAGGGCGGCCTGTTCTCCAGCGCCGCCTTCCTGATGGGCCGGATCGGCCAGGCAGAGCTCGCCGGGCACACCGTTGCGCTGCAGGTTGCCGCGCTGGCGTTCCAGATTCCCTTCGGGATCGGCCAGGCCGCGACGATCCGGGTCGGCTATCACTTCGGCGCGGGGAATCGCAGCGCGATCGGCGGCGCGGGCAAGGCCGCGCTGATCCTTGCCGTCGGCTATATGGCGCTGCCTGCCGCCATCATGATCCTGGCCCCGCTCAGCGTGCTCCAGCTTTATGTCGATCCCGGCGACCCGGCCAATGCGGCCATGGTCGGCCACGCGGTCGGCTTCCTTGCCATCGCTGCCGCGTTCCAGTTGTTTGACGGAATCCAGGCCGTGCTGGCCGGCGCGCTGCGGGGCCTGCAGGATACCCGCGTGCCGATGCAACTTGCCCTGTTCGGCTATTGGCTGGTCGGCTTTACGACCTCGGTCGCACTCGGGTTCTTCACCCCGCTGGCCGGGACCGGCGTGTGGCTTGGCCTGGCGGTTGGCCTGGTGGTTGTCTCGGCGCTACTGGCCTGGCGCTGGCTGCGGCGCGAGCGGCTGGAGCTGCTGCCGCGCTGAGCGGATTCAAATCGCGCAATTTTTTCCGCGCGCGCCGGGGTTGACGACTCTCCGGCCCCCACCCATATGCGCCCTGCTGGCACTCTCCGAGGGGGAGTGCCAATCAACATTGTATCAACGCAAAAGGGAGTTTCCCATGGCATTTCGTCCGCTGCACGATCGTGTGCTCGTGCGCCGCGTAGAGGCAGAAGAAAAGACTGCTGGCGGCATCATCATCCCTGACAGCGCCAAGGAAAAGCCGGCCGAGGGCGAAGTTGTCGCCGTTGGTGCAGGCAGCAAGGCCGAAGACGGCAAGGTCACTCCGCTGGACGTCAAGGCTGGCGACCGCGTGCTGTTCGGCAAGTGGTCGGGCACCGAGGTCAAGCTCGACGGCGAAGACCTGCTGATCATGAAGGAAAGCGACATCCTCGGCATCATCGGCTGAGCGATTTCCTGAACTTTCACATCCCAGAATTTCGAAGGAACTGAACAATGGCTGCCAAGGAAGTAAAATTCGGCCGCGACGCGCGTGAGCGCATTCTCGCCGGCGTCGACATCCTCGCCAACGCGGTGAAGGTCACCCTGGGCCCCAAGGGCCGCAACGTCGTGATCGACAAGAGCTTCGGTGCACCGCGCATCACCAAGGACGGCGTTTCGGTCGCCAAGGAAATCGAACTGAAGGACAAGTTCGAGAACATGGGCGCCCAGATGCTGCGCGAAGTCGCCAGCAAGACCAACGACCAGGCCGGTGACGGCACCACCACCGCCACCGTGCTGGCCCAGGCCATTGTGCGCGAAGGCATGACCGCCGTTGCCGCCGGCATGAACCCGATGGACCTGAAGCGCGGAATCGATCTGGCCGTGACCAAGGTTGTCGAAGACCTGGTCAAGCGTTCCAAGCCCGTTTCCGGCTCGGCTGAAATCGCCCAGGTCGGGATCATCTCGGCCAATGGCGACCAGGAAGTCGGCAACAAGATTGCCGAAGCCATGGAAAAGGTCGGCAAGGAAGGCGTGATCACCGTGGAAGAGGCCAAGGGCCTCGAATTCGAACTCGATGTCGTCGAAGGCATGCAGTTCGACCGCGGCTACCTCTCGCCGTACTTCATCACCAACCCCGACAAGATGACCGTCGAGCTGGATAACCCCTACATCCTGATCCACGAGAAGAAGCTGTCGTCGCTCCAGGCGATGCTGCCGATCCTCGAGGCCGTGGTGCAGTCGGGCCGTCCGCTGCTGATCATCGCCGAAGACATCGAAGGCGAAGCGCTGGCCACCCTGGTGGTCAACAAGCTGCGCGGCGGCCTGAAGATCGCTGCCGTCAAGGCTCCGGGCTTCGGCGATCGCCGCAAGGCGATGCTGCAGGACATCGCGATCCTGACGCAGGGCGAGATGATCAGCGAAGACCTGGGCATCAAGCTCGAAACGGTCACGCTCGGCATGCTCGGCCAGGCCAAGCGCGTCTCGATCGACAAGGACAACACCACGATCGTCGATGGCGCCGGTGCAGCCGACGACATCAAGAGCCGGGTCGAACAGATCCGCGCCCAGATCGACACCACCTCCAGCGATTACGACAAGGAAAAGCTGCAGGAACGTCTGGCCAAGCTGGCCGGCGGCGTGGCCGTGATCAAGGTCGGCGGCGCTTCGGAAGTCGAAGTGAAGGAACGCAAGGACCGCGTTGATGACGCGCTCCACGCGACCCGCGCTGCGGTTGAAGAAGGCATCGTCCCCGGCGGCGGTACCGCGCTGCTCTATGCCACCAAGGCTCTGGCCGGCATGAAGGGTGCCAACGACGATCAGACCAAGGGTATCGACATCGTGCGCCGCGCGATCACTGCCCCGGTCAAGCAGATCGCCACCAACGCGGGCCATGACGGTGCCGTGGTCTCGGGCAACCTCCTGCGCGAAGACGACGAAACCCAGGGCTTCAACGCCGCGACCGACGTTTACGAAAACCTCGTGGCTGCCGGCGTCATCGACCCGACCAAGGTCGTGCGCACCGCGCTGCAGGATGCGGCTTCGGTTGCCGGCCTGCTGATCACCACCGAAGCGGCGATCAGCGAAAAGCCTGACGACAAGCCGGCCATGGGCGGCATGCCCGGCGGCGGCATGGGCGGCATGGGCGGCATGGACTTCTAAGTCCGGCCCACCAGCCAAGGCACAAGCAGGGGCCGGAAGGAGCAATCCTTCCGGCCCTTTGCTTTGGCTCAGTCGGCCCGGCCGTGTTCCAGTTCGCGCAGGATCGTATCGCGCAGCCGCTGTGCCGGGGCGGTGAGCGCCGGAACCTCGATCAGCGCCACTTCCAGATCGGCCAGTTCGGGCAGGCCGTGATCGTCCAGCACCGCCAGATCGGCTGGTACCATGTCGCGCGGCAGCACCGCGATGCCCAGCCCCGCCCGCAAGGCAGCCTGGTTACCGGCCAGCGAGGCACAGCTGTAAGTCACCCGCCACGGTCGGCCCGCCGCATCCAGCGCCTGGACCGCGCGCTGGCGCAGCACGCAGGGCCGGGGCGAACAGACCAGCGGAAGCGGATCGTCGCCGGCCGGTAGACGAAATGGCGACGCAGCAGCCCAGACGAGTGGCTCACGCCAGACCCGCCGCCCGGTCGCAGGGCCAGTGGGCTCGCGCTTGATCAGCGCCAGATCGAGTTCACCGGCGCTGAACCGATCCAGCAGCGGCAGGGTCAGCTCGCAGGTCACTTCCAGCGCCACGCCGGGGTGCGTCCGGGCAAACTCTGCCAGCAGGCGCGGCAGCCGCGCCGTCGCGAAGTCTTCCGGCACGCCCAGCCGGACCAGCCCGGCCAGTTGCGGTTCGCGCGCGCGGGCCACCAGTTCGTCATTCAGCGCCAGCAGCCGCCGGGCCTGGTCGAGCACCAGTTCGCCCTCACCCGTGAGCGCAACCAGCCGCGGGCTGCGCGCCAGCAAGCGCACCCCCAGTTGCTGCTCCAGCCGCTTGATCTGCAGCGACACGGCGGACTGGCTGCGCAGCAGGCGCTGGGCGGCAGCCGTAAAGCTGGTGGTTTCAGCCACGGCGACAAAAGCGCGCAGGCAATCGGGATCGAGGTTCGGTTGTATGATTGCATTTCGTAATAGATAAATCGACAACAATCAATTTGAAGAATGATGCTCGAGAAGCCAGTTGCGGTGCATCCCAACCCCAGGAGCATCAGACATGGCCACCATCGCCCCCTCGCCCCGCCCCGCTTCCGGACAGCCGGTCGATCCTGCAGTCGCCACGATTGCCGTCGCGCATGGAGACGGGATCGGCCCGGAGATCATGGATGCGACCTTGCGGATCCTCGAAGCTGCTGGCGCCCGGATCCACTGCCTGCCGCTGGAACTGGGCGAAGCCGTCTATCGCGCCGGGCATAGCGCCGGGATCACCGATGCAGGCTGGGAAACCATTGCGCGTGCCGATGCGATCCTGAAGGCACCGATCACCACCCCGCTCGGCAGCGGGTACAAGAGCCTCAACGTCACCTTGCGCAAGACCCTGGGCCTGTTCGCCAACGTCCGCCCGACCCGCGCCTATGCGCCGTTCGTGCCAACGCTGCACCCGGTGCTGGACGTGGTGATCGTGCGCGAGAACGAGGAAGACCTCTACGCCGGGATCGAGCACCGCCAGACCGAGGAAGTCTACCAGTGCCTCAAGCTGGTCAGCCGCCCGGGCTGCGAGCGGATCGTGCGGCACGCCTTCGAATACGCCCGCGCGAATGGCCGCCGCAAGGTCACTTGCCTTACCAAGAGCAACATCATGAAGCTGACCGACGGGCTGTTCCAGCAGGTCTTCGCCGAGATCGGCCGCGAATATCCCGATATCGCGCAGGACCACATGATCATCGATATCGGCGCGGCGCGGCTCGCGGCCCGCCCGCAGGATTTCGACGTCGTGGTCACCTCCAACCTCTATGGCGATATCGTCTCGGACATCGTGGCGGAAGTGGCCGGCTCGGTCGGGCTGGGTGCGTCGGCCAATATCGGCACCCGCAGCGCCATGTTCGAGGCCATCCACGGCTCGGCCCCGGACATTGCGGGCCAGGGCATCGCCAATCCCTCGGGCCTGCTCCTTGCCGCGGTGATGATGCTGGTCCACCTCGGCCAGGGCGAGGCGGCGGCGCGGGTCCATAATGCCTGGCTCAAGACGGTCGAGGACGGGGTCCATCCCGCCGACATCTTCCGTGCAGGCCAGTCAGCCGAGCGCGCCGGGACCGAAGCCTTCGCCGATGCGGTCATCGCCCGGCTGGGGCAGCAACCCCGGCAGCTTGAACCGGTATCATACGCGAATGCTCCAGCGCCGCGCCTGGTGGCATCGCAAGCGCCCGCACCGGCCGCCCGGGCCGACAAGACACTGGTCGGGATCGACGTGTTCGTCGATGCGCTAGACAGCCCCGACGCGCTTGCGGCGCGGCTCCAGGCTGCGGTCGGCTCACTGGTGCCGTTGGCAATGATCACCAATCGCGGGGTCAAAGTCTGGCCGGCCGGTCATGCCGAAACGCTTTGCACCGATCACTGGCGCTGCCGGTTCCAGACCCCTTCGGGCAAGGCCTTCAACCCCGCCATGGTGGTGGAACTGCTGCGGCGGCTGGCGGCAGCCGGCATCCCCTTCATCAAGACCGAACATCTGTATCTGTTCGGCGGCGAACCAGGCTTCTCGCTGGGGCAGGGTCAGTAACCTGCAGGAAGCCGGCAGGCCCGTTCGGCACGCACCGGAGCCACGCGGTTCCGGTGCGTGCCATGCGGTTATACCTATATCTGGCGCATTTCCTCGCATCAGGCCGTCAACTCGTCGCGCAATGGCTGGACGAGACGAGTCCGTTAGACAATCTGAAAGCATGTTCGGGTTAGTTCTGCGCCGGTGAAAAACAGCCGCTTCCCTCACCTGATGGCAGGCCTGGCTATGGTCAGCGCCATTGCGCTGCCTGCTGGCGCTGCCCGGGCGGAAAATTTCCAGTCTGAATTCGACAAGGTTTTCGGCAAGGAAGTGCGCGCGCCGCGCGAAGTCCAGCCGACCGTTCGGCCCTTTGTTGCCCCAGCCCGCCCGGCCACAACCTACGGCGGCAGCCTTGAAGCAACCATTGCCAGCCTGGCCGATGCAGCCCAGGGCCGGATCGGCGTGGCGGCGATGGATCTGGGTACAGGCCGTACCCTGGCCGTGCTGGGGGACCAGCCCTTTCCGATGGCCAGCACCAGCAAGATCGCGATCACCGCGACTTATCTGGACCTGGTCGACCAGGGCAAGCTGAAGCTCAGCGACAGGTTCCCGCTGATGATCCCGCAGCGGTCCGCACGCTTTTCCTCGCCGGTGGCCCCGGTTCGTCCAGGCACGATGCTGACCGCGCAAGGGCTGATCGAACTGTCGATCACCCGCAGCGACAATCCCGCAACTGACGCCCTGCTGGCAGCAGTCGGCGGCCCGGGTGCCGTGAACCGCTGGATGCGCAAGGCCGGTCTGTCCGGCATGCGGCTCGATCGCGACATCGCCACCCTGGTGCGCGACGATGGTGAATTCAATCCCGCGACGACCGTCGACCTGCGCGACAGCGCTACCCCGCTCGCGATGGTTCAGCTGCTCGCCGGTCTGCACCAGGGCCGCTGGCTGAGCGCGTCGAGCCGCGGCGTACTGCTCGGTGCGATGGAACGCTGCCTGACCGGCAAGCGCCGCCTGCGGGCGATGCTGCCGCAGGATGCGCGGATTGCCCACAAGACCGGGACGCTCAACAACACGTCCAGCGATGTCGGCATCATCAACACGCCCGACGGCCGCGCCATCGCCATCGCCGTCTACGTGACCGGCCAGGGCGGCAAGCCGAACCGCGACTACCGGATCGCCTCGATCAGCCGCGCGGTCTATGATGGTTACCTGACCGAAAGCTCCAGCCTGCGCCGCACTGCTTCGCGTTAGGCCACCCGGCGCAACCAAGCGGCGCCGTTTGCAGCATCACACCAAAGGAAAAGGGCGCCGGGATTGCCCCCGTGCGCCCTCCCCCTCTCCAGCTCGTGTAGGTCTAGAATTCGACGCTCGCCCGCGCGTAGAGGTAACGGCCGTTGAAGCCGAACGGCGAGAAGATCGAGAACGGGATGTATTGCTGGTTGGCCGGATAGGATCCGCCAATCGCCGCCGGACGCGGGCCGAAGGGCGAACGGTCCGGATAGACATCGAACAGGTTGTCCGCACCGATCGCGAAGCTCAGCCGCTCCATCGGCTTGACCCGCAGTTCCAGGTCCGTGATCCACTTGGCGCCGAGGAAGATGTCATCCGGCCCATAGGCGGTCAGCGGATCGCCCGCGAGCGGACTGGCCGAACCGGGCGAAGTCACCTTGCCATAGCGGGTGGAGCGGGCGGTCAGCCCGAACATGCCGACATCCCCATCCAGGCTCAGCACCACCTTGTCCTTGGGCTGGCCTTCGGTGAAGCGCAGGCCTTCGACCCGGCCAAACAGGATCAGGCCGGGGATCGTGGCGAGCGGACCCAGATCGTTCTTGCGCGCCAGGATCTTCTGCTTGTTGTAGTTGTAGGCGGCGGTCACGGTCCACTTGCCCACACCTTCGATCGGCAGGCGCCAGTTGAGCACCGCATCGACGCCTTCGGTCCGGGTGTTGAGGCCGTTGATGAAGAAGCGCGCCGCGCCGACCGAGTTGAACCCGTTGGCATCAAGCACGGCCTTCACGGCGGCATTGACGGCCGAACTGCCGCTGCCCGCCGCCCCAAGGTTTTCGGTCAGCACGATCCGGTCATTGATGCGGATGTTGTAGTAGTCGACCGTCAGCGTCAGGCCCGAAACCGGGTTGGCGGTGAAGCCGCCCGACAGGTTGAATGACTTCTCCGGCTTGAGATCACGCGAACCCAGCGCCCGGGCGACCGGGCTGCTGACCGCCACGGTCGAGATATCGACCGGCAGGCCGCCGATGAAATTGGTCGACGTGGTGGTGAAGTACTGCTGGTGCAGCGACGGCGCGCGGAAGCCGTTCGAGATCGAACCGCGCAGCGCGAAGCCGGGGGTGAACTCATAGCGCGCGGCGAACTTGCCGGTCAGGGTCGAGCCGAAGTCGCTGTAGTGCTCATAGCGGCCAGCGGCTGTGGCGGTCAGGCCATCGATCAGTTCGGCATCAAGTTCGACATAACCGGCGACGTTGTTGCGCTTCACGTTGGTGGTGCTGCTGGTCGGGATGCCCGGGAAGCCCTGGGCACCGGCCGGGGCGGCGCGGCCCGGGAAGCTGCAGACGTTGGTCACGGCATTGAACACGCCCGAAGCGGCAGCGCACGAAACAGCCGTGCCGGTGAACGAGGCCTGGAACAGCGGGCCGGTTGCCCACGACTGCCGGTCACCCGGGCGGATCATGAAGCGTTCGGCGCGGTATTCACCGCCGAAGGCCACGGTCAGCGGGCCAGCGAAGCCGAGATCGAATTCGCGGCTGAGATCGAGGTTGGCGAGGACATGGCGATAAGCCAGCCCGCCGGCATCGAAGCTGCGCTGGCTCGACGGGCCGAAGCTGGTGTTGAGCGAGCCTTCGACGCGGTAATCGAAGTTGTTCTGGCCCCAGGTCAGCGAGCTGTCGGCGTTCCAGTCACCCGCGGTGGTGCGCAGGCCGACAGTGACCGCGCGGTCAGTCAGGTCCGACTGAATGAAAGGCAGGAAGCCGTCCGGGGTCAGCGCCACGAAGTTGGCATTGCTGGGGGTTACGTTGGGGGCAATCGTCGAGAAATCGCGGTTCGCAGCGGCATTGGCCTGGCGATAGTTCGCCGCGCTCAGCGAATCGCGCTGGTTGTAGCTGGCGAAGCTGTAGAGCTCGAGCGAATCGCCGATTGGCACGCCCATGTTGGCGAACAGGATGAAATCGTCGGCCTTCGGGTCGCCAAAGCGGAACTGCAGGCGATTGAACGTCGTCTCGCGCGGATCCCAGGTGGTCGAGGTCGGGCGAATGTAGTTCGGCCGCAGGTCGAAGCCCTGGCGGTTGGTATTGCCGCGGTGACGGTATTCGGCGGTGAAGTTGATATAGCCATCCTCGATGCCGAAGAAGGGCAGGCCGACGTTGGTCGCAATCGAATAGCTCTGCCCGTCGCTGGCCTTGCGCTCACCATCGGTGGTGGCAGAAAAATAGCGGCTATCGGTCGGGTCGAGCGAGGGCGCGCCGCCAGTCAGCGCGAGGCCGGTGACATTCGCCACGCCGGCAATGGTCGTGTCGTACTTGCCATAGCTGATCGCGGCCCGGCCGCCTTCGCTGGCCTTCTTGAGGCGGATGTTGATCACCCCGGCAATCGCGTCCGAGCCGTACTGCGAGGATGCGCCGTCACGCAGCACTTCGATCCGGTCGATCGCGAGGGCCGGGATCGTGTTCATGTCGACTGCGGCCGAACCGCGCCCGACCGTGCCGTTGATGTTGAGCAGAGCCGAGACATGGCGGCGCTTGCCATTGATCAGGACCAGCGTCTGGTCCGGGCCCAGGCCGCGCAGGGTGGCCGGGCGCAGCGCATCCGAACCATCGGCGATGGCCGGCTGGGGGAAGTTGAAGCTGGGCACCAGCTTGTTGAGGATCTTGTTGGTTTCGACCTGACCGCCTTCAGTCAGCGCCTCACCCGAGAGGACATCGACCGGGACCGGCGAATCCTCGACCGTGCGGGCGGTGGAACGGGTGCCAGTGACGATGATGACCTGTTCTTCCGCGCCGTCGGCAGCGCCCTGGGCAAAGGCCGGCGTGGCCAGTGGCAGGGCGGACAGCGAAGCAAGCAAGGTCAGGCGGAAAGTCGAGCGCATCAGGGTTCCCCTTTGTTGCCCAGCGCAGCAGTGCGACCCGCACGGGCAGTAAGACCACTGAACGCTAGGCCATTCCCGCAGTTTTCGGCAAGCCTGAGCAGGCTGCACGCAAGCATTTTGCGCGCAGCCTGTGGCCGGCAGGTAACGCGGCCCTACGTGGCGGTGTAGAGCGCCTTGCGTGGGCCGAGATAGCCGAACAGGTAAGCGGCCACCTTGCGCATCTGGATTTCCTCTGCCCCTTCGGTGATCCGGTAGCGGCGGTGGTGGCGGAAGATGTGCTCGAACGGCTTGTGCCGCGAATAGCCGATCCCGCCATGGACCTGCATCGCCCGGTCGGCCGCTTCGCAGACCAGCCGGTTGGCGTAGTAGTTGCACATCGAGATCTTGTCCGAGAGTTTGTGCTCGATCTCCTTGTGCTCCAGCTGGTCCATTTCCCAGGCCGTCTTGTAGATCAGCGTGCGCAGCATCTCGCACTGGGTGGCCAGCTCGACCAGCGGGAACTGGATGCCCTGGTTGCGCGCCAGATCCTGGCCGAACGGCTTGCGGTGGCGGGCGTACTTGACCGATTCTTCCACGCAATAGGTCGCCGCGCCCAATGAGCTGGCGGCCTGGCGGATGCGGTTCTGGTGAACGAAGGACTGGGCGATCGACAGGCCGCCGTCGACCGGGCCCAGCACGGCGCTTTCGGGCACCCAGCAATTCTCGAAATGCATCCGCGGGTGGTCGGTCGGCATGTTGAAGGTCCACATGTATTCATCGACCACCATGCCGGGCGTGCCAGCCGGCACCAGCAGGCAGGTAATGCCCTTGGCATCACCGTCCTTGCCCGAGGTGCGGCAGAACGCGGCGCAGTGCGTGGCGACGTGCATCCCCGTGATCCACATCTTGCGGCCATCGATCCGCCAGCCCGGCACGCCATCGCGCGTCTCGCGCACCGCGCGGGTTTCCATGTGGGTCGCGTCCGAGCCATGATCGGGCTCGGTCAGGCCGAAGGCCACACGGCGTTCGCGCGCAAACCCGCCCAGGATGAATTCCTGCTGCTGTTCGGGGGTGCCAAAATGCTCGAACATGGCAACAAACGGGAAATTGCCGACGATCGAATGCTCGTTCTGCAGGTCGTTGTGCAGCCCCAGCCCCTTGGCCGCAAAGCGGTCGCGGATCACGGCCATCCACAGGTTCGAGCCATCCTTGCCACCGTACTTCTTCGGTGCGGAGAAGCGCCAGTGACCGGCCGCATCGGCGCGGCGGCTGGCTTCGACCAGCAGCTGTTCCCATTCATGCCGGGGCAGGCCCTGGTTCTCGAAATCCGTCCGCGCATATTCGCGGCGGTGATCGAAGAAGCGGATATTGTCATCCTGCTGCTCCAGCGGCTTGATCTCGGCCGCGATGAAGGCGTCAAGCTCGTCCAGATAGGCAAGCAGGTCGGCGGGGAGCGCAAAGTCCATCAGGCGGTTCCTCTCTTACGTTTCGTTGGCCCATTTCGACCGCGCAGCAGCGAGGGCGGGGTATTTCGGCATGTCGGCAGAAAGCTTGGCGAGCGCCATGCGGCGCAGGCGGGCCAGGAGGCCAGGCGTGGCGAGGTCGGCGCGGCCCGTCATGATTTCGGCGGTGAGCCCGGCGTCGGTGGCGACCGGCCGCTGTTCGATCTCGCGCGCGACAATGCCCAGGGCATTACGCGCAACGGCCAGGTCGAACTTGCCGCGGCCGGTGACCAGCGGCTTGATGTCGGCGGCCAGCCATTCGGAGATGGCGGTGAGGATTTCGGCACCGCTCGGCTCGCCGGTGCCCGGCTGGAGCGGTTCGGTGGCGGGGGGCAGCGGACGCGTACGCTCTGCCTCGGGCGCAAGATCCTCAAGCAGCAGCAGCAGGTCGAGTTCCTGTTCGGCAGTGCGGCGGGCGACGACCACGCGCTCGACCGAGCGGTCATGCCCGGCGCGCCAGAAGCCGCCCATTTGCAGGCAGCCCAGCGCCCACCAGAAGGTGCGGTAGATCGTCCAGAAGCGGAAGCGGGCAGGATCGAAAGTGTCTCCGCCGGCTTCCTCGTAAGCGCTGGCCAGTTCTGCGATCGAGGTCAGGCCATAACCTGGCCGGTCGGGCCGCGAAAAGCGCCACACGGTCATGCAGCCAAAGGCCAGATCCTCGTGCCAATCGCCCAGGTGGGCCAGCTCCCAGTCGAGCACCCCGGTCACCCGGCCCTGTTCGAACATCAGGTTGCCAAGGCGGAAGTCCCCGTGGACCAGCCGCGGCGCGACCGGCGGCGGCAGGTTGGCCTCCAGCCACTTGAGCGCCAGCGCGAGAATCGGGCGGTCGCCGCCATAGTCCAGGAAGCGCTTCCGCAGCTCGCCCAGCGCTGCTGCGGTGTCCATCAATGGTGCAGGCAGGCAGGCAGTGTCAGTGCGATGGACCGCGACCAGTTCGCGCGCGATATCGCGGATCGCCAATGCTGGATCGGCCTCGGCCAGGAACAGGTTGGGATCGGGCGAACCGGAAATGGCCCGCATCACATAGCCTGAACCGATCCCGTCGCCGGGTTCCAGCTCGACCAGCACCTCGGGCGCCATGACCCCGGCGGCGCGGGCCGCGCGGACCACCATGGCTTCACCGGCATGGTCCATCGGCCGGCCAGCCATCATTTCAAGCGAAGGGGCGCGGCGCAGGACACAGACCGCAGCGCCGGCCTGGAAGCGCCAGCTTTCCATATTGGCCCCGCCAGAGAGCCGTTCCAGCCCGGTCGGCGCGGGCAGGCCGATCCGCGCCAGCGCGCTGGTCAGGCCATGTGTCAGTTCATCCAACCCCGTCATGCTCGCAAGGTGCCGAGGGCGTGGCGGCAAGGCAAGGACAAATTTAATCGATCGCTTAAACGGGTGGCAAAAGAAAAGGGCGCGGAGGTTGACCCCCGCGCCCCAATCTTTTGCCGTGCGGCGAAGATTACATCTTCTTGGCAGCGTCCGAAGCAGCAGCAGCAGCGTCCGAAGCAGCGGCAGTCGCGGCGTCGGTGGCAGCAGCAGCAGCGTCGGTGGCAGCAGCCGAAGCGGCGCCAGCAGCGTCGGTGGCGACAGCGGCGTCCGAAGCAGCGGCGGTAGCAGCGTCGGTAGCGGCAGCAGCGGCGTCGTCAGCCTTTTCCTGCGAGCAAGCGGCGAGAGCGAGGGCGGCGCCAGCGGCGAGAATGATCTTGCGCATGAAAGTATTCCTTGAACAGCGAGTGGACCACGCGCGGTAGCCGGAATTACTCCGGGCAGCCGAACGGAAAGCCAACCTTATCGGTAGACTTCGGGCTGACAATTAGTGCGCTTCGCGAAGCGATGCAAGAGATAGTCGCATTGGCCGGCCCAAGCCTGTGCATTTCCTGCACTTTGCGCCTATATCCCAATAATGTGGCAGGCGTGTGGCGCGGCGAATCGCTAGCCGGGGATGGCTTGATTCGCGCGCTTACGCGCTGCCCCTGCCACTGCTAGGGTATGCCGATGGAGCCCAAGCAGCATCTCTACCTGGTCGATGGATCGGCCTATATCTTCCGCGCCTATCACCGCCTGCCGCCGCTGACCAATCCGCAGGGCGTCCCGGTCGGCGCGGTCTATGGCTATACCACCATGCTGTGGAAGCTGGCCGACGACCTGCACAAGGCCGATGGCCCGACGCACCTGGCGGTGATCCTCGATGCCAGCGGCAAGAGTTTCCGCAACGACATCTACGATCAGTACAAGGCCAACCGCCCGCCCCCTCCCGAGGACCTCAAGCCGCAGTTCCCGCTGATCCGCGACGCGACCCGCGCCTTCAGCCTGCCCTGCATCGAGGAGCAGGGCCTTGAAGCGGATGACCTGATCGCATCCTATGCCCGCGCCGCCACCGAGCGCGGCTGGGACGTGACCATCGTCTCGTCCGACAAGGACCTGATGCAGCTCGTCGGCAAGTGCCGGCACGGCATCGATGGCGAAGCCTGCATCGACATGCTCGACACGATGAAGAACCAGCGAATCGACGTGCCCGAAGTGGTCGAGAAGTTCGGGGTGATGCCGGAACTGGTCGGCGATGTCCTGGCGCTGATGGGCGATGCGGTTGACAACGTCCCCGGCATTCGCGGGATTGGGCCCAAGACCGCGACGAAGCTGATCCAGGAGCATGGCAGCCTTGAAGCCGCGCTGGCTGCCGCGCCGGAGATGAAGCCCTCCAAGCTGCGCGAAAGCCTGATCGAGCAGGCCGAAATGGCGCGGCTCAGCCGGGTGCTGGTGCAGCTCAAGGAAGATTGCCCGCTCCCTGTGGCGCTCGACGATTTCAAGCTTGAGACGATCCCGCCCGATCCGCTTGCCGCATTCCTGCAGGAGCACGGCTTCAATTCACTGCTCAAGCGGCTGGGCGATGGGCGCGGCAGTCCGGAGCGCCGGGTAGACCTCAACCCGGCCAAGGCAGTCACCGCGGCGGCGGCCGCCGTGATCGGCAGCAACCGCCAGCCACTGCCGGACCTGCCGCCGATCGACCGCAGCAAATATGCCTGCGTGCAGGACGAAGGGGCACTCGCCGCCTGGGTCGAACGGGCCATGGCTGCGCGGGTGGTCGCCTTCGATACCGAGACAAGCTCAATCGACGCGATGCGGGCGGACCTGGCCGGGATCAGCCTGGCGCTTGGCCCGGGGGACGCCTGCTACATTCCGCTCGGCCACGGCGGAACCGACATGTTTGCCGAGCGCCCGGCCCAGGTTGACCGGGCCCGCGCCCTGGCCCTGCTCAAGCCGCTGCTGGAAAGCGAAGCGGTGCTGAAGATCGGGCAGAACGCGAAGTACGATCTCAATATCCTGGCCCGCCACGGGATCGCGGTCGGTCCGGTCGACGATACCATGGTGATGAGCTTCGATCTCGATGCCGGCCGATCCATTGACGGGATCGGTGGCGGTCACGGGATGGACGAGCTTGCCACGCGCCACCTGGGCCACACCACGCTGGCCTTCAAGGACATCTGCGGCAGCGGCAAGAAGGCGATACCCTTCGGCGAAGTCCCACTCGACCGCGCGACCGAATATGCCGCCGAGGATGCCGAAGTAACCTGGCGGCTGCACCGCCTGCTCAAGCCCCGGCTGGCCGAGGAAGGCGGAACGCGGGTCTATGAGCGCGTCGATCGCCCGCTGGTTCCCGTCGTGGCCCAGATGGAGCGTCACGGCATCCGGGTCGACCGGGACAAGCTGGCCGGTCTGTCCGCCACCTTTGCGGAGGAAATCGCCAAGCTTGAAGGCCAGATTCACGAACTGGCCGGCCAGCCCTTTACCATCGGCAGCCCCAAGCAGCTGGGCGAGATCCTGTTTGACAAGCTGGGCTTCAAGGGCGGGAAGAAGGGCAAGACCGGGCAGTATTCGACCGATCAGGGCATCCTGGAGCGGCTATCCGGCGAAGGCGCGGTAATCGCCGACAAGGTGCTGGAGTGGCGCCAGCTCTCGAAACTGCGCAGCACCTATACCGAGGCGCTGCAGGCGGCGATCAATCCGGAAACGGGCCGGGTCCACACCAGCTACAGCCTGGTCGGCGCGCAGACCGGGCGGCTCTCCTCGACCGAGCCGAACCTCCAGAACATCCCGATCCGCACTGAACTGGGCCGCCAGATCCGCGATGCCTTCGTGGCCGAGCCCGGCAATGTCCTGCTCGCCGCTGACTATAGCCAGATCGAACTGCGCCTCGCCGCGCACATGGCCGATGTTCCGGCACTGAAGGAGGCCTTTGCGAACGGCGAGGACATCCACGCCCGCACCGCGATGGAAATGTTCGGCCAGGTCGACCGCGATACCCGCGGCCGCGCCAAGACGATCAACTTCGCGATCCTCTATGGCATCTCGCGCTGGGGCCTGGCCGGGCGGCTGGGGGTCTCCTCGGAGGAGGCCCAGGCGATGATCGACCGCTATTTCGAGCGCTTCCCGGGCATCCGCCACTACATCCACTCGACGCTCGAAAGCGTGCGGACGGGCGGCTATTCGGAAACGTTGTTCGGCCGCAAGTGCTGGTTCCCGCGGATCAGCTCCAACAACCCGAACGAGCGCGCCGGGTCCGAACGGGCGGCGATCAACGCCCCGATCCAGGGCACCAGCGCCGATATCATCAAGCGCGCCATGGTGCGGATGATGCCCGCGCTTGAAGCAGCCGGTCTAGGCCACGTGCGGATGCTGCTGCAAGTGCACGACGAACTGGTGTTCGAGCTACCCGAAGCCGACGTAGCGGCGGCAAGCACCGTAATCCGGTCGGTCATGGCTGGCGCCGCTGAACCCGCAGTGCCGCTAACGGTGCCGCTAGGGGTCGAGATCGGCACCGGCCTTAGCTGGGGGGCGGCGCACTAGTCCTGCGTCAGCGCGCCAGCAGCCAGATCGCGAGAATCCCGGCAGCAATCCGGTACCAGGCGAAGGGTGCGAAGCCGGAGCGGCTGACAAAGGCGACGAAGGCCTTGATCACGGCCAGCGCGACCACGAAGGAAACCGCGAAGCCGACCGCAATCTCGGTCCAGCCGACCGGGCCCATGCCGCCCGCCAGGGTGGCGCGGGCGTCCCACAGTTCCAGCGTGGTGGCCCCCATCATCGTCGGGATCGCCAGGAAAAAGCTGAATTCGGCGGCGGTGCGGCGTTCGATCCCCATGGCCAGTGCCCCCATGATCGTCGCGCCCGAACGGCTGACACCCGGAACCATCGCCAGGCATTGCATGAAGCCGACCCCGAGCGCCTGACGCGCCGGAAGCTGCGCCACGCCGCTGGCCGGACCCGGCTTGGCCACCTTCTCGATTGCCAGGATCGCAATGCCGCCGATCACCAGCGCCCAGGCCACCACCATCGGGCTGCCGAGCATGATGTCGATATAGTCCTTCAGCGCAAAGCCGAGCACGGCCGAAGGCAGGAACCCGAGCAGGATGTTGCGCAGGAAGGCCACGCTTTCGGGCCGCCAGCGCAGCAGCCCCATGCCGACCGCCCAGAAGGTCCGCCAATAGAGCACCACGACCGCCAGGATCGCGCCGAGCTGGATGACAACGTTGAACACCTTCCAGACGTGGGCATCGTAACCGAAGATTTCCGATGCCAGGATCAGGTGTCCGGTCGAGGAGACCGGGATGAATTCGGTCAGGCCCTCGACGATGCCGAGTAGGATGGCGGTGATGATGGTGTCCATGGGAACGCGATCAACGCGGCGGGCGCGGCCAAGTCAAGCCGCGCCCGCCAATTGTTGGCGAATTACCAGATCCGCAGACGCTTTTCCGGGGCGATATACAGCTTGTCGCCCGGCTGGACGCCGAACGCCTTGTACCATTCGTCGAAGTTGCGGACGATCCCGTTGACCCGGTACTGGCCGGGCGAATGCGGATCGGTCTGCAGCTGCTGGCGCAGTGCCGCTTCGCGCATCTTGACGCGGAAGGCCTGGGCCCAGGCCATGAAGAACCGCTGGTCACCGGTATAGCCATCGATCACCGGCGCTTCCTTGCCGCCCAGCGCCAGCTTGTAGGCGCGGTAGGCCAGGCTCAGCCCGCCAAGATCGCCAATGTTCTCGCCCAGGGTCAGGCGGCCGTTGATGCAGGTCTTGCCATCGTCGAGCGGGCAGAGCGCATTGTACTGATCGACCAGCGCGCCGGTCAGCTTTTCAAAGTTGGCCTTGTCTGCCGGAGTCCACCAGTCACGCAGGTTGCCATCGCCGTCGGACTTGGCGCCCTGATCGTCGAAGCCATGGCCCATTTCGTGGCCGATAACGCCGCCGATGGCGCCATAGTTGACCGCATCGTCGTTGGTCAGCGCAAAGAACGGCGGCTGGAGGATCGCGGCCGGGAAGACGATCTCGTTGCCGGTGGCATTGTAATAGGCGTTCACCGTCTGCGGGAACATGAACCACTCGTCCCGGTCGACCGGCTGGCCAAGCCGCGAGAGATTGTCCGCCTGCTGCCAGGCTTCGACCGCTTCGGAATTGGCCATGGCGCTGTCGGCGCGCAGCACCAGCCCGTCATAGGTCTTGTACTTGTTCGGGTAACCGATCTTGGGGCGGAAGGCGTCAAGCTTGGCCTTGGCCTGGGTCCGGGTGGCCGGGCCCATCCACTTCAAGTCCTTGAGGTTCTCGGTCATCGCAGCGCGCAGGTTGGCAACCAGCTGCTCCATCGCCGCCTTGTTGGCTGCGGGGAAGTAGCGCTCGGCATAGACCTGGCCGGCCAGTTCGCCGACCGAGCCTTCGACCGCCGAAATCGCCCGCTTCCAGCGCGCCCGCTGCTGCGGCTGACCCGAAAGGGTGGTGCCGTAGAACGCGAACGAGGCATCATCGATCCGCTTTGGCAGGATCGATGCCTTGCTGGTGACATAGCGCGCGACCAGCCAGGCCTGCCAGTTGGCCATCGGTTCGCTGGCGATCAGCCGGGCCAATGCCGGCACCCCGCCCGACAGCTTGGCCGCCTGTTCGGGGGTCAGCTTGGCAGCGGCGATTTCTTCCTTGGTCGGCGGCACCTGCCCCACGATGATCTCGCTCACCGCGCCAAGGCCGCGCTTGTCCAGCGCCGTGCGCAGCGGCACGTTGGGGGCGAAGGCCAGGAATTCCGCAACCGGCATCTTGTTGTAGGTCAGGTCGCGGTTGCGGCCCAAGGCGCGGTCCCAGTTGGCCTGGGCCATCTTGCTTTCAAGCTGGAACACGGCCTCGGCCGCCTTGGCCGGATCGGGATAGCCGACCTCGCCCAGGATGAAGCTCAGGTAGGCCTTGTACTTGGCGACGATCTCGCGGTTCTTGGGGCTGTCGATCAGGTAATAGTCGCGGTCGGGCAGGCCGAGCTGGGCTTGCCCGGCGTAAAGCGCGTTGACCGAGCTGTTCTTGGCATCGGGCCGCACGCCCATGCCGATCGGCGAGGCCATGCCGGGCGTGGCGAACAGGCTGACCAGATCGTCGAGCGTGCGGGCGGCGTAGATCTTTTCCAGCGCCGGGTAGAGCGGCACCAGCCCGGCGCGCTCGATGCCGTCGGTGTCCATGAAGGCCTTCCACACGGCAGCGACGCGGGCCTGCGGGCTGCCTGCGGGATTGGTGCCGGCAGCGGCTTCCTCGAGGATCGCCTTCATCCGCTCTTCGGAGAGGTCGCGTAGCTGCACGAAGCCGCCGGTGGAAGAGCGATCCGCCGGGATTTCCGCTTCGTTCAGCCACAGGCCGTTGACGTACTGGTTGAAATCGTCGCCCGGCTTGGTGGACTTGTCGACGTAGCGGGTCTGGACGCCGAAGCCCCAGTCCTTCATCGAATCCATCTGCTCGACCGAAGCCGGAGCAGCGGGCGCAGCGGGCGCAGCAGGCTTGGCATCCTGCGCCAGGGCAGGAGCGGCAAGGCCAATGGCCAGCGAGCTGGCGGCGAGCAGAACGGTAGCGCGAAGTTTCATGTGCGATCCCCAGAATTCATCCAATCCTGAGGGGTCTGTTACGCGTCAGCCATGGCCGGCGGAATGCGGGACTAATGCTATTTGACGGCTTCGCTTGGCACTTCGTCGAATTGCAGGGCGGCAAGCCGAGAATAAAGCCCGCCGGCGCGGCTCAGCGCCTCGTGCTTGCCCTGTTCAACGATCCGCCCGCCATCCATCACCACGATCCGGTCCGCCCCGCGCACGGTTGCTAGGCGGTGGGCAATGACCAGGGTGGTGCGGCTGGCCATCAGGCGGTCAAGCGCCTGCTGGACCAGCTGCTCGCTTTCGGCATCGAGCGCCGAGGTAGCCTCATCCAGCAGCAGGATCGGGGCATCGCGCAGCAGCGCGCGGGCAATCGCCATGCGCTGGCGCTGGCCGCCGGACAGGCGCGCCCCCCGCTCACCCAGATAGGTATCGAGGCCCTCGGGCAATGCGCGCAGGAAATCGGCGGCATTGGCGTTTTCGGCCGCCTGCCAGATCGCTTCATCGCCTGCTTCCCAGTTGCCATAGCGCAGGTTGTCACGCGCCGTGGCAGCGAACAGGACGCCTTCCTGCGGGACCAGCGCCATGTTGCGGCGGATCGCGGCGGGATCGACGGCAGTCAGCGGCACGCCATCAAGCTTCACCGCGCCGGCCTGAGGATCGTAAAACCGCTCGGCCAGCTGGAACAACGTTGACTTGCCCGCGCCCGAGGGGCCGACAATCGCCACGGTCTCACCCGGTTCGACCGTCAGCGAAAAATCGGCCAGCGCCGAGACTTCGGGCCGGGTCGGATAGCGGAAGGTCACGTTCTCGAAGGCCAGCTTGCCGCGCACCGGGGCCGGCAGTTCGAGCGGCCGCGCCGGCATGGCGATGGTCGGCTTTTCGTTCAACAGCTCGTTGAGCCGGCTGGCTGCGCCGGCCCCGCGCAGCAGATCGCCATAAACCTCGGTCAGCGCGCCGAACGCGCCGGCGACCAGTCCGCCCGTCAGCACGAAGGCGGCAATCGTGCCGCCACTTATGGTCCCTTCGGCCACGCCGATCGCGCCCTGCCACATCAGCATGGTGATCGCGCCGAACACCAGCATGATGATGATCGCGGTCATCGCCGCGCGCAGCAGGATCCGGCGCTTGGCCGTGGTAAAGGTCGATTCGACCGCGTCGGAAAAGCGGGCTTCCTCACGGCTTTCCTGGTTGAAGGCCTGGACGATCTTCATCGCGCCCAGCACTTCGGCCACCATTGCCCCGACATCGGCAACCCGGTCCTGGCTGGTGCGCGAGACATTGCGCAGCCGGCGTCCGAACCAGACGATCGGCAGGACGATCAACGGGATGGCCAGAACCAGCGCTAGGGTCAGCTTGGGGGCCAGGGTGAACAGGTATGCCACCCCGCCCACGCCCATGATCAGGTTGCGCAGGGCAACCGACACGGTGGTGCCGACCACCTGTTCGATCAGCGCGGTATCAGAGGTCATCCGGCTGGAGATTTCGTTGGGGCTATTCTCTTCGAAGAAGCCCGGCGACATGCGCAACAGGTTCGCCTGCACCTTCAGCCGGATATCGGCGACGACCCGCTCACCCAGCCACGAGACGAAATAGAACCGCAGCGCCGTGCCGATGGCCAGCACCGCCACGATCAGCAGCAAGTATTGAAACCACCGCCCGATATCGTCGGGATTGCCGCCAGCGGCGAAGCCCTTGTCGATGATCAGCTTGAAGCCCGAGGGGATCGCCAGCGTGGCTCCGGCGGTGATCATCAGGGCCAGGCCGGCCATCGCCAGCTTGCCGGGATAGGCGAGCGCCGCCTGCCAGATCATTCGGAGCGGCCCGAGCGTGCGGGCGGGCTTGGGCTGGGCGGAAGCGGCGGACGGTTCGGATCGGGATGCCATTAGGTCCGCGCCCTAGCACAGGGCGAAAGGCAAGTAAGTGGCAAATCGGCACCGACCAACCGAGCCAATTGTGCATATGCGAAGAAAACGCACCCAATTACTGCATTGCACAAAAACCGGTTTGGGGCCACGATAAGGCGTGTTTGGTCCGGACTACCGGGCCGGAAGGGGACTCGGCTTGCTTTACACCGCCTACGAAATGCAGCGCTCGTGGCTCAATGCCGCCAGCACCTGGGCCTCGGTCGGGGCGGAACTGCTGAACAACCCGGCGCTGCCATTCGGCTATACCGGGGTCGGTCCGGTGATGGCTTCGGCGCTCGAAGTCTTCGCCCATGCCTCGGCCCCCTATGGCAAGCCGCCCTTTGATATCGAGACGGTGACGGTCGATGGCACCACCCATCCGGTGACCGAAGCGATCGTGATGCACCGCCCCTTCGGCAACCTGCTGCGCTTCACCCACGCCGGCCTGCCGGCCGATGCGCCGCGCCTGTTGATCGTGGCGCCGATGAGCGGGCACTTTGCCACGCTGCTGCGCGGCACGGTCGCGCGGATGATCGAGCGGTGCGAGGTCTACATCACCGACTGGGCCGATGCGAAGATGGTCCCGCTGGACGCGGGCCGCTTCGACCTTGATGACTACATCGACTACGTCGTCAGCTACCTTGAGCATATTGGTCACACCAACAACGGGGAGCGGGCGCATATGCTGGCGGTCTGCCAGCCTTCGGTCCCGGCGCTGGCCGCCACCGCGCTGATGAACGGGCAGAAGCATCCCTGCCGTCCGCTGAGCCTGACCATGATGGGCGGCCCGGTCGACACGCGCGAGGCGCCGACCTCGGTCAACGACATGGCCATGCAGCGCCCGATCGAATGGTTCCGCAATACCGTGATCGCCACGGTGCCGCTGCAGTATCCGGGGGCCGGACGCCGGGTCTATCCGGGCTTCCTGCAGCTGGCCGGATTCATGAGCATGAACCTGGGCAACCACATGCTCAGCCACTATCACATGTTCAAGCACCTGGTGGCCGGCGCCGATGAAGATGCCGATGCGACCAAGGCGTTCTACGACGAATACCGCTCGGTCTGCGATATGGACGCGGACTATTACCTCCAGACCGTGGAGCAGGTGTTCCAGCGCCAGTCCCTGGCCAAGGGCGAGTTCATGCACCGCGGCACCCGGATCGACCTGGGCGCGATCCACGACACGGCCCTGCTGGCGGTCGAAGGCGAGCGCGATGACATTTCCGGCATCGGCCAGACCAAGGCCGCGCTCAAGCTGGCGACCGGCCTGGCGGAAAGCCGCAAGCGTTACCTGCTGGCACCCGAGGTCGGGCACTATGGTATCTTCAACGGCAGCAAGTGGCGCGATCACATCGCCCCGGTGCTGGAAGACTGGATCAAGCGCCACGACAAGACGCGGCTGAAGGCTGCCGCCTAGGGGCTGCTCTGCTCTGGCACGGGCGCGAACATCCGCTTGAGCACCCGCCGGGCGAGCAGCAGGAGCCAGACCGTCAGCACCAGCAAGCCCGCCGCGACCAGTCCGGCCAGGGCGGGATTGGCATAGGCCAGGTACAGCAGGCCGCCGGTCAGCAGATCCTCGGCGGTGGACACGGCCACGTTGGTGAAAGGTTCGGGGCTGGCATTGACCACGGCCCGGGCTCCGGCCTTGCCGCCATGGGCCAGCAGCGTTGCCCCGCCGCCAAGCAGGAAAGCGATCGCCTGGGTTGCGGGATCAGCCGGATCGATCACCGCCAGCGCCAGCAGCGCACCGCCAAGCGGGCGGATCAGCGTGTGGATCATGTCCCAGACAGTATCGAGCCAGGCCACCTTGTCGGCAAAGAATTCAAGCAGGGCCGCCGCGCCCGCTGCGCCCATCACCCAGGGATTGGCCAGGATCTGCAACGAATGGAGGTGCGCCGGCAGCGGCAGGGCCCCGAACTGCATCGCCAGGCCAGTCGCCAGAATGCAAAGGTAAAGCCGCCAGCCCGAAAGCAGGCTGACCGACCCGGCGATGCCCAGGATTTCAATTATGCCAAGATGCTCGCCCATGGCTGCATCCTCTCCCCCACGCGACCCTTGGGTTTGGCGCGAAGGATGCGCGGGAACGCGCCGGAAGGCAAGTCAGCCGGCGCGCCGGTCGAGTTCGGGATCAAGCTCCTGTCCCGGATCGAGCTGCACGCCGAAGCTGTTCAGCATCATCGAGACCTGGGTGTACTGGCCGACGGTCATCACCAGGTCCATCTTCTGCTTCTGGGTCAGGAACGACAGCGCTGCCCAGCTTGCGTCGGAAACGTGGAAATCGCGCGTCAGGTCGTCGGTCGCGCGGAGCATGGCGCGGTCGGCCGCGCTCCACGATGGATCGTCCGGCCCGGCCTTGATCGCCGTGATCTCCGCCTCGGTCAGTCCAGCGTCTAGGCCGATACGGGTGTGCTGGGTGAACTCATAGCCCGAGCCGCAATTGAAGCCGGTGCGCAGGATCACCAGCTCACGCTCCCGCTCGGCCAGGCTGTTGCGGCGCGAGAGGATATAGCCGCCCCAGGCGAGGAAGGCGGTCAGCGCCTTGGGCGCATGGACCATGGTGCGAAAGATGTTGAGCACGGCCCCTTCGGACTTGGTCACATCTCGCGCGGTGCTGGCAAATACTGCCAGCGCCTCACGTTGTTCGTCATCGACCGTTGCCAAGTCGACGGGCTGAACGCGAGGCGCTGACAGCCGCATCAGAAGACCTCGAACAGGCCGGCAGCGCCCTGGCCGCCGCCGATGCACATGGTGACGACGGCATACTTCGCGCCGCGGCGCTTGCCTTCGATCAGAGCGTGGCCGGTGCAGCGTGCGCCGGTCATGCCGAAGGGATGGCCGATCGAGATCGAGCCGCCGTTGACGTTGAGCAGCTCGTCAGGAATGCCCAGCTTGTCGCGGCAGTAGAGCACCTGCACGGCGAAGGCTTCGTTCAGTTCCCACAGGCCGATATCGTCCATCTTCAGGCCGAAGCGGCTGAGCAGCTTGGGGATCGCGAAGACCGGGCCGATGCCCATTTCGTCAGGCTCAGTGCCGGCAACGGCCATGCCGACATAGCGGCCCAGCGGGGTCAGGCCGCGCTGCTGCGCCACCTTGGCTTCCATCATGACGCAGGCCGAAGAACCATCCGACAGCTGGCTGGCGTTGCCGGCGGTGATGGTGTGGCCTTCGCCCATAACCGGCTTGAGGCTGGCGAGGCCTTCCAGCGTGGTGTCGGGACGGTTGCAATCGTCCTTGCTGGCGGTGACGTCCTGATAGGAAACCTCCTTGGTCTCCTTGTTGACCACCGCCATGGTGGCCTGGCAGGCGACGATTTCATCGTCGAACTTGCCAGCGGCCTGGGCGGCGGCCGTGCGCTGCTGCGACTGGAGCGAATATTCGTCCTGCGCTTCGCGGCTGATGCCATAGCGCTTGGCGACGACTTCGGCCGTGCCGATCATCGGCATGTAGATGTGCGGGTGCATTTCCAGCAGCTCGCGGTCCGGCTCGACGAACATCTTGCCGCTGCCGACCACCTTGGAAATGCTTTCAAGCCCGCCGGCGACGCAGATGTCCATGTTGTCGACGATGATCTGCTTGGCCGCAGTGGCAATGGTCATCAGGCCCGACGAGCACTGACGGTCGATCGTCATCGCGGGGACAGTCACCGGCAGGCCAGCGCGCAGCGCGGCAAGGCGGGCAACGTTGCCACCGGTTGAACCCTGCTGCGCCGCGGTGCCCATCAGGACATCGTCGATTTCAGCGCCGGCCAGGCCCGCACGCTCGACCGCAGCGCGGATCGAGAAGGCACCGAGCGTCGCGCCGGTGGTGTTGTTGAACGCGCCGCGCGCCGCCTTGGTCAGCGGGGTGCGGGCAGTGGAAACGATGACTGCGTCACGTGACATGGGAAAATCCTTGATTGGTCTGAATGGTGTGACCCCCGGGGAGGGCATTGATCACACGAAGAACAGCGTGATCCATTCGCAGATCAGGGCGGGCTTGTCCTCGCCTTCGATCTCGATGGTGATCTCGTTGGTCTGCTGCCACTGGCCCGGGCGCTTCTCGACCAGTTCGAGCAGCTTGGTGTGAGCGCGCACGCGCTTGCCGGCGCGGACCGGCGAGAGGAAGCGGGTCTTGTTGCCGCCATAGTTGACGCCCATCTTGATCCCGTCGACGCGGGCGCCCGAGGTCATGGCGCCAAGCACCGGCAGCAGCGACAGGGTCAGGAAGCCGTGGGCGATCGTGCCGCCGAACGGGGTGTGCTTGGCCTTTTCCTCGTCGATGTGGATGAACTGGTGGTCACCGGTGGCATCGGCAAACTTGTTGATGCGGTCCTGGCTCACTTCGAACCAGTCCGACACGCCGATTACTTCGCCAGTCTTGCTCGCGAGTTCCTGCGGGGTCATTGCGCCTCTCCTTATGCTGGAAAGGGGTCTTCATGGCCCAAGCGCGGGCCCAGCGCAACGCACCAGCGTCTGCCGCTACGGCAAGGCAGGGCAAGCTTGCCGGATGCGTGCGCGAATCACTCGGCAGGGACTGCGGAAGGCTGCGCTGCCCAGCGCGGCGGGCGGGCATTGAGCCAGCGCTGCGCCGGCTTCTCAACCGCGTGATAAAGCACGGCCGAAGCGGCGAAGACCGCCAGCAGGAAGCCCGCCAGCCCCGCCCAGCCAAGCTGGAGCGAGGCATCGACGAACAGCAGCTTCCATACGATCCACAGCAGGAAGTGCGCCAGATAGGTCGAATAGCTGATCTCGCCCAGGTAGATCAGCGGGCGGCTGGCCAGCAGCCGGATCAGCGGCCCCCGCCCCAGCGCGAGCGCCAGCAGGCCGGCCAAGAAGGCGGCCGGGACAAAGGCGGTTTCGGGCAGGCGCAGCGCCAGTCCGATCCCGGCCACGCCGAGCGCAGTGGCACCTGCTGCCAGCGCCAGCCCCCGTCGACCGCGCCAGTGCAGCCACAGCAGGCACAGCACATTGCCCAGCGCGAAGCCCGCCAGGCATCGCCACAGGCCCAGCTGCGGAATCGCATCGCCCAGGTTGAGGTGCCCGGTCAGCGCAAACAGCAGGTGCAGCGCGGCTAGCAAGACCGCCGCCAATGTCAGCAGAGCGGGTGCAGAAAGCCGCTCCCAGCGCAGCAGGGCCAGCAGCGGGAACAGCAGATAGGCGGCAAATTCGGTACTGATCGACCAGGCCGGGTGGTTCCAGGTCAGGGCGTCGGTCAGCCCCCAGTTCTGGACCAGCAGCAGGTGGAGCGGCAGTTCGCGCAGCGGATAGCCGGGGGCCGCTCGGCCAGTCGCCAGCAGCAGGACCACAAAAGCCATGAACGCCGCCAGGATCACCGCATGAAGCGGCCAGACCCGGGCAAACCGCCGCCACAGCAACAGCCGCGCCGCGGCCCCGCCGCCTTCGCGCAGGCGGTCGGCATAGTTGTACCAGATCACGAAGCCCGACAGGATGAAGAACAGGTCCACGGCCAGATAGCCCCGGCCCAGTCCGGCGATCGCCTGGGCCGGCAGCAGCGCGGTCAGCGACAGGCGGATATGATAGAGCACCACCAGCCAGGCCGCGATCCCGCGGACCCCGGTCAGGGCATCGAGTTGACGGGTTGAACCGCTCATGCCGCAGTGACCCGCAGCTGGCTCGCCCCCGGCAGGATCGGGCGCGGGGCCGGAGCGTCGATCCGGCGGCAATAGGACCACAGCCCGCACTGCAGGCCGATGATCATGAACATCACCGGCTGGAAGGCGATGCCAATGAACAGCGCGCCGAGGAAATAGACCAGCTGCGACAATTGCAGCGCATTGGCGAGCGGCGCGATCCAGGCCTGATGCGGGTCCTGGCGGCTCTTCCAGCGGCGGCGCAGGCGTTCCATCTGCCAGACGCCGAGCAGCTGGATCCAGGCCCACAGGAGGAAGCCCGGATAGCCCTGTTCGCCCAGCATCTCGAAATAGGCCGAGTGATAGGCGCGGCCCTCCTCGACGTGGTATTCGGTGGTCAGGGTGATGTTGTTGTCAGTCCCCTCGGCCGTGACGGTCGGCACCAGCAGGCGATTGGCGCGATAGGCATCGAAGCCGCCGCCGAACGGATGGTCCTGCACATAGTCGAGCGTCCACATCCACACCGCGACCCGGGTAGAGGCCGATTGGTCGGACTGGTGGTTTTCGATCGTGCTCATCCGCTTGGTATAGCTTTCCGGCAGGAACGGGATCGCCGCGACCACGACCAGCGCCCCAAGACCAAGGTAGAGGAACCGCCGCTTGACCGAGCGCAGCGAAAGGACGCCGAGCAAGGCAATGCAGAGCAGCCCGGTGCGGGTTTGCGTGCCGACCGGGATCAGCACGGCGGCAAAGGTCAGCGCGGCGGCGAACAGCGTCACCAGCTTGCCGCGCCGGAAGATCGTGGTGAAGCGGGCCGCCCACCAGATCAGCGGGATGATCGCGACGGCAATGGTGGAGAGGGTCGAGCCTTCATAGATCCCGGCATTGTCGGCCACGAAGGTCCGCAGCATCCCATAACCGCCGCCGCCAGCCGCGGTCTTGATCCCGCCGGTGATCAGGATCGACCCGACGGTCAGGACGATCACGGTCACCACCGCCTCGAACCGCAAACGGGTGCGCAGCGTGAGCGGCAGGAAGATCGCGAAGAGCAGCGCCTTCCACACCCACGACCACTTCTCGGCCGCCTCGACCGGAAATTCGGCGATCGTCGTGGTGAGCCCGCAATAGGCCAGCAGCAGCACGATCAGCGCCTGGCGCAGTGTGAAGCGCATGTCCTTCTTGTCATCCAGCACTAGCCACCCGCCAAAGGCGAGGACAAAGGCGATCAGCGAGATTGGTAGTGCGGCCAGCAGCGACCAGCTGATCTTCTGGGGCGTGAGGATATCGATGTAGAGATAGGCCAGCACCCACAGGAACGGCCGGCGCAGCCCGAGCGCCAGGAAGGCCAGGGTGAAGCCGGTGATCGCCAGGTCAAGCACGGATGCGCAGCCCCGGACTGGTCGGTTTGGGTTCGGCCGGTGCCTCGGCTTCCGGCGGAGCCGGGTCCTGATCCAGATCCTCGCGCCACAGCAGGTGCCAGGCTGCCAGGATCAGCAGACCATGAGACAGGGCCAGGGCAAAGTAATCGACCATCGTGTCCAGACACTTAGCAGCGGCGAGTTGACGGCGCGTTAAGCCTTGTCCGCTTAGAGGACCGGGCCATGACCCGCGTGCTTCACGTCCTCGATCACTCGCTGCCACTGCACAGCGGCTACACTTTTCGCACCCGCGCGATCTTGACCGCGCAAGCCGCGATAGGGCTTGAGGTGCGCGGCATCACCGGGCAGCGCCACCTGGCCGAGGGGCCGGACTGCGAGCAAGCCGAGGGGCTGACCTTCCACCGCACGCGCGGCAGTGCCTCTGGCCCGCCGGGCCTGCGCGAATGGCGCGAAATAAACCTGCTGGCCGATGCAATCGTTGCCCTGGCCGAAGACTGGCGGCCGGACCTGCTCCACGCCCACAGCCCCGCGCTTTGCGGCATGGCGGCGCTGCTCGCCGGACAGCGGCTCGGCCTGCCGGTGGTCTATGAAATCCGCGCCTTCTGGGAAGACGCCGCCGTCTCCAATGGCACCGGCAGCGAAGGCAGCATCAAATACCGGCTGACCCGCGCGCTCGAAAACCACGTGGTCAAGGGCGCCGAACAGGTGGTGACGATCTGCCAGGGGTTGAAAGACGACCTCGTCAGGCGCGGGGTTCCGCCAGCCAAGATCTCGCTCAGCCCCAACGGGGTCGATCTTGCGATGTTTGGCGCGGCGGCGCAGCCGGAACCCGAACTGGCCAGCCAGCTGGGCCTGTCCGACGGCCCGGTGATCGGCTTCATTGGCAGCTTCTATGACTATGAGGGGCTTGATGACCTGATCGCGGCCATGCCGCTCCTGCGGCAGCGTGAACCGGCTGCGCAGCTGCTGCTGGTGGGCGGCGGACCGATGGAGGAAGCCCTGCACCGGCAGGCCAGCGCTTCTCCGGCAGCTGCGGCGATCCACTTTGCCGGCCGCGTCCCGCACAGCGAAGTGGAGCGGTATTATGCCCTGATCGATGTGCTGGCCTTCCCCCGCAAGCACAGCCGCCTGACCGACCTGGTCACCCCCTTGAAGCCGCTTGAAGCCATGGCGCAAGGCCGGCTGGTGGCAGCCTCAGATGTTGGCGGGCACCGCGAATTGATCACTGACGGGGTGACCGGCACATTGTTCACGCCGGACGATCCGGCCGCCTGCGCCGCGGCGCTGGCCGACCTGCTCGGCAATCGCCAGGACTGGGACAATCGCCGCGCTGCCGGGCGCGTCCATGTTGCCACCCGGCACGACTGGGCGGCAAATATTCTTCGTTATCAAGATGTTTACCAGGCCGCGCTAACTGCTTCTGAGTTCTACCGTATTCCGGATGTCGCCTGAGGCTTCCGGTTAAGGTTTGGAAAGCATTAGGACGGGATAACGGGGCGTGGCCAATACCAAACGCAAGCCGGCCAAAGGGAAGCCGATCTCCAGCCATCCGCTGTTTCCAGCGGTCGTGGCGCTGTGGTTTGGTGCCTTGTTCGGGTTGGGCAGCCTGGCGATCCGCCCGACACTGATCGAAAGCATCGTCCTCAGGACCGGGGTAGACCTGATTGTCCCGGCCGCCGCGCCGCCGCTGGGCGTCACGGCCCGGATCCTGATTGCCCTGATCATGGCCTCGCTGGGCGCGGCGATCGGCACTGCCCTGGCCTTGCGGATCAACCGCCCCAAGTCAGTGGCGCGCGAACGCAAGCGCAACGCTGCCAGTCCCGGGGCCGCCGCTGCCGCGGAAGCGGCCATGTGGCAACAGCGCGACATCTTCACCGATGGGCCGGCCCGCCGCCCGATTTCGGTGAACGAGGAACTGGGCGAAACGCTCGATGGTTCTGGCCCGCTGGTCAGCCGCCGCCGGCCGCTGGCGGTCGAGCATGAAGATCGCCCGTTCGAACCGCACGACCTGGCGCCCTTGCCCGGCGGCGCGCCGCAGGTCTTCCATATCGCCGCCACGCGCCTGGCTCCGGTCGGCGAAAGCGCTGGCGCGGCCGAATATCCCGCGCCGCTTGATCTGGGTGCCTTCCCGGCACCGGCGCCGGCCGAGGCTCAAGCCCACTTTGCGCCGATGCCAATTTCGCCGATGCCAACTTCGCCAATGCCAATTTCGCCAATGATTGAGCGCGAAGTGCCCGCCGTAACCGAGGCGACCCGCATTTTCGGGATGCCCACGCAAGATGGCCGCGTTCCGGCCGACATCGTGCGCGCTGCCGGCTTCCGTACTTCCGTGTTCGAGACTGAACCGGTCCAGCCACTTTTTGTCGAGCGCGCCGAAGCACCGGGCGTCACGCCCTTGGCTGCGGACGCCGCGCCCGAACCGGCTATCGCCGCGACGCACGAACCACTCCCAGCGGCAGGACCGCAGCCCGGCCCGTCCGACCTCGACATGACTGACCTTGCGCGGCGCCTGCAGGAATCGATGGCGCGCCGCCGCGCTGCCCGGTCGGCTGAGGTTCCCGCACCGCAGCCCGCGCTGGCCCTGCCGACGGACGCCGCAGCTCCGCTGCCCGTGTCGGATCAACCGGCCTTCGCCGCGCCGCCGCCTGTTGCGTCTGCTCCGGCAGTTGAAATCGTGCCGGCCCCGATCCCGATGCCCGCGGCGTTGCGCCCGATTGGCTTCGATGCGCCAGAGGACGAGGATCATGCCGATCTTTCGGCCCTGATGCCGCGCCACCTGACCATGCCAACGTCTGGGGTGGCCGCGCCCATCGCAGCCGAGCCGGCCCCCGACGCCGAACCAGAAGCCGCAGCGCCGCATGACGAAGCCTTTGCCTCGCTGCTGACCATCGAGATGCCGCGCCACGAATTCGTCCGTGTCGAGGAACCGGAACAGCCAGTGGCCACGATCGAACCGGTGGTCATTTTCCCCGGCCAGATGGCAGCAGCTCCGGCCGCGCCGCTGCGCCCGTTCGATGCACCGGCGGCGGCCATGGCCGGCGCGCCCGTGGCCCAGGCCCAGGCCGTGCCGGTGATCGATCCGGCCGAAGCCGAACTCGCCCTGCGCTCGGCTCTCGCCAATCTGCAGCGAATCAGCGGCGCGGCCTGAGCCGCCCCGGGCAAGCTTCGCAACCCTATTCACAGCAACGCTTGGGCGCACCCAAGCGATTCTTGCTCTGTTCGCAGTTGCAAAAACAGCTTCCTGTCGTCATGGAAAATCCTTGCGCAATTTTCACTGCTTTGAGCGGTGGGGAAGCTTGCGCTTAATTGCCGGATTTCCGCCATTTGTGCGCTTTTGCGCGCGAATCGTGAAGGTTCGGGTGACGACAGGATGGGTTTTCGATGGGTTATCCGGCGCCGCAGGGCCTCTACGATCCGCGCAATGAACATGACGCTTGTGGGGTGGGCTTTGTGGCCCACATCAAGGGCGCCAAAAGCCATGCGATCGTGACCCAGGCGCTCGAGATTCTCAAAAATCTCGATCATCGCGGTGCCGTTGGCGCCGATCCCTTGCTGGGCGATGGCGCCGGCATCCTGATCCAGACCCCGGACGCCCTGTTCCGCAAGTGGGCTGACCAGGAAGGGCTGAAGCTGCCCGCCGCCGGTGACTATGCCGTGGCGATGTGCTTCCTGCCGCAGGACCAGGCCAGCCGCGATTTCATCGTCGGCACCTTCGAAAAGTTCATTGCCAAGGAAGGCCAGCGGCTGATCGGCTGGCGCGACGTGCCGGTGACCACCGAAGGGCTGGGCAAGACCGTGCGCGAACAGATGCCGGTGATCCGCCAATGCTTCGTCGCCCGTGGTGAGAACTGCCCGGATCAGGACGCGTTCGAGCGCAAGATCCTGGCAATCCGCAAGCAGACCCAGAACCCGCTGGCAGCCCTTGCCGAAAAGCACGGGATGCCAGGGATCGCCGATCTCTACATGCCCAGCTTCTCCAGCCGCACGGTGGTCTACAAGGGCCTGTTGCTGGCCACCCAGGTCGGCAGCTTCTACGATGACCTGCGCGATCCGGCCTGCGTTTCTGCGCTTGGCCTGGTCCACCAGCGCTTCAGCACCAACACCTTCCCCAGCTGGAAGCTGGCGCACCCCTATCGCTTCATCGCCCACAACGGCGAAATCAACACGGTGCGCGGCAACGTCAACTGGATGAACGCCCGCCGCCGCACGATGGAAAGCGAGCTGCTGGGCGCGGACCTCGACAAGATGTGGCCGCTGATCCCGCATGGGCAATCGGACACCGCCTGCCTCGACAATGCGCTCGAACTGCTGCTGGCCGGCGGCTACAGCCTGGCCCATGCGGTGATGATGCTGATCCCCGAGGCTTGGGCCGGCAACCCGCTGATGGATGCCAAGCGCCGCGCCTTCTACGAATACCATGCCGCGCTGATGGAGCCGTGGGACGGCCCCGCCGCCGTCGCCTTCACCGATGGGCGGCAGATCGGCGCGACGCTGGACCGCAACGGCCTGCGCCCGGCGCGCTTCCTCGTCACTGACGACGACCTGGTGGTGATGGCCTCCGAAAGCGGCGTCCTGCCGATCAAGGAAGACAATATTGTCCGCAAGTGGCGGCTCCAGCCGGGCCGCATGCTGCTGATCGATTTCGACCAGGGCCGGATCATCGAGGACGAAGAGCTCAAGGCTTCGCTCGCCGCCGCCGAGCCTTACGAGGACTGGCTGGAAGCCGCGCAGTACAAGCTCAAGGACCTCGAAGTGGTCGAGCCGGAACTGGCAGCCGTGCCGCAGGAAACCACCACTCTGCTCGATCGCCAGCAGGCCTTCGGCTATACCCAGGAAGACCTCTCGCGCTTCCTGGAACCGATGGCCCAGAACGCCGACGATCCGCTTGGTTCGATGGGCACGGACACGCCGATCGCGGTGCTCTCCAGACGGTCGCGCCTGCTCTACGATTACTTCAAGCAGAACTTCGCCCAGGTCACCAACCCGCCGATCGACCCGATCCGCGAGGAACTGGTGATGAGCCTGGTCAGCATGATCGGCCCGCGCCCCAACCTGCTGGGCATGGAAGCCGGCACGCACAAGCGCCTGGAAGTTGACCAGCCGATCCTGACCAACGCCGAAGTCGCCAAGATCCGCTCGGTCGAGGCCGCGCTCGATGGCGCCTTCCGCACCGAGACGATCGACACCACCTGGGACGCCGCCAGCGGCCCGGCGGGCCTGGAAATGGCGATCAAGGAAATGTGCTGGGCGGCGACCGAAGCCGTGCTGCAGGACAAGAACATCCTGATCCTGTCCGACCGTGCCCAGGGGCCGGACCGCATCCCGATGCCAGCTCTGCTGGCAACGGCAGCAGTCCACCACCACCTCGTCCGCCAGGGCCTGCGCATGCAGACCGGGCTGGTGGTCGAAACCGGCGAAGCGCGCGAAGTGCACCACTTCTGCGTGCTGGCGGGTTATGGCGCCGAGGCGATCAATCCCTACGTCGCCTTCGAGACGCTGGAAGAGCTGCGCGTCCGCAAGGACATGCCGCTCGACGCCAAGACAGTGCAGAAGAACTACATCAAGGCGGTCGGCAAGGGCATCCTGAAGGTGATGTCCAAGATGGGCATCTCGACCTACCAGTCATACTGCGGCGCACAGATCTTCGACGCGGTCGGCCTGTCGAGCGCGTTCATCGAGAAGTACTTCACCGGCACCGCCACCACGATCGAGGGTATTGGCCTGGCCGAAGTGGCCGAAGAAACCGTGCGCCGGCACCACGCGGCCTATGGCGACAACCCGATCTACAAGAACATGCTCGACGTGGGCGGGATGTACGGCCTGCGCCTGCGCGGCGAGGAACACGCCTGGACCGCGCAGAATTGCCGCCCTGCAGCACGCGGTGCGCGGTAATGTCTCGGAAAAGTACCGCGAATTCGCCCAGACCATCAACGACCAGTCGAGCCGGATGCTGACCATCCGCGGGCTGATGGAGTTCAAGCCGGCCAATCAGCCGCTCGATATCTCCGAAGTCGAACCAGCCAGTGAAATCGTCAAGCGGTTCGCCACTGGCGCAATGAGCTTCGGCTCGATCAGCCGCGAGGCGCACACCACGCTGGCCATTGCCATGAACCGGATCGGCGGCAAGTCGAACACCGGCGAAGGCGGCGAGGAGCCGGACCGGTTCAAGCCGCTGGCAAACGGGGATTCGATGCGCTCGGCGATCAAGCAAGTCGCTTCCGGCCGGTTTGGCGTGACCACCGAATACCTGGTCAATGCCGACGATATCCAGATCAAGATGGCCCAGGGCGCCAAGCCCGGCGAAGGCGGCCAGCTGCCGGGCCACAAGGTCGACAAGGTGATCGGCAAGACCCGTCACTCGACCCCGGGCGTCGGCCTCATCTCGCCCCCACCGCACCATGACATCTATTCGATCGAGGATCTGGCCCAGCTGATCCACGACCTGAAGAACGTCAACGGCGGCGCGCGGATCTCGGTCAAGCTGGTCTCCGAAGTCGGCGTCGGCACCGTTGCCGCCGGCGTTTCCAAGGCCCGCGCCGACCATGTGACGATTTCGGGCTACGAAGGCGGGACTGGCGCTTCGCCGCTGACCTCGCTGACCCATGCTGGCAGCCCGTGGGAGATTGGTCTCGCCGAAACGCAGCAGACGCTGATCCTCAACAACTTGCGCAGCCGCATTGCCGTCCAGGCCGATGGCGGCCTGCGCACCGGGCGCGACGTGGCCGTCGCCGCGCTGCTCGGCGCGGACGAGTTCGGCTTTGCCACCGCGCCGTTGATCGCGGCCGGCTGCATCATGATGCGCAAGTGCCATCTCAACACCTGCCCGGTTGGCGTGGCGACGCAGGACCCGGTGCTGCGCGCGCGCTTCACCGGCCAGCCCGAGCACGTGATCAACTACTTCTTCTTCGTCGCCGAAGAACTGCGGGCGATCATGGCCGAGATGGGCTTCCGCACCATCGCGGAAATGGTCGGCCGGGTTGACCGGCTCGACATGCGTCAGGCGATCGATCACTGGAAGGCTAGCGGCGTCGACCTCAGCCGGATCCTGCATCAGGTTCCGCTGGGTGACAGCCCCTCGCTGGGCTGGTCGCAGACCCAGGATCACGAGCTTGAGAAGGCGCTCGACAATGACCTGATCACCGCTGCCGCCGAGGCACTGGACAAAAAGCAGCCGGTCGTGATCGAGCGCAAGGTGATCAACGTCAACCGCACGGTTGGTGCCATGCTTTCGGGCGAAGTCGCCAAGCGCCATGGCCATGCCGGCCTGCCCGACAACACCATCGCGATCCGCCTGAGCGGCGTGGCCGGGCAGAGCTTTGGCGCGTTCCTGGCCCACGGCGTGACGCTCGACCTGACCGGCGATGCCAACGACTATGTCGGCAAGGGCCTGTCGGGCGGCCGCGTGATCGTGCGCCAGCCGGCCCATGTCGACCGCGAGGCCAGCCAGAACATCATCGTCGGCAACACCGTGCTCTATGGGGCGATTGCGGGTGAGGCCTACTTCAACGGCGTGGCCGGGGAACGCTTCGCGGTGCGCAATTCGGGCGCGATCGCAGTGGTCGAAGGGACCGGCGATCACGGCTGCGAATACATGACCGGCGGCGTGGTCGTCGTGCTCGGCCGCACGGGCCGCAACTTTGCCGCAGGCATGTCCGGTGGGATCGCCTACGTCTTTGACGAGCGCGGCGAGTTCGCACAGCTCTGCAACCCGGCCCAGGTCGACCTCCTGCCGATCTCGGCCGAACGCGACGAAGATGACGGCGCCGGCCGGCCGCAACAGCGTCCTCGCAGCGTCGAGGACTTCGGCATGGGCGACATGCTGCGCCACGACGCCGAACGCCTGCGGATCCTGCTGGAGCGGCACCACCTCCACACCGGCAGCAAGCGCGCCCGCGCCCTGCTGGATGACTGGAGCAATACGCTGACGAAGTTCGTCAAGGTCATGCCCAAGGATTACGCGCGGGCACTGAAGCAAATGGAAACCGAACGGCTTGAAGCCGCCTCGGTCGCGGCGGAATAAGGACGGGAACGATGGGCAAGGAAACCGGCTTTCTCGAGCTAGACCGCCAGGATCGCAGCTATGCCGATCCCAAGGAGCGGCTGCATCACTACAAGGAATTCGTAATCCCGCACGCGGAGCCGGCGCTGAAGGCGCAGGCTTCGCGCTGCATGAACTGCGGTATTCCGTACTGTCACAACGGCTGCCCGGTGAACAACATAATCCCGGACTGGAACCATCTGGTCTATGAGGGTGACTGGCAGAATGCGCTGGAAGTGCTGCATTCGACCAACAACTTCCCGGAATTCACCGGCCGCATCTGCCCCGCCCCGTGCGAGGCGAGCTGCACGCTGAACATCATCGACCAGCCGGTGACGATCAAGTCGATCGAATGCGCGATCGTCGACAAGGGGTGGGAAAACGGCTGGATCCATCCGCAGGTCCCGGCCAAGCGCACCGGCAAGACCGTAGCCGTGGTCGGCTCCGGCCCCGCTGGCATGGCCGCTGCCCAGCAGCTGGCCCGCGCCGGCCATTCGGTGACGGTGTTCGAAAAGAACGACCGCGCCGGCGGGTTGCTGCGATATGGCATCCCCGACTTCAAGATGGAAAAGCACCTGATCAACCGGCGGCTGGTCCAGATGGAGGCCGAAGGCGTGTCGTTCCGCACCTCGACCGAGGTCGGCGTCCATGTCTCGATCGAGAGCCTGAAGGAAAACTTCGATGCCATCGTCCTGTCGGGCGGCTCGGAAGAACCGCGCCGGCTGGAGATCCCCGGGGCCGAATTGCCGGGCGTGCGTCTGGCGATGGAATTCCTGACCCAGCAGAACAAGCGAGTCGCCGGGGACGATGAACTGCGCGCGGCCCCGCGCGGCACCCTGACCGCGACCGGCAAGCACGTGATCGTGATCGGCGGCGGCGATACCGGGTCAGACTGCGTCGGCACTTCCAACCGCCAGGGCGCCGCTTCGGTCACCCAGCTGGAGATCATGCCCAAGCCGCCGGAAAAGGAAGACAAGGCGCTGACCTGGCCGGACTGGCCGCTCAAGCTGCGCACTTCGACCAGCCATGAAGAAGGCGTTGCCCGCGACTGGTCGGTCCTGACTAAGCGCGTGGTGGGCGAGAACGACGTCACCGGCCTCGAATGCGTCCGGGTCGAATGGGTCGATGGGCGGATGCAGGAAGTCGCCGGCAGCGAATTCGTGCTCAAGGCCGACCTGATCCTGCTCGCCATGGGCTTCATCGGCCCACGCAAGCAGGGCCTGCTCGACCAGGCAGGAGTCGAACTCGACGGGCGCGGCAATGTTGCCGCCAACGTGATCGACTATCGCACCAGCGATCCGCAGATCTTCGCTTGCGGCGACATGCGCCGCGGCCAGAGCCTGGTCGTCTGGGCGATCCGCGAAGGCCGCCAGGCCGCGCGGGCCGTCGATGAGGCACTGATGGGGGTTAGCGAATTGCCGCGCTGAGCGATCAGCGCGGCGGTGGCCCCGCCGCCAGCCGCTGAACCACATCGGCCATGTCGGCCTGCGAGACCATGATGAACCCGCCGCGCGGGTTGTCGATGTCGAGGATCGTCGCAAAGGCGAGCGACAGCAGCAGGAAGAACAGCGCCGCGGTCGTCCGATGCCGTCCGCCGCTGCCGGCCACGGTGTACCCATGCAGCACCGCCCCGGCGAGGCAATAGACCATCAGCAGTCCCAGCACCTCGTCCGGCAGACGCGAGCGCCGGGCTGCGCCGCGCTTGGTCGCAAGGTCCGAAAAATCATCGAAGCCCTGGACCAGTACCGGCAGGCGGGTGTCCGCCGGCTGGCGGCCAAGCGCGGCATAAAGCGTGCCGCGCAGCGCGGCATGGCGCCGGGCCATTTCGGCCTGCAGCCCGGGTGCGCCATCGGCAGCGAGTCCGGTCTGTAGCCGGAGCTCGGCATAGTCATGCAGCCGGCGCGTAATCTCCACCTCCGCGGCCGGGGGCAGCAAGGCCAGCCGATTGGCAAATGAGCCGATTGCATTGGCCTCGTCGGTCACCAGTTGGCGGCGCTCCTCGTGCCGGGCGATCGAGAGGCTGAAGGCAAAAGCCATCAGCAGCGCCAGCAGGCCGAACACGCCGGCGTGGGAATAGCTCTCATCGGTGGTGCCGGGTTCCGCCGCGTCGGCGCGGTGCCGCACCCGGCGATGGAGCAGGAAGCCCAACTCGTAGCAAGCAAACATGCCTGCAAAAAGCAGGACGGAGATCAGCCAGAGCGGCGCGGCGTTCAGCATCGCCCACTGTGATAACCACTTGGTCTCTTTCGTCCAGCCCCTCGCCAAACCGGCCGCGGGCAGCTAGGCGGCGGCCATGAAGATCGCCTTCCTCGCCTGCCCCGCGACCCTTCCCGGTTCGCCCACTCGCCGCCCCGACGCGTTCGAGCATGACCTCTATCTGGAGGCTGTCCGGGCGGGAGTGGGTGCGCGCGGCACCGTGACCGATATCGATTGGCGCGCGCCGTTGGCGGAGCTGGCGCGGTTCGACCTGGCGATCCTGGGCACGCCGTGGGACTATACCGAGGCCAAGGACGAGTTCCTGGCCCGGCTGGGCGACCTGGAAGCGGCCGGGGTGGCGGTCTGCAACCCGCTCGAAGTTGTGCGCTGGAATGCCGACAAGCTGTACCTCAGGGAACTGGCGACACGCGGTGCGGTAACGATCCCGACCCTGTGGCCCGAGCGGGCCGGATGTGCCGAGATCATCGCGGCCTTCGATCACTTCGGCACGGACCGGGTGGTCGTGAAGCGCCGGGTCGGAGCCGGCGCGATCGGGCAGGACAGCTTCACGCGCGATGATCCCCCGCAGGCTGACTGGGCAATCGAACAGCCGGCCATGATCCAGCCGTTCCTGCCTGCGATCCAGCGCGAGGGCGAACTGAGCTTCATCTTCGTCGATGGCGTGCTCTGCCACACGCTGCTCAAGCAGGCGACTGGCGGCGATTACCGGATCCAGTCGCTTTACGGCGGCACCGAGACACCGCTTGAGCCTGCCCCAGCCGACCGGGCCGCCGCCGAAGCAATCATGGCGCTGCTGCCCTTCGGCCAGGCACCGCTCTACGCCCGGATCGACATGGTCCGGCTGGACGACGGGCGGCTCGCCGTGATCGAGGCCGAGCTGATCGAACCTTACCTCTATCCCGAGCAGGGGCCGAACCTGGGGTCGATGCTCGCGGAGGGGATGCTGCGGCGGCGCGGCTAGTCCCGCGACGTTTTCCTACAGAGCCAGCGCCTGCTATCCTGCGCCGGCTCTTTCTCATGGTTGATGCGCGGAAGATTTTTTCTTTCCGGCGGACAGCATTGTCCGGAAATGCCGAAATCTTCAGGATTTCTGCGGGTTTTTGCCTGTTGGAAGAAGCGGACTCAGTGTCAACTGTGTCAAGCTGAGCGGGCCGCTGCCGCAGGCTGGCTAAAGCGCCCAGTCCACCCCGCCCCGTCCCTTGTCTTCCAGAAAGGCATTGGCCTGGCTGAAGTGTCGGCAGCCCAGAAAGCCGCGATGCGCCGAGAGCGGGCTGGGATGCGGCGCGGTCAGCACGAGATGATGGCTGCTCCTCAACCCCGGCACCGACTGGGCCTTGCGCTGGGCATGGCTGCCCCACAGCAGGAAGACGCAGGGTTCGGCCTTGGCGGCGACGGCGGCGATCACGGCATCGGTGATCTCCTCCCAGCCGCGCCCCTGGTGCGAAGCGGGCTGGCCGTCCTCCACCGTCAGCGCGGCATTGAGCAGCAGCACGCCCTGCCGCGCCCAATGGGTCAGGTTGCCGTGGCGCGGGACGGCCAAGCCCAGGTCGCTGGCCAGTTCCTTGTAGATGTTGACCAGGCTTGGCGGCACTTTCACACCGTCCTGTACCGAGAACGACAGGCCGTGGGCCTGGCCGGGGCCGTGGTAGGGGTCCTGCCCCAGGATCACGACCTTCACTGCGTCCAGCGCGGTCAGTTCCAGCGCAGCGAGGCGAAGTCCGCGCGGCGGATAGATCGCCTTGCCAGCCGCTTCCTCGGCCTTGAGGAAGCCGCCAAGCTGGCGTGACCTGGCGCTGGCCAGCACGGGTTCAAGCACCTCGCGCCAGCTCTCCGGCACTGTCTCGCCACTGGCCATCGCAATCTCACTCCCACTGGGGCTTTCATCCCTGCAGCAATGGGCCTAAGCACCTTGCCCTATGGCTGTCCATCTCCACGAAGAAGACCTCCCAGGTGATGTCTTTGCGCCCGGCCCGATCGCGGTCGATACCGAGACCATGGGCCTGATCACTCCGCGTGACCGGCTCTGCGTTGTCCAGTTGTCCGATGGCAAGGGCGACGAACATCTTGTCCGCTTCAACCCGGGAACCGACTATGCCGCACCCAATCTGAAAGCGGTGCTGGCGGATTCGGCGCGGGTCAAACTGTTCCACTTTGCCCGCTTCGACCTGGCCGCGATCGAGCATTACCTGGGCATCACCGCCACGCCGGTGTTCTGCACCAAGATCGCCAGCAAGCTGGTGCGCACCTATACCGACCGGCATGGCCTGAAGGACCTGGTGCGTGAATTGCTGGGCAAGGAACTGTCCAAGCAGCAGCAATCGAGCGACTGGGGTGGTCCGGTGCTGAGCGACGCGCAGCTGGACTATGCCGCTTCGGACGTGCGTTTTCTCCACGCAATGCACACGATCCTGGTCGAGCGGCTGGAGCGCGAGGGGCGCACCGCCATCGCCCAGGCCTGTTTCGATTTCCTGCCCCACCGCGCCCGGCTCGATCTCGCCGGGTGGGCGGACAAGGACATCTTCAGCCACGAAGCGTGAGCTGAAGCCCAGGGCCATGCCATGACCGAAGCCGCCGACCGGATCCGCAACCAGCGCCGCCAATGGGCCGCGCCGGGGGGTTCGCACGACCGGCTGATCCGGATCCTGGCGCGCTGGCTGCCGGGTGCCGTCGGGGTGGTGGCAGCCGCGATGCTACTTGGTCCGCTGTTCCCGCGCGGCGAGATCAGCTTCCTGCTCGACCGCAACAAGGTCGCAACCACCGAGGACCGGCTGGTGGTGGCGAACGCGATGTACCGGGGCGAGGACAACGAAGGCCGGCCCTTCACCGTCACCGCCGCCAACGCGGTACAGGTCTCAGCCGCCGACCCGGTGGTGCGCATGAAGGGGCTGGTCGCCCGCATCCTGATGACGGATGGTCCGGCCGAGCTGTCCGCGCAGGGCGGCAGCTATGATTACAACCGCGAGGCCGTCGACGTGGCCGGCCCGGTAACCTTCACGGCGGCCGATGGTTACCGGATGACCACGGGCCATGTTGCCATCGACCTGAAGGGCCAACGAATTCTGGGCAATGGCGGGGTTAACGGGGCCATTCCGGCTGGCACTTTTTCCGCCGAAAGGTTAGTGGCTGACCTTAACGCGCGAACGGTTGCGCTGGAAGGCAATGCGCGGCTGGTGATGACCCCGGGCAAGTTGAGGATGCCGTGATGGCCGAAGCATCGATTTCCCGCATTGCACTGCGTTCGCTGCTGGCCGGCTTTGCGATCGGCGCAGTGGGTCTGCTGGCGATCGGCCGCTCCGATGCCCAGGCGCTGGGCGGGCACGACAGCAATGCCCCGGTCAGCTATGCGGCAGACCGGATCGAGTTGCAGGACCGCCAGGACCGGGTGGTGCTGGCCGGCAACGTCTCGATCAACCAGGGCGGCCTGCAACTGACCGCTGACCGCACCACCGTCGCCTTCACGGATAAGGGCAGTCTGCAGATTCAGCGGATCGATGCGACCGGGGGCGTCGCAGTCAACCGCGGCAACGAAAGCGCGCGCGGCGACGTGGCGATTTACGATTTCAACCGCCGGGTAATTACCCTGGCGGGCAATGTGGCGCTGCGGCGGGGCGGCGACACGCTTAACGGGGGGCGCCTGGTGATCGATCTCAACAGCGGGATATCCAGTGTCGACGGCCGCGGATCCACCCAGACGGGTGGCCGGGTTTCCGGCACCTTTGCCGTACCCAAGCATAACTGACCGCCCACTTCAGGAACGGCGATGGGTCCGCCTTCCCTGCTCGTCATCGGGCTGAACTACACTCCTGAGCCGGTTGGCATCGGGCCCTACACGGCTGGCCTGTGCGAAGCGCTGGTCCGCTCGGGCCACAAGGTCACCGCCGTGGTCGGAAAGCCATATTATCCGCAGTGGCGGGCCGATCCAGCCTATGCCGGCGGTTGGCTGGAGGCCGAGGAAAACGGCGTGAAGCTGGTCCGCTGCCCGCATTTCGTGCCGCAGGACCCGGTCGGCCTGCGGCGGTTCGCGCACCTCGTCAGCTTTGCAATCACAGCGCTGATCCCAGCCGTCCGCATTGCCCTGCGCGAGCGGCCACAGGTAGTGCTCTGCGTGGCACCAGCGCTGCTTAGCGTACTGGCCGCGATCCTGGCGGCCTGGCTCTGCGGCGCGCGGTTGTGGATCCATGTCCAGGACTTCGAGGTGGAAGCCGCCTTCGCTACCGGGCTGATGCGCGAAAACAGCCTGCATGGCCGGTTCGCGATGTGGGCCGAGGGCTGGGTCCTGCGCCAGGCAGACCGGGTATCGACAATCAGCCCGCAGATGGTGGCCAAGCTGGGTGACAAGGGCATCCCGCCCGAGCGACGCCTGGAACTACGCAACTGGGCGGATGCACGCTTTGCGCCAGATTCCGCAGGTGCCGCGGTCATTCGCCAGGAATGGGGCCTGGAGCACAAGGTCGTAGCGCTCTATTCCGGCAATATCGCCCGCAAGCAGGGGATCGAGATCCTGATCGAGGCCGCCCGCGCGCTGCAGCACCGATCGGACATTGCCTTCGTGATCTGCGGCGAGGGTCCCAACCGCCCCGCGCTGCAAGCCCAGTCGCGCGGCCTCCCCAACGTCCAGTTGCACGATCTGCAGCCCGCCGCGCGCATGGGCGCCATGCTGACCATGGCCGACCTGCATCTGCTGCCGCAGATTGCCGGTGCTGCGGATCTGGTGCTGCCGTCCAAGCTGACCAACATGCTCGCTTCGGGCCGGCCCGTCGTCGCAACAACCGAGCCGGGTACCGGGCTCTACAGCGAGGTGGATGGTTGCGGTCGCTGTGTCGCCCCAGCCGATGCCGCTGCGCTCGCGCGGGCGATTGCCGAGCTGGCGGACGATCCAGCCCGCCGCGCAAGTCTGGGCAAGGCGGCGGCCGAACGGGCGACGGAGCGCTGGCAGCAGAGCGCGATCCTGGACCGGATGGCTAGGGAGTTGCAGGCGCTGGTGCGCTAGCCCCGGCAGGACCGGCCGCCGGACTCGCCGCAGCCGCGGGCTCAGGCGGACTGGGATCAAACGGCGTGGTGTCGAGGACAGGATCACCAAAGTTCCCGCCCTCTTCCTCATTCGCATCGACCCGGACGGCGGGAGAGGCCGGTGCGGCCGGCGACACTGCCGGCGCGGCTCTTGGCGCGGCAGGCGCAGGCCTGGTCAGCAGGTCTTGGGGCCCACCCCCTTGCGAGAAATAGGCAGCGGCCAGCGTACTGATGCCGATCACCCAAAGCAGCGCAACGCGCCAGTCGCGGAACAGCCGCGTCATTTCAATGATCCTTGGCCCAGGGCGAGTGGTGCGGTGGCGGGGCCTTGGCATGCTGCGAGTCGGGGTTGTCCGCATCGGGGACAGAGCAATAGGCCGTTGCCAGGATGCCGAGCGACCAGGTCACCGCCTTCCAGCGGCTCTGAAATACGGTCGTAATCCGAGTCCCGAACATGGCCCGCACAATATCAGCGGCCTCTTAACAAAGACTTCCCTCAGGCTTCGGCGCCAGCCTCGCGCTTCAACTGATAGAGCAGATCCAGTGCCTCGCGCGGGCTGAGCGCGTCAACATCAAGCCCCTTGAGCGTTTCGCGCAGGGCATCGACCAGATCGGCCCGGGCCTCGGCGGCGGCAGCAAACAGCGGCAGATCCCCCAGGCCCGCAGCCAGTCCACCGGTCTCCGCACGGCCCTTCTCCAGCCGTTCAAGCACGGCCTTGGCGCGCGAAACGACTGGCGCGGGAACGCCCGCAAGCTTCGCGACAGCAAGCCCATACGAGCGGTCCGCCGGTCCTTCGGCCACTTCGTGCAGCAGCACCAGGTCGCCCTTCCATTCGCGCGCGCGGACGTGGTGGAGCGACAGGGCTTCGCAGCTTTCCGCAAGCCGGGCGAGTTCGTGATAGTGCGTGGCGAACAGGCAGCGGCACTGGTTGACGCCGTGTACCGCCTCAACCACTGCCCAGGCGAGCGCGAGGCCGTCGTAAGTCGATGTCCCGCGGCCGACCTCGTCAAGGATCACGAAGCTTCGCTCGGTCGCTTGGGCCAGGATTGCTGCCGTCTCGACCATTTCGACCATGAAGGTCGAGCGGCCGCGCGCGAGATTGTCGGAAGCACCGACCCGGCTGAACAGGCGGTCTACCAGGCCAATCCGGGCTGCCTTGGCTGGGACGAAGCTGCCAGCCTGAGCCAGCAGCACGATCAGCGCGTTCTGGCGCAAGAAGGTTGATTTGCCGCCCATGTTCGGCCCGCCAACCAGCCACAATCGGTCCCTGGGGAGCAATCGGCAATCGTTGGCGACGAAGCGCTCACCCTTCGCAGCCAGGGCTGCTTCCACCACAGGGTGCCGCCCGCCGGTGATGTCCAGGCAGGCCTCCTCGACCACCTCGGGACGGGCCCAGCCGCCCTCGGCGGCGCGCTCTGCCAGGGCGGCGGCGACATCGATCCGGGCCAGCGCCGCAGCCGTCGCAGCAATGGCCTGGCACGCGGCAACGGCCGTCGCGACCAGATCCTCGAAATGCGCCTCTTCCGCCGCCAGAGCGCGCCCGCCGGCCTCGGCGATCCGGCTCGCCTCCTCGTGCAGGGCAACCGCGTTGAAGCGCACGGCCCCGGCCATGGTCTGGCGATGCGTAAACCCGCTGTCGGGTGCCATCAGCGGATCGGCGCGGCCAGCCGGAACCTCGATGAAATAGCCGAGCACGCCATTGTGGCGCACCTTCAGCGCGGCAATCCCGGTCTGATCACGGTACTTCGCCTCAAGTGCGGCGATGGCGCGCCGGGCATCGCCCGAAATGCGCCGCAGTTCGTCGAGGGCGTGGTCGTAGCTCTCAGCGATGTAGCCGCCCTGGCTGCGCTCGGTCGGCGGGCTGGGCACCAGCGCGCGGCTGAACAGATCGACCAGCGCACCATGTCCCGCCAGCGCCGGCAACAAGGCGTCGAGCAAGGCCGGACGATCCATGCGGTGCTGCAAGTGATCATGAATCCGCCGTGCTTCGGCTAGGCCGTCGCGAAGCTGGCCAAGATCGCGCGGGCTTCCGCGGCCTGCGACGATCCGGCCCAGCGCGCGGCCGACATCGGGCGCGGCGCGGAGCACTGCGCGCAAATCGCCGCGCAGCAGGGCATCGTCATGCAGCCATTGCACCAGATCGAGCCGCGCCTCGATCTGGGCTGCATCGGTCAGCGGCGCCGCCAGGTCCTGTGCCAGCTGCCGGGCTCCCGCTCCGGTGACGCAGCGATCGAGCGCCTCGACCAGGCTGCCCTTGCGCGTGCCCTGGCTGGAGACAAGGATTTCGAGGCTCGCCCGGGTCGCTTCATCCATCGCCAGGTGTGCCGCCTGCCCCAGCACGACTGGCGGCAATAGCAGCGGCAAGCGCCCGCGCCCGACATGGTCGAGGTAAGCGATGAGACCGCCAGCAGCAGCCAGCATGGGGCGCGAGAACTGGCCGAATCCATCCAGCGTCGCAACGCCGTGGACTGTCCTGAGCCGGGCTTCACCATCATCGCTGGAGAACGTGCTGACGGGGCGAGGGATGCCATCGACGGGACAGGCATCCCAGCCGTCGGGGGCGACAACCTCGCTGGCACCCAGGCGTGCGAGCGCCGCCCCGAGGCGGTCTGGCGGACATTCCTCCAGTTCCATCCGGCCCGTGGATATGTCGCAGGCGGCAATACCGCAGGTCCCGCGTACTTCGCAGATCGCCGCCAGCACATTGGCCCGGCGTGGCTCCAGCAGCGCCTCTTCGGTCAGCGTGCCGGCCGTGACAAACCGGACGATATCCCGCGCGACCAGCGCCTTCGAGCCGCCGCGCTTCTTCGCTTCCTCGGGCGTTTCAACCTGCTCGGCAATGGCGACCCGGCAACCGGCCTTGATCAGCCGCGCGAGGTAGCCTTCGGCCGAGTGGACCGGCACGCCGCACATCGGGATCGGCACGCCCATGTGCTCGCCGCGGCTGGTCAGTGCGATATCAAGGATCTGGGCCGCCTGCTTGGCATCGTCGAAGAACAGTTCGAAGAAGTCGCCCATGCGGTAGAACAGCAGGCAATCCGCCGCTTCAGCCTTCAACGCCAGGTACTGCGTCATCATCGGGGTTGCGGAGCCGCTCATCGTCAACCGGTTAGCCGGTTACAGACGATTCGCCCAAGGCGCGCCGGGCAGCTTTCCCCTATCCCGTCGCGGTGAGTTCCGTTAGGGCTGCCCCGATCCATGGAGGTACCGGTGTCCGACGAAACCAGCCCGCGCGATGAGAACAACCGGGTGAGCTTCACCGAGCGTGAAGCCCTGTTCTATCACAAGACGATCCGCCCCGGAAAAATCGAGATCATCGCCAGCAAGCCGATGGCGACCCAGCGCGACCTGAGCCTGGCCTATTCGCCGGGCGTGGCCGTGCCGGTCCAGGCGATCGCCGACAATCCGGCCGATGCCTATGAGTATACTGCCAAGGGCAACCTCGTCGCCGTCATCTCCAACGGCACGGCAATCCTGGGCATGGGCAACCTGGGCGCACTGGCTTCCAAGCCGGTGATGGAAGGCAAGGCCGTGCTGTTCAAGCGCTTTGCCGACGTCGATTCGATCGATATCGAACTGGCCAGCGAAGATCCCGATGCGATCATCGAGGCCGTGGCGATGATGGAGCCGAGCTTCGGCGGCATCAACCTGGAGGACATCAAGGCCCCCGAATGCTTCGTGATCGAGCAGGCCCTGCGCGAACGCATGAAGATCCCGGTGATGCACGATGACCAGCACGGCACGGCGATCATCGCCGCCGCCGGCCTGGTCAACGCCTGCTTTCTGACCGGACGCGAGTTCAAGGACGTGAAAGTGGTCGTGAACGGCGCGGGCGCTTCAGCCCTCGCCTGCACCGCGCTGATCAAGTCGATGGGCGTGCGGCATGACAACGTGACCGTCTGCGACCGCTCCGGCGTGATCTATCGCGGCCGTGAAGGCGGCATGGACCAATGGAAGAGCGCCCACGCGATCGACACTACGGCGCGCAGCCTGGAAGAGGCGCTGGTTGGTGCCGACATCTTCCTGGGCCTGTCCGCTGCCGGCGCGCTGAAGCCCGAATACGTCGCCAAGATGGCGCCCAAGCCGATCATCTTCGCCATGGCCAATCCCGATCCGGAGATCCGGCCCGAAGATGCCAAGGCCGTGCGCCCTGACGCGATCATTGCCACCGGCCGGTCGGACTATCCGAACCAGGTCAACAACGTGCTGGGCTTCCCCTTCATCTTCCGCGGCGCGCTCGACGTGCGAGCGACCACGATCAACGAAGAGATGAAGATTGCCGCAGCCAAGGCCATTGCCGAACTGGCGCGCGAGCAGGTGCCGGAAGAAGTTGCGGCAGCCTACGGGCAGAAATACCAGTTTGGGCCGGACTACATCATCCCGGCGCCGTTTGATCCGCGCTTGATGGAGGTCGTATCCTCGGCCGTTGCCAAGGCGGCGATGGAAACCGGCATGGCGGGCAAACCGATTGAGGACTTTGACGCCTATCGCCACAGCCTGAAAGCGCGACTCAACCCGACGACTTCGGTGCTGACACAAGTCTATGAGCAGGTGAAGGCCAGCCCCAAGCGGGTGATCTTTGCCGAGGCCGAGGACGAGATCGTGCTGCGCGCGGCGATCCAGTACCGCGATTTCGGCTATGGCGAGCCCGTGCTGGTCGGGCGGACCGAACAGGTCAAGGCCAAGCTGGTCGAACTGGGGGTTGAGAACCCGGACAGCTACCAGATCGAGAATTCAGCAGTCAGCGAATATGTCCCGGCCATGGTCGAAACGCTGTATGCCAAGCTGCAGCGCCGTGGCTTCCTGGAACGTGACGTGCGCCGGATGGTCAACCAGGACCGCAATGTCTTCGCCTCGCTGCTGCTGAAGCTGGGCGTGGGCGATGCGATGGTGACCGGCAAGACCCGCACCTTTGCCCAGACCATGCGCGAAGTGCGGCAAGTGCTGGAGCCGCAGGAAGGCCGCTTGCCGTTCGGCATCCACCTGATGATCGGCAAGAACTATACGGTGTTCCTGTCCGACACGACCGTGAACGAGCGTCCCAGTTCGGCCGACCTGGCGGTCATCGCCAAGGAAACCGCCGCGGTGGCCCGCCGCCTGGGTCATGAGCCGCGCGTCGCCTTCCTGTCCTATTCGACCTTCGGCAACCCGCCGGGTCGCTGGCTGGAGTCGATTCGGGGCGCGGTGGCGATCCTGGATGCAGAGAATCCCGGTTTCGAGTACGAGGGCGAAGTGGCCCCTGACGCTGCGCTCAACCCGACGGTGATGAAGAACTATCCGTTCAGCCGCCTGACTGCGCCGGCCAACGTGCTGGTCATGCCGGGGCTGCAATCCGCCAACATCTCGGCCAAGCTGCTGCGCGAACTGGCGGGCAATGCCACGATCGGACCAATGCTGATCGGGATGGAAAAGCCGGTTCAGGTGATCCCGATGACCGCGATCGCACCCGATATCCTGACACTCGCGGTCCTGGCCGCGGCCGGCGTGGCAGGTTGATTGGCATCAGCCGCGCCGGGGGCGGATCCACTCACCCCCAGGCGCGGTAGACGCCGTAGCCACTGGTCAGGGTCAGCACTACCCCGACCAGGATCAGCATGGTCTTGGGCGGAAAATGCTTGGCCGCCCAGGCACCCAGCGGCGCGGCGGCAACCCCGCCAATCAGCAGGCCCAGCGTGGCACCGGCCACGTCGGCAATGCCAAGGTGATAGAGGAAAGTGGCGCTGATCGTCAGCGTCAGGAAAAACTCGACGGTGTTGACCGTGCCAACCACCTTGCGCGGGTCGGCTCCCTGGATCAGCAGGTTGGACGTAACCACTGGTCCCCAGCCGCCGCCGCCAGCCGCATCAAGGAACCCGCCGACCAGGCCAAGCGGCGCGACAAGACCGGCCTCGCGCAGTTTGGGCGGATAGAACAGCCCGCGCCACAGCAGGTAAATGCCGATCCCGGCCAGGTAAATCAGCACGAAGGGCTTGACCACTTCGGCATCAAGCGAAGTCAGGACATAGGCCCCGGCGACCCCGCCGATCATGCCGGGAATCAGCAGGCGGAAAAACAGCGTCTTGTCGACATTCCCATGCAGCAGGTGACTTACACCCGAGGTCGCGGTGGTGAAGCATTCGACCACGTGAACGCGCTGCGAAGCAAGCGCCGGCGGGATTCCCAGCACGCCCACCAGCAAGGTATTGGAGATCACGCCGAAGGCCATGCCAAGGGCACCGTCCACCAGCTGGGCGGCAAAGCCGACCCCGATGAACGGAAGCAGGTAGGCTAGATCGAAACTGCCGAGTTCCATGGCCGACTCCTCCTCCGGCTTTGTCGATCAAAAAGCTAGAGATTCGGCATCAGCCTTGCCACATAGTTTTTCACCGGAGCGCCGAAGCGAAATTATCCTGCGACAGTATGCTCTGGTGCGACCGGCAGGCCTGTCGCTGCCCTGAACCGCGCCGGATTCGGAGCCAGTTCGGCCAGCGTATACCGGTCGAGTCGCGCCAGGAAATCGCCCAGCGCCTGGTTCAACGCGCCCTGCAACCCGCAAACCCCGGCAATCGTGCAAGTGTTGGTCTTGCGATCAAAGCATTCGACGAAAGTGCCGGTTGGTTCCAGCGCGCGCACCACAGCGCCGACATTGATCTCGGCGGCCGGCCGTGCCAGCGAAATTCCGCCGCCGCGCCCGCGCCGGGCGTCAAGATAGCCCTGCGCGGCAAGTTGCTGCGCGACCTTCATCAGGTGGTGACGCGAAACCCCGAATACCCCAGCCACCTCGTCAACCGAGGCCTGACCGCCGTGCTGGGCAAGGTACATCAACAAGCGCAGGGCATAATCAGTATGAAGGTTTAGCCGCATCAAAGTGGTATAATAGATATTGCTTAAACCGGCAAGCCAAGTTAAGTGGCATGTAGTTTACCACTTAATGAGTCGCCACTCATGTCTGATGCCCACCCCCATGCCGCGGCTGCCCGGATCGCCAAGCGCGATGGTGCCGCTGCGCTGGGCATTGACCCGGCTTACATCGACCGCCTGGTCGAGCAGTTCTACGCCAAGGTTCGCGGCGATCCGGTGCTCGGCCCGATCTTTGCCGCGCGGATCACGGACTGGGGGCCGCACCTCGCGCGGATGAAGCAATTCTGGGGATCGGTCCTATTGGGAGACGCAACGTTCCGCGGCAACCCGATGGCCAAGCATGTTGCCATACCCCAAATCGATGCATTCCACTTCAAGCGCTGGCTGGTCCTGTTTCGCGCCACGCTGCGGGACCTGGAAGGCGACACCGCTGCTACCGCCGTGGTTGCTGCCCGCGCGGAGGCAATTGCCGACAGCCTGTTAACCGGCATCCGGATTCATCGCGACGGACGCTCGGACATTGATGCCATGAAAGGATTGCGCCATGCTTGAACTGCGCCATAACTTCGAACCCGACCTGACGACGGACCTTGCCGACGCCCATGACGTGGCTGTCCTTGCGACCGTTTTCCCGGAGATCGCCCCGGTCCAACCGGAAGCCGTCGACCTTGAAATGCCCAGCTGGATCTGGGGAACGATGGCCCTATGCTATGGCTTGTTCTTTGGCGGCCTGTTCGCGGCGAGCGGCCATGACGGCCAGGCAATTTTCGCTATCCTGATCAGTCTGGGTTACGCGGCCATGTATTTCGGGACCGCGGCGCTGCTGTTCGGGATGAACCCGCCGCGCCAGCCATCTGCCTTTATGCGCGGGTTGCTGCCGCTGCAGACCTGGACCGGACCGATGGAAACTGGCGCAGTTGCGGCCCAGGTGCTGACCGTACCGGCCTGCCTGGCCTTCTTCGGCATCGCCGCCGCGGTGATCCACGCGGCCGTGTTCGGCTAAAGGCCGGGCCGCGCCCGCGACGAGGTACACCTGACGCTGCGTCAGACCGGCACAATTTCAGCGGCGGCGATAGCGGAAGTACCAGACCTCGTGACCATAGACCGTGCGCGCCTTGTGCTCATAGCGCGTCTCAGGCCAGCCACCGGGGCGCTTCTGGAAGTCCTGCGGTTTGTCGATCAGCCATTCGAACTGGCCAGCATGACGGCGCATCACCATCAGAGCATGTCGGACATAGACGGCGTGATCCGTGCCAAAGCGGAATTCCCCGCCGGGCCTGAGCTTGGCAGCGATGAGGTCGACCGGCCCGTCGTTCATCATCCGCCGCTTGGCATGGCGCGCCTTGGGCCAGGGATCGGGGTGCAGCAGGTAAAGGAACGACAGTGACCCATCCGGAATCCGGCGCAGCACGTCCAGCGCATCTCCGTGGAAGATCCGGACATTGCCGAGCGGCGGGTGCGCACCATTGTCACCAGCGACATGGGTAAGGGCCTGGGCCACGCCGTTAAGGAACGGTTCGGCACCGATGAAGCCGTGGTCTGGCAGCATGTCGGCCCGCGCCGCCATGTGCTCTCCCCCGCCGAAGCCAATCTCGAAATGGAGCGGGCAATCCTGGCCGAACAGGCTGGTAGCCGTAACTGGCCCCTCTGCTGGCACGGCAATCTGCGGCAGAAGCTGATCGACCAGCTCCTGCTGACCCTGGCGCAAGGGCTTGCCCTTGGAGCGGCCGTAAAGGCGGTTGATCGTGGTTGGATCGCCGGATTTGTGCGCGGTCATGGTCGGTGCCTCTGGCAGCGCCGCCCGCAAGGGTCAAGCAGCGCAGCCTCTGCCGCAGGAGGCGTTCCGTACAAGAAAATTGGGATGGACGCTTAGCGGCGCTTGTGGTGATCAAGCGCCATGACGGTCCAGTTCCCCATGCCTGCCGCCACCGCCGCGTTGACGGACAACGAGCTGGAGGTTCTGCGCCTGCTCGCCGCTGGCCATACCGTCAAATCGATCGCGGTGACACTGGGCAAGTCAGAAGCCTCGATCAACGAGCGTCTGCGCGATGCCCGGCGCAAGACCGGAGTGGGCAGCAGCCGCGAGCTGGCGCGCCTGCTTGATGCCCAGAAAATCTGGGACAAGAATATCGATCTGTCCGACCGGCGCTCCCCGACCGATGCTCCCGAGCAGCCTCGCCAGTCGGGGCCGAAATGGTCGAAAGGAACGATTACCATGCTCGCCACACTACCACTCGCCGCGTTCGGACTGATGATTGCGGCAAACAATCCGTTTCAGCCGGCGGCTCCGTTGCCGGCAGCCCACGCTGTCGCCCCCAGGTCGAGTCCGCTGGCCGGACGCTGGTCGCTAGACGTCGCGCGAATCCCGGCCGAGGAACGCCCCCGCGCGGTCACGATCTCATTCCGCCTCGGCGATGACCGGAAGTGGACCACGGTGGTCGAGATCGTTGCTCCCGATGGCACCACCCGCCGCGCGGAATCGACTGCAGCGGCCGACGGCGTCGCAGTCCCGATCGGCGGTAACATGGACTTCATCGATACCGTCTCACTGCGCCAGCCTGCGCCAAACACGCTGGTGATGACACTGGGCAAGCAGGGCGCGCCAGTCTCTACCCGGGTCTATACGGTGGCGAAGGATCAGAAATCGATGACCGAAACCATTGTCTGGGCCGGCGAGGCCATGCCCAAGCTGGAAACGACCTACTTCAACCGGATCGGCTGAGCCGCCTCGGCGCAAAAGAAAACGGCCCGCTTCCTGGGAAGCGAGCCGTTTTCAGACCAACGGGTACAAGGCTCAGGCGGCAACCGCCTCTTCGCCCGGATCGCGCAGCACATAGCCGCGGCCCCAGACCGTTTCGATGTAATTTTCACCGCCGCAGGCATGTGCGAGCTTCTTGCGGAGCTTGCAGATGAACACGTCGATGATCTTGAGTTCCGGTTCGTCCATGCCACCATAAAGGTGGTTCAGGAACATTTCCTTGGTCAGCGTGGTGCCCTTGCGCAGCGAAAGCAGCTCGAGCATCGCATATTCCTTGCCGGTCAGGTGGACGCGGGCGGCATCGACCTCGACCGTCTTGGCATCCAGGTTCACCGCCAGTTTGCCGGTGCGGATGATCGACTGCGAATGGCCCTTGGAACGGCGCACCACGGCATGGATGCGGGCCACCAGTTCCTCGCGGTGGAACGGCTTGGTGACATAGTCATCAGCTCCGAAGCCGAAGGAGCGGACCTTCGAATCCATTTCCGAGATGCCCGACAGGATCAGCACCGGGGTCTGGACCTTGGCGACGCGCAGCTTCTTGAGCACGTCGTACCCGTGCATGTCGGGCAGGTTCAGGTCGAGGAGGATGATGTCGTAGTCATAGAGCTTGCCAAGGTCCAAGCCCTCTTCGCCCAGATCGGTCGAATAGACATTGAAGCCTTCGGTAGTCAGCATCAGTTCGATGGCCCGTGCCGTTGTCGGCTCGTCCTCGATCAGCAATACGCGCATGGGTAATCCCCCTTTGCCCCGTGGTCTGGCAACGACCCCTTCACCAGGGCCAGTACCTGTCATTAACCATATGACCTATGAAGAGGAAAGGTTAATTTCTCGTAAATCGCGGGATTCCGGCGAGTCGCGTAGTCCGTCTTCAGCTTTCGATCACCTTTGAAGCCGGATGATGCCGGTCCAAGTGCCTACGAATAATCCGCAGATTCCGGGTGTTGGAGCGAAAAAGCAGGTCGAACAGATCACCCGCCAGCGGGACCGCACCGACTGCCGTGTCGATCCCGACATTTGCGACCATCCGCCATAGCTGCCACCGCGACATCCCGAGATTGCGGGCTTCCCAGACCAGATAAAGGCCCATCGCGGCCGTCACTAGGTCCCCCGCGACCGGAACCAGTCCCACCATCGCATCGAGCCCGACCTTGCGCCGCAGCACCGGGATTTCGACCAATCCTTCGAGCACCCGTTCCAGGGCTTCGACCCGGCGGCGCACCGAACGTGGATCCGAGCCGAGCGGCAGATCCGCTGCCAGCGGTTCAAGCCGACGGGGCCGGGCAGCAGGCTTGGTCATGTCCATCGGCAATCCCGTCGTTCAGGGGCGTACCACCAGCGGCCGCACCGCTTACTTGGGGAGCATGGCCAGCGGCATCAAGGGATGGGCATTCCAGGGATTGGGCATGAACCCAGTGGTACGCCCGCTGACAAGCGACCAGCGGATTGGAACGCCGAAGGGAATAAAGCTGTTGGCGATCGTCAATTGCGCCTCGGCCTGGGCAAACAGATCGGCGCGCTTGGCCGGATCGCTCTCCTGCAGGGCCTGCCCTGCCAGCCGATCGGCGCTTGTGCTGCACAGCACGCGAACGTTGGCGCAGCTAAGCTGGTTAAGGAACCAGCCAGTGCGAACATAGCGCGCCACGGTATCGACCAGTCGCAGGTCCGCCGGGGCGCTCTCTCGAACCTGAACTGCCTCGATCCCGATTGCCTTGAAGTCCTCGGCCAGGCGCGTGAACAATACTGCGCTGCCCGGACCGGGCGGAAGGGCGATCCGCAAGCGCGGAGTGGTCGCCTGCTTTGCCCAGCGGGCCACGCGGGCAGCAGCGATGGCACGGCGCTCAGCCAGCGACTGACCCGGCCAGCGCTCGCCAACCGTGCCGTTGTCATCGCCGGCACCGGGATTGACGATGCGCGTGGTCGCAAGCCAGCCGCCCACGTTGAGCGCGGCGGCCAGTGCATCGCGGTCGATCGTCATGGCCAGGGTCTCGCGGCGCTCTGGTTCCGCCAGGAAGCCTTGCGGGTTGGCCACGGCCAGCCCGAACAGCCCCGCGACCGGATCAAGCCGGATCGCCCCGCGCGAGACGCCGCTGGCGTCCAGCCGGGGGAAGTCTGCCAGCCGTCCGCCCAGCACCACATCGACCTCGCCGGCGTTGAATCGTTCAATCGCGCGCGGTGCGGCCATGGCCACCAGCCGCAGGTTGCGGCGGCGGGCATTCCAGTCTTCAATCTGGGGAAGCCCGCGGTCTTCGGGGGCAATCGGCTTGAGCAGGGCGCCGCGCTTTTCGCGGGTCAGCCGCATCGGCCCGGCCCCGCGCCCCTTGCGCAGCAACCCCAGTTCGGGCTGGGCAAGCAGTTGCAGGAAATCGGGCTGGGCCTGGCTCAGGCGAATCTCGATCACCCGGCCGGCCATCGCCCGCACATCCTCGATAGCCGCAAGGTCCGCCCCCAGAGCCGTCCCGCGCACGGTTGCCAGCGCCTCGAGCAAGGCGGCGCGGGCGGCTTCGCCCGTTAGCGACGTCTTGTCAGGCCAGGTCCCGTCGCGCAGGCGGAAGATATAGCTGAGGCCGTCATCGGTCACGATCCAGCGGTCAGCCAGCGCCGGGATGACCCGTCCGCTCTCATCGAAGCCGACCAGCCCTTCGGCCGTGGCCGAACGAACGAGCTGTGCCGCCAGCGGCAACCGCGCGCCACCGGCAAAGGGTGAGCCGGGATCACCGATCACCGCCACTTCGACTGCACGATCGGACGCATTGTTGCAGCTGGCCAACAGAAGGGCCAGGGCAAGTCCGGCAAAGATGGACAGCGGGCGAAGCGACATCGTCTGCACCGCCTAGCCGATCGGCGCGATTTCCGACAGCAGCTATCGCACGCTGCCCACCGCCCTGAACTTCAAATCAGATTTTGCGGACTTGGCTAGGTTCCCGCGTGGCAACCGGCGGGCGCACAAAGCGCGGCGTGCCTTCGCCTGCGACCAGGGGCGCGCGCGCCAGCTTGGGGTCGATTTCCTCACGGAACGCGACGCCGCAGCGATTCTCCTGCACCCAGGCGATTGTCCCTTCGACCCAGCCGATGTTGCGCAGCTGGACCCAGACGAGTGCGCCGCGCTGGACCGGGGGGCCGCCATCGGCCATCAGGCCGCCGGCCGAGACATTGCGGACGCGGACCTTGTGATCCCCGCCGACGCCATCAATGCGCAGGTCAGCCATCAGGAACAGGCTGTCTCGCACGATCTGACGATGTCCGTTTCCGTCCATTGACGTACCTATTGTCCCACTCGAAAGTCTAACCGGTGCGACCCGCCAGCCATTGATAGCTGGAACGCCGTGGCCGAAAGCTAAACGCGACTGGCAAAAAACAGGTTAACGCCGCAGCGCGAGTTGTATCGGATCAGTCGTCGCGGGAAATCTTCTCGCGCCGCTCGTGCGCCTCCTGGGCTTCGACCGTCATTGTCGCGATTGGGCGGGCGGACAAGCGGCCAAGGCCGATCGGCTCACCGGTAACCTCGCAATAGCCGTATTCGCCCTCCTCGATCCGGCGCAGCGCCGATTCGATCTTGGTAATCAGCTTGCGCTGCCGATCGCGCGTGCGCAGTTCGATCCCCCAGTCGGTTTCACTCGACGCCCGGTCATTAAGATCGGGCTCGCGGATCGGGCCATCCTGGAGCTGCTGCAGCGTGTCCTGTGCCGCCGACAGGATCAGTTTCTTCCATTCGAGCAGCAGTCGCCGATAATAATCTAGCTGCGGCTCGGACATGTATTCTTCGGTATCGCTGGGCACGTAATCGCCCCCAAGCGCCCGCTTCGCCTTGGCAAGAACATCAATTTCGTCGCCGAGAATCGTCGCCATAAACTCTCCACCTGATACCAGCCGTACCCAGCGAAGTCCCCGCTGCCCCGGGTTTTCCCGTAGGCTACCGCACGCCGGCGTGTGCGGGGCCTATAGTGTCGCGCTTGAACCTGCACAAGCCGCAATGGCAGGTGCTGAATCCCCTTCAGCAGCCTGCCAGAACCACCCCGTTCACCGGCCAGGCGACTGTCCGCAAAAAGACTTTTTCCCGCGTTAACCTTTTGTTGACCACGATCCGCAAGATTTGGCTCGTCAGCCGGGCCAATCGCCTGGCGCAAAAGGGGGTCAACGAGATGAGCACCAACTGGATTCACGCCGCCGCATTCGGTCCGACCGAAGCTGTCGAAACCACCAGCGCGGATCTGCTGGTCGCTACCTGTCTCGCCGCAGCCGCTCAGGGCGATGTCAGCGCCTATTACGATCTGGGGGTCGCCTACTCGACCGGGAGCCACGGCGTGGAGTGTGACCTGATCGAAGCGCACAAGTGGTTCAACCTGGCGGCCGCTTCAGGCCACGCCGAAGCTGGTCTGTGCCGGGCAGACATTTCCGACGAGATGACCGCCCGCGAGATCGCCGAAGCCCAGCGCCGCGCACGTGAATGGCTCTCGGTAACCGCCCGCAAGGCTGCTTGAGCGCTAACCTTTCCTGAAGGGTGCGCGTTCGGCCAGATAAAGCCGGTCCTGCGCCACCCCCCGCCGCTCGCGGTCCAGAAAGCCCTCGACCGCTTCGCGAAAACCGGGGTGGACGATATAATGGGCAGACCAGGTTTCGACCGGTTCATAGCCCCGCGCCAGCTTGTGCCCGCCCTGGGCGCCGGCCTCTACCCGGCCCAGGCCCAGCGCAATGGCGGCATCGATCGCCTGGTAATAACACAGCTCGAAATGCAGGAACGGCTTGTCCAGCACCGCCCCCCAATACCGCCCGTAGAGCGCATCCGGGCCAATGAAATTGAGCGCACCGGCCACCGGCGTCCCGCCAATGAAGGCCATGACCAACAGGATCCGGTCGGCCATCCGCTGGCCCAGCAGCGTAAAGGCTTCGCGCGTCAGATAGGGCGTACCCCACTTCCGCGCCCCGGTATCCTGATAGAAGGTCCAGAAGGCATCCCAATGCTCCGGCAGGATCGCGGCGCCGGTCAGGTGACGGATCTCCACGCCCTCCTGCGCCGCCGCCCGCTCCTTGCGGATGTCCTTGCGCTTGCGGCTGGATAGCGCCCCGAGAAAGTCATCGAAGCTGGCATAGCCGCGGTTTTCCCAGTGAAACTGGATATCGCTGCGGATCAGCCAACCCGCCGCCTCGAACAGCGGCACCTGTTCGGGCGCAATGAAGGTGGCGTGGGCCGATGACAGCCCGTTTTCCTCGCAAACCTGTTCGGCTGCGCGCAGCAGCGGGGCCGCCAGTGCCGGATCGGCGAGCAGCAGGCGCGGGCCAGTGGCGGGGGTAAACGGCACCGCAATCTGCAACTTGGGGTAATAGCTCCCGCCCGCCCGGTGCCATGCATCGGCCCAGGCATGATCGAACACATATTCGCCCTGGCTATGCGCCTTGAGATAGGCTGGCAGCGCTGCCGCCAGCTTTCCATCCGCGCCGGCAATAGTGATCGGTACCGGATCCCAGCCAGTGCCGGGGCCGACCGAACCCGAATCCTCCAGCGCGGTCAGGAAGGCGTGGCTCAGGAAGGGATTGCCGCCGGCCAGTGCATCCCACTCACCAGCCGGCAGTTCGCCGACACCGCGAGCAATGCGGGCCTCGACCGAGACTGTCACGCGACGCCGGCGCCCTCCGCGATGGGCGCATCGGCATGGGCCCCGGCGCGTTCGCGGTACTCGGCGTTGCTCACCGTCCAGGTCAGGACCGGCAGGCCGCGCTTGCGCTGCCCGGCGGCGAACCGGCTGGGCAGGTCGCGGATGTCATAGGCGAGAAAGTCCGGGCGCGCATGCCACAGCGACAAGCGGCGGCGGACCATCCCAGGCAGCGCCTTGTCATCCTCTTCGGTAACCACCAGCCCGCGCAAGGTCAGCGGCGAGTGGCGCGCGAACCAGCCGACGATCCGGGGATCGAAGCTCATGATTGCATGGGCACCCTGATAGCCTTCCAGCACCCGCCGGACCGAGAGGCACAGCGCACTGATCCGGCCGTACGAATCCTTGGGGGACTTGAGCTCGATCAGCAGCGGGGCCTGGCCTGCAACCTGATCGAGTACCTGGCGCAAGGTCGGGATCGTATCGCTGCCGCCGGTCAGCTGGATTTGCCCCAGTTCGGCCGCGCTCCGCTCGGCCACGCGGCCCTGCTCGGCCGTCAAGCGGTCCAGCGTGGCATCATGGAAGACCATGGCATGGCCATCGCGCGCGCGCTGGATATCGCACTCGATTCCCATGCCGCGCGCCATTGCCGCAGCGAAAGCGGCGGGTGAGTTTTCCGGCAGCCCCGGGCCATGCAGGCCGCGATGGGCATAGTCCCACTTACCCAGCCAGCTGACTCTGGCCGAGGGTGGCGGCGGGCTGAGCCAGTTATCAATCGCCGCGAAGGGCAACGATGGCATCCACTTCAACCGCGCAGCCCAGTGGCAGCGCGGGCACGCCGACCGCAGCGCGGGCATGCTTGCCGGCTTCTCCGAACACGGCCACCATCAGTTCCGAAGCACCGTTCACCACCTTGGGCTGGTCAGTGAAATCGGCGGTGCAATTGACGAAGCCGCCCAGCTTGACGATCCGCTCAACCCGATCGAACGAGCCTAGCGCAGCCTTGAGCTGGGCCAGGATCATAAGCCCGCATCCCTGCGCCGCGCGGATGCCGTCCTCGACCGACAAGTCATCGCCCAGCCGGCCCTTGATCAGCGCGCCGTCCACGAACGATACCTGGCCCGAGACGAAGGCATGTCCGCCCGAAACCACCACCGGCACATAGGCGGCAACCGGCGCAGCCGCCTGCGGCAAGGTCAGGCCCAGTTCGGCCAGCTTCGCGTCGACTTCGGCGTCAGTCATGCATTCACTCCAATCCGTTCGAGCAGCCACGGCAGGGCATGGTCCCAGGTGTCGATCCGGGCATGGGCATGGCCCGCCTCGAAGGCACAGGCAATATGCGGCGCCAGGCTGGGTTCGCCGCACAGGTGCAGCCGGTCGATATGCGGGGCGATCTCCTTAACCGAGCCATGATGCTGCGGCAGGTCATCGATGAAAACCGCGTGGCTTGGCTGGTATTCGTCGAGGATCGCCTGCAGCGCCGGGCCCTTCGGCCCCTGGTTGGTGAAGACGCGGGCGTGGATGCCATGATCAGCCAACTGCTGTGCCCGCGCGGCATTATGGTTGTCGGTCAGGTTGGTCAGGATCACCACGTCGGCATGCTCGGCCAGCGTGTTCATCGCGTGGACTGCGCCGGCAATCGGGTTCTGGCGATGCATTTCGTTATCGAAGAAGCCCTGCAGGAATTCCCAGATCTTCGGACCTTCGACCAGCTCACCGCTGTCCTTCCAGCGCACCGCCCGGGCAAAGTCATTGCCGACCATCGAGAAGGTCACGCCCTGGGTCTCGTCGAGCCACTCGGCAAAGGGGACGACCATGTGCAGCAGCACTTCGTCGCAATCGGAGATGATCAGGGGTCTTGTCATGGGGTCTTGCTCACGTGAGGGCATCCCGTGCCGCGATCAGGGCACCGGGCGCAACCCCCAAATGATCGGCTGCGGCACAAAGGTCAGGTTCATGCGCTGCCAGGAATTCCAGCACCGCGCCCAGCACGCCGGGATCGCCAAGCCCGCCGCGCAACGTTTCGGCCGTCATCCCGGTCAGTGCCAGCAGCCGTTCCGCGCGCGGGCCATCGGACAGCACCCAGCCGAGCGCGGAAAGCGCCAGAGCGTGCGGGTCAGCCGGGGATTGGGGTTCGCGAAGAATTGCAGGCCTCTGGCGTAACAGTGTAGGGCCTTGCCGCATGGCAAAGCGCATCCTGGTTGTCGAGGACAACGACCTCAACCGCAAGCTCTTCTGCGACGTGCTGAAGAGCCAGGGCTATGCCGTGGAACCCTGCGCTGATGGACTGGAAGCGCTCGACAAGGCGCGCAGCTTTGTGCCCAACCTGATCATCATGGATATCCAGTTACCCAATGTCTCGGGGCTTGATCTGATCGAGGCGGCCAAGGCCGATGCCGTGCTGCGGTCCATCCCGGTCCTCGCCGTCACCGCCTATGCCGGCAAGGGCGACGAGGAACGGATCCGCGATGCTGGAGCCGAGGGCTACCTGGCCAAGCCGGTCTCGATCGGGCCGTTCATGGCGGCGGTGCGAGGGCTGGTCGAAAAGGCCCCGGCTTGACATTCCGGCCCATTCGCCGCTTTTCCGCCCCATTCGTCGGCCAGAGCGCCGAAGACCCTATCGGAGCATAATAAATGGACCGCGCCGCCACTGCCGAGAAGATCGCCGGGATCATCGAGCCCTTCAACAAGAAGGGCGTGGAGATCACCGAGGCCAGTACCTTTGCCGGTGACCTGGAATTCGACAGCCTGACCGTGATGGATTTCGTTGCCGCGATCGAAGACGAATTCGACATCATCATCAGCATGAACCAGCAGGCCGAGATTGAAAGCTACGGCCAGCTGATTGATGCCGTGGTGAAGTTGCAGGGATAAGCTGCCCGGTAGCGGCAAGCAGAGGAATCGACAGACTCCATGACCGACCTGTTTTCCAAGTTCGACCCGCTGATCGAGCTGCGCACCAACCTGCTCTCGCAAGGGCAGGAAGATCCGTTCAACCTGGTGATGGAGCGTGTCGTCTCCCCAACCGAGGCGATCTGCAACGGGCGCCAGACGATCCTGCTCGGCACCTACAATTACATGGGCATGACCTTTGATCCGGACGTGATCGAGGCGGGCAAGCAGGCGCTCGACGATTTCGGCGCTGGCACCACCGGCAGCCGCGTCCTCAACGGAACCTATGCCGGGCACCGGGCGGTCGAGGAAGCGCTGAAGGAATTCTACGGGATGGACCATGCCATGGTCTTCTCGACCGGGTATCAGGCCAACCTCGGGATCATCTCCACCGTCGCCGGCAAGGGCGATTACATCGTGCTCGACATCGATAGCCACGCCTCGATCTGGGATGGCTGCAAGCTAGGCGATGCCGAGGTCGTGCCGTTCAAGCACAACGATATCGAGGCGATGGACAAGCGCCTGGGCCGGATCCCCGAAGGCGCCGGCAAGCTGGTGATCCTGGAAGGCGTCTATTCGATGCTGGGCGATATCGCCCCGCTCAAGGAAATGATCGCGGTTGCCAAGAAGCATGGCGCGATGGTGCTGGTCGACGAGGCGCACTCGATGGGCTTCATCGGCGAACATGGGCGCGGCGTGGCCGAGGACCAGGGCGTGCTTGACGATGTCGATTTCGTGATCGGCACCTTCTCCAAATCGGTCGGCACGGTCGGCGGCTTCTGCGTTTCCAACCACCCGAAGTTCGAGATCCTGCGGCTGGTCTGCCGGCCCTACGTGTTCACCGCCTCGCTCCCGCCGAGCGTGGTGGCGACTGCGGCCACCTCGATCCGCAAGCTCATGCATGCTGGCAACAAGCGGGCGCACCTGTGGGAGAATTCCAAGATTCTCCACAAGGGTCTTACCGAGGCCGGCTTCCAGCTCGGCACGGCTGAGCCGCAGTCGGCGATCATCGCTGTGATCATGCCGGACCTCGAAAAGGGTGCGGCGATGTGGGAAGCGCTGCTGAAGGAAGGGCTCTACGTAAACCTGGCCCGCCCGCCGGCGACCCCCGCCAACATGACCCTGCTGCGCTGCTCGCTCTGCGCCGAACACACCGCTGAACAGGTCCAGACCATCATCGGCATGTTCCAGCGCGCCGGAAAAGCCGTGGGGATCATCGGATAGCTTCAGTGCAAATTAGGTGGGCGAAGGGTCAATGCGAAACGCCATAAAGCTCCTGTTTGCCGTCAGCGCCGCGACATTCGGCTTTGCCGCGGCAGCACAGGTCCAGCCCATCCCGCAGCAACAGCTGGAAAAGGGCTTTCTGGGCGATCAGAATGCGCGGCTTAGCAGTCAGGATGCGCCGACGGACGCGCCCTACACGATCCGGGCCGCCGCTGCGCTGGCCCAGAACGACTTTGCCCGGGCCCTGGCGATCCTGCGGCCGTACCGCCTGTCGCAGGATGTCGAGTATCATTACCTGGCCGGGCGGGCGCACGAAGGGCTGGGCGACTTTGCAGCCGCGCGCAAGGAACTGGGCACGGTGCTGAGAAAACGCAAAAACCATATTCCCGCGCAGCTGGCGCTGGGCCTGCTTGAGGTACGCCACGGCGAACCGGGCCAAGCTGCCCGGGCCCTTGCCTCGCTGAAGCAACGGCAGGCCGAATGCGGCGGAGAATGCCGCGACGCGGCGGAACTGGCCGCCGCCGTCGGTGCGATCGAAGCCGCCCTAACTGAAGGGCGCAGCTGAAATGCCTGGAGGCACCATTGGCCGGCTCGCCGGCAAGCGTGTGGTCATCACCGGGGCTGCGCAGGGCATCGGCAGGGCGATTGCCGAGCGATTTGCGGCCGAGGGGGCAAATCTGCTGCTGGCTGATATCGACGCACCGCGCCTGACGGCCTTGGCCGGGGTGCTGGGGCAACAGGCCTTCGTCGCCGATGTCTCCCGCAAGGTCGAGGTCGAAGCCCTGATTGCCCGCGCCGGGGCGCTGTGGGGTGGACTTGACGTGCTGGTCAACAATGCCGGGATCACCCATCCCGCCAGCCTTGACGATCTGACCGAGGACGATTTCGACCGGGTCTTTGCAACCAACCTGAAATCGGCCTTGTGGGGAACGCAGGCAGCGGCGCGCCTGATGGGGCCGGGGTCGGCGGTGATCAACATGAGCTCGGTCAATGCCGTGCTCGCGATCCCCAACCAGATTCCCTACGTGATCTCGAAGGGTGCGATGAAGCAGTTGACCAATGTCACGGCCCTGGCGCTGGCGGACAAAGGCATCCGGGTGAATGCGATCGGTCCGGGATCGATCATGACCGATATGCTGCGCGGGATCATCGCCGAAGACGCAGCCGCGGGTGACCGGATCATGTCACGCACACCGCTGGGGCGCGCTGGCGAGCCAGAGGAAGTGGCGGCAGTCGCGCTATTCCTGGCGAGCGAGGACAGCTCCTACCTGACCGGGCAGACCATCTATCCCGACGGGGGCCGGCTCGGTCTGAACTATACCGTGCCGCTGCGGCCAGCGGGGGATCGCTCCGGCAAGGCGTGACAAGCGGCACACTTCCTGTCAGCCTGCATTATCAGGCATTGCAGGGGGAATGGCGATGGCGCGCAGGCAGTTCACGAGAGGCGGGCTGACAGGCCTGGTTTGGGGTCTGACCGCATTGTCCGGCAACGTTGCGCTGGCCCAGGATACCCATGGCCCGGATCATGCCCCGGTCGTCCCGGCCGCAGAATCGACCAAGGACGCGCACCGTCATGACGATATGCTGGCTCCGCGCAGCCCTCAGTTGTTGCCCGGCTACGGCAATGGCGGTTTTGCGATCAGCAGCGCCAATCCGCAGGCTGCGGCCTTCTTCGCCAACGGCCTTGAACTGCACGCCGCCTTCGCGCACCGGGCCGGGGTTGCGGCGATGGAACAGGCGGTGCGGCTCGATCCCGCTTGCGGCATGTGTCAGTGGGGCCTGGCGCTGGTCGATGGGCCGACGATCAATTACGGCAAAAAGCCCGATGCCAGGGCCAAGCTGCTGGTCGGGGCGCGGGCTGCGCTGAAGTCGGTCGCGGCGGGCGGGACGGCCCGCGAACGTGCTCTGACCGAGGCGCTGGTGCTGCGCTACCAGCCGGGCAAGGACACCGCCAGGCTCGACCGGGCCTATGCCGCCGCGATGCAGGCGGTCGCCGCACGTTTCCCGGAAGACAACGAGATCGCCGTGCTCACCGCCGATGCACTGATGGTGGCGAGCTTTGCTGAAGAGGACGGCTATGACCACAAGCTGATGGATCAGGCGGTGGTCCTGCTGGAGCGGGTGCTGGCACGCGCGCCCGAGCACACCCCGGCAATCCATTTCTACATCCACGCCACGGAAGTCATCGGCAAACCCGCCTTGGCCGAAGCCTATGCCGACCGGCTCGCCAATCTGGCCCCGCGCGCCAGCCACCTGGTGCACATGCCCAGCCACACCTATTACTGGGTTGGCCGCTATCAGGACGCCGCCGAAACCAACCACCGCGCGGTGCAGATCGGCAAGGACAACGCCAAGGCGCTGGGCCTGCCCGCGCCGAAGGGCGTCTGGGACCTGCCCTATCACGCGCACAACGTGATCTTTGGTCTGGGCGGCGCGCTGATGGCTGGGGATTCGCGGATTGGGCTCGATCTTGCCCGCCCACTGGTGGAATCCGCCTCGCAGCGCGACAAGGGTGAGCCGTGGTGGGAATTGCTGGCCGCATCGGGCCTGTTCGCGATGGCCCGGTTCGATCCCGCCGCGACGCTGGAACTGCCCGAACCCAAGCTGCCCTACTTGAAGGCCGCCTGGCACTATGCCCGCGGCGAGAGCCAGGTCTGGGCCGGCAATCTGGCGGCTGCGCGCCAAGAGATCGAGGCGATCCCGGCCAGCATCGCCACTGGCAAGCCGGACAAGGAAGCAATCGCCGCTGAACAGATGCTGGGCATCACCCGTGCTGTGCTGACCGGGCGGATCGCGATGGCCGAACAACGCTGGGGCGATGCCGCAATCGCCTTCCGCGAAGGAGCAGTTCTCGAGGAAACGGAATCCTTCTCGGACTTCACCGATCCGCCAGCCTTCTGGTACCCGGTGCGGCGCGATCTGGCGGCGGCGCTGCTCGCGGCGGGGGATGCGGCCGGGGCTCAGCGTGAAGCCGCGCAGGCGCTTGCCTTGCGCAGGAACGATCCGGTCGCGCTGCGCACGCTGGCGGCGGCGCGGGCCCGACTGGCGCTGGATTCGCCCCAGCTGCACTAGAATGGGCCCACCTGATCCGCAGAAATGCGACGAGCCGAGAATCGGTTCGTCGATTGTAAGGCTGCGTCCATCTCAGGCCTGCGATATTTCCACTTCTCTCAAGATGGGGGTGCAGGATGATGTCTGGCAGGTGGAGCGCCACACGGGCGCAAGAGTGGCATGCAGCACGCGGCTGGATCATCGGCTGCAACTTCACCCCTTCGACCGCGATCAACCAGCTTGAAATGTGGCAGGCGGAAACCTTTGATCCCGCGACGATTGCAGCCGAACTCGACCTCGCCCGGTCGCTCGGAATGAATTCGGTGCGAGTCTATCTGCACGATCTGCTGTGGGCTGCCGATGCCGCAGGCTTTGCCGCCCGGATCGACCAGCTGCTCGAACTTGCCGCAGCGCGGGGAATCGGCGTCATGCTGGTGATCTTTGATTCGTGCTGGGATCCAGAACCGCACCTCGGTCCGCAGCGCGCGCCGAAGGACAATGTCCACAATTCGGGCTGGGTCCAGTCCCCTGGGGTGCCGGCATTGCGCGATCCGGCGCAATTGCCCCGGCTGGAAGCCTATGTGCGCGGCGTGGTCGCGCGCTTTGGGAGCGACCCGCGGGTGATCGCCTGGGACATCTGGAACGAGCCGGACAATGGCCCGGATGTGGCCAACTGCAATGCCGAAAAGCTCGCCAGCAAGGCAGCGCTGGTCCTGCCGCTGCTTCGGCAGGCATTCGCTTGGGCGCGCAGCGAAGCGCCGCGCCAGCCGCTGACCAGCGGGGTCTGGCTGGGCGACTGGTCTGACCCGGCCGCGCTTACGCCGCTGCAGGCGTTCCAGCTCGAAGCTTCCGACGTCGTCTCGTTCCACAATTACGGCACGGCCGCGGATTTCGAACAGCGGATCGGGTGGCTCCAGGCCTGGCAACGCCCGATCGTCTGCACCGAGTTCATGGCGCGGCCCGCCGGCAGCACTTTTGAAGCGATCCTGCCGATTGCCCGGCGCCACGGCATCGGCGCGGTCTGCTGGGGGCTGGTCAAGGGCAAGACCCAGACCCACCTGCCGTGGGACAACTGGATCAGCGACCTTGAAGGCTTCCCGGCCGAGGCCTGGTTCCATGACATCTTCGAGCCCGATGGCACGCCCCATGATCCAGCCGAGGTCGAGTTCCTGCGAATGATCACCCGGATTGCCGAAGCGGCCGAGGTGGAACTGGCCCGGCCGCAACATGACGAGGCAGCCCGCGAGCGGGCGAAGGCCCCCCTGCCAGCCTAGCGCTTGCCGGGCTTGTCCTCGTAGTAGAGCGGGCCGAGGGCGTCGATCAGGCTGACCGCGCCGAACCCGCGCAACGGATCCTCGCCGTCATTGACATAGCGGATGAACAGCTCGGTCTTGTGGCCGGTGGGCACCCGGCTACTTTCAAAGCCGCCTCGGCTGGTGACCAGATAGCGGGTGTAATCGGCGCGACGGGCGATGGCAAAGCCCCACCTCCCGGCCGCCTGGGCCATTTCGGCGGCGCGCAGCAGGGTCATTTCCTGAACCAGCGGCTCCGACGGCGTATTGCCCACGAACTCCACCTTGATCGTGCCATCGGCCTGCGGCGTGGAGCGGAAGCCGTCAGTGCGGTCGATCCCGCCAAGCAAGCCAAAGCCCATGGTGACCGCCCCGCCGACCAGCGCGCCCAGGATATTGGGGCGCGACTTGCTGTAATCGATCACCGTGCGCGGCGTTTCCGGCGCGATCAGTGCCTGCTGGGCGAGTTGACGAAGTTGCAGCTGGTCATTCTGCCGGGCCTTCTCGGTCAGCGCGGCCAGGTCTGGCACGGGCAAGCGATCCTTGGCCGGCAACGCGGCATTGAGCCTGGTAAACACCTCGATCGTGCTGCCATCGACCGGGAGGGCCGACCCAAGGGCCATGGCCCGCGCATCAGCCACCCGGCCCTCGACCTGGGCGATCCGCAGATCAAGGAGGCGCAGGCGCTGTTCGCCAAGGGTCAGGATCGGATCGCGGGGGCGGGCAGGCGGCGGCGGCGCAGCGGGATCGGCGGCAGCGAGTGCGGCCGGGGTCGGTCCCGCTCCTGCCGGCGGGACTGCGGCGGCATCGCGGGCATCAAGCCTGACCTTGCGATCAGTCAGTTGCGCGGCCAGCGCATCGCGGAACCGCTTTGCACCGGCCAGGTCACCCGTTGCGGCGCGGGCATGGGCAATCGCAAAGCCCGAGAACATCGCCTTGATCGCATCGAGCGGAAGGGCGGGTTGGAACCCTGTGATGAGCGGCGCCGGATCGGGAAAGGCTATGGCCGTGTCGACCGCCGGGGCCAGTCGCAGCACATCGGCATGGTTCGCCTGCTTGGCGGCATCCTGCAAGGCACGGTGGCCAACCGCCGGATCAAGCCGCAGCACGCCGTTCCACGGCGAGGGCGCCCCACTTTGATCCGGCGCAGCAGCCAGTATCTCGGCCGCGACATTCTGGAGTCGCAGCGAATAGGGCCGGGCCTCGCGCGCCGTAGTCGCAAGTGCCCGGGCGTCGTCCCACTTCCCTTGCTGGGCCAGCGCGATTGCACGCAGTAGCTTGAGCGAGGCACCCATGCTGCGCTGGTAAAACGGATCGGCAGTGCGATCGGCCAGCGCGGCCTCCGCCGCATCGAGATCGAGTGTCGCCAGATCGACGTTCCCGCCCTGCAGATGGGCTGCGCCGCGAGCGCGCAGCAGATGTGCCTTGCGCAGTGCCTGAGTTGGCAAAAGTCGCGGGCTGGCGAGTGCGCGGGTGCAGGCGGCGACGCGGCCATTGTCCGCCACCATGCCGCGAACGGCACCCAGCAGCGCTGGGCTGAGCCCCGAACCGAACCTGAAGCTGTCATAGGCCGAAATGCTCGACTCGCCGCGCATTCCGTCGTCCTGCTTGCCGGGATGGTTCCGCCCGTCGCAGTCAGCGAAATCCTGCTTGTCATTGGCCAGTGCCGGCGCGGCCAGCAGCAGCACCGCAGTGCAGAGATAGTGTTTCACGGATTGACCCTCCCCGAATGACCAAGGGGATAGACCATTGCTGCCATTAGACAATCGCTGTTTCTAGCGCGGCGTCAGGGTCAGGCGCGGGCGTCCGGTTGCCAGCCGGTCCAGGGTCACCAGCCAGGTTGCAGCCTGCTCGGTCTGGATAGTGATGTCACTGCCGGGAGCGGACAGCCGGATCGTTCCGCCGGTCGGCTTGAGCACCCCGTCGCTTTGCCCCAGGGCCAGCAACGACCAGTCCGCCGCCGCCAGCTTGAAGCTGTGCCGTCCGGCGGGCAGCTGGATTTCGGCAGCATAGCCTTCGCCCTGGCGGCGCAGCGGCAGGCTGGTGCCCCAGTCGTTCATCGTTCCGCGCAAGTAGAGCGGGGTGTCGGCGGGCAGACCGGCCAGCGGGCGCGGCTGCCGGTCAACCCAGCCATACCGGACCGCAGCGGCGCGGATGATCTCATCAGCCAGTTCGAAACCGCGATAATCGTTGGCCATGACCACGATCCCGTCACCGTTTTCGGCGCGGATGAAGGCGCGGGTGAACATGCCCCAGCGGGTGCCGTCATGCCCGAAAGTGAAGCTCGGCCCCTGCCCCTTGAGCGTCAGGCCGAGGCCCCAGTCGGCCGCTTGCACCTTGGCCATTTCACGCGCGGCGGCTTGGGGCAGCAGGGTCTGGTCACTGCCATTCCACGATGCGCGCAGCGCGATCAGCAGCCGGGCAATGTCGCCGGGGGTCGACCACAGCCCGCCCGCCGCCAGTTCTGAAACGTTGTAGAACCGGTCGGCAAAGGGCTTGCCGAGGTGGTGTCCGGCAGCGGTTGCTTCGAGCAGGGGGGATAGTGGCGGCTGGGCGAAGGTCGAGCGGGTCATGCCCGCGCGTGCCAGCACATCGCGCTGGGCAAGCGACGCGTATGGTTCGCCGGTCATGTCCTCCAGCGCGGCCTGGACGACCAGGTAGCCGCCGTTGGAATAGTCCCAGGTGCCGGGCTTGCCGGTCACGCGGATTGGCTGGCCCTTCACGCCCTTGCCGGTCAGGATCTCCAAAAGCGATGGCGCTGCGGCGCTGGGTGGATAACCGGTCGAGTCCGGGTTGGAGACCCCGGCGGTGTGCGAGAGCAAACGCCGCAGGGTCGCCCGCTCCTTGGGATAGGCCGGGTTGCCCGGCAGCTGCCAGCGGGCCAGCGCCCAGTTGATATCGGCATCGAGCGGATGCTTGCCCGCGCTGACCGCCTGCATGGCAAGCGTGGCGGTTACCACCTTGCTGACCGAACCGGCCTGGAACAGCGTATCGGCGGTGACCGGGGCGCAGGTGCCCATATCGGCAATGCCCCAACCGCGGGCGAGCACGACCTTGCCGCCACGGATCACCGCGATGCTGATCCCCGGCACCTGCAGTGCCTGCATCCGCTTGGCCAGCGCCTGCGGCTTGGTCTCGGTCCCGGTCCAGGCCGGGAGCAGGCCTTTGGCGAGCGCCTTGGCCTCGGCATCGGTGGGTCCGCCGACGGTGTCCTTTGGCAGCTTGCAGGCTTTGGCCGCGCCGAGCGGTGGCAGGCCCTCTGGCAAGTCCTGGGCTGGCGCCGGAGCAGCCAGCAGCGCCGCCAGCGCAAGGGCAGCGAGGCGCTTCATCGGCGCTGCTTGTCCTTGGCGCGTTGGAAGGCGGGGCGGCGGCTGAGCCGGTCGAGATAGGCCATGGCCGCTTCGGGCACCTGCTCCTCCAGCCCGATCGACAGCGCCAGCATTACCGCATAGCCCAGCGAGACATCGGCCATGGTGAAGCGCCCGGCGCAGGCAAACTCCGGCCCCATCAGCTTGAGCGCATTGTGCAGCCGCGCACCGAACCACTGGGCATAGTCCGAAGCCGCTTCCAGGCAGCGGCCGGGTTCGAGCCGCGTGTAGCGCAGGTGGATCGTCTGCGGGAAAGTCAGCGTCGCCTCACCCATCACCAGGAAGTTCATGTAGCTCGGATAGTCTGGCTCATCCGGCGCCAGGGCCAGATCGGACGGGCCGAACCGCGCCGCCAGCACGTGCGGAATGGCGGCGCTTTCGGTCATCAGTTGGCCGTCGATCAGGCAGGCCGGCACCGTGCCCAGCGGATTGACGTCGCGGTAGCCTTCGAAGCGCGCGCGCGGCGGGAACGGCATCAGCGTCAGCTCGTAAGGCAGGCCCAGCTCCTCCAGCGCCCAGAGCGCACGAAAGGATCGCGCATCGGCGCAGTGGTAAAGGTGGATGCGGGGTTCGCTCATGGCTTGATGGCTCCGGCTGCGGCGCACTTGGCGCTCGATTCCTGGCTGCCGCCGCCGAGGTAGGCAACTGCGATGAAGCCCCCGACGACCACGGCAACAAAGCCCGCGGTGGCGAGGCCCAGGTACTTGTCGATGAAGGCCTTGATCGGCGCACCGAACATCCGGAACAGCACGCCCACGATCATGAAGCTGATCGAGCGGCTGACAATGCTGGCCAGGATGAAGGGCACCAGCGGCATCGAAATGAATCCGGCGGTGATCGTCAGCAGCTTGAACGGGATCGGGGTCGCCCCCTTGATCATGATGATCTCCGCGCCGAATTCGCGCAGATAGCAGGCCGCTTTGGGGAAGCTTTCCGACAGGCCCAGTAGCGCGAGCAGTTGGGTACCGATCGTATCGAACAGCAAGTGGCCGATCGCATAGCCGAGCATACCCCCGGCAACCGAGGCGAAGGTTGCGATCATTGCAAAGCGGACCGCCTTCTTGGGTTCAGCCAGGCACATCAGCCCCAGCAATGGGTGCGGCGGGATCGGGAAAAAGCTGGCCTCGACAAAGGCGAACAGCGCCAGCCACCATTCGGCATGGGGATGCGCGGCCTTGGCCATGGTCCAGTCATAGAGGCGGCGCAGCATTGGATTCCCCTTCCTGCCAGCGTGTTTAGAGGGGCCGGGCAAGGGCGGCAAGCGCAAGCCATCTATAACCAGATTGGTTATTTATGCTTGACATTGTAACGCTCTTTCGGTACATATTAGGAACATCGCGATAGACCGATTCGGATCGGCCTGCCGCCTTCCCAAGGAGCACCGATCATGAGCACGGCTGGCGATGCGCCGCAGGCCGCCGCGCGCCCGCGGCGTGGTCCGCGCAAGAAAAAGTCGATCAAGATTCCCGCGCTGCTGCGCGAGGGAGCGAAGGAAAGTTCGCTGAGCAAGCATTGGCGCACGTACTTCCTGGCCGCTTTGGTCGAAACGTCAAACATCACCAAGGCTGCTGCGGCCGCCGGGATCGCGCCCAGCCGGGCTTATCGCGTGCGGCAGGACGATCCCGAATTCCGGGCCCAGTGGATGGGCGCGCTGGCAGAGGGATATCACAACCTCGAAATGGAGCTGCTCGGCTATCTCCGCGACCCCGATCCTGGCTACAAGATGGATGTCGCCAATGCCCTGCGCGTGCTTGACCGGCACCGCCACCTCGTGGCCCAGCAACGCGCGCTTGAAGATAACCGCGATGAGGCCGAAGTGCTCGCCTCGATCGATGCGATGATCGATGACATGCGCGCACGTTCGGCTGCCAACGACGCCGTGCTGGCGCAGACGGAACGCGGCCATGAACAAGGCGAGTGACGATCGCGCAGCCTGGCTGCTGCGGCTCGACGCGGCTGAGCGGCAGGCGCTGCTTGGCCGGATGAGCCAGCGCCAGCGGCTGGCGCTGCGCCATCACTGGCACTTGTGGGCACACACCGGCCAGCTCCCGCCGGATGGCCTCTGGCAGACCTGGCTGATTCTGGCCGGGCGCGGCTTTGGCAAGACACGAGCCGGGGCCGAATGGGTTCGCGCCCGCGCCCAGGCCGAACCAACCGCGCGCATCGCGCTGGTCGGTGCAACGCTGGGCGAGGCGCGCAGCGTAATGGTTGAGGGCGACAGCGGTCTGCTGGCGATCGCTCCGCGCGGCATGCGTCCGCAGTTCGAGCCTTCGCGCCGTCTGCTAACCTGGCCCAATGGCGCGCAGGCCACGCTGTATTCGGCCGGTGAGCCGGATTCACTACGCGGACCGCAGCAGAGCCATGCCTGGTGCGACGAAATTGCCAAGTGGGATACGGCCGGCGGCAAGGCTGACGCGGCCTGGGACAATCTGCAACTGGGGTTGCGGTTGGGCGAACAACCACAAGTCGTCGCCACGACCACGCCCCGCGCGGTGCCGCTGGTCAAGCGCCTGCTTGAGGACGACGCTGCGCAGGTCACGCGCGGTTCAACCTTTGCCAACAAGGCCAACCTTGCAGTTGGCTTCGTGCGGGCAGTTCGCCGCCAGTACGGCAAGAGCCTGCTCGGCCGGCAGGAACTGGATGGCGAGCTGCTGGACGATATCGAAGGCGCGCTGTGGACCCGCGCCTTGCTGGAGGCTTGCCGCGAACCGGCAGCCTCCAGCCCAGCCCTGCGCACCGTGGTGGCGGTCGATCCGCCCGCTTCGGCCGGCGGGGACGAGTGCGGCATAGTCGTCTGCGCGCTGTGCGGGGACGGTCTGGTGCGCGTGCTGGCCGATGCCTCTGCATCCAAGGCCAGCCCCGAACAATGGGCCCGCGCCGTCGCCAATACCGCCGCATCCTGGTCCGCCGACCGGGTGGTGGCCGAAGCCAACCAGGGCGGCGCGATGGTCGAATCTGTGCTGCGCGCCGCCGAAGTGAACCTGCCGCTCCGGCTGGTCCACGCCAGCAAGGGCAAGGCCGCCCGCGCCGAACCGATTGCCGCGCTCTATGAAGCCGGCCGCGTCCGCCACGCCGGGATGTTCCCGGCGCTGGAAGACCAGCTCTGCGGCCTCGTCACCGGCGGTGCCTACAAGGGCCCCGGCCGCTCCCCCGACCGCGCCGATGCGCTGGTCTGGGCGCTGACCGAACTGGCGCTGAGACCCAAGACCCAGCCGCGGGTGTGGTTAGGGTAGGATGCTATTTGGGCCGCATACGCATGACCACCGGTACAGACGAATGAGCGCGCATCCAGTCTCGTGTCTCTAGACAGATCGCGCCCAGTACAAAGAGGATATCTCCGTACTCAGCCGTAAGGTTGTGACCGATCAGTGGCTCTTGGTGAAAGATCCTGTTCCGCAAGTCTTGGATCCTGCGTACTGCCTGACCTATATCTGCGATCGATTTTCCCGCCGTTAGCGATGGGAAAGCTTGCGCAGTCTCTGTCCCCCAGACGGTACGGTTATACGACCTGTGGAGCATAGCAGCCCAAAAACCAAGAGATAGAGATGCGACGATCTGTGGCGTACTCGCGACCTTACTATGGATCGAGTAATGACGGCGCTCAGCCTTGATGATATCTTCAACCTGCTTGCTTTTTAGCACTGCCCGACAGGCTGGTTCGGAAACCCATTGAGCCCCATATAGGTTTGTCAAAGCGTGGTGCACGACGTTCCTGAGCGCAACCTCGACTGTTTGTAATGGAAAGTGGAAGCTCTGTCCGATGGCTGCATTCCAGAGGTAAAGACGATGTGCCAAATCCTGATTAAACCCCGCCGCTATCTCGTACGTACGCCAACGCTCGATAGATACGGAACGAGCGAAAGCGGCGGTTAAGGCTGGGGTAACCACATATGAAGTATTCGCTTGACGCAACGGCATAACATTATAAATCCGCACGCGAGAGCCGGGACTAGAAATAGCCGACCGGACTAGACAGAGCCCCCGGACAGCCGAAAGGCCCTCCGGGGGTTTCGCTTTTTGGCGCAAGCGCCGCGACGAATCCACTGTAGTCGCTAGTTTTCCCCACAGCCCCGCAAACTGCGAGGGCTCTGGACTGTCCTTGCCATTGAAAGGCCCCACCATGTCCTTCCTCCAGACCCTGGCCGCTGCCTTCAAGGGCGGCGCGTCGGCGCGCGTGCCCTTGGCGCGCACTTTCACTTCGCCCTGGTTGTTCGCTGAGGGATCAGCGCGGGCGCCGTTCGAGTACAATAGCGCGGTCAAGCGGGCCTATCTCGACAATCCGGTGGCGCAGCGCGCGGTGCGGCTGGTGGCCGAGGGGATTGGCGGGGCGCCCTTGCTGCCCTGCGATCCGCGCCTGGCCGTGCTGGTCCGCGCCACGTCCGCCGGGCAGGCGCTGCTGGAAACGCTCAGCGCGCAGCTGCTGCTGCACGGCAATGCCTATGTCCAGGTGGTGAAGGATGGCGCGGGCCGCCCGGCCGAGCTGTTCGCGCTGCGGCCCGAACGGGTTTCGGTGATCGCGGGCGAGGATGGCTGGCCAGCCGCCTTCAGTTACCGCGTGGGTGAGCGGACCTTGACCATTCCGGTGCAGGACGAGGATGCCAGCCCCAACCTGATCCACATCCGCCACTTCCATCCCGGCGACGATCACTATGGCGCCGGATGCCTGGCCGCAGCCGACCAGGCCGTCGCGGTGCACAATGCCGCGTCCGACTGGAACCGCGCGCTGCTGGAAAACGCGGCGCGGCCATCGGGCGCGCTGGTCTATGATCCGGGCGATGGCGGCGGGCTGAGCGCCGATCAGTTCGAGCGGCTGAAGGCCGAGCTGAGCGCCGCCTATTCAGGGCTCGCCAATGCCGGGCGGCCGTTGCTGCTGGAAGGTGGGCTGAAATGGCAGGCGCTCAGCCTCTCCCCCGCCGACATGGACTTTGCCGGGCTCAAGGCTGCCGCCGCCCGCGACATTGCCCTGGCCTTTGGCGTGCCGCCGATGCTGCTCGGCCTGCCGGGCGATGCGACCTATGCCAATTACCGCGAGGCCAACCGCGCGCTGTGGCGGCTGACGCTGCTGCCGCTTACCAGCAAGATCCTTTCGGCGATCAGCGAGGGGCTGGAGACCTGGTTCCCCGACGCGGCGCTGGCGGTCGATCTCGACCGCGTGCCGGCCCTGGCCGAGGACCGCGAGCGCCTGTGGGGCCAGGTCAGCGCCGCCGATTTCCTCTCAGCCAGCGAGAAGCGCGCCTTGCTTGGCCTTCCTGCCTTGGAGAACAAACCATGAATCGTGACGAGATGCTCGCCCGCCTGCTGGCCCAGGCAGCGGACGAGGGTGCCGATCTGGTGACCCTGCGCGCAGTGATTGAGGAAGCGAGCGAGCTGGGCGCGGAGCGCGTCCTCGCCCGGATGGGCCTCGACGATCCCACCGCCCACAATGACCTGAGTGAACTGCGGCAGCTGCTGCAGGCCTGGCGCGATGCCAAGACCAGTGCGTGGAAGGCCGCAGTGGGCTGGGCCGTGCGGGGCTGCCTGGCGCTGGTGCTGATCGGGATCGCGTTCCGGATCGGCGCGACGGGGCTGCTGCGGTGATGCGCTTCGCCGGATACGCCGCCCTGTTCGACAAGCGCGATGCCGGGCGCGACACGATCCGCCGCGGCGCCTTTGCCCGCACCTTGCAAGACCGCGCCGAACCCTTGCCGCTGTTCTGGCAGCATCGTCCGGATCAGCGGATCGGCTGGATCGAGCAGGTGAGCGAAGATGAACGCGGACTGCGGGTCATTGCCAGCATCGACAATCCCGCTGGCGGGGCTGCCGCCGCGCTGAAGGCCGGGCGGGTGACCGGCCTGTCCTTCGGCTACCGCGCCCGCGATTTCACCCGCTCTGCCGCCGGGCGCGAACTGACGGCGGTCGACCTGTTCGAGGTCAGCCTGGTCACCCACCCGATGCAGCATTCGGCGCGGGTCCACCTGCTTGGGTGAGACTGCCTGCCCAACCAACTTTGCCGGCCGCCCGTGGGGCGGCCTTTTTTGTGAAAGGTACGTGCCCCATGGATATTGAAGTCACCCCCGATCCGCTTGACGCCTCCTTCGATCTGATTGCGCGCCAGGATGCCGCCGAAGCCGCGCTGGGCGAACTGCGCGGCGATGTCGACGAAGTGAAGAGCCGGCTGGAAAAGGTCAGCCGCGCCGCCGCTCGTCCGGTGCTGTCTGGCGCGATGTCGGCCAGCCCCGAGCTCAAGGGCTTTGTCGATGGCTACCTGCGCCAGGGCCGCGAGACCGAGTTGAAGGCGGTGACCGGCGCGGTTGCTGCCGATGGCGGCTTTGCCGTCCCGCGTGAGATCGATGCGATGATCGCCGCCCAGCTCAAGTCGATCAGCCCGATCCGCTCGATCGCGCAGGTCGTCCAGATCGGCACGGCTGGGTACCGCAAGCTCGTCACCGCCAGCGGCACCGCCTCAGGCTGGGTCAGCGAAACTGCGGCACGGCCGGAAACCACCACGCCGAAGTTCAACGAAATCGTCCCGCCGATGGGCGAACTCTACGCCAACCCGGCGGCGAGCCAGGCGATGATCGACGATGCGGCCTTCGACCTCGAAGGCTGGCTGGCCAATGAAATCGCCGCTGAATTCGCCCGTGCCGAAGGCCTCGCGTTCGTCAATGGCAGCGGTACCAACCAGCCGCGCGGTTTCCTCCAGGCGCCGACTGCGCTGACAGCGGATGCCACCCGCGCCTTTGGCACGCTGCAGTTCGTGGCCAGCGCCAATGCCACCGGGTTCGATACCGCGCCGGAAATGAAGCTGATCGATCTGGTCCATTCGCTGAAGTCAGGTCACCGCCAGGGCGCGACCTTCGTCATGAATTCCAAGACCATGGCGGCGGTGCGCAAGTTCAAGGCAGCCGACGGCACCTTCCTGTGGCAGCCGGGCGTGCTCGAAGGCCAGCCTTCGCGCCTGCTGGGCTACCCGGTGGTCGAGGCCGAGGACATGCCGGACATCGCCGCCAACGCCTTCCCGATCGCCTTCGGCAACTTCAAGGCCGGCTACCTGATCGCCGAACGCCGCACGACCACGATCCTGCGCGATCCCTTCACCAACAAGCCCTACGTCAACTTCTACGCCACCAAGCGCGTGGGCGGCCAGGTGCTGGATAGCGATGCGATCAAGCTGCTGAAGATCAGCCTGTAACCGGATTGGCGGCCGGGCCTTCCCCAGCTCGACCGCCCGCACCCGCGCCGCGTCCCTCTCCCCGGCGCGGGTGCACCCATTTCCCCTCCCAGACGGAGACCGCCCATGAAGCGGGCCATTATCACGCCCTATGCGCTGGCCCCGGCGGCGCTGACTGAACTGAAGGACTGGCTGGGCCTTGCCAGCCCTGCCGACGACACCCAGCTGACCGCGCTGCTGCGCGCCGCGATCGAACATTGCGAAGACTTCACCGGCCTCATGCCGCTGGAGCAGACCTGCGAGGAGATCCTGCCCGTTCTGTCCGGCTGGCAGGCGCTGAACGCCCGCCCGGTCCAGGCGATTACCCAGGTGCAAGGCATCCCCGCCCAGGGCGCGCGCTTTGCCCTGTCGGCCGATGCCTATGCGATTGACTTGACCGCCGATGGCGCGGGCCGGGTGCGGGTGATCGGCCCCGGTGCGGCCGGGCGGGTGGCAGTGCGCTCCATCGCCGGTCTCGCCGCCAGCTGGACTGCCCTGCCCGAAGCCCTGCGCCACGGGATCCTGCGCCTCGCCGCCAGCCAGTACCGGGCCCGGGAAAGCGATGGCCTGACCGCTGCCGTGCCGCCCGCTGCCGTAGCCGCGCTGTGGCGACCGTGGCGCCGACTGAAGCTCGCCTGATGGCGCTCGACCGCCTGTTCGCATCGCTTGAAACCGCCGCCCTTCGCCTGGCGGAAGCCCGGACGGCTGATCGCGCACTCGCTGCCCGCGATCCCGCCAGGCGCTGGCGCGCGGCCCGGCTGGTCTGGCCGCTGTTCACGAAAGGATCGCCGTGATGGAAGTGCCGCTGCGCACCGCGCTGATCGCCTGGCTGGCCGCCGATCCGGCGCTGGCTGGCACCCTCAATGCCGTGGTCGAGGAAGCACCCGGCCGCACCGCGCTACCGTGGCTGGCGCTTGCCGCCAGCGCCAGCGCGGACTGGAGCACCAAGGAACAGGTGGGCCGCGAGGTTCGCATCGCGCTGGAGCTGCACTGCCGGGGTGACCGGCCTGACACTGCGGCCACGCTGGTCACGGCGATCGAAAACCGGGTCGCCAGCCTGCCTGCCGCTCAGACCGGTTTCCGCGTGGTCACGTCCCAGTTTCTGCGCGCCCGCGCCGAACAGCGCGCGGCCAACACCCGCGCGATCCTGCTCGAATACCGCTTCCGGCTGCTCGCCGATTAATCCCGAAAGGAACCAACCATGCCAGCTCAGAAAGGCAGCGCCTTCCTGCTCAAGATTTCCGACGGCGCAATCCCCCCCGTTTATCGCACCGTTGCCGGCCTCCGCACGACCCAGCTTTCGATCACTGGCGACACCGTGGTGATCACCAGCAAAGAAAGCGGCGGCTGGCGCGAATTGCTCTCTGGCGCCGGGGTTCGCTCAGTCTCGGTCAGTGCGGCCGGGATCTTCCTCGGCTCCGCTGCCGAAGCCCAGGTCCGCGCCAATGCCATGGCCGGCACCATCGACGATTACGAGCTAAGCTTCGAAGGCGGCGAAAAGCTGCGCGGCAAGTTCCTGGTCCAGCGGCTCGACTATGCCGGCGATTTCAATGGTGAGCGCAATTACACGCTGGCGCTCGAAAGCTCCAGCGCAGTGGTGCCGGCATGAGTGTGACTGCCAATTCCTGGCGCGGCGAGGCCTTGCTGGAGCTGGACGGGCAGGCCCATGTCCTGCGCCCCAGTTTCGCCGCGCTTGTTGCCGCCGAGGAAGAACTCGGCCCGCTGTTCCCGCTGGTCGAACGCGCGGCGGCGGGCGAACTGCGGCTGACTGAACTGGCTGCGCTTTACTGGCACTGCCTCACGAGCCGCGAGGGACTGGAGCGCGTCGATTTCGGCGAAGCGCTGGTCACTGCGGGACTGGCCGGTGCCACCCGTCCGTTGCGCAGCCTGCTGGCCCAGGTCCTGCAAGGCCGCGCGGACCCGGCATGACCGACACGTTCGGTCGCTCGGCCCAGCTCCTGGCCGGGCACATGGCCCGCTTGCTGGGCTGGCGGCCTGACGAGTTCTGGCGCGCCACCCCGGCTGAACTCGCCGCCGTGCTTGGCCCACCCGACCCTACTGCCCGCCCGCTCGACCGGGCCACTTTCGACCAGCTGATGGAGCGCGACAATGACTGACCCCGTTGACAGCCTGGTGGTGGATGTCCGCGCCAACACGCAGGGCTTTGCCGCCGACATGGCCGCCATGCGCGGCAGCTTCGAAGGCACCCTGCTCGATGGCTTTGGCCGGGCTGGCGACGTGCTGGAGCGCGGGCTGCTGGGCGCGATCCGCAAGGGCAGCCTGGGGTTCGAGGACCTGCGGCGCGTGGCCATGAGTGTGCTCGACCAGATTGCCGCCTCGGCAATCGACTCGCTGTTCGGCGCGTTCGGCGGGGGCGGACTGCTTAATCTTGGCGGGCTGATCGGCTCGCTGTTTGGCCTGCCCGGGCGTGCCACCGGCGGTCCGGTCAGCCCGGGGCGCGGCTATGTGGTGGGTGAGCGCGGGCCTGAACTGTTCGTGCCGACCAGTGCCGGACGCGTCGAGGCGGGCATACCCGCGCGCGGCCGCGATGTGCGCGTGGCGATCACCATTGCCGCTCCGCAAGGAACCTCTGCCCCGCAGGCGCTGCAACGCTCCAGCCGCCAGGTCGCCAGCGCCGTGCGCCGCGCGCTCAGCGAGCTTTGAAAGGACAAGACCATGGCCTTCTGGCTCGCCAAGAAACGCGAGGGGCAGGACAGCGACTGGATCCAACGCTTCGATCCGCGCTTCTGGACCGTCGACTTCCCGCGCCCGATGATGGCCGCGCTGACCAACCCGGCGGCCGATGCACTGCGGGTTGACTGCGCCTTCCTGACCCAGGGCGACCTTGCTGGCCTCATCTGGGAAAGCACCGACCGCTGGGACCACCCGCTGCTGAGCTATGCGACCGACCGCGACTATTCGCGCACCACGCTGTCATTCCGCTGGCGTTCCGGCGGGCTGATCGCGCTCGATGCGGTCAATGGTCCAACCCTGACAATCGAAGGCAAAGATGCCGCCGGGGCAGACGGCACCTGGTTCGTCCGGCTCTGGGCCTATGCCACTGGCACGCCACAGGATGCCCAGATCACCCTGCCCTTCTCCGCGCTCAATGCCGGGTGGGAGGGGGATGGCGATCCGGTTCATCCGGCGGCGATCGATCGCATGTTCATCTCGCTCACGCCGCCGGGCCACGTCCCGGGCAGCACCACCCCGCTCGGCGCGCCGGTCGACGGCTGGGCCGAGCTCTCGCAAATCCGCTGCGATGGCGCACGTTCGATGCTCGCGATCGGTGACGTGATCGTGCCGCCGCACGGCATTGCCATGGCAAGCGGCTATGATGATGCCTACAATCAGGCCCCGGCGCGGCTGATCCGTACCGCGCGCCAGCTCGGCTATCGCGGCAGCCTGCTGCATTATCTCGGTATGAGCCACTTCATGCGGCTGACCATGAGCGGGGCCGAGCCGCAGGTCGTGACCAGCGGCGACCGGCTCTGCACGCCGGCCCGCGCGTGGCACACCGAATGGTTGGCGCTTGCCAAGGCGGCCGGGTTCAGCCCGATCGTGTCGTTGTCCTACGAACTGCTCGCGCAGTATTGCCCGGCCACCTGGCAGCAGCGCGCCAGCAACGGCGATCCCGCGCGGACCGGCTGGGTGCCGCCGTCAGCGCTGCTTTCCCCCGCGAGCGCGCCGGCCATGGCCTGGCTCCAAGGAGTGGGCAGCGCCTTTGCCGGAATGATGAAGGCGGCGGGCCTGCCGGTAAGGTTCCAGGTCGGCGAGCCGTGGTGGTGGGTTATGGCCGACGGTCGCCCTTGCCTCTACGACGATGCCGCCAAGACGGCTTTCGGGGGAAACCCGGTGGTCATTGCGGACCTGCGCATGGCACTGACGGCGCCTCAGAAAGCCCTGCTCGACCAGGCTGGCGCCGTGCTCGCCAGTTCGACGCTGGCTTTGCGCAACGCGGTCCGCACCGCCGCCAGTCCGGGCAACGCCGAAGTGCTGCTGCTGCCCTTCCTGCCGACCGTGCTCGATCCCGCCATGCCCGAAGCCCGGCGCGCCAACCTGCCGCTGGGCTGGGCCAGCCCGGCCTTCGACCGGCTGCAGATCGAGGACTATGACTGGCTCACCGCCGGGGCCGATGCCGCGCGCCGCGCCGGCTATGCCCTGGCCGAGAGCCGCCTCGGCTATCCGCCAGCGCAGACCGATTACCTGGCCGGTTTCGTCCTGACCGCTGATCAGCACGAACGATGGCGGCTGATTGATGCCGGTCTTGATGAAGCCGCGACGCGCCAGGCCCACGAACGCTTTGTCTGGGCCATGCCGCAGGTCTGCCGCGATGGCTTCACCCGCCTGCCCCCTTCCAGTGACGAGGATGCCATGCTGCCCTTCGATGACATTGCCTATCCGCTCGCGCTTGGCCGCGACGCGACGGTGGTTCCCGAGTTTTCTACTAGCGTCGCGACCACGGCCTCGGGCCACGAGCGCCGCAACAGCCTGTGGAGCGACGCGCGGCTGCGCTTTGACGTCGGTCCGGGGATTCGCTCGGAAGCTGAACTCGGCGTGCTGCTGTCCTTCTTCCGCGCCCGGCGCGGCGCGGCGCGCGGCTTTCGGCTGCGCGATCCGACCGACTTCAGCTCGAACGGAATGACCGGCGTTCCGACCAATGGGGACCAGGAGCTTGGCACCGGCGACGGGGTCCGTTCTGCCTTCCCGCTGGTTAAGCGCTATGGCAGCGGCCAGGCGCAACAGGTCCGCCGGATCACCCGGCCCGAAGCGGCCAGCGTGCTGGTCAGCATCAACGGCATGCCGGCCACCGGCTGGACCCTGGCGACCAGCGGCATGATCAACTTTACCCAGCCGCCGGCCTCTGGCGCGTTGGTGCGGGCAGGCTTCCGGTTCGACGTGCCGGTGCGGTTTGCCGAGGACCGGCTGGAAATCGCCGGGGCTGATTTCGCCGCCGGCGAAGCGCCCTCGGTGCCCATCGTCGAGCTGCGTGAGGACAGCCAGTGAGCCGGGTCTGGTTTGATACCCAGCTCGAAACGGTCGCACCGTTCTGGCGGATCCTGCGCCGCGACGGGGTAGCGCTGGGCTTCACCGCGCATGACCGCGACTTGTGGTTCGAGGGTGTCAGTCACCGCGCAACTCCGGGCATGGTCCCTTCCGCAATCCGCCGCAGCGCGGATCTGGAAGCCGATAGCGCCGAAGTCGAAGGCGCGCTCAGCCACGACGCGCTGAGCGCCGAAGACCTCGCGCTTGGCCGGTTCGATGGCGCGCGGGTGCTGATCGGACTGGTCGACTGGGAGACCTTCGACAACCACGTGCTCTATCGCGGCAGCATGACGAGCATCAGCGAGGAAGCGGGGCGGTTCACCGCCGTCCTGCAATCGCGCAAGGCTGAACTGCAATTCGATCCTGTGCCGCGCACCAGTCCGACTTGCCGCGCTGTGTTCTGTGGCCCGGGTTGCACCCTTTCGCCGGCGCGCTTCACTCACGCCGTAAAGGTCACCAGTCATGCCTTGGCAGCGAACGCCGTAATGCTGGATAACCCGGCGCCGCTGGCGCTGCATTCCGGTGGTTCGCTGCGCTGGCTGGATGGTCCCTATGCCGGGCAGACCATCGGGATCATCGCGCCGGGTCCGGCCGGGCTGGTGCTCGACCGCCCGCTTGACCGCGCGATCCCGTCCGGAACAGCCGCACTGGCCCGCGAGGGCTGCGACCGGACCCTGGCGACCTGTGCCAGCCGGTTCGGCAATGCCCTCAATTTCCAGGGCGAGCCCTTCCTTCCAGGGAACGACCAGCTCGCGCGCTATGCCAGTCCCGCGCAGTGAGCGGCGCTGAACTGGCCCAGGCTGCCGCTGCCCTGACGGGCCGTCCCTGGCGGCTGCACGGGCGCGATCCGGCCACCGGGCTGGACTGCATCGGACTGCTGGGAGCCGCGCTGGCCCGGATCGGGCGACCCATCCGGCTGCCAACGGGCTATCCGCTGCGGCTCCGCCAGCTCGGTTCATGGCTGCCGGACCCCGAGGGGCTGGGCTTCTCGGCAACCAGCGCTCCGGTCGCGCCGGGCGACGTCATCCTGCTGCAACCCGGTCCCGCGCAGATCCATCTCGCGATTGCCGCGCCCGATGGGGGCTGGATTCACGCCCACGCCGGCCTGCGCCGCGTGGTCCAGCAATGTGCTCTGCCGCCCGGCCCGATGCTTGGCCAGTGGCGGCTCCACCCAGAACCAAAGGTCTGATACGATGGCAACGCTTGTCTTCAGCGCGATTGGCAGCCTGCTGGGCGGGCCGTTTGGCGGGGCGCTCGGTGCCTTCGCCGGTCGCCAGATCGACGCCCTGCTGTTTGCGCCGCCAGCGCGCGAAGGGCCGCGCCTTGCCGAACTGACGCTGTCCGCCTCAAGTTATGGCCTGGCAGTGCCGCGCCAGCACGGCCGGGTGCGGACCGGCGGGCAGGTGATCTGGGCAACCGATCTGATCGAGGCGAAGAACCGCCAAGGCAACGGCAAGGGGCGGCCTGCCACAGTCACTTACAGCTACTCCGCCTCGTTCGCCGTTGCCCTGTCGAGCCGGCCGATCGAGGGGATCGGCCGGATCTGGGCCGATGGCAAGCTGCTGCGCGGCGCAGCGGGCGACCTCAAGGTCGGGGGCACCATGCGGGTCCATGCCGGCCATTGCGACCAGCCGGCCGATCCGCTGCTGGCTGCGGCCGAGGGCGGGCAATGCCCGGCGCATCGCGGCCTCGCCTATGTCGTGTTCGAGGACCTGCAACTGGCCGAATATGGCAACCGCATTCCCGCGCTGAGCTTCGAAGTCTTCGCCGATGCCGCGCCGCTCTCGCTCCAGTCCATGCTCGACCCCGTGATCCCGGACTGCGATGCCGAAGTGGTGCTGAATGGGCTGGACGGGCTTACCATCGAAGGCTCTGCCGCCGATCTTCTGGCCCTGCTTGATCCCCTGTTCCCGCTTGATTGCGATGCCTGCGATGCCCAGTTGACGGTCCGGCCCGAACGCAACCAGACCGCGCCGGTGCCGCTGCCGGAACCGGCAATTGCCAGCTCAAGCGATGACTTTGGCAGCAAGGCCGGGTTTGCCCGCAACCGCGCGCTGGGGAGCGAACCGCCGCTCAGCGTGCTGCGTCACTACGATCCGGACCGCGATTATCAGCCGGGTGTGCAGCGCGCGAGCGGTCCGCCCGCGCCGGGCCAGCCGCGCGTGCTGGAACTGCCGGCGACGATTGCTGCTGCCGCTGCCCGGCGGTTGGTCGACGCCGCCGCGCGGCAGCACGCCTGGGCTCGCCATACGCTGGCTTGGCGGGTGACGCAGCTTGACCCTGCCATCCGCCCGGGCACGATCGTGACCTTGCCGGATGAGGCCGGGCAGTGGCGGGTCAAGGCCTGGGAATGGCGCACTGAGGGGGTTGAATTCAAGCTCGAACGCATCGCCCCGGCTGCCCCTGATCCCTCCGGCGCGAGCGATCCCGGGCGAGTCGGCAGCGATCCGGACCTGCCGCCGGTTCCGAGCCGGCTGGTCGCCTTCGAGCTACCGTGGGACGGCAATCCGGCCACGCCCTTGCCTCAACTCTATGCAGCAACTGCGGGCGGGCCGGGTTGGACCGGGGCAAGCCTGCTGGTCGACCAGGGCGATGGGGCCTGGCTGCCGCTGGGTACCAGCGGACGATCCGGAGCCGTGCTGGGCACCACCCTCGACGCCTTGGCCGCGGCCTCTCCCCTGCTGTTCGACCGGGCCGGCTCGGTCACGGTAACGCTGGTCGATCCGGCTGCTACGCTGGGGAATGCAACGCTGCGGCAACTGGCCCAAGGCGCCAACAAGGCGCTGATCGGCAACGAACTTGTCCAGTTTGCCATGGCCGATCCGCTGGGGGCACAGCAGTGGCGGCTCACTGGCCTGCTGCGCGGGCGTGGCGGTACCGAGGCCGCCATTTCCGCCCACTTGGCCGGCGAGCCTTTCGTGCTGCTCGACAGTCCGCTGAGCCAGCTCGACCCGGCCGTCCTCGGACCGGCCGAGCAAGCCGTAGTCGGAGCGCTCGGGCTGGGCGATCCAGTGCCAGCGACCAGCACGTTCCGTCTTGCGGGGATCGGTTGGCGGCCGCTGAGCCCGGTTCATGGCGAAGCGGTCGCGCTGCCGGGCGGCGGACTGGACCTGCGCTGGACCCGCCGGGCGCGGGGCGGCTGGCACTGGGAAGACGGTGTCGATCTCCAACTTAACGAACAGCGTGAGGCCTATGCGGTGGAATTCGGCATGCCCGACGGATCGCCCCTAGCCCGCTGGGATTGCAATGCCCCGCAGCTGGCCCTGACGGCCAGCGAGTGGTCCGCGCTTGCCGCCGCAGCGCCCAGCGGCGTCTTCGCAGTCCGCCAGGTTGGGGACCGCGCAGTCTCACTGCCGCTGGTTATCGCACCCGTCTGAACCCCTTTGCCTCGCCAGGCGCAAACCCAGGAGCAAACCGATGTCCGATCCCTTGTTTGACAGCCGCACAGCACGGCTGGACCTGCCGTTGCTGTTCGCCGGACAGTCTCAGAAAGAATCGTATGTAAATGAAAGTTTTGCGCGGATCGACGCCCTGCTCCACGCCGCGGTGGAAGCGGAACTGGCGGCACCGCCGGCAAGCCCGCAGGATGGTCAATGCTGGCTTGTCGGAGCGGCCCCCAGCGGTGCCTGGACCGGTCGATCCGGGGCGCTCGCCGCCTTCCAGCAGGGGCAGTGGCTGTTCCAGGCCCCGCGCGATGGCCTGCGGTTGCTCAACCGCGCGACGGGCCAGGAATTGCGCTATCGCGGGGTATGGCAGGCAGCTTTGCGCCCCGCCCTGCCGACGGGCGGAACCATTGTCGATACCCAGTCACGCGCGACGATCGCAGCGATCATCGATGCCCTTGCAGCAGCGGGAATAATTGCGGCGCAATAGTCCGCGCGACGAAGCGATGCTTTTTCACGAGGAGACGGCGCGGAATCGCGACATTATTGCAACAGTTGAGCGCTTTGCCCGCTTGCACAGGGCTTTCTATGTAGTTAGACACAAGCGAACTCGGTGGTTCAATCCTGTGAAAAGGGGAAAACGATAATGCGGAAACTGGTCATTGGGATGGCACTTGCCTCCTCGGCCCTCGCGACGCCTGCTCTGGCCCGCGATGATTCTTGGTACGTCGAAGCTGATGCCGGTGGCATGATCGTCGAAGACATCAAGAACTTCACTGGCCTGAATAACGAAGGCTCGCTGGAACTGAAGACCGGCTATGACTTCGGTGGCATCGTCGGTTACGACTTCGGCGGCTTCCGCCTTGAAGCCGAAGCCAGCTATCGCCGCGCTGAAGAAAAGGGCTACGCCAGCAACACCACCCGCTACACCGACGCTCAGGTCGGCGGTGGGGCCGAAGCGCTCAGCTTCATGGTCAACGGCCTGCTCGACTTCGGTCCCGACGATGGCCTGCAGGGCTTCGCTGGTGCCGGTGTCGGCATTGGCCGCGTGAAGAACGCGCTGATCACGCCGAACAACGCCCTGAACCTGGTTGATTCGGACACGGGTCTGGCCTGGCAGGCACTCGCCGGGATCCGCACCCCGCTGTCGGACAACATCGACGTTGGTCTGAAGTATCGCTTCTTCAACCAGTATCACAACGACCTGGTGAACAACGCCGGCCGCAACATCCGTACCCGCTTCCGTTCGCACTCGTTGATGCTGACGCTGGGCTACAACTTCGGTGGCGCTGAGCCGGTTGCTCCGCCGCCGCCTCCGCCGC
>RFPL01000071.1 GCA_009926135.1 Sphingomonadaceae bacterium
TATACTTGCTATTGTTAAGCCTGCTATTGATGAGCAGGTGAATGCTTTGGTAGCTATGATAGCTGACCTTAAAAACCAATTAGAGGAGTTAATGACTACAGAGACTGAGGAGGAAGCTCCTGTATCTGACCAAGCTCTTAGCTCTCACGAGAGATTTAGTAAAGTACACAAATTCATAAACAACAAATAAAATGCGTAAACTTAAATTCGATCTACAAGTAGATCCTACAGCTTTATTAGCTGCTAACCCAGAGGCCTTCTATTCTAAGGCTTATTTGTCAGAAGATACTGCTGACAACTATCGTGCTCTTCCTGGAGTAAAGTATAAGACAAAATTAGCTTCAGTAACATTTGGAGAAATCCTTAAGCCATCTACTTGTTCTTTCAATGCTCCAACTGATGACTTAGATGCTAAAGAGATTGACGTATGTGCATTGTCTGCAATGGCTCAAATTTGTCAGTTTGACTTAGAGCAATCTTTCTTATCTCTTCAAATGTCAAAAGGATCTAACGGAGATTTCTCTGTTGCATCTTTCATGTCTTTCTATTGGTCTGAAATGGCTAATAAAATCAATGGAGATATTGAGTCAATTCGTTGGCAAGGTGACACAGCTTCTTTAAACCCTACATTAGCTCTATGTGATGGTTATGAGAAGTTATTAGCTGCTGATCCTGCAGTTATCCCTGGTGGTAGTGGTGCTATTGCTAACTTTACAGCTCTTGAGGCTGCATTGTCTGCTGCTTTCGCTTTACTTCCTGCTACTATTGCTACTCGTACAGCTGACCTACGCTTATATATGCCTACTCAATTAGTTAACATCTACCGATTAGGAGTAGCTTCAGGTAACACTCAAGCATACATCACTCAAGACTTAGCATTGACGTTCTTAGGTGTTAAGATTGTAGTATGTCCTGGTATGTCTAATGATACTTTCGTATGGACATTGAAGGATAACTTAATCTACGCTTTTGATGCTGAAGGTGATAGCTCTGACTTACGTGCTGTTAACTTAGCTGATACTGTAGCTGAGCCATACATCAGAACTCGTGCTAACATGAAAGTAGGATTTAACTTTGTTAACCCTTCTGATATCGTATTCTACCAATAATAATTAACCACGAGCCCTCAGTGATGGGGGCTCTTTAATACTTTAAACCATGTCTTGTCAAGCATTAGAAAACATAGCAAAATCATGCGACAACAATAGTGGAGGTATTTATGGTATTTGGATAAACCAACAAGATGAGATTGCATCTATAGTTCCTGCAGATCCTTCATCAGGATCAGGGTGGACAATCAATACAATCAACTTGCAAGCTACTCCTGTACTATTTGAAAACTTCTACATTCGCAGAAACACATCTAACTTCACAGAGGACAGCACTATTGACTTAGTTAATGGTAGCTCATTCGTTACTCAAACAATCAACTTAGTATTCCACAGAAGAGAGGCTGATAAGTCTCGTTCTATTAAGATACTTGGCTCAGGTCAACAATATCTTGTAGCTATCATCTTGGATGCTAATGGTAAGTTTTGGTACTTCCCATACTTGCAGGTATCTGCAACAGGTGAGGGATCAGGTACATCTCGTGCTGATGGCTCTAAGTACACAGTTACTTTGGTAGCAGAGAACGAATATCTCGCATA
>RFPL01000072.1 GCA_009926135.1 Sphingomonadaceae bacterium
ACGGCTTTAAAGGCCAATAAACGCATAAGCAAGTGGGGATACATACCAGAACCACAGGAGGACACCGAAAGTGAAGAAGAATGAGCAAAAAAAAGAAGAAATCAAAAGAGCCATCAAGCGAGTCAAAATGGGCGGGAAAGCTTGGGACTCAACATCCGTCAAAAAGGCTCCTAAACAAAGTCTCCCGATTATCAAGATACTCCGAGAACGAAAAGTTGTAATGTATGAAATCGATGTTGATTTCTGCAATGAATCAAAACAAATCCTATTAAAAATGGCAAGGGATGGCATTCTTAAAGATGAAAAAGCTTTAATAAACTGGGCATTCATCAAGGGGCTAAAGGACGGATTAAAATATTTAAGCAAAAGGCATAAAAAATGAGCGATCCCTACTTTGAAGAAAAGAAGTTGAATTTAGACGGCAGGGGAATGCTATACGAAATAGCACGGAAGTCCCAAGATGGTGAGATTAAGCAAGTTTATGTAACAGGGGTAGCTCCAAATGTTATCAAGGCATGGCATCTGCACAAATTCCAAGTTGACAGATTTTGCTGTATAAAAGGCACGATTTTAGTTGGAATTTACTGCCCAGACCGCAATCTAAGCTGGTCTTATATTTTAAGTGAACACAAAAAACAAACCCTCACCATCCCTCCCCATCTCTGGCATGGCTTCACGGCTCTGTGGGGCAACTATGCGGAAGTGCTTAATTGCACTTCTAGTGAATACGATGGTCGTGACGAGTTTCGGAAACCTTGGGATGCCTTTGATTTCGACTGGAAAATCAAAAACGGCTGAACCAAAAAAGATCAAGGTTCGCCTCACTACCTACCATCGGGGCGAAGACTACTGGACGAGGCGGTTGCAATCCTCATCGGGCTACACGCTCAAGGAGGGGATCAGCGTGGCTTGCGATCCAAGAATATTCGACTACGGCACAAAAATAATGATCGAGGGAGTCGGTGTTCGACAAGTACACGACACAGGCACGGCGGTCATAGAGCGAAAAGCATCGAGGGGAAAGCTTCCAGTGATCGATGTTTTCTTCATCAAGAAATCATCGGCAGATCGTTTCGCAGACTCCCATAAGTACGCATCGGTGTGGGTCGTTAAAGACTGATTCTCCTCTCAAAATAACCCCCTAAAAATAGTTCTTGCCAAGCAGGTAGGCATATGGTAGAGTCACAGCGTAATGAATGAGGCAACAATCAACAAAGGAGCAAAAAAATTGAAAACAAATAAAAATAATAAAGTAACCAACCTTCCATATTCTGTGAGAGACGGATTGCGATATATTTTAGAGTATGGCGTAAAGAGCAAATTTGATATTGCAAGAGAAGCCGTATGCGCTAACCCAAGCATAGACGGTTTGGAAGTTATTAAAAGCGTTGAAGAGGCTAGGGAATTTATCCAAGCGAATGTTAACCCATAATTAACCCAGAAAGGAAATAAAACATGAATAACAAATGGAAATTGCTTGCAGACGAAATCGTGATCTGGAATGGCTCTAGCAAGCCATCACAAGAAACGATCAACAACGCATACGAAAACGCCAGCAGTCGAGGATGGAACGGAACGCAACTTGAACTCACGGCAAACAATAACTTCGTGCGTTTTGTC
>RFPL01000073.1 GCA_009926135.1 Sphingomonadaceae bacterium
AAGGTGAAAAAAGGCGGGATACTAGCTGGGCATGACTATATTTTGATGCACGATGGGGTGATTCGTGCCGTAGATGAGCTTATACATTCTCCAGAAATCATCAAAGATTGCTGGCTTAAAATTAAATGAAGGTTTTTATCTACCATGATCTCATATTATCAAATGAGATATGGCAGAAAAATTTGTTTTACGCAGAGCTAAACAGGCTTTATCCGCATCTTCAGTATTTGGTCGATTTCTATAATTTCTTCAAGAAGCACGAAACAAAAAATCCAGACGAGGCAAAACAAAAAATCCAGACGAGGCAAACTTCTTTTTCGTGCCTCTTTTTACGGCTGGATTGCAATTTGCGAATGTCGATCCAGAGCTTGCCATAAATCATTGTGCCTATCTGCATAGGGGAAACCATATCCTTGTTTCGACTGGAGATGTCGGGCAAAGGGCAGAATCAAAACATGAGATGACCCACGAGGCAAATCCATACAGGGCTTACGACAAAAAATACAAGTGGATGGATGACCGATTCATCTTGATAGCTCTTGAATCGTTGCCAACTCTTCGCAAACAAGACATAGCCATTCTTCCCTATCAAACACAACCAGTTAAAGAGCAATTCGTGGAAAGGGACATTCTGCTTTCATTCATGGGAAACATGACCCAGCTTCATCTCCCGCCAGAGCATATCCGTGGTGGACGATTGCTTGAATTTAAGAGCAGGTTTGAAAGCGATAAAATAATCATCGGATCTCCATACGATGTCAGGAAAAAACTTGGCGAATTGAGCTATCACGATCTGATGGCAAGATCAGTATTTACATTGTGTCCCGCTGGATACGGCAGATGGTCGTTTCGATTTGTCGAGGCTTTGCTTAACGGATCAATACCCATATTGTTATCGGACGAATATGTCCTTCCATTCAGCAACAGGATTGATTGGAACAAGTATTGTTATGTTGCCGAGGAAAGGCATTTGTTTGGCTTGACGGACTTCATCCATCGTCTACATTGATGAAATCAAGGAAAAGCAGAAAAACATAGCAAAAGACAGGCATATATTTGAAAGGGATTTTATCATGGAAAAAGTAGCAGAGAATCTTGAAAGCCAGTCGTATGCCGATATTGCGATTGGCAAGATGCGTGGCCCAGAGCATATGCACATTATCTGCGTGGATGTGACCAACAAGTGCGATCTGGCTTGTTCAAATTGCACGAGGTTGTTAAAAAACCAAGATTCGTTATGGGAGATGACTCCAGACAACTTCAGACTGGCATTGAGGAGCCTAAAGGATTACAAGGGAATTATTGCCATGATCGGAGGCAATCCATGTGTTCATACCCAGTTTGAAAAACTATGCGAGATTTTTAGGGAAGAGATTCCGAATCAATTCCAGCGTGGGCTATGGACAAACAATTACTTCAAGCATCGTGAAGTGATTGAAAAGACCTTTGGCGCACTTAATCTGAATCCCCACAATGAAGAAAGGGCAAATGAAAAACTGAAGGATCTTCACGATGTAATGATCAACAAAAGAGGATTCAACGGAGGATTTTATGTGGGCAATTCCCATCATGCCCCATTATTGACGGCTG
>RFPL01000074.1 GCA_009926135.1 Sphingomonadaceae bacterium
AATCCTTGAAAACCACCTGTATTGGCTGATGTATTTGAAATGACCAAGCAACCAGTAAGGCCGCTCTGAAAGTCGATTGTACGTGAGAATACTTCTTGCATATATCAAAGTTACGAAATAAAAAAGAAAAAGGCAACCATATAGATTGCCCTTCCCTAAAATGTAAAATTGTTAATTTAGAAACATTCCAAAGCCTGAGCCTTGGTCAAAATTGTCAAAGTTTCAGATTCTTTAATTAGGTTCTTCAACATCTCCTCATCAGATTTGTCAAGTTCCAATTCTTCTCCTTTGTGCAATTTGCTAGCAATGTGCCAGATTTTTAATGCGTCTCCCTTGGGGTTTTGTACCAAAGTTTGAGCTACGATTTTGCCGATGTTAGCATTCTCGATTTCTTTTCCATCGAGGTCCAATAAATTTTTGTTGAAGTTTATCATATAATTGTAAAGTTTAATTGGTTACAAGCCCAAGTAGTAACAAATGAATCGTCTGAGCCCCAATTTGCATAGGTCTCTTGATCCATAGTTAAGTTTCCGTCCATCAAGGAAACACCTGGGATTTTATTTCCATCTTCGTCTTCGGCCTCAGAAAAAATCTGCCAATAGAAGGTTACAGAAGTTGGATTCATAGGGAAGTTCAATGCAATAATATTGAAGTATTTTGCAGTCCCCTTAGTTGGAATGATTACATCTTGAATCTTGATCATACGACAAAGTTACATAACATTTGTGATAATTCCACTATTAACAGTAATTGTTATTGGAGGCATAGTTGGAATGTTAATTATTCCGCTCCATCCGGGTACTCCTCCTACTTTAAAATCAACAGCGTTTAATGTACCACTTACTTCTAATTTATTTCCGGCATCTGTTGTAGTTCCTACAAGTACGTTTCCTGTGGAGTTTACGATACGCATTCTCTCTTGGTCACCTGCTCCGAATGCTACATCTGAGCCCGAATAAGTACCAATTAAGAACTTACCACTTCCTCCTAGGTTTGCCATAAGAGATGCACTTCTAGATAAGGCAACTCCTAACTGAGTTCCTGAGGCCCCAGAACCAAAAACACGGTAAACAACGTTATCGCTCTGATCGTTAAAGGCTACCCACGCTGCTGTTCCACTTGCATTGGTAGACTGCACTGTTCCGAATACGTTGGCAGCAGCAGCAGATGATATGTGGAGTGGGTAAGATGGGGTGGCTGTTCCTATACCTACGTTTACGTTATTAAAATAGGCGTTTCCTCCACTAGAAGCATTGGATACTACAAAATTATGCGTACCACCAGATTGACTAACATAAAAAGTTTGCCACGCTTGAACATAAGAAGAATATGCCAATAAAACGTTAGTGCCCCCGCTAGTAGTTATGTCAACGTTTCCTTTTACTCTAGTCGTACCATTTACATCTAGTTTGTATCCTGAGTCTGTGGTTGTTCCGATAAGGAAGTTCTGTCCTGTATTAATATAGGATGCGCCTCCTGTTCTTAATCTTATCGCTTCTGTATTACCTACATCTATTACTTGAATCCATCCTCCTGTACCATAAGTTAATATTACAGCAGAGTTTGATCCTGGATCTTGGAATCT
>RFPL01000075.1 GCA_009926135.1 Sphingomonadaceae bacterium
TCAACATCTTTAACCTCTAGGTTAAATGATTTGTAATTGTATATCATGCTTTTTCTATTGTCTATTTGCTCTAATTTACGAATTGCCCAATTAATGCCAGCATCACCTCCCCAAGCGTCCCACATTAACCCGCCACAACCCTCTTCATACGGCACATCTTTATATTGTTGATGTCTTTTAAATGACGCCATTCTTGCAATGGTATCACGTGATAATTTCTCACGATTTGCAAGTTGATTAGCTCTTGTCCAACCTACCGGCGTACCACAATCGCTACCATTCTCTTCTTTCCATTTTAATGCTCTTTTAGCATTGTTAGTAGCCGCCTCTGGATAATCATTATAAGTCTCTTCTTTTAACTCCAAACTTCTCTCTGACTCTTGCGCCAAATAAGCCGCATAGGCACGCTCCGCGTTATCACGCGAAGTGTATATGCACTCACCCGATCCGATGCGGTATTTACCATTATTTTCGCAGTAGAATATTGGCATATTAGTAAATTGTTGCTTCGTTTAATTTAGGTTTTAGTAATAAGTTGCCGTTTTTGTCTCTTCTAGGTATAAAAGCTACCGTACATCGGCAATTGATAGTAAATCCTGGAGGTGCGCTTATATCGCCTGGCTGCATTGCTGCAACTAGCTCGCCATCCTTACCAGTCTCGTTAAAAGTCTCGTCATATCTCACAATTACCCCATCAAGCTCAACATGATCAAATTGATCACGCGGTATTCTTCTCGTTCTATTGTCTCTCGCACTTATCCATTGCTTATCAACATAAAAGTCATGCTTATCGGCGGCCATCATTGATGCCATATTGCTAGACCTCATTACTTCCGTTCTTACTATTCGTCTAGCTCTAAAAGCCGCATAAGCTAATTGCTCATCGCTTTTTATTATTCTCACAATTTCCTCAACGCTCAAGCCTTCTTCAATTCCTTTTTTAACAATAGATAATAATTTCTTTTTTGTAGTGCTTGTAATATCGCTAACTAAAACAAATCCTTGCGCCATGAGAAAGTCCATCATTTGGTCTGTCCATTCTCTATTAAAGCCAAAAGTCATTGCTTTGCGATTAGCCTCAATTTTTAAAGCACGATATACACTATTGCCAAAAAGTACCGCCGCTTCCTTATATAACGATTCAAAGATCTTTATTAATTCTTTCTCCCACAAGTCCAATCCTAATTGCGCTCTCGCCGCTCCTAACCCATCTCTCTTTATCCTATTAGCAAAGTTATTAAATTGCTTTGTAATGGATTCTTTGAACTTATTATAGTATTTGGTATCAAGTTGCCTACGCAACCTTTCAAACTTCCTAAAGTATTCTCCTCTTTGCTTCGCGTTCATCTATGCACCTTTGTTTATATGCTATCCTCAATGATTGCATCATCTTCGCTTCTCGCTCGCAATTGCGCTCGCTCCTCTGCTTGGGATACTTCGTCATCACGTTCTGCGTTATCTCCTCGTCTGTTGTTTGCGACGTTATCCATTCCATTGTC
>RFPL01000076.1 GCA_009926135.1 Sphingomonadaceae bacterium
CTTAATCCATGGATTAAGTTTTCATTCTGATTGTGGGTAATAACAGATAAAAAAAATTCCTTGATTCTAGGGAATCAAGGGTAAAGGATTAAATATTAGACAAGCTGGTTAATCTTCCCTAAGTTCATGTAGTAATACATTAAGTTCATGGTGATCCAAATCCCTCCCATGGAAGGATTCTAAATCGGGTGTAACTATCAATTGAAACTCTTCCAGAAAGATAGCTTGAAGGTCTTTATATGATCCTTCTGTAGACTTTACAATTTTGTAAAGTCCTTCATCTTCTGAAAGCCAAAGGGCAACGTTGGCGGTGGCATAATTTGAATAAGTCATAACTACTCCTATTAATTAATAAATTGATTGCCTAACAGTTTAACCACATAATAGGCCTTGGTGGGGGAACTATAGGCGGCCTCTATAATTCTTTTTAGTAATATTTATAGAGTAAGATTGTAAAAAGTCGTCAAGGGCGAGATAGGCAATCGTTGAAAAGTGTAGTGTAAATAAGCAAGTAAGAATTACTGTAATCATTATTTGGCTCCCAAAATAAATAATCAATGACGGCCCTTAAGTTTAGTCACGTTGGACCATTGGTGGGGCTGGCTATTCTATATCATTATTGTCAATATCTGACACAGAATAATAGGTCAAGTTTAGAATTGCAGTCCTTAGGTCTTCATAGCGTGAGAAACTAATCAACATATATGATTCACTCAGGGCTCCTAACAAAATGGCCTTGTTTGTGCGTTGGGTGGGTTTATAAGGCTGATATATTACAATTTCCTTCCCTAAATATCTCTCAAGTTGTAGCTTATTGCTACAAACAAAATCAAAGCCTTGGCGGTGATGCCGTTTATAGAATAATAGGCCGCTATGATATTCCAATGACGAAGGATAAAAAAGATTCCCGTGCGATTCCCATAGCCCGGCTTCGGACTGGGTTAGAACCACCAAACAATCCATATCCAAAATTTGATCATATAAATCAACATTCATAATTAATTAACCAAATAACTACATCTCGGATCATCTCAAATAACATTACCAATTGCAATAGATAAATCATCATAATTTTTTATCATAATTTCATAAATTCATCATGTTTTCTTATAGTTTTTTCGTACTATTTCACTTACTTATGCTTAATGATAATTACTATCATTAAGCGTTTTACCATTTGGGGTTATAATCGCTTTTAACAGTACTTTATCAATTTACGATTAATCCTACGGGATACCATGAAAACAATTGATTAAATCGATTTTAACGAGGGCTTACCAGATAAGGGTTTCAAGCTTTCAGTGTATCAGAATGAACTTTTTTATATTTTGTACTATAAGAAAAATTAATCTAAACTGTGGGTAAATTCCCTAGGTTATCGCTGCAAGTATGCCCTAGGTTATCGCTGCAAGTATGCCCTAGGTTATCGCTGCAAGTATGCCCTAGGTTATCGCTGCAAGTATGCCC
>RFPL01000077.1 GCA_009926135.1 Sphingomonadaceae bacterium
AAAACGGGGAAATGATCATGGGCATTCTGGAAATCATCGCGCTGGTGGCTGAAGTCGCCCCCAAGGTGATCGGCGCAGGTAAGTCCATCATGGACATCTGGAACATGGCCAATACGGCCATTACGGGTGCCAAGGATGGCGTCGTGGACCCCGATGCTGCCGCCCGCTTGCATGCGCTGGTGACGGCGCAACTTGATGCATTGCAGCGGAATGCTGATGAAGCCAAGGATACCAACACAGGAGAAGCCCCCAATGCGTAAGACCTTCGCCATCGCCGCTATCCTCGCCCTATCCGCCTGCTCGGACGGCACCAAGCAGGAACTAGCCTGCACGGGCGCGACCATCCAAACCGCCGCCCATGGCGATTTCAGCCAGTGGGTGTTGCCCGCGTTCGTGCCCGGCAAGCACCTGGCGGCGGGGGACTATGCCGCCTGCATGCCAACCCCTGTCACGCCTTGGGGGAAGTGATGGCCCGGGACAGCACAAACCCTCGCATTCCCTGGACGGATGCGTTTCTGCCGCCGCTTTACGCCAACGTGTTTGAGGTGATCCAGGTCACTGATACGCACGTCACCATCCGGTTCGGCCTGGATGACGGCAAGGATGCGGATGAGAACCTACGCTTGATGCTGCCGCGCGAAGTGGCTGGGGCAATCGGCGGTTCTCTGCTTTCGTCTTTCGGGGGCAAGCCATGACGACGCGGGACAGCACCGTCAGTTATGCTTTCGAGATGCCTATCCTGCCGGAAGACCCTCGGGACGACGACGGGCAGACGCCGGCGATGTTCCCGGCATCGACGTTCCGCTCGCCTGAATGGTGGCGGATGATGCGCGCGAGCTATGGCCCGGAGTTCTTTTCCCCATATTCGGGAGGCGGCGCATGACGGGTGAACAGGCAATCGGCTGGTTTTCTCTGGCGGTTCAGTGCGTCCGGTTCGGCGTGCCGCTGCTGGCTGGCGCGTGGGGCGTGTTCTATGGGATGCGCGGGTTCCTGCGGATGCTGGCGCCGTGACTGAAGAGCCCCAATGCCGGACCTGCACGGCCTACTACCCGACGCGCGTTGCCGAAACGGGGGAATGCCGTGCAGACCCGGTGCCGGTTGGTAAGGCGGCTTACGAATGGTGCCGGGATCGGTATGTGGCGCGGGATGATGCAAGCAATCCGCTAGACCGGGTAGGCGGATCCGCGTAAAGTTCCCGGCGCTGCTCTGGTGACTGAGAGTGGGCGGGCGGGCCGAAAGGTGTTGACCCCAGCCGCAAGGCAAGCCCCGGTCTAAGGTTGACGATAACGAGATGCCTACCGTGCCCGTTATCGGGGCAATACGGGGGTGCCATGGGTTCGAATCCCATCCGAGTGGCTAATCCCCGTTGTTTTTGCCGTC
>RFPL01000078.1 GCA_009926135.1 Sphingomonadaceae bacterium
CTCGAAGAAGGTCGCCCTGTCATCAGCAAGAAATTCAAGCCAGTTGCTGAAATCGTTTTGCGACGCATGGAAGCTGAAATCTCAGCTGGAACGGCCAAACCAAGCTTTCGTGACTATGTTTCCGCCATCAAGCTTTACCTGATCCCCTTCTATGGTGCGTATAACGTGGATGGCATCAAGCCATCGGTAATCTCGGACTTTCACGTCTGGCGCCGCGAAAAGGTTGGACGTGAACTCTCAGGCAGCGCCCAAAATAATCACAACGCGGCTCTGAACTTAATTTTTGATGAGGCCATTGAGCGCGGCTACATGACTGCTTATGAGCGCCCTCTAACCAAGAACACTGGAGTTGAGAGTGACCGCCGCGCGGAGTTCAGTCATGAAGAGCTAGAAGCGATGATGAAGTACGCAGCCAAGTTCATCGATGATGGTCGCACCGCACGCACAAGAATCATCAGAGAACTACTGGCTATCTATGTGCCCTTCATGGCCGCTACAGGCATGCGACCAGGTACTGAAGCTGAGTACTTGGAATGGCGTCACATCGATGTGGAAATACGCGATGGGCAGCCCATCCTGCATTTCCGTCTACAACGCGGCAAACGTGGTGCACGTAACTTTGTAGCCCACAACAGCTGTTGGCTGCTGCTAGAGCGCCTACGTCAGCTTAGTCCGGACTTAGCGGGTATGACGCTAGAGGAAGTTTTAAAGAAAAAAATCCCTAAATTGCTGTTCAGGCTTTCAGATGGATCCGTGCCAGACAACTGGAACAAACCATTCCGTCAGTGGCTTGAGGACTCCGAACTACTCAACTGCCCTGTTACAGGCAAGGAACGCAGCTTATACAGCTTGCGCCACTACTACGCTACCCAGCGCTTGCTGGAGGGAATTCCAATTCACGACTTGGCTGAGCAGATGGGCACCTCTGTCCTAATGATCACAAAGCACTACAGTCATTTGACGCCCTTGATGAAAGCTAAGCAATTTGCCGGTGTTGTAGATGAAACGGCCAGTTCTGAAGCAGCGCAGATCAAAGCCATCATGAGTGCGCAAATGGCAAATAACAACATCATGAACTTGGTACAGATGGGCACTGGACTAGTCATGCCCCTAATTGCACAAAGCTCTGAGTTGACCGATGACTTTGAGAATCGTCTCAAAGCTCAACGCAAAAAGTCAGCCTAAATTTCCCTAGAACGTTAAACCGCCCTAGCCTACCCTCACGACTGAAAAATCAAAGTCCAAAATGTCCAACCTTCTACATAAGTACTTCGAACGCTACGCAGAAGC
>RFPL01000079.1 GCA_009926135.1 Sphingomonadaceae bacterium
CAGGATATAAGTTAGATGTTAATGGGACAGCGAGGGTGCAAGGAGCTGTTGTGTTTTCAAATAGCAACATCTCAAATCTTATTTCAATACAATCAAGCACGTCAACGTCTTTTATATGGCAAGGAAATAATACAGGACTTGCCTATCAACAGAATAACTTAAATATACAGCCATATACGGGATCTTTAGGTGTTCACATATCAAATGCAGATGGCACAACTATATTGTATGGAAGGAATTCTACTACAGGAGATAGTGCCGTTGGTGTAGGGACCGTGAATCCTATAGCAAAATTTCACGTTACAGGATCTAGAACTGCGGCCTCAGCCCTTGCACAAGGAGTATACTTTAACAACACACTCGTAGCAGCAGCGAATAACGATGTACTAGTCGGTCTTGATATTGCACCAACATTTACTAATGGTGCGTTTACGGGGGTAAGCAATATAGGTTTAAGAGTTAGTGGACAAGTTTTGTTTAATGCTTATGGTGCTTATAATACAGTAACTCCTACGTTAAGAATTGAAAATGTTGATACAAATAATGTTGCAATCCAAATTAAAGGAAATGTAGCTAACTATAAATATTATTGGATTTATGATTCTCAAACAACTGAAGGTATTTATAAATCAGATCAAGCTAGAATTGATTTCTATGGTGGAACCAATGTAGGATTTGCATTCCGTAATAACTACGGAAGACTGTTTACTATTGTAGGAACTACTGGCAATGTTCTCATCAATACCACTACAGACGCAGGATACAAACTAGATGTAAATGGTACAATAAGAACTACAGGAGCAAGTACAAATGGAGTTGCATTTTATGATGGAACTTATGGTGCAAAAATTTGGTCAAATGGATATGTATTTACTATTGAAAGGGAAGGAAGCTACGGTCCTACAACATACCTATTTAAATACGCTGACGGAACTTCTGCTATTAGTTTAAACGGTACTACCATTCTTGGGCTAGGGGGAAGTGATGATGGCGTAATGATGTCTAGAAACGTGTATGCGAGACATAATGCAGCATTTGGATTTACTACTTATGGAGGAACAACTCAATATAAAGCAATACAAGCATTATACACGGACAACAATACCAGTGGTGTAGCATTCAACTATAAGACAGGAGGTACAGATACAGAGGCGATGAGAATTACTTCTGGAGGTAGTGTAGTTATAGGTACTACAACAACCACATCCAAATTCCAAGTAAACGGAGTTTC
>RFPL01000080.1 GCA_009926135.1 Sphingomonadaceae bacterium
CTCTTGCACACTGCCTTTCCCGGGCATTCAAGCTGCCATCGTGGACGAGACTGGCAAAGACATGCCCAATGGTCAAGGCGGCATCTTGGTGGTGAAGCGCCCATGGCCTTCCATGATTCGCACCATTTGGGGTGACCCCGATCGCTTCGTCAAGAGCTACTACCCCGATGACTTCAAGGGCAAGTACTACTTGGCCGGCGACGGTGCCATCCGCGATGCTGAGTCAGGCTACTTCACCATCACCGGTCGCATCGACGATGTGTTGAACGTGTCGGGTCACCGCATGGGCACGATGGAAATTGAATCGGCCTTGGTCAGCTGCACCGAGTTGGTGGCTGAAGCCGCTGTGGTGGGTCGTCCGGACGACACCACAGGTGAGGCCATCTGCGCATTCGTGGTGCTCAAGCGCCCCTTGCCAACAGGCGACGAAGGCAAGGCCATTGCCAAGCAATTGCGCGATCACATCGCCAAAGAAATTGGCCCCATTGCCAAGCCCAAAGACATTCGCTTTGGTGAGAACTTGCCCAAGACACGCTCCGGCAAAATCATGCGCCGCTTGCTGCGCAGCTTGGCCAAAGGCGAAGAGATCACGCAGGACATCAGCACCTTGGAAAACCCAGCCATTTTGGGTCAGCTGGGTCAGGCTTATTGATCAGGGTTTAGGGCCTATTTTGAGGGCCCATCACCACGCCTTCACGCCTTGGGTCTGCGCCCCCAAAGAAGCCATTGGGGGTAACCTCAATGGCCTGAAGACCACTGGGCAAAGGCGTTTCACGCACCTCATGGCCTTTGACTTGTAGCGCCTTGACGATGCGCTCGGGAAAACGTTTTTCTTCCAAAATGGTGGGACCATTCAGGGAACTGAAGTTGGGCAAGCTGATGGCTTGCTGTGTGTTCAAGCCCCACTGCAAAGTGCCGATCAGCAGTTTGCCTGTGTAATGAATGATGACGGCCCCGCCTGGACTGCCTCCGGTCATTTTCAATTTGCCTGAGTCCTTCTCAAACACCAAGGTGGGTGACATGGAAGAGCGCGGGCGTTTGCCGCCTTCCACGCGATTGGCGATGGGCAGGCCTTTGGCGTCGGTAGGGGCAAAGCTGAAGTCGGTCAGTTCATTGTTGAGCAAGAATCCGCCCTGGCGACCTTGACCTGAATTGACCATCAGCCTTGAACCAAACACTGCTTCAATGGTGGTGGTCATGGCCACTGCATTGCCGTCTTTGTCGATGAC
>RFPL01000009.1 GCA_009926135.1 Sphingomonadaceae bacterium
CAGTCTACACCGACTGCATCAACAGGCCGGACAGACGACTGCACCCGACCAACGGCCAGATCATCACTTTACACTTGCAACGCGGGAGCCATCCACAGACGCTTGTCCGGAAGCGTGTCTGCTGTAGGACTGGGGGCGATGAAACGTTTTAGGGGAGCGATGAACCGATTGGCCGCCGCAACCCTTGCGGCTGTGGTTCTGTGCGCTCCGGCCTCGGCCCAGCGCCGCGACAAGGCGCTCGAAGCGGCGTTGCTGGCCCATGTTACCGAACTGGCCAGCGATGCTTATGACGGGCGCGAACCCGGTACCGAGGGCGAGGCCAAGACGCTGCGCTATCTCGGCCAGCAATGGTTCGACATCGGGCTTGAATCCGGCACCAACGATCCGCGCAACGCCTGGTTCGCCCCCGTCAAATTGGTGGCCCGCGAGCCGGCTTCGAGCCGCGCCGTCTTTGCCCGCAAGGGCCGGCCTCAATTTGTGCCGCCCGGGTCAACCGAAGTGTTCACCTCTGGCAAGCGCACTCTGCTTAACAGCGCGCCGGTCCTGTTCGTCGGTCGGGGGCAGGGAGAAATGGGCCGGGCCGAGCTGGCGGGCCGCGTCGCCCTGTTGCTGGATGGCGGCAGCGACACATCGGAACGGCAGAACGCCCTGCTGAAGGCTGGCGCGGCGGGGGTACTCACCGTTCTCGATGGGGAGCGGACGCTGGACCAGGTTCGCGCCCGCCGCGGCCGCTCGGGCTATGCCCTGGCCGCAGAAGAACTGGGCGGAGACCTGGAAGCCTTCATCACCGCCGAGGGGATCGAGCGCGCCCTGGCTGGTACGCCGATCACCCTTGCCGCCCTGCGGACCATGGCGGATGCCACGGATTTCGCGCCCAAGGCGCTCGATCTGACAGTCACGCTGGAAGCAACCACGCGCGAAACGCGGATCAACACGCACAATGCGATCGGCCGCCTGCCGGGTCGCCGTCCCGAAAGCGGGGCCGTGCTGCTGCTCGCGCACTGGGATCACTTTGGCGAATGCGCCGCTCCTCCAGCCGAGGACCTGATCTGCAATGGCGCGATCGACAATGCCAGCGGTCTGGCCGCGCTGACGGAGATTGCGCGCCGCCTTGCCAAGGGTCCGGCAATGGACCGCGACGTCTATTTCCTTGCGACCACGGCCGAGGAAATCGGCCTGCTGGGTGCGGAGGCATTCGCCGAGGATCCGCCGCTACCGCTGGGCCAGATCGTGGCGGCCTTCAACCTCGACAGCTTTGCCCTGGCACCGCGCGGCGCCCCGCTTGGAATCGTCGGGCGCGGGCTGACGCCGCTGGATGCCGGGATCCTGGCCGTGGCCAAGACGCAGAAGCGCAAGGTGGTCGAGGGCGAGAGCGCCAATGTCTATATCCGCCGGCAGGATGGCTGGGCGCTGATGCAGCACGACGTGCCGACCGTGATGGTTTCGTCCAGCTGGTCTGACCTCGCGCGGGTCGAGCGGTTCTTCGACACCGACTATCACCGCCCCGGCGATCAGGTGAAGCCGGGCCTGGACCTTTCCGGCACGGCGGAAGACGTGGCGTTCCATGTGGCTCTTGTCCGCCATTTTGCCGATCCAAAGAAGGTTCCACCGCGTTCTAAATGAAGCACTAGCGGCGGCCGGGGAGTGCGTTTACATGGGCCGCCACGAATCTTCCCAACCAGACGCAAAGTGGCACCCATGGACATACCTCTCGGCCTTACCTTCGACGACGTGCTGCTGCGTCCGGCCGAATCCGATATCCTGCCTTCGATGGCGGATACCAGCACGCGGCTGACCGCGCAGATCGGGCTCAACATTCCGGTGATCTCGTCCGCGATGGACACCGTGACCGAGGCAGACATGGCAATCGTCATGGCGCAGCTCGGCGGGATCGGCGTGCTCCACCGCAACCTGACCGTGGAAGAACAAGTTGCTGCAGTGCGCGCGGTGAAGCGCTTTGAGAGCGGCATGGTCGTCAACCCGATCACCATTGGCCCGGACGCCACCCTGGGCGAAGCGCGCGCGCTAATGGAAATGAACCGCATTTCCGGCATTCCTGTGGTCGAAGCAGGTGGCCGACTGGTCGGCATCCTTACCAATCGCGACGTCCGCTTCGCCGCCAATCCGGCCCAGCCGGTGCGCGAGTTGATGACGCATGAAAACCTCGCCACGGTCAGCCCCGGCGTGAGCCAGGACGAGGCGCGCCGCCTGCTGCATGCCCGCCGGATCGAAAAGCTGCTGGTGGTGGATGAGAACTTCCATTGCACCGGTCTGATCACGGTCAAGGACATGGAAAAGGCGATCACTTATCCCGACGCGACCAAGGACGCCACCGGGCGTCTGCGCGTTGCCGCTGCCACCACGGTGGGCGACAAGGGCTTTGAACGCACCGAGGCGCTCCTGGCGGCCGAATGCGACGTCATCATCATTGACACCGCCCACGGCCATAACAAGGACGTGGCCCGTGCGGTCGAGCGCGTGAAGAAGCTGTCCAATTCCGCGCAGGTCATTGCCGGCAATGTCGCGACCTATGAAGCGACCCGGGCGCTGATCGATGCCGGGGCCGATGCGGTCAAGGTCGGGATCGGGCCGGGCTCGATCTGCACCACCCGCGTCGTTGCCGGCGTTGGCGTGCCGCAGCTTACTGCGATCATGGAAGCCGCCCGCGCCGCAGCTGACAGCAAGACCCCGATCATCGCCGATGGCGGGCTGCGCACTTCGGGTGATGCGGCCAAGGCGCTGGCCGCCGGGGCCTCGACCATCATGGTCGGCTCGATGCTGGCGGGGACCGAGGAAGCGCCGGGCGAAACCTTCCTTTACCAGGGCCGCGCCTACAAGTCGTATCGCGGGATGGGCTCGGTCGGGGCCATGGGCCGCGGCAGCGCGGACCGTTACTTCCAGGGCGATATCAAGGACCAGATGAAGCTGGTTCCCGAAGGGATCGAAGGCCAGGTGCCTTACAAGGGCCCAGCCCGCGATGTCGTTCACCAGTTGGTCGGCGGGATCAAGGCGGCGATGGGCTATACCGGGTCCGCTACCATCGATGACCTGCGCACCCGCGCCAATTTCGTGCGCATCACCAACGCGGGCCTAAAGGAAAGCCACGTCCACGACGTGACGATCACCCGCGAGGCGCCGAACTACAAGCTGTGATGAGGCTGTGACCCCTGGCGCCCGCGTCCAGGCGGCAATCGAGATCCTCGATCTGGTGATTGCGGCTGCCCGCGCCAATGGCGCGCCGGCGGACCGGATCGTCAGCGAATGGTTCCGCACTCGCCGCTTTGCCGGTAGCAAGGACCGCCGCGCGGTGCGTGACCTGGTCTATGCCGCGATCCGCGCCTGCGGGCCTGTCCCGGCCAGCGGCCGCGCCGCGATGCTGCTCGTGGCGCGGGATGATGCAGCGCTCGCCAGCCTGTTCGACGGTCAGGGCCATGGGCCTGCCGCGATTTCGGTGGGCGAACCCATTGCCGCCGGCGGCGTCGTGCCGGCCTGGCTGGAAAAGGCCCTGGCCGAAAGCGACATCGCCGGGGACGATGCGCTGGCGCTGCTGGCCCGCGCGCCGCTCGACCTGCGCGTCAACACGCTCAAGGCCGACCGCGATACGCTGGAACTGCCCCAGCCGGGCGAGCCGGGCCTGGCTCCGCAGAGCCTGCGGTTGCCGCACGGCACTCAGGTTGAGGGCTGGGAGGCCTATCTCTCCGGCCAGGTCGAGGTGCAGGACATCGGCTCGCAACTCGTTTGCTCGGCGCTGGGAGCGCAGCCCGGCGAACTGGTGATTGATCTTTGTGCGGGGGCGGGGGGCAAGACCCTGGCGCTGGCAGCAGCGATGGACAATCGCGGGCGGTTGATTGCCACCGACACCGATCGCGCGCGCCTGTCGCGGCTGGAACCGCGCGCCTGGCGCGCTGGCATCACCATCGCGGAAACGCGGTTGCTTGATCCCAATCGCGAAGCGGCTGCGCTGGCAGACCTGGTAGGGCAGGCCGATGCCGTGCTGGTCGACGCGCCGTGTTCCGGCACGGGCACCTGGCGGCGCAGCCCGGAAGGTCGCTGGCGGCTGACACCCGACCAGCTTGGGCGCTATGCCGCCGTGCAAGCGCGGTTGCTCGATCTGGCGGCAACCTTGCTGCGGCCCGGCGGACGACTGGGCTTCGTCACCTGTTCGCTGCTCGATGTGGAAGGCGCCGGCCAGGCTGCTGCATTTCTGGCGCGCCATCCAGACTGGTCCGCGCAGGACCTCCACCTTGGGGCAGGAACCCCGCGCGGTCCGGGTCTGCGACTTGCGCCGAGCCGTGATGGCACCGACGGCTTTTTCGTCGCCTGCTTCCGGAAGACCTGATAACAGGTCGGGCGATGTCGAGCCTTCGGGAGCAATTGATGCGTTACACCCCAGCCGCGCTTGCCTTGTCCTTGCTGGCGGCAGTGACGGCCAGTGTCACACTTTCGGCACCGCCCGCGCCGCTTGACCCTCGCGCCGCGCTGCTAGTTGCCGATGGGCGCAAGGCCTTGGCCACGGGCGACGCCAACGCCGCGATTGATGACTATGAAGCAGCGCTGGTGATCCAGCCCGGCCATGTTGCGATCCTGCTCAACCTGGCAGAGGCAAGCCGCAAGCAGAGGCTGCAGGGCAAGGCGCTGCGCTATTACCGCGAAGTGCTCGAAAGCGAGCCCGGCAATGTCTACGCCATCTCAGGCGAAGGGCTGGCGCTGGTCGAAAAGGGTGCGGTCGAACGGGCGCGCCGCAACCTTGCCCGGCTGGAACAGCTCTGCGGTTCGGGCTGCGCCCCGACGAAGGATCTGGCAGCCGCGATCCAGCAGGTTCCCGCCCCGCAGATGGTTTCGGCCGAGGCCGTCCAGGCCAAGCCGGCCGTCACCACGAACTAGTCTGCCTCAGATCAGGTCGCGGAATTCGTCCAGGACGGCGCGGTAGACGCGCTTCTTGAACGGGACGATCACCTCTGGCAGCTGCGCCGGGTCCATCCACTGCCATTCGCAGAATTCCGCCGGATCGTGCGCGTCGAGCCGGATGTGATGATCCTCGCCGGTGAAGCGCGCCAGCACCCAGTGCTGGCGCTGACCGCGATACTTGCCGCCCCACAGCTTGCCGAGCAGTTCGTCGGGAAGGTCGTAAAGCACTTCCTCGCGGGTCTGGGCCAGGATCGAGACGTGTTCCTCGACGACGCCGGTTTCCTCCCACAGCTCACGCAGCGCGGCTTCGCGCAGTTCTTCGCCCGGGTCGATCCCGCCTTGCGGCATTTGCCAATAGACCCCGCCCTCGTCAGGCTGGCCGCGCGTGTCGATCCGCTTGCCGACAAAAGCGAGGCCGGCGGAATTGACCAGCATCACCCCCACGCAGGGGCGATAGGGCAGGGCTGCAAAAGGTTCATCGCTCATCATCCGGCCTTTAGGCCGAAATGCGCGCCAACATCAACTTCGCCTGAGCCAGGATGGCCAGCAAGTCAGCCTGAGTGCTGGGCACGGCTTTGCGCAGGTTGACGAAGCCATGCACCGAGCCCTTCATTTCCATGAAGTGGCATTCAACCCCGGCCGCCACCAGCGCTGCGGCATAGCGCCGCCCCTGATCGCGCAGCGGATCAAGGCTGGCGGTGACCAGCAGGGTCGGCGGGGAGCCGGCCTGTTCGCCGTGGATCGGATAGGCCAAGGGATTGCCCGCCACGGGGGCATAGCAATCCATGAACCAATCCATGGTCTCCTTGGTCAGCAGATAGCCATCGGCGAACTGGGCCATGGAGCCGTCAGAGGATTCGTCCGTCGCGGGGTAGATCGGCACTTGCAGGATCACTGGCGCCTTGGCCTGGCTCTTCGCCAGCTGCTGGGCGACAACGATGGCGAGGTGGCCCCCAGCGCTATCACCCATGGTGACGATCCCGGTTGCTTCACGGCCCAGTGTCGGGCCGTTTTCGGCCACCCAGCGCGTAGCTGCGATGCAGTCTTCGTCCGAGGCGGGGAAGGGGTTTTCCGGAGCGAGCGCATAGTGAACCGCCACGACTGGCAGGTCGAGCTCCGCCGCGATCGTGGTGCACAGCGCGTGGTGCGAATCCAGGTCGCCGATCACGAAGCCGCCGCCGTGGTAGAACATCACCACCGGTCCAGGTGCGCGCTCGCTGCGCGGATCATAGAGTCGCAGCGGAATGTCACCGCGCGGTCCGGGGCAGGCCAGGTCAGTGATCGTGGCAAGCGGCACGGGATCGGCCTCTACCAGCAAGCCCATCTGCGTGTAGGAAGCGCGGGCATCGGCCAGCGGGATCTCGTTCATCTTTGGTCCGCCCATGGCGACCAGCATGTCCAGCAGCACTTTCACGTCGGGGCGGACATAGGGGTTGGCATCGCTCACGAATGGAGTCCTCTCTCTTTTGATGATTTAATCGACAGGTTAAGTCGCCTTTTGCCACTTGACTAGCCGCCTTGGCGCTCCTCTTGTGGACCTAGTTGGCCGCCACGCAGTTTTTCTTGATTGCGGCGGCGCGGGGGAGGGGACTAGGGCGCTTCGCGAGGACGAGGCGGACCGGTCCGCCTGATGAGGAATACGCATGGCAACGCAACTGGCCGATCCCGAAGCAAAGTCCACCGCCGCTCCTGAAGCCGTTGTTGTCCGCTTTGCGGGCGACTCGGGTGACGGGATGCAGCTGACCGGTGGGCAGTTCACCCTGTCGAGCGCGCTGGCGGGCAATGATTTTGCCACGTTCCCCGATTTCCCCGCGGAAATCCGCGCGCCGCAAGGCACGCTGTTCGGCGTTTCGGCGTTCCAGATCAACTTCGGTTCGACCAGCATCGACACTGCGGGCGACGCGCCCGACGTGCTGGTGGCGATGAACCCGGCGGCGCTGAAGACCAACGTCGGCGCGCTCAAGCCCGGCGGTCTGGTGATTGCCGACACGGGTGAGTTCACCAAGCGCAACCTGGAAAAGGCCAAGTACGATGTCAGCCCGCTCGAGGATGGCAGCCTTGCCAGGTGGCAGGTGCTGGCCTTCGATATTTCCGCGCTGACGCTGGAATCGGTCAAGCCGTTCGGCCTGGGCAACAAGGAAGCCCTGCGCTGCAAGAACATGTGGACGTTGGGCCTGGCGCTGTGGATGTTCGACCGCGATCGCCAGCCGCTGATCGACTGGCTGAACCAGAAGTTCGCCAAGAACCAGGTGCTTGCCGACGCCAACGTCGCCGCACTCAACGCCGGCCACGCCTATGGCGAAACGGCTGAGCTGGGCGGCCACGTCAAGAAGCTGCACCTTGGCCCGGTACCGACCCCGGCGGGCCTCTACCGCACGATCACTGGTGCCGATGCCGTGGCGCTCGGCCTTGTCGCCGGCGCGCAGTTGGCCCACCTGCCGATGTTCTTTGGCGGCTATCCGATCACCCCGGCCTCCTCGATCCTCCACGCACTGGTGCGGCTGAAGGAATTCGGCGTCACCACCTTCCAGGCGGAAGATGAAATTGCCGCGATCTGCGCCGCGATTGGCGCCAGCTATGCCGGCCAGCTCGGCGTAACCTCCAGCTCCGGCCCGGGCATTGCGCTGAAGGGTGAGGCGATGGGCCTGGCGGTGATGACTGAGCTGCCGCTGGTGATCGTCAACTCGCAGCGCGGCGGTCCGTCGACCGGCCTGCCGACCAAGACCGAGCAGTCTGACCTTTACCAGGCGGTCTATGGCCGCAATGGCGATGCGCCGATCCCGGTGATCTCGGCCCGCAGCCCGTCCGACGCGTTTGACTGCGCGATCGAAGCCTGCCGGATTGCCGTGCAGTACATGACCCCGGTGATCCTGCTGACCGATGGCTACATCGCCAACGCGGCCGAACCGTGGAAGGTGCCGGACCCGGCCACTTACCAGGAATTCCCGGTCTCGTTCCTTGCGGAAAAGAACGCCGGCGATACCCTGTTGCCCTACAAGCGCGATGCCAAGGGCGCGCGGCCGTGGATCAAGCCGGGCACCCCTGGGCTGATGCACCGCATCGGAGGGATCGAAAAGGCGGTCGATACCGGCCACCTCGATTACTCGCCCGCCAACCACCAGGCCCAGACCGACGCCCGCAAGGCCAAGGTCGATGGCATCGCCGCCTCCATTCCGGCGCAGGATGTGTCGCTTGGCAATCCGGGCGGCAAGCTGGCCGTGGTCGGCTGGGGCAGCACTTACGGCCCGATCCACCAGGCCGTTGGCCGGGCGCGGGCCAAGGGCATGGACGTCAGCCACATTCACGTCCGTCACATCTGGCCGCTGCCGGCGAACCTGGGCGATCTGCTCAAGGGTTACGACAAGGTGCTGGTGCCCGAAATGAACACCGGCCAGTTCAAGACCGTGCTGCGCGACCAGTTCCTGGTCGATGCCCAGCCGCTGACTAAGACCAGCGGGCAGCCCTTTGCGATTGCCGAAATCGAAGCGGCGATCGCGACCTATTTCGACGGAGTGCCCGGCAATGCCGGGGGGGATGACGTGCCCCCCAATGAGCAGCAATTGCCCAGCGTGAAGGCGGTGAACCCATGAACGAGATGACCAAGATCGCAGCGACCACGACGCTGAAGGACTGGGAGACCGACCAGGAAGTGCGCTGGTGCCCGGGTTGCGGGGACTATGCGATCCTGAAGGCGGTGCAGCGCACCCTGCCTGAGCTTGGTGCCGATCCGGCCAACACCGTGTTCGTATCGGGCATCGGCTGCTCCAGCCGCTTTCCCTATTACGTCGAAAGCTATGGCTTCCACACGATCCACGGCCGCGCCCCGGCTTTTGCCACCGGCATCAAACTCGCCAATCCGGAGCTCGATGTCTGGCTGGTGACGGGTGACGGCGATGGCATGTCGATCGGCGGCAACCACACGATGCACGTGCTGCGCCGCAACCTCGATTGCCAGATCCTGCTGTTCAACAACGAAATCTACGGGCTGACCAAGGGCCAGTACTCGCCGACCAGCCGCGAAGGCACGACCAGCCCGACCACGCCGCTCGGCTCGGTTGACCGGCCGGCCAGCCCCTGTGCCTTTGCACTGGGCGCTGGTGCGCGCTTCATTGCCCGCGGGTTCGACGTGTCGAAGAACCTGCCCGAAGTGCTGAAGGCCGCTTACCACCACCGCGGCGCAGCCTTCATCGAGATCTTCCAGAACTGCATTGTCTACAACAAGGACCGGTTCGAAGACTTCGCCGCCCCCAAGGGCGCGGAAGATCGCCAGCTCTGGTTGCAGAACGGCCAACCGATGCTGTTCTCCAAGGGCGAAAAGGGCATTGCCCTCGATACCGAGAAGCTGACGCTGAAGGTGGTCGATGTGGTGGACGGCAATTGGCAGGCGGCGGGCGTGATCGTCCATGACGTCACCAACCGCTCGATCGCGCACATGTTGGTCGAAATGCCGTTCGGGGCCTTCCCGATGGCGCTCGGCGTGCTCTACGACGATCCCCGCCCGACCTTCGAAGCGGCGGTGATGGCCGAACGCGCCAAGGCGACCGCCGGCAAGGAGCCCAACCTCGCCAAGCTGCTCGCCAAGGGTCAGACCTGGACCGTGACCGAGGGCGGACCGGACCTGTAATACGGCCTGGCTCGCGCCAGCATGGATAACCTGACCCATAGCCTGATCGGCGCGGTGCTGGGGCAGGCAGGCCTCAAGCGCAAGACAGGTCTGGCCATGCCGGCGCTGATCATCGGTGCGAACCTGCCCGATGTCGACGCGGCTTGCTTCTTCTGGCTGGAAGGGACCGAGCACCTCGGCTTCCGGCGCGGGATCACGCATGGACCGCCGGCGCTGGTGCTGTTGCCCTTGATCCTGGCAGGATTGCTGTGGGGCTATGACCGCTGGCAAATCCGGCGCGGCACCCGGCCCGAGGGGCGGCTGCCGGTCAGCTTCAAGTGGCTTTATCTGCTCAGCCTGATCGGGTGCCTGACGCATCCTTTGTTCGACTGGTTCAACGTCTACGGCATTCGCTTGCTCGAGCCATTCTCGAGCCAATGGTTCCACGGCGATATGCTGTTCATCATCGATGTCTGGCTGTGGGCGCTGCTCGGCTTCGGGGTGTGGTTCTCGCTGCGGCGCGAACGGCAGGGCCTGGAATGGATGCGTCCGGCGCGGCTCGCGATTGCCCTGATGACCGCTTACATTGGCCTAAACGGCGCCATCACCTGGTACGTCGAGAAGAGCAGCGCCATGCGCGAACCCTATCCGCGTCAGGTTATCGCCAGTCCCTTGCCGCTCGCCTTCTGGACGCGCGAACGCATCATCCAGCTTGAGGACGGAACCTGGCTGTCATCGGACTGGAGCGGAAAGCCCGCCGCGCCGGGTTATGCCTATCCGAAGGCCGAACGCTGCCACATGCCGGATGAGGCCCAACTGGCAACGGGTGGCTCGCAAGCCTCTGCCTTCCTGCTGTGGTCCCAGGCGCCCTTCGCGGAACGCGCGGACGATGGCTCGGTGATCCTGCGCGACGCCCGGTTCTATGACCCACGCGCGCGCGACCAGTTCGCGGTTGCCTTGCCCGCCGTGCAGTGCATCCCTGCGCGCACTGGCTGAGACCGGCCAAAAGGCCAGCTTGCTGGCGCGATGCTCCTGCGTAAGGCCCGATCCATGACTGCACCTATCATCGTCTGGCTGCGCCGCGACCTGCGGCTGGCCGATCAACCTGCTTTCCGCGCCGCGGCCGAACGCGGTCCGGTGATCCCGGTCTATGTGCTCGACGATGACACGCCCAAGCATCGCCGGATGGGCGCCGCTTCGCGCTGGTGGCTGCACCATTCGCTCGCCAGTCTTGATGCCGACCTGCGTTCCGCTGGTTCACGGCTGATCCTGCGGCGCGGCAAGTGCGAGAATGTGCTGGCGGCAATCGCGGCGGAGAGCGGGGCGCGGGCCGTCCACGGCCTCCACCATGTCGAACCATGGTGGCGCAATGCCGAGCGCGCTGTCGCCAAGGTGCTGGACCTGACCCTGCACGAGGGGATGTATCTTGCCCCACCCGGGTCGGTGTTGACCGGCGGGGGTACGCCGTTCAAGATCTACACCCCGTTCTGGCGGGCCCTGCAGGAACGGATGCCGCCCGCGCCGCCGCTACCTGCACCAAAGCTGGCCACGCCCGCAACCTGGCCGGTGAGCGAACGGCTGGCGGACTGGGACCTGCTCCCCACCAAGCCCGACTGGGCCGGCGGGATGCGCGCCGAATGGACACCGGGCGAGGGCGGGGCAGCCGAGCGGCTTGAAACCTTCACCCGCCGCGCCGCGCGCTATGCCGAGCGGCGCAATCTGCCTTCGATGCTCGGAACCTCGCGCCTTTCGCCGCACCTGCACTTTGGCGAGGTTTCGCCAGCGCAGGTCTGGCACGCCGTGGCCAGTGCAGGCGGTTCCGTCACGACGTTCCTCGGTGAACTCGGCTGGCGCGACTATGCCGCTAATGTGATCCACCAGTTCCCGGACTATGCGGCGCGGTCCTACAAGGAAGAGTTCGATCGTCTGCCCTGGCGAACCGGGCCGGAGGCCGAGGCAGACCTTCAGGCCTGGCAGCAAGGCCGCACTGGTTATCCGATCGTGGATGCCGGGATGCGCGAGCTGTGGGCGACTGGCTGGATGCACAACCGGGTGCGGATGATCGTTGCCAGCTTCCTGATCAAACATCTGTTGATTGACTGGCGGCGCGGCGAGGAGTGGTTCTGGGATACCCTGGTCGATGCAGACCATGCCCAGAACGCAGTCAACTGGCAGTGGAGCGCCGGGTCGGGCGTGGATGCCAACATGTTCGTGCGGATCATGGCTCCGCTGACGCAAAGCCCCAAGTTTGATGCGGCGGGCTATATCCGCCAATGGGTGCCGGAACTGGCCAGGCTGGGCGACGGCGAGATTCATGATCCCGGCCTGCTGCGCCCGCGTGGCTACCCAGCCAAGGTGGTCGAGCACGTCGAAGGCCGCGTCCGCGCCCTGGCGGCCCATGCCGCGATGAAGGGTGGCTAGGGCAGCAGCAGCTCTGCCATCGCCTCCACCACGGCATCGGCATCAAGCCGATAGGTGCGGTAAAGGTCAGGCAGGTCTCCGGTCTGGCCGAAACGGTCGATACCAAGCGGGCTGATCCGCTGCCCGCGTACCCCGCCGAGCCAGGACAGCGCGGCCGGCGAGCCATCGAGCATCGTCACGATCCCCGCATTGGCCGCCAGCGGGGCAAGCAGTGTTTCGACATGGCTGGCCGCCCGCTTGCCGCCCTGCCAGCGCGCTGCCCGCGCCGCGGACCAGCCGCGATGGAGCAGATCCGGCGAAGTGACGTTGAGCAAGCCGAGCCCTGGCAGATCATCGGCAAGCTGCTCCCAGGCGGCGATGGCTTCGGGGGCGATGGCGCCAGAGAACGCAATCGCGGCGCGCGAACCCGGCGCTGGCGCGCGCAGCCAGTAGCCGCCCGCCAGCGCATCGGCTTCCCACGAAGCGTCAACGCGCGGCTGTTGATCGATCACCCGGGTCGATAGCCGCAGATAGGTCGAGCCGCCGTCAGGCGCCTGAATCTCGGCAAAGGCCCGATGCATGAACAGCGCCAGCTCATCGGCAAAGGCGGGTTCGTAATGCGTCAGCCCGGGCTGGCCCATGCCGATCAGCGGGGTGTTGATCGACTGGTGCGCGCCGCCTTCCGGCCCCAGCGTCAGTCCCGAAGGTGTCGCCACCAGCAGGAACCGTGCGTCTTGGTAACAGGCGTAGTTCAGCGCATCGAGCCCGCGCGAAATGAAGGGATCATAGACCGTGCCGATCGGCAGCAGTCGTTCGCCGAACAAGGGCGCAGACAGGCCGAGCGCGGCGAGCATCAGGAACAGGTTGTTTTCGGCAATGCCCAGTTCGATGTGCTGACCCGCCTCGTGCCCGGCCCACTTCTGCGGGCTGGGGATCTTTGCCCCGGCGAACACGTCCTTCAGTTCCTGCCGCCGGAACAGCCCGCGCTGGTTCACGAAGGCGCCAAGGTTGGTCGAGACGGTGACGTCGGGCGAGGTGGTGACGATCCGGTCGGCCAGCGGATGCCCTGATTTGGCCAGATCGAGCAGGACCCGCCCGAAGGCGGCCTGGGTTGATTGTTCGGCCCCGTCGGGCACTGGCAGCCGGTCCGGGACGGGAACTGCGGGGGCAGTGCGGGCCGGGTGAGTCAGCTTGGTGCGGAATGGCTCAAGGAAGGCCTTGAGCGTCGCGGCGCTGTTGTCACCCAAGCCCGAAAACGGCTCCCACTCGGTTCCTTCGGCAATGCCCAGGCTGGCGCGGTAATCGGCCATCTGGGTGGGGTTCATCAGGCCGGCGTGATTGTCCTTGTGACCCTGGAACGGCAGGCCGTGGCCCTTCACGGTATAGGCGATGAACAGGGTTGGCACTTCATCCTGCGCGCGCTCGAAAGCGTCGATCAGCGTTTCGATGCAGTGACCGCCCAGGTTGAGCATCAGGCGCGAGAGGCCGTCGTCATCGAAGCTGGCAATCAGGCCCAGCGCGGCTGCGTCCCCCGCCAGATCGGCACTGAGCCGCGCGCGCCATGCGGCGCCGCCCTGATAGGTCAACGCGGCATATTCGGCATTGGGGCAATCATCGATCCACTGATCGATCGCCTTGCCGCCGGGGCGCTTGAAGGCTTCGCGTTGCAGCTTGCCATGCTTGATCGTGACTACCCGCCAGCCGCAGGTTTCGAAGATATCGTCGAAGCGGCGAAACATCCGGTCGGCGGTCGTGCTGTCGAGCGACTGGCGGTTGTAATCGACGATCCACCAGCAGTTGCGGATGTCGTGCTTGTAACCTTCGATCAGGCACTCATAGATGTTGCCTTCATCCAGCTCGGCATCGCCCATCAGCGCGATCATTCGGCCCGCTTCGCCTTCAGGTAGCTGGCCGTGGGCGATCAGGTAATCCTGCACCAGGCTGGCAAAAGCGGTGACCGCCACGCCCAGACCGACCGAGCCGGTCGAGAAATCGACCGGGATCTTGTCCTTGGTGCGGCTGGGGTAGCTTTGTGCGCCGCCGAGGCCGCGGAAGGCCTTGAGCTGCTCCAGGCTCTGGTTGCCAAGCAGGTAGTGCAGGGCGTGAAGCACCGGTCCGGCATGCGGCTTCACCGCCACCTTGTCCTGCGGGCGCAGGGCGTGGAAATAGAGTGCCGAGATGATTGCGGTCATCGAGGCGCAGCTGGCCTGATGGCCGCCGACCTTCAGCCCGTCGCGGCTATCGCGCAGGTGGTTGGCATTGTGGATGATCCACGCGGAGAGCCAGCGCAGCCGCTGGTCGATGGTTTCCAGCGTGCGGATCAGTTCGGCACGCGATTCTCGTTTTGGCATAGTCAGCCTGTAATGCCTGTCCCAGTTCGGGGAAAGCGTCGGGTCGGGTCAGCCCCGCGCCATGAGGTGAGCGAGCGCCTGTTTTTCGGAAATTACTTCGGCGTACTTCGCTTGCAGGTCGAACAGGCTTGCCTCGTGCGGGCCGGGATGGCGATCGCCGCAGCCCTCGCGCACGACGAAGGGCAGGAAGCCGTGCTGGCAGGCATCCAGCGCGGTGGCGCGGACGCAGCCGGAGGTCGAAAGACCGGTGATCAGCAGGGTGTCGACCCCCATCGCGGTCAAGGTCGAAGCCAAGGTGGTGCCGAAGAAGGACGAGGCATATTGCTTGGTGATCACCAGCTCGCCGTCCATTGGCTGGAGACTGTCGGGGAATGCACCCAGCGGCGATCCGCGCTCGAATGCCTTCAGCGCCGGGACCTTGCGGTAGAACACCCCGCCATCGCCGCCCCCAGGCGCATATTCGACATTGGTGAACAGCACCGGGATGCCGGCGGCGCGGGCAGCGGCAAGCAGGCGCTCGTTGCTGGCCAGCGCAGCTTCGACCCCGGCATATAGCGGCGAGGCCGGGTCCAGATAGGCGACGACGAAATCGACGATCAGCAGCGCGGGCTTCTGGCCAAAGGGCAGTTGACCGCCGAAGGCGCCCTTGTAGTTCTCTCCGAGGTCGCCTTCGTCCTTGGCCATCAGATCACTCCTGCTGCCTGCAGCCCGTCGAGTTCATCTGCGCCCATCCCGAGCAGTTCGCCATAAATCTCCGCGTTGTGCTGCCCGACCTTTGAAGGGGCAGGCCGGCGAACGCCACTGGGCGTTGCTGAGAGCTTGGGGAAAGCGTTCTGCATCTTGAGCGGACCATAGCGTTCGGTCTCGACTTCGATGATCGCCTCACGCGCCTCGAAGTGCGGATCGGCCAGCATGTCGGGCGCGCGGTAGACACGGCCGGCAGGGATCGAGTGCGCGATCATCAGCGCATCGACTTCGGCGATAGTCAGGGTACGGGTCCATGCGTTGATCAGATCGTCCAGTTCCGTCTGCCGCTCCCCGCGCGCGATGTGGGTCGCATAACGCGGATCGTCGCCCAGTTCGGGTTGACCCATGGCCTTGGCCAGCCGCTTGAAGATCTGGTCGTTGTTCGCGCCGATCATGTAGACGCCGTCGCTGCAACTATAGACGTTCGATGGGGCGATGCCCGGCAGGATCGAACCCGATCGCTCCCGGATGAAGCCGTTGTGGTCGAATTCCGGGACCAGCCCTTCCATCACCTGCAAGACGGCTTCGTAAAGCGCGGTATCGACGACCTGGCCCTGGCCGGTCTTTTCACGGTGGTGCAGCGCGGCCAACACGCCCATCGTGCCATAAGTCGCGCAGAGTGTATCGCCGATCGAAACGCCCATTCTGGCCGGCGGGCGGTCCGGATCGCCGACGATATAGCGCCAGCCGCCCATCGCCTCACCAATTCCGCCGAACCCGGCGCGGTCGGAATAGGGCCCGGTCTGGCCATAACCCGACATCCGCGCAATGATCAGGCCGGGGTTGTCGGCGTGGAGCACGGCGGGGGCCAGGCCCCATTTTTCCAGCGTGCCGGGCTTGAAGTTTTCAACCAGCACGTCGGCCGTGGCGATCAGCTTGCGGACCAGTGCCTGGCCTTCGGGCACACGCAAGTTGCAGGAGACCGACTGCTTGTTGCGGGCCAATACCTCCCAGACAACCTTTTCCTCTCCCATGCCCCAGACGCGGAACGGATCGCCCGCGCCGGGCGGTTCGACCTTGATCACATCGGCGCCCATGTCGCCCAGCAATTGGCCGCAGAACGGGCCGGCCAGCAGCTGGCCCAGCTCGACGACGCGCAGCCCCTTCAATGCACCTGTATTCGGCTTTTCAGTCTCGTGGGCCACGGCTTACTCCGCCGCTTCGAGGTGCGGCCAGACCGGCTGGATCGGTGCGGGGAGCCCCGTTTCCGCCGCGCAATTGGTGCGCAGGTCGGCAATGGACGGACCATAGTCGAACAGCGGCAATTCGCTGCGCTGGGCCCGCATTTCGGTGCGCAGTGCTTCGGTTGCCGCGGCATCGACGACGCCGCTGGCATTGACGATCACGCCATAAGCCTTCGCGCCTTCGGGCGTAACGAGGCCCTGGGTAATCTCCAGTCCGACCAGCGCCGGGTCGCGCTCCAGCGGGTCACCCCAGCCGCCGCCGCCCCAGGTGATGAAGTGCAGCTGATCGCCGACTTCGACCTCAACGTCCTCGACCTTGTTGCCAACGATCACGCTGGTGCCATCGGCCTTTTCGAGGATCTTGCGCGCACGCTTGCCCGGCTCACCGCCGTTGACGCCCCATGGGGGCACAAACCAGCGGTCGTCATGGATCGAGATCGTGCCCGGGCTGAGGAAGCGGTAGGTCATGTGGATGCCGTTGCCGCCGCGGTGCAGGCCCGCGCCGCCCGAGTCCGGCTCGGTCTCGTAACGTTCGATCAGCATCGGGAAGTAACGTTCCAGGAACTCGTTCGGCACGTTGGTGAAGCCTGGCCAGAGCGAGTGGCCGTCCGGCCCGTCGCCCAGCGGCCGGCCCGGAATGCCCCCGAAGCCGATCTGGAACAGCTGGAACCATTCGCCACCTTTGCCGGGGCGCGTGTCGTTGCCCGAATAGAACAGATGCGGGCTGGAGCTGAAGCCGGCCGCATTGAGGAATTCCGGGGTCTTCTGGCCCAGCAGGCCGCCCAGGATATCGAAGATCCGGCCCAGCGCGTGGGTGCGGCCCGAAAGTGCGGCGGGGAACTTCGGCTTGAGCAGGCTGCCTTCGGGGATCCGCACGTCGATCAGGTCATAGAACCCGTCGTTGAACAGGATCTGCGGGTCGAAGACCATGATCATGTAGATGCCGAAGAACATCTTGAACATGTTTTCGTTGAGGAAGAAGTTGATCGAGGCGGCCGATTGCGGATCGGTTCCGGCGAAGTCGAGCACGACCTTCCCGTCCTCGCGCCACATGGTGCAGCGGATCTTGTAGGGGCCATAGCCGACGCCATCGTCGCAGATGTAATCCTCGAAGCTGACCGGCTCTTCGGCGATCGCCATGCCAATCAGCGCCTGCATCGCGCGGTGGTTGCGGGCCAGCAGTTCCTGCGTGGCGGAGACATAGACATCGTCGCCAAACCGCTCGGCCATTTCGATCACGCGGCGCGAGGCGACGCGGCACGAGGCGATCAGGGCGTTAAGGTCGGCCTGGCACCAGTCGGGCTTGCGGGTCTGGTGCATGACGAGCTTCATCAGGTCGTCGTTGTATTCGCCCTTTTTCCAGATCTTCACCGGCGGGATGCGCACCCCTTCCTCGAAGATTGAGCGGGCGTTGATCGGCATCGAGCCGACGACTTTGCCACCAATGTCGGACATATGCCCGAACATCGCGGTATAGGCGATCAGGCGGCCGTCCTTGAACACGGGGAGCAGGATCAGCCAGTCGTTCGAGTGGCTAATCGCCCCGCCGCACGAATAGGGATCGGACAGGAAGATCATGTCACCGTCTTCCAGCGTGCCGTCAAAACTCTTGAGGAAGCCGCCGATGAAGCTGCCGAACTGGCCGACGATCATCTTGCCGGTGTGATCGGCGATCAGCGGGAAGGCATCCCCCTGTTCGCGGATGCCGGGCGACATGGCGGTGCGCACCAGGGTGGCGTCCATTTCAATCCGGGCGTTGCGTAGCGCGTTCTCGATGATGTCGAGCGTGACCGGATCGATCGGGATCGACTTGAAGGGGGTCGGGTTGGTTTCGACGATGGTTGCGGGCATGGCTCGTCTCCCCTCAGGCCAGGTTGATCAGGATGTTGCCGACAGCGTCGACGGTGGCAATGCAGCCGCTTTCGATCAGCGTGGTGGAATCCATTTCCACCACGATCGCCGGGCCGGGGATCACATCCCCCTGCCGCAGTTTGGACCGGTCATAGATCACGGCGGCCTGTTCGCGGCCGTCCATCCACAACGTGTGGTCACGCATCTTGGCGGCAATCGGATTGCCGTCGCCCTTGGGCAGCTGCGCGGCTGGCAGGTCCAGCGCCTTGCCCAGCGCCACGGCGCGCAGGTTCACGATCTCGTGCGGGGTATCCATGTTGAAGGTGAAGAGCCGGTGATGCTCTTCATCGAAGCGCTTGAGGATGCCGGCGATCCCGTCGGCGCGCAGCACATCGGGGGTGATCGTCAACGGCACTTCAAAGGCCTGGCCGGCATAGCGCACGTCAACCTCGAACTCGCTGGTCAGGTCGGCCTCTGGGACGCCATCGGAGAGCAGTTCGGCGCGGGTCTGGGCGGCCATTTCATCCAGGATCGCGATCAATTCGTCGGCCTGGGTGGTGGTGGCAAGGCGTGAGAAGCTGCGCGCGGTTTCCGTCCGCATCCGCGTGGTCGCATCGCCCAGCGCACAAAGCACGCCCGGCGAAACCGGCGAGACGGCGGGCCAGGATCCCATCAGGCGGGCAACCGCGTTGACGTGGAGCGGTCCGGCCCCGCCGAAGCCCATCAGCGCGAAGTGGCGCGGGTCATAGCCCTGCTGGACCGAGATCATCCGCAGCGCGCCGAACATGTTTTCGTTGACGATGTCGATGATCCCGCGCGCGGCGGCCATCAGGTCGATCCCCAGCGCATCGGCGATGGTCTGCACCGCCTTCTTGGCGCCTTCGCGGTCCAGCTTGAACGCGCCGCCCAACAGGTTTTCGGGTAGGTAGCCCAGCACCACGTTGGCATCGGTCACGGTCGGCAGTTCGCCGCCCTTGCCATAGGCGACCGGGCCGGGAACGGCGCCAGCCGATTGCGGGCCGACGCGCAGCGCCTTTGTCAGGTCCGGCACATAGGCGATCGAACCGCCGCCTGCGCCAACCGTCTTCACATCCAGCGCCGAAGCCCGGACCGAAAGGTGGCCGACCTCGGTGGTGCGCTGGCGGCGCGGCTCAAGGTTCTCGATCAGCGCCACGTCAGTGCTGGTGCCGCCGACGTCGAGCGTCAGGATATTGCGGATGCCGGCATTCTTGCCGACCCAAAGTGCGCCGGTCACACCGCCGGCCGGGCCGGACATCAGGATGTTGACCGGCTGTTCCTCGGCCTTCTGGGCCGACATCAGTCCGCCATCAGAGCGCAGCAGCGAGAGCTTGCCGGCCATGCCCGCATCAGCCAGCCGCGTGCGCAGGTTGGCGACATACTTGCCCACCACCGGACGCACCGCCGCATTGGCCACGGTGGTCAGGGTGCGCTCGTACTCCTGCATTTCGGGCAGGACTTCGTGGCTGAGTGAAACCGGGACGCCAGGCATCACCTCGGCGGCAAGCTTGCCGACCACGGCTTCATGCGCGCCAGTGACATAGGCGTTGATCAGGCTGACCGTGATCGCTTCAACGCCCTGGGCTTTCAGCACGCCAAGCTGGGTGCGGACGTCATTCTCGTCAATCGGGCGGACCTCATTGCCCTGGGCGTCAATCCGGCCCTTGATCGTGACGGTGTCTTCCAGCCGGGCGAGGGGAGTGGGCTTGGGCCAGATGATCCAGGCCGCCAGACCGCCCGGAACATAGGAGCGGGCGATCTGCATGATGTGGCGATAGCCCTCGGTCGTGACCAGGCCCACTTTCGCGCCCTTGCCTTCCAGCACGGCATTGGTGGCGACCGTGGTGCCGTGGAGGAAATAGTCGATCGCATCGGCAGAAATCCCGGCCTGGGCGCAGATCGCCGTGACGCCGTTCAGGATCCCTTCCGAACTGTCATGCGGGGTCGATGGCGTCTTGTGCCGCCAGAAGGCCCCCGTATCGACGTTGAACAAGAGGAGGTCGGTAAACGTCCCGCCGACATCCACTCCAAGGCGATAACCCATGCGATCCTACTCCCGAGAAAATCTTTGCCTAGCCGGCGGTTTCGTCTGCAACTTTGGGGAACACGGGCGCCTGCGCGACCATTCCCGGTAATTTCCGGTCCATGACATTGGCCAGCCAGTGGCTTGCCTCCACCATGCGCGCCAGGTCCATGCCCGTGCGGACCCCTGCGCGTTCGAGCATGTAGACCACGTCCTCGCTTGGCACGTTGCCAGCCGCACCGGGGGCGAAAGGGCAGCCGCCAAGGCCGCCCAATGCGCCATCGACCACGCTGGCCCCGGCCGCCACGGCCGCCCAGACATTCGCGAGGCCAGTATTGCGCGTGTTGTGGAAATGGACCCGTACTGGCAGGGGATCGATCGCGCTGCGGATCCGCTCGACCAGCCGCGTGACCTGCGCCGGGTTGCCGACCCCGATCGTATCGGCAATCGCTACTTCAACAGGGCCGGCCTCGGCGAGCCGCGCGGCCATTTCGACCACGCGGTCCTCGCTGACCTCACCCTCGAACGGGCAGCCGAACGCGGCGCCGATGGTGACCTGGCCCGTGCGCCCGTGCTCCTTGGCAAGCGCGACAATCGCCTTGGCCGCCTCGACCGATTCGTCGCTGGTCTGGCCCTGGTTGGCCATGGCGAAACTGTCGGTCGCGACGCAGACCGCGCCCAATTGGTCGATCCGCCCGGTCGCAAGCGCCCGCTCCGCCCCGCGCAGGTTCATCACCAGGCCGATGTAGGTCACGTCGTCGCGGCTTGGCAGTCCGGCGCAGACCGCGTCCGCATCGGCCATCTGCGGCACTTTCTTGGGATTGACGAAGCTCGTCACCTCGATCCGCCGCGCGCCCGAGGCAATCGCCAGCTGGATCAGCGTCAGCTTGTCAGCGGTCGAGATCAGCCGCTTTTCGTTTTGCAGCCCGTCGCGTGGGCCGACTTCGACGAATTCGATTCCGGTTGGGGCGGGGGCAGTGTTCATCGCAGGTGCTATGCCATTTTTGTATACAAAACTGCAATAGGGCTATTCGGCTGCGGTCCGCTGGGCGGTGTAGGCATCGAGATAGGCGTAATAGGCGCGGCGGATATGGCCGGCCATGATCGATGCGGCCCAGCCGGCATCGCGCCGGTCAAACGCGGCGACCAGTTCTTCGTGCTCGTGGTGCGATCGGCGCAGATTCTCGCGGTCATAGTTCTGGGCCGTCCGCCAGACCACGGGTTGCTCGATCAGCCGGGTCAGCAGGCTGGCGAGGCGGCTGGAGCCGGCCGCCGCCAGGATGATCTCGTGAAAGGCGCGGTTATGTTCGAGGAAGGCGGGGATGTCCGCCCGCTCCCCGGCAATGGCTGCACCGATCAACCGGTTGTGGTGACGCAGCGCCTCAAGCTGGGCTGGGGCAATGCGGGTGGCGGCGCGGCGCGCGGCCTGGGCTTCCAGCATCGAGCGCAGTTCGAAGGCATCTTCGATATCGTCGTCCGACCAGTCAGCCACGAAGCTGCGCTGGCTCTCGCTGCGGCGGATCAGCAGGTCGGACTCCAGCCGCCGCAATGCGTCACGCACCGGCGTGCGAGACACTTCGCAGCGCAGCGCCAGGGCTTCTTCGCTGAGCTGCGCGCCGGGCGGCAGCTCGCCTGAGAGGATCATTCCCCTGATAAATGCATAGGCGTGGTCTGATGCGCGCGACATGATGCTGCCTGAATGACTTGACCTGGGGTATTTGTATACAATAAGCTGAGCACCTCGCAAGCCACCCGGGCATTAAACGCGTTTGGATCGGGCGGCGGTGAACAGGGAGTATTACGACATGCGGATCACGCGCCTGCTGCTTTCGGCTTCGGCCGCCGGTCTTGCCCTTGGTGCCACCCCGGCTTTTGCGCAGGATAGCGCAGCCGATGGCGTCAACGAGGAAGAGGCCATCATCGTCACTGCCCGCCGCCAGAATGAGCGGCTGCAGGATGTCCCGGCTTCGGTCGCGGTGCTTTCGGCGGCAACGCTGGAAAATACCGGTGCGAAGAATGCCGATGATTTCGCCCAGCTGACCCCCGGCGTCACGATCGTGACCGGCACGGCCGAAGCGGGTGACACGCAGATCAACATCCGCGGCATCAATGGCGCGCGCGACGCGGAAAGCTCGGTCGCGTTGGTGGTTGATGGCATCCTCAAGACCAACACCGCCCAGCTCAACCAGGTCCAGGGCACCCTGCGCCAGGTGGAAATCCTGAAGGGTCCGCAGGGCGCGCTGTATGGCCGCAACGCCGCTGCCGGCGCGATCGTGCTGCAGACGCTGAAGCCCAAGGATGTGGCCGAGGGCGGGGCCAAGGTTTCCTACGCCAACGAAAACACCTGGGATGCCACGGCCTATGTATCGCTGCCGCTGGGCGAAGGCGCCGGCATGGTGCTGAGCGGCGGTTTCCAGCGGACCGACGGCTTCTTCCGCAACATCTTCCTCGGCAACAGCAAGACCGTTGACGACAAGGAAGCCTACGACATCAATGGCCGCGTGGTCTTCAAGCTGGGTGAGGACACCGAGTTTGACGTGAAGATGCGCTGGGCCGAATTCCACGGCGCGTCGCTGCCGTTCAACGCTTCGTTCCACCTGCCGAACTTCGCGGCGGTGAACCCCAAGTTCTACGAAGACGTCAACGCCCACGAGTTCCGCTTCTACAACAACATCCGCGCTACCAACGATCAGACCAGCTTCGATGGATCGATCAAGGTCGAGCACAACTTCGAAAACATGAAGCTGGTCGCCTGGGCGCTGTTCTCGGACATCAAGCAGGACCTGGTGGCTGACGGCACCTCGGCCGATTTCGCCCGCTATATCAGCGCATCGCTGCCTGCTGGCGGCGCTACCGTTGCCTCCTGCTTCGCCTCGACGGCCGCCAACACCAGCTTCCCGGTGAACCAGCCGGGCGCGATCGGCGCGATCCCGGTGCCGTTCATCTTCGCGCCGGCCAACGGCTCGACCTTCGGTCCGTACAGCAACACGACCTGCGACGGCATCCAGTACCAGCTGCGCAACCAGAAGGATGTCAGCGCCGAAGTGCGACTGGTCTCGACCGGTGACGGCCCGCTCGCTTGGCAGCTTGGCGGCTATTACCTGACCATTGACCGCACCACTGGCGTCAGCCTCGGTGGCGATACCGGCAAGGGCGTGGTCAAGAACCTCTACAACGGCCCGTCGAGCGTTAACCCGACCTCGCTGCTGCTCGCGGACAACTTCGACACCAAGGTCTACGCCGCGTTCGGTTCGCTCGAGTACAAGCCCAATGACCAGTTCAAGGCTGGCCTGGCGCTGCGATATGACATCGAAGACCGGTCGTCCAACTCGCTGGTGCCGACGGCAACCGATCCGTTCACCGGTGGGCCGATCAACCCGGGCCAGGCTTTTGGCCCACTCACGCCCAAGTCGGCGTCGTTCAAGCAGCTTCAGCCGAAGATCACGCTGAGCTGGACTCCAACGAGCGACCTCAATGTCTATGCCAACTGGGGCATCGGCTTCAAGTCGGGCGGGTTCAACAACCAGGGCTCCTCGGCCCTGATCAACGCCAACTTCAACAATGGCGTCACCCCGGGCACGATTAACGCGAATGTCCGGATCAACGACCAGTACCGCAAGGAAAAGTCGAGCGCGTTCGAGGCTGGCGTCAAGGGCAGCCTGTTCGACAACCGCGTGACCTTCGATCTGGCCGGGTACTACACCCGGATCAGCGACATGCAGTTCTTCGAATTCTTCGTCGGCAGCTTCGGCCTGCTGCGCGTGGTTTCGAACATCGACACGGTCGATGTGAAGGGCGCGGAAATCAACCTGACGGCCAAGGTGGTCAACGGGTTCAAGGTGTTCGGCTCGTTCAACGTGACCGATAGCGAGATCAAGAAGAACTCGTCGCGCACCTACACCGTTGGCAACAAGTCGCCCTACACGGCGGACTGGACGCTCAATGTCGGCGGCGAGATCAAGGTTCCGGTTAATGACGGCCTGCGGATCACTGGTCGCGCGGATTACCGCCTGACCGGCCCGACTTGGTTCCACACCGTGCAGAACCAGGAGCGGCCGTCGATCTTCAGCGGCCTGCTGCCGATCTCGGCGCTCGCACTGCCGGGCTTCGTCGGTAATGCGCGCTACGATGTTGCCCAGCGCGATACGTTCGGCGTGTTCAATGCCCGTCTGGGCCTTGAAACCGATCACTATCACCTGGTCGCCTTTGCCGAGAACCTGTTCGACAAGAAGTACATTGCCGAAGCGATCCCCGCGATCGAGTTCGGCGGTTCGTTCATCTCGCCGGGCGGGCGCCGCCTGATCGGCGTGGAAGCGGGCGTGAAATTCTAGTCCAGCGGTCGGGACCGACCAACGAAGGGGCCGGTGGCGCAAGTCACCGGCCCTTTTGTTTGTGCTGGTAAAGTACAAATACCGGGTTGCAGATTGCAACCTAATCCGCCATGGCACTGCAAATGCCTATCTTTGTGCGCCTATTTCCCGTCCTGTTGCTGTCGAGCGTGGCGGCCTGCGGCACTTCCGAAGCGCCCCCAGCGGCCAAACCGCTGCGGGTTAGCGTCCTCACGGTCGGCCAGGAAGCAGCTGCTCCGCTGATCGAGGCGGCTGGCACGGCGGCTCTGCGCAAGGAAATTCCGCTGGGCTTTACCACGCCCGGCCAGATCGCACGGATCACGGTGCAGGAAGGGGACCGGGTTGAGCGCGGGCAGGTGCTGGCCACGCTCGATACGACCAGTGTCGGCGCCTCGCTTGAAGCCGCCGACGCAGAGCGTGACCGCGCCGGGGCCGAGGTGGCTCGTCTGCGCCAGCTCTATGCCCAGGGCTGGATTACCAAGGCGCGGCTTGAAGCTGCCGAGGCGGCGGCACGCAGCGCCAGCGCCAGCGTTTCGGCGCGGCGCTTCTCGCTCCAGACGGCGCGGGTGGTGGCACCGGCCGCCGGGATCGTGCTCAGCCGGATGGCTGAACCGGGACAGATCATTGATGCCGGGATGCCGGTGGTGACGCTGGGCGATGCCTCCAGCGGCTTCGTCCTGCGGGTGCTGCTGGCCGACCGCGATGCGGTGCGCGTCCGCGCCGGGATTCCGGCTGAAGTGCGCTTCGATGCCTTGCCTGGCACGGTCCTGTCGGGCCCGGTCATCGAAGTGGGCGGCCGTTCCGATCGCGGTACGGGTGCCTTTACCGCCGAGATTGCCCTGCCAGCTGATCCGCGCCTGCGTTCGGGCCTGGTTGGCCGGGCCACCATCGCCACGCCGGTAGCCGGGCAATCGACCCGGCTGGTGATCCCGCCGACCGCCGTGTTCGCGATCCGCGCCGATGAAGGCTTCGTCTACGTGGTCGATGCGCAGCGCCGGGTAAAGGCCCGCCGCGTCGCGCTGGGGCCGCTGTCCGTTGCTGGCGCCGAAGTGCTGTCGGGCGTGCAGCGCGGTGAGGTGATTGCCCTTTCGGCGCTCGATCGCCTGCGCGATGGGGCGCAGATCGATCCCGTTGCTGTGCAGCGTTAAGCGACGGAGCCGTGAACCTCGTCGCCACCGCCGTCCGCCGCTGGCAGATCACGCTGGTCGCCTTCGTGCTGCTGGCGATGCTGGGCTTCAATGCCTTCCGCCAGATCCCGCGCGCAGTCGATCCCTATTTCCCGATTCCCCTGACCGTGGTGATCGTGACCCTGCCGGGCGCAGACGCGGCAGAGATCGAGGAAACGGTTGCCAAGCCGCTTGAGCGTGCGCTCCAGGGCCTCGACAATGTCCGTGACATCCGTTCGACCTCCAGCGACGGGCTCGCCAATATCCAGGTCTGGTTCGATTACGGCACCGATGCCGAGCAGGCCTATGACCGGAGCGTGCGGGATGTGAATGCGCTGCGGCCGCAATTGCCGGCGGGAATCCAGCGGCTGGAAGTGCGTCGTCCCCGTACGACCGAGGCTGCCATATCCCAGATTGCGCTGGTCAGCGAGACGGCCTCGTGGCGGCGGATGGAGAAATATGCCGAGGACCTGCGCGACCGGCTGGCCGTGCTCGACGGGGTCCGCAATACCGAGCTATACGGCCTGCCGGCGCCCGAAGTGCGGATCGCGCTCGATCCCGCGCGGCTGGCTGAGCGGCGCTTGCCGCCGGGGCTGGTCGCCAGCGCCATCGCCCAGGGCGGGGTCGACGTTCCCGCCGGAGCCGTCACGGCCGGGACCCGTCGTTTCAATGTCCAGACCGGCGGGGCCTACCGCAGCCTGGAAGCGATCCAGGCCATTCCGCTGCGCGGAGGTGATGGGCAGCTGCTCACTGTCGGCGATGTCGCCAGCGTACAATGGGCTGAGGCCGAACGCATGCACATCACCCGGCTCAACGGCCAGCGAGCGGTCTTCATCGGCGTGCGCAAGAAGGACATGACCGATACCCTGGTGCTGCGCGACAAGCTGAAAGTGGCGAAGGAGCGTTTCCAGCAGGAACTGCCGCCTGACATCAAGCTGGTTTCGGTGTTCGACCAGAGCAACGATATCGAGCGCAAGCTCAACCAGCTGGGCAAGGACTTTGCTATCGCGCTGTTCCTGGTGCTGGTCACCCTGCTGCCGCTCGGGCCGCGTGCTTCACTGGTGGTGATGCTGTCGATCCCCACCTCGCTGGCGATCGGGCTGACCGGGCTTAATATCCTCGGCTACTCGCTCAACCAGCTAACCGTTTCGGGGTTCATTGTGGCGCTGGGCTTGCTGGTCGACGATTCAATCGTGGTGACCGAGAATATCGAGCGCCATATCCGCATGGGGCAGGACCGGGTTACCGCCGCGATCGAGGGCACGAAGGAAATCACCATGGCGGTGATGGGCTCCACCGGCGTCCTGATCTTTGCCTTCCTGCCGCTGGCCAACCTGCCCGAGACAGCCGGAGACTTCACCCGCAGCTTGCCGATGGCCGTGCTGCTGACGGTTGGTGCCTCGCTGCTCGTCTCGCTCAGCCTGGTCCCCTTTGCCGCCAGCCGCATCTTGTCGCCGCACGATACGCATGAGGGCAATCGCTTTCTGCGCTGGGTGACCGAGCGGATCGAGCACTGGTACCGCCCGGCGCTGCACTGGAGCCTGGCCAATCCGCACAAGACCGTCTGGGGGGCAATGGCGGCCTGCGTGCTGATGTTCGGGACGATCCCGTGGATCGGCTTCAGTCTGTTCCCCAAGGCGGACGTGCCCTATTTCCTCGTCCGCATTCAGGCGCCCGAGGGGACAAGCCTGGCGGCGACCGATCAGACCGTGCGCGAAGTCGCCGCGATCATGCAGCAAAAGCCCGAAGTGCAGGACGTGATGGAGAACACCGGGCGTTCCAATCCGCAGATCTATTACAATGCCCTGCCGCGTGAGGCGGATACCCGGTTTGGCGAACTGTTTGTCACGCTGAAGCAATTCTCGCCCGAGGATACGCCCGCGCTGGTCGAGAAGCTGCGCCGCGAACTGGAAACCTATCCGGCGGCGCGCGTGACGATCGAACAGTTCGAACAGGGCCCGCCGATCGATGCGCCGATCGCGATCAGGATCAACGGCCCCGAACTGGGCGAACTGAAGCGCCTCTCTGCCGAATTCGCCGATACCCTGCGCAAGACGCCGGGCACGCGCGACGTGATCGATCCTCTGGCGATTGACCGGATCGACCTGGACCTTTCGGTTGATGCGGCCAAGGCGGGTCTGCTCAATGTCGCCCCCGATGCGGTGCGGCGGACGCTGCGCCTGGCCATCTCGGGTGAGCGCGCCAGCAGCCTGCGCGATGCCGAGGGGGATTCCTATCCAGTGGTGGTCCGTCTGCCGTTTGAGCGCGAAGTGCCGGTGGCCGTGCTCGACCGGATCTATGTCAGTTCGCTGACGGGTGCCTCGATCCCGCTTTCGCAGCTGACCACGCCCAAGCTGCAGGCTGGCCCGGCAACCATCAATCGCTACAAGCTGGAACGCTCGGTCACGGTGACCGCATTCGTCAAGGGCGATGCCCTAGCCTCAAAGGTTGGTGCGGACGCGCTCGAACGGGTCGGCAAGCTGCGGCTGCCGCCGGGCTATTCGATCAGCGTTGGCGGCCAGGCCGAAGTCTCGGCCCGCAACAACAACGGCGTTGGCGGGATCGCGATGCTCGCGGTGTTCGGGATCCTGTCCGTGCTGGTGCTGGAATTCGGTCGGTTCCGCGAAGTAACCGTGGTGGCCGGGGTTGTGCCATTGGGTCTGTTTGGCGGGCTGTGGGCGCTGATCTTCACCGGCAATTCGCTGTCGTACCTGGCGATCATCGGGTTCATCGCCTTGATCGGGATCGAGATCAAGAATTCGATCCTGCTGGTCGATTTCACTACCCAGCTGCGCCAGCAGGGGATGGAATTGATGGAGGCGATCGAGCGGGCCGGCGAAATCCGCTTCCTCCCGGTGCTGTTGACCTCGGTTACGGCCATCGGCGGCCTGCTGCCGCTGGCGCTGTCGGGCTCGCCGCTCTATGCCCCGTTGGCCTGGGTGATCATCGGCGGGCTGGTCTCTTCGACCCTGCTCAGCCGGATTGTCATCCCGGCGATGTACCTGCTGCTGGTGCGCGGAGCCCCGTCGCCAGAAGCCTGAGCAGGTTCGGGAAGGAGCGGGACAACAGCATGACATTGCGGCTGATCACTGGCGAACACGTCGCCCGGCTGTTCATTGACCGGGCGGACAAGCGCAATGCCTTCAACCAGGCGATGTGGGAGAAGTTGCCCGAACTGGTGCTTCAGGCCATGGCCGATCCGGCCGTACGCCTGCTGACGATTGAATCTGCCCATCCGGGCCTGTTCTGTGCCGGGGCGGATATTGCGGAATTGCTGGCTAACAAGGACGATGCCGGTTGGCGTTCGGCCAACCAGGCCGCGATCAACCGCGCCCAGCACGTGCTGGCCCGGGCCGAGAAGCCGGTGATTGCCTTTATCGACGGCGATTGCGTTGGTGGCGGCTGCGGCCTTGCGCTGGCAGCGGATATTCGTGTCGCGACGCCGCGCGCGCGGCTCGGAATTACTCCGGCCAAGCTGGGGCTGGTCTATCCGCTCCACGATACCAAGCTGCTGGTCGATCTGGTCGGTCCCGGCCAGGCCAAGCGATTGCTTTACACCGGGATGCTGCTGAGCGCGGATGAGGCATTGCGGATTGGTCTGGTGGACGAGCTTGCCGATAGTCCCGGCCACCTGGAGGACCTGATTGCCGCCAATTCCGTGCATTCGACCACGGGGATGAAGCGGTTCGTTCGCCGCGTGCTCGACGGCCAGGCCGAAGACGATGCCGCGACGCTGGCGGTCTTCGCCGATGCCTTTACCGCGCCGGATTTCCTCGAAGGCTCCAGCGCCTTTGTCGAAAAGCGCAAGCCGGCCTTCCGGTAGGGTGCGGGGCAGACCTTGCGGTCCGCCCCGGCCTTGCCCCTTACTTGACGCCCATTTCCTTCAGCAGGTTGGTAGCCCCATCGACCTTGTCCATCATCCACAGCATGTAGCGGTGGTCGACATGGATGGTGCGGTTGATCGCCGGATTGAAGCGCCAGTCGGAAATCACCCCGTCCAGCGTGCCGTCGAAGGCCAGACCAACCAGCTCGCCCTTGGCGTTGAGCGTGGCTGAGCCGGAATTGCCGCCGGTGATGTCGACCGTGGTCAGGTAGTTGACCGGCAGGGTGCCGAGCTCAGGCGCGACGTAGTTGCCATAGTCCTTGGCCTTGACCAGCTCGATCGCCTTGTCCGGCGCATCGAATTCGCCCTTGCCGGTGTGCTTGGCGGCCATGCCCTCGGCGGTGGTGAAGGCGCTCCAGGTTACTCCGTCCTGCTTGCGACCGGTAACCTTGCCCCAGGTGATCCGCAGCGAGGAGTTGGCGTCCGGGTAGACCGGCTTGCCCTGTTCACGGGCGAAGGCCATCCGCCCGGCCATGACCGCGCGCTGGGCTTCGTTGAGCTTGCCGTCGTTCTCCTTGTCCAGGTCCAGCCGCTTCTGGCTGTAGGGATAGGCGGCGACTGCCAGCTGGATGAACGGATCGCTCGAGGCTTCGAACTCCGCCGCCGGCTTGTCGAGCCAGGCCAGGCGGGCGGCGGTGTCGGCCAGCTTCGTTTCGGTATAGAGCTTGTCGGGCCCAATGGCGTCCAGCTTGGCGAGCAGGGCGTCGTTGCGCTCACCAGCCGGGACCACGCGGTAGTGGTCTAGCGCCCATTCCATGATCTTCCGATCAACACTCGCATCGAAGCGGCGCTCGATCTGCTTCAGCCCTTCGCTGCGCGGGGTGCGGTCGCGGTCCTGGAAGCCGGCTTCGCGCAGGGCGTCCGGCTTCTCGCGTTCCTTGGCCCAGCGGTAGAGCGTCGTCGCGGCGGAGAGCAGCTGCGCGCGGCCCAGCTGGCCCATGCGGATGTCGTTCACCGCGCGCTTGTCCTGCGCGGCGAGCAGGGCGTCGAGCTTGGCGAGGGCCGGGCCATAGGCCGTCTGCCGCTTCGTATCGGCGGCGACCCAGGCGCGGAAGGCCTGATCCTCGCCATTCTTCGCCTCGATCAGGCGGATCGCATCGGCTCCGGCCATCTGGCCCAGCAGGTTCTTCTTGGTGTTGTCGGCACCCTTGACGCTGCTGGCATACTTGATCTGCGCGGCCTGGTTGCCGGCGGTCAGCTTGTTCACCAGGTCCGAATAGTCCGAAAGCAGCTTCTGGTTCAGCGGATAGCGATCGGCGAAGACGGACTTGGTCTCGCTCGCCATGCGCCAGCGGTTGGTGTTGCCGGGGAAGCCCGCCAGCATCACGAAATCGCCGTCCTTCAGGCCTTCCTTGGCAATCGTCAGCCACGACTTGGGCTGATAGGGCACGTTGTCCTTCGAATAGCTAGCCGAGCTGCCATCGGGGCCGACATAGGCGCGGTAGAAGCCAAAATCGCCGGTGTGGCGGGGCCACTGCCAGTTGTCAGTCTCCCCGCCGAAATTGCCGATGCCGCCAGCGGGAGCATAGACCAGGCGGACATCCTTGATCTCCAGCTGCTGCTGCAGGAAGTACCGTTCCCCGCCGAAATAGCTGCGCACGTCGCAGCGGCGGTTGGGCTGCTTTTCGCAGGTGGCGATCAGCGCCTTGCGGTTGGCATCGATCCGGTCATAGCGCTGGCGGCCGGTCAGCTTCGCGGTCACGCCCTTGAGCATGGCGGTGGTGACGTTGCGCAGGTCTTCGATCACGTAGATCCGGGTGCCGGGCGCGGCGGGCAGTTCAGCGCTTTTGTCCTTGGCCAGGAAGCCATCGGTCAGATAGTCCTGCCCCGGCTTCGAGTTGTACTGGATCGAGCCATAGACGCAGTGGTGGTTGGAAACGACCAGCCCCTGCGGCGAGACGAACGAGGCCGAGCAGCCGCCCAGCGAGACGATCGCATTCATCGGTGCCTTGGTCAGGTCGGCCAATTGCTCGGGCGGAACTTCCGCCCCGGCTGCCTTCATCTGGGCGGCGACTTCTGCCATCTGGCTGGGTAGCCACATGCCCTCGTCGGCTGCGGCTGGCGCGGCCAGGGCCAGCAGCGATACGGTGGCGGCGAACTTGCGAAACGTCATTCAGGCACTCCCGGTCATTATTGGCGCGTGCTGGAATCACCCAGCCGCGAATGACCGGCGCCAAAGCGCAAGTTGGCCCGTTAGACAAGCCAGACCAATGACTAGAGCAGCACCATGGCGAAGCCGAGCGCCGTCGCGAAGCTGACCAGCGTGGCGGAAATCACCGGGATCGTCGCGCGCCAGCCCATCTCGAGCAGCAGGTCCATCCGGCTGCGCATCGCCGTCGCGGTAACCGCCAGCAGCAGCAAGCCCTTGGAGGCAATCAGCGCATAGTGGCTGACCGCCTGCGGCACGGTGATCAGGCTGTTGACCACGACCGTCGCGAGGAAGGCGGTGATGAACCAGGGCAGGGCCAGGCGCTTCCACACCGGCTGGGCGGCGCCTTCGGCGGTGCCGCCGCCAAGCATCAGGCTGACCAGCACGACGACCGGGGCAAGCAGGGCGACGCGCGCCAGCTTAACGATGGTGGCATAGCTGCCCGCCGCATCGGAAAAGGCATAACCGCCGCCGATTGCCTGGGCGACATCATGGATCGAGGCGCCGATCAGGAAGCCGGCCTGCTGGTCGGTCAGGTTGAGTTCCGCGGCAAGCATCGGATAGACCGACATGGCAAAGGCGCTGGCCAGGCTGACGCCGACCAGGGTCAAGGCAAACTGCGCCTGGCTGAGCCGTTCCTTGCCGATTACGCCGTATAGCGCCAGCGCCGCGCTGGCGCCGCAGATCGCGGTCGAACCGCCCGCCAGCATCCCGGCATAGCGCGATTGGGTGGCAAAGCGCGCGCCCACGATCCCCGCGAAGAATGTGCTGGCCATGACGACCAGCAGCGCCAGGAACGGCGCCGCGCCCAGCGCGGTGATCTGCTCGATCGTCACCTGCAGGCCCAGCACCACGATCCCGGCGCGCAGGCAGGTGCGCGAGGCGAAGTCCAGCCCGGGGTGCGAGCGCGGCTCGCGCGCGATGAAGTTCAGCGACAGGCCGATCAGCAGGCCCAGCAGGATAATCGGAAAGCCGTAATGCTCTGACAGCCAGGCTGCAGCGGCCGCCGCTACGCCGCAGATGGCAAGGCCGGGTAGCAGGCTGTCCTTTTGCCGATCGGCCTGGGCAGTCAGTTCCGCCAGGTGCAGCTCACCATAAAGGTCGCCGCCGTGGGGGAGGGCGTCCCAGTCGATCGCGGGTAGCGTGGCCCGGTTTCTGTCCTGCGGTGTCATATTGCCCTTCCCTTATCCCCACGGCACGTTAGTCTGCAAGCAACGAAAAGACAAAATTGGGGAAGAGCCATGGCCACTGGCGGCGCAAACCACACCGAAGCAAGCCTGATCCGTTCGCGCAACCTGCTGATCGGGCTGCTGTTCTTCGGCACCATCATCAATTACGTCGATCGGCAGGTGCTCTCGTTGCTGAAGCCCAGCATCGAGGCGGAATATGGCTGGGGTGATGCTGAGTTCGCGCACTTCGCCTCGATGTCGCAGCTCGCTGCCGCCTCGGCGCTGATCTTCGTCGGTTACCTGCTCGACCGGTTTGGGGTGCGCCGCGCCTATGGGGCGGCGGTCGGCTTGTGGAGCCTGGCGGGCATCGCCCATGCCTTTGCCGCCACGGTCACCCAGTTCGTTTCGGCCCGTGTGGCGCTGGTCGCGGCCGAGGCGATCAATACGCCGGCCGCGGTCAAGGCTGCGGCGGTGTTCCTGCCACTCAAGCAGCGCTCGATGGCGATGGGGATCGTCAACTCCGCGCCGAACCTGGGCAACATCATCGCCCCGCTGACGGTCATTCCCTTCGCCACCATGTTCGGCTGGCACGCGGCCTTCATCGTCACCGGGCTGATCGGTTTCATCTGGCTGGCCTTCTGGATCGGCGGCACGCGCCGGTTGCAGCCAGTGGCGGAAACCATCGTCGAAGCGGCCAAGCCCTCGTTCCGAGAAGCGCTGAAGGACAAAGTGACCTGGGCGATTGCCGGGGCCAAGGCGCTGACCGACATGTTCTGGTGGTTCTTCACCTTCTGGCTGCCCGACCTGTTCGTGAAGGTCTTTGGCCTGACCCAGAAAGAACTGATCGGCCCGACCGCGCTGGCCTTTACGCTGGCGGCCGTCGGCGCGCTTTCGGCTGGCGTGGTCTTCCCGCGCCTGCTGGCGCGAGGCCTTAGTGTGAACCGTTCGCGCAAGACCGCGCTGTTCCTGTATGCGCTCATCATCCTGCCGATCCCGCTGGCGCTGACCGCCGCCAGTCCGTGGACCGCCGCCGCGATCATCGGCATGGCGCTGTTCGCGCACCAGGGCTTCTCCACCAACATCTTCGGCTTTGCAGCCGATGCCGTGCCCACCTCGCGCGTCGGGACGGTCATGGCGATCGGCGCGATTGCCGGGAACCTGGCCGGGTTCGGCATCCAGGAGACAACCGGGTGGCTGCTGACCAACGGCCATGGCTATGCTCCGCTGTTCTACGGCGCGGCGGTATCCTACCTGCTGGCGCTGGGCGTGATCCACTTCCTGGTGCCGCGGATCGTGGCGCATGATGAGGGGTGAGGGCGCCTACGACCTCAAAAGCGCTCTTCGCCGTCCTTGTCGGTATGACCATCGGAATAGCCATCGGCTGGTCGGCAAAGGGAGCCCTCGCGAAGGATGCTTGCCTCCACGCAGGCGGTAAATGGCGAACCATTGACCAGTTCTGCGAAGCGCCAAGGTTTGGCCAGCCGGAATAACCGGCCTGCATATAGGCTTAGCAGACTAGCTAAAGGCTAATAGAAAAGGCCCCCTGCCGCGAGGCAGGGGGCCTTTCTTAAAGGCCGTAAGGCTGGGCTGGATCAGAAGCTGAACCGGCCCGTCACGCCCCAGTAGCGATCCGCATCGCGCGGGATCTGGTAGCGGTAGGAACCGCCGACGCCGCCGTTGACGATCGCTGCGGCATAGCCCTTGTCGAACAGGTTGCGGACCACGAAGGTCAGCTTCCACTTGTCGTCCGGATCAACCAGGCCGACATTCGCATTGACCAGCGCATAGGCCGGGATGGTGCCGAGGGCGCGCTGCACCGGATCGGCTGCGAACAGCGAGAGCTGGCTGGACTGGAAGTTCATCGAAGTGCCGAACGCCAGGTTGGCGAAGCTGCCGGTTTCGATGGTGTGATCCAGTGCGACCGAACCCTTCCAGGTCGGGGCAAAGCCCAGCTTGGTGCCGGCCGCGATCGAGGCCGCACCCAGCGGTGCCTTGAAGTTGACGACGTGCGCGTCGTTCACCGAAACACCAGCGCTGAGGTTGGTGTTGCGACCGATGCGGTACGCCATGTCAAGCTCGATGCCCTTGGTCGAAACCGTGCCCGCGTTGGTGAAGCGGGTCACCACCACGCCGGCAACCAGATCCGGGTTGTTGGCCTGGAAGTTCTGGTAACGGGCATAGTAGGCGGCGATGTTGAAGGTCAGCGCACCGTCCAGCAGCGTGTTCTTCATGCCGATTTCGAACGAGTTCGAGGTTTCCGGCTCGATCACGTTGGTGCCGGTACCGGTCAGGTTGAAGAAGACGTTGTAGGCCGGACCCTTGTAGCCACGGGCGTAGCTGGCATAGGCCATGGTGTCGTCGTTGAGGTCGAACTGGAAGATCGCCTTGCCCGACAGGTTGTCGCTGCTGGTTTCGGCAGTCCATGGCACGCCGTTCGACGAAGCCACGGCGCTGGTGGCTGCAGCGGTCGGCGAAGTGCCGAGGCCGACCAGACGGACGTATTCGTTATAGACGCCCTGGTCGAAGTTCGGCTGAATCCCCGGGCCGGTCAGCGGCGAGCGGCGGCTGTGGAAGACCGACAGCTTGTCATGCGTGTAGCGCAGACCAGCCACGAAACGGATCGTGTCGGCCAGCTTGTAGGTAGCCTGACCGAAGACCGCGACGTTGTTGAAGGTCGAACCGAACGTGGCCGAGCCCGACGGCGTGGTCGAGGGGTTGGCGAAGGTGCTGCCGCACGGCACCAGCGAAGTGGTCGGTGCGCCGGCAGCAGCCGTGCACTGGGTCACATTGCGGGTGAAGGTCCGCTCTGACTCGGCGCGCGAGTAGAACGCGCCCAGCACGTAGGACAGCGTCTGATCGGCAGGCGAAGTCAGGCGCAGTTCCTGGGTGAAGGTGTTCGAGGTCTGCGGACCCGAATCGTGCAACTGGGCAAAGCCGACATAGGCGCGGTCAAGCCAATCACCGTCACGGATTTCGGTGTTGTCCCAGCCGCGATAGGCGGTGATGCTGGTCACGGTGTGATCGCCCAGTGCGAAATCGCCCTGGAACGAGACGCCCCAGCCCTTTTCCTTGGTGGCGGTCACCAGGTTCTGCGCGACAGTGCGGGTATCGGCACCCAGCGGGGTCGGCAGCGCCAGGAAGCCCAGGCTGGTGCCCGGCAGGCCGGCACCGGTCAGCGGACCGGTGGCGATGATGTCAGCGCAGCAATCGTCGTCGTTCTTGTAATAGTCGGCGGCGAGGTAGAGGCGCAGATCGTCGCTCGGCTCATACAGGAACTGGCCGCGAACGCCGTAGTGCTTGTAGCCGTTGACCCACTCGTTGCTGGTGGTGTTGCGGATGTTGCCGTCATACTCACCGTAGAAGCCGGTGACCCGGGCGGCCAGATCCTGGCCAAGCGGCAGGTTGACCGCGCCCTTGAGGCGGTATTCGCTGCGATCGAAATAGCTGGCTTCGACGCTGCCGCCGAATTCCATCTTCGGCATCTGGGTGGTGATGTTGATCACGCCAGCCGAAGCGTTCTTGCCGAACAGGGTGCCCTGCGGGCCGCGCAGCACTTCCATCTGGGCCACGTCGACCATGTCGGAGAAGGCTTCGCCCGAACGCGAGTAGACCACGCCGTCAACCACGGTCGAGACCGAAGGCTCACCCGCAATCGAGAAGGTGGCGGTACCGACGCCGCGCAGGAAGATTGTCTGGTTGAGGGTCGTGCCCGACTTCAGGAAGTTGAGCGACGGCACCATCTGGGCTGCGCTTTCGATCGACGGGCGCGAGGCTTCGGCCAGGCGTTCGCCGCTGAGCACCGAAACGGCAACCGGCACGTCCTGGACGTTTTCCGAGCGCTTCTGGGCGGTGACGACGATTTCGCCGGGGGCGCCTTCGTCTTCGTTGGCCGTATCCTGGGCGTAGGCCGGGGCGGCAAATGCGACCATGGCCAGCGCTGCCAGGGGCAGTGCCGACGATGTGCGAAGCATCGATTTCATGGATGTTCCTCCCTTGCACCGGGGGCCTCCTGCCCCGCGGCGTATTCTCCTCTGCCGGACAGGGCGCACCCTTCCGGTTGGTGCTTGAATTGCTGTGAGCCGCTCGATATGTCAAGCGGTGTCATACGGGACACACGTGGTTCGCGCACTGCTTGTGACATTGTCGCAACAGCCGCTTCCGGGAGTTGGGGTAATGGAGTTGGAAGCCGGATTTTCGGCGGTTGAGGGCGGTTTCGACCTGCACTTCGCAGGCCGCCTGGTGCTGCGCCACCGGGCCGAAACGCCGGTGCTCGACTCAGCCCGTGGCAATCCGACTGTCACCATGTATCGCGGCAACTTCAAGATCGAGGATGCGCCGGAAGGGCAGATCACGCCGCTCGATAGTGCGGTGGAGGATGGTTCCGTCACTCTCTCGCACGAAGGCACTGCCGTCGCCCGGCTGGAACTGTCTGACCATCGCCTGACCATCACCCTGCTGACCCAGGGCCACGACCGCATCCGCCTGCGCTGGCATGGCGAACCGGGCGAGGCAGTGTGGGGCGGGGGTGAGCAGATGAGCTACTTCGCGCTCAATGGCCGGACCTTCCCGATGTGGACCAGCGAGCCCGGCGTCGGCCGCGACAAGACCACCGAGCTGACCCGCCAGATGGACGAGAGCGGGATGGCCGGGGGTGATTACTACCACACCAATTACCCGCAGCCGACGATCCTCACCTCGCGCTGGCTGGCGATGCATCTCGATGCGGCCTGTTACAGCGTGGTCGATTGCACGGATCCGGCTGCTCATGCCTTCGAGGTATGGAACGGCACGGCAGCGTTCGAACTCTATGCCGCCGATGGTCCGCTGGACCTTGTCGGCCAGCTCTCTACCCGGTTCGGCCGCCAGCCGCCGCTGCCCGACTGGGTGATCGGCGGGGCGATTGTCGGCCTGAAGGACGGCACCCGCAGCTTTGAGCGGCTGGAAGGCTTCATCCAGGCCGGCACCGCCGTCTCGGGCCTGTGGTGCGAGGACTGGGCCGGGATCCGCGAGACCAGCTTCGGCCGCCGCCTGTTCTGGGACTGGCGCCGCGACAACCAGCGCTATGCCGACCTGCCGCAGCGCATCGCCGCCTTGCAGGACCGCGGAATCCGCTACCTGGCCTATGCCAACCCTTACCTGTGCAACGATGGCATCCTCTATGAGGAAGCGCTGGAGGGCGGGCATTTCTGCCTGAAGCCTGATGCCGACGAGGTCTACCTGGTCGACTTTGGCGAGTTCGACTGCGGCGTGCTGGACTTTACTCGCAAGGAAACCCGCGACTGGTTTGCCGAGAAGGTGCTGGGCCGCGAGATGCTCGACATCGGCATCTCCGGCTGGATGGCCGACTTCGGCGAATACCTGCCGACCGACGTGCGGCTGGCCGATGGTTCCGACCCGATGGAAGCGCACAACCGCTGGCCCGTGCTGTGGGCCGAGGTCAACGCCCAGGCGGTAGAGAGTCGCGGCAAGACTGGCGACGCCGTGTTCTTCATGCGCGCCGGCTTCTCCGGCGTGCAGGGCTATTGCCCGTTGCTCTGGGCGGGGGACCAGTCGGTCGATTTCACCCGGCATGACGGGATCGGCACGGTGATCACGGCTGCGCTGTCGGCTGGCCTGGTCGGCAATGCCTACAGCCACTCGGACTGCGGTGGTTACACCTCGCTGCTGGGCAATGTCCGCACGGTCGAGCTGATGGAGCGGTGGTGCGAGCTGTCCGCTTTCGCCCCGGTCATGCGCAGCCACGAAGGCAACCGGCCCGACGACAACCTGCAATACGACAGCACGCCCGAACTGCTGGCCTGCTTCGCGCGCTGGAGCCGGGTTCACGCCCACCTGGCGCCTTACGTCCGTCATCTCTGCGACGAGGCGGCCGAGTTCGGCTTGCCGGCGCAGCGCCCGCTGTTCCTGCACCATGCCGAGGATGAAAGCCTCTACGCAGTGCAGGACCAGTACCTCTACGGCGCGGACCTGGTGGTTGCCCCGGTGATCGAAGACGGCGCACGCGAGCGGACTGTGATCCTGCCGGGCGAGGGTGAATGGATCCACGCCTTCACCGGCGAGGCCTATCAATCCGGCACCCACACGATCAGCGCACCGATCGGCTGCCCGCCAGTTTTCTATTCGGTTCAAAGCACTTATGCGGACCTGTTTGGAGGTCTTCGCAAGTTATGAGCGAAAGGTCCAACATCCGCGACGTCGCCGCGCGGGCCGGGGTCGCGGTCAAGACTGTCAGCCGGGTGCTGAACGGCCATCCCTATGTCTCGGCCGATACCAAGGCGCGGGTTGAAGAGGCGATGAAGGCGCTGGAGTTCCGCCCATCGGTTGCCGCGCGGATCTTGTCGGGCGCGAAAAGCAACCAGGTCGCGCTGATCTACGATAATCACAGCCCCTATTACATGTTCCAGATCCAGACCGGTTGCTGGGACGTCTGCCGCGCCAAGGGCATCCGCCTCTTGGCCCAGCCGGTTGACGTGGCCGATCCCGATGTTGGCGATCAGGTCCGCGGACTGGTCACCGAGACGCAGGTCGACGGGATCATCCTGTCCTCGCCGGTCACCGATTGCGAACCGGTCCTGCGCGCGCTTGAAGCGCTGGATATCCCGTTCGTGCGCATCTCGCCCGGCACCAATCATGCCCTGACCAGTTCGGTCTTCATGGACGATGCCCAGGCAGCGGATGACATGACGACCCACCTGATCAATGCCGGCCACCGCCGGATCGGTTTCATCAAGGGCCACCCCAATCACAAGGGTTCGGAAGACCGGCTGATCGGCTATCGCCGCGCGCTCGACCGGGCAGGGATCGCCTTTGACCCGGTGCTGATCTGCGATGGCGAATTCGATTTCGATTCCGGCGTGCGCGGGGCAGGCCGCCTGCTGGACCTGCCGCAGCCGCCGACCGCGATCTTTGCCTCGAACGATGACATGGCGGCCGGCGTCCTCGCCGTAGCGCACGATCGCAACATGAACCTGCCGGCTGAGCTTTCCGTGGCCGGGTTTGACGATACGACCCTGGCCCGCACGGTCTGGCCGCCGCTGACCACTATCCACCAGCCGATGGCCGAACTGGCCCAGACGGCCGCAGAAATCCTGATCGAAGGGGGCGACATCACCCATCGCCGCCTGCCCCACCAGTTAATCGAGCGCGCTTCCGTCGCGCCGCCACACAGGAAAATGACATGAGCGAACTGCCTCTTGCGCCCGCCACCCGCCAGCTTGGCACCAGCGGGATCGAAGTTTCCCCGATCGCCTGGGGGATGTGGCGCCTGGCCGAAAATGGCCGCAGCGCGGCTGAGGCGGCGCGGCTGGTCCACGCCGCGCTCGATGCCGGGATCACCTTCCTCGACACCGCCGACATCTATGGCTTCAACGGCAGCGGCGGGTTCGGCGATGCCGAGGCGCTGTTGGGCGAGGTGCTGGCCGCCGAGCCGGGCCTGCGCGGCCGGATGGTGCTGGCCACCAAGGGCGGGATCATGCCGCCGCTCCCCTATGACCAGAGCGCCGCTTACCTGCGCGCCGCCATCGATGCCTCGCTCACCCGCCTCAAGACCGACAGTGTGGAGCTGTGGCAAATCCACCGCCCGGACATCCTGGCCCATCCGCAGGAAGTCGCGCGCGTGCTGGATGACGCTGTGACGAGCGGCAAGATCCGCACGCTCGGCGTATCCAACTTCACGCAAGGCCAGACCGCCGCGCTCAATCACTTCCTGGGCCACAAGCTGGTTTCGACCCAGCCGGAAATCAGCCCGCTGCGGATCGACTGCTTCGAGAACGGCGAACTGGACCAGGCGATGATGCTGGGCCTGACCCCGCTGGCCTGGTCGCCGCTTGGCGGTGGGCGGCTCGCCAAGCCGGAAAGCGCGCGGGATCATGCAATCTGCGCCGCGCTGGACAAGGTGGCGGGCGAGGCCGGCGTTTCACGCTCGGTCGCGGCCTATTCGTGGCTGATGGCCCATCCGGCCGGCATCATCCCGATCATCGGCTCGCAGCAGGTGGAACGGATTGCCGAAGGCGCCGCCGCGCTGAAGGTGCGCTGGACCCGGACCGACTGGTACGCGGTGCTGGTCGCCGCGCGGGGCGTGCCGCTCCCTTGATACCGATCAAGGCGGGCAGGGGCGCATTCGCCCACTAGCCCGCAAGATACCTGACCTGACGGAGAGACTGCCATGACCAACCCGCCCGAAATCGCCTGGTTCTCTGCCCTCTGCGACGACGATTACGAGTTCCTTGGCGTCCCCGATCCGCAGCTGAAGTCCAGCTGGGAGCATTGCCGCAACATCGTGATGCGCGCCGAAGAAGGCGGGTTCGACAACATCCTGCTGCCCTCGGGCTATGAGCTGGGGGTCGATACCACCGCCTTCGCCGCCGCCGTCGCTACCCAGGTCAAGCGGATCAAGCTGCTGTGGGCGACCCGCATGGGCGAGGACTGGCCGCCGCAACTTGCCCGACGCATCGCCACGCTGGACCGGATCCTGGGACCGAACGCGGCTGGCACCGGTGGCCGCCTCAACGTCAACATCATCTCCTCGCCAATGCCGGGCGAGACGATGGAAAGCGGCCCGCGCTATCGCCGCGGGACCGAGGTGATGAAAATCATCCGCACCCTGCTCAATGGTGAGCACCTCGACTTCCAGGGCGAGTTCTACCAGCTCAAGCTCGATCCGGCGCGGATCAGCACGATCTCGGGCAAGTGCCCCAATCTCTACTTCGGCGGCCTCAGCCACGAAGCGCGCGAGTGCGCTGCCGAAGCAGCCGATGTCTACCTGATGTGGCCGGACAAGATGGAGAATGTCCGCGAGGTCGTTACCGACATGAAGGCCCGCGCCGCCGCCAAGGGCCGCACCCTCAAGTTCGGCTACCGTGCTCACGTGATCGTGCGCGAAACCGAGGACGAGGCCCGCGCCTATGCCGACCGGCTGTTGTCCAAGCTGGACGACGAGATGGGCCGTGCGATCCGCGAAAAGAGCCTCGACGCCGCCAACTTTGGCGTCCAGCGCCAGCAGGAGCTGCGCGGCGCCGCCGATGGCGATGGCTTTGTCGAGGAGAACCTGTGGACCGGCATCGGTCGGGCCCGCTCAGGTTGCGGCGCGGCAATCGTTGGCAATCCGGACCAGGTGCTGGCCAAACTGCGGGCCTATCAGGACGCGGGGATGGAGGCGTTCATCCTGTCCGGCTATCCTCACATGCAGGAATGCGATATGTTCGCGCGCTATGTCCTCCCCCACATTCAGCACAGCCCAATCCCCGGGTGATGGCAGTCTGAGCGAAGCTGCTCGCCTCTACGCAGTCCTGCAACAGCTGCTGACTGCCCAGGCTGAGCTGGACGCGTTGGACCAGCCGCTGGCGGCCGCGCGCCTTGATGCAACCATCGAGGCAGTCAATCTGGCGATAATTTCCGGCGATACCGACTAAGTACCTAAAAGCTTTCTGCAAAAACACGTGATTCCGCGAATGGAATGCAGCCGCTATGGCTGTATCTTCCCCGTATTCCTTCGATAGTCATTGGGTCGGATTGATGGGGATACATGAAACAAGCGCCTTGCGCCGGAGTACTTCGCTTGAGGGCAGCGGCTCCGTGGGCACGATTACCGAGCAATCGCGCAAGCTGCGGTCGCTGGCCAGCGATCTGCTGGTAATGGCCCGCGAAATCGAAGCGGGGACCACTCGATCAAGCCCGCCGATGTCCGGCGAAAGGATCCGGCCCGCGCGTGAAATGACGGACAAGGCCGCGTTGCTCGAACGTGCAGCGCAAAAGTATGTCAATCGCCGCCTGCGTCACCGCTTCTTCCCGGCCGAGCTGTTCGGTGAGCCGGCCTGGGATCTGCTGCTGGACCTGTTTCAGGCGCGACTGGAAGACAAGATGATCACGGTGACCAGCGCTTGCATTGCCGCCGACGTGCCGGTTTCAACTGCGCTGCGCTGGATCGGACTGCTGGAGCAGCATGGTCTGGTGGAGCGCAGCCGCAATGTCAGCGACCAGCGTTCGACCTGGGTTCGCCTGACCGACCGCGCGGCTGCCGCCATGATCGAATATACCGACAGTTGCCTGACCCGATCGCGCCGGGCCGATCGCCTGGCCGATGAGCATCGGTTCGCCAGGATGGAGAGCGAAGCGGCCTGACGGCAGCGCTGCGCCAGTTTTCCTACCTGGCCAGCGCGTGCTATCCATCGCGCGGCTCTTTCGCTTCGTCGATTACGGCAGGTGCCGCCCCTTTGCGGGCGGTCCGGAAAATTTTCCTGTCAAACCTGCGGAGCGCGCCAGAGTTCCCGCAAATCTGTGATAAGGAAAGGAGAACAGCTGTTGGGAAAAGCGGACACCGTGTCAAGTGTGTCAACTTCGTCTCGCCTCTCCGATCCGGAATGGCTCAGCCCTTGATCTGGTACGCAACCTCGAAGTCGCCCCACCGGCGACCCTGGACAACCACGGGCGAATAGACGTTGCGGACCACGACATAATTGGTGCCGTCACCTTCCTGGCGATAGACCGACATGAAGTAGGGCGCCTGGCTGGCCTTGGCCGCCTTGTCGATTTCGTCGAGCAGGATGCGGCCGTTGCGGCAGTAGCGGGTGTCGTGGGCCAGCTCGCCGATCGGCTTGCGCGAGTGTTCGGTCACGTGCGTGGGCAGGAAGCCGTTCATGTCGGCCGCGCTGCACATGATCACGCTGGGATGCGCAATGCGCAGGCGATCGAACAGCGGGCGCCAGTTGGCATCGGCCCAGTCGCTCAGGCCGGTGCGGTACAGTTCCGGATTGGTGCCGGGGACGAGGCGATAATTGGTGTCGAACAACTGGTCGAGCCGCAGTTCGCCACAGGCAATGGCGGCTTCGGTAACGGCGACCAGCTGGTCACGGAAGGAGGCGGCGAGTTCGACGATTTCGGTATCGTGCGGCGAAACGCCAGCGCTGATCACTGCGTTGAACAGCTTGTTGGAGGTGGTTTCCATGGTCAGGACATTGCCGCGAGTGGCATCGAGCAGGACCGAGTTTTCGCGGACTGAGCCGATCACGGTATCCAGCGCCTCGCGCACCGCGACGCCCTTGGCGTGGACTTCGGCGGAGTGGCGGGCGACGCGCTCGCCGGTTTCGTCAAGCTGGGAGACCAGCCGCGTGGTTTCCGCCAGAACGTCCGTAACGGTTTCGAGCCGTTCCTCGGCCTGGCTGGATTGATTGACGCCTGACTGGATCTCGGTGACGAGCCCAGCCGCTTCGCCGACCAGCTTGCCAACTGCCTGGCGGATTTCCTCGGCCGCGGCACTGGTGTTCTGGGCAAGCTTCTTCACTTCGGAGGCGACGACGGCGAAGGTCTTGCCAGCCTCGCCCGCCCGGGCTGCTTCGATGGTGGCGTTGAGCGCGAGCATGTTGGTGGTGCGGGCGATCGTCTCGATCCCCTTGGAGACGTGCTGGACCTGTTCCATCACGGTCGCGAAGTTGGTGACGTGGATGCCGAGCCGCGAGATCAGCGTGATGATCGAGCGGAATTCGACCACAGCCGCATTGACCCGCTCGGTTCCCTTGCCAAGGCGGTCATAGGCCTGGGCCGAGAGCAGCTTCGCCTCGTCGGCGGATTCGGCGATGTGGCGCTGATCGAGTTCAAGCGCGCCCGCGATCTCGTCAAGTTCAGCGAGGTCCGAAATCTGGCGCTGCATCTGGTCGGTAGCGCGCTCGATCTGGCCGGCGGCCTCGGTGCAGCCCACGGCAAGCTCGCCGCAGTGAGTGGCTGCGGACTGGTCAAGGATGGGAAGTCCGGCAGGAATCTTCTCGACGTACATGCAAGTGCCCCGGCTGTGTTGCGCTGCCGGACTAGCGTGGAATGGTTAACACGAGGTCAAGTGGCCTCACCCAGGCTGGCCGCATGTGGGTACCGGGATAACCCGCAATTAACTATCTCGGTCCATAGCCCGGGGCGGAGAAACGCCGCCGATGGACGATCTGATCACCGAATTCATCGCCGAAACGCGCGAGATGCTGCAGGCACTCGAACGCGGGCTGGTGGCGTGGGAACGCGATCCGGGGGAGCGAGAGCGGCTCGCCGACATCTTCCGATTCGTCCACACTGTTAAGGGAAACTGCGGATTCTTCGACCTGCCGCGGCTCGAAGCGCTGGCCCACGCGGCAGAAGATGCGCTGGGCGATGTTCGCGCGGGCAAGCGATCCATCGACCGGGCGCTGGTCGATGCGGTGCTCGCCGTGATCGACCGGATCGGCGAGATGATTGAAGCGATTGCCGCGGGCGAAGACGTTTCCGGCGGCAATGATGCAGAACTGATCGCCCGTTTCACGGTGACTGACCCACAGCCGGTAATTGCCGCACCCGTCGGACCGGCCGCCAAGCCGGCGCCAGCGCGCGAACCGTTCCGCTCGGTCCGCTTGCCGACCAACCTGGTCGACCGAGTGATGAGCGGCGTGTCGGACATGATCCTGGTTCGCAACGAGCTCGAACGGCAGTTGCGCCATAGCGACGGCGATCCGGCGTTGCTGGCCAACTTCGGGCGGCTATCCTCACTGCTTTCCGAGATGCAGGCAGCGATGGCGCGGGTGCGGATGCAGCCGATCGGCACGCTGCTTGACAGCTACCAGCGGATGGTCCGCGATCTGGCTGCTGAACTGGGCAAGCAGGTCGAGGTCGAAATCGAGAGCGGCCAGGTCGAACTCGACCGCGAGATGATCGAACTGCTGCGCGACCCGCTGCTGCACGTGATCCGCAACGCGATCGACCATGGCATCGAGACCCCGGCAGAGCGCCTGGCGGCCGGCAAGCCCGCCGAAGGACGACTGATGCTGTCGGCCCGGCAGACTGGCAACGAGATCCGCATCGCCATCCTCGATGACGGTCGCGGGATCGATGCCGAAAAGGTTGTCGCAAGGGCGTTCGAACGCGGACTTGTCACGGCCGAGCAGGCCGCTCGCATGGATGTCAGCGAGAAGCTGATGCTGGTCTGCGAGCCGGGCCTTTCCACCGCACAGGCTGTTACGGCGATCTCTGGCCGCGGGGTCGGGATGGACGTGGTCCGTGCCAGCATCGAGCGAACCGGGGGCAAGCTGCGGATCGCTAGCGCACCGGGCGAGGGCACGCGGTTCCTGCTTGATGTACCCCTGACGCTAAGCATCGTCCCCTCGATCACGGTCGAGGTTGGCGCGCAGGTCTTTGCAGTCCCGCGCTCCTACGTGCGCGAGATTGTCCGCAACGGGCACGATGTCGAAGTGGAGCGGATCGGCGGCATGCGCCACGTCCGCGTGCGCGGCGAGCTTTATCCCTGCCTGGGCCTGGGCGCGCTGTTCGGAATTGACTGCGAGCAGGATCCTGAACGGCAGGTGCTGGTGATGGTGACGATGATCGACGGATCGGTCTTCGCGCTTTGCGCCGATGACATTGCCGATCATTGCGAACTGGTGATCCGCCCGGTCGCGCCGCAAGTGATTGCGACGGGTCTCTATGTCGGGGTTGCCCAGCTCAACGATGGCAAGCCGGCACTGATGCTGGATCTGGTCGGCATCGCGCAGCTCGGCGGGATCAGCAGTGACAAGCAGGCGCGGATTGCAGCACCCGCTGCAGCCGAAGCCGACGTTCGCGAGCTGGCAGCTGTAATCGTCTTTGCCGGACGCGATGGCATCCGGCGCGCGGTTCCGCTCGAGAAGGTCGAGCGATTGATCGAAGTGACGGAGCCCGAGATCGGCCGGGGCAGCGGCCTGCCGCATATCGTCTTTGCCGAAGCCATCGTGCCATTGCACGGCGTGTCCACGGAACGAAGGGATGAGCCGATTGATGTGCTTGTCCTGTCCGAAGGGGGCCGCAGGCTGGCCTTTGCCAGTGCCGGGGCGGTCGACACAGCTGAAATCGATCTGGCGACGGTCACGGACGAAACGGGCCGCAGGATGGCCTTGCTAGACGGACAACCGGTCGAACTGCTCGATCTGGCCAGACTGAGCGGCCTCCTGCCGACCTGCCGCCTGCCGAATGATGACGCCTGGGCGCGCACCTTCCTGCGCCCGCTGGTCGAAAGCGCCGGCTATCAGGTGGTCGACGGGCAGGGGCCTGCCGATCTTGAAATCATGCTGGAAGCTGACGGCGGGGAGCGACTGTTGATCGGCAATGGCGGCCTGGCCGTCGCCAAGGACGATGCGGCGGCCCTGCAGGCGGCGCTGCGTGCCATCGGCGGGCGGAGGGCATCATGACGAACGACCTCTTGATCGCCCGCGTGGCCGGAGAGCGGATCGCCTTGGCGGCGATCGAAGTCCAATCCGTAATCGAACTGGGCGAAATCGTGCCGGTGCCGCTTGCACCCCGCCTCGTCGCCGGTCTTGCCACGCAGCGCAGCCGCACGTTGACCGTGATCGATGTTGCGCTGGCACTCGATCTCGCGCCAACCATCGGCGGTGCCCGCTTTGCCGTGGTCGTTGAAATCGAGGGCGTTGGCTATGCCCTGGCGGTCGATGCGGTTGAACACGTCATTCCCGCGCTGAGCCCGGTTCAGCCAGCCAAGATCAAGCTTTCTCCCGGCTGGCTGCATTGCGCGGCCGGGATGGTCGATACCTCCGTCGGCACGGTCCTCAAGGTCGATCTGACCCGACTGGTCGCTGGTCCAGAGCAAAAGGCAGCCTGAGATGAATGCAGCATTCCGGCCTCTTGCGGGCGAACCATTGGAGAGTGGCGTGACTGGTCTCACTTGCCTGATCGTCGAGGATTCACGCGTGATCCGCCGCGTTTCACGGCACATCGTCGAGAACCTTGGCATGACCGCGCTGGAAGCCGAGGACGGGGCTCAGGCGCTCGACGCCTGCAACGTCGCCATGCCCGACCTCATTCTCCTTGATTGGAACATGCCGGTCATGGACGGGCTGGAGTTTCTGCGCGCGCTGAGAGCCAGGCCTGATGGTGCCAGCCCGAAAGTGGTGTTCTGCACCACGGAGTATGAAGCCGGGCATATCCGTGAGGCTATTGCCGCGGGGGCCGACGAATACGTGATGAAGCCGTTCGATCACGAAACCCTGCTGCTCAAGCTGCAACTGATCGGGATCCTGCCGTGAACATGTTTGCCCCGCGGCAAGACCCCGGCGGCAGGACGCAGACAGGATTCACCTCCCGCACAATCCGGGTCTTCATTATCGATGATTCCAGCGTGGTCCGCGCGATCTTCTCGCGGCTGGTGGAGAGCGAGCCGGGGCTGGAACTGGCGGGTACCGCCGGTTCAGCGGAAGAGGCGCTGCGCCAGTTCGGAACGCAGCCGGTCGATGTCGTATTGCTCGACCTTGAAATGCCGGGAATGGGCGGAATGCGGGCTTTGCCCGAGATCATCCGCCAGTCCGGCCGGGCGCGAGTGATGGTCGTCTCCAGCCTGACGGCCGAGGGCGCGGAGCACACGGTTCAGGCGCTTGGACTGGGAGCCGCCGATGCGCTGCTCAAGCCCGGTGCCGGCGGCTTCGACCGGGCCTACCGCGACCGTCTGGTTGAACGCATCCACAGCCTTGGCGGTCGCCCGCTGCAGCCTAGCCAGCAAGGCGGAGCGCGCAGCCAGCCGCTCCTTGTCGGCCCTACGCAATCTGCGATCCGGCCCGAAGTCCTTGCGATCGGGGCATCGACCGGCGGGATCCACGCGACTGGCCAGTTGCTGCGGGGCTTGCCCGCGCGGATTGGCATCCCGGTCATCATCACGCAGCACTTGCCCGTGGAGTTCAGTGAACCTTACGCCAAGCAATTGCGCGAACTTTCAGGCCGTGAGGTCTTACTGGCTGCCGATGGGCAGTCCCTGCAGCCCGATTGCATCCATCTCGCACCTGGCGACGGGCATCTCACCGTCGTGCGGCGCGGCGACCGCGCGGTGATCCGGCTGGATCGCAACGCGGCGTCAACTGGCTGCATGCCGTCGGTCGATCCGATGTTCGCTTCGTTGGCCGCTGTCTTCGGGGCCAATGTGCTCGGCGTCGTCCTGACCGGAATGGGACGCGACGGCACCGAGGGCGCACACGCATTGGTCGAGGCAGGCGGAAACGTACTGGTACAAGACGAGGCCAGTTCGGCCGTATGGGGCATGCCCGGATCGATCGCCCGGGCCGGTCTAGCCGCCGCAGCCCTGCCGCCTTGCGAGCTTGCCCTGCGCATCGCTGCGGCGCTCGGGCGGGCCTGAGCGCGATGGAAAAGGAGATCCACCAGCACGCCATCGGACTGATTGCACGATTGCTGCGCGAACGGACCGGACAGGTAATCAACGAAGATCGCCGCTGGCGTGTCGATCGCGCCATCGAAATGGTCCTGCGCCAGCGCGGCGTTACCCGAAGCAACGATATCCTGTCCCTGTTGACACAGCCCGACGCGGCTTCGGTCGAGCAGGAGCTCGTCGAGGCGCTGCTTAACAATGAGACCTATTTTTTCCGCGATCGACAGGTGTTTACGTTGCTGGCCGGCACTGTCATTCCGGCACTGTGCCGCGCGCGGGGCGAGGATCGTACGCTACGCATCTGGTCGGCTGGCTGCTCAACCGGGCAAGAGCCGCTGTCGTTGGCCATCATGCTGATCGAGCAGGGGCTGACAGAGGGCAATGGCTGGTCGGTCGATCTGATCGCCACCGATGTCTCCGAGGCGGCAATCGCGACGGCCCGGACCGGGTGCTATTCGCGCTTTGAGATCCAGCGCGGGTTGGGGGTCGCTCAGATGTTGCGGCATTTCGAGGAGACCCCGGACGGCTGGCAGGCCTCACGCCAGCTGCTCGGCATGATCCGCTATCAGACCGGCAATCTGCTGGAGGGCCCGCCCCCGGGGCCGCCGTTCGACCTGATCCTGTGCCGCAATCTGATGATCTATTTTGATGACCAGGCGAAGCAGCGGGCCTGCAAGGAATTGCGCGGGGCGCTTGCTCAGCACGGCCGGTTGCTGCTTGGGGGTGGGGAGGGCACTCTCGATCCTGCCAGCGGGCTGGTTGCGGCGACGCATGATTGCGCTCTCTATCGGTTGGGCCAGCGTGCGCTGGCCGCCTGATGCCGGCGCGGGTTAGCACCATTTTAACGGTACTTGGCCTAGTCAGTCCGTGAATTTTGCCGAGGACCGCGCCTTGCGTCGATTGACCGAAATTGCTGTCTCCTGGCGCCTTGCCTTGCTGTTCGGCGCGCCGGCAGCGATTCTTGCCGCAACGCTGGCAGTCCATCAACGGCGCTTGCTGGGCGTTGATGCGCCGCAATTCGTTCTGTCGATCGGATTGGCGCTCTATGGCATGGCAGCGGTGGTCTTTGTCTGGCGCGAATGGCTCAATCGCAGACAGCTTGAGCAAATGGCGCTGACCGACAGCCTCTGCGGCCTGCCTAACCGGCGTGCGCTGCACATCGAAAATCAGCAGGAAACTGCTGCAACGGCCGAACTGGCCGTGGCCTTGATCGATCTCGACGGGTTCAAGCTTGTCAATGATTTCTATGGCCATTCGGTGGGCGACCGCACGATCAAGGCCTTTGCCGACATACTCGTTGAACTGTGCGGAGACAGCGCCACCGCCTATCGCCTGGGTGGCGACGAATTTGCGGTCGCTGCGGCCGGGCCCCTCGCCGGAAATATCCTGGAAGGGGTGTGCCGCCGGCTGCTTGCACGCCTTGCTGAGCCGGTCCAGGTCGAGGACCGGGCAATCGCGCTGGGGGCCAGCATTGGTCTTGCGCGTGGTCAGGCTGGTCAGATCACCACGTCCTCCAGCCTGCTGCGCCAGGCCGACGTTGCGGCAGGAGTTGCCAAGGCGCGCGGCAAGGGACGACTGACCTGGTTCAACGAGGAGTTCGACCGCGATCGTGCCGCGCTTCAGGCGATCGACCTGGACTTGCGTGCAGCCCTGGTTCGCGAGGAATTGCAGGTCCACTACCAGCCGCTCATCGACAGCAGCACCGGGCTGGTCTGTGCGGTCGAGGCACTGCTGCGCTGGGAACGACCGGATGGAATCCGGATCGGACCTGATCAGTTCATTCCTGTGGCCGAAGAGACTGGTCTGATCGAGGCGATCGGCCTGTGGGTGCTGCGCCGTGCCTGCCGCGATGCGCGCGACTGGGATGGGATCAAGGTTTCGGTTAATGTCTCGGTCGCGCAGCTGCGCAACACCCAGTTCCCCCTGCAACTGGGCCAGATCCTGGAGGAGACCGGTTTTCCGCCCGAACGGCTGGAACTGGAGCTGACCGAAACCTTCCTGGTGGGCGATCCACTGATTGCCGGCCGCAACCTGGAAATGCTGCGCGACTTTGGTGTCGGCATTGTCCTGGACGATTACGGCACCGGCTATGCTTCGATCGGGTTCCTGCGCCGCTTCCGCTTCGAAAAGCTCAAGCTGGATCGCTCGCTGATCGTCGATGCGGCGGGCGATGCCGCCACCCGCACGGTCATGGCTTCCAGCGTAACAATGGCCAAGGCGCTTGGCATGCAGGTTACCGCCGAGGGGATCGAGACCGAAAGCCAGGCCTCCATGGCCCGCACTGCCGGATGCGATCAGATGCAGGGCTGGCTTTACTCCAAGGCCGTGCCCGCAGCCGATCTCGAACGGCAACTGGCAGCCCAGGCCGCCAGCCAGACTTCCGCAGAACCGCCGTCGCTGCGCGCGGTGAACTCAAGACGTTAGGGACTAGCACCATGTCTGCCGCCACTTCCTCGAAGAGCTGGTTCGTCAATTTGCCGGTCGCGGCGAAACTAAGGGTGCTGATCGTCGCATCCAATCTCGTCACCTTGGTGGTCGGCGGGGTTTGCACGGCAACACTGGTGGCGATGGACGCGCACTGGGGCATTATTGCGCTGCCGCTTTCTGTGGCAGCTTTCAGCGTGGTCTATGGCTTCACCATGGGCGGCTATGTCGTCAAGACCGTCATCAAGCCGTTCGAAGATCTGACTGAAGGCATGAGCAAGATCGCCGACGGCATTTACGATCTGGAAGTCGGCCATACCGAGCGCGACGACGAGATCGGCGAAATGTGCCGAGCGCTCGAGAAGGCCAAGAAGGCTTCGTTCCTGCTCAAGGAACTGCGCGAGGAAGGACAGCGCCGCCAGGAACTGCACGACCGGCAGCTCAGCGAACTGGCCGCGCGGTTCGAGCGGCAGATCAGCGACATCGTAAACGGGGTAGCTGCCGCTTCGTCGCAGCTGGAATCGACTGCTACGGCCATGGCCGAAACTGCCGAAGTCTCGGCCAACCAGTCCGGGACCGTGGCAGAGGCGATGGACAGCGCAGCGGCCGGCGTCACTGCGGCGGCTGCTGCGACTGACGAGTTCTCGCTGTCGATCAACGAAATCAGTCGGCAGGCGTCTGGCTCGGCTGAATTGGCGCGCAAGGCGGCCGAATCTACCCGTCTGGCTGATGCCAAAATTGGTGCGCTGGCGGACTCGGCGGCGGAAGTCGGGCAGATCGTCGAACTGATCTCTTCAATCGCCCAGCGCACCAATCTGCTGGCGCTTAACGCCTCGATCGAGGCGGCGCGCGGCGGCGAAGCCGGACGCGGATTTGCGGTAGTCGCGGCGGAGGTGAAGGAACTTGCAGCCCAGACCGCCAAGGCGACTGAGCGCGTGGCCGTGCAGATCCAGAAGATCCAGGAAGACACCAACCTTAGCGTCAACTCGCTCAAGTCGATTGCCCGCCAGATCAGTGATCTCGAAATCACGTCGGTTTCGATCGCGGCGGCGGTCGACCAGCAATCCGCGGCCGGCAAGGACCTGGCGCGGAGCATCGATCTGGCCGCGCGCAGCACTGAGCGGGTTTCCAGCTCCATCGGACAGGTGCGGACTGGTTCGCTGGCGACAGGCGCCGCAGCGGCACAGGTGCTGACTTCGTCCAGCGAGCTCAAGCACCAGTCGGCGGCGCTTCGCAGCCAGGTCGATGATTTCCTGAATCACGTCCGCAAAGCGGCGTAAGTCCGCGGACGGTCGGTCTTTTAGCGCTTTCGGGGGAGTGGTGCCCGGAGGCGGGTTCGAACCACCGACACGCGGATTTTCAATCCGCTGCTCTACCAGCTGAGCTATCCGGGCAACGCATCCTGAAGTCGCCCCACGGGCTTCTTCGCGTCAGGAAGCGCGCCTATGGCGAAGCCGAAGCGGCTTGGCAAGAGCCTATTCAGGCCTTTCCTTCTTCCTCGTCCAATGCTGGCGGACCAGGCAGGGCATAGCCATCCTGCAGCCATCGCAGCAGATCACGGTCCTTGCACCGGGTCGAGCAGAAGGGACTGTGCTCGGGGCTGCGGGGCTTGCCACAGAGCGGGCACTTGCGGACAAAGGTGCTGGTCATGGCTGCAGCGCCTGAGCGAAACCGCCATCAAGCGCAAGACCCGCTTCGTCCTGCCAGCGGATCCGGCGACCGCTCCGGCGTGACAGTTCGATTTGCCATTCTTCGGCTGTGGCGGCTCGCACTGCCGGATGCGCGGTCAGCAGCAGCTCGGGGCCAGGGTCGGTAACAAGTTCAGCCCGCCGCAGCAGCATGCGTGCCGCCGCACTTGCCCGCTGCGCCGCCAGCCGATGCAGCAGCGACGGCCGTTCGAGACGAGCGACCAGTTGGACCAGCCCGAAGCCATTCATCGCGGTACGCTCATGCGGCCAACCCTGGAGCGCCGCGGCGAGCGCGGCGTCGACGGCCTGACGGTCGGCCTTGTCCGCCAGGCTCGGGAAGTCGATGGCGATCGACCCGCCCAAGTCCATTAGGCGAATAGCGCGCGCCAAGGCTGGCACGGCGGCCAGCGCCAGTCCGCGCGGCGGCAGATCGCCGTCGATATCGATTACGGTCATCGCGGGGGTGGGCGTGACCGTCAGCGAACCGCCGGCAAAGTCGAACTGCCCAAGCCAGGCTTCGGACCAGACGTCCTCCCACAAGCCTGCCGGGAGCCGGGCAATGGTCCGGCCATCCGGACCAGGAGCCGGGCAGGGCGCATCACTGGTCGGGCGGGCCTGGGCACGCTTAAGCCGTCCGGCTTCGGCCAGTGCCGACCGCAGCACCTTCAGGCGGATCGAAGATCCTTCGCGCGCGTCTTGCGGCAGCTGGTCAACCAGCGCCTCTTCGCCCTTGGCAAAACGGGCGGTGCCGCGGCGCGAACCGGCTGCACGAGCAATCAGGGTGGCATCCTCGACCTGTCCTGCCGCCAGTGCGCCTGGCCAGTCGAGCCGCGCCGCCAGCACTTCGCCGCCATCGACCAGGATTGCGCGGGTCTCGCCAATCCCGCGCTCGATCAGCCATTCAGCCAAGGGGAAAGCCTGCCGCAATCAGCAGCGCGCGGGTTTCGAACAGCGGCAGGCCAATTACGCCGGAATGGCTGCCGGAAACGAATCGGATCAGTGCTTCAGCGCGCCCCTGGATGGCATAGCCGCCCGCCTTGCCGAGCCCCTCGCCGCTGGCGACATAGGCATCGATTTCCGCATCGGACAGCCGCTTGAACGCGACCACGGTTTCTGTTGTGCGCGTTCGGACCAAGCCGTTGCGGTCAATCACGCAGATTGAGGAAATGCACTGGTGACGGCGGCCTGACAGCAAGCCAAGTAGCTTGCGCTGCACAGCTTCGTCATCCGCCGGCGGGAGGATCCGGCGCCCCAGGGCGACAGTGGTGTCACCGGCCAGAACGATCTCGTCCGCTCCCAGCGCGACAGCCGCAGCCTTGGCCTGGGCCAGGCGCAGGGCATAGGCGCGCGGAAGTTCACCCTTGAGCGGTGTCTCGTCGATATCGGGGCTGGCGATGCGGGACGGCTTAACCCCGATCCGGGCCAGCAGATCGCGCCGGCGCGGCGAAGACGAGGCCAGGACCAGTTGCGGTGCGGTCACCCGCCGGACTTAGCCGTACTGGCCAGGGCCGCCGCGGCCGGGCATGAAGCGATAGGTGATGCGGCCCTTGGTCAGATCATAGGGCGTCAATTCGACCAGGACTTCATCGCCCACCAGCACGCGGATGCGGTTCTTGCGCATCTTGCCGGCGGTGTGGCCGAGGATTTCGTGGTCATTCTCCAGGCGGACGCGGAACATCGCGTTCGGCAGCAGCTCAACCACCGTCCCGCGCATTTCGAGGAGTTCTTCTTTCGCCATCCGGGCCTAGATTCCGTTGTTGTTCGCCGACATTGCGGCGCGCCATAGCGACGCAAGGTTAAAAAGGAAAGCCTTCGGCGCTGGTCCCGCCGCGATTGCCGTTCGTCGACTTGCGACATTCTATTACCGGGGAACGCCTTGCCTTTGTAGCTGCAACAGACCATCTGCGCAGCCGGGCAGGGGATACCAGATCGTAATTGTCGAGCGATCACGGAGTATTAATGCGTAATTTGTCTCTCCTCCCGCTTCCGCTGGCGTTGATTGCTGCCCCCGTGCTGGCAACCGACGAAGCCGAGACCCAGGCCACCCCGCCGGCAACCCAGGACGCCGAACCGGTCGATACGGAACGTCACGGTAACGAGATCCTAGTCGTCGCCGAGCGTATTCGCGGACAGGTTGAAAGCCCAAGCCCGCCAATTGCCGTGCTGGACGAGAAGGACATTCAGGCCCTGGGCGCAACAACCCTGGCCGACGTGCTGACCCAGCTTGCCCCGCAGACCGGATCGGGCCGCGGGCGAGGCGGTGGACAGCCGGTGGTGCTGATCAATGGGCAGCGGATCGGCAGTTTCCGCGAGATGCGCAACTTCCCGCAGGAAGCGATCCGCCGCGTCGAGATTCTGCCAGAGGAAGTGGCGCTGCGGTTCGGCTTTCCGGCCAATACCCGCGTCGTCAACATGATCCTCAAGGACAACTTCTCGTCCAAGACAGTCGAGGTGGAAGCCGCCACTCCCACACGCGGCGGGTTCCAGACCTATGAGGTTGAAGCCACCGCGCTGCGCATCGATGGCCCGCAGCGATTCAGCCTGACTGCCAAAATAGACGATACGTCCGAACTGACCGAGGCCGAGCGCGGCGTGATCCAGACGCTGGGATCGGTGCCGACTGTTTCGACCGATCCGGATCCCGCCGCCTTTCGCACATTGATCGCCAATAGCCGTGAGCTTGGCCTGAACGTCTCGCTGGCGCGGGGATTGGGCAAGGATGGCCTGGGCGGCAACTTCAGTGTCAACGGCAACCTGACCCGCACCGACAGCCGCCGCAATTCCGGCCTCGATGTGGTCGTGCTGACCGCGCCAGGCGGAGCCACGGCGATCCGTAGCCTGGACGACCCGCTGGAACGGCGCACCCGGACTACGACGGCGCAGGGCGGAACTGCATTGAACACGCGGCTGGGCGAGTGGCAGCTTAGTGCCACCCTGGACGGTAATCACAGCGAAAGCCGCACCCTCATCGACCGCCGCGCCAATACTGCGGCACTGGTCACTGCGGCGGCGGCGGGAACTCTGCCGATCAACGGTCCGTTGCCTGCGGTGGCAAACGCCGGGTTTGATACTTCGCTCAGCAATACTGAAAGCCTGACCAGTCTGGTTACGCTGATCGGGCGGCCTGCGCGGCTTCCGGGGGGTGAACTGACCACGACACTGCGCGCTGGCTATGCCTGGTCCGATATCGTTAGCAGCGATACCCGCTCGACCGTCGGCCTGGTCAACCTGCGGCGCGGAGACATCAACGCGGCGATCAATGCGGGTGTTCCCATTACCAGCCGCCGTGAGAATTTCGGTGCGGGCCTGGGTGATCTGTCGGCGAACTTCTCGGCCGGATGGAACCGTCTGTCTGACTTTGGTTCGGTTACCGATTGGAGCGCGGGGCTGACCTGGTCGCCGCTGACCTTTGAGAAGCTCAGCCTGACCGCTAGCTACCTGGTCAACGAGATCGCCCCCGGCCTTGCCCAGCTGGGCAATCCGCGGACCGTTACACTGAACGTGCCGGTCTTCGACCTGGTGCGTGGTGAAACCGTGCTGGCGACCGTGATCGGCGGTGGCAATCCGGCACTGCTGAAGGAGCAGCAGCGCGATCTCAAGTTCGGCGCGAACTGGCAGCTGCCGTTCCTCGCCAATTCCAGCCTGGTGATGGAATACTTCCGCAATCGTTCGGAGAACGTGACCGCCAGCTTCCCGCTGCTAACGCCCGAGATCGAAGCAGCATTCCCCGGGCGCGTCACGCGTGATGGCGGCGGGCGGCTGCTCTCGATCGACCAGCGCCCGGTTACCTTTTCAGAGCAGCGCGCATCGCGGCTTCGCTGGGGGCTTAATCTAACCGGACAGCTTGGCAAGGCTCCTGCCGGTGGCGGCTTCATGGGCATGATGGGCGGGGGCGGTCCGCCCCGCGGTGCCGGCGGTCCTCCCGCTGGCCCGCGTCCGCAAGGCGGCGGCGCGGGGCGCGGCGGCGGGGGTGGCGGCATGATGGCCATGATGGGCGGCGGGCGCGGCCCCGGCCGCTGGAGCCTGGGCGTGTTTCACACGGTTCAGTTCGACAGCACCGTGCTGATCGCGCCGGGGGTTCCGACGCTGGACCTGCTGAACGGAGATTCGCTCTCGTCGACCGGGTCGCCGCGGCACACGCTTGAGTTCAATGGCGGGCTGTTCAAAAACGGCTTCGGTACCTTTTTCAACGGCACCTGGACCGGGCCATCGCGACTGACGGGCACGACCAACCTGCGCTTTGGCAGCGTCACGCGGATGAATATCAATTTCTTCGCGTCCCTGGGGCAGCAGCAGGGGCTGGTTAAGCAGGCACCCTTCTTCAAGGGCTCGCAAGTTTCGCTGCGGTTCGAGAACCTGTTCGATTCCCGGCAGCGGGTCACGGACGGCACCGGTGCCGTGCCGATCGGCTATCAGGCCGACCTGATCGACCCGCGCGGACGCGTGGTCGAGATAGAGTTCCGGAAAATGTTCTGAGGGAAGATGCCCCGGCGGTGCAATACCGGCCGGGGCACTTTCGGATCAGGCGGAGTGGAATACCGCCATGGTCAGGTGCAGCGTCAGCGCGATCAGCGCCAGGCTCGACAGCGCGAACAGCAGGAAGCGGACCATGATCCGGTTCCAGACGGCCTGGACGATCGAGTGAACAATCCGCAGCCCGACATAGGCCCAGGCGATTTGGCCATTGATCCCGTCGCCCTGGCCGATCAGGGCCAGCGACAGCGCCACTGCATAAAACACCGTCGGCGCTTCGTGCAGGTGGTTGTAGTTGTGGGCAATCCACTGGACATTGGCAGGCAGGACCTGGTCCAGCGTCTGGCCAGTGCCACCCACCAGGTTCTTGGTATCGATCTTGGCCTTGCTCATCGCCGGGATGCGCGTGACGTACATCCACAGCCACATGATCATGGTCCAGCCGGCCAGGACGGCTACCGGTTGCAGGATATCCATTCCAATCATTCGTATTCTCCCCCTTTTACGCGCCGAGCAAGGTCAGCTTGGCGGCGTGCAGTGCCAGCATCAGCAGGCAAAATGTCGACAGCATAAACAGCGTGAACCGCACCGGCACCGTGTTGACAGTGGCTTGCCACAGCGAATGGATGATCCGGATCACGACATAGGCCCAGGCGAACAGCACGTCGTGTTCGATCGGCCCCATGATCGCCAGGATCGCCACCGTGGCATAGAACAGCGTCGGCTGTTCCATCAGGTGGGTATAGTTGTGCGCCTTCCAGTTGATTGGATCGGGCAGGACACCTTCCAGGTCTTGCCCGCGCCCACCGGGTTTAGCCGCACCCAAACCACCGCCTTTGGCCATCGCCGGCAGCCGCGTCGCGGCCAGCCAGACCAGCATCACCAGCGACCACAGCACCAGCACGGCGGCCGGCGCAAGGACTTGTGCCTGCATTGTCTCCCCCTTCGTCTCTTTGGACCCGAGAGCAGCAGGTTGTTCCGGCTGAAACCGATTGTCAAATACGGCTAGTCGTCGGCCATCAGGACTTTGGCAAAGCTGGCGGGATCGGTGTTGCTGCCGGTAAGCATGATCGCCGTCCGGCCATCAAGCGGAACCTTGCCAGCGAGCGCCGCTGCGAGGGCCGCTGCCCCGCCTGGCTCGAGCACCAGGTGCAACCTGGAAAAGGCAAAGCGCTGGGCCGCGCGCACTTCGGCCGGGCTGACGACCAGCCCATAGGCACAGCGTTCCTTGAGGATCGCGAAGTTGATCGGCCAGGTTGCCGGCGTCTGGAGGGCATCGCATTCAGTAGGCGGCGCATCTGCCGCGACGCGCTCGATCTTGCCGCTGGCGAGGCTGCGGGCGACATCGTCCCAGCCTTCCGGTTCAACTGGCACAATCTCGGCGTCCGGGCAGGCGAGGGCCAGACCCGCCGTCAGTCCGCCGCCGCCACAGCAGGCGACGATCCGGGTCGGTCCTTCCAGCCCGCGGGCCTGCATCTGGGCAGTGATCTCGATCCCGGCCGAACCCTGGCCCTCGATTACCCATGGATCGCCATAAGCGTGAACGAGGGTCGCGCCGCTCTGCTCGATCAGCCGCTGCGCCACGGCATCGCGGTCTTCCCCGCCGGGGCGGTCGTAGAGCACGACATTGGCACCCATCGCTCGGGTTGCGGCGAGCTTCACCTGCGGGGCATCGACCGGCATGACGATGGTGGCGGGAATACCGAGGCGTGCTGCTGCCCAGGCAACACCCTGCGCGTGATTGCCGCTCGAGACGCCGACCACGCCGCGCTGCCGTTCCGCGTCGGTCAGGTCCGACAGCCGGTGCCAGGCGCCGCGGATCTTGAATGCGCCGATCGGTTGCAGGCTATCGGCCTTGCACCAGACTTTTGCCCCGTTGACCTCGGTCTCGAGGAGTGGTGTCTGCACCAGCAGTTCTGCGATCTTGGCGGCGGCGCGAGCCACGCCTTCGCTGGTCGGAGCGCGCATCGGTTGTGTCGTCATAAAACCAGCCTATATGCGCGCCTTCGCGCCGCGCAAAGGAGAGATGAAGGTGAGCAAGGTTCTGGTGATCGGTGCAGGCGGCGTAAGCTCGGTCTGCGTCCACAAGATGGCGATGAACGCCGGGATTTTCAGCGAAATCCACCTCGCCAGCCGTACCAGGACGAAGTGCGATGCGATCGCCGCCTCGGTCAAAGAGCGCACCGGCCAGACTGTCTCGACCTATGAGATCGATGCCGAGGAAGTGCCCGCGCTGACCCGCCTGATCCAGCAGATCGGCCCCAGGCTGGTCGTCAACCTGGCGCTGCCTTACCAGGACCTGCCGATCATGGACGCCTGCCTCGCTGCTGGCGTCGATTACCTCGACACCGCGAATTACGAGCCGAAGGACGAGGCCAAGTTCGAATATAGCTGGCAGTGGGCCTATCAGGCCCGCTTCAAGGAAGCGGGCCTGATGGCGCTGCTGGGATCGGGCTTCGATCCAGGCGTCACTTCCGTCTTCGCGATGTGGCTCAAGAAGCACAAATTGAAGACCATCCGCACGCTCGACATCCTCGATTGCAATGGCGGCGATCATGGCCAAGCCTTTGCCACCAACTTCAACCCTGAAATCAACATCCGCGAAGTGACCGCCCCGGCGCGGCACTGGAACCAGGGCGAGTGGGTCGAGACTCCGGCCATGACGATCCGCCAGAACTTCGATTTCGAAGCGGTCGGCCCCAAGAACATGTACCTGATGTACCACGAAGAGCTGGAAAGCCTGGCCAAGTTCCTGCCCGAGCTGGAACGCGGCCGGTTCTGGATGACCTTCGGCGACGCCTATATCAACCACCTGACCGTGCTGCAGAATGTCGGCATGACCGGGATCGAGCCGATCGTGTACCAGGGCAAAGAAATCGTGCCCCTGCAGTTTCTTGCCGCCGTGCTACCCAAGCCGGAAACGCTGGGCCCAACCACCACCGGCAAGACCAACATCGGCGATATCGCCACCGGCATGGCGCTCGATGGCTCGGGCGAGAAGACCTATTACATCTACAACATCTGCGACCATGAAGACGCGTTCCACGAAACCGGCAACCAGGCGATCAGCTACACCACCGGCGTTCCAGCGATGATCGGCGCGGCGATGATGCTGACCGGGGCCTGGCGGGGTGAGGGTGTGTTCAACATGGAGCAGATGGATCCCGATCCCTACATGGACATGCTGAACACCCAGGGTCTGCCCTGGCAGGTCAAGGAACTGGCCGGGCCGCTGGACTTCTGATGGAGACCAGAGCCGGCGATCCGGGCGCATTCGCGCACTTCGACCTGAGCCGTGTCGATAGCCCTGCCTTCGTGGTCGACGCCGCGAAGCTGCGCGCGAACCTGGCGGTGCTGGCTGACGTGCGGGATCGGGCCGGGATCAAGGTGCTGGCGGCGCTCAAGGCTTTCTCGATGTGGAAGGTTGCCCCGGTCGTGGGGGAATACCTCGACGGAGTCTGCACTTCCGGCCTGTGGGAAGCGCTGCTCGCCGCCGAGAATTACCGGGGCGAAATTGCAACCTATTGTGCGGCCTACAAAGCGGATGACCTGCCGGAAATCTGCCGCCTCTCGGACCATGTGATCTTCAACTCTCCCGGTCAAATCGCCCGTTTCGCGCCGCAGATCGAACAGGCGCGGCAGCGCGGCGATGCTTTTGACATCGGCCTGCGCATTAATCCGCTCCATGCCGAAGGCGAGGTACCCAAGTACGACCCTTGCGCCCCGCATTCCCGGCTGGGCTTCCCGGTAAATCAGCTGACCGATGCGCACATGGCCGGCGTCAACGGGCTGCACTTCCACACGCTGTGCGAGCAGGATTTCGAGCCGCTGGAGCGCACCTGGCTGGCCTTGCTGCCTCGGATCGAGCGCTACCTTCCGCAGCTTGAGTGGTTGAACTTCGGGGGCGGGCACCACATCACCCGCGCCGATTACCAGCGCGATGAACTGGTGGCGTTCCTGAAGGCGGTCAAGGCACAGACCGGCTGCGAGATATATCTGGAACCGGGCGAGGCCGTGGCGCTGGATGCCGGTATTTTGATCGGCACGGTGCTGGACCTGCAGGAAAACGGCATGCCGATCGGCATCACCGACATTTCCGCCACCTGTCATATGCCCGACGTGATCGAGGCGCCATACCGTCCGGCCATGCTGGGTGAACTGCCGCCGCTTGATCCGCAGACCGATGAAGGTGCGGGCGGGGCCGTGCGGCTTGGCGGCCCGTCTTGCCTGGCCGGCGACGTGATTGGCGATTACCGCTTCTCTTCCGGACCGGAGATCGGCCAGCGGTTCGCTTTCCTCGATCAAGCGCATTATTCGATGGTCAAGACCACGACCTTCAACGGCGTGCCTCTGCCGTCGATCTGGCTGTGGGACAGCTCCACGGACGAGCTCGAATGCGTAAAGCGGTTTGGTTACGAGGACTTCCGCAACCGGCTTTCCTGAGGCACAGTCACCGGCATAACAAAGCCGGAGAGCGCAGTGCCTGACAAGATCCTCGACGCCCATTCGTCCGACCCCGTGGCCATGGGCTGGATGGAGGGCTTGCCCCCGGCGCCAGACAAGCGGCTCGCCTGGGCGCGGGCGGATCACATGCGTTTTCCAACCCATCGCTATGCCTACTCGCGGATGCGCGAGTTTTTGCCGACGGCGCGCGTTTCGCGCGGCACCGGGACAGTGTGGCAGCTGCCGGTTGCGCTGCGAGACGATATTGACGGTATCACCTTCAAGGCAATGGACGATGGCCGCGAGCTGACCTGGGCGGAATCGCTGGCGGTCAACTTTACCGATGCCGTGCTGGTGCTGCACCGCGGGACCATTGTCTACGAACGCTACCTCGGCGTCACTCGGCAGGACACGCCGCACATCGCCTTCTCGGTTACCAAGAGCTTCGTTGGGACGCTGGCGGAGATGCTGATCCAGGAAAGGCGCCTCGATCCGTTAGCGCCAATTGGCGCATTGCTTCCGGAGATGGCCAGCAGCGGATTTGCCGATGCAACGCTGGCGCAGGTCATGGACATGACGACAGCGCTCGATTTCTCGGAAGAATATACTGATCCTACGTCCGGCATCGGTGCCATGAGCAATGCCCTGGGCCTGACGCCGCGCGCGGCCAGTTATGCTGGTCCTGGCGACGTCTACGCGTTTCTTCCGACGATTCGCAAAAGCGGGGAACATGGCGAGCGCTTTACCTATCGGACCTGCAATACGGAGGTGCTCGGCTGGATCGTTGCGCGGACCGAAGGCAAGCGACTCGACCAGATCCTGTCGGAACGAATCTGGGCGCCGCTGGGGATGGAACAGGATGCTGATTTCCTGATCGATTCGACCGGAATGCCCTTCGCGGGCGGGGGACTTAATCCCGTAGTGCGCGACATGGCCCGTTTTGGGGAAGCCATGCGCTGTGATGGGCACGGGAATGGGGGACAGATGATCGCCCGCGAAGCGGTCGCCGCGGTGAAGGCCGGGGGCAGCAAGGCCGCCTTTGCGCAGGCCGGATATCAGTGGCTTAAGGATGGTTCCTATACCCGGCAATGGTGGATAATGCCCGGAAATAGCGATACTTTTTCCGCACGCGGCATTCACGGCCAGGCAATTTTTGTCGACCCGGTGGCAGAGGTGGTGGTCGCTCGGTTCGGATCTCACCCGATAGCCGCCAACACGGCTTTCGACCCCACCTCGCTGCCCGCCTTCCGGGCGGTCGCGGAGCACCTCTCGCGGGGGTGATTTTCACTTGCGATTAAGGTGCGAATCTTTATAGCCCGCCCCCGCTGCCCCATGGGGACTTCCAATAACCGCAAGGCAGCCTCGTCTTCGTGTTACCTGGCCGAAAGGCCTATTGGGGGTCCCTTGAGTTGCACCAGTATCCTGACGCTCTGTCCGTAGTCCGCGCCCTCGCGCCCGACGAACCGGTCATTCTAAATCGTCCGCACGCCGCAACGCGCGCTGCCCGCTTCTTCGTTGAGAAGTTTCCGGGCAAGTCGCTCTACGCGGTGAAGGCCAATCCCTCGCCCGACCTGCTCAAGGTCCTGTGGGATGCCGGCGTGACGCACTACGATGTTGCCTCGATTGCCGAGGTCCGGCTGGTTCGCGCCACGCTGCCTGAGGCCGTGCTATGCTTCATGCATCCGGTGAAGACGCCTGGCGCGATTGCCGAAGCCTATCGCCAGCATGGCGTGCGGGTGTTCAGCCTCGATTCGCAGGAAGAGCTCGAAAAGATCGTCGAGGCGACGGCAAACGCCGAAGACCTGTCGCTCTGCGTGCGACTGCGGGTCTCGTCGGACTATTCCGAACTCAGCCTTGCTTCGAAGTTTGGCGTGGATCTGGCCGATGCGGCGCCGCTGCTCCAGGCCGCTCGTCAGGTTGCAGACAGCCTCGGCATCTGCTTCCACGTTGGCAGCCAGGCGATGACGCCGTTTGCCTATGTCCAGGCAATGGAGCGGGTCCGCGCGGCGATTGTCGATGCAGCGGTCACGATCGACATCATCGACGTCGGTGGGGGCTTCCCGTCGATCTATCCCGGCATGGAGCCGCCGCCGCTGGAAGACTACTTCGGCGTGATCCACCGCGCGGCGGAATCGCTGCCGGTGTCCTATTCGTCGGAGCTGTGGTGCGAACCCGGCCGGGCGCTCTGTGCCGAATACAATTCGCTGATCGTGCGCGTTGAAAAGCGCCGTGGCAACGAACTGTATATCAACGACGGCGCCTATGGTGCGCTCTATGACGCGGCCCATGTCGGCTGGCGCTTCCCGGTGCAGTGCCTGACCGAAGGCCGCAGCGAGGGTGAAGAGGGCTTCGCCTTCTATGGCCCGACCTGCGACGATGCCGATTACATGGAAGGTCCATTCCAGTTGCCCGCGGATATCAAGGCTGGTGACTACATCGAGATCGGGATGCTGGGTGCCTATGGCGCTGCAATGAAGACGGCCTTCAACGGCTTTGGTCAGGCGCAGGCGATCGGCGCGACCGATGAGCCGATGGCCAGCCTCTATCGCGGTGACCGCGCCGATCCACGCCAGAGCGACAACGTCGTCAGCCTGCGCTGATCGTTTAGAGAGATCGAAACGCGAAGGGGCGGGTCACCAGAGTGACCTGCCCCTTCTGCATTTCAAATCATGCCGCAAATTGCAGGCAGGGCGTCAGGCCGCCAGTTTGAGCTCGAGTCGCTCCCAGATCTCGACCAGGGCGTTGGTGAGCTGGCGCATCATCACCTCGCTGTGCGCCGGCCCCGGGGTGAAACGGAGGCGTTCTGTTCCGCGCGGCACGGTCGGGAAATTGATCGGCTGCACATAGACGCCGTATTCGGCGAGCAGGATATCGCTGATCTGCTTAGCGCGGACGGGATCGCCAACCATCAACGGCACGATGTGGGTCGTACTGGGCATGACCGGGAGGCCCGCTTCGGCGAAGGACTGCTTCAGGAATGCAGCAGCGGCCTGCTGGCCTTCCCGCTCGACACTCGACTGCTTGAGGTGGCGGACCGAAGCCAGCACACCGGCAACGAGCACTGGCGAGAGTGAGGTCGTGAAGATGAAGCCGGGGGCATAGGACCGGATCACGTCGATGATCCTAGAATCAGCCGCCACATAGCCGCCCATCACTCCGAACGCCTTGCCCAACGTGCCTTCGATGATCGTGATGCGATCGGCGGCCTCGTCGCGTTCCGAGATGCCGCCACCGCGTGCACCATACATACCGACTGCGTGGACTTCGTCGATATAGGTCAGCGCGTTGTACTTATCCGCCAGGTCGCAGATCGCGTGGATCGGGGCGACATCGCCGTCCATCGAATAGACGCTTTCAAAGGCGATCAGCTTGGGCAGGCTGGGGTCCGTTTCGGCCAGCAGCTGTTCCAGGTGTTCGACATCGTTGTGCCGGAACACCTTCTTTTCCGCGCCCGAATTGCGGATCCCCGCGATCATGCTGGCGTGGTTGAGTTCGTCGGAGAAGATCACGCAGCCCGGCAGGATCTTGGCCAGGGTCGAGAGCGTCGCATCGTTCGAGACATAGCCCGAAGTGAACAGCAGCGCCCCGTCCTTGCCATGCAGATCGGCCAGTTCGCGCTCAAGATCGACGTGGTAATGGGTGTTACCGCCAATGTTGCGGGTGCCACCCGAACCGGCACCGACATCGTGCAGCGCCTCTTCCATCGCGGCGATCACCGTGGGGTGCTGCCCCATCGCAAGGTAATCGTTGGAGCACCAGACAGTGATCGGCTTGGGGCCGTTGTGCCCGGCAAAGCAGCGCGCATTGGGATAGGCGCCCTTGTTGCGCAGGATGTCGATGAAGACCCGATAGCGGCCTTCCGAATGCAGCCGATCGATCGCTTGGTCGAAAATCTGGTCGTAGTTCACTAGCGGGTTCCGGTTCCTGCTTTCCCGCGCCTCTAGCCCAACCGTAGTTCGGGCGCCAGCGACTTATTGCTGAAAACCGACCCGGATCGATGCCCTGGCGGCCTTGTCGTGGATCAGCCACTCGAAGTCATGCCCCGGCACCACGAGCAGGCCCGGTGCTTCGGCCTTGAGTGCGCGAATGGTCCGAAGCCAGGCATAGACTTCGCCGCGATCCTCCGGCGCAAAGTAATCTCCCACCAGACGGGATCGCGCCCGCAGTTCCTGCCAGCTGGCAGCCATGGTCGCGATATCGCCGGCAAACATTACTTCGCGCCCGTTGGACAGGCGGACGTAGATCATCTGTGAGCCGGGGGTGTGACTAGGAGCGGGAATAGCCACGATCCCCGGCGCAACGACTTGCGGACCATCGGTCGCCAGCTTTGCTCGGGGGGGAGCCCCTGACCAGGCGAGCTGCGCTGCATAGGGCGAGGGCGGCAATTGTCCGGCATTGAGCCGTGCGGCTTCGGCCAGCGGTCCCCCGCTCCTTCTTGCCAAGGCACCCAGGTGATCGGGATGTTCATGCGTGACCAGGATCAGCCCCGCTTCAGACATCGCACGCTCGACCTTGGCTTGTCGTTCCGGCCAGAACTTGTCCATGCCCATGGCCGCCGCATCGATAGCGTTTAGCCCGCTATCGATCAGGATCGGCTTGCCGCCCGCCACGGGCAGCCGCCAGGCCATGACCCCGATGACCGCTCGCTTCATGCCAGCGCCTGCCGCAAACAAATTGCGCGGCACCAGGCGGTGCGCAATCAGTTCCAGCTCGATTGCAGCGGGTGCCTGGCCGGGCATGGCCCCGGCGAGCGCGCGGAGCTGCGCGATCGAAACAGGCTTGGCCGGTGCATCACCGGGGCGATTATTCAGCAACAGCCAGTAATACGGCAGACCGAACAGCAGGACCAAGACCATCAGCGTAAGGTTGATCTTGCGCCGCATCACAGCACCTCCTGCCGGGTCAGGCCATAGGCTTCCAGGGTCGGGCCGAGCGCCGCCAGCCCTGGTTCGCCACGGGTGAACAGCGCCAGGTCGGGCTGCGTTCGCGCCATCGCCTGCCCATCGCACAGCCGGGCAATCCGCCGCGCGATGCCCGCCGCACCGTGCACAAAGCTGACGCCCGGGCCGAAAGCTGCGGCCAGTTGGGCCTCGACCAGCGGGAAATGGGTGCAGGCAAGGACCACGGTGTCGATCGCTGCGCCGCCCGGCTGGTCCCGCAAGGTCGCGGCGGCGCGCTGGTAGACCGCCGAGCTGACAACTTCGCCGCGCAGCTTCGCTTCGGCGGCGCTCACCAGTTCGGGCGCGGCAGCGCGCAGCAGCAGCTTGCCCTGCGCAAACTCTGCCTCAAGCCGGTCGACATAGGGCTGACGGATTGTGGCGGCCGTGCCGAGCAGGCCGATCGTGCCCGTGCGGGTCTGCTCGGCCGCTGGCTTGATTGCCGGGACTGTGCCGACAATCGGAATCTCCAGCACGTCGCGGACCATGCCCAGCGCGATGGTCGAAGCGGTGTTGCAGGCAATGCAGATCAGCCGCGGGCGATAGCGCTCCGCCATCCGCCCCAGCAGGCCGCAGACCCGCGCCGCCACTTCCGCCTCGGATTTGGGGCCATAGGGCAGCCCGCCATTGTCCGCCGCGTAGATCACCGGCGCGTGCGGCAACAGGCGGCGTACTTCGGCCAGAACCGACAGGCCGCCGACCCCGGAATCGAATAAAAGCAAGGGTGCAGCAGGATCGATTTCGGACATATCCCCTCGGGCCGGTCTTGCCGGTGTATGTCCCTTGTAGCTAAGTTGCAGCGGCAAAGGGAAGGGATCGTTCGGATGGAAAACGTGTTCGCGCTCGCGCTGGGCTATGCGCTGGGGTCGATCCCCTTCGGGCTGATCCTGACCAGGCTGTCGGGCGCCGGGGACCTGCGCTCGATCGGGTCCGGCAATATCGGTGCCACCAACGTGCTGCGCACTGGCCGCAAGGGCATTGCCGCGGCGACCCTGCTGCTTGACCTGTTGAAGGCGCTGGTGGCCGTGCTGCTGGTGCGGGCATATTGGCCGGGGCATGAGGCGCTGGCTGCGCTTGGCGCCATTCTCGGCCACTGCTTCCCGGTCTGGCTACGCTTCAAGGGCGGCAAGGGCGTGGCCTCGATGATGGGGGCCTCGCTGGCACTCGCCTGGCCAATCGGCGCTGCCTATGCGGTAACCTGGCTGGGACTGCTGGCGATAACGCGGATTTCATCGCTGGCCGGCATGACTGCCGCGGTGGTTGCACCGCTTGCAGCCTGGTGGCTCGGCCATTCCGACTATGCCGCGGTACTCGCGTTCATTGCCGTGCTGGTGCTCGTCCTTCACCGGGCGAACATCCAGCGCCTGCTGGCCGGCACCGAACCGCGCATCGGCAGCAAGGCTTGATGGAAGCGCTCAGCCAGGCGGAGGCCTTTGCGCGCATTCGCCTGCTGCGTTCGCCCAATGTGGGGCCGGTTTCCTATCGCCAGTTGCTGCACCGCTTCGGCACGGCAGAAGCGGCGCTGGCGGCATTGCCGGATCTCGTTCGCCGTGGCGGAGCCGGGTACCAGCCCGCCAGCGAGGACCGTATTTCCAAAGAAATCCAGGCTGTCCGTACGGCCGAGGCGCGCTATCTGTTTCACGATTCGCCGGACTACCCGCCACTACTGGCAGAACTGGAAGGCGCACCGCCGATCCTGACTTGCCGGGGCGACGCCGCGTTGGCGCAACGGCCCTGCGTGGCCATTGTCGGTGCGCGCAATGCTTCCGCCGCAGCGGTCAAGCTGGCGCGGATGTTTGCCGGAGAACTTGCCGAGGCAGGATATGTGGTGGTCTCCGGCCTGGCACGCGGGATTGACGGGGCGGCGCACCAAGCCGCGCTTGCGGGCGGCACAATCGGCGTCATCGCCAGCGGGATCGAGATTGCCTATCCGCCCGAACATGCCGACCTGCAGGAAGCCGTCGCCACTCAAGGTCTGCTGCTGGCCGAACAGCCGCCAGGTACCGAGCCGCTGGCGCGCCATTTCCCTTCGCGTAACCGCATTATCGCAGGCATTGCCGCGGGAACCCTGATTGTCGAGGCTGCGCCCAAGTCGGGCTCGCTGATCACGGCCCGACTGGCGGGCGAGGCAGGCCGTGAAGTGATGGCCGTGCCCGGCTCACCGCTCGATAGCCGCTCACAGGGGTGCAACCAGTTGATCCGCGACGGCGCGACGTTGGTCCAGCGCACCGACGATGTGATTGAGCTGCTGACTGGCTTCCAGGGGCAGCCGCGCTCGGTGCTGCGCGAAACCATGCCCGGCTGGGAACTTGCACCCGAGGATGCGGGGCATCCGGCAGACATCGCGGCCCTGCTGACGACCGCGCCGGTGCCAGTGGATGAACTGGTCCGCCAAAGCGGGTCTAGTGCTGGGTCGGTGCAACTGGCGCTGCTCGAGCTGGAACTGGCCGGCAGCCTGGTGCGCCACGCCGGTGGCCGCGTCAGCCGCAGTTGAGCGCAGTCAAGGCTGCCAGCGCGAGGCCCGGATCCAGCGGTTGAACAACAGCTTCGTGCCGCGCTGCACCGGCAGGCCGGCATGTTCGGTCAGTGGATCGATGCTGCCAACTTCCAGAGAATTCCAGAACACTACGGCATCGCCCTTCTTGCCGCGCAGCTTCTGGCCGGTCCGCAGGAAGGCTGTTTCGCCACCCTGGTAATCGTCGTTCAGCCAGACCAATGCGGTCACGATCCGCTGGTTTTCGCTGGCCCGCAGGTAATCGTAATGCGGCTTGTATTCCTGCCCGGGCTTGTAGCGCAGGACCTGGCTGGCCTCTCCCTGGGTCGCGTCAGTTCCGGTGGCCTTGCCAATCCGGCGCAGCAGGGCATGGATCGCCGGATCCTCAGCCAGCCAGTGCAGTGTAGCGCCATCCGATGTGCGGATCGGATCGCGCACCAGTTGGCGCGCAGAGTTGTAGACCATCGAAGGCTGATAAAGCCCGTCGGCGACCTTCAGCACGTAATCGCATTCGGCAGGCTTGAAGAGCTGGCGATAAATGCGGATTCGCGGGCGTTCGCTGACCACTTCCGCGTCAGGCAACGCAACCGGATCGCCGGCAAAGTCGAGCGTCATGGCCTCAATCAGGGTAAGTGCCCGCGCCCGGTCGGGGTCACTCGCGGCTTCTTTTGCCAGACGGGCAAGCGCGCGAGGCCAGTCGCGGTCGCCAGCAACGCCGCTGGCCAGCAGGTTGGTGGCAAAGGCTGCTGCCGTGGCATCGCCGAGGTCAGAGGCGCGCTCGAACAGCTTGCGCGCACCGGGCGGATCCTGCGCGACCATTCCGCTCCACTTCATCTGCCCCATTAGCATGACCGCCGCAGGCATTCCTTGCAGCGACAGGCGCTGGGTTTCGGAGATCGCCTCAGCCTGCCGGCCGGCGGTCAGCAGGGCTTCGATCTGGTGCAGTTCGGGCGGGAGTTGAGCCATGGGTGCGCTTATGCCAAGCCTGTTGCGGAGGGGAAAGAGTGATGACCGACCTTCTGTTTCCGCGCCGGATGTTTCGCTGGGCGGCGATCTACGGTGTAACCGTCCTGACGCCGCTGTATCTCACCCCGCTGCCGCCAGCAGGGGCTGAAGTGTTCCTCGGCTTCGTCGGGCTGGCACTGGTGTTCCAGGCAGTATTCTGGATCATTGGCGGCGATCCGCTGAAGTATCGGGCGCTGATGTTGCCGGCCGTGGCAGAGAAGCTGGTCTTCGGCCTCCCCGCGCTGGCGCTGTTGGCGCAGGGCTATCCCGTGCCGCCGCCGGTCGGCGTGTTCGCTGGGATCGATGTTCTGCTCGGGCTGGGGTTTTGGCTGGCCTGGCGACGGACGCTCTAGTCGATCCGGTCGCAGGGCGGGTCCATGTCGCCGCTGCGGCAAACGACGGAACCGCTCAGTACGGCATCGGCCCATTGCAGGTCGTCCTCGGTCGGCACGCTGCGGAATGCAACCTGCCGCGCCAGCAGGTCATGCTCACCAGCCACAACCAGCAGGACGAAGGCCTCCGGCTTGCCGGTGGCAGGGACCAGCGGGCAATCGACCCGCAACTGCGCGGCGGGCCGGTCGGACACGGTGAGCTCTACCGGCGTGCCGCTGGTTGCGCCGGGGCAAGAGCCAGCCGTGCCCCGGGTCATCAGCCGGGCAAAGTCGACCGGGCTGGTCCGGCCGGCGATCCCGCCGAAGCGTTGGGTCGTGATCATCCGCGACCAGCGCTGCACATTCTCACCCTGCGGCACTTCTTCGCGGATCGATCGCTGCGCGTCGCCAGCGCGGTAGCCAACCATGTAACCGGGCAGCAGCGCTCCTTCGAGGCGCTCCGTTACAGTGGGTTCCGCAGGTGACTGGGCGCACGCCAGACTGGCCGGGATCGTTGCCAGTGCCAGTCCCAACCTGCCCAGATACCGCAATGCGCATCCCCCTTGACGTTTGGCCAGCTGGGCCGTCACCCTCGCGTGTACGTATACGCGTAAGGATTGCAATCACCCGTCATGCAACTTGTCATCGTTGAATCCCCGGCCAAGGCCAAGACCATCGAAAAGTACCTGGGCAAGGACTTCACTGTCCTCGCCTCCTATGGTCACATCCGCGATCTGCCGCCCAAGGACGGCTCGGTGCGCCCCGATGAAGACTTCGCAATGGACTGGGAGCTCTATGGCGACAAGGCGAGCCGGGTGAAGGCGATCACCGATGCGGCCAAGACCGCCGACCGGCTGATCCTCGCGACTGACCCTGATCGCGAGGGGGAGGCGATCTCGTGGCACGTCCGCGAACTGCTGGCCAAGCGCAAGGCGCTGCCCAAGGACGTGCAGCGCGTCACCTTCAACGCGATCACCAAGGATGCGGTAACCACCGCGATGGGCCAGCCGCGTGAACTCGATCAGGACCTGATCGATGCCTATATGGCCCGCCGCGCGTTGGATTACCTGTTCGGCTTCACACTGTCTCCCGTACTGTGGCGCAAGCTGCCGGGGGCGAAGAGTGCGGGCCGCGTCCAGTCGGTCGCGCTGCGGCTGATCTGCCAGCGCGAGCATGAGATCGAGCTGTTCCGCCCGCAGGAATACTGGTCAGTCGCGGCCAAGCTGGAGCATGACGGGACCGAGTTCACTGCCCGGCTGGTCAAGTTTGATGGCGAGAAGCTTGAAAAGCTGAGCCTAGGCGACCAGGGCAGCGCCGAACGCGCCAAGGCAGCGGTCGAAGGCGGGGCCTTCCGGGTCGAGGAAGTCGATACCCGGCCAACCCGTCGCAATCCCTATCCGCCGTTCACCACCTCGACCTTGCAGATGGAGGCCGCGCGCAAGCTGGGCTTTGCTGCGGCGCACACCATGCGGGTGGCGCAGACGCTGTATGAAGCGGGTGCGATCACCTACATGCGGACCGACGGCGTGCAGATGGACCCGAGTGCCATCTCCGCCGCGCGGAAGGCCATCAGTGACCGCTATAATAATGGTCACTACCTACCTGAAAAACCGCGTCATTATGAAACAAAGGCCAAGAACGCGCAGGAAGCGCACGAGGCGATCCGGCCGACCGAATTTGGCCGCGATCACTTTGGCAGCGGCGATGAAGCGCGGCTCTACGAACTGATCTGGAAGCGCGCGATCGCCAGCCAGATGGCCAGTGCCAATATCGAGCGCACTACCGTGACCCTGCGCGAAGCGACCGGGCGGCACGAATTGCGCGCAACCGGCCAGGTCGTGAAGTTCCCCGGCTTCCTGGCCGTCTATGACGAAAGCCTGGACCAGAAACCGGGTGACGATGAGGATGACAGCGGCCTGCTGCCGGTGATGGTCAAGGGTGACAGCCCGGCCAAACGCGCCGTCGATGCCAGCCAGCACTTCACGCAGCCGCCGCCGCGCTATTCCGAAGCGACGCTGGTCAAGCGGCTGGAAGAACTCGGCATTGGGCGGCCATCCACCTATGCCGCGACGATCCAGGTGATCAAGGATCGCAGCTATGTGCGGACCGAGAAAAATCGTTTCTTTGCAGAGGAATCGGGCCGGCTTCTGACAGCGTTTCTGGAGCGTTTTTTCCCGCGCTATGTTGCCTATGACTTTACCGCCGGGATGGAAGAAGAGCTGGACGATGTGTCCGGCGGACGGGCCGAATGGAAGGCCGTGCTTGCGGAGTTCTGGAAGGATTTCAAACCGAAGTCCGACGAGGTGATGGGGCAGAAGCCATCCGAAGTGACCGAGGCGCTGGACGAGTACCTGTCGGATTACCTGTTCCCGGCCCAGGACGATGGCGGTGACCCGCGCAAGTGCCCCAACTGCGGCACCGGGCGGCTGGCGCTGCGCGGCGGGCGGTTTGGCGCCTTCGTCGCCTGTTCGAACTATCCGGAGTGCAAGTTCACCCGCAAGTTCGCCCAGCCGGGCGGAGCAGGGGCAGAGGCTGACGGCGAGATTGGCAAGCACCCGGAAACGGGCGAGCCGATCAGCCGCAAGGTTGGTCGGTTCGGACCCTACATCGAAATGGGCAGCGGCAAGGAAGCCGCGCGCAGTTCAATCCCCAAGGACATTGGCGAGCTTGACCTCGACTGGGCAGTCAAGCTGCTGAGCCTGCCCCGCACGATCGGCGCGCACCCCGAATCGGGTGAGCCGATTACGGCCAGCCTCGGACGCTATGGTCCTTACCTCGCGCATCAGGGCAAGTACGCGAAGCTCCGTTCGACTGCGGAAATTTTCGAGACCGGCATGAACAGTGCCGTCGCCAAATTGGCCGAGGCGGCGAGTGGCGGCGGGCGCGGTGCGCGCGCGGCGGCTGAGCCGCTCAAGACCTTTGGCCCGCACCCCGAAAGCGGTGGTGAAATGAAGCTGATGGCTGGGCGCTATGGCCCCTATGTCACTGACGGGACTACCAATGCCACGCTGCCGCGCGACAAGCAGCCAGAGGACCTGACAGCCGAGGAAGCGGCAGTGCTGATCACCGAAAAGGCTGCGAAGGGCCCGGCCAAAAAGGGCGGGCGCAAGAAGGCTCCGGCGAAGAAAAAGGCACCAGCCAAAAAGGTCGCAAAGAAAGCCTGACGCAGGTCGTCGCAGCGTTCGGAATTCGGAAAGGATTGCTGGTTACCACCCGGGCAAAGGCCTTCGGGAGTGCGACCTTGATCGAGATCGAAATCCAGAACGAATCGTACCAAAGCCAGGAGCGCTTGCGCTTCGCTTCGGTACCGCGGATCGGCGAAGGGATCCGGCTGCAGGAACCCAATGGGTTCTGGGCGTCCTATGACGTGCTCGACGTGTGGTACCAGAAGGCCGATTTCGGCGATGTCTGGATGCCCTATCTCCATGTCCGCCGCACGGCGGGCGAAGCCGGCGGGATGCTGCCGGGCATGGTTGGCGGGGAGGTCGTACCATTCGCGACCTGATCAAACGCTCGAACGAGTCGGTGCAGCCATCAGCGATGGGCCGGGCGGCGATTCCGCCGGTGCAAAGCCCTTCCGCTCCGGTCGCCGTGCCGCAACCTGCCGCCGAAGCACTGCACCCGCGTCATTGCCTGATCGTCGACGATTCGCGCGTTGTACGCAAAGTCTCACGCCGAATTGTCGAAGCACTCGGCTATGTCGTCACCGAAGCGGAGAATGGTCAGGAGGCACTGGGGCGCTGTCAGTTGTCGATGCCCGATCTGGTCCTGCTCGATTGGGACATGCCGGTCATGACCGGGATCGAGTTCATCGCCTCGTTCCGGTCGATCCGTGGCAACGAGCGGGCCAAGGCGGTGTTCTGCACCAGCAAGTCCGGCGCGCATGACATCCACCGCGGCATTGCCGCCGGAGCGGATGAATATGTCACCAAGCCGTTCGACGAAGCGACCTTGCGAGCCAAGTTGCAGGCGATCGGGGCGATCTAAGCGGGTGGCAATCGGCCTGGGGGGTGCTAAGCCCGCCGCATGGCCGAAAACTTCACCCGTCACCGCCAACCGTGGAAGAGCGACGAAGTCGCCAAGCTGCGCACCCTTGCCGCCAAGGGCAAGGGCCTGAAAGAGATCGCCAAGGCGCTCAATCGCAGCGAGGAATCGACCAAGGAGCGGGCCAAGGAAGACGGGATCGGGATCGCCAAGCTGCGTTGATTGCCTAGCCGATCTTCCGGAACGCCAGCATTTCGCCGATCTGCCGGGTCGATCCGGGATGGAAACCTGCTTCCGCTTGCCAGTCCTTCGGGTTGCGGAACGTGCCGAACAGGATGTCGAAGATCGGCAGATCGCCATAGTTGTAGGCGTGGACGCCGCGTTGATGGTGGATGGAGTGGCTTTCCGGGCGCTGGACGATGTAGCCCACCCATTGCGGCGTCCGGATGTTGACGTGCTGGAAGATCGCCGGGAAGGTTCCGAGCGAACTGACAATCAATGCGGCTTCAGCCGAAATTCCCATGATCCACACCAGGGTCAGTGACCCCAGCAGCGCCCAGCAGAATGAGTCGAGCGGGTGGAACCAGAATGCACCCCAGATGTCGATCCGTTCGGCGCTGTGGTGCATCTGGTGCGTGTGGCGCCACAGCCAGTCGAACGAATGCATCGTGCGGTGCCACCAGTAGACCCCCAGCTCATAGACGAACAGCCCGCCCAAGACCTGCAGCCAGAAGGGGAACTGGTCGGCCGGGATCAGACGGTACTGGCCAAGCAGGCTGTCCCACAGCAACGGCGCGTAAGTGATGATCGCGAAGTAACTGAGGGTCGAAATCGCGCCCAGCAGCCGCCAGCGCGGCACTTCGTCCAGCCGGTGCCCGCGCCCGAAAAAGTCAAACAGCGCGAGCACAGCGAACATGCCCAGAGCGATGTAATGATAGGTGCCCATGCGAACCTCCCCAAAAGGCGCGACCCTCCCAGGGGTTCAGGCTACCTCAGTTCGGACCGGTCTGCAAACAAGCCGTTGTAAACGTTACTTCACCCACTCCAGTCCCAGCTCTTCGTAGATTTCCTTGTCGTCTTCCCACTTCTCGTCGACCTTGACGTGGAGGAAGAGGTGGACCCGGGTGCCGAGCAGGTCGGTCAGTTCCTTGCGGGCCGCCTCGCCGATCGACTTCAGCTTGGAGCCGCCCTTACCCAGGACGATGCCTTTCTGGCTATCGCGAGCGATCACGATCTGCTGGTGGATCTCGACCGAGCCGTCCTTGCGGTGAGTGTAGCTCTCCGGGCGCACGGTGCTGTCGTAGGGCAACTCGTCGTGAAGCTGGCGGTAAAGCTGCTCGCGCGTGATTTCGCAGGCCAGCAGCCGTTCGCTGGCATCGGAAACCTGGTCTTCGGGATAGTGCCATGGGCCGGCTGGCATCAGGTCGGCCAGGCGCGTCTTCAGTTCGGCAACGCCATCACCGGTCAGCGCGGAAACGAAGAACACTTCGTCGAACTGGCCTTCACCGGCCAGTTCCTGTGCGGCGATCAACAGCGGTTCCTTGGCCGTTTCATCAACCTTGTTGAGGATCAGGATCTTTCGTTCCGGTCGTCCGGCCAGGCTCTCCAGGATTGGCTGGAGGTAATCCTTCTTCTTCTTGCGGCCATCGACGACCAGGCAGATCGCATCGGCTTCCTGCGCGCCTTCCCAGGCGGCGTTGACCATCGCCCGGTCAAGGCGGCGGCGCGGCGCGAACAGGCCCGGGGTGTCCGCCAGGATGATCTGCGTGCTGCCCTCCAACGCGATGCCCAGCAGCCGGGCGCGCGTGGTCTGGGCCTTGGCCGAGACGATCGCGACTTTCTGCCCGACCAGGGCGTTGACGAGAGTGGACTTGCCCGCATTGGGCGCACCGAGCACGGCGACAAGGCCGCAGCGAGTATCTGGATTGTCTGTCATCGCGGGTGCCATACCGGAGCGCGGCCGGAATGTCGAAGGGAGGCTGCCTTACCCAAACCGCCGCATGAATTCCTCAGCGGCCAGCGTTTCGGCTTCCTGCTTGCTGCCAGCGGTCGCCTCTGCTTCGCCCACCGCGTGGACGCTGACGGAAACGGTGAAGCGCGCCGCGTGATCCGGGCCGCTGCGTTCGATCAGGCGGTAGTCGGGCATCCGCCTGCGATTGCCCGCGCACCATTCCTGCAGTGCCGACTTGGGATGCTTGCGTTGGCCGGTCTGGCCGCCAACGGCATCTGCCCACAGGCGGCGCACCATCACGCGGGTGGCATCGAAGCCAAGCGTGACGAAGCTGGCGCCAATCACGGCCTCCATCACGTCGCCCAGGATATTGTCGCTATCGGCACCGCCATCGTCACGCGCCTGCTTGCCGAGGCGGACGTGAGTGCCAAGGCCGATGCTGCGGGCAATCCGGGCACAGGTCGCGCGCGAGACCAGGGCATTCAGGCGTTGTGACAGGCGGCCTTCATCACCTGTCTCGGCGGCGTGGAGCCATTCAGCGATCACCAGGCCGAGCACCCGGTCGCCCAGGAATTCCAGCCGCTGGTAATCTCGCGCGGCGCCGGTGGAACCGTGGGTCAAAGCCTCGAGCCACAGCGGTTCGTCAACCGGTGGCCGGTCGGCCAGGTCGGTCAGGAAGGCATGGGTTTCTGCGGACAGCATCGGCTTAGAACGTCCCGCCCAGCCGGTTCCAGCGCGCTGCGGAGAACCAGGTCCAGGGCTTGAACCATTCGGCGCTGCCATCGGTTGACCACATCACGATCGTGGCGCGGCCGACCAGGTTGTCCATCGGCACCAGCCCAATCCCGCGGCCCGGTTCGGCCGGGAAGCGGCTGTCTTCGGAATTGTCGCGGTTGTCACCCATCAGGAACAGGTGGCCGGCGGGCACCAGCACGGGTTCGGTATTGTCCTTCTCGCGTATGCCCAGGTCGATCACTTCGTAATGCCGCCCGCCGGGCAGCGTTTCGCGATAGCGCGGATAGCGGCAGACATCGGTGCCATCGTCGCGCTTGGCAACGAACTGGAGCGAATAGCATTCGGTATTGGGCGAAACCGCGATCTCGAAGTCGCTCAGGCGCTGCTTGGCCACGGGGACGCCGTTGAGGTAAAGCTGGCCATTGACCATCTGCACCAGATCGCCGGGCAGGCCGATCACGCGCTTGATGTAGTCCAGTTCTTTCAGGGGTGGCTGCTTGAAGATCACCACGTCGCCGCGTTCGGGCGGAGTAGCCAGCAGCCGATCTTCGGGCAGGATCGGCAAACCGAAGGGCAGCGAATGCCGCGAGTAGCCATAAGGCCACTTTGCGGCGAGCAGATAGTCACCGTTCACCAGCCGCGGCTGCATCGATTCGCTGGGGATGTTGAACGGCGAAAACACCAGGCTGCGAAACAGCGTGACGATCACCACCAGTTTCAGCAGGAAGATTGGAAAGCTGTCCTGCCTGCGTGGCGTCGCACTTTCCTTAGCTACTTGAGTAGCTTGGGATGCGGAGACTGCGTCTGTGCTGGCAACCGGTTCGTTCATTTCCCTGTCCATCGGAGGGCGCGCGGCGCGCGTCAAGGGGCTTGGTTGATCGCACATATCGGGCGTGTCGTGGCCAAGGCACTGGCCTGCATACGTTTTTATCGCTCTTTCCCTGATTGGCGCGCGCGGGCATTAGGGCGGGGAGTTCAAGGAGCATGACGATGAGCGATGCAGTTGCCGCAGCCTGGCAGAACCTGGCAGCCTTGGCCCAGCCTGGACTGACCGAACTGTTCGCCGATCAGGACCGGCTGAGCCTGCTTTCGACCCGGCTCGACCTGCCAGGCGGCGCAATCCGGTTCGACTGGTCTAAGACCCATCTCGATGCGGCGCACCTGGCGGGCTTTGCTGCCTTGACCGAGGCGGTCGGCTTCAAGCGTGCGCGCGGCGCAATGTTCGCGGGCGAGAAAATCAACGTCACCGAAGGCCGCGCGGTTGAACACACGGCCCAGCGCGGCGTGGGGCGCGATAGCAGCGTGGAAGAAGCCGCGGCGCTGCACGCCCGGATGCAGGGGCTGGTTGCCGCGATTCATGGCGGCGCGCTGGGCGAGGTGCGTCACCTGATCCATATCGGCATCGGCGGTTCGGCGCTGGGTCCGGCGCTGGCGCTGGATGCCCTGACTCGGGGCGGGGCGGTGGTTGATGTCCAGGTCGTTGCCAACATCGATGGCTGCGCGCTTGAGGCGGCATTTGCCAAGTGCGATCCGGCGACCACGCTGATCGCGGTCGCCTCCAAGACTTTCACCACCACCGAAACCATGACCAATGCCATGTCGGCGCTCGCCTGGCTGCGCGAGAATGGGGTGGCGGATCCCTATGGCCGGGTGATTGCGTTGACCGCCAATCCCGACGGGGCGGTTGACTGGGGCGTTGATGAGACCCGCGTGCTGCCGTTCGGCGAAAGTGTCGGCGGGCGCTATTCGCTGTGGTCTTCGATCGGCTTCCCGATTGCCCTGGCGCTCGGCTGGGATGAATTTGCCGAGTTTCTTGATGGCGCTGCCGCCATGGACCGGCATTTCCTGGCGGCGGACGGGGCCGACAACCTGCCGCTGCGCGCAGCCTTTGCCGACCTCACCTATGCCCGCCTGCGGGGTTGCCAGACCCGCGCGGTCTTCGCCTATGACGAGCGGCTGCGGCTGTTCCCATCCTATCTTCAGCAGCTTGAGATGGAATCGAATGGCAAGGCCGTGAAGGCCGATGGCCGCCCGGTCGACGGGCCAACCGCGCCGATCACCTGGGGCGGGGTGGGGACCGATGCCCAGCACGCGGTGTTTCAGCTGCTGCACCAAGGCACGCACGTGGTGCCGGTGGACTTCATCGCCTGCATCGCGGCCGGCGACGAGCTCTCGCCCGAACACCACCAGAGCCTGCTGGCCAACTGCTTTGCCCAAGGCGCAGCGCTGATGGCGGGTAAGGCGGCGCACGATCCGGCGCGGGCCTATCCCGGCAATCGCCCTTCGGCGACGATCCTGTGCGAGGAGCTTAACGCCGCGACGCTCGGCGCGCTGATCGCCTTCCATGAGCACCGGACCTTTGCCAATGCCGTGCTGATGGAGCTTAACGCTTTCGACCAGTTCGGGGTCGAACTTGGCAAGGCCATTGCCAAGTCGATCGGAACCGAGGGTGCGGCGTTTGATGCCAGCACCAGCGCCTTGCTGGCCGAGGCGGGGCTAGCCTAGCGGGAAGCTCTCCCCCATATGGGGCCAAAGGGAGCTTGCGATGGCGGAATTCGACTATGACCTCTTCGTGATCGGCGCAGGGTCAGGCGGCGTGCGCGCCAGCCGAATTGCCGCTTCGCACGGGGCAAGGGTCGCCGTAGCCGAGGAATTCCGCGTTGGCGGAACCTGCGTGATCCGCGGCTGCGTGCCCAAGAAGCTGCTGGTCTATGCCAGCCACTTCGCCCATGCGCTGCATGATGCGCCGACCTATGGCTGGACGCTGGCAGGCGCGAGCTTCGACTGGGGGCGCCTGCGCGATTTCGTTGCCAGCGATGTCGACCGGCTGGAGCGGGCCTATACTTCCACGCTCGACAGCAACAAGGTCGAGCATTTTCATGAGCGCGCGACAGTCGCCGGGCCGAACACGGTGCAGCTGGCCAGCGGGCGTCAGATCACCGCGAAGATCATCCTGGTTGCCGTCGGTGCGTGGCCGGTGATGCCGGAATTTGCGGGGATGGAGCACTGCATCACCTCGAACGAGGTGTTCCACTTGCCGGAATTGCCGAAGCGCGTGGTGATCCAGGGGGCAGGTTATATCGCGCTGGAGTTTGCAGGCGTGTTCAATGCCCTGGGCAGCCAGGTGACCGTGGTCAATCGCAGCGACAAGATCCTGCGCGGCTATGACCACGACCTGACCGACCGGCTGCTGCCGATCCTGCAAGGGCGCGGGATCGAGTTTGGTTTCAACCGCCCGATCCGCAAGGTCGAGCAGCAGGCCGATGGCTCGCTGCTGGTTCACGCGGGCGAGGACGAGCCGATTGCCGCCGATGTCGTGCTGGTCGCCACTGGTCGCCGACCGAAGACGGATGGTCTTGGGCTGGAGAATGTCGGGATCACCCTTGGGGCCAATGGCGAGATTCCGGTCGATGAATTCAATCAGACCAGCTGCGCCAGCATCTATGCCGTGGGCGACGTGACCGACCGCGTGCAATTGACCCCGGTGGCGATCCGCGAGGGCCATGCCTTTGCCGATACGGTCTTCGGCAAGATGCCGCGCACCACCGCTTATGATCACATCCCGAGCGCGGTCTTCACTCAGCCCCCGATCGCCGCTGTCGGCCTGACCGAGGCCGACGCCCGCGCCGAATATGCTGAGGTCAAGGTCTTCAAGTCCGACTTCCGGCCGATGCAGAACATGTTCTCGGAAGTGGCCGAGCGAGGCTATTACAAGCTGGTGGTCGATGGGCAGAGCGACCGCGTGCTGGGCGTCCACATGCTCAGCCCCGATGCCCCGGAAATTCTCCAGGCCGCCGCGATTGCGGTCAAGGCGGGGCTAACCAAGGCGCAGTTCGACGCCACGGTCGCGCTGCATCCCAGCATGGCCGAAGAGCTTGTCCTGATGCGGTGACCTAGCGCAGCACCTTGTCGGCTTCGACAATCTGCACGTCCGACATCATGTCCAGATAGGCATCGTAATAGCCCTTGTGCGAGGCACCAACGATGTTGAGCACGCGCGCGCCGGGATGATTGCCGAACGCCGCGCGAACGTTGGCGACCATCCGCAGATTGCGGGTTTCGTACCAGGCGACGTATTGCCGCCCGTACAGTTCAGCCCCCTTGAGCTTGAGCGCCCCGCCAAAGTCCAGAGCGATGAAGGCGCGCTGTGTCTGCGGCTGGTTGAGCATCCGAAAATAGCCGAGGTAATCGCCGGTCTTGCCCAGTTCCGCGGTAGCTTGCTTGTAGCGCTGCACGGCGGGAAAGGCCTTGTCGGCGCCGCTGCTCCAGTGGGCCTGGATCGCCGGGCCAAAGCCGTCTCCGCCCAGCGCCTGGATGCTGTCCGAGGTGTGATCGTCCACCGCGTACATCCGCTCGTGGCCCAGCCGGACTGCCAGTGCGACGCCGATCGAGAGTGTCTCGTTGGTCCGCGACGCGGCCTTCTCAAGCATGGCAAGCAAGGGCTTATCGATGCCGTCGCCCAGCCTGCGCTCTGCTGGTGGCAGGCGCAGCCATTGGACCAGCGCCGACGGGCGATCGTTGGCGGCGAGGAATAGCATCGCCAGCCTGCGCCGCTCGGCTGCCTCGGGCGACCTGGGCCATTTGCCTAGAGTTGCTTCGATCGCTTCCATCGCTTGCGGCACGGTCAGGCCGGTCGATTTGGCGACCTCGGCGGTGCTCAGGCAATAGTCTTCGAATATGCCGGGGTAGCGGGTCTTGTAGCGCTCAACCTGATCGCACTGTTCGCCCGACAGGCCCTCATGCGTTATGATGTCAGGCTTGAATGCGGCCAGCTTGTCGAGCAGCGGGGCGAGCTGCGCTTCGCTGGGCTTGTTCTGCAGCTGCGACAAGTGCGCGCTGCCCAGCGTCAGCACCTGGGTCAGGGGACCTTGCTGGGTGCCGCGCAGGGTTCTGGGATCAAAGGCTGGCTTGCCCGCAAGCGTGTTTCCGTCTGCATAGGCCGCAGTGGTGATCCCGATCAACGCCAGCACAGTCCAGACAGGTCGCATGAGTACTCCTTTTGCTGAAGGTGTATCTGCACAGTAATACACCGCATTGCAAACAGCTTGTGATGCCAGGAAAAGGTAAGTTGCAATCCGCAACCAAATAGCTAGGCTGCGCGCAACGAAAATAGGGGAGTGAAGCCATGCAACTGCAAGGCAAGACCGTGCTGGTCACGGGCGGGACCGACGGGATCGGGGCGCAGCTGATCCGCCAGCTCCGCGACAAGGGCGCGACCGTCATCACCCAGGGCCGAAACGCCAAGCGTGTGGTGGCGACGCGCGATGCCGGGTTCGAAGTGGTCGAGGCGGACCTATCCGGCCTAGCCGGGGTCGAGTCCTTGCTGGCAGCGGTGAAGGGCCGCCATATCGACATTCTGATCAACAATGCGGGGGCCGGGGTGGATCATGATTTCCGCGAAGCCGCGCCCGATCTGGCGGCGTCGGACGCCACGATCTTCCTCAACCTCAACGCTCCCATCCACCTGATCGCCGGGCTGATGCCGGTGCTGAAAGCGCGGCCAGAGGCGATGATCGTCAACGTCACCTCTGGCCTTGCCATTGCGCCGCGCGCGGGCGGGCCAGTCTATTGCGCGACCAAGGCGGCGCTGCGGTCCTATTCGCAGGCACTGCGCTATCAGCTAAAGGATACCGGCGTCCACGTGCTGGAGGCGCTGCCGCCGGTGGTCGAAACCAAGCTGACCGCCGGTCGTGGCAGCAAGAAAATGGCACCGGACGAATGCGCCCGCCAGATCGTCTCGGCGATGGAGCGTGGTGCCGATGAGGCCAACGTCGGCATGGTCAAGCTGGTGCAATTGATCCACTCGATCTCGCCCGCCCTGGTGCGCAAGATCATGATGCGGTTTTGATCAGCCGACCCGGTACGGCACCACCCCGCGCTGGTCGGGATCGACGCTGATCGCGCGGTCGCTGGGCGGGAAGGCGCGCTGGTCGCAATCGGCGCGGGGGCAAATGCGGCAGGAAATGCCGATCCGCGCCGCCGCGCTGGTCGAGCGCAGATCAAGGCCATCGGCATAGATGAACTCGCTGGCGTGCTCGGCTTCGCAGCCTAGCGCCACGGCATAGCGACGCGGGGCGCGATCATAGGACCCGCTCGGCTTCACCAGCCCCTTGGCCATCGAGACATAGCGCACCCCGTCAGGCGTTTCGGCCAGCTGGACCAGGATGCGGTCGGGGATCGCCACGGCCTCGTGCACGATCCACAGCGGGCAAGCCCCGCCGAACCGGGCGAACTGCAGGCGGGTGGCGGAGTGACGCTTGGTGATGTTGCCGGCCATGTCGACACGGCAGAAGAAGAACGGCACCCCGCGCGCGTCCTCGCGCTGCAGGGTCGAAAGGCGGTGGCAAGCCTGTTCGAAGCTGACGCCGAATTGCTGGGCCAGCCGGTCGATATCGTGGCGCACGGCGCGCGCCGCACTGCGGAAGCGGCGGTAAGGCATCAGCAGCGCGCCGGCCGCGTAATTGCACAGACCGACGAACAGCAATTGCCGGCTTGCCGTGCTGCGCAGCTCCGCGCTCTCTACCACCGTAGCAATCTCATCCTTCAGCGCCAGCGCGGCAAGCTGGTGAGCCAGCAGGAACCGGCGGGTTTCGGAAGGCTGGCCGGGGTCGATGGTCAGGTGGCCCATCTCCGCATCGTACGAGCGAAGGCCTGCTTGCCCCGAATAGATCAGCGAGACCGAGAGCGCGCCCTTCAGGTAGCCTTCGATCGCGGCTGTATCGGGGGAGGGGGTGCCGAGCCGCTCGCCCAGCGCCTCGGCCGCCCGGTCCAGGCTGTCGACATAGTTGTTGGCGAGATGAAACCAGTCGCGCACTTCTTCCCACGGTAGTCGCGCCGCGCCGGTGCCCTCGTTGGCCAGCGCCTCGTCCACCATTTGCAGCCGCTGGCCGGAGCGGCGATAGGCTTCGTGCAGGGCAATGAAGCGCTCGGCCAGCGCCGGCTGCTGTTCGGCAAAGCGGGCGAGCTGGGCGGCGTCCATCGGCTCTGCGAACAGCGGATCGGCATTGGCTTCGCGTAGCGCCGCCAGCCGGGTTTCCGCATCGCCCGCGCCAATCTCGCGCCAGTCGAGCGGGAAAGCGCGGCTGAGGCGTTCGATCAGGGCCGGGGTCAGCGGGCGGTCATCATTCTCCAGCTGCGAGAGGTAGGAGGTGCTGATCGCCAGACGCGCGGCCAGCTCGGCCTGCTTCAGGCGATGCTCCGCACGGATTGCCCGCAGGCGGGTTCCGGCGAAAAGGCGGCGCGGCGTCATGCTGCTGTCGTAGTTTGCAAAGTCGCACTTCGCAACTTCGCAAATTCACATTGGACATTGCCCGCCCGCCGTTCCATCCCGAATGCTTGGAATTGGGAAACGGGGATTTCATGTCCGCAAACATCGCCGAAATGGAACGTCGCCGCGAAGCCGCACGGGCTGGCGGCGGTCAAAAGCGCATCGACGCCCAGCACGCCAAGGGCAAGCTGACCGCGCGTGAGCGGCTGACCGTGCTGCTCGATGAAGGCTCGTTCGAAGAAGTCGACATGTATGTCGAACACAACTGCGTCGATTTTGGCATGCCGGAACAGACCATCCCGGGTGACGGCGTGGTCACTGGTTCTGGCACGATCAACGGCCGGCTGGTCTATGTCTATGCGCAGGATTTCACCGTGTTCGGCGGGGCCGTTTCGGAACGCCATGCGATGAAGATCTGCAAGGTGATGGACGCAGCGATGAAGGTTGGCGCGCCGGTTATCGGCCTGAACGACTCTGGCGGCGCGCGCATCCAGGAAGGCGTGGCTTCCCTGGGCGGTTATACCGAGATTTTCCAGCGCAATGTGCTGGCCAGCGGCGTGGTGCCGCAGCTCTCGCTGATCATGGGGCCCTGCGCGGGCGGGGCGGTCTATTCGCCCGCCATGACCGACTTCATCTTCATGGTGAAGGACAGCTCCTACATGTTCGTCACCGGTCCCGACGTGGTGAAGACCGTGACCAACGAGATCGTGACGCAAGAGGAACTGGGCGGGGCGGTGACGCACAGCACCAAGACCTCGGTCGCCGATCTGGCGCTCGAAAACGATATCGAAGCGCTGCTGACCGCGCGCGACCTGATCGATTACCTGCCGGCCAACAACCGCGAAGGCGTGCCAGAGCGGCCGACCACCGATCCCTATGACCGGATCGAGGACAGCCTTGATACCCTGATCCCGGCCAATGCCAATCAGCCCTATGACATGCACGAAGTGGTGCGCAAGGTGCTGGACGAAGGCGATTTCTTCGAAATCCAGCCGACTCACGCCGCCAATATCATCGTCGGTTTCGGGCGGATCGAAGGGCGCACCGTCGGCGTCGTCGCCAACCAGCCAATGGTCCTGGCCGGCGTGCTCGATATCAACGCCAGCAAGAAGGCCGCGCGCTTCGTGCGGTTCTGCGATGCGTTCGAGATCCCGATCATCACCTTTGTTGACGTCCCCGGCTTCCTGCCTGGCACGGCGCAGGAATATGGCGGGATCATCAAGCACGGCGCCAAGCTGCTGTTTGCCTATGCCGAGGCAACCGTGCCGAAGATCACCGTGATCACCCGCAAGGCCTATGGCGGGGCATACTGCGTGATGAGCTCAAAGCACCTGCGCGGCGATCTCAACTATTCCTGGCCGACCGGCGAAATCGCTGTGATGGGCGCCAAGGGTGCGGTGGAGATCATCTTCCGCCAGGACATCGGCGATCCCGACAAGATCGCCGAGCGCACCAAGGAATACGAAGACGCCTTCGCCAACCCCTTCGTGGCGGCCAGCAAAGGCTTCATCGACGAGGTGATCCACCCGCGGAACACGCGCCGCCGCATCGCGCTGGGGCTGCGCAAGCTGCGGAACAAGCAGCTCGAGAATCCGTGGAAGAAGCATGACAATATTCCGCTGTGAACATGCTTGGGCGCTGCCATTCGTTGCTGGCTTCGCCCTAGCTTGGAATGCTGCGCTTTTCTGGTTCTTCAAGCGCGGCTTCATCGCGATAGGTAATCGGCAAGGACAAAGCGGGTCGACGGTGATCATCTACAAGGACAAGACACCGTTCCGTTTCTGGGTAACCTGGGCGTTCATGTTGATCTTTGGAAACTTTGTTTGTGTGTACGCGGGTTCGAAGCTTGTGGAATTCTGCGCACCAACTCTTGGAAGCTCACAATGAAACTAGGCCGCCTCAACCACATCGGCGTGGCAACACCTTCCATCGCCGATTCCATCGTCTTCTACCGCGACGTGATGGGCGCGACGAAGATTCATGAGCCGTTTGACCTGGAATCGCAGGGCGTGAAGGTCTGCTTCGTCGATACGCCGGGCGCGGACGGCGCGCTCAACGGCACGCAGATCGAGTTGATCGAGCCGCTGCCGGGCAACACCTCGATCCAGAGCTTCCTCGACAAGAATCCGGCCGGCGGCCAGCACCACATGTGCTACGAAGTGCCCGACATCCACGCCGCCAAGGCCGAGTTCGAAGCCATGGGCAAGCGCGTGCTGGGCGAACCGCGCATCGGCGCCCACGGCACGCTGATCTTCTTCATCCACCCCAAGGACATGGGCGGGGTGCTGACCGAAATCATGGAAACGCCAAGCGAAGATACGCACTGGTCGAACTGACCGGCCCACGGCGACTGATAAGTGGAGAGAGACATGGCTGATTACGAAACGATCCTGACCGAGCGCGTGGGCCATGTGCTCAAGATCACGCTCAACCGGCCCGAGCGGCTCAATGCCGCCTCGATCCCGCTGGCGGATGAACTGGGCGCGGCGTTCTATGACCTGGGCGATGCCCGCGCGGTGGTGATTACCGGTGCGGGCAAGGGCTTCTGCTCGGGCGCGGACCTGGCGGCTCGCGGCGAACAGAGCGCATTGCAGCAGAAGGGCGGCAGCCACCGCGCCTTGCAGAACCACTATAACCCGCTGATCAGCCAGATCCTGCGCGCGCCAGTGCCGGTGGTGACGGCGGTCAACGGCGCGGCGGCGGGCGTGGGCTGCTCCATCGCGCTGGCCGGCGATTTCGTGCTGGCCGGCAACAGTGCCTACTTCCTCCAGGCCTTCGTCAACATCGGCCTGGTGCCCGATGGCGGCTCCACCTGGCTGCTGGCCCGCGCCATCGGCCGTGCCCGCGCCACTCGCATGATGATGCTGGGCGAAAAGATCAGCGCCGCAAAGGCCGAGGACTGGGGCCTGATCTACAAGGCGGTCGACGATGCGGTGCTGCAGGACGAGGCGATGGCGCTGGCCACCCGCCTGTCCGAAGGGCCGACCGTGTCCTACGCCACCATGAAGGCTAACATCGCCACCGCGCTTGATGGCACGCTCAGCCAGGTCCTGCTGGCCGAAGCCGAAGGGCAGCGGATCGCCGGGGCCAGCGAGGACGCCCGCGAAGGCGGCATGGCCTTCCTCCAGAAGCGCAAGGCCGAGTTCAAGGGCCGCTGATGCTGTTCTTCAACAGCCCGAACCCGGCGCCCAACCCGCGCCGGGTCCGCATCTTTGCGGCGGAGAAGGGGATCGCGCTCACCACGCGCGATCTCTCGATTCCGGCTCGGGAGCACAAGTCCGAAGAATTCCTCGCGATCAACCCGCGCGGCCAGATCCCGGCGCTGCAACTGGATGATGGCACCGTGATCGCCGAAAGCGTTGCGATCTGCCGTTATCTGGAAGCGCTGCACCCGGAGCCGCCGCTGTTCGGCACCGGGGCGTTGGAACAAGCGCAGGTCGAAATGTGGAGCCGACGCGCCGAACAGGTGCTGGGCGCTCCGGTCAGCGCGGTCTGGGTTCACACCCATGCCTTCACCGCGCGGCTGCCCGGCCGCAATGCCGAATGGGGTGAGGCCAACCGCCCGCGCGTCGACGATGCCATGCGCTTCTTCGATGCCTCGCTGGCGGGGCGCGAATTCCTCGCCGCCGATCACTTTACCATCGCCGACATCCTGCTGCTGACGACGATCGACTTCGCCGGCTTCATCGGCATTCCGATCCCTGACGATCTTACCTCCCTGCGCGCATGGCACGCGCGCGTTTCCGCCCGGCCCAGCGCCGCGGCCTGAATGGTGTACCAATGACGAAACCGACTGTGACTGACTGGCAAACCGCTGCGGCCAAGGAAGTGAAGGGCAAGGACCTCACTTGGAACACGCCGGAAGGCTTCGCGATCAAGCCGCTTTACACCGGCGAGGACGCTGGCGATCCGGGCTTGCCCGGCTTTGCCCCGTTCACGCGCGGCGTGCGCGCATCGATGTATGCGGGACGCCCCTGGACGATCCGCCAGTACGCCGGTTTTTCCACGGCTGAGGAATCGAACGCCTTCTACCGCCGCAATCTGGCGGCCGGTCAAAAGGGGCTATCCGTGGCCTTCGACCTTGCCACCCACCGCGGCTATGACAGCGATCACCCCCGCGTGGTCGGCGATGTCGGCAAGGCCGGCGTGGCGATCGACAGCGTCGAGGACATGAAGATCCTGTTCGACGGGATCCCGCTCGATCAGATGTCGGTCTCGATGACCATGAACGGCGCGGTGATCCCGATCCTCGCCTTCTTTATCGTCGCCGGGGAAGAGCAGGGGGTTTCCCGCAACCTGCTCGACGGGACCATCCAGAACGACATCCTCAAGGAGTTCATGGTCCGCAACACCTACATCTACCGAGCATGCGGATCGTCTCGGACATCATCGCCTATACCTCGGCGGAAATGCCCAAGTTCAACTCGATCTCGATCTCGGGCTATCACATGCACGAGGCCGGGGCGACGGCGGTGCAGGAGCTGGCCTTCACCATCGCGGACGGCAAGGAATACGTCGAACGCGCGATGGCCGCTGGCCTTGATATCGACAAGTTCGCCGGGCGCCTCAGCTTCTTCTTCGGCATCGGCATGAACTTCTTCATGGAGGTCGCAAAGCTGCGCGCCGCGCGCACGCTGTGGCACCGGGTGATGGACGGGCTGGGTGCGCAGGACGAACGCAGCAAGATGCTGCGCACCCACTGCCAGACTTCGGGCGTCTCGCTGCAAGAGCAGGACCCCTACAACAACGTCATCCGCACCACGATCGAGGCGATGGCCGCCGTGCTGGGCGGCACGCAGAGCCTCCACACCAACGCGCTGGATGAGGCGATTGCCCTGCCGACCGATTTCTCGGCCCGGATCGCCCGCAACACCCAGATCGTGCTGGCCGAAGAAAGCGGGATCACCAAGGTCGTCGACCCGCTGGGCGGCTCCTATTACGTCGAGGCGCTGACTTCGACGCTGGTGGAAGAAGCCTGGAAGCTGATCGAGGAAGTGGGCGCGCTGGGCGGCATGACCAAGGCGGTCGCCTCCGGCATGCCCAAGCAGCGGATCGAACAGGCGGCCGCCGCCAAGCAGGCCCGGATCGACCGGGGCGAGGACGTGATCGTCGGCGTCAACAAGTACCGCCTCGCCGAAGAAGCCCACCTCGATACGCTGGACATCGATAACCACGCCGTCCGCGATGCCCAGATCGCCCGGATCAAGGCGGTCAAGGCCGCGCGGGACGAAGCCAAGTGCCAGGCCGCACTGGCTGCACTGGCGGCCGGGGCCAGGGGCGGGGACAACCTGCTGGCGCTCGCCGTCGAAGCCGCCCGCCACCGCGCCACGCTCGGCGAAATCAGCGATGCGATGGAAAGCGTGTTCGGCCGCTATGGCACCCAGCCGGTGCCGGTGACCGGGGTCTACGGCCCCGCCTATGCCGAGGACGCGCGCTACAACCAGGTGCTGGAAGGCGTTGAGGCAGTCACCCGCCGCCTCGGCCGCAAGCCGCGGCTCCTGGTGGCCAAGATGGGCCAGGACGGGCACGATCGCGGTGCCAACGTGATCGCGAGCGCCTTTACCGACATGGGCTTTGACGTAACCTCCGGACCGCTGTTCCAGACGCCCGAGGAAACGGTCGTCCTGGCGCTGGAGAAGGACGTCGATGCCGTCGGTGCCAGCTCGCTCGCCGCCGGGCACAAGACACTGGTCCCGGAACTGATCCGCTTGCTGAAGGACGCCGGCCGCCCCGACATCAAGGTCATCGCCGGCGGCGTGATTCCGCCGCAGGATTATGACTTCCTGCGCGAGGCGGGAGTGCAGGGGATCTACGGGCCGGGTTCAAACGTGGTCGAATGCGCGGCGGATATGCTGCGGCTGCTGGGGCACAACATGCCGCCTCTCGAGGCTTAAGGAACGACACGATGTTCAAGAAAATCCTCATCGCCAACCGTGGCGAAATCGCTTGCCGGGTGATCAAGACCGCCCGCCGGATGGGTATCCAGACCGTTGCGGTCTATTCCGATGCCGATGCCCGCGCGCCGTTTGTGCAGATGGCGGACGAGGCCGTGCACATTGGCCCTTCGCCCGCCGCGCAGAGCTATCTGATCGCGGACAAGATCATCGCGGCCTGCAAGCAGACCGGAGCCGAGGCGGTCCATCCGGGCTATGGCTTCCTGTCCGAGCGGACCAGCTTTGCCGAGCAGCTCAAGGCTGAGGGCATTGCCTTCATCGGGCCTCCCGTGGGCGCCATCGCGGCGATGGGGGACAAGATCGAATCCAAGAAGCTCGCCAAGGAAGCGGGGGTCAATGTCGTCCCCGGCTTCGTGGGTGAGATCGAGGATACCGAGCACGCGGTTCGGATTTCGAACGAGATCGGCTATCCGGTAATGATGAAGGCCAGCGCCGGTGGCGGCGGCAAGGGCATGCGCCTGGCCTACGATGAAAAGGACGTGCGCGAGGGCTTCGAGGCTGTGAAGCGCGAAGGCCTCAACTCATTCGGCGATGACCGCGTCTTCATCGAAAAGTTCATCCTCAATCCGCGCCACATCGAGATCCAGATCCTGGGCGATCAGCACGGCAACATCCTCTACCTCAACGAGCGCGAGTGCAGCATCCAGCGCCGCCACCAGAAGGTGGTAGAGGAAGCGCCGTCGCCCTTCGTCACGCCCAAGATGCGCAAGGCGATGGGCGAACAGTGCGTCGCCCTGTCGCGCGCGGTTGGTTACTACTCGGCCGGCACGGTCGAATTGATCGTGTCGGGCGCGGATCCGACGGGGGAGAGCTTCTACTTCCTCGAAATGAACACCCGCCTGCAGGTGGAACACCCGGTCACCGAATGCATCACCGGGATCGACCTGGTCGAGCAGATGATCCGCGTCGCCGCCGGCGAGAAGCTGGCCTTCTCGCAGGATGACATCAAGATCGACGGCTGGGCGATCGAGAACCGCGTCTATGCCGAAGATCCCTATCGCGGCTTCCTGCCTTCGACCGGGCGTCTGGTGCGCTATCAGCCCCCGGTCCCGGGCTGGGAGGACGATGGCGAAGCCAATGGCCGCCGCGGCCTGGGCGGCGTGCGGGTGGATGACGGCGTCTATGAAGGCGGCGAAGTCTCGATGTTCTATGACCCGATGATCGCCAAGCTGATCACCTGGGGCGAAACCCGCGACGAAGCGGCCGACCTGCAGATCGCCGCGCTCGACCGGTTCCAGCTCGAAGGTCTGGGCCACAATGTCGATTTCGTCTCGGCGATCATGCAGCATCCGCGCTTCCGCTCGGGCGAGCTGACCACCGGCTTCATTGCCGAGGAGTACCCGGACGGCTTCACCGGCGCGGCCACCTCGGCCGAAACTGCCAAGCACCTCGCCGCGATTGCCGGGTTCATCGCCACCGCCCGTGCTGATCGCGCGCGCCAGATTGATGGCCAGCTCGATGGCGAGTTGGAGCCGCCTTATGACTGGGCGGTGACGATCGGCGGGCAGACCTATGCGGTCAGCCTGGATGACGAGATTACGGTCGACGGCGAAGAGGTCGACCTGGCGTTGGAATACACGCCGGGTGAGCGGCTGGTTGAAGCCGAGGTTGGGGACGTCAGCTATGGCATCAAGGTCGAGCCAACCCGCACCGGCTTGACCATGACCACGCGCGGGGCGATCCACAAGGTGCAGATCCTGCCCGCTGGTATTGCCCACCTGACCAAGCACATGATCGAAAAGGTGCCGCCGGATCTCTCGCGGTTCCTGATCTGCCCGATGCCTGGCCTGCTGGTGGCGCTCAATGTGGCCGAGGGTGACAAGGTCGAAGCCGGGCAGCCGCTGGCGGTGGTCGAGGCGATGAAGATGGAGAACATCCTTCGCGCCGAGAAGTCCGCCACGGTCAAGAAGGTCAACGCCAAGGCCGGGGACAGCCTCGCGGTCGATGCGGTGATCCTGGAACTGGAGTAGCCGGCCGGGCGTTCACCGCCATGCCCACGATCTGGACCATCGGTTACGAGCAGACCGCGATGCCGGCCTTCCTTGCCGCGCTGCAAGGGGCGGGGATCGAGGTTGTGGCCGATGTCCGCGCCATTGCCGCTTCGCGCCGACCGGGCTTCTCCAAGACTGCGCTGGCGGCGAACCTGGCTGAAGCGGGGATTGCGTACCGCCACTTCCGCGCGCTGGGCACTCCGCCCGATGGCCGCGCGGCGGCGCGGGCACTGGACCTGCCCAAGCTGGAGCGGATCTACGCCGGCCAGCTCGAACTGCCCGAGGCCCTGGCCGCCGGGGCGGAGCTCGCCGCGCTGGCCCACGAACGCCGCACCGCGCTGCTTTGCTACGAACGCGAACCCGGCTGCTGCCACCGCACCCTGTTGCGCAAAGCCATGCTGGCCGATTGCGACGTGGTCGACCTCTACCCCTGATCCACCAGCGCCACCGCCCTGATCCACCCGGCGCTGGCCCCTTCGATCTTCACCGGGAAGCAGCTGAGCGTAAATCCGTGCGGGGGCAGGGCGGCGAGGTTCGTCAGCTTTTCGATCTGCCAGTAAGGGCGGATGCGGCCGGCCTTGTGGCCTTCCCAGATGATCGCCGGGTCGCGGTGCTCGGCCCAGCGGCGCGCGGTGTGGCTGAAGGGTGCATCCCACGACCAGGCATCGGTGCCGACCACCTCGATACCCCGTTCGGTCAGCCACAGCGTCGCTTCGGCACCCAGGCCCACGCCCTGGTCGGTGAAGTTCTCCGTGCCATAGATCGCACCTGACTGGACCAGCACGATGTCGAGCGGCTGCAGCTCATAACCAATCCGCGCCAGCTCCGCCGTGACCTGCGCCGCGCTGACCACGGTGCCGTGTGGCAGGTGGCTGAAGTCCAGCTTCACGCCCGGCCGGAAGAACCGGTCGAGCGGGGCCTCGTCAATGCTCGGGGCCTTGCGGGCACCGCTGTCCGTGGTGGAGTGATAGTGCCACGGTGCATCCATGTGGGTGCCGTTGTGGGTGGAGAGCGTCAGCGTTTCCACTGCCCAGCCCTCGCCATCGGGCAGATCGTCCTTCTTCAGGCCCGGGAAGAACAGCGCGATCTGTTCCCAGCTGGACTCATGCGTCGTGTAGTGGATCTGCGGCCGCATCACTGGCGGATCGGACACCACGTGGTTGGTGATCGGGATCGAGAGATCGATGAATTGCATGTTGCAACCTGCCTTGACCTGGTTTCCGTTTACGTCAAAGGAAAGCGGATGAGCCTGCCCGCGATCCTAGCTGCCGCCCGCCCGACCGCAACCGGTCTTGTCGCCACCATCACGGAAGAGTGGATGCAGGGCCGCACCTCCTATGGCGGGCTGTCCTCGGCCCTGGCGCTCGAAGCCGCGCGCAAGGTGGCCGATGATCTGCCGCCGCTGCGTTCGGCCACCATCAACTTCGTCGGGCCACTGGCGGGCGAGGTGGAAGTGACTACCCGGACCTTGCGCCGCGGCCGCAACGCCACCTGGATCCAGGCCGAGGTCACCAGCGAGGCCGGAGTCGGCCTGGCCGCGACCTTCGTCTTCATGGGCCCGGTGGAGAGCAGCCTGCACCTCCACGATGCCCCGCCGCCCAAGGGCCTGATCCCGGTGGACGAGGCGCCCGTGCTGCCGGAACACCTCGGCCCGCTGTTCACCCGCAACTTCGAGCGCCGCTTCGCCGTTTCCCGGACCGAGGACAAGGTCCCCGAGCTGGTCTGGTGGGTCCGGCTGAAGGAGCGCGCCGGGGTCGATCCCATGGTCGAACTGCTGCTCTGCGCCGATGCCCTGCCGCCGGGCGTGATGCCCTTGATGAGCAAGACCACGGCGGTCAGCTCGATGACCTGGATCGTCAACCTTCTCACCCCTGCGCCCGTCAGCCGCGATGGCTGGTGGCTGCTGCGCGCGGCGGGCAATTATGCCGAGCATGGCTGCTCCAGCCAGGACATGGGCATCTGGAATGCCGATGGTGAGGCTATCGCTGCCGGCATGCAGTCCATCGCCCTCTTCGGCTAGGCCCGGCTTCGGCTAGGCGTCATTCAGCCGCTGGCCGATCACCACCTTGAAGGCCACGAACCCGACCAGCCCGGCCACCGCCGTGCCCACGTGCATCAGCCAGAAGCTGGGCGTGTCCATGGTCGAATACCAGCCGCCGATGATCCCTACCGTCTTGTTGGCGGTGAAGAAGGTCAGGTAGTAAATCCCCACCACCGTCGCCACGATCGCGCGCGGCGCCACCTTGGTGAACAGCGCCAGGCTGACCGGCATAATATGCGCAAAGCCGATCGAGTTGAGCAGGTGGAACATCACCGGCCAGAACAGCCCGATCTTGCCCGAACCCTGTGTGATGGCCGCAAGGTAAAGGCACAGTCCGCCGCCGATCACGAAAAAGCTGCCCAGGATCATCTTGCCGATCTCGTCCGGCTCCCACGCGCCCTTGTCGCTGCGCCATTTCCAGAACAGCGCGACCGCCGCCAGCATCGAGAAGCTGAGCGCCGCATCGATGGTGATCATGTAGCTGGTCGGCAGCGTCGTGCCGAAGAAGGTCAGCTGGAAATGCGCGTCCGCCCAGACGAGATAGGCGTTGAAGATCTGCTGGTTGGTCAGCATCGACAGCGCCAGGATCGGGATCAGCAGCAGCAGCGCGATCACGCGCGGGCGGTCCGCCGTGGTCACTGCCGCCAGCAGGCCGAGTGCAACGGCCAGGCCCACTTCGCCCGACAGACCGATCGCGGCGATCTGCGGCACCGCCTTGCCCAGCGCAAACAGGACGACCAGCGCGGCGGCGGTAAAGCCCATCAGGCGCTTGCCGTCGATCCCGTCGGCCGAGGCCTTGGAATCCGCCACCCGGTTTTCCTTGGGCAGCCACGGCCCGGCCTTGATGTAGAGCAGCAGGCCCGCCACCATCACCACCCCGGCCGTGCCAAAGCCGTAATGCCAGCCAACCTTTTCCCCCAGCGTGCCCGAAATCAGCGGCGCGATGATCACGCTGACATTGATCGCGATGTAGAAGATCTGGAAGGCCATCGCCCGGCGCAGGTCTTTGGGGCCGTACAGCTCACCCACCTGGCTGGCGATATTGCCCTTGAACAGCCCGACGCCGACGACCAGCGCCAGCAGGGCAAACAGAAACAGGCCCTGGAAGGCCATCAGGAAGTGGCCGATCGCCATCACCACCGCCCCAGCCAACAGCGTCGCGCGGCGGCCCAGCCAGCGGTCGGCAATCAGCCCGCCCGCGATCGGGGTCAGGTAAACCAGGCTCGAATAGTCACCGAAGATGGCCGAGGCGAGCGGCTGACCGGCCTTGCCGTCATAAGCCGCGGCTTGCAGCCACTGCAGCCCGATCACGCCGGCCATGTTCTCTGGCAGCAGCAGGAACTTGACCATGTAGAGCACCAGCAGTGTCTGCATCGAGTAATACGAGAACCGCTCGCACCCCTCGACAAAGGCGAGGTAGCCCAGCCCCTTGGGGTGGCCCAGGAAGGCGCGGTCGTGCTCGGGCAGGTCGAGTTCCGGCGTGGCTTCGGCAACAGTCATGTCATCCCCCCGGATGGTTTCGTGTGCAACTGGCTACCCGCCCGCAGCGGTACTGGCAAGCGGCGGCGGCGGCGCGGCAGCGTGGCGCTTAGGTTGACACAGTTGACACCTCGTCCGCTTCTTCCAACAGCGCGAACCTCGCAGAAAAGCCGGAGTTCCGGGGTGAAACACGGCGTTTGCGCGGCTGAGTAAATAAAAAAGCGCCGGTATACACAAAGACCGCGCAACCGGCGCGGCCTTGTGAGAACAGAGCTGACGTCAACGCGACTCATCGCGCCGGGCTTGGCTGGGGCATGGCCGCGAGTGTGACAGGATTTGGCGGGGTAGGAAAATGGACTGTAGCTTGCGGGTTGAACCTGTCGCGTCCGCAATCAACATTCTGGTTTGATTTGGGCTGTGGCCGCTTTGTCAGGGAAAGCGCACATTGGCTCGCGCTGATCGAGGATCGAAGCGTGGGACGTTCCTGAAAGACTGCTTTGCAGTAACGGATAGCAAGAGCGGACGGTCAAAGATGCGGGGGACCGATCGTCACGCCGGTCGGCGTCAACTGCTCATCTCTTAACGCTTCATGCGGGTGCCAAATCCGGGAGCACAAGCAATCTTTCTGCTAAAATGCCTTCTGTTGCATCCAAATGGGCGCCGGCTCCGTAGCTCACCCGCAACATTGCAAGTGGCACCACGGACCAGAATTCTGCACAAAATGGCATATATCTACATCATCAAGCCCGACGAACTGACGGTTTTGTATTCTCTTTCGCCAAAATCTCCCAAGCCGCTGTCGATGGTTTGGATTAATCGCGGCACTGGCCAAACATTGCGGAAGCAGACAGTAGAATTGATGTTGCGCACACGGCATTCTGAGGCGCTATCCGCCAGCGTCGCGAACTTGCACCTGACATCTGGTCTAAGGCTTGAATTTCGCACCGAAGCTGAGCGAAAAGCGTTCGCGCACAGTATCAAAGAGCAAGGCAATGGCAGAAGTGCCACGTCGGCGGCACCGCTGCCAGCCTACTCAGCTTGATTTCTTCGTCCGTTGGATGACCGGCAGTCCGCTTTCTGACACTTCGATCCGTTAGGTGCCTGACTTGGCGGCAAGCCTCGCACCCTATCTCAACCGCCAGTGTCGCAATGATCCCGCCCGCCTAAATCTCTCCGCTTCGGCAACAGCAGTGGCGGCAAGGATCAGGCGATGGGTATTCTCGACAATTTCCGGCTCGATGGGCAAGTCGCGGTGGTTACTGGGGCCGGCAAGGGGATCGGGCGGGCGATTGCGATCGGGCTGGCCGAGGCCGGGGCCGATGTCGCCATCGCCTCGCGCACCCAGGCCGATCTTGATGCCGTGGCCGATGAAATCCGCGCGCTGGGGCGGCGGGCGCTGCCGCTGGTGACCGACGCGACCGATGCCGCCGCGCTGGAGCGGCTGGCGGCGGAGACGGTGCGGCAGCTCGGCAAGCTGACGATCTGGGTGAACAATGCGGGCGGCATCCCCGATGGCACGCCGCGCTATCTGACCCGCACTTCGGAGGACAATTTCGACGCGCAGATTGCGCTGAACCTAAAGGGCGTCTGGCTGGGTGCGACGACTGCGGTGCGGGCGATGGGTGACGGCGGGGCGATCATCAACATTTCCTCGCGCTCGGCCTATGGTCCGCAGGTCAAGAACGGGCCCTATGGCGCGGCCAAGGCGGCGGTGAACAGCCTGACGACCACGCTGGCGGTGGAAGTGGCGCCGAAGATCCGCGTCAATGCGGTCGCGCCGGGGCCAATCCCGACCGAGAACTTCGACGATTGCATGGGCACTGACACCGAGGAAAAGCGGGCGAAACTGCTCGAGATGATCGGCATCCCGCTGGGCCGCTATGGCCAGCCGGAAGATATCGCCGCCGCCGTGGTCTATCTCGCCTCGCCCGCCGCAAGCTGGGTGACGGGGCAGTGCCTGTACGTGACCGGCGGGCGTTAACGCGCCAGCTCTGCGTCCAGGAAGGCGGCGACTTCGGCCAGGTCCACGTCCTTGGCCAGGAAGGCCTCGCCGATCTGCCGCAGCAGGACGAAAGGCAGGGTGCCAGCGTCCATCTTCTTGTCGTGCAGCATATGCGCGACAAGGGCCTGGCCATCGCAATTGAGGCCTAGCGCAGCGATCTCGCTGCCCATGCCCACGGCGTCAAAGTGGGCGGCGATCCGGTCAGCAGCGCTGCCCGCAATCAGCCCGCGCCGGACCGAGAACCGCGCGGCGAGGACCATGCCGAGGGCAACGCCTTCGCCGTGCAGCAGGCGGTCGGAAAAGCCGGTCTGTGCTTCCAGCGCGTGGCCGAAGGTGTGGCCAAGGTTGAGCAGCGCGCGCAGGCCCAGCGTCTCGCGCTCGTCCGCCTTGACGATTGCAGCCTTGGCCGTGACCGAATGGGCGACGGCATATTCGCGGCATTCGGCGTCGCCCGCCAGCATGGCCGCGCCATTGGCCTCGCACCAGTCAAAGAACGGCGCATCGCCCAGCAGGCCGTATTTCACCACCTCGGCATAGCCGGCCAGCAGCTCGCGCCGGGGCAAGGTGGCGAGGACATCGAGATCGGCCAGCACCAGTGCGGGCTGGTGGAACGCGCCGACCAGGTTCTTGCCGGCGGGCGTGTTGATCGCGGTCTTGCCGCCAACGCTCGAATCGACCTGGGCCAGCAGCGTCGTCGGAATCTGGATGAAGTTACACCCGCGCTTCAGGATGCTGGCGGCGAACCCGGTCAGGTCGCCGATCACCCCGCCGCCAAGGGCAAGGATATGATCGCCGCGCTCGACTTCCTCGGCCAGCAGCCAATCGACCGTGGCTGCCAGCTGTTCCCAGCTCTTCGTCGCCTCGCCCGGGGGCAGGATGCGCCAGGCGGCTTCGTGGCCGGCCGCGGCAAGCGATGCTTCCACTGCGCTGCCCCAGCGGGCGTGGACATGGGCATCGGTCACGATCGGCACGCGCCGCTTGCGCAGCCGCGCGCCGGCCAGTTCGCCCAGCCGGGCCAGCAGCCCGCTGCCGACGTGCACCTCGTAAGGGCGGTCAGCGATATCGACCGGGATTACAGCCATGCGTCGATTTCCTTCAGAACCCGCGCCACGGTGCGCGACTGCGGGCCGCGCCCGGAGGTAATATGGATCGGCGCCTCGGCATAGGCCGGGCGGCGTTCATCGCGCAGCCGGGTCAGGATCTCGCGCGGGTCGCCGCCTTGCAGCAAGGGCCGCGTGTTCTTGCGCGCGGTCCGCTCGACCAGGGTATCGACATCAGCGTCGAGCCAGACGGTGATCGCCTTGGCCAGGATCAACGCGCGGGTTTCTGGGTTGACGAAGGCCCCGCCGCCGGTCGCGATTACCTTGCGCTCCCCGTCCATCAGCCGCGCGATCACCCGCCGCTCGCCGTCGCGGAAGGCACCTTCGCCGTGGCGCTCGAAGATTTCGGGAATGGAGAGCTGCGCGGCTTGCTCGATCGCTTCGTCGGCATCGACAAACGGCAGGTGGAGCAGGGTGGCAAGACGCCGGCCGATGCTGGACTTGCCGGTTCCCATCATCCCCACCAGCACGACCGGACGATCGATCCGCCGCGCCAGGGCGGCGACATCGGGGGTCGAAAGCTCGGTTTCGTCATGCTCCATTGCGGGCCTGCCTATAGATGGGCTAACCGGGTGCGCAAGTATCGGACGGGTTTTGGAGGCAGAGAGGCGGCTGTGGCGGTGAGGGTGCGCAAGGGATGGCAGGTGCTGGTGATGGGGCGCGCGCTGTGAAGCGTAATGCCGCCCTGCTGGCGCTGGGTTCGATCCTGGCGCTGAGTTCCGCGCTCGTCGTGGCGCAAGACGCGCCCGAATCGCTGCTGCCGCCCGGTTTCGACAAACCGCGCCCCGCGCCACCGCGCGCTGCTCCGGCTCCGGTTACCGTGACCAAGGGCAGCACCAGCAGCGGGTCCTCCAGCGTATCCGTGCCGGTGGTGCAGCAGGTGCCCGGCGCGGCCACGCCGGTCGCAGCCGGCCTGCCCGCCGGGGTGCGGATCCCGACCCTGCAAGAGCTGGAGGCGATGTCGCCGGACGAGCTCGACGCCTTGCTCGGCCTCAAGCCGCGTTCCGACATGCCGCCGGCCGCGCGCCGCTCGCTCAAGCAAGTGGGCGTGCTGGCCGATTACGAGGGCGGCCTGCCCGCCGGTGCATTGGCGCAGCAGAGCGGGGCGCTGGTTCGTGCCGCGCTGGATGGCAACAAGGGCCAGCTCGTCTCGCGCTGGGGCCACATCCTGCTGCGCCGCGCGCTCGCGTCGCGGCTCGACGCGCCGCAGGGCATGAACCCGGCCGATTTCGCCGCCAGCCGCGCTGCGCTGCTGGTGCGGATGGGTGAAGGCGATGCGGCCCGCGCGATCGTGCAGGATGTCGATGCCGGCAACTACACCGACAGCCTGACCCGCGCCGCGATTGATGCCTATGCCTTCACGGCGGACATCACCGGGATCTGCCCGGTCATCTCCGTCCAGGGCGGGGCGCGCAAGGATGCCGAATGGCGCGTGCTGCGCACGGTCTGCCAGGCCTTCCAGGGCGATGGCGCGGCGGCCATGGCCCAGCTCGACCGGATGCAGGGCGGCAAGGTCTGGCCCGAGATCGATATGCTGCTGGCCCAGAAATACGCCGGTGCAGCGGGCAAGGCACGCCGGGCCGTGACGATCGAATGGGACGGGGTCAGTGAAATGACTCCCTGGCGTTATGCCTTCACCATTGCCACCGGTCTGGAGCCGCCGGCCGCGCTGATGCGGGGGGCAGCCGACCGCTATGCCTATTCCGCCGCGCTTGCGCCGATGGTGCCGCTGACTGCGCGGGCGGAGGGCGCGGACAAGGCGGCCGCGGCGGGAATTCTGTCGAGCGCGGCGATGGTCGATCTCTACAGCCAGATATACGCGCAGGAAGACATTACCGGCGACTGGTCCGATCGCTCCAGCCTGCTGCGGGATGCCTATACCGGCGAGACCCCGGCCGACCGGATGGCAGCGATTTCGCAGCTGTGGGACGGCGCCGGCAATCCGCGGGTACGCTATTCGCGCATGGTCCTGACCGCTTATGCCGCCGCGCGGATGCCGGTGGAGGACAGCTTTGCCGGCCAGTCGGCCGATCTGGTTGCCTCGATGCTGGCGGCCGGGCTTGATGGCAATGCGCTGCGCTGGGCGGCCCAGGCCGAGGTCGGTTCGCTGACCTGGGCGCAGCTGACGCTGGCCGCGCCGGGACGCGGCAATCCGGTGACTTCGGGCGCGCTCGAATCGTTCTATTCGGATGACAACAGCGAGAATTACCGCAAATCGCGCTTCCTGATCGCCGGGCTGGCGGGCCTGGGCCGGGTCGATCAGGCAACCGCGGCGGACTTCGCGTCCAAGCTGGAGATTGACCTCAATCGCCAGACCCGCTGGACCCGATTGATCACGCAGGCCGCCGATGTGAACAACCCGGCCCTGGTCTGCTTCCTGGCCGGCGTGGGGATGCAGGGCGATGGCTGGGACAAGATGACCAGCGTCCATCTTTATCACATCGTGTCGGCGCTCAACCGGGTCGGCCTTGGTGCCGAAGCCCGGATGATCGCCGCCGAAGCCGTCGCCCGGGGCTAGGCCGCTGTCGGCGGCGATCGACGCATTCCTGGCCATGCTGGCGGCAGAGCGCGGGGCTGCGGCCAACACTCTGTCCGCCTATCGCCGCGATCTTGAATCCGCCGAAGCGCTGCTCGGTCCGCTGACTGGCGTGGACCGCAATGATCTGGCGCGGCTGGCGGCTGCGTGGAGCGATCTTGCGCCATCCAGCCTCGCTCGGAAATGCTCTGCCCTGCGCCAGTGCTTCGGCTTCCTGATCGATGAGGGCTGGCGGACTGACGATCCGTCACCCGCGCTGCCCCGCCCGCGCACCCGGCGGCCACTGCCCCGGATCCTGGGCCACGGCGATGTCGAAGCGCTGTTCGCGGTTGCCGAAACCGAAGCGGCGGGTGACCGGCCCGAAGCCGTGCGGATGCTGACCCTGCTCGAACTGCTTTATGGCTCGGGCCTGCGCGCCAGCGAACTGGTGTCTCTGCCGCTTAATGCCGTCCCGCGCGATGCGCCGTTCCTGACGATTACGGGCAAGGGCGGGCAGCAGCGGCTGGTCCCGGTCAGCACCCGCGCCCGCCAGGCGTTGTCGCGCTGGTTGGCGCTGCGCGGAGACAAGGGCCGGCTGCTGTTTCCGTCAACCGGCAAGAGTGGACATGTAACCCGCGTTCGCTTGTTTCAGCTGCTGCGCGATCTGGCTGCCCGCGCGGGCCTCGATCCGGAACGAGTCAGCCCGCACGTGCTGCGCCATGCCTTTGCCACGCACCTGCTGGAAGGCGGGGCGGACCTGCGCGTGCTGCAGACGCTGCTGGGCCATGCCGATATCGCCACCACCCAGATCTATACCCATGTCGATTCGGCGCGGCTGGTCGAACTGGTCAACGCGCGGCATCCTCTTGCCCATCGCCGCCCGGCGGGCTAGCGCAGCGGTATGATTTCCTATCTCGAATTTGAAAAGCCGGTTGCCACGCTTGAAGCGCGGATCGCCGAACTGCGCGCTGCGGCCGAAGGCGGCGATGTGGATATCGCTGCGGAAATCCGCCGGCTGGAGATGAAGAGCGCCGATCTGCTGGCCAGCACCTATGCCGCGCTGACGCCCTGGCAGAAGACCCAGGTGGCCCGCCATCCGATGCGTCCGCATTTCCGCGATTTCGTGGCCGGGGCCTTTACCGATTTCATGCCGCTTGGCGGTGACCGCTGTTATGGCGAGGATCACGCGATCATTGGTGGCCTGGCCAGGCTGGGCGACCGCCGCGTAGTCCTGATCGGGCATGAGAAGGGCCATGATACCCAGAGCCGGATCAAGCACAATTTCGGCATGGGCAAGCCAGAGGGCTATCGCAAGGCAATCCGGCTGATGGAACTCGCCAGCCGGTTCGGCCTGCCGGTTGTAACACTGGTCGACACTTCGGGCGCGTTCCCGGGGGTCGAGGCCGAAGAGCGCGGCCAGGCCGAGGCGATTGCCCGATCGACCGAGGCTTGCCTGGCGCTGGAAGTACCGATGGTGGCGGTTATCGTGGGCGAAGGCGGCTCCGGCGGGGCCGTGGCCCTGGCCAGCGCAGAACGCGTGCTGATGTTCGAACACGCGGTCTATTCGGTGATTTCGCCGGAAGGCTGCGCCTCGATCCTGTGGCGTACTTCCGAAAAGGCGGCGGATGCGGCCGAGGCGATGAAGGTGACCGCACAGCAACTGCTGGAACTTGGCGTGATCGACCGGATCGTCAAGGAACCGGTTGGCGGGGCACACCGCGACCCGCAAGTGGCGATCAGTGCGCTGGCTAAGGTGATCGGCGAAGAGCTTGATACGCTGGGCAAGCACAACCCCGCCAAATTGCGGGCGCTGCGCGAGGAACGCTTCCTGCGCATCGGCGAAGGCTGACGCGCGAAGGACTTAGTTCCCCCGTCGGGGAACTTTTACTGTTCCAACCCCGTTCATCCGGTTTAGCAATAGTACCGGGTCAACTGGAATGGGACAGCTTATCATGCCAAGCAAATTCAGACATATCGCACTTGCCTCGGCAGGCTGTGCGACGATCCTGGCTTCCTCGGCATGTGGCGGCGGCGCAGCCAGCGCTCAGGCCGTTGCCAAGCCTACGGCGGTCCAGGCGATCAGTGCGAAGGACCGGGCAGAGGGGGCCAAGGCGCACCCGCAGCTGCTGGCCGAATTCGGCGGCGCCGAGGTGGGCCCCCAGGCGGCTTATGTCGAAACCATCGGCAAGAATATCGCGGTGCAGTCAAATCTGTCGAACGCGCGGGGGGACTTTACGGTCACGCTGCTAAATTCGCCGGTCAATAACGCCTTCGCGATCCCGGGCGGCTATATCTACGTCACCCGCCAGCTGGTCGCGCTGATGAACAACGAGGCCGAACTGGCCGGGGTGTTGGGGCACGAAGTTGGCCACGTCGCCGCCCGCCACGCCGCCAAGCGGCAGAGCGCTGCCACGAAAAACACAATCTTCGGCGTGCTGGGGGCGGTGCTGGCCGGGGCCGTGCTAGGAAACAACCAGGTCGGCCAGGTGATTCAGCGCGGCCTGCTGCAGGGCTCGCAGCTGCTGACGCTGCGCTATTCGCGCGGGCAGGAGACCGAATCCGACAATCTCGGCATCGATTATCTGCGTAAGGCTGGATACGATCCGCGCGCGATGAGCACCGTGCTGCAATCGCTGGCCAACCAGAATGCGCTGGATGCGCGGCTGATGGGCTCGAACAATCAGGTTCCAGCCTGGGCCTCGACTCACCCTGATCCGGCTTCGCGCGTGCGGGCTGCATTGGTTCGAGCCGGCAGCAATGCCAGCGGTGTAACCAACCGCGACACTTTCCTGACCCGGATCGCGGGCCTGACCTATGGCGATGATCCCAAGCAGGGCGTGGTCGAAGGACGCAGGTTCACGCATCCGGACCTCAAGCTGTCTTATGAGGCACCCAACGGCTTCTACATGATGAACGGCACGCGGGCCGTTGCGATCAATGGCCAGTCGGGGCGGGCGCAGTTCACGACCGGGCCATTCTCGGGCGATCTTGATGCCTATGTGCGCGGCGCCTTTGGCGGACTGACCGAACAGGGGCAGCAGGCGATCGATCCGGGCCAGATCAATCGCACCACGGTCAACGGCCTGCCGGCCGCCTATGCCACGTCGCAGGTCAACAGCGGCAACGGCGTGGTCGAGGTGACGGTCTTCGCTTATCAGTTCGGACCGGATCAGGCCTATCACTTCGTGACGATTACCCAGGCGGGCGGGACCGGGGTATTCGATCCGATGTTCCGCTCGATGCGGCGGATTTCGGCGGCGGAAGCGGCGGCGATCAAGCCGCGCAAGCTGGCGGTGATCACGGCCCGGGCCGGGGATACGGTGCAGTCTATGGCCACCCGCATGGCCTATACCGACGCGCCGCTTGACCGGTTTCTGGTGCTCAATGGCCTGACCGCTACCAGCCGGATTTCGGCCGGCCAGAAGATCAAGCTGATTACCTACTGAACGCGGCGCGCAGACAAATGAAAAGGGGCGGCAGGTTGCCCTGCCGCCCCAAATTCATGTGCCTTGCGGCAACCCCGATTAGGCAGCGGTGTTAGCAGCAGCCATGTTGGTCGAGGTGGTGTTGAAGGTGGTCTTCAGTTCTTCGCCCAGACCCTGCATGGCAGTGATCGCGGCAACGGCGATGAGAGCGGCGATCAGGCCGTATTCGATCGCGGTGGCACCAGCTTCGTCACGGAACAGCTTGTTGATGAACTTCATGGTCAGTCTCCTGTAGCAGTCTTAAGTACCCGGCTCTTTCCCTGTCACCCGGATCGAGCGATCCCCGAGTTAGGTGATAAGTCTTGCGAAATGTTTAACCGCCGGCCGCCTGGTTGGCGCTGGCGACCTTGGCGCCAACACCGGTCCACATTTCGTTGCTGGCGTCGGCAAAGCCTTGCAGCGCACTAAACATGGCCATAACGATCAACGCACAGATCAGCCCCATTTCGACGGCTGATGTGCCCCGCTCGTCGCGGATCAGGGTGATGAGGAATTTGTTCTTCATTCTTCCTTCTCCGCGACTTGCGTGAGTGAGGCTTGAAATCGCACCACAATCCTAACGAATGATTGAGAGCAGACCTTAACGTGCAAAATAATCCGACAACCATCCTGGTCGTGGCGGCTGCCCTGATTGCCCCGGATGGTCGGATTCTGGTGCACCAACGCAAGTTTGGCGCGGCGCTCGGCGGGCTGTGGGAATTCCCCGGCGGTAAGGTTGAAACAGGTGAAAACCCTGATTTTGCCCTGGTTCGCGAACTGGCGGAGGAACTGGGGGTCGCGGTCGAGGCGGCAGACCTGCAGTTCCTGGCCGAGGCGAGCGAGCCGGGTAATCCGCATGTCATCCTGCTTTACACTTGTCGACGTTGGCAGGGTGAGCCGGCCTGTCTGGCGGGCGAAGGGATCGCCTGGGTCTGGCCGGATGCGCTGCCGGGCCTGGCCATGCCGCCGCTGGATGTGCCACTGGCGCAGCAGCTGATAGCGACACTTTAGCGGGACGGAAATTTCCGCAGGACAGGCTTGCCAAGCCGGAATGACCTGCCTATGAGCGCCCTTCCAACGCGCCCGTAGCTCAGCTGGATAGAGCATCAGACTACGAATCTGAGGGTCGGACGTTCGAATCGTTCCGGGCGCGCCATTACAAAATGGGTCCACCGCAAGGTGGGCCCTTTTGTTTTTGGCCCGCTGGTGAGGGCGATCGCGGCCCGCGGTCTGTCCAATTGAACCAAACCCTTGCCCGCATGGTTTTTGCTGCCGAGCGTTCGCGTAGCAGCTATGAGGGCCTGTGGCCGACCAACCGACAGACTCAGCCCATTCGGGCCCATCGCCTTCGGTCTGGCGCTATGCCCGGGCCAGCCGCGTTCATGTGGTGATCGATGCCGCGCCCTATTTCGCGCTGATGCAGCAGGCGCTGATGCGCGCGCGGCAGCGGATCATGATGATTGGCTGGGATTTCGACACCCGGATCCTGCTGGGGCAGGGCCGGCGCTGGTGGAACCGTCCGGACAAGCTTTCCCAGCCGGCGCGGCTCGGGCCGTTCGTCATCTGGTTGTGCAAGCGCACGCGGGGGCTTGAGGTGCGGGTGCTGAAATGGAATTTCGGCGCGCTCAAATTCATCTTCCGCGGCTCGATGATCCTCGATCTGTGGCGTTGGTGGCGCAATCCCTCGATCGACTTCAAATTCGATTCCGCCCATCCGCTGGGCTGCAGCCATCACCAGAAGATCGTGGTGATCGACGATCGCTTCGCGGTCTGCGGGGGGATCGACATGACCGCCGGCCGCTGGGACACGCCCGAGCACAAGGAAGGGGACCTGCGACGCCGGCTGCCCTACTCGCCGCGATTGTTCGGCCCCTGGCACGACCTGACGCTGATGGTTGAGGGCGAGGCGGCGCTGGCGCTGGGCGATCTGGGGCGCGAACGCTGGGCCCAGGCGGGCGGAAAGCCGCTGGAGCCGTGCGCGAGCCAGGTCTCCAGCCCGTGGCCTTCGGCGCTGAAGGCCGATTTCAGCGATGTCGAGGTGGGGATCGCGCGGACCCGGTCGCAGTGGAACGGGGTCAGCGAACTGCGCGAGGTTGAGGCGCTGTTCCTTGAGCACATCGCCCGTGCGCGCCACTTCATCTATGCGGAAAGCCAATACTTCGCCGCGCGCAAGATTGCCGAGGCGATTGCCCGGCGCGTGGCCGAACCCGATCCGCCGGAGATTGTGCTGATCAACCCGCTGACCGCCGAGGGCTGGCTGGAAGTGGTGGCGATGGACGGTGCGCGGGTGCGGCTGGCCAGCGCGATCAAGGATGTCGATCATCGCAACCGGTTCCGGATCTACGTGCCCTTTAATGCGGCGGGCACGCCGATCTATGTCCATTCCAAGACCATGATCGTCGATGACGAGATCCTGCGGATCGGATCGGCCAACATGAACAACCGCTCGCTCGGGCTCGACAGCGAATGCGACATTTTCATCGATGCCGCGCGGCCCGGCAATGGCCATGCCCGTGCCGGGGTCACCAAATTGCGGCACGCCTTGCTGGCCGAGCATCTGGGCCTGCCCCGGCGCGAGGTCGAGGCCGCGCTGGAGCGCGACCCGTCGATGTTCGCACTGATCGGGAACGCCCCGCGCAAGGGCAAGTATCTTGAACCTTTTGCCTTGCGTCCACTTGGCGAAACGGAGAGAGCGGTTGCAGACAACGCCCTGCTGGATCCCGAACGGCCCGAAGAACTGTTCGAACCGTTCAGCAAGCGGCGCGGGCTGTTTCGCCGCGGCAGCTTCCTGCGCCGCCCGCGACTGGAGGTTTGAGGATGGGGTGCGATCACGATCACGAGCTGGACGAGAACGGCAAGCTGCCGGTACCCGACCATGTCCAGGAAGCGATCCGCACCCTGATCCGCTGGTCAGGTGACGATCCGCAGCGCGAAGGGCTGCTGGATACCCCCGCGCGCGTCGCGCGGGCGTGGAAGGAATACTGCCAGGGCTATAACGAGGACCCGGCCTATCACCTCTCGCGCCAGTTCGCCGAAGTCGGTGGCTACAACGAACTGGTGCTGCTGAAGGACATCCCGTTCCAATCTCACTGCGAACACCACATGGCCCCGATCACCGGCAAGGCGGCGATTGCCTATATGCCCAAGGACAGCGTCGTAGGGATTTCCAAGCTGGCCCGCGTGCTCCACGCCTATGCCCGGCGCCTGCAGATCCAGGAACGACTGACCGCCGAAGTTGCCCAGTGCATCTGGGAAAACCTTAAGCCGCATGGCGTGGCCGTGGTGATCGAGGCGCAGCACGGCTGCATGACCGGCCGCGGCGTGCGCACGCCCGGCGTCGGCATGGTCACCAGCCGGCTGATGGGCTGCTTCCTGGATGACAACCGCAGCCGCAAGGAAGTGCTCAGCCTGATGGGCTACTGATGGCCCCCGGCGCATGGCCGGGGACCTGCAGTGTGCTTATCGCTTGGCGGCCGTGTCGTACCAGGCGGCCAGATCATCGTGCATCTGGGTCAGTGCCTGCGGGTTGAGGTAGACCATGTGCCCGCTCTGGTAATACTTGAAGGCGATGTTCCGCCGCAGTTCCGGCGTCAGCCCAAGGTGCGCCGCATCGTATTCGGTACTGTAGAACGGCGTGGCGGCATCATAGTAGCCGTTCAGGAACAGCACCTTCATGTGCGGATTGGTCCGCATGGTAAAGGCCAGGTCGACGGCGGTGTTGGGGGCTGGTTGCGGGCCGCGGTCACCTGGTGCGCGGTGGCGCCAGTCCCAGTCGAACGAGCTGTCGCGGGCTGACTGCTTGTAGGGCATGTCGGTCTTGTAGCCGAGGGTGCGGGCAGCATAGTCCTGGAAGCTGGCGATATAGGCCCCGGTGATGGCGGTGTTGGCCGGATCGTCGTCCGGGCTGTCGGCATTGGCATCCGCGACATTGAGCAGGTAGCGGGTGTCGAGCCGCCCGGTGGCCAGCCCGCGATCGCGCAGCAGTTCGGTCTGGAAGTGCCCCAGCGTCACCCGCAGCCGCGCGCGCAGCAGGTAATCGACCGACAGGCCGGTGAACTTCGCCATCTGTTCCGCGACCTGGCGGGCCTCGTCCGGGCCGATCGCATCACCCTTGGCAAGGGCCGACGCATAGGGCCCGGCGACGAAGGCGCGGACCTGGTCGAGGAACTGCTCCAGGCTGGCCGGCCGTTCGGGCAGGCGGTTGTGATACCAGGCAGTGGCAGCATAGGTCGGGAACAGGATCATGCTGTTCTGGTCATAACCGGGCTGGCGCACACCATAGTTGAGGATGGTGGAGAGCAGGACGATCCCGTCCAGGCTCATGCCGCGCTGTTCCAGCAGCGCGCCGACCGCACCCGACCGCAGCGTGCCATAGCTTTCGCCGAACAGCACCTTGGGGCTGGTCCAGCGGTTGTTCTTGGCCACATAGCGCATGATTGCGCGGGCAAAGGCATCAGCATCCTGGTCCACGCCCCAGAAATCCTTGCCGGCCTTGTCCCCCAGCGGCCGCGACCAGCCTGCACCGATGGCATCGATGAAGACCAGGTCGGTCTTGTCGATCAGGCTGTCGGGATTGGGGCGCAGCGCATATTGCGAGGGCGCCACATAGACCGGATCGCTGGTCTGCACCCGCACCGGCGCGAAGCTGCCCATGTGGAGCCAGACCGTGGGCGAGCCGGGGCCGCCATTGTAGAAGAAGCTGACCGGGCGATTGCCGCCGCCGTCCTTGGTATAGGCGGTGTAGAACAGGCTGGCAGTGGGCTTGCCATCATCATCACGGATGGTCAGCGTGCCGGCGGTGGCGGTGTAGGGGATCTTGACCCCGCGGACGGTCGCCGTGCCCTTGCTGACGGCGCTGGCTTCCTCGACCGGCGGCTTGACCCAGGCCTGGTCGACCTCGGCAATCATCGCGTCCTTGTGGGACTTGGCGTTATCGGGCCGCTTTTCTTGCGCGGCGGTCGGCGCAGCAAGGGTGAGTGAGCTGGCAGCGAGCAGAAGCAGGGCGGCAAGGCGCATGGTCAATCGATCCCCCGGTTGGTTTGGCTGACCCACGTGATGCCGCGCCGCAGTCCTGGCTGCAAGGCGGGACTGGCCCGGCTTCCGCCAACCGCCGATCCGGCCCGACGGACGGCTTGGCCATTGCCCGGCAATGGCAAATCCACTTATGGCAGGGCCAGCAGGATGGGAGACGACATGACGCCGGTAATGACGATCACGGAACTGTCGGACTTCTTCGTCCAGGCTTTCCCAGGCAATGATCACGATCGGCTGGGCCGGATCGACCGGATCGAGCCGGGCTTCGTGCGGCTGGCGCTGGAGCCGGACAGCAGCAATCTTCGCCCCGGCGGGATCGTGTCCGGCCCGACACAGATGGGGCTGGTTGACCGCGCGGCCTATGCGGTGATCCTGGCCCATATCGGCCCGGTCGCCATGGCGGTGACCAGCAACCTCAACATGAGCTTCCTGCGCGGCGTTAAGCAACAGACGGTGTGGTGCGATGCCGTGCTGCTGAAGCTTGGCAAGCGGCTGGCAACGGTCGATTGCCGGTTATGGCAGGACGATCCGTCCAATCTCGTCGGCCAGGCGGTCGTGACTTACGCCATTCCGGGCTGAGCTAAACCGGCCAGCCCCAGCGGCGGCCCACGACCTGCATCAGCCAGTAACCCAGCCAGCCGGTCAGCACGAAGGCGCCCAGCGCCAGCGGAAAGGCGACGCCCTTGCGCAATATGGCGGCGATCACGACGAAGGCCGGCAGCGAGGCCAGCACATAGAGGGTGGAGGAGAGGGCAAAGTCCGCGATCCGCGCGCCATCGCCGGTATCGCGCCACAGCCAGACCATTGCCAGGGTAGAAACCAACGGCAGGCTGACGATCAGCCCGCCCCAGCCAGGGCTGCGGCGGGCCAGTTCAGAGGCAGCGGCGATCAGCGCGCCCGAAAGCGCCGCCTTGATCGCCAGCTGCCCCCAATCCATCGGTTTAGAGGTTGTCGATCAGGTATTCGGCCGAGCTGACCTTGAATTCGCCCGGGGCTTCGACGTGCAGCTGTTCGACCACGCCGTCGTTGACCACCATCGAGAAGCGCTGGCCGCGCAGGCCCAGGCCAAAGCCCGAACCATCCATGGTCAGGCCCACGGCCTTGGCGAAATCAGCGTTGCCATCAGCCAGCATGGTGATGTCCGACGAGCCGGAGGCCTTGTTCCACGCGCCCATGACGAAGGGATCGTTGACCGCGGTCCCGACGATTTCGTCGATGCCCTTGGCCTTCAGCTCATCGGCCTTTTCGACGAAGCCCGGCAGGTGCTTGGCCGAGCAGGTCGGGGTGAAGGCACCGGGGACGGAGAACAGCGCCACGCGCTTGCCCTTGAAATAGTCGGCCGACTGCACGGCTTCGGGGCCGTTTTCGGTCGCCTTGACCAGCTTCACGTCGGGCAGCTTGTCGCCAACAGCAATCGTCATTCTTGTTCTCCTGTCTTGAAAGGGGAATTCTGCCGACCTGATATAGGCGGCCAAGGCGGCAGGGCAACGGGCAGCCATGGTTAATTTGGCTTTACCGCGCCAATTTAAGAACCGGTAAATTAGTCAGCGCAGTCTGGAAATGCGGGAACAGGTTCCTGCCGGGAGACTGCACATGGGGATTGCCAAGGGATTCGCCGCAGCCGCGGCCGTATTCGGCATGCTGGCGAGCGTGCCAGCCAGCGCCGGTTCGATCGAAGATGCGGAAAAGCTGCGCCGGCTGGATATCATGCTGATGGTCACCGGGCTGCGCTGCCGCACCACGCCATACAACTTCCAGGCCGATTATGGCCGCTTCACCACCAAGCATATCGCCGCGCTCAACGCTGCCAGCCGCCAGCTGCAAAGCCAGCTGGCGGCGCGCGTCGGCCCGGACAAGGCGGCTCGCGCGCTCGACAAGATCAGCACGGGCATGGCGAACACCTATGGCCAGGGGCACCCCTGGCTGAGCTGCGCCGAACTCAAGGTTGCAGCCCGCAGCCTTGCTCAGGCCGAGGGACCGGCGGTCCTGGCCGAGGCTGCGGACCAGTTGCTGGCCCGAAGCGGTTCGGCCCGCTTTGCCTGGGCCCGTTGACCAGTCCGAAAAACATATAAAGCAATCTTTATATTTGCCTCCCGAAAGGTGAGCGGCTAAGGGCAGCGTCATGATTGGCGCTGCCTGTTGCCCCATGTGGCAGGGCGCCTGTGACGTTCAGGAGAAGACCCTTGGCCACTGCTGCCCAGACCCGTGACTATGCTATTGCCGATATCGGTTTGGCCGAATTCGGCCGCGCCGAAATCCGCATCGCCGAAACCGAAATGCCCGGCCTGATGGCGCTGCGCACGGAATTCGGTGCATCGCAGCCTCTCAAGGGTGCGCGCATCACCGGTTCGCTGCACATGACGATCCAGACCGCAGTGCTGATCGAGACGCTGGTCGCGCTGGGCGCCGAAGTGCGCTGGGCCACCTGCAACATTTACTCGACCCAGGATCACGCCGCCGCCGCGATCGCGGCCGCCGGGATCCCGGTCTATGCGATCAAGGGTGAAAGCCTGGCCGATTACTGGGACTATGTCGGCAGCATCTTCGATTGGGACGATGGCACCGGCCGCACCGCCAACATGATCCTGGATGACGGCGGCGATGCCACCATGTTCGCGCTGTGGGGCGCCCGCGTCGAAGCGGGTGAAGACCTGTTCGAACCCAGCAATGCCGAGGAAATCGAATTCGTTCGCGCGCTGAAGGCCTTCCTCAAGAAGAAGCCGGGCTACCTCACCATGTCGGTCGCCCACATCAAGGGCGTGTCGGAAGAAACCACCACTGGCGTCCACCGCCTCTATCAGATCGCCAAGGACGGCAAGCTGCCGTTCCCGGCGATCAACGTGAACGACAGCGTCACCAAGTCGAAATTCGACAATCTCTATGGCTGCAAGGAATCGCTGGTTGACGCGATCCGCCGCGCCACGGACGTGATGCTGGCGGGCAAGGTCGCCTGCGTCGCCGGGTTCGGCGATGTCGGCAAGGGTTCGGCCGCCTCGCTGCGCCAGGGCGGTGCCCGCGTAATGGTCACCGAAATCGATCCGATCTGCGCGCTGCAGGCGGCCATGGAAGGCTATGAAGTCGTCACCATGGAAGAAGCGGTCAAGCGCTGCGACATCTTCGTCACCGCCACCGGCAACGAAGACGTGATCACCGCCGAGCACATGAAGGCGATGAAGCCGATGAGCATCGTCTGCAACATCGGCCACTTCGACAGCGAGATCCAGATCGCCGCGCTCGACAATTACAAGTGGACCGAAGTGAAGCCGGGCACCGACCTGGTCGAATTCCCGGACGGCAAGCAGATCATCATCCTCGCCAAGGGCCGCCTGGTGAACCTGGGCTGCGCCACCGGCCACCCCAGCTTCGTGATGTCGGCCAGCTTCACTAACCAGACGCTGGCGCAGATCGAACTGTTCACCAAGAACGACCAGTACAAGAACGAAGTCTACGTGCTGCCCAAGCACCTGGATGAAAAGGTGGCCGCGCTGCACCTTGAAAAGCTGGGCGTCCAACTGACCAAGCTGAGCGACAAACAGGCCAAGTATATCGGCGTGCCGGAAGCGGGTCCGTTCAAGCCGGATCATTATCGCTATTGATCAACGCGTCCCGGCACTGCGCCGGGATGACGATATCGCGAGGGCTGCGCTTGCCATTGCGCGCCCTCGCGCATAGCTGGAAGCCATGACGCTTTCCCCGACCGCCCTTGTGCTGATCGGGCTGCTGCTTTCGGCTTGGACCGTGGCGGCGGCATGGGCCGTGCTTGCCGCGCGCGGGCGTGAAAAGCGCGCCGAAAGCGGCCAGCGCCAAGCGCGGCGACTGGCGCGGATGGTCGATGAAAGCCCGGCAATTCCGCTGCTGGTCCGCGCCGATGGCCGGATCGAAGCGCCGCAGCGGCTGGCCAACTGGCTGGGGCTGGAAGCCGTGCCGCAGTTCCTGACCGAGCTGGATGGCGGGCGGATCGACGGCGGCGGCGGCGGGCTGACCGGTGAGCAACTGGGCGAACTGACCGAAGCCGTGCGGCGCTGCCAGCGGACTGCCAACCCGTTCCGGCTGGTCGAGACGCCCAAGGGCTCGAAGCGCAGCCTGGCGCTGCGCGGGCACCTGGCCGATCCGCAGATTTCCCCGGGCGGCGCGGCGCTGGTCTGGGTGTTCGACTTTTCCGACAGCGAGAGCGAACTGGTCCAGCTGCGTGATGCCGCGCGGCGGGCCCAGGATGATTTTTCCGCGCTGGTCGGGTTGATCGAAGCGGCCCCGATGCCGATGTGGTTCCGCGGCCCCGATGGCGAGCTGCGGCTGGTCAATTCCGCCTATGTCGAGGCCGTGGCCGGCGAGGATGCCCGGCAGGTCGTGGCTGACGGGGTAGAACTGGTCGAGAATATCGACGGGCTGACTGCCAAGCAGATCGCGCTTCAGGCAGCGGGCAAGCACCTGCCGATCGAGCGGATCGTGCCTGCCACGATTGGTGGCCAGCGTCGCTCGCTGCGCGTCTCGGACCTGCCGCTGGGACAGGAGGGCATTGCCGGATATGCCGTCGATATCGAGGACATGGAGCAGCTTGGCCGCGATTTTCGCGCGTTCCGCGAAGCCCAGCGCGCGATGCTTGACCAGCTTTCGGCAGGCGTTGCCCAGTTCGACGTGCGCCGCCAGCTGACCTTTGCCAACCAGCCGTTCCTGCGGATCTTCGGGCTCAAGCCGGCCGTGCTGATCGATCCCTCTCCGTTCGAGCGGCTGCTAGATCTGGCCCGCGATGGCGGGAAGGTGCCAGAGGCGCGCGATTTTCCCGCCTGGCGGCGCGAGAAGGCCGGCTGGTTCCTTTCGAATGAGCCGCAGGAAGAAGCCTGGTCGCTGGCCGACGGGACGCACCTGCGCGTCGTGGCCCAGCCGCTGCCCGATGGCGGGCTGCTGCTGATTGCCGAAGACCGGACCGAACAGCTCCGCCTCTCGGCCAATCGTGACACCCTGCTGCGGACCCGCACGGCGACCTTCGACAGCCTGTTCGAATCGATCGCGATCTTCGCCCCCGATGGCAAGTTGCAGCTGTGGAACCGGCGGTTCGCGGCCGATTGGGGGCTGGACGACACCATCCTTGATAGCCACCCGCGGATCGAGACACTACTTGAACGGATCGCCGCGCGGCTCAAGAAGCCCGAGCGGGCCAGGAGCGTGGGTGACGTGGTCCGCGCCGCCACGCTGGATCGCCGCCAGACCGGGGGCCGCGCCATGCTGGCCGATGGCCGCACGCTGGAATTTGCCGGGGTGCCGCTGCCCGATGGCAATGGCCTGCTGACCGTGCTCGACATCACCGACAGCCAGAAGGCCGAGGAAGCGCTGAAGCAACGCGCCGCCGCGCTGGAAGAGGCCGATGCGCTCAAGACCCGCTTCCTCGCCAACATGAGCTATGAATTCCGCACGCCGCTGACCTCGATCGGCGGGTTTGCGGAACTGCTCGAAGCCGGGCTGGGTGGCGATCTTTCGGCGCAGGGCCACGAATATGTCGCGGCGATCCTAGCTTCGGTCGGCCGTCTGGGTGAACAGATCGAGTCGGTGCTCGACCTCTCGCAAAGCGAAGCGGGTATGCTGCCCTTGGTCAGCGAGGAGATCGAACTCTACCCGCTGGTCACCCGGTTGGTCGAGGATCGGGCGCCCCGCATTCGCGAGGCCGGACTGACGCTGGATCTGCGCGGGGACAAGGGCGTGGGCCGGATCACTGGCGATGCCCGCCGTCTCGCCCGCGCGATCGGCCACGTGCTAGACAACGCCATTGCCGCAACCCCGGCTGGCGGGCGTGTGCTGGTTGAATTGTCGGGCCGCAAGGGCCGCGCCCGGATCGTCGTTTCCGATAACGGCCCCGGCATGGACGCGGCCACGCTGGCCCGCGCGCTGGAAGGCATCAAGCTTTCCGCCGATGGCAAGGCGATTGAGCGGCGCCAGGGACTGGGCCTGCCGCTGGCACGGCGACTGGTCGAGGCCCATGGCGGCACGCTGGAGCTGCTGTCCGAACCGGGGCAGGGCACCGCCGCGATCATTGACCTGCCGTGAGGATCGCCCTGCCGGACCTGGCTGCAACCCAGGCGCTTGGCGCGCGGATTGCCGCCGTGCTGCGGCCCGGTGATGTCGTGGCGCTTTCGGGCGGACTGGGAGCCGGCAAGACTACGCTCGCCCGCGCGATCATCGCCGCGCTGGGGCATGAGGACGAAGTGCCGTCGCCCAGTTTCGCGATCATCGAGACTTATGATCCGCCCGGCGTCCGCCTGCCGCTGGTCCATGCCGACTTCTACCGACTGGAGCGGCCGGAGGAGGCGGAGGAAATCGGGCTTGACGATTACCGCGATGGCGCCGCGCTGATTGCCGAATGGCCAGAACACGCCGGCGGCTTCGCGCACGAACCGGGCTGTCTTTCGATTGCAATCGAAACTGCGGAAACGGAGCGGACTGCGATTGTCGAGCCGGGGGCGGATTGGCTAGGGCGTCAGGGATGGACCTGAAACTTCCCGAGGGGCTTGAGGCATTTCTGGCGAACGCCGGCTGGCACGGCGCGGCGATCGAACCGCTGGCGGGCGATGCCTCGTTCCGCCGCTACTTCCGCATCCGGCTGGACGCGCGCAGCGCGATGCTGATGGATGCGCCGCCGCCGAACGAGGACCCGGCACCGTTCCTGCGGGCGGCCAAGTGGCTCGATGCCAACGGCCTGCGCGCGCCGCGCATCCTGGCCGAGGATGCTGCGCGCGGGCTGGTCCTGCTGGAAGACTTCGGCGAAGTGCGGATGCGCGAATATCTGGATCAGTGGCCGGATGATGAGCGACAGATTTATGAGGCCGCGATTGATGCGCTGATCGAACTGCATCGCCTGCCGCCGGGGCCGTTCGTCGATTACTCGCTGGCCGAGTACCAGCGCGAAGCCAAGCTGTTCGTGGACTGGTACTGCCCGGCCCGGAACCTTTATGTGGATGGTGCGGGCTATGCGGCGGCCTGGGAAGAGGCGCTCGGCCCGCTGCTGCCGCGCCAGCGCCCCGGCGTGGTGGTGTTGCGCGATTACCATGCCGAAAACATCATGCTGCTGGGCGGGCTGCACGATCAGGGACTGCTCGATTTCCAGGACGCGCTGGTTGGCCATCCCGCCTATGACCTGGTCTCGCTGCTGCAGGATGCCCGCCGCGATGTTTCCCCCGAGTTGGAGGCGGCGATGCTGGAGTACTATGTCGGCAAGGCAGCGCCAGACGCTGATTTCACGGCGGATTATGCCCGCCTTGGCGCACAGCGGAATGCCAAGATCGTCGGGATTTTCGTCCGCTTGTGGAAGCGCGATGGCAAGCCGCGCTATCTCGATTACATCCCGCGCGTCTGGGCCCTGCTGGAACGCGATCTGGCCCACCCGGCACTTGCCCCGGTCGCCCGCTGGTTCGATGCCAATGTCCCTGCGCAGCTGCGCGCCAGCGGCGGGGGCAGCTGGCAACCGTGAGCAAGATACCCGGCACAGCGATGATCATGGCCGCGGGCAAGGGCACGCGAATGATGCCGCTTACCACCACCCGGCCCAAGCCGCTGGTCGAAGTGGCGGGGGTGACGCTGCTGGATCACGTGCTGGACCTGCTGGCCGATGCCGGGGTGGGGCGGATCGTGGTCAACGCCCATTATCTGCCCGACCAGATCGAGGCGCACCTGGCCGGGGTAACCAGCCGCTTTGACGTGGCCATTTCCGACGAACGCGATCTGCTGCGCGATACCGGCGGCGGGCTGGTTCAGGCGCTGCCGCTCATTCCGGATGACCCGTTCTTCTGCATCAACGCCGATAACTGGTTCACATGGGACGGGGCCAACCCGCTGGTCCGGCTGGCCGGGGTATGGGACCCGGCGGTGATGGACGTGCTGATGCTGGTGGTCCCGCACGAACGGGCCAACAACAGCAAGGGCATTGGCGATTTCGATCTGGACACCGAAGGCTGCCTGTCGCGCGAGGGCCCCAAACGCCCGCGCGGTTTTGACTGGACCGGGGTGCAGCTGATTGCGAAGCACCTGATCACCGATCCACCAGCCGAGGTGTTCTCTACCAACGTCTTCTGGGACCGCGCCATCGCAGCCGGGCGCTGCTATGGCCTGGTCCATCAGGGCGAATGGTTTGATGTCGGCTATCCCGAAGCCATCGGGCTGACCGAGGCCGCGCTGGCCAGTGCTCAGGCAGCCCATGGCTGAACGGACCGGGCCGCAAGTCTATTCGATCGCGGCGCATCGCGGGTTTGCCGATGCCTTGGTCGCAGGCCTGATCCCGCGCTACGCCGAACCTGACCTGGGCTTGGCCCGCCTGACCTTGCTGCTTCCCAGCCGCCGCGCCGAACGGATTGTGACCGAGGCCTTCGTCCGCCTCTCTGGCGGCGGATTGCTGCTGCCGCGCATGGCCGTGGTCGGCGATCTCGATCTGGATGAGACGCTGGGGCCGCTGCTCGATCCGCTTGGCGCCGGCAGCGCGGTGCCGCCCGCTGCCGATCCGGTGCGGCGCTGGCTGCGGCTGGCGGAGCACATCGCGGCCGTGCGCGGTGAACAGGTTCGCGGCGCAGCGCTGCTGCGGCAGGCCTTTGAAGCAGGGCGGACGATCGACCGGCTGCTGGTCGAAGGGGTCGACCCGGCCAGCCTGGGCAGCGATGCCGTCGCGGCGATCGTCGCCGAGCTGGCCGGTCACTGGGAGCGCAGCACCGCTGAATTCCGCGAAGTCTATCGGCTGTGGGCCGAGGAGCTTGCCGCCCGGGGCGAGATTGACGCACCCGCCCGCCGCAACCGGCTGTTCGAACACGCAGCCAAGCGCTGGAAAGAGGCCCCGCCAGCCCATCCGCTGGTCGCTGCCGGGGTCACCAGTGCCTCGCCAGCACTGGCGCGGTTGCTGCGGGTCGTGGCGGAACTGCCGCGCGGTGCGGTGATCCTGCCCGACCTCGATCTCGCGCTTGATGCCGAGGTCTGGGACGAGCTGGGCCATGCCGGGATTGCCCCGGAAGCAGACGGCGCACCATTCGGCCGCAACGATGCCAGTACCCATCCACAGTACCACCTGAAGCTGCTGCTTAACCGGATGGGTGTGGCGCGCGACGAGATCGACCCCTGGCACCGCGCCGGCCTGGCCGCTGCGCCGCCCGAACGCAGCCGGGCCATCTCGAACCTGTTCCTGCCGCCGAAAAGCTCGTCACGCTGGGCCGGTCTGCCGGCCGAGGATCGCCGCTTGTCAGGCGTCAGGCTGATGGAATGCGCCCATCGGGGGGAAGAGGCCCAGGCCATCGCGCTGTTGATCCGCGAGGCACTCGAAGTGCCCGAACGCCGCGTTGCGCTGGTTACGCCGGACCGCGGCCTCGCGGGGCGGGTCGTTGCGCACCTTGGCCGCTGGGGGATCGTGGCCGATGATACGGCCGGCCGCGCCTTGTCGCAGGCCACGGCCGGGCGGCTGTTCCTGCTGATGGCCGATGTCCTGGCTGAACAGGCCGCGCCCGTGCCGCTGGTGGCGCTGCTGACCCATCCGAAGGTGCGCGCCGGCGATGGACGCGCGGCCTGGCTCGATCACGCGCGCCAGCTTGATCTGGCGCTGCGCGGTCCGCGCCCGGATGCCGGGCTTGGGCCGCTCGGCGCAATCGCGGCCGAGCATGGCCTGGCCGAGTGGTGGGAGCAGGTCCAGGCGATCCTGGCGCCGCTGTTTGCGCTGGGCGAAGCGCCAGGTCTCGCCGCCGCGCTCGATGCGTTGGCGGTTGCGGGGGAAGCGCTATGCGGCGAAGGGCTGTGGGCCGGGGCGGATGGCCGCGCGCTGGCGGCCTGGCTGGGTGAATTGCGCGCCGCCGCCGCCGCCGCCGGTACTACGCTGCCGGTCACCGAACTCGCGCCCGCGCTGCGCGATGCGCTTGACCGCGTGCAGGTTCGCCCACCCTGGGGCGGGCATCCGCGCGTGGCGATCTATGGCTTGCTTGAGGCGCGGATGGCGCGGGCCGACCTGGTGCTGTGCGGCGGATTGGTCGAAGGGGTCTGGCCGGCGCGCGGGGCGGCTGACGCGCTGCTGCCGCCGGCCGTGCTGCGCGGACTTGGCGTCCCGGGTCCGGAGTTCCGGATCGGGCTGGCCGCCCATGATCTTGCCGCCGCGCTCGGTGCGCCCGAAGTGGTGCTGAGCTGGTCGCAGCGGGCCGATGGCGCCCCGGCGATTCCTTCGCGCTTCGTGCTGCGGATCAAGGCGATGCTGGGCGATCAGCTTGACCGACATATCGAGCACGCCAAGGTCGGCCACGCCCGCGCCCTGACCATGGCCGCTGCGGCACCAGCCTATCCCCGGCCCAAGCCTTCGCCAAACGCCGAGCAGCGCCGGGTGGACCTTTCGGTTACTGGGCTCGATCGGCTGCGGAGCGATCCCTACCAGTTCTATGCCGGCTCGATCCTGCGGTTGCGGCGGCTGGACGGGCTGGACATGGAACCTAGCCCCGCTTGGCAAGGCACGGCGGTCCACGATATCCTCGAGCGCTGGCACCGCGATGGCGGCGCGTTGGTGCCGCTGGCCGGGCAAATGCTCGACAGGATGAGCGCACACCCGCTGACCCGCGTGCTGTGGCGCCCGCGCCTGCTTGAAGCGCTGCGCTGGGTCGAGGCGGAAGAGGCCAGACAGCGCGGTGAAGGGCGCGGCGTGCTGAAGAGCGAGGCCTGGGGCGAGACCGAGGTTCGCGACGTGCGGATCTTTGGCCGGGCCGACCGGATCGACCGCCTGGCCGACGGCAAGCTGGCGGTCGTCGACTACAAGACCGGCAAGCCCCCCTCGGCCAAGATGGTCCAGGAGGGATTTGCCTTGCAGCTAGGCCTGACCGCCCTGATCGCCGAGCGCGGCGGCTTCGAGGGCGTCTCCGGAACGGTCGAGCGGTTCGAATACTGGTCGCTGGCGAAGAAAAAGGACGCCTTCGGCTTCATGGAAGAGCCTGTGCTCGAGGGTAGAAGGAGCACCGGGTTACCCCGCGATAAGTTCGTGGCGCAGACTGCCGCCTATCTCGATAACGCGCTGGACCGCTGGATTCTTGGCAGTGATCCGTTCACCGCGCGGCTCAATCCCGACCTTGGCGGCTATAACGATTTCGACCAGCTGATGCGGCTTGACGAGTGGCTGCCCAACCTCACGCCCGAGGAGGCCAACGAGCGATGAGCGTGCCAACCGTTCATCCGCTTCACCCGCGCCAGCTTGCCGCCGTTGCGCCGGAGGAGACTGTCTGGCTCTCGGCCTCGGCCGGGACTGGCAAGACCCAGGTGCTATCGGCCCGCGTGCTGCGGCTGCTGCTCCAGCCGGGGGTTGAGCCGGGTCAGTTGCTGTGCCTGACCTTCACCAAGGCGGGCGCCGCGGAAATGTCCGCACGTATTGCTGACAAGCTGGCGGGCTGGGTCCGGCTCGACGATACGTCGCTGGCGCGCGAGTTGCAGGCGATCGGGGCGGATATCGGCCCGGCAACGCTGGCCCGGGCACGGACCCTGTTTGCTGCGGTGCTTGATTGCCCCGGTGGCGGCCTCAGGATCGATACGATCCACGCGTTCGCCCAGTGGCTGCTGGGGGCGTTCCCGCAGGAGGCCGGGCTGACCCCCGGCAGCCGGCCCATGGAGGACCGCGAAAAGGTCCTGCTGGCGCGGCAGGTGCTGGCGGACGTGCTGCTGGCGGCGGAAACCGAACGACCCGACCTGATCGATGCCGCCGAAGAGCTTAGCCTGAGGCTTGGCGCGAGCGGGGTGGAAGCGTTCCTGATGCGCTGTGCCGAGGCGCGGGGCGCCTGGTTCGGACCGGGCTCCTGGCAGGAACCGCTGCGCGACCGGGTGCTGGCGCTGCTCGATCTGCCGGCCCATGCCGATGCAAGCTGGCTGGCAGCGCTGTGTTCGGATGCAGTGTTCGATCGCGGCTCGCTGGAGCTGTGTCTATCCGCCTATCGGCAGTGGAACGGCATCAAGGGCATGGCCGGGCGCGATGTGATTGCCGACTGGCTGGCGAGCGAGCCCGCGGCGCGGTTCGCTGCCTTCGATGACCTGTTCAAGGTGCTGTTCACCCAGAAGGACACGATCAAGGACGCCAAATCGCTAAGCAAGTTCGAGGAATTCTTCGAGCAAGCCGCTGAAACGGTGCTGGGTGCGATGATCGCCGTTCGCGAACGGGCCGCGCTGCTGAACCTGGCCGAACGAATGGTTCCCGCACTTACCCTGGGCCGGGCCTTCGCGCTGGCCTGGGATGCTGCGAAGGAGCGCGAGGGCCTGGTTGATTTTGACGACCAGATCCGCCGTGCCGCGGCCCTGCTGAAGAACGCCGACTACGCTCAGTGGATCGGTTACAAGCTCGACCGGCAGTTCGACCACATCCTGGTCGACGAGGCGCAGGATACCAACGCGGCGCAGTGGGCAATCATCGATGCGCTGACCCGTGAGTTCTTCGCCGGCCGCGGCCAGCGCGACGATGTCTTGCGGACGCTGTTCGTGGTCGGTGACTACAAGCAGGCGATCTTCCGCTTCCAGGGCACCAGCCCGGAGAATTTCGAGGCGGCGCGCGAGCGGGTGCACCGGCAGATGCAGGGTGCGGCCGAAAATGCTGCGGCGCTGGGCCGGAACGAGCAGGTGCGCGATCTGCGCCGGCTTGGGCTGGGGCAGTCGTTCCGCACCGCCCAGCCGGTCCTTGATTTCGTGGACCGCGCAATCGCGGCGATTGGCCACGAAGCCTTCGGCCTCGATCAACCGGCGGAGGCGCATAGCGGCCTGCCGCTGCCCGGGCAGGTCACTTTGTGGCAGCCGGTTGGCCTGCGCCGCGAAGAAGCGGACGAAGACGAGCCGGTTGAGGATGATGGCGGTGAGGAAACCTGGCTGCCAAAGCCCGAACGCGACATGGCGGAAGGGATTGCCCGGCAGGTCCGGCACTGGGTCGATCATGGCTTCCCGCTGGTCAAGGGCCGCAAGCCTGGCCAGCCGCCACGCGCCGCGACGGCCGGCGATGTCATGGTGCTGGTGCGCAAGCGCGGCGATCTGGCCGCACTGATCGTCGCGCGACTGCATGCCCATGGCGTGCCGGTGGCCGGGGTCGACCGGCTGCGGCTTGGCGCGCCGCTGGCGGTGCGGGATCTGGTCGCGGCGCTGCGCTTTGCAGCCCAGCCGCTCGATGATCTCAACCTGGCTTGCCTGCTCGGCTCTCCGCTGATCGGGTGGAGCCAGGAAGCGCTGCTCGAACATGGCTATCGCGATCGCAAGGTGCCGCTGTGGACGCACCTGCGCCGCAGCCGCCACCCCCAGGTCGCCGCCGTGCTCGCGCAGCTTGGCGACCTGCTCGGCCAGGCCGATTATGAGCCGCCGCAGGCGCTGCTGCACTGGCTGCTGGTTGGCCCGTGGGATGGGCGCCGCAAGCTGGTGGCGCGACTGGGCCGCGAAGCCAACGATCCGATTGACGAGCTGCTCAACGCCGCGCACGCCTATGCCGCAACGGCCACGCCTAGCCTGGTGGGCTTCCTGCAATGGTTCGACGCCGGTGAAGGGGAATTGAAGCGCGAGGCCGACAATGCCGGCGGGCTGGTGCGGGTGATGACGGTTCACGGAGCCAAGGGGCTGCAGGCACCGATCGTGATCCTTGCCGATGCAACCGGAGATCCCGATCGCAACCGCGGTTCGGCCCCGGCCCTGCCTGATCGGCACGAAGCAGAGCGGCGCATCCCGCTGCCCGGCCTGACCAAGGAAGAGACAGTCGGCGTCGTTGCCGAGCATATTGCCATGGAGAAGACCGCCGAGGAACAGGAACACTGGCGGTTGCTCTATGTTGCCATGACCCGCGCGGAAGAGGCCCTGTTTGTTGGCGGGGCGCTGCTCTCGCGCGACCGCGGTGAGGTGCCGCAGAAGAGCTGGTACGCCAATCTGCAGGCCTTGTTCGGGACGGAACCGGATTGGCGCGACGATCCCTTGTGGCGCAAGCGGACGCGGCGGGCGCGGTTCGGCGGGC
>RFPL01000081.1 GCA_009926135.1 Sphingomonadaceae bacterium
GGCGCGGCAGTTGTTCCGCCCCCTTGGCGCGCGTTTCACGTCGAAGCCTGACAACTGCGTCATGCCCGGCGGGGCGCGGCTGAACTTCCGCTATCTGGAACGCGATCAGGACGCGGAAAGCTATCAGGGTCACAGCTACACGCGGGTTTATGTGGAGGAGGCAGGGAATTTCCCGTCCCCTGCGCCGATCCTGAAGCTACACGCTACGCTGCGATCTGGCGCTGGTGTGCCCGTGCGGATGCGGTTGACGGGCAATCCTGGCGGCCCTGGCCACCACTGGCTCAAAGCGCGCTACATCGATCCTGCGCCGCCCATGGTGCCCGTGAAGGACGCGGATACGGGCTTGGAGCGGGTCTATATCCCGTCGCGCGTGTCCGACAACGTGGCGCTGGACCAACAAGCCTATGTGGCTCAGTTGCGGCAATCCGGCTCGCCTGAATTGGTTCGGGCGTGGCTGGAAGGCGATTGGGACGTAATCGCCGGGGCGTTCTTCCCGGAGTTCAACCGCTTGCGTCACGTGGTTGCGCCTATCGAATTGCCTGCCCATTGGCTGCGGTATCGGGCGATGGACTGGGGTTCGGCGCGTCCGTTCTGCGTGTTGTGGGTTGCGGTGTCGGATGGGGAATTGCCGCAGTTCCCGCGCGGCTCGCTCGTGGTCTATCGCGAATGGTATGGGTCAACCGGCCAGCCCAATGTCGGCGTGCGAATGACGGCGGAACAGGTAGGGCAGGGAATTGCCGAGTGGGAATCCCGGTCTGAGCAAATCAGCTTTGGTGTGGCTGACCCAGCCATGTTCACGGCGGACGGCGGGCCTTCCATCGCGGAACGGATTGGCCGGTGTGGCGTGATCTTTCGCCGCGCTGACAATGCCCGCGTGAGCCGGTCAGGCGCAATGGGCGGCTGGGATCAGGTGCGCGCCCGTTTGATTGGCGACGGCGAACGGCCTGGCGTGTTCATCTTCGCCACCTGTCAGCACCTGATACGCACGCTGCCAGCGTTGCAGCACGACATAGACCGGCCCGAGGACGTGGACACGGACGCGGAGGACCACGCGCCGGATACCCTGCGGTACGCCTGCATGGCCCGGCCTTACGTGGTGGAACGCGTGAAACCGGCGCCTAACCCGATGCTGCGCGTTGGCCCCGGAAACGAGGTCACGATGGACGATTTGTGGAAAGCCCACGACGAGGGCGAAACAAGG
>RFPL01000082.1 GCA_009926135.1 Sphingomonadaceae bacterium
CAACAAATTCTTATAGCATATCAACAATACAACAGACGGTTTCTTTTACTTCTGTCTCTGGAGCGTCAACAATCACAACCCAAACAACAAGAAGCTTTGTGGCCTCCCTGTCGGAATCAACATCGAGAAAAATATTTACAATCGACTCCAATAAGGATGAAGATTCTTTCCTGTTTAATTATTATGCAAATATTCCAAGCGGAATTGCAAATTATCAAAAAACATATCCCATAGGTGGCGTTGGCTCCTGTCCTCTGGTTAGAATGAATACGCAATACATTATTGGCACAAAGGGTAATGCTGGAAGTGCTTCTTATAATGCTGGTGATTGCTGGTTTAATTCTCTCGGAGAAAAAGTGACTTACTTAACATCAAATGAAACAATGTCTTTCCCCATAAGTATTCAAAATTCTGCGCTATATTTAAATGATAACGACAGCGGAGAATTTACTGTTTTAGATGCTCCAAATCTTATTTCAAATATGACATTTGCATCTGGAAATTATCTTGCCAATCAAGTCGATCTGGTTAATCTAGCCAACTATGGTGGAGACGATGTTTAAGATGAATAAAAGAATATGCGTTGCGGTGTACTTTACCCAAGGATGGTGCTATTCGGTTGATTCTTGGCTTGAGCATTTTTTGGCTTCGGCAAAAGGATTTCAAGGCTCCCTAATAGTCAGCACCGATTTTTCTGATGAGTGTGATGAAAAATTTAAGATGATCAAGGCTAGGTGCGAAGTTGCTGGATGGACTGCCTATAATGTTAAAAGCTCTGGAGTTGAGGATTCTCAAAAAGCCTACAAGGAGGATGCACAACTTATTATTGCCAGAATACAGCAAAAAGCTTTTTCAATGGCAAGAGAGCTAGATGCAGACTTATTTTGGTCAATAGAAAGCGACATTTTGGTTCCCCCGAATGCCTTAAAGGTATTGCTTCAAGCACTTGAATTTGATGATGAATATTATGGAATTGCGATGGTCACATATCCCAATGGTCAATTTTTGGGCGGGAGGGGTTCGCCAAATCATCCGATAGCCGAAGATTGCAAACAAGATGAAAGAATCATACCCGCTGAACTAAAAAAAGAAATTAAGAAAAGAGAGGAAAAAAGCAAGGAGCTATTTGATAAGAGGCAAAAACCAACCGAAAAGGAATTAAAAGAATGGGAGGAGCTTGATCAAAAGGTAAGGTCTTGC
>RFPL01000083.1 GCA_009926135.1 Sphingomonadaceae bacterium
ACCGTTGGCGTAGGCCATAGCAACGCCCTAACTGGCGAGGGTGTGGCCTACAGCGCCGGGACGGTCACGCCGTCATCGTCAAGCACGGTGGCGCTGTCTGGCGTGTCGGCAACTTACGCCACGGGCACGCTGACCGGTGCGGCACCCAGCGGCATCGACCCGTTCGCGGGCGACGAATACCGAAAGCGGGTCAAAAAGCTTGCGGAGATTGCGGACCAGCGCCGCCGCGCCACGGCTGAGGAAGCCGGGGAGGTCCGGCGCGAGATACAGGCCATCCTACAAGCCGCGCAGGGCGTTGACACGGAGCCGGTGCAGGAAGCGCTGGCCGAGGCTGAGGACGCGCTACCGGCGGATTTGACGGTGCGTGGCGTGCGCCAGGTCGAGGATTGGACGACGATTGTCGGCGCTCTGCTGCGGCTGGAAACGGCTTTGCTGGCGGTCCCGGCGTTTGACGATGACGAGGAAGATTTAGAGGTGCTGTTGCTTCTATGACCAAATTCATTGGGCAATGGGTGCGCGCGGTGAAATTCTCCCGCCCGTCCGCATTCCCCGCCATCATTTCCGATCATATGGACGCGCTGCTGCACCCGGCTGATGGCCAGCGGTACGACAGCAAGTCCGCGTTCCGCCGCGTGACGCGCGATCATGGTCTGGTGGAAATGGGTAATGACGCGCCGATTGGACGCCCCGCGTATGAGCCGGAAGGCGTGCGCGCGGACATAGAGCAGTCCATCCAAATGCTAAACGAAGGCTATCAGCCGGAACCTGTCGAGTCGGCAAGCACCCTTGATGGTGCAGCCGTCGAAACCCGTTTCATCGAATAGGAGCCTGAATGTCAGAGACGATGGAAGCCGCCCCGGCACCGGAGGCGGCTGTAGCCGATTCTGCGCCTGAATTGTCCGTTCGCGAGATCATCGAGCAGGCATCCCAAGGCAGGACGGCTGAGGAAATTACCGGCGGCACTGCGCCAGAACGTGCGCGCGATGCCAGTGGACGATTTGCTGCGAAGGACGCCGAACCCGGCGAGACCGCAGCCGAGGAAGTTTCGACCGACCAGCCGACGCCACCAGCGGAGGAACCGGAAACCCCGGCCATCCAACCGCCCCAAGCGTGGTCGGGTCCTGAAAAGGAAGTCTTTGCGTCACTCCCACCCGCCGCGCAGGAAGCCATTCTGCGCCGGGAGAGAGACGTGGACCGCGC
>RFPL01000084.1 GCA_009926135.1 Sphingomonadaceae bacterium
CAGGTGCAGGATATAAGCTGTTTAACACGGGTGACGTGCTTACAGCAGCTCAGGTAAACACTTATTTGCAGGAGCAGGCGGTCATGCGTTTTGCTAGCGCAGCCGCGCGTACAACAGCACTTTCGGGCGTACTTGCCGAAGGAATGGTGTCGTATTTAATGGATACTAATGCTGTTGAAGTTTATGATGGATCCGCGTGGGTAGGCGTAGCAACAGGCGATATTACTGCCGTGACTGCCGGAACTGGTATTAGCGGCGGTGGAACTTCAGGCGCAGTAACAATCACCAACTCAATGGCTACAGAAATTACTGCTGCAGGAACTGGCTCAGGCACTTTTGATAATTTGCCAATTGGCACAACAGGTCAAGTTTTGACAGCCGACACAACCGTCAGTCCATACAAAGTTAAATGGGCTGCGGCCGCAAGTGGTTCAACTTTTGCTGGTTGTGCATTGTATAAAAGCGGTAATCAAACAATAAGTAACGCTACCGATACGATAGTAACTTTTGATTCAGAACTCTTTGATACGGATGGATTCCATTCAACCGCGACAAATACAGGGCGCATCACAATTCCAAGCGGCAAAGGCGGTTATTACAATTTCTGCGTTTATGTAGTCTGGCCAGATGGTTCTTGGGCAATTAGTAATGCGGTCTTAAAAAAGAATGGAACGACAATTAAAGTCGATTGGCTGAATGTCGGTTCTGGAACTTACAACACGCAAGGATTCGCAACAATAGTTTCAGCGTCAGTAGGCGATTATTTTGAAATTATCGTATATCACAATAAAGGAAGTAACAATTCAATTTTGGGCGATAACAATGGCACAGGCGCAACTCGTTTCGAGTGCAGTTATTTAGGAGCGTAAAAAATGGATTTATGGCAAAAAATTATTAAAGCGTATCCTGAAATTAAGCCCACTGACGATTTTCGCAAACTTGGAATCTTTTTACAAGACGATGGTGATGGTCTTGCTTATATTGCAAATTGGGAATATGAAAAGCCAATTCCCGAAGGCCTTAAACTCGGTAAGTAATGCCTAAACTGTGTAAAGCGGGGCAACAGCTGAGAGAGCAGATAGACGATGCGTTCCCCGATAGAGATCGAACTTCGGATGGCTGGATCGGTGACGCGAAGCAT
>RFPL01000085.1 GCA_009926135.1 Sphingomonadaceae bacterium
TTCGCCAGCATCGCCATCCATTGGCGCCGGGGATCGGTCATTGGAGCATCCACTGCGGCAGGGGTTCGGGTTCCGCCTCGATCAGCATGCGGATGCGGTCATCGACGGACACGCGCTGGGCCACAACGGCCCGGGTTAGCCACGACACGGGATCAACGGGCCGCATGTCCTGCGCTTCGTCCAACGCGGCCAGGACGCGGGCGCAATCATCCCGGGCGGATTTCAGCAGCCTGCCGAGAAGGGCTCGGGCCTTGGCGTCCGGGATGCCGGAAAGCCGCCGCAGGATGGGCAGGCCGCGCTGCCACAATTCGTCGCGAATATCCCCACGCTCTGACGGGTTATGTGGCAGAAGCGAAGCTTCTGTATCTTTCTTTCTTTCTGCTTCTGCTTCTAGACTATCACCCCCCCTATTAGGGGTGCTGTCAGGGGGGCTTGTATCTTTCTCGGCATTTTCCCACCGTTTTGCGATGGCTTCCCTACCAGCCTGCGCGGCTTCATAATCACGAACCATGCGACGGGAATAGATCACCCCGTCATCCGTGCGGGAAAAAACTCCCGCATCTTCAAGTTCTTGCATTAACTTCGCCGCCTCGCGTTCGCCTGCGCCGGTAATTGTGCCGATCTGCCGCGTCGTGATCGGCTTGCCGTTAATGGTCAGGTGCCCATACGGCGTGCCCTCATGCGCGATGCAGATCAGGTCAATCCAAATTCCTCGCGCTGCAACGCAACATGACCGCAAAGCCGGATCGCGCTGCCAGTCTTGGGGCCAGAACTTAAGCCATCGCCGTCCGCTCACGCCGCGTTCCTTTCTTCCTCGGCCAGCATGGCCCCGGCCAATCTGTCCAACGTCACCGCCACAAATGCAGTCGAGACAAATATAACCCTGACGCGCCGCTGCGGCTTTCTTCACGTCGCCGCAAAGCATGCACATGTGCCGAACACGCATCCGGTCGAACATGCAACTCATGCCGCAATCCTCACCCGGCTGCGAAACCCCGCCGTTTCCAACTGCAACTGCAACTCGGCCAGCGAACGCACCAGCCAAACCTCAAACCCCTCGGCGCGTAGCTTTGCGTGCATTGCCACCTGTTCCGGCGAAAGCCTGCCCTTCATCGCCTTGAACTCGATGAACCGCGCCA
>RFPL01000086.1 GCA_009926135.1 Sphingomonadaceae bacterium
ATGAAGATTGCGATGGTCGGCTCGGGCTATGTGGGCCTGGTTTCCGGGGCCTGCTTTGCCGATTTCGGGCACGAAGTGGTCTGCATCGACAAGGACCCGGCCAAGATCGACAGCCTGCGCGCTGGCGTGATGCCGATCTACGAGCCCGGGCTCGCCGAACTGGTCGGCTCTAACGTCAAGGCCGGGCGCCTCTCGTTCACCACGGATCTGGCGGAAGGTATCGCCGGGGCCGGGGCGATCTTCATCGCGGTCGGCACCCCTAGCCGCCGCGGCGATGGCCATGCCGACCTGTCCTATGTCTATGCCGTTGCCGAAGAGATCGGCCAGAACCTGAAGAACGATGCGGTGGTCGTCACCAAGTCGACTGTCCCGGTCGGCACGGGCGACGAGGTCGAGCGGATTCTGGCGGAAGCGAACCTGCCGGTCCGCTTCGCCGTCGCATCCAACCCCGAATTCCTGCGCGAAGGCGCGGCGATCAGCGACTTCAAGCATCCCGACCGGATCGTGGTCGGGACCGAGGATGACTGGGCGCGGGCCGTGATGGCTGAGGTCTACCGCCCGCTGTTCCTCAACAAGTCGCCGCTGCTGTTCACCAGCCGGCGCTCGTCGGAGCTGATCAAGTACGCCGCGAACGCCTTCCTGGCGGTCAAGATCACCTTCATCAACGAGATGGCTGACCTGTGTGAAAAGGTTGGCGCCGATGTCCAGGATGTCAGCCGCGGGATCGGGATGGACGGGCGGATCGGTCCGAAGTTCCTGCACGCCGGGCCGGGCTATGGCGGATCATGCTTCCCCAAGGACACCCTGGCCCTGCTCAAGACCGCCGAGGACTATGAAGCCCCGACCCGGATCGTCGAGGCCGTGGTCAAGGTCAACGACAGCCGCAAGCGCGCCATGGGCCGCAAGGTGATCGAGGCATTGTCGCAGTATTATGGGGGCGGGATGGACGCGGCGCGCGGCAAGAAGGTTGCCATGCTGGGCCTAACCTTCAAGCCGAACACCGATGATATGCGCGATAGCCCGGCGATAGCCATCGCCATGGCCCTGGCCGATGCTGGCGTTAGCGTTGCAGCCTACGACCCGGAAGGGATGGAGCTGGCAAAGCCGCTG
>RFPL01000087.1 GCA_009926135.1 Sphingomonadaceae bacterium
GATAGCGAAGCGCAGACCTTCTTCCATCGCGATCGGGTTGATCAGCTTGACGGTGATCGACACGTTATCGCCTGGCATAACCATTTCTTTGTCTGCTGGCAACTCGATCGAACCAGTTACGTCCGTCGTGCGGAAGTAGAACTGTGGACGGTAGTTGTTGAAGAATGGCGTATGACGGCCGCCTTCGTCTTTCGACAGAACATAGATCTCGCCGGTGAAGTGGGCGTGTGGCTTGATCGAGCCTGGCTTTGCCAGAACTTGACCACGTTGCACGTCTTCACGCTTGGTGCCGCGCAGCAGCAGACCAACGTTGTCGCCTGCCTGACCTTGATCCAGCAGCTTGCGGAACATTTCCACGCCGGTGCAAGTCGTTTTGACGGTATCGGTGATGCCGACGATTTCGATCTCTTCGCCGACCTTGATGATGCCGCGCTCGATACGACCGGTTACCACGGTACCGCGACCCGAGATCGAGAACACGTCTTCCACTGGCATCAGGAACGCACCGTCAACAGCGCGCTCTGGCGTTGGGATGTAAGCATCCAGGGCATCGGCCAGACGCAGCACTGCGTCCACGCCCATTTCGCCTTCTTTGCCTTCCAGCGCCATACGTGCCGAACCTTTGATGATTGGCAGGTCGTCGCCTGGGAATTCGTACTTCGACAACAGCTCGCGCACTTCCATTTCGACCAGTTCCAGCAGCTCTGCGTCGTCGACCAGGTCGCACTTGTTCAGGAACACGATGATGTATGGAACGCCAACTTGGCGGGCCAGCAGGATGTGTTCGCGGGTCTGTGGCATTGGGCCGTCAGCTGCGGAGCACACCAGGATCGCGCCGTCCATCTGCGCGGCACCGGTAATCATGTTCTTGATGTAGTCGGCGTGGCCTGGGCAGTCAACGTGAGCGTAGTGACGGGTTTCCGTTTCGTACTCGACGTGGGCGGTGTTAATCGTGATACCGCGCGCTTTTTCTTCTGGAGCCGCATCGATCTGGTCGTATGCTTTGGCTTCGCCGCCGAATTTCTTCGACAGAACCGTTGCGATTGCAGCGGTCAGCGTGGTTTTACCGTGGTCGACGTGGCCGATGGTGCCGACGTTGACGTGCGGCTT
>RFPL01000088.1 GCA_009926135.1 Sphingomonadaceae bacterium
CGGTGTCGTCGTAGAGGGCATACATGGCTTCGGGTTTGTGATCCCGCGGCTGCCCCACCGACCCCACAGTGGCCACCCATCGGCGATGTGAAGGCATGGGCACCTGCACGCCCGCCGTAGGCTCGAAGCGCATCATGCTGTGCCCCGTGCCGCGGTAATACACCGTTTGATGGTGCACATGGCCCACCACCACATGGCGTGCATCAAAGTCTTGAAGCGCATGATCGGCGCACAAATCGGCGGCACGTTCTGAGTCGACATAGTGCCAACGATCGGGGGCGTGCGCACTGGCATGGACCAACAACAAAGATCCCGACACAGCCGTGAGGGGCAAGGCTTGAAGGAACTCGCGCTGCGAAGCGTCCAATTGCGCAAAGGTCCACTGCGCGGTGCTGCTGCCCATGCTTTGATCGTCAACCGGCGGCTTGACGGCCATGACATCGTGATTGCCTTGAATGACCCACGCACCTTCATCGGCCAAGCGTATGGCGATGGCCACCACCTCTTGCGGATTGCCACCATAGCCCACCAAGTCACCCAACAAAGCCCACCGGTCTACCCCTTGCGACTTTGCATGCGCCATGCAAGCGTTCAGTGCTTGCAAATTGGCATGGATGTCGGAAAGCAGCGCAATTTTCACAATGTCATTTTCCGGTGAATCGTGCCGCGCGTTTTTCAATGAAAGACTGCACGCCTTCTTTGGCATCGTCGCTGTTGGACAGTGTTTTTTGGACGGCAATAAATTCGTGCATCGCCACCAAGGGGCCCTGCTCCACCGCCTTCAACACACTTTGGCGTGTGGCCACCACGGCCAAAGGCGCTTGCGCAGCAATCGCACGTGCAATGGTCAAAGCCTCTTGCAGTTGTTCACCCGCGGGCACCACGCGCTGAACAAAATTCAAGCGCAAGGCCTCTGCACTGTTGAACTCATCACCCGTGAGCAAATGCAACAGCGCATTGCCCATGCCCGCACGTTCGGCCATGCGCAGGGTGGCGCCGCCCGTGGCCATGATGCCGCGCTTGACTTCCAATTGCGAGAAACGGCAATTG
>RFPL01000089.1 GCA_009926135.1 Sphingomonadaceae bacterium
TCATCCACGGACTCGTATTCGGTATCGCTCATGCGGACACCTTGTACGTTGAGGTTGACGAAGAAGAAATATATGAAAAGACAGGTATAGTGATATTACTTGGATTCGTTCAGATAACCTTCTTCTGGTAACTAAAAAGGCCCCTCACGGGGCCTCTTTTATGCACCTAAGAAAAGTGCTCTTTCATCGTTCCTTCGCTTGACCAGTCCAGGTAGTATTTTACCGCCTGCCTTGGTCCAGTCTAGGAAGCCTTCAGCAGCTCCTTCAATGTCACCACGGTTGTATTTCATCCGTATGGTAGACTTCTGTAGGTTCCCTAGCCCTACGTTGAAGCTAAAGCTAGTGAGAGCGTCGAGGTGGCCTTGATTAGCAGCAGCGTTAGGACAGAGACGTAGAACACCTCTGACAAAAGACTCCAGATCCCTTCGTAATATTTCATTTACTTCCTCCATTGTAAGCTTCCTATCCCAACCTTCAGGGATAGCAAGTTGTTTACGTTGTTCTAAAGGTACTTTGATATGATTCGGATCAATAACATGACCAACACCAACAGTCCACAACAGAGCAGGACAACGATATGGAAGCTGTCTAACCCCTTCATGGTGTTTAATCATCTCAATGGCTTTGTCGCTTATCATTTTCCAAAGGCCCGACCACCAAAGTGGAAAGCAATAATGGAAGCAAACAGCGCCTGGGTCTCATTATCCCACAACTGATCTGCCAAAGTGGTGAAATCTACATTCTGCTTGAATCCGTGCCAGAACAGAAGACCGTCTATCATCACCAGCAAGCCAAAGAAGCCATAGGTAATCAAAGGACGAACCAGAGCACGAAGGTTCTTAACCCACTGAGACGTACCTTCATTCAGGCTCATATCGTGGGCATAGATGGCCTGCATCTCAGCCTGCTGAGCACCGATGATGGCCTGAGTAGTCTCAGCATTGCTGGAGGTCTTAATCTCGTCTAGGCGAATCTCTTCCACCTTGGCCTGTGCAGCGTAGCCCTTCTCAAGCATGGCAAGC
>RFPL01000090.1 GCA_009926135.1 Sphingomonadaceae bacterium
CAATCCAGCATCGACCGATGCGGCCATCCGCATGGCGTCCCCAAACCTGCTGGCGCGGCTTCTGATGGCGCAAAGCCTTCCCGAAATTCAGAATAAATAGGAATACACCATGCCCTACAACGGGTCAGGGACTTTCGCCGTCCTCACGCCGCCCTATCCCTTCGTCACCGGGACCACCATCAGCGCGTCGGAAGTCAATTCCGTCCTGGCCGACATGGCGACGAATGGCCTGACAAACGCGGTCACACGGGACGGGCAATCCCCCCTCACGGCCAACTGGATCGTCGGGGGCTACAACATTACCGGCGTTGCCACCCTTGGCGCAACCACGCTGAATATCAGCGGCACAGCCACGGTCGGCACGCTGGCGATCACCACGCTATCGGCAACCACCCTGACCATATCCGGCAATGGCACCGTGGGCGGCACGCTGGGGGTGACGGGAGCCATCACCGGCAGTAGCACCATCACTGCCGCGACAGGCCTGACGGTTTCCGCAGGCGGTGTGACGGTCACCGGGGCTAGCACCATTACCGGCACACTGGGCGGACTTACGGGCCTCACCATGGCGTCCGGGCTAATCAATGCGTCGTCGTCTGGCATCAAGTTTTCTGACAATACGACGATGACCACGGCGGCGACGGCCTACACACCGACCGGCACGCTCGGAACGCCGCTCAATGCGTCTTTTCCGGTGGGGTCCGGTGTTTTCATCACCAAGGCCGGAACCGCTACCACGGGCGCGGGCGGTGATGTGACCGTTACGTTCGCCGCGGCGTTCCCTAACGCTTGCGTCGCCATCATCCCGGCTTTGCAAGGCGCCCCGCCCAATACCAACACTTACGCATTCGTCACCAGCAAATCCGCATCTAGTGCTGTGCTTTCCGCGCAATCCGACGGCGGCAATCCGCGCGGTTCCGTCCCGCTTACGTGGATTGCGGTGGGCTACTAAGCGATTTTCACGCAACAAAACTCCCGCTATGCGTTAGTATGCTCTGACATGACCAGATGGAGGGCAGA
>RFPL01000010.1 GCA_009926135.1 Sphingomonadaceae bacterium
ATCTCCATGGCGGGTGGCTCCTTTGCTCGGGTTTGCATGACAGCAACCCATCTTGGCACTCAGATGCCTTGAGCGGGAGCCATCCACCCCATCCGCTTTGAAAAACCGCCACACGGTTAAACCGCAGTGGTGGCAGGAAGGTTACACTGCCATGCAACTATATTCGTTATTCGGCGGTCCAGCCGCCATCCATGGAAATATTGGCACCCGTCATGTTGCCCGCTTCGGGGCGGCACATGAATACGGCGAGCGCCGCAACCTCATCCGGCTGGACGAACTTCTTGGTCGGCTGCTTGGCCAGCAGCACGTCGTTGATCACCGCTTCCCGGCTGAGCCCGCGGGTCTTCATCGTATCGGGAATCTGGTTTTCGATCAGCGCGGTCCAGACATAGCCGGGGCTGATGCAGTTGGCGGTGACCCCGCTGGTGGCAAGTTCCAGCGCCAGCGACTTGGTGAAGCCGGCCACGGCGTGCTTGGTCGCCACGTAAGGTGCCTTGAACGGCGAGGCGACCAGGCTGTGGGCCGAGGCGGTCGAGATAATCCGGCCCCAGCCGCGCGCCTTCATCCCCGGCACGGCCAGGCGGCAAGCGTGGAACACGGCCGACAGGTTCAGCGCGACGATCGCGTCCCACTTGTCGACTGGAAATTCGTCAACCGCAGCCACGTGCTGCATCCCGGCATTGTTGACCAAGATATCGACTTCACCCGCGCCGGCCATCAAGGCTTCGACCCCGGCGGCGGTCATAAGGTCCGCCGCGACATGGCGCGCGCCGAGTTCTTCGCACAGCTTTGCGATCTCCTCATCCGAGCCGAAGCCCGAAAGGATCACTTCCGCTCCCTCGGCATGCATCGCCCGGGCGATCGCCAGGCCAATGCCCGAAGTGGAACCGGTAACCAGTGCGCGCTTGCCCGTCAGAAACATGCTCGACTCCCAATGTCTGTTGCGAGACAGTCCATTGCGGACGGGGCGCGCGCCTGTCCAGTAGGAACAAGCCGAAGGAAAGGGACGCACCATGCGGCTGGATGATTTCGACCCCAATTCGATCAACGTGGAGGATCAGCGCGGCACCGGCGGCGGATTCCGCATGGGTGGACGCGGCGGCCAGCTGGGCTGCGGCACGATCGTGATCGCGCTGATCGGCTACTTCGTGTTCGGGCTCGATCCGGTCCAAACGATTGGCGGCTTGCAGCAGATTGACGGCGGCGCTGGCCAGCAGCAGGTCGGCCCGGCGGCTGGCGGCAGAACCAAGAGCGAGATTTGCTCGGTCGATGAGCTGAGCCGCGAATCCTGCGGGCGGCTGGCCTCGCTCGACAAGACCTGGCAGCCAATCTTTGCCGCCTCCAACATCCAGTTCCAGCAGCCCAAGCTGGTGTTCTATTCGCAGTCCGGCTCATCCGGCTGCGGCGCGGCGCAGAGCGCGATGGGGCCGTTCTATTGCCCGACGGACCAGGGCATCTACATCGACACCGATTTCTACCGCGAGATGGAGCAGCGACTGGGTGCCGGCGGCGATTTCGCCCGGGCCTATGTGATGGCGCATGAATATGGCCACCATGTCCAGACGATGACCGGCATGTCTGACCAGATCCGCTCGCTCCAACAGCAGAACCCCAGCCGGGCCAACAACCTGCAGGTGCGGATGGAGTTACAGGCCGATTGCTATGCCGGGGTCTGGGCCGCCAAGAACCGCGATCGGATCGAGCCCGGCGATATCGAGGAAGGGATGACCGCCGCCCACTCGATCGGCGACGATACCCTGATGAAGAGCGCCGGTCGCCGCCCGGTCGAGGCGGCCTTCACGCACGGCTCCAGCGAGCAACGGATGGCCTGGCTGCGCAAGGGACTGGAGAGCGGCAACGAGGACGCCTGTGATACCTTTGCCGACATGCGGCGCGGCGGATGATTGTTGCCGAGGGGAACCGGCGGGGCTAGGCGGGCTTTAAATCGAGCAGGGGGCTGCTGGAGTTACCGCGCAATGCGCTTTGCCCTGTTTATCGCTTGCTTGGCCCTCCCCGCCGGCGCCCTTGCGCAAGATTCCAAGCCGGCCGAAAGCAAGCCCGTCGAAACCAAGGAACCGGACAAACCAATGACCGAGCGCTCGCCTAGCATGGGCGATGCGGTGGCCACCCCGGCATCCGATCTCAACCTCAAGAAGGACACGATCCCGCCGCTGCTGCTGACTGCGCAGGACCGCCCCTATACCCTGGTCGGTCTGCGCCGCTGTCCGGAAATCGCCGCTGCGGTGGGCGAGCTTGATGCCGTGCTGGGTCCGGACATCGATCTGCCTGCCGAAGCCCGCAATGGCATGACCGCCGGCCGGGTCGCACAGGCTGCGGTCGGCTCGTTCATTCCGTTCCGCGGCCTGATCCGCGAAATCTCCGGCGCGAATGAGCAGGAGCGCAAGATCCAGGCCGCAGTCCAGGCTGGCATGGCGCGGCGTGCTTACCTCAAGGGCGTGGGCGAAGCGCGCGGCTGCCGCTATCCGGCGCGGGCGGCGGGCGCAGCCGAGATCGCGGCGCTGACAGCCCCGCCGACCCAGCCGGAAGTCAAATCCGAACCCAAACAACCGCGCAAGAAACGCGACAAGGGTGTGACCTACACCTCTGAAGCGGTGGTGCAGCCCATAAAGAAGTAGCTTTCGCGAGCGCCGGGGCTGCGCTAGCCCACGGCCATGCGCTTGACCGATTGCCACAACATCGCCGATTTCCGGGAGCTCGCCCGCCGCCGCCTGCCCTGGCCGGTGTTCGATTACATCGACGGCGCAGCCGATGACGAAGTGACCAAGGCGCGCAACACCAGCGCGTTCGATTCAGTCGATCTCGTGCCCAACGTGCTGGCCGGGGTGGCCGAGATCGACACCTCGATCATGCTGATGGGCCGCAAGAGCGCACTGCCGCTGATGCTCTCCCCCACCGCGCTCCAGCGGGTGTTCCACTGGCAGGGTGAGCGTGCCGTGGCCCGGGCGGCGGAGAAGTTCGGCCTGTGGTTCGGCATTTCGAGCCTGGCCACGGTCAGCATCGAGGAGACCGCTGCGTTGACCAGCGGGCCCAAGCTGTTCCAGCTCTATGTCCACAAGGACAAGGGCCTCAACCGCTCCATGATCGAGCGTTGCCAGGCCGCGAAGTTCGACTGCATCGCGCTGACGGTGGATACCATCGTTTCGGGCAAGCGCGAACGCTGCGCCCGTTCGGGCTTCACCTCCCCGCCCAAGTTCACCGCTCGCAACCTGCTGGGCTACGCAATGAAGCCGCGTTGGGGACTGGACTATGTGCTGCGCGAAAAGTTCAGCCTGCCCAACCTTGACACCCATGTGGCCGAAGGCACCGGCGAGGCAGTTTCAATCGCCGGATACTTCAACACTATGCTCGACCAGTCGATGGACTGGAACACCGCTGCCGATATCCGCGCGCAGTGGGGTGGCACCTTCTGCCTGAAAGGCGTGATGAGCGCCGCCGACGCCCGCCGGGCGGTGGAGATCGGTGCGGACGCGATCATGATCTCCAACCACGGCGGCCGCCAGCTTGACGGCAGCCGCGCCCCGTTCGACCAGCTGCGCGAGATCGTCGACGCCGTGGGCGGGGAGATCGAAATCATCTGCGATGGCGGGGTCCGGCGCGGCACCCATGTGCTGAAGAGCCTTTGCGCCGGAGCCACAGCTGCCTCGGGCGGGCGGCTCTACCTCTATGCCCTCGCCGCCGCCGGACAGGACGGGGTCGAGCGCGCGATCATGCTGCTGAAGGACGAGATCGAGCGCGGCATGAAGCTGATGGGCGTGACCAGCGTCGACCAATTGACGCCTGATCGGCTGCGCTGGCGTTGAAACGGCCACGGCGGAGGTGGATTGCTCCACCCCCGCCGCTTGCAGAGCCGCAAGGGGCTAGCTTCAGCCCTGCTTGGAAAGCCGTTCTATCTCGGCATCGAGCTGCTTGAGGATATCGTCGCGGATCGCGGGCGAGAGGTTGGCATCCTTGCTGATCCGCTCGCGCGCGGTCTTCAGGCCATCAGCGGCCTTGGCCATCGCCGCGCCGGCCGAACAGAACCGCATCACCACCTTCTGCTTCTTGCCATCGGCGCTGGGGGCTTCGGATTCGAAGGTTGAGATCTTGGCCCCATCAGCGCAGGCGATCGCAGACTTTTCGCGATCGGGGCCGGCAATGGCCATGGCGTGTGCGGCATGATCGCCATTGATCCGCTGCACGATCACGCGGCGTTCGCCGTTACCCGGAACGGGCGGCACGGACGGCACATCCGGAAGCGCGGCCAGGGCCTGTTCGACCTTGGCATCGATCTCGGCCTCGGTCAGCGCCTTGTCGGTCTTGATGACGATGGTCTTGCCATCCTTCTCGATCACGCGGGTCTTGAGACTGGCGTCGTCGCCCTTTTCCGCACCCGCCTTTTCGACGATGACGATGCGATGCTCGCGGTGGATCTGCGGCGCAGCCGGAGCTTCCGGGGCAGCCGGAGCCGCAGGCGGAGCGGGCGGCGCGACATCGGTCTGCGCAGCGGCATAGGATACCGAGGCAGTCAGCGGCAGCGCAAGTGCGGCACCAGCCAGCAGCAAACGGCCGATAGTGCGGCGCACGGGAGTAGGATCGGTCATGGTCAGGCTCCTCAAACGATGGATGACAGAGGCCTCCCCGACCACCGGGCAGGCGATCGAAGCGGCCAGGGAAACGCGCGGGGCGCGGGCATAGTCGGCAATCAGCGCGCCATAGGCCGCGCGGGTGGAATGATCGCGTCCGGCGACCACGCGGGCGTCGCAGGCCGCTTCCTGATCACGCCGCAGCGCGCGCCAGGCCAGCCAGGCAAGCGGATTGAACCAGTGCAATGCCAAGAGCGGCTGCATCGCCATGTTGACCGCCAGATCGCGGCCGCGATGATGCTCAAGCTCGTGCACAATCGCCAGGTCGCGCGCTGCGCGATCCGGCTGGGCCATGAAGCCGAGGGGCAAGGCGATCACCTTGTCGGTCAGGCCGAAGGCGAGCGGCGTCGGCGCGGCGGGAGTTTCGATCAGCCGGATGTCCTCGACCCTTCCGACCGGGCGCGCCTCGGCCAGCAATGCGCCCCGCAAGGCGCGGTAGCCCAGCAGCCGCCAGACGAGGAATCCGGCCACCCCGGCCAGCCACAGGCCGGTCATCAGCGGTTCGATCCAGGCGAACGAGAGGGCGGGCGTGGCAGCGGCGGCAGTCGCATCGGTCACCACCACAAGTTCGGTGGCTTGGGCCGGCGCAGGCGCGGCGGGGAGGACCAGCGGCGGGAGGAACAGCCGCAGCAGCGGCAGGCCCCACAGCGCATAGGCCATACCTGGGCCGAAATGGCGCGAGACCGGGCGGCGGATCAGCAGCACGAGGGCGATCAAGGCACCGGTCGTGACAAGCGTATCGATCAGCCAGCTCATTTCCGCAGCTCCTTCAGCAGCGCTTCGATCTGATTGAGGTCCTTGTCAGTCAGCGCTTCGGCCTCGGCCAGGTGCGCGAACAGGCCGGCGGCGGAACCGCCAAACAGCCGATCAACCAGCCGCTTCGATTCGCCGGCGGCAAAATCGACCCGGGCGACACGGGGCGAATAGAGGAAGCGCTTGCCATCGGGTGCCGTTTCCACCGCCTGCTTGGTCACCAGCCGCGACAGCAACGTCTTGACCGTGGCCAGCGTCCAGCCGCGCGCTGGCGCAACCGCGTCAGCCACCTCGTTGGCGGTAAGCGGCGAGCGCGTCCACAGCGCCTCCATCACCGCCTGCTCGGCTTCGCTGATCCGTTCGTTCTGCGGGGCCTCATCCACCTTGTCGCGTCCTCTAAACGTCTACATACGTAATCGACTACGAATGTAAACATGAAGCGCAGATGAATGAGATTGATGCCGAGGAGTCTTGGTTCTGTCAGAAAATCCAGTCGGATTGACACAAATCGCAGTGTGCTTTCGTCAATTTCTCTTTTCTCGAGAGCCCTGTTGCTAGAAGCGACACTCCGCCCGTCAGTAACGCTCCTGTAGCCTTGGCACCACTAACGCCTTTTTTCATGTCTATAGGCTTTGTGCGGACCCCACCTTTTTCTCCGCAGTGGGGGCAAAGTAAGGCTTCGTTTTTTTGCCCATGGATCGCAGTCCGAGAATCTTCCACTTTTTTCTCTTTATGGGTCTTTCTTTGAGCCGGCGTCATTTTAGCAACGCGGCTTTGCTCTGCCTCGGAAGATGCTATTCCAATTGCAGCGAACACGAGGAGTATGAATAATAAGATGCCCCAAAACATACATTCCCCTTCTAACTGACTTACCAGAAATCACACTTTTCAAACAAAAAAGGCCAGAGCAACGCTCTGACCTTTTTGAGCACCTGTTACGCCAAATTAATACACCCGCTTCTTCGGCTTGATGTACTCGACGTCGTCGGTCAGCGTGTATTCGTGGACCGGGCGGTAGTCGATCTTGACCTCGCCGCCCTGGCCGCCCCAGCCGTTGAACCAGGCGGCGGTGTGCTTCATCCAGTTGGCATCGTCGCGCTCGGGGAAGTCCTCGTGCGCGTGGGCGCCGCGGCTTTCCTTGCGGTTGTGTGCGCTGTGCAGCGTAACCGCAGCCTGGCTGATCAGGTTGTCGAGCTCCAGCGTTTCAACCAGGTCCGAGTTCCAGATCAGCGAGCGGTCATGGACCTTGATGTCCGCCATCCGGGCATAGGTCGCGGCCAGCTTGGCCTTGCCTTCGGCCATCAGTTCATCGTTGCGGAACACGGCTGCGTGAGCCGACATGGTACGCTGCATCTCGGTCCGCACTTCGGCCGTCGGTGAACCGCCATTGGCGTGGCGGAACCGGTCGAGCCGGCCCAGCGCGAGGTCGGCGCTGTCCTTGGGCAGTTCGGCGTGGGCCGTGCCCGGCTTGATGTTGTCCTTGAGGTAGTGACCGGTCGCCCGGCCAAACACCACAAGGTCGATCAGCGAGTTCGAACCCAGGCGATTGGCACCGTGAACCGAAACGCAGGCCGCTTCGCCCACCGCGAACAGGCCCTGCACCGGGGTTTCCGGATTGCCATCGGGTCCGATGGTCATCACCCGGCCGTGATAATCGCAGGGAATCCCGCCCATGTTGTAGTGCACGGTCGGCACCACAGGGAGCGGCTGGCGGGTCAGGTCGACGCCGGCAAAGATCTTGCCGCTTTCGGTGATGCCCGGCAGACGCTCGGCCAGCACCTTGGGATCGATGTGATCGAGGTGCAGGAAGATGTGGTCCTTGTTCGGGCCGACGCCGCGCCCTTCGCGGATTTCCAGTGCCATCGAGCGCGAGACGACATCACGCGATGCCAGGTCCTTGGCCGAAGGAGCATAGCGCTCCATGAAGCGTTCGCCTTCGGAGTTCGTCAGGTAGCCGCCTTCGCCGCGCGCGCCTTCGGTGATCAGCACGCCCGCGCCGTAGATGCCGGTCGGGTGGAACTGCACGAATTCCATGTCCTGCAACGGCAAGCCGGCGCGCAGCACCATGCCGCCGCCGTCACCGGTGCAGGTATGGGCCGAGGTGGCGGTGTAATAGCTGCGGCCATAGCCGCCGGTCGCCAGGACCACGGCCTTCGAACGGAAACGATGGATCGAGCCATCGTCCATGCACAGCGCGATCACGCCGCGGCATTCGCCGTTCTCCATGATCAGGTCGATCGCGAAGTATTCGATGAAGAAGTCCGCCGCATACTTCAGGCTCTGCTGATAGAGCGCATGGAGCATCGCGTGGCCGGTGCGGTCAGCCGCAGCGCAGGTGCGCTGCACCGGCGGGCCTTCGCCCATGTTCTGCATGTGGCCGCCGAACGGGCGCTGGTAGATCGTGCCATCGGCGTTGCGGCTGAAGGGTACGCCGGCGTGTTCCAGCTCGTAAACCGCCTGGGGGGCTTCGCGGACCATGTATTCGATCGCGTCCTGGTCACCCAGCCAGTCCGATCCCTTGACGGTATCGTACATGTGCCAGGTCCAGTGATCTGGCGTGTTGTTGCACAGCGAAGCGGCGATTCCGCCCTGGGCGGCCACGGTGTGCGAACGGGTCGGGAAGACCTTGGTGATGCAGGCGGTGCGCAGGCCGGCTTCCGCGCTGCCCATCGTGGCGCGCAGGCCCGAACCGCCCGCGCCGACGACTACCGTGTCATAGGTGTGGTCGATGATCTTGTAGGCGGCACTCATGCGGCAGCTCCCAGAGCAATACGGACGATCGCGAACAGGCCAAAGGCCGTTCCGGCGACAGCGGCAAGGTTAAGCAGGGTCAGGCAGGCGTACTTGTTGGCGTGTTCGTGGACATAGTCCTCGATCAGTTCCTGCAGACCCATCTGCGAATGCCAGAAGCTGGCGATCACCAGCAGCGCGAGCCCCGTCGCACTGAGCGGCTGGGCCGCCCAGGTCTTGACCGTCTTGAACGCCAGGTCAGGCAGCCCGATCAGCGCGAACAGCAGCCAGAAGCCCAGCACCAGCAGGGCGACCGAGGTGAAGCGCATGGCCAGCCAGTGCTTCGTGCCCGAATGGGCCGAGCCCAGCGCCCGAACGCGGCCGATATTGGTTCCGTTACCCATCTGACCGTTCCTTTCAGCGCAGCAGCACGTAGGCCCAGGTGGCGCCAGTCAGCGCCAGGGCGATCAGCGGGGTCAGCACCGACCAGACCGCATTGTTCTTGAGTTCATAGCCCGCGCCGATATCCAGCACGAGGTGCCGGATGCCCGAAGCGGTGTGATTGAAGAAGGCCCAGGTCAGCCCGATCAGCACGATCTGGCCGTACCATTCGCCCGCGTGGCGGGTGAAGTTCAGGTACGTCGCGTCGCCGCCAGCCAGGGCACCCAGCCACCACACCAGCACGGCCATGCCGACGATGGACAGACCATCGCCCGAGACGCGGTGCAGGATTGAGACCAGCATTGCCGGCCCCCACTTCCAGATTTGCAGGTGCGGCGAAATCGGACGGTTGCTGGCTCCAGCCATGCGAGCGTTCCCCTTGTCAGTCTTGCTGCGGCGCGTGCCACCATTACGCCCATCCCCATAGTCAAAACGCAAGGCTGTGCAAGCGGCGGCTTGGCGCACCTGCACCAAAGCCCTAGAGCGTGGGCCATGACCCAGCTTACCGCTCTCGTCACCGGATCCTCGCGCGGGATCGGTGCCGCCATCAAGTCTGCCCTCACCGCCCGCGGCGTGCGCGTGATCGGTCACGCCAGCACGGCCCACGATGCCGAGACAATCGGCGCCGATCTGGCCGATCCGACCGCCGCCGCGAAAGTCTGGGAAACCGCGCTGGACCGCGCCAATGGCCGGATCGATATCCTGGTCAACAACGCGGGATTGTTCCAGGCCAACCCGCTCACCCTGTCGGACATCGAATGGCTGGATAACTGGGAAGACACGCTGCGGATCAACCTGACCGCGGCGGCTGCGCTATCGCGCTTTGCCGTGCGGCATTGGCTGGATGGCGGGCGTGCGGGGCGAATCGTCCACATTGCCAGCCGCGCCGCCTATCGCGGCGATTCGCCCGATCACTGGCACTATGCCGCTGCCAAGGCCGGGATGATCGGCCTGCACAAGACCATCGCCCGCCATTATCCTGCCAAGGGCATCATGAGCTACGCGATCTGCCCCGGCTTTACCGATACGGCCATGGCCGGGGATTACCTCTCCAGCCGCGGCGGACCGGGCCTGCTGGCCGATATCCCGCTGGGCCGCGTCGCCACGCCCGAAGAGATCGCGACGATGGCCGCGTTCTGCGCGCTCGATGCGCCGGAAAGCATGACCGGGGCCGTGCTCGACGCGAATGGAGCCAGCTTTGTCCGCTAAGCGGGTTCTGGCGGCGCTGGCAGCGCTGACGCTGGCCGCGCCGGCCGCAACCCAGCCGCTGATCCCGCGCCCGCAGGCCGAGCGCGACATGGCCAAGGCCTGCGCCGGGCGTGATGGCTGGGGCGATCCCGCCTCACCCGCCCATATCTTCGGCAACACCTGGTATGTCGGCACCTGCGGGATCACCACGCTGCTGGTCGAGACGCCGGATGGACTCGTGCTGCTCGACGGCGGCATTCCGCAGGCTGCCAATCTGGTGCTGGACAACGTCCGCAAGCTGGGCTTTCCGGTGAAGGCAATCCGCTGGATCCTGATCAGCCACGAACACTTCGATCATGCGGGAGCCATAGCCGAGCTCCAGCGGCAGACCGGCGCGAAGGTGATCGCTGGCCCCAACCAGGCCGCCATGCTCCGCACTGGCAAGCCCGACCCGTCAGACCCGCAGGCACCCCTGCTGCTGAAAGAGCCGATGCGGCCCATCAAGGTGGCCCGCACCCAGGCCCACGGCACGGCGCTGGTGGCCGGCGGGGTGCACTTTACCGCCTGGGCCAACCCGGCCCATTCGCCAGGCTCGACCAGTTGGACCTGGCGGCAGTGCCAGGGCCCCGAATGCCGCACAGTCACCTATGCCGACAGCACCTCCACCATTTCGGCGGATGGTTATCGCTTCAGCGATCATCCCGCGCGGATGAAAGCCATTCGCGAAGGGTTGGCGGTGATCGCGGCCCTGCCTTGTGATGTGCTGATCACGCCGCATCCCTCGGCCAGCGACCTGTTCCCGCGCTTGTCAGGCATGCGGCCGCTGGTCGATCCTCAAGCCTGTGCGGCCTATGCCGAAGCCGCAGGAAAGCGATTTTCCCAGCGCCTGATCAGCGAGACGAACCCGCCGCGATGACCAGCTGGAAGATGACCGCCCTCGCCCCGCGCCCGGTGATCGAGGCTGCCCTGTTGGCCCATGAAGACGCCTGGGACTGGGACCCCGACATCGTCATCTCCGGTAGCGAGATTGCCGAGGACAAGCCCGATGACTGGCGGCTTGAAGCCTGGCTGCCGCGGCGGCCCGGCAAGGCGGATCAGGCGGCGCTACTAGCCCTGTTCGCGGGAGCCGCGCCCAAGTTGACGATCGAACAGTTGCCCGAAATTGACTGGCTCACCGCCAGCCAGACCGGGCTGGAACCGATCCGCGCCGGGCTGTTCCACGTCCATACGCCGGAGCATCCGCCACTGGACGCAGCCGGGGTCCGCGATTTCTGCATTCCCGCCAGCCAGGCCTTCGGCACCGGCCAGCACGCCACGACCGCCGGCTGCCTGACCATGCTCACCCACATGAAGCGGCAGGGTGTGGCGGTCCGTAACCTGGCAGACATTGGCACCGGCACGGGTCTGCTGGCCTTTGCCGCGCTGCACCTGTGGCCGCGCGCGCTGGCCACGGCGAGCGATATCGATGACGTCTGTCTTGATGTGGTCGCGGATAACGCTGCCAGCAATGGCGTGGCGATGGGTGCCCGCGCAGGTGAACTGACGATGCTGGTGGCCGATGGCATGGACCATCAGCTGCTCGACGCGCGCGGTCCCTATGATCTGATTATTGCCAACATCCTCGCCGGTCCGCTGATTGGCCTCGCCCCCGATTTCGCACTGCACATGGTGCCGGGTGGCCAGCTGGTGCTCGCCGGCTTGCTCGAAACACAGGAAGCGCAGGTGCGCCGCGCTGCCCGGCGTGCGGGGCTTAGGCTGGCAGCGCGGTTGGTCAACGGCGACTGGTCGATCCTGTGGCTGCGCAAACGCGGCGCGGGCACGCTGCGCGGTTGCCGGCCTAGCCAGTTGCCCGACTGGGCGCAGCGGCGGTGAACGCATGAGCCTGCGCGATTTCCTGGTGCTGGTCGGGATCTGCCTGATCTGGGCGACCAACAACGTGGTCAGCAAGCTGGTGGTCAGCGATTGGAACGTACCGCCGCTGCTCTATGCCGCGATCCGGTTTGCGATTGTCGCGGCGGTCACCTTGCCCTGGTTGCGGCCGATGCCGCGCCCGGGCTGGCGGATTATCGCGGTCGGCCTGTTGATGGGCGGCGGCAGCTTTGCGCTGCTGTTCATGGCGCTGCAGACAGTCTCGCCCTCGGCTGCGGCCGTGGTCAGCCAGGCTGGTGTGCCGATCACCACCCTGCTCTCGATCCTGATCCTGGGTGAGCGGATCCACTGGCGCCGCGCGCTGGGCATCACCCTAACGCTGATTGGCGTGCTGGTGGTGGTCTGGCAGCCTGGCCTGACGATTTCCGCCGGACTGCTGCTGGTCCTGGCCGGGGCTGCCAGCGGTTCGCTCGGCGCGGTGCTGATGAAGCAAATGGATGATATCGCCCCGCTGCGCTTCCAGGCCTGGGTCGGGATGACCAGCGCGCTGCTGCTCGCCCCGCTCAGCCTGGTGCTTGAAACGCCGGACTGGGGTCACCTCGCTGCAGTCGGCTGGCCATTCGTGGGCGCCGTGGTCTTTTCGGCGCTGGTCGTCTCGGTCGGCGCGCACACGCTCTATTACATGCTGATCGCCCGGTACGAAGCCAACCTGATTGCCCCGCTCACCCTGATCACCCCGTTGGCGACCATTGCCCTGGGCGTAACGATTACCAACGATCAACTGGACGAACAGATGATCGTCGGCTCAGCCATCGCGCTTACCGGGGTGCTGATCGTTGCACTCAGGAGAACCCGGGCACCTATTGCCGAGGCGCAGGAACACTCCTGATACCCGGCATAAGCGCCTTAGTGCGTCGCCTCGATCACCTTGTGGGCGGTGGCGCTGAACGCACTGGTCGTCTCGGACCCGAGGCCATTGAGCGCCCCGAACATTCCGATCACGATCAGGGCCAGGATCAGCCCCAGTTCCATTGCGGCAGTGCCGCGGCGATCCCGCAGCAAATTCTTGATAAGCGACATATGCAACCCTTCCTCTTCAGCCTGTGCTGTCAAGTTGCTGTCGCTTCTAGCTTCCGGGGACTTACAACAAGTTAGCCATGGTACGGGTTTCTACCCAGCGGCGCGGACAATCTCTGCCCAGGCAGCTTCGTCAATCACCTCGATACCAAGTTCCTGGGCCTTCTTGAGCTTCGATCCGGCGCCTGGCCCGGCCACCAGCAGGTCGGTCTTGGCCGAAACCGACCCTGCCGCCTTGGCTCCGAGCCGTTCTGCCTGGGCCTTGGCTTCGTCCCGGCTCATCGTCTCAAGCGCACCGGTGAAGACCACGGTCTTGCCGGCCACGGCGCTGTCCCGGGTCTCTACCACATAGGGCGGCGGACTTACTTCGGACAGCAAGTCTTCCCACACTGCAACGTTGTGCGGCTCGTGGAAGAAATCCCCCAGGGCTTCGGCAACGGCCGGGCCGATCCCGTCAATCCCGGTCAGGTCCGCCAGTGCCTCGGCATCGCCGCCATGTGCTGCAGCCGCCACTTCGCGCAGGGCTTCCAAGGAGGTGAAACGCTTCAGAAGATCGCGCGCCGTCACCGCCCCGACATGGCGAATGCCCAGCCCGAACAGCAGCCGCGCGGCATCGGGCGAACGCTTGGCCTCGATCGCTGCCAACAGGTTGTCCACAGACTTATCCTGCCAGCCCTCACGCCCGACGATCTCCCCGCGCCGCCCCTTCAGGCGGAAGATGTCAGCCGGGCTTTCCAGCCAGCCGAGCCCGAAGAACTCGATGATCGTCTTCTCGCCCAGCCCTTCGATGTCGAGCGCGCCGCGGCTGACGAAGTGCTTGAGGCGCTCGGTGCGCTGGGCCGGGCAGATCAGCCCGCCAGTGCAGCGCACATCAACCTCGCCCTCCTCCGCCACGGCCTCGCTGCCGCATTCGGGGCAATGATCGGGAAAGGGATAGGCCGCGCGCGGATCGTCGCGGGTCAGGTTCTCGACCACTTGCGGGATCACATCCCCGGCGCGCTGCAACACCACGCGGTCACCAGGGCGCACCCCCAGCCGGGCGATCTCGTCGCGGTTGTGGAGCGTGACATTGGCCACCACCACTCCGCCCACCGTCACCGGCTTCAATCGCCCCACCGGGGTCAGCTTGCCCGTGCGGCCAACCTGGATGTCGATTGCCTCCAGCGTGGTCTCGGCGCGTTCGGCCGGGAACTTGTGGGCGATCCCCCAACGCGGGGCCTTGGCAACAAAGCCCAGCCGCTCCTGCCAATCGAGCCGGTCCACCTTGTAGACCACGCCATCGATATCATACGGCAGATCAGCACGTTGGTGCTCAATATTGCGATAATGGGCGAGCATCTGCTCCACGCTTTCGCACCGCACCAGCAGCGAGGAGACAGGAATACCCCAAGCCGCGATTGCCGCCATCACCTCGCTCTGCGTGCTGCCTGGCACTGCGCTCGCTGCTCCCCAGCCGTGGGCCAGGAACCGCAGCGGGCGCGCGGCGGTGATCGCGGGATCCTTCTGCCGCAACGACCCCGCCGCCGCATTGCGCGGGTTAGCGAAGATCTTGTCCCCGCGCGCTTCCTGCGCTGCGTTAAGGGCGACAAAGTCAGCCTTGGCCATGTAGACCTCGCCGCGCACCTCGAACACGTCAGGCACGTCGCCCTTCAGCACCTGCGGGATATCGGCAATGGTTGCGACGTTGGGCGTCACATCTTCGCCCACCTGTCCGTCGCCCCGGGTTGCGGCCCGCACCAGTTTGCCATGCTCATAGCGCAGCGAGCAGGACAGGCCGTCGATCTTGTCCTCTGCAGTCATCGCCACCAGCGCTTCCTCTGGCAGGGCCAGGAACCGCCGCACCCGCGCCACGAAATCCGCCACGTCCTCATCAGCAAAAGCGTTGTCGAGGCTCATCATCCGCACTTCATGCGCGACCTTGGCCAGCGGCGATGCGGCCACCTCGTGCCCGACCTGGCGCGAGGGCGAGTCCGGGCGGATCAGCTGCGGAAAGGCTGCTTCCAGCTCGGCATTGCGGCGCACCAACGCGTCATAATCGGCGTCAGAGATCTCTGGCGCATCCTCGGCATGATAGCGCCGGTTGTGATGAGCAATCAGTTTCGCCAGCCGCATCAGTTCATTGGCGGCGTCCGCTTCGGAAAGGTCGAATCCCATTACGCTACCCTAGGCCAGCGCCAGCACAGTCGCCACCATCTCTCGCGCCGGGCGAAACCCGAGCGATTCATACAAGCGGATCGCACTGGCATTGCCGGAATAGGAGTGGAGGTAAGGCACATCGCCGCGCGCCACCTGGTCGGCCATGACCCGGCGGATCAGCGCCCCGGCCAGCCCGCGTCCGCGCTGGTCGGGCCAGGTGCAGACCCCGCTGACTTCGGCGAGGCCCGGCGCAGGCCGCATCCGCTCGCCAGCCATGGCGAGCAGGCGGCTACCTTCGCGAAGGCCCCAGAACTGCCCGTACTGATGCGTCAGCGGGCCCCAGGGGCCAGGCTCGGTCGCCAGCGCCAGGTCGGTCATTTCCGCCACGTCCGCCGCGCCGAGCGCCACAAACGGACCATCGTCAACCCGCAACGCGGCGGGCGTCTCCGCCACCATTTGCAGCAATGGCGCGACGCGAACCACGCGGGTGCCGGCCGGAGCTGGCCACTCCTCGCGCTCGACCAGCCAGATCGTGTCGTCCGGGCCGGAGAGAGTTGCCGCCAGCGCCGCCTGCGCTTCAGCGGACTGGTCGCGCGCCGCCGCGAAGGGGCCATAGCGCGGGTCAATCCGCACGGCGGGGCCAGTCGCTGCGGCAAGTCCGGCCTGCGGCCCGGTCAGCATTGACCAGACCGGGCGTTCGAGCGCCGCCTTGCTCACACCCCCTCCAGCAGCCGATCCGCCTGGGCGCGCGCTTCGGCGGTAACTTCTGCGCCGGACAGCATCCGGGCGATTTCCTCCTGCCTTCCGGCAGCATCAAGCAGGACAACCGAGGTGCGCGTCACAGTCCCCTCGCTCGACTTCGCGATCATGTAATGTTGGCCACCGCGCGCTGCGACCTGCGGGCTGTGGGTAACGGCCAGCAATTGGCCGCCGCTGGCGAGCCGCGCCAATCGTTCGCCAATCGCGCTGGCGACCGCGCCGCCGACGCCGCGGTCGATCTCGTCGAAGATCACCGTCGCCGCCCCGCCCTGCTCGGCCAGCGCGACCTTGAGCGCGAGGATGAAGCGCGAGAGTTCGCCGCCTGAGGCGATCTTGTTCAGCGGCGCAAAGTCTGCGCCCGGATTGGTGCTGATCAGGAATTCGACCGCGTCGATGCCGGCCGGGCCCCAGCGCTCCTCCGGCAAGGCGCTGACGCTGGTGCGGAACCTGGCAGCATCGAGCTTGAGCGGGGCCAATTCGGCCGCAACTGCCGCATCGAGCCTGCCCGCAGCTGCCTGGCGCGTGGCAGACAGCGCCTCGGCCCGCGCCCGATATTCCTTCCCCGCGGCTGCCGCCGCAGCTTCCAGCGCCGCCATATCCGCTTCGCCGCCCTCGATCGCATCGAGCGCTGCCCGAAGCGAGCGCATCTTGGCGGGCAATTCATCGACCGTGCAGTGGTGTTTGCGGGCGGCGGCACGCAGTTCGAACAGGCGCGTCTCGATCCGGTCGAGCATGGCGGGATCATGGCTTAGCGCCTCGGCGGCGCGGGCCAGCCGGTCCTCTGCCTCGCTCGCTTCGATCACCGCGCGGTCCAGCGCGGCCAGCGCTTCGGTCAGCAGGGGATGCTCGGCGGCAATCCGGTCGAGCCGGCGGGCCGCGCCGCGCAGGGCCGCCAGCGCCGAATCCGAACCACTCCACAGATGCTGCAATTCAGCGAGGTCGCCCGAAAGGCGTTCCCCCTTCTGCATATCGGCGCGGGCGCCGGCCAGTTCCTCTTCCTCGCCCTCGACCGGCTCGAGCGCGGCCAGTTCAGCCAGATGCGCGACGATCAGATCCCGGTCGGCGGCGGCTTGATCGAGCGCAGCGCGGGCACCGGCCAGCGCATCCTCACGCATCCGCCATTCGCGCCAGGCCGCCTCGACGCCCACCGCATTGCCGCCGCAATAGCGATCGAGCAGCACCCGGTGGCCGCGCGGATTGACCAGGCCACGGTCATCATGCTGGCCATGCAGTTCAACCAGCGCCGGGGCAAGTTCGCGCAGCAGGGCGACGCCCACAGGCTGGTCGTTGATGAAGGCCTTGGACCCGCCATCAGCCTTGACCCGCCGCTTGAGGATCAGCGGTTCGCCCGGCTCCACATCCACCTCCGCTTCCGCCAGGGCGGCGCGGATCAGGTCTGGCAGGCGGGTGAATTCAAAGCTGGCGGTAACGCTGGCCTGATCCTCTCCAGCGCGGACCAGTCCGGAATCGGCCCGGTCGCCCAGCACCAGCCCCAGGGCATCGAGCAGGATCGACTTGCCGGCCCCCGTTTCCCCCGTCAGCACGCCCAGCCCGCCCGAAAAATCGAGGTCGAGCGCCTCGATCAGGACGACGTTGCGGATGGCCAATCTGGTTAGCATGGGCGGGTCAGCATGTTCGCGACCTGTTCTAGCGGCACATCGCGCGCAGGGCAAACCCCGCCATCCACAAGCGCTAAGAGGCGGGGCAGCCGCAGCTACCCCGCCTCCGCAAGCCGATCCCCGGATGGAAGGGATCGTAGAACTCCCGGCGGCGGGACGACGAGGAGAGGAGATCACCCGCCGCCGGAAGTCAGTTGGTTACAGCGTGAGTTTCAGTGTTGCCCCAAAGGTCCGCGGATCGCCCGGCTGGCCAACGACCAGGCCGACATTGCTGGGCGCAACCTGCAAAAGATCGAAATATCCGACATCGAATACGTTGCGGACCCAGCCGTAGAGATCGAATCCATCGCTGCGGAAGCCCGCGCGCAGGTTGGTCAGCGCGTAGCCATCGACATTGGTATAGATCGACGGCGAGGGATTGGACGAGAAATCCGAGCGGTAGCTGCCATCCACCCCCAGATAGAGCTGCCCCTCCTTGCCAAATGCCAAGAACGGCGCATTTGCCTCTGCCCCATAAGAGAAGGCCCACTTAGACACACCCGGCAGGCGCTGGCCCGAAATGTCGCAATTGGCCGGGCTTAGCCCCCCCGGCGTGCCCGGTGCGCTCGGCGTCTGCCCTGCCCCCACTGTGGCCCCACCCGAGAGTTCCGGCGGGCACGGCGCATCGACGAACCTGGCGTATTTGGCATCGGTATAGGCGCCATTGGCATAGGCGCTGAAGCGCTCGCTGGCGCGGATCTTGAAGTCTGCCTCCAGCCCCTGCGAGCGGACCTTGCCGGCATTGGCCAGATAGCCGCGCAACACGCCAAGCTGGCCGTTGGTGACAGTGGCCTGGTAGTCCGAAATATCGGTCAGGAAGGCAGTGAGGTTGAAGGTCGCCTTGCGGTCCCAGAACTGGGTCTTCAGCCCCACCTCGAAGTGATTGACCGATTCCGGCCGAATCGTGCCAGCCGAGAGGATCGGATTGCCCGCCGCATCGGTCGGCAGGCCGTTCTGGTTGATCCCGACGGTCTTGAAGCTCTTGGCATAGGTCGCATAGGCCAGCACATCGCGCGCCAGCTTGTAATTGACGTTAAGGTCATAGCTGAAGTTCCAGTCCGCCACTGACGGCGCGCTGAGCTGCGGCTGATAGACCCCGCACTGCGCCGCGCCAATGCTGCCGGCCGGCTGCGGGCAAGTCAGGACAGTGCCGGCACCGGTGGTGACGACGCGCTGATAGAAGCCGGACTTCTTGTCATAGTTGATCCGCAGCCCCGGCTGGACCGTCAGCTGGTCGGTCACCTTCCAGCTGACCTGGCCGAACAGCGCGGCGCTGGTGCTCTTGAGGTACTGGGTGTTGCGCGCGGTCAGACCGCTCAGCACCGCCGGGTTCAACGCCAGTGCCCCGGTCAGGTTCCAGCGGCTGGCATTGACGCCCTGCTGCTCCAGCCCCTGGGTATCGATCCGCTGATGGAAGCCGAACAGGCCAAGCACGAAGTCCAGTCGGTCGCCGGAATAGTTGTAGCGGAATTCCTGGCTGTACTGGTCCTGCTGCGAGGGGTTGTTGGACGCGGAGACGATCGACAACCCGGTAAAATCGCGGTCATTCTCCGGCTTCCAGTCCCAGAACCGCCAGGCGGTGATCGAGGTCAGCGTGCCGTCGCCCAGATCCCACTTCACCCGCGCCGAGACGCCGCCGATCTTGTTGCCGGCATTGAGCGGCGCGTCGATGTCGGTCAGGCGGGCAAACGGGTCGCGGCTGACCACCTGATAGTTCTGCAGCGCCGCCAGTGCCTCATACTGACGGGCCAGCGCCCGCTGGGTCAGGCCAGTACGAACGAAGACCGTGCCGCAGCATTCCGGGTTCTGGACGCTGTAATCGCCCGAAAGGGTGATCGAGAGGTCATCGCTCGGCTTCCACAACAATTGCGCGCGCAGGCCGCGGTTGTCCTGCTCGTTGATATATTGCCGGGTGGTGACGTTGTAGATCGTGCCGCGCCGGTCAGTGAAGGCCCCGGCAAGACGCACCGCGACCGTGTCCGACAGCGGCCCGGAAACTGCCGCCTTGGCCTGGGTGAAGTCCAGGTTGCCCATGGTCAGCTCGGCCCGCGCTTCGAAATCGAAGCTGGGCTGGTTGGTGGTGATGTTGATCGCCCCGGCCGTGGTGTTCTTGCCATAGAGCGAACCCTGCGGCCCGCGCAGCACTTCGACCTGTTCGACATCGAGAAAGTCGAAGGTCGCGGCGGCAACCCGGGCGTTATAGACATCGTCGACATAGATCCCGACGCCCTGCTCGAACCCGTCGCTGGTCAGGCCGAAGGGCACGCCCAGCCCGCGGATATTGACCGCCGTGTTGCGCGGGTTGGAGGTGTAAACCTGCAAGGTCGGTGCCAGCGTTTGCAGCTTCACCACATTGAAGTTGCCGGTTGCCTCGATGCTGTCACCGCGGATCACCGAGATCGCCAGTGGCACCGACTGGGCGGTTTCCTGGCGGCGGCGGGCGGTAACGATGATCACATCGCTGCTCTCGCGGGTCGCCCTTGCCGCTTCGCCATCCTGTTCGGGTGCGGCGGCTTCGGAACCATTATCGGCCGGGGCGGCATGGGCGGTGGCTGGCAGCGCAAAGACGCTGGCCAGCAGGATAGAACGGACGAACGGATGCATGACTCGGCTCCAGGGTTTGGGTCGGGTCGCATCCGGCGGTCCGGTCTGCGGGAATGTGGGTGCGAGGCCGGCCATGCGCAGCCGGCCTCGCGAGGGATTCAGACGAAGCGCTGGCGCTCCGTCACTTCAAGCTGGACCACCCGGCCGTCATGAACGACCAGCTGGACCACCCCGAATTGCAGGCGTTCGATTGCTTCCGCCGCAGCGCGCAACGCGGCTTCAGTGGTATCGCTCGGCGTGGATTGCGGCTGACGGACCGGCAGAGGGCGAGAGCGTTGCATCGGGCGATTCCTTTCACCTCGAAGTTATCTCCACCATTCCGATAGACAATGTGGATTTTACTTGCTGCCGACGAAGCGCCGCTTTCTTGCGGCAGCTTGCAGGGCGGGCACTTCAGCTATCCGCGAAGGGCGGTTCCAGCGTAATCGGATCGGCCAGGCTCATGCGGTCCAGCATGGTCGCCATCTCGTCGCGCAGGGTCAGCATCAGCCCGCGCAGACGGCATTCAGCTTCTGGCAGGCAGTTCTGGCAATGCTCATGCGCGTTTCGGCTGGCGCAAGGCACCAAGGCCAGGCTGCCACGGGTCAGGCGGATGATATCGCCATAGCGGATATCGACCGGCGGCAGTGCCAGTTCATAGCCGCCATCCCGGCCGCGAGTTGAAACGACCAGCCCTTCGCGGCCCATTTCTGACAGGATCACCGTCAGGAACTTGCGCGGGATGTTCTGCGCTTCGGCGATCGCGTCAAGCCGGATCGGCCCCTCACGCCAGTGATCGGCCAGGTGCTGCAGCGCGCGGATGGTATAGCGGGTCTTCTGCGAAAGCATGTCACGCACATTTCAGCGCGCGCCGCGATCAAATGTCAACCTGCGGAGTAGAAACGGGCCCGCAACAGGACCGGATGCGTCAGGCTGCCGGGGTGTTCGGCGCGTACTGCTGCATGAGGTCGTAAGCCTTCTTGTACCACTCACTGCCCGGATAGTTCGTACCGAGCACGGCGGCGGCCTTTTGCGCCTCTGCCGGAACGCCGATCGCCAGGTTGCTCTCAACCATGCGGTATAGCGCTTCGGGGGTATGGCTGGTGGACTGGTAGCCATCAATCACATTGCGGAAGCGCAGGTTGGCAGCCAGCCAGCGGCCCGACCGCTGATAGTAGCGACCGATCTCCATTTCCTTGCCAGCAAGGTGATCGTTGATGAGGTCGATCTTGAGCCGCGCATCGGCGGCATAGCGGGTACCGGGATAGCGGCGCACCACTTCGTTCATCGAATCAAGCGCGAGCCGGGTAATCTTCTGGTCGCGGCTGATGTCGCTGATCTGTTCGTAGTAGCTCAGCCCGATCAGGTAATAGGCATAGGGCGCATCGCGGTTGCCCGGATGGATCGAGAGGAACCGCTGCGCCGACTGGATCGCCTTATTGTAATTGCGCGCCACGTAATAGGAGAACGCGCTCATCAACTGGGCGCGGCGGGCCCAGGGCGAATAGGGGTGCTGGCGCTCCACCTCGTCGAACAGGGCGGCAGCCAGCTTGGTATCGCCGCGATCGAGCCGATCCTTCGCCGCCATGTAGAGCGTATCGACATCACGGGCGACAAAGGCCGTGTCCTTGGCCTTGCTGCCCCGCCCGGCGCACCCGGCGGTCAGCAGCAGGGCCGCAGCGGAGGTGGCGACAAGGGCGAGCTTTAGCGGCGAGCGGGCGGTCATAGGGCGAGCCTATAACCGCCGCGCACATGAACGCCAAGTGAAGTTGCTGCACTTATGCCGGTTACCGGCAGACTGCTCACCCCTTGCGCTTCTTGCGGGCAGCATAGCGCGCATCGCGCGCGGCCTTGAGTTCGGCCTCGGTCGGCACGGGCTTTTGTGATGCGGCCAGCGCGGCTTCGGCGGCAGCCTTCTTGTCAGCCTTGGCCTGGGCAATCTCGGCCTTGCGCGCGGCGCTCTTTTCAGCGGCGGCGGCCTCGCGGGCGAGGCGGGCAGCCTCACGCTCGGCGGCGATGGCGGGGTCAATCGGCGGCTTTGCCGCCAGCGCCTTCAGCGCCTTTTCGCGCGCCTTGGCGGCCAGCGCGGTACGTTCCTGGAAGCTTGGGTCTTTGTAGGAAGCCATAAAATGAGTGGTGCTTTCGTGTTGAGACTGCGCGTCTATACACGAATTACCCCGCGCCGGGGATTTTTCCGCGCTCTCTGCCGCTGGCCGGCTTTCAGTGCGCGGCCAACGCCTGCGGGGTGATTATTCCTCACCCATCCGCAGCGCCGCAATGAATGCTTCTTGCGGGATCGACACGTTGCCATACTCGCGCATCCGAGCCTTGCCCTTCTTCTGCTTGTCCAGCAGCTTCTTCTTGCGGCTGATGTCGCCGCCATAGCACTTGGCGGTGACGTCCTTGCGCATCGCAGCGATGGTTTCGCGGGCGATGACCTTGCCGCCGATCGCGGCCTGGATCGGGATCTTGAACAGGTGGCGGGGGATCAGGTCTTTCAGGCGTTCGCACATGTGGCGACCGCGGGCCTCGGCCACCGAGCGGTGAACGATCATCGAGAGCGCATCGACCGGCTCGTTATTGACGAGGATGCCCATCTTGACGAGATCGCCTTCGCGCAGGCCGATCTGTTCATAGTCAAAACTGGCGTAACCGCGGCTGATCGATTTCAGGCGGTCATAGAAATCGAACACCACTTCGTTGAGCGGTAGCTCGTATGACACCTGGGCGCGCCCGCCCACGTAAGTGAGGCCAGTCTGGATGCCGCGGCGGTCCTGGCAGAGCTTGAGGATCGAGCCGAGGTATTCATCGGGCGTGTAGATCGTGGCCTTGATCCAGGGCTCGTCGATCTGCTCGATCCGGCTGGGATCGGGATAGTCGGCCGGGTTGTGAAGGTAGATCTCGCGCGCGTCGTCGGTCCGGCTGGCGCGCAGCTGGATGCGGTAGACCACGCTGGGGGCCGTGGTGATCAGGTCCAGGTCATATTCACGGGTCAGGCGTTCCTGGATGATTTCGAGGTGGAGCAGCCCAAGGAAGCCGCAGCGGAAGCCGAAGCCCAGCGCCGCGCTGCTTTCCATTTCGAAGCTGAAGCTGGCATCGTTCAGGCGCAGTCGGCTGATGCTTTCGCGCAGCTTTTCGAAATCGGCCGCGTCGACCGGGAACAAGCCGCAGAACACCACCGGCTGGACTTCCTTGAAGCCGGGCAGCGCCTTAGTGGCTCCGCCCTTGACCGTGGTGATGGTGTCACCGACGCGGGCCTGGGCCACTTCCTTGATCTGGGCAGTGATGAAGCCAATTTCGCCAGCGGTCAGCTCGTTGAGCTGCTCGATCTTGGGGGTGAAGCAGCCGACCCGGTCAATCAGGTGCTCCGTGCCACCAGCCATGAACTTGACCTGCTGACCCTTGCGGATCGTGCCATCGACCACACGGACGAGGATCACCACGCCGAGGTAGGGATCGTACCAGCTATCGACCAGCATCGCCTGGAGCGGAGCATTGGCATCGCCCTTGGGCGGCGGGATGCGAGTGACGACAGCTTCGAGCACGTCCTCGATCCCGATGCCAGACTTGGCGCTGGTGAGGACGGCCTGGGAAGCATCAAGGCCGATAACTTCCTCGATCTCGGCCTTGACCTTTTCCGGCTCGGCGGCGGGCAGGTCGATCTTGTTGATGACAGGGACGATCTCGTGGTCGTGCTCGATCGACTGATAGACGTTGGCAAGGGTCTGCGCCTCGACCCCCTGCGCGGCGTCGACCACCAGCAGCGCCCCTTCACAGGCGGCCAGGCTGCGCGATACTTCATATGCGAAGTCGACGTGGCCGGGGGTATCCATGAGGTTTAGCTCATAGTCCTTACCGTCCTTGGCGCGGTACTTCAGTCGCACTGTCTGGGCCTTGATCGTGATCCCGCGCTCACGCTCGATATCCATGTTATCCAGCACCTGCGACGACATCTCGCGCTCGGTCAGGCCGCCCGTGAACTGGATCAGGCGATCCGCAAGGGTGCTCTTCCCGTGGTCAATGTGAGCGATAATGCTGAAATTACGGATAGAATTGAGATCGGTCATCGGATTCTTCTGAAAGTTGCCGGGCGATCGCCCCGCTTGCCGCCGCCGTTAGCAGCAAGTCGCGGCACTGTCACCGGGCCGGAAGGCCATAAGGTTGGATCGGTGAGCGCTTTTGCGCCGCCGCCCTCGCAGGCCGGGAACAAACCGTCCGCAGCCGGGCTAACCCGCCATGACAACAAGCGATTACGACTGCATCGTCATCGGCGGCGGGCCGGCCGGGCTGACAGCTTCGATATACCTCGCGCGGTTTCACCTGGCGGTGCTGGTCGTGGATGGCGGCGCGAGCCGGGCGGCGTGGATTCCGCGCAGCCACAACTGCCCCGGCTTTCCCGGCGGTATCAGCGGAACCGAATTGCTGGAGCGGTTGCGCGCGCAGGCTGACGAGTTCGGCGTCAAGCTTGAGACCGGCATCGTCACAAAGATCAAGCAGGCCGCTGATGGCTTCACGATCGACTGGGGCAGCGGACCGGTCCACGGGACCGCCGTGCTCCTCGCCACTGGCCTAACCAATCGCCGCCCGGCGATGGACCCCGAGCTGCATGACGAGGCGTTGGCCAAAGGACTGATCCGCTACTGTCCGGTCTGCGATGGTTATGAAGTTACAGACCGCAAAGTCGGGGTGGTCGGCACCGGCCCGCATGGCGTGGCCGAGGCGGTGTTCCTGCGCAGTTATACCGCTCAGGTCACGCTGATTGCACCGGATGGTCCGCACGAACTGAGCGCGGCCGATCGTTGCCGGGTTGCTCATTGCGGCATCAGGCTGCTTGATGGCCCATGCCGGTCAATCACCCCCGACGAAACGACAATTGCGATTGCCACACCCGTCGTGACGGCAACTTTCGACAGCATTTATCCTGCGCTGGGGTCAGACATTCATGTCGAACTGGCACGGCAGGCCGGTGCAGAGTTCGCTGGCGACGGAACCTTGCCAGTTGATCGCCACCAGCGAACCTCTGTCGCGGGCCTTTACGCGGCGGGCGACGTGGTGCTTGGGCTGGACCAGATCAGTCATGCTATCGGCGAAGCCGGAGTTGCCGCCACGACGATCCGGAACGATCTGGCCGAGCGCGGCCCGCTGCTGCGCTCCTAGGAGAGCTTGATGCCGCGGTGCTTGACGTCGGCCGTGCCGAACTTGGGCAGGCTCAGCGGCGCGCCGGGCTGCTGCATCAGCTGCATTGGATATTCGCCCTTGGGCAGGGCTTGTAGCGGCATCCCGGCCTGCGCCAGAACATAGGGCGAGACGCGGTGGCGCGTACACAGGCCGCCGGCTCCATCGTCGACCAGGTGCTGTTCGAATTCCAGCCCCTGCATCGAGCCGGCGCTGCGGCGGACATGGGCAACCGCCAGCTGGCCCTCGCCAAAATCGACCACGAACGGGGTGCCGAGCGGCACGTCAAGCAAGCCCTCGACCATGCAGCCGCTGCGCGAAAGGTTGCGCATCATCGCTTCATAGCGGTGATCTTCGTGAATCAGCCCAACCCGGCGCAGCACGGTGCGACGATCCGGGCGGTAGCGGCTGGGGCCATCAGGCTCAATCACCCAGTCGCCGCTCAGCAGGTTGTCCATGACCTCGTCACCCGCGACGCCAGCGGCGTAGATGAAGCCCTGGATCTGGTTGACGCCCAGCTTGCGCATCGCCTCGAGCTCATCATGGGCCTCGATGCCCTCGGCGGTCGTGTCCATGTTGAGCGCCTTGGCCAGGCTGACGATTGAGCTGATGATCGCGGCGTTGCGGCTGCCCGGCTGGGTCACTTCGCTGATGAAGCTCTTGTCGATCTTGATCTTGTCAAACGGCGCATGCTGCAGATAGCTGAGCGAGGAATAGCCGGTGCCGAAATCGTCCAGCGCAAGCCGCACGCCCAGCATCTTGAGCGCGGTGAACATCTCTTCGGTTGCGGACTTGTCACCCAGGAAAACGGATTCGGTAAGCTCAAGCTCCAGCCGTTCAGGCGGCAGGCCCGAATAGGCCAGCGCCTGGGCGACCAGCGCCGGGAAACCGTGGTTGCCGAATTGCGCGGCCGAAACATTGACCGAAACGCGCACGCTGCCGGGCCATTCGGAAGCGTCCGAGCAAGCCTGTTTCAGCACCCAGTCGCCCAATTGACCGATCAGGTTGGCTTCCTCGGCAATCGGGATGAATATCCCCGGCGAGATTTCGCCCAACTCGGGGTGGTCCCACCGGGCCAGGGCCTCAAGCGAAACGACCTTGTTCTCCGTGGCATCGACGATTGGCTGATAGACCACGCGCATCTGGTCGCTGGCCAAGGCATCGCGCAGGTCGTCTTCGATTTGCTTGCGGCGTTCGGCCTCGCTGTGGAGATCGCTGGAGTAGAAGCGGAACTGCCCTCGCCCGCCGCCCTTCGAGGCATAGAGCGCAAGGTCGGCCGAGCGGACCAGCTCTTCGCTGGTGATCCCGTCATAGGGGGCAATGGCAATCCCGACCGACGCCCCGATCACGCAGCGGCTGCCATCGATCTGATAGGGCTGCGACAGCATGGTGATCACCGTCATGGCGATTTCGCCCAGCCGGCCACGATCATCGATATCGGGCAGGATTACCTGGAATTCATCGCCGCCCAGCCGGCCGATCTCGAAGCTCTTCTCACCCAGCACGCGCTGCAAGCGCTGCGCGACCTGCTTGAGCAGTTCGTCGCCCGCCGGGTGACCCAGCGTATCGTTGACCTGCTTGAACCGGTCGAGATCAAGCATGAAGATCGCGCAGGCGCGCTTGGCCGTCCGATATGCGGTCAGGATCGCGTTGAGCCGCTTGCCGATCCGGTGGCGGTTCGCGAGGCCGGTCAGCGAATCGTACTGCGCCAGGCGCGAGGCATCCTTGTGCGACTGGCGGGAGGTCGTCACGTCAACGGCGTTGCCGTAATAGCCGATGAAATGGCCAGTCGCATCGAACTGCGGCCGGCCGGCAATCGACCACCATAGTTCGACGTTCTCGCTGGCGGCCTTCACTGGCAGGTCGGCAAAGGTCTTGCGGGCGCTCAGGATCAGCGGCAGCGTCCGCTCGACCGCGTCATCCTCGTCCCGTTCCAGAATGAACAGCGACTGGACTGGCTGCCCGACCAGGTCCTGCGGCGTAACGCCAAGCACCTGGGAGACGCAGTCCGAAACATAGGTCAGCTGGCCGCCGGCATTGGTCGACCAGAACCAGCCGTGGCCGGAGCGTTCGTAATCCTGGGCCAGTTCGAGCAGGCGTTCGCGATCCGACTTGCTGGCTTCGGGCGACAGCCCGTCGTCCCGCCGGCTACCCAGCAGACTGCGAAATCGTCCCAGTGGAGAGGCGCTGCCTCCAGTCATCATTCTCGCTCGATAGTTTCCACGCAATTCGGTGGGTCGCTTTGTCCTTTTCTAACCGAACATGGTTGCGAATTGCCTAACACTGACCTCGGCCCGACCCGGAATATTCATTCGCCCACCGCTCGGCGGTGCTCGACCGCAAAGTCTGGTCCGCGCCCGGGCGGACGACCGGCAATGGCCTCGCTGGCCAGCGGCGTGGCAAATTCCACTCCCATCCGGTCCTGCTGCGACCAGCGCGCCGTGGCGGTCAATATCTGCCCCTCGGCCCAGTGCAGCTGGAAGATCGTGCCCGGCGGTACGTTCCAGAGACCTTCGACCAGCGCCCCCGTGGTCGAGACGTTGCGCAGCGTTGCCTGGTATTGCTGCCCGCCATGCTCCAGCGCGACGGTGCGCAACATGGTCTGGCGCGCGGCCCGGGCCGAACGCGGACCGCTGGCAATCGCGGTCAGGCCAGAGGCGAGCCGCGCCGTCGCATCATGGAATGTCAGCGGCCGGTCATAGATATAGCCCTGGACATGGCTGCAGCCGAGCTGGCGGACCAGGTCGAGCTCGTCGAGGGTTTCCACGCCTTCCGCCGTGGTTTCCATCCCAAGCGCCTCGGCCAGGCTGACAATCGAGCTGATGATCGCGCCGTTGCGGCTGCCCGGCTGGGTCGCGCCGCGCACGAATGACTGGTCGATCTTGATCTTGTTGAATGGTGCCCGCTTGAGATAGCCGAGCGAGGAATAGCCCGTACCGAAATCATCCAGCACCAGCCGCACCCCGATGCCCTTCAGCGCGGCAAACATCTTCTCGACCCCTTCGTCCTCGTTGAGGAAGACGCTTTCGGTGATCTCCAGCTCCAGCCGGTCGGGACTGACCTGGGCATTGGCCAGGGCCTGTGTCACCACTGCAGGCAGCGCTGGATTGGCGAATTGCAGCGGCGAAACGTTGACCGCCACGCGCACCGATTCGGGCCATTTCGCCAGTTGCGCACAGGCCCGGCGCAGGGCCCATTCACCGATCTGCGCGATCAGGCCGATATCCTCGGCAATGGGGATGAACTTCGCCGGCGACAGCGGCCCATGGACCGGATGGGTCCAGCGCAGCAGCGCCTCGAACCCGGTGATCCGCTCGCTCGTCGTCTGGACCACCGGCTGGTAGGCCAGCTCAAGCCCGCCGCTGGCCACCGCCTCGCGCAGGTCGGCCTCAAGCTGGCGGCGTTCTTCGGCATCGCTGTGCAGGTCTGCCGCATAGAAGTGATGCCGCCCGCGTCCGGCATCCTTTGCCGCGTAGAGCGCCAGATCGGCATTGCGGATCAGCGCATCGGAAGTGACCCCATCCTCGGGCGAGAGCGCGATGCCGATCGATGCGCCGATCACCACCCGGTGCCCATCAAGCTGGTAGGGCAATGACAGGTTGCGGATCACCCGGTCGGCCAGGGCGGCAAGGTCGGGGCGTTTGTGCCGGCCGGGCAGCACCACTTCGAACTCGTCGCCGCCCAGCCGCCCGACCCGCCCCAGTTCACCCACGGTGTGCTTGAGCCGCTCTGCCACCTGCGTCAGCAGGGCATCGCCGGCCGGGTGGCCGAGGGTATCATTGACCTGCTTGAACCGGTCGAGATCGAGCAGGAAGATCGCGCAGGCCCGCTGCCCCGGGTTCGGCGCGGCGAGCAGGCGCTCCAGCGTCTGGGCCATCTGCAGCCGGTTGGCCAGGCCGGTGAGCGAATCGTAGTGCGCCAGGCGTGAGGCATGTTGCTGCGAGCGGCGCTTTTCGGTCAGGTCATGCCCCGAGCCGCGAAAGCCTAGGAAATTGCCGAATTCATCGTAGAGCGGCCGGGCCGAGATCGACCACCAGCGCTCCTCGCCCGGCACTGCCGCCCGCAGCGCCAGGTCATTGAAGGCTGATCGTGCGGTGAGGTGGAACGCCAGGGTCCGCTCCCCCTCTTCGGCATCGGGCTGGAACAGCACGGCCAGCGGCTTGCCCACCAGCGCGCGCGGCTTCTGGCCCAGCACCTTGCCGACCGTGGGCGAGGCATAGAGCAAGGCGCCGCGACGATCGGTCTCGAAGAACCAGCCCTGCCCGCTCTCCTCGAATTCGTTGAGCAGTTGTTCGGCGCGTTGCTGGCTGCGGCGGCGTTCCCGCTCGGTCTCGGCCGCGACGCGGTCGCTGCGGGCCTGCTGGACGGCGGCATGCACCCCGATCGCAGCCCCGCCGGTCAGGATCAGCAGGGTGTCGATATTGCCGGCGACCAGCGCGATCCCGAGCCAAGTGGCCACGATCGCGCCAATGATGCTGGCGATCCGGCGGTTGAGAATGATGGCGGCCAGCGACGAGGCAATCACCGGCGCCCCGATGGTTTCGCGCCAGTTCACCGAGGCGATGCCTTCGGTCCAGCAGCCGATCGCCAGCCCGAACAGCAGCATTGGCGCGCTCACGTGCAGGCCGTGGAGCAGTTGCCGGCGGGCTTCGTCATGCCGGCGCAGTTTTTCGCGCCGGTTGACCCGCGGCATGGCCCAGGCCAGCCACATCGCCGCTGCGATCAGCGCCCCAGCCGGAATGCCCGGAACGGTCCCGGTCGACGCAGCAGTCACGATCGTTATCACGGCCATGATCGGCGCAATCAGGCGCCAGTTGTCGTCAACCAGCTCCTGCGCCCGCACTGCCTCGCGCGGACGAGCGCCGACGCGCGCTTGCGGCGCGGCTGACTGCCCGTTCCTCGCGTGCTTCGCGACCATGGCTGCAACCCTGGCCGAATGCTTTTGAAAAACTGTTAATTTCTGGCGCTTAAGCACGATCGAAGGCGCGTCCTGCGACTTTTGCCAGCCGGGTTGCCAAGCCCATTCCGGCAAGGCATCCTGCCCAGCACAAACGTGGACGGAGCGGCAGGAATCGGGTCAGGCGGTCAGTCCGGCAGCGCGCTAGCGCTATCGAGCTTTCCGGTGCCAGACCAGAAACGGCCCCTGTACCAGCGGGGGAGGCGGATCGGTTCATGCGTCATATCGCCATTATCGGGTCTGGCCCGGCGGGCTACTACACCGCCGAAGCGGCGCAAAAACAGTGGGGTGAGGATGTCCGGGTCGACATCTTCGACATGCTGCCCGTTCCCTATGGCCTGATCCGTACCGGGGTCGCCCCCGATCACCAGTCGATCAAGGGCGTCTCGCGCCGCTACGAAGGCACGGCCCTGTCCGACAACGTCCGCTTCGTCGGCAATGTCACGATCGGCGAGGACGTGACGATTGCCGAACTGCAGGAACTTTACGACGCGGTGGTCCTGGCCACCGGTGCCCCCAATGACAAGCCAGCGGGCATTCCCGGCGAAGGGCTGGAGAACGTCTTCGGCAGCGCCGCCTTCGTCGGCTGGTACAATGGCCACCCGCAATTCGCGAAGCTCAATCCCGACCTGTCCGGTGGTACCGCCGTTGTGATCGGCAACGGCAACGTCGCGCTGGACGTGGCGCGGATCATGTCCAAGACCGCGAGCGAGTTTGACGGCAGCGATATCGTGGCCCACGCCCTCCATGCCCTTGATCGGTCAAAGGTTTCACGCATCGTCATCCTGGGGCGCCGGGGTCCGCACCAGATTGCCATGACACCTAAGGAACTGGGCGAACTGGCCCACCTGGCGCGGGCTTGCCCGCGCGTCGACCCGGCCGACTTGCCAGCCGAGGACGAGGACATGTTCCTCGAACCAGGGCAGCGCAAGTCGGTGGCCCATCTGCGCAGCTTTGCCGCAATCCCGGAGGAATTTCGCGCCGACAAACCGGTTGAGATCGAGTTCGATTTCTTCGCCAGCCCGCGCGCCATCCAGGGTGACGGGCGCGTCAGCGGGATCGAGATCGAGCGCACCAAGCTTGACGCCAATGGCCGCGCCAGCGGCACGGGCGAAACCTATACGATCCCCTGCAGTCTGGTCGTCACCTGCATTGGGTACAAGACCAGCCCGATCCCCGGCGTGCCGTTTGAGGAGAGCGCGGGGCGCTTTGCCAACGACGAAGGACGGATTCTCCCCGGACTCTATTGCGTCGGCTGGGCGCGGCGCGGCCCTTCGGGAACCATTGGCACGAACCGCCCCGATGGCTTCGCCATCATCGAACTGATCGCGCAGGACATCGGCAATGGTGCTGGCAAGGCTGGCCGCCCCGGTTTTGACGCGCTGGCCGAAGCGCGCGGGCTTGATGTTGTGACTTTCCGTGACTGGAAGAAGATCGAAGCCGCCGAAGAACAGCGCGCCCGCGATGGCGCCCCGCGCGAAAAGTTCGTCGATGTGGCCGACATGATCCGCGCGCTGGGGGAATAACGGCCAGCTTACTGCTTGCTCCCGCCCCCAACGCGTGTTTTAATCGCGCGGTTAAAGGCGCGACCCCAGAGAGTCGCGGCCAGCGGAGAGAGGCTATGCCCACTTACGATCTGATCATTCGCGGCGGCACGATTGTCGACGGCACCGGCGCGGCGCGCTTTACCGGCGATGTCGCCATCAAGGACGGGCTGATCGCCGCTGTCGGCAATATCCAGGGCGACGCTGCGGACGAGATCGACGCCGCCGGCAAGATCGTCGCACCGGGCTGGGTCGATGTGCACACGCATTACGATGGTCAGGCCACCTGGGACCAGGAAATGGCCCCATCATCCTGGCATGGCGTGACGACCGCCGTGATGGGCAATTGCGGCGTAGGGTTCGCACCGGCGGCGCCGGATCGCCATAACTGGCTGATCGGGCTGATGGAGGGGGTGGAGGACATCCCAGGCACGGCCCTGGCCGAGGGCATGAAGTGGGACTGGGAAACCTTCCCCGAATACCTCGACGCACTGGAGAAGCTGCCGCGCTCGATCGACATCGGCACGCACGTCCCGCACGGCGCGGTGCGCGCCTATGTGCTGGGTGACCGCGAAATGCCAGGCGCCGTCCCGACCGCCGATGACATCGCCAAGATGGCCGATATCGTGGAGGAAGGCGTCCGCGCCGGGGCGCTGGGTTTCTCCACCAGCCGGACCGTGCTGCACCGCTCGATCGACGGCGAACTGGTGCCTGGCACCACGGCGACAGAAGAAGAACTGGTCGAGATTGGCCGCGCCATGGGCCGGGTTGGCTACGGCGTGTTCGAAATGGCCAGCGACCTGCGCCGCGAATGGAACGAGTTCAGCTGGATGGGCCAGATCAGCCGCGAAACCGGCCTGCCGGTGACCTTCGCCGCGCTGCAATCCATCGCCAAGGAGCAGCCGCTGTCCGAGCAGATCGCCAACATGCGCGCCGAGAATGACAACGGCGCCAACATTGTCGCCCAGATCGCGCTACGTGGTAATGGCATCATCATGGCCTGGCAGGGCACAGTCCACCCGTTCCGCCTGCGGCCAAGCTGGCAGGCCATTGCTGACCTGCCATGGGAACAGCAGCGCGCCAAGCTGCTCGACCCGGCGTTCAAGGCGCAGCTGCTGTCCGAAGCCTGCGATTACAGCCAGGTTCCGGAAGACATCATCGGCATCTCGATGGTGGTCAGCGGCGGCTGGACCATGCAGTTCGAAATGGACCCCGATTTCGATTACGAACCGCAGGCCGATGCCTCGATCGCCGCGCGCGCCGCAGCTGCCGGGGTTTCGGGCGACGAATATGCCTATGACCTGCTCTGCCGCGATGGTGGCGCCGGTTTCATCTATCTGCCGATCCTCAACTATGCCGATGGCAACCTCGATTTCCTCGAAGCGCTGCAGCAGAGCGATGACACGGTGAACTCGCTATCTGATGGCGGGGCGCACTGCGGCACGATCTGCGATGCCGCCAGCCCGACCTTCATGCTCCAGCACTGGGTGCGCGATCGCAAGCGGGGCAACAAGATCAGTCTCGAAAACGCGATCAAGCGTCAGTGCCGCGATACGGCGCGGCTCTATGGCTTGGACGATCGCGGGATCCTGGCGCCGGGCTACCTGGCCGATATCAACGTGATCGATCTCGACGCGGTCAAGCTGGGCAAGCCCTGGCTGGCCTTTGACCTCCCGGCCGGTGGCAAGCGCCTGCTGCAGCGGGCCGAAGGTTACGTCTGCACGATCAAGACCGGCGTGGTGACGTTCAAGGATGGCGAATGGACCGGTGCCACCCCGGGCGGCCTGATCCGCGGGCCCCAGCGGGCCGATATGCTCGAAGCTGCCGAATGAGCTCCCCCGCCCCGGCGTAACAGCCGGGGCGGGTTGGCCTGCTAGGGCCGGATCACGATCCCCACCGCCGGGTCTGCCTTACCTGCCAGTGTCGCCAGATAGGCCTCCTGCGCGGCCTGCAGCCCGCTGCGAACGTCAATCGTCAGCGCTCCACCGGCCTCGGCAATAAACCGCATCCAGCTCTCACCCACGGCCTCGCCGAAGGCCTTGGGGCCAAGTTCCTTGTTCGCCGCCACGGCATGATCAGGCGCGAAGAACAGCACCGGCGTGGGCCCCGGCAACGGGCCATTGTCCTGGCCGAATCCGGCACCCACATGGGTCGCACCGACCGTGCAGGAATATTTGAGGTGATCACCTAGCGCGGTGTGCACACCGTGGATCAGCCCTGCATTGCCGGCAAAGTCGACCAGCACGGACGATAGCTGCGGCAGGCTGGCGAGGTCCTCATAGGCCAGCACCTGATCGTAGAACCCGCCGCGCCGCACAAATTCAACGTTTCCGGCCGAAGTCAGGCCGGTCCGCTTGATGCCGGGCGAACGATGCCGCGCTACGGAAGCAAGGCCCATCGCGGTCTTGGACGAGGCTGAGGTCATCACCACCGCCTCTGCACCGAACCAGTTTTCACGGCGCATGAAGCTCTCGATCAGGAAGCCAGTCTTGAATAGCGGGCCAAAGATCATCCGCTCACCTTCGCGCGCGGGATCATGCTCTGGGTCGGCGGCAAGACGGCTGTACTGATTGTAGATCGGGCTCATCGGCTGGCGGTGCGCCGCCGCATCGGTGAAACCGCCCGCACTTACCCCGGTCGGCAGCACGTCCAGGCTGTCGCCCATGGGCAAATAGCCATAGACCCGTTCACCCACGGCAATCTCCGGATGGCGGCTTTCGGTGACCACGGCATGGCCCCACATCGGCACCACGCCCCAGCCGTCCTCGCCCGGGAAGAAGTTCCAGTAACCGAAGGCGTCGCCAGCCACGGCATAGGTCACGTTGTTGGCAGTGACCGAAAAGCTCTCGATCTTGAGGCGGACCGCACCATCGCCCAACGGCGCATCGGTTGCTTCGACAATGCGCGTTTCACCAAGCGCGCCGCGCTTTACCTGAACGGTCCTTGCCATTGAAACTCTCCCGAGAACTCGGGATTATTCCTAGGGCCTGGCGCAGTGAGGTCAATCGCGTTGCCGAGCGACTGACCGGGATAATTCCGGTGGCAAGTACCGCCGCTCTGGCCTATCGTTCCGGCATAACAACGGGTCGCTACCACTTTTTGACGAGAAGGTAGACGACATGCCACAATTCGTGATTGAACGGGAAATGCCGGGTGCCGGCACGCTAGATGGCGAAGCGCTGAAGGGCGCTTCGCAGGCTTCATGCTCCGTGCTGCGGGATCTTGGGCCGCAGATCCAGTGGGTGCACTCCTACGTCACCGACAACAAGATCTACTGCATCTACCGCGCACCTGACGCGGATATGATCCGCTAGCACGCAGAAAGCGCTGGTTTCCCGGCGAACAGCATCCAGGAAGTGCACAACATGATCGATCCGACGACCGCCGAATAGGCAGCCGTCCGTCGGCTTGCCCGGGCTAGTGGACCAGCCCGGGCATAAGCCGGACTACACCCGCATCGGCATCAGCACGTAAAGCGCCGGACTCTTGTCGTCCTGGCGGATCAGCGTCGGCGCGCCAGCATCGGCAAGGTGCAATTCAACCGTATCACCTTCGATCTGGCCGAGGATATCCTTGAGATATGTGGCATTGAAGCCGATCTCGAACCCGGCGGACTTGTAATCGGCTGGCACCTCTTCCGAGGCCGTCCCGTTATCCGGCGAAGTTACCGAGAGTGTCACCCGGTCATTATCCAGCGCCATCTTGACCGCGCGGGTCTTTTCCGTGGCGATCGTCGCGACGCGGTCCACGCCCTGCCAGAAGCTCTTGGGGTCAAGCCGCAGCAGCTTGTCGTTCCCGGTCGGGATCACGCGGCTGTAGTCGGGGAAGGTGCCGTCGATCAGCTTGCTGGTCAGCACAACGCCGTTCTCACCACCCAGGGTGAAGCGAATCTTACTGGCCGACAGGTCGATCAAAACCTTCGCGTCCTGCGCCTCTTCCAGCAACTTGCGCAGTTCAGCAACGCATTTGCGCGGCACGATCACGTCCGGCATTCCTTCCGAACCGTCCGGGCGCGGGATCGTGAAGCGGGCCAGGCGGTGACCGTCAGTGGCCGCTGCCTTCAGCTCATCATCCGTAACGTGAATGAAGATGCCGTTGAGGTAATAGCGGGTTTCCTCGGTGCTGATCGCAAAGCGGGTGCGGTCGATCAGCTGGGCCAGCGTCGCGGCCGGCAGCTCGAAGCTGGTTGGCAGATCGCCTTCGACGATCACCGGGAAATCATCGCGCGGCAGGGTTGGCAGCGAGAAGCGGCTGCGCCCGGCCTTTACCGCCATGCGATTGTCCGCCGTTTCCAGGCTAACCTGGCTGCCATCAGGCAGCTTGCGGGCAATGTCGAACAGCAGGTGCGCCGAGACCGTGATTGCACCCGCGCCCTCGACCGAGACCGCGCCAAGGGTTTCGACCACCTGAAGATCAAGGTCAGTCGCCATGATCCGGACCGTGCCGTCAGCCGCAGCTTCGATCAGCACGTTCGAGAGGATCGGGATCGTGTTGCGCCGTTCAACGACGGACTGCACGTGCGACAGGCACTTCAGAAGCGTCGCGCGTTCGATTGTGGCCTTCATGATCGGTTTCGTCCCCAGGAACTGATTTCGAGGCGAGCGCACAGCCGGAATCGGCCGCAGCGCCGGAAATTCGGACCTCCGTTCTTAACGCCGGGGGTGCGGCGGGCAAGTTCGGCTTTCCTGAATCCCGGCTAAACTGGGGATAAATCCACCCTTTCGGGCTGGATCAGAGCATGGCCATCCCGCCGTTGACGTGCAGCGTCTGTCCGGTGATGTAGCCGGCTTCCTTGCTGGCAAGGTAAGCGACAGCCGCCCCAATATCCTCGCCCTCACCCATCCGGCCCATCGGTATCCGGGCATTGAGCGCGTCCTTTTGGGCATCCGGGAGCACTTCGGTCATCGCGGTGCGGATGAACCCGGGGGCCACGCAGTTAACCGTCACGCCGCGGCTGGCGATTTCCTGGCCGAGCGACTTGGACATCCCGACCAGGCCGGCCTTGGCGGCGGCATAGTTCATCTGCCCGGGATTGCCGGTTGCGCCGACCACGCTCGTGATGGTGATGATCCGGCCGAAGCGGGCCTTCATCATCGGCTTGGTCGCGGCGCGCATCAGGCGGAAGGCAGCTTCAAGGTTAACCTTGATGACCTGCTCCCACTCTTCATCCTTCATCCGCATGGCCAGGTTGTCGCGGGTGATCCCGGCATTGTTCACCAGGATGTCGATCTTGCCCAGGGTATCGATCGTGGCCGGCACCAGATGCTCGACCTGTTCGCTGTTCGACAGATCACAGGTGATCTCGACATGATCGTGTCCATAGGTGTCGTTCAGCTCCTCGCGGAACGCGCGCAGCTTCGACGGGTTGGTCCCTGACAGCGCCAACCGCGCACCCTGTCGGGCCAGGGCATGGCTGATGGCCGAGCCTATGCCCCCGGCAGCGCCAGTGACAAGGGCGGTCATTCCAGTCAGGTCGAACATGCGGTCCATGATCACAGCTCCTTTGCCAGCGCTTCGATGTCGGCCATGCCGACCACGCTGGTCACGGTTACATCGTTGACGCTCCGGCCGATCATCGGCCCCAGCACCTTGCCGCCCAGTTCAACGAACTTGTCTACCCCGGCAGCCTGCATGGCAATCACGCTTTCGCGCCAGCGGACGCGGCCGCAGACCTGCTCGACCAGCAGGCGCTGGACCTCGGCCGGGTCGCTGACCACGGCGGCGGTGACATTGGCGAACAGCGGCACGCGCAGCGCGCCCGGCGGAGTCTGACCCAGCGCCGCAGCCATGGCATCGGCGGCCGGCTGCATTAGCGGGCAATGGAACGGGGCCGAGACGGGCAGCAGCACACCGCGCTTGATCTCGAAGTCCTTGACCATGGCAATCGCCCGCTCGATCGCGCCCTTGTGGCCCGACAGGACGACCTGTCCGGGATCGTTGTCATTGGCCACGGTGCAGACTTCACCCTCGGCTGCGGCGTCCGCCAGCTTCTGGGCCTTGTCGATATCGGCACCGAGCAGCGCGCACATCGCGCCAACGCCAACCGGCACGGCGGCCTGCATCGCCTGCCCGCGCAGCTTGAGCAGGCGGGCCGTATCGGCCAGGCTGAAGGCTCCGGCGGCGCAGAGTGCGGTATATTCGCCCAGGCTGTGCCCGGCGACGAAATCGGCCTTGTCGGCCAGCGTGATCCCGCCTTCCTGTTCCAGCACGCGCAGCACGGCAATGGCATTGGCCATGATCGCCGGCTGGGCATTCTCGGTCAGGGTCAGGGCATCTTCGGGCCCATCGCGCATGATGGCGGAAAGCTTCTGGCCCAGCGCGTCGTCGACTTCTTCGAACACGGCGCGCGCGGCGGCGCTGGCTGCGGCCAGATCGGCGCCCATGCCGACCTTCTGGCTACCCTGACCCGGAAAAACGAATGCGCGCATGGTCCTCTCCCTTGGCTTTGGCGCCTGCGCCTATTGGCTGGCGCGTCAGCGGGCAAGTCCGAAGGGGACAATCTTGTTGTCGATATCGTGGCCGATGTCGGCTGTCCCCAGAAACGGAATGGCGTGCCGCTGGCACCAGTGGCGGGCAATCTGCTCTGCATCGGCACCAAAGGGCCGGTCGTTTTCCGGCACCTCGCTGACCCGGCCCAGCCTCAGACCGGCGATCCCGCCAAGGTGCGCTGTCAGGTGGAAGAACAACCGGTCGACCGCATAGAGGTACTCACAGACCTCCTCGACCAGCACGACATGGCCAGCGAGCCCCGGCATCAGCGGGGTGCCGCCCAGCATGGCCAGGGTCATCAGGTTGAAGGCAGCCGCCGGATGCTTGTCCGGCAATGGTTCTTCACCGGTCTTGTCGCCGTCCAGCCAGGCCAGGGAGCGCCGAACCGCCGCTTCGCCCCCGGCCCGGCGGATGTCGGCCGGCATCGGGGCATGGACTGGTTGACCGATCCGGTTGCGGTAAAGCCCGCCGAGCAGGGTTCCCGCATCGGAATAGCCCAGGAACTGTTTGTCCTGCGCCGCATGATCGAACCGCGTTAGCGCATCCTCCGCAATCCGCGCCGCGCCATAACCGCCGCGCGCGAACCACACGGCGTCAAAGGCCGGATCGTTGGCGCATTCGACCAGCGCATCAAGCCGGGCCGCGTCTGGCCCGGCGAAATGCCCGTCGCTGAGGAAGCATTGAGGGTGGAAATGCAGCGTCACCCCGGGAAACTCGGCGGCGGCCAGTGCCAGGACACGCTCCGCATCCTCTTTGAAAAAGGCCGCCGACGGGGCGCAGATCGCTACATTGGGCATGACGCTTCCTAACCCGGTTGTCAGGCGTGGCAAGGGCGCATACCGGAGGGACCATGAGCGATCTTACCGATCAAGACCTTTCCGGGCACCCCTGGTTCTTCTGCGGCATCGGCGGCTCTGGCATGCTCCCGCTGGCACTGATCCTGAAAGGCCACGGCGCGACTGTCGCCGGATCGGACCGCAGCCGCGACCAGGGTCGCACGCCTGAGAAATTCGCCTGGCTGGAAAGCGAGGGCTTCACCCTGTTCCCGCAGGATGGCAGCGGTATCGCCTCAGCCAATCAGGTGCTGGTCGCCTCGGCCGCGGTCGAGGATACCGTGCCGGAAATGGTCCGCGCCCGCGAACTCGGCTGCGCGCGGATGAGCCGGGCCGAGCTGCTCGCCCGCCTGTTCAACGCCGCGCCACGCGGAGTGGCGATCGGCGGGACCAGCGGGAAGAGCACGGTCACAGGCATGACCGGCTGGATTCTGACCAGCGCCGGCCGCGATCCCACGATCATGAACGGCGCGGTCATGAAGAATTTCGCCGCTCCGGATGCGCCTTTCGCCTCGGCCCGGGTTGGCAGCGGAGATACCTTCGTCAGCGAGGTCGACGAAAGCGACGGCTCGATCGCGCTCTATCGCCCCGCCGTGTCCGTGCTGCTTAATGTCAGCCTCGATCACAAGTCGATGGAAGAGCTGCGGGAACTGTTCGGGGACTTCCTGGCAAAGGCACAGGTCGCCGCAATCAATGCCGACGATCCGGAATGCCGCGCCCTCGCCTCGCGCGCCATGGCCGTTGTCCGGTTCGGAATCGACAGCGCCGAGGCGGAAATAGGCGTGGCTCCGGGTTCGGTGGTTGAAGGCCCCGCCGCAATCGGCGCCGCAGTACTCGACCGGCGCGATGGCAGCAACCACGCCCTGACCCTCAAGGTGCCCGGCCGCCACAACCTGGCCAACGCATTGGCCGCGATTGCAGCGGCCAATGCCGCTGGTGTCGCGGTCGCGGATGCCGTAGCCGCGCTTGCTTCTTATGCCGGCCTCGCCCGCCGGTTCGAGATCGTCGGCACCAGCGCCAGCGGCGTGACCGTGATCGATGACTTCGGCCACAACCCGGAAAAGTGCGCCGCCACCCTGCGCACGTTGAAGGCCCATCCCGGCCGGGTAATCGCTTTCTTCCAGCCGCACGGCTATGGCCCGCTGCGCCAGATGGGCCATGAACTGGCCGAGGTCTTTGCCCGCCTGCTTGGGCCAGAAGACGTGACCGTGCTGTGCGATCCGGTCTATTTCGGCGGCACGGTCGATCGCAGCGAGGGCAGCGAGCGGATCGTGAACTTGATCCGCGATCATGGCGGCCGGGCAGAATACATCGCGGCGCGTGAAGACTGCGGGGGTTACATGGCACAGATCGCCCGGCCCGGTGACCGAATCGTCATCATGGGCGCCCGCGACGATACGCTGAGCGTCTTTGCCCGCGAAGTGCTGGCCGGTTTAAGTTAGATCAGTGGGCTGACTTGCCGAACATGGCCGGCACCTTGTGCAGCAGCACGGCCACGATCGTGCCCAGGACCAGCCCGACGATACCGGAAAGCGTTGAATTGGTCAGCCAGCCCAGCACCCCGCCAAGCGCGCCGGTCGCCTCGTGGACCGCGTGCTCAATCGCGTGGATCGCGTCATAGGGCGGCATGAAGCCGAGCTTTTTCGCGCCATCAACCAGGATGTGTCCGCCGACCCAAAGCATCGCCAGCGTACCGACGGACGACAGTGCGGTCAGCAGGACCGGCATGGCCAATAGCATCCCCCGCCCCAGCTTCTGCGCGGCGGCCGTGGTGCGCTTCTCGACCAAGTGCAGTCCGATGTCGTCCATCTTCACGATCAGCGCGACCACGCCATAGACCGCCGCCGTGATGACGATCCCAACCAGAGCCAGGATGATCCCACGGTTGAGCAAGGCTTCATCCGCCACTTCAGCCAGGGCAATCGCCATGATCTCTGCCGAAAGGATGAAATCGGTCCGCACCGCGCCGGTAATCCGCTCCTTCTCGAAGGTCGCCATGTCCTCGATCGGATCTTCCAGTGTCTCTCCGTGCTTGGCCCCGCCCAGCTTCTCCAGCACCTTTTCCGCGCCTTCGTAGCACAGGAACAGGCCGCCCATCATCAGCAGCGGAGTGATCGCCCACGGCAGGAACTGGCTGAGCACCAGTGCCGCCGGTAGCAGGATCAGCAGCTTGTTCTTCAGGCTTCCCTTGGCGATCTGCCAGATGATCGGCAATTCGCGGTCAGGGGTGAACTCGGTTACATAGCTGGGGGTGACGGCGGCATCGTCGATCACCACGCCCGCGGCCTTGGTCCCGGCCTTGGCCGCTGCCACGCCGACATCGTCGATGCTGGCCGCCGCCGCCTTGGCAATCACCGAAATATCGTCAAGCAGGGCGACGAGACCGGTTGGCATGACAGCGTAACTCCCCGAGTTTCATGGAAGTACCTTGCTTGCCAAGGCTTGGCCCGCCCCGCAAGGCTTGCATTCCCGCCGCAAACCGCTAATGGCCGCCGCTTCCGGAAGCGATTCCGGGGAAAAGAAAGCCGGAGGGGCCCCGCAATCCCGCGGATCGGCCAGCGATCGGTTAGATAGATGAAAGGCATATGCATGCCGCTCTACGAGCATGTATTCCTGGCTCGCCAGGATCTGAGCCAGGCGCAGGTCGATGCGCTGGCCGCCACCGCCACGGAAATCGTTGAAGCCCACCAGGGCAAGGTCACCAAGACCGAGACCTGGGGCCTCAAGAACCTGGCCTACAAGATCAAGCGCAACCGCAAGGCGCACTTCGTGATGCTGAACATCGAAGCACCCGCCGGCACTGTTGCCGAGCTGGAGCGTCAGACCGCGATCAACGAAGACGTGATCCGCTGGCTGACCGTGCGCGTCGACGAGCTGGAAGAAGGCCCGTCGGTGCAGATGCGCAAGCAGGATCGCGAGCGCACCAAGCGCCGCGAACGCGAGGAGTTCTAAGCCATGGCCCGCGCATTTTTCCGCCGCCGCAAGTCGTGCCCGTTCTCGGGCAAGAACGCCCCGAAGATCGACTACAAGGACACGCGCCTGCTCCAGACCTATATGTCTGAGCGTGGCAAGATCGTGCCGAGCCGCATCACCGCCGTTTCTGCAAAGAAGCAGCGTGAACTGGGCCAGGCCATCAAGCGTGCCCGTCACCTGGGCCTGCTGCCCTACCTCGTGAAGTAAGGGGAGAGAGACCATGGAAATCATCCTCCTCGAACGTATCGAGAAGCTCGGCACCATCGGCGATGTCGTAAACGTCAAGGACGGTTACGCGCGCAATTACCTGCTGCCGAACAAGAAGGCGCTGCGCGCCAACGAAGCCAACCGCAAGCTCTTCGAAATCAACCGTTCGAAGATCGAAGCCGACAACGCTGCGCGCCGCTCGGAAGCCGAAGGGCACGCCGGTAACGTCGAAGGCAAGTCGGTCGTCCTGATCCGTGCCTCGTCGAACTCGGGCCAGCTGTATGGTTCGGTTTCGGTGCGTGACATCGTCGATGCGCTGAACGCCGATGGCGCTGGCATCAACAAGTCGATGATCGTGCTGGAACGCCCGATCAAGACCATCGGCGTGTTCGACGTGAAGGTTTCGCTGCACCCGGAAGTGACCGTGATGGTCAAGGTCAACGTCGCTCGTTCGACTGACGAAGCCGATCAGCAGGCCAAGGGCGTCGACGTGATCGCCGCCATGTTCGAAGACGACGCCGCCGAGGCTGCTGCCGCTGCGGGTGACTTCGAAGCCGGCAACGGCGAAGAGCAGGAAGGCGAGGCTCCGGCCCCGGCTGCCGCTCCGGAAGCTGCCGACGAGGGCGAAGAAGCCTAAGGCTTCAGCGCTTTCTCCAACCGATCAAGGGGGTGCTTCGGCGCCCCCTTTTTCGTTGGCAAACCGGTTTCAGCCGCAACGTAATTGAAATGTCATCGCGATCTGTCTAAAGGCCCGCGATGCTAAACACAGAAAAGACCATCGCGGAATTGGTCCGCGTTTACGACGAAGCCGTCGCCACCCTCCGCTCCGACATTGCGAAATTCGCTGCCGACGGAATACTTCCTCCCGCCGAACGCCGCGCCAGTCGCGCTTGGTGCTATCCCGAACTGAGGATCACCTATACCGGCGTCGAGACCCGCCCGGACCTGGCCCGCGCCTTTGGCCGGCTGGCTCAACCCGGCACCTTCGTAACGACCGTTACCCGCCCGGCCCTGTTCGACGATTACCTGGCCGAACAGCTTGCCCTGCTGGCCGATGACTATGACATCGAGGTCACGGTCGGCCGCTCGGCGCAGGAAATTCCGTTCCCCTACGTGATCGATGCCAGCTCTGGCCTTGGCGGTTTGAGCCCGCAGGACATGGCCCGTCATTTCCCGGCGACCGAACTTGCCATGATCGGCGATGAACTGGCCGACGGGATTGAGCTGACCGATCCCGATGGCACCCTGCCGCTCGCCCTGTTCGATGGGCTGCGCACCGATTTCAGCCTCGCGCGCCTGGCGCATTACACCGGCACCCCGATCGAAGATTTCCAGCGCTTTATTCTTTTCACCAACTATCACCGCTATGTCGATGAATTCGTTGACTGGGCCGGCATGCAACTCGGCAAGGACGAATATGTCCGCCTGTCCGGTGCCGGCGGCCTGCTGGTCGAGGAAGCCGTCCCGAATGCCCGCGAGCGCCTGTCCGACACGGCCTGGCGGCGCCACCAGATGCCGGCCTATCACCTGGTCCGCGAAGACAAGATGGGGATCACGCTGGTCAACATCGGCGTCGGCCCGTCCAACGCCAAGACCATCTGCGATCACCTCGCCGTGCTGCGCCCTGAAGCATGGCTGATGATCGGCCACTGCGGCGGCCTGCGCGATACCCAGCGGATCGGCGACTATGTGCTGGCTCACGCTTACCTTCGTGACGACCACGTGCTGGACTGCGTCCTCCCGCCCGAAATTCCAATCCCGGCGATTGCCGAAGTGCAGATTGCCCTGGCCCAGGCAGCCGAGCAGGTTAGCGGCGATACCGGTGCCAACCTGAAAAAGCGGATGCGCACTGGCACGGTCGCCACCACCGACGATCGCAACTGGGAACTGCGCTATACCCAGTCTGCCCGCCGCCTCAGCCAGAGCCGCGCGATCGGGATCGACATGGAAAGCGCCACCATCGCCGCCCAGGGCTATCGCTTCCGCGTGCCCTATGGGACGCTGCTGTGCGTCTCGGACAAGCCGCTCCACGGCGAGATCAAGCTGCCGGGTCAGGCCAACCGCTTCTACGAGGAAGCGATTGCCGCCCACCTGCTGATCGGCACCACCGCCTGTGATCTGCTGCGCGCCGAAGGGGCCAGGCTCCATTCGCGCAAACTGCGCGCCTTCAAGGAGCCGCCGTTCCGGTAATGCGAAAAGGGCGGCAGCACCGCAGTGCCGCCGCCCTCTTTCGTCACAGGAACGCCCAGGCTTACCAGCCCGACCTCATCCCCTTGTTCTGCTTGTCGAGCCACTTCTTCAGCGGCGCAAAGTAGGCCATCATCGCCTTGCCGCTCATCTCGCGGCTGCCGGTGAAGGCCTGCAGCGCATCTGGCCAGGGCTTCGAGGCGCCCATTTCCAGCATGGCATTCAGCTTCTGGCCGACTTCCTTGTTGCCATAGAAGCTGCAGCGATGGAGTGGGCCCTTCCAGCCGGCCGCCTTGCAGGCCGCTTCATAGAACTGGAACTGCAGGATCCGGGCCAGGAAGTAGCGGGTGTAGGGCACCACCGCCGGCACGTGATACTTGGCGCCGGCATCAAAGGCGTCAGCCCCGCGAGGGGAAGGCGGGACGATCCCCTGATACTTGAGGCGCAGGTCGGTCCAGGCCTGCTGGTAGCCCTCTGGCTTCACTTGCCCCGAAAAGATCTGCCAGCGGTAGCGATCGACCAGCAGGCCGAACGGCAGGAACGCCACCTTGTCCATCGCCTGGCGCAGCAGCAGACCGGTGTCCTTGTCCGCCGACGGCACCTTGGTGCGATCGAGCAGGCCGATCTGCACCAGGTATTCCGGCGTCATCGACAGCGCGATGGCATCACCAATCGCCTCGTGGAAGCCATCGTTCGCCCCGTCGAGGTAGAGCGGCGACTGCTTGTTGTAGGCGCGCTGGTAATAGTTGTGGCCCAGCTCGTGGTGGATCGTGGTGAAATCCTCCCCATTGACCTTGATGCACATCTTGATGCGCAGATCTTCGACATTGTCGAGGTCCCAGGCCGAGGCATGGCAGACCACTTCGCGGTCCTGCGGCTTGACGAACTGCGAACGCTCCCAGAAAGTCTTGGGCAGCGGCGCAAAGCCGAGCGAGGAGAAGAAGCCCTCGCCCGCCTTGACCATCTTCAGCGGGTCATAGCCCTTTTCCTTGAGCAGCTCGGTCACATCATAGCCGACATCGCCAGCACCCGGCGGAGCGACGATGTCATAGATGTTGCCCCATTCCTGCGCCCACATATTGCCGAGCAGGTCGGCGCGGATCGGACCGGTCTTGGCCTGGACGCCGTCCCCGTACTTGGCGTTGAGCTTGCCCCGAACGTAAGTGTGCAGGGAATCGTAGAGCGGCTTCACTTCCAGCCACAGTTTTTCGGTCAACGCGGCGAATTCTTCCGGGCTCATGTCATAGTTTGAGCGCCACTGCGCGCCGACATCGGCAAAGCCCAGCCCCTGCGCGCCTTCGTTGCCCAGCGCGACCAGCTGCGCGTAGTCACCCTTCATCGGCTTGCCGACATTGTCGTGCCAGCTGGTCCACATTTCCTTCAGTTCATCGGGATTGCGGCTGGTGCCCATCCGCTCCTCGATGTCGCTACCGTTGATCGGCTGGCCGTTCAGCGTGCCCTTGCCCTTGCCATAGATGCCCTGCATCCGCGCCTTGATCGTGGCCATTTCCTGGGCCGCGCCTTCGCGAGTCGGCGCCGGCAGGGTGATCGCCGTCCGCATCCGGTCCAGCTTGCGGTCAGTGTCATAGGACAGGTTCGGCGTCTGGGCATATTTCGCCGCTTGCAGCGCGTTCCTGACCATCAACGTGGTCACGGCGGCATCGGCGCGGGCAGTCAGCGCCTCGGTGTCCTGGTTGATATAGGTTTCATAGACCCAGGAGGCCTGGCCGCTTTCGATCACAGCCTGGTTGAAGTCCTTCTCCGCCTTGGCGACGAAGGCGTCAGCTTCAGCCTGTGGGGTCTTGGCGTCCTGCGCCAGCACGGGCGCAGAAAGCAGCGCCGTTGCCAGCGCCGCGAGCGAAACGATCCTCTTCATCAATGTATCCTTATCACGACTGTCCGGCCGCCAGGCCGATGGGGATCACGCTGGCGAGCCATTCCGCGCGGGTCAAGCGCGGATCGGCCAGCAGCATTCAGGCGAGCAGGAAATCGCGGATTGCCTCACCTAGTTCCGGCTTTGTCACGCAGCTCATGTGCGTCCCGGGCACGGTCATCAGCGTTGCGTTGGGAAGCGCAGCAGCCAGCAGGTCGGGCGAGCCGTTGTCGCGGTCCTTGTCGCCATTGACCACCAGCGTCGGCATGGTCAACGCGCTGAGCGCCGCCGGATCGGTATCGCTGAAGGTCTGGAGCAGCAGCCGCGCCGCCACCCGGTCCACTTTCATCGTCTTCATGAAGGACACGGCGGCAAAGGCCGGATCGCCGTGCTTGACCTCGTCGAAGCGGTCGATCGCATCGGTGAAGAAGGCGCTGCGTCCGGTCCAGCCGGCCAAACCTTCCAGCCCCATCCCGCCCAGCGCCAGCCGGCGCGGCTTCAGGCCATTGATCACCGCTCGCACCGAAGTGCGCGCACCGAGGGAGAAGCCAACCAGGTCGAAGTCAGTCAGCCCCAGCGCCTCGACCAGCGCAATCGCATCGCGCGCCAGCACGTCGGGCGGATAGGCCGCAGGATCGTGCGGCTTACCGCTGTCACCATGCGCCCGCAGGTCGGGCATCAGGCATTCAAACCCGGCATCGGCCAGGAGTTGCGCCTGGCCCCAGTTCATCCAGTTCATCTGCGCGCTGGAAAACAAGCCGTGCAACAGGATTACCGGCCGACCCGCGCCTAGGCGATGCAAGGCCATCGGCGTGCCATCAAATGACGGAATAATCTCCATGAACCGGAAACCTCAACCTTTCTTGAGGTGGCGCCGCCCAAGCAGTTCGGCGATCTGCACCGCGTTGAGCGCCGCGCCCTTGCGCAGGTTGTCAGAGACGCACCACAGCGACAGGCCATTGTCGACGGTCGAGTCATCGCGGACCCGGCTGACGAAGGTTGCCCCGTCGCCAACGCACTCGACCGGCGTTACATAACCGCCGTCTTCGCGCTTATCGACCAGCATGATCCCGGGGGCCTCGCGCAGGATGTCCTGGGCTTGCTCGGCACTGATCTCGTTTTCGAATTCCAGGTTCACCGCTTCGGAATGGCCGACAAACACCGGCACCCGCACGCAGGTGGCAGTGACCTTGATCTTGGGATCGAGGATCTTCTTGGTTTCGACCACCATCTTCCATTCTTCCTTGGTCGACCCATCATCCAGGAAACTGTCGATGTGCGGGATCACGTTGAAGGCGATCTGCTTGGTGAACTTCACCGGCTCGCTGCTATCGCCGACGAAGATGTTGCGGCTCTGCTCGAACAGTTCGTCCATGCCCTGCTTGCCCGCGCCACTGACCGACTGATAAGTCGCCACGACCACGCGCTTGATCGTAGCCGCATCGTGCAGCGGCTTCAGCGCGACGACCAGCTGAGCGGTCGAGCAATTGGGGTTGGCGATGATCATCTTCGCCTTGTAGCCGTCGATCGCATCGGGGTTCACTTCGGGCACGACCAGCGGCACGTCCGGGTCCATCCGGTAGTACGAGCTGTTGTCGATCACCACACAGCCGGCCGCCGCTGCCTTGGGAGCGAACGCCTTCGACACGTCCGACCCGGCCGAAAACAGCGCGATGTCCCAACCGGCGAAATCGAAGTGCTCGATATTGCGGACCTTGAGCATCTTGCCGGTCTCGCCAAACTCGACTTCACTGCCGGTCGAGCGTGAGGACGCCACCGCTGCCAGTTCCTCGATCGGGAATTCCCGCTCGGCCAGAACATTGAGCATCTCGCGCCCGACATTGCCCGTCGCGCCGACCACTACCACCCGGTAACCCATGCCAATCTCCTGAATTGCGAGGCTGCGGCTAGCCCTGCTGGCCGCCGTTGTCCACCGGCAGCGCGTCGAAGGCGACTGTCAGGCGCGGCGCGCTGCTTTCGAAGGGCGTGGTGCCGTGCCACAGGTAGGACGGGAAGAGCACCAACTGGCCTTCCCGTGGCTGCACCACCCGGCGCGGCGCAAGGTCCAGCCCCAGTGCCGCATCGGGTACGCCAAAAGCCAGCGCGCCCTGCCCATCACCCGCAGCCACTTCGGGCGGCAGGCTGGCGTAATAGGCGCTGCTGAGCCAGCCCGCCGGATGGATATGGCTGACATGGAACCCTGACGCGGCCAGCCGCACTGACCACGAGGTGGGGAAGCAGCTCTTCCCGGTGATCCGCGACAGGAACGGATGGCTGTCGTCCGGCGTCAGTTGACCGATCCGCTCCTCGATCGCCGCCTTCGTCACCTGGGCCAGCGCATGGATCACCGGATCGTTTGCCTCGAACAAATTGCCGCGGGTCTGCGTGCCGCCACGCAGCGACTGGTCGGCTGGATGGGCACCAACCCGGTGCAAGGCCTCCAGCACGCCGGGCAGATCTTCATCCAGCCCGATGTCAATCGGCATGACCAGGTTGTCGTAATCGCACAGCCAGTGCTCGCGCTCGTCGCCCAGCAGCCGCCAGGCAATGCTGAGCAGCGCCCATGCGGACTGGTCCCGCGCCGACAGATGAGTGGCCTGTTCGGCTGCCTCGGCTGCAGCGGCAGGATCACCCTTGCGCAGGAAGATGTGCGCCCGGATCGCGTGGCCTGGAGTGTAGGTCGGCTCGATCGCCAGCGCTGCGTCCATCCGCGCCAGTGCCTCGTCATCGCGGTCCAGTCCCGACAGGGCATTGGCGGCAAAGGCCGTGACCATGGTATCGGCACCGAACCGCTGCTCCGCCGCTTCGGCCCAGTCCAGCAACTGGTCCCAGGCCATGTGCCCGCGCGCCAGCGCCATCGCTTCCAGCCAGAGGATGCCCGCCTGCGGTGCGCGCTTCAGCGCATCGCGCAGGCTGTCGAGCGCCTCGCTGCCGCGCCCCAACTGCGGCAGCAGGCTGGCCATGGCCGCATGGGCCTCGACCAGTTCGGGCTTGACCCGCACGGCCTCGCGATAGGCAGCCAACGCCTCGTCAAAGCGGCCGGCGTCAGCGAGCAAGTGCCCGCGCATGGTCGCCGTTTCAGGCAGGCGCAGGCCTTCGGCCCAGGTCCGTTCGATCTGTGCGAGCGCCTGTTCGGCCTGTCCGCACTTGCGCAGTTCAACCGCCAGATTGTGACGCGCGATGCGATCGGCCGGGTTGGCGTTCACTTGCTGCTGCAGTGCCGCGACCTGCGCCGCAGAACCGGTGGGTCCGATGCCGAAGGTCATGGCTTCACCCCGTGGCGTTCAAGAAAGGCAAAGATCGATTCCCACAGGTGGACGCCCACCTTTGGTCCGCCAACGCGGTGCGTGTAGCCGGGATAGAGCATCATCTCGAACGGCACGGCTTCCGCCTGCATCCGGGCGATCAGCGCCGAGGAGTGCTCGAACACCACGTTATCGTCAGCCATGCCGTGAATCAGCAGCAGCGGGTCCTTGATCTTCGCCGCATCGGCCATGGCATTGGACTTGGCATAGGCCGCGGCATCGGCCTTGGGATCGCCCATGTAGCGTTCCGTATAGTGGGTGTCGTAAAGCTCCCACTTGGTCACCGGAGCCCCGGCGATGCCCGCGGCATAGACCCCCGGATTGGCCTGAAGCATCTTCAGCGTCATGTATCCGCCATAGGACCAGCCATAGGTCGCGATCTTGTCACCCGCGACAAAGGGCAGCGATTTCAGGTACTGCGCCCCGGCCAGTTGGTCCGCCACCTCGACCCCGCCCATGGTGCGGTAGATCTGCTTTGCAAAGTCCACGCCGCGGTTGTCCGAACCGCGGTTGTCGAGCTCGAACCAGATATAGCCCTTGTCGACAATGGCCTGGGCCAGCGGGTTCATCCACGCGCGCAGCACTTCCTGCGAACTCGGTCCGCCGTAGTGCGAGAAGAACACCGGATAGCGCTTCCCCGGCTCAAGCGGCGGGGTGATCATGTTCCAGTGCAGCACGGTGCCGTCCGCAGCCTTGATCGTGCCGAATTCGGTCGGGCGATGGCTGGCCAGGTACGGCGCATAGGGGTGCTTGGCGTCGAGCTTGTTCTCCTCGACCCAGGCGATGCGCTTTCCGCTTTGGTCCGCGAGGTAAACCTGCGGCGGCTGGCTCAGAGCGGAGCGCGAGATGAGCAGTGACTTGCCAGAACGGTCCATGCTGGCGCTGTTGTGGAAGCCGGTCTCGGTCAGCTGCGTCACCTTGTCCGGGTTCTTGAGGTCGAGCGCATAGACCTGGTGCGCCAGCGGATCGTCCTTGGTGGCGGTGAAGAACACCTTGCCGCTGGCCTGATCGACCCCAGCCAGCGCGGTTACGACCCAGTCACCCTTGGTCAGCTGCCGCCATTTGCCCTGCTTGAAGTGCCACAGATGGCCAAAACCATCGCGCTGTGACCACCAGACCAGGCTGCCATCCTTGAGGAAGCGGTAGCTGTACGACAGGTCGACCCAGTGGCCCTTGGCCGCCATCTCGCTAAACAGCACCCGGCTCTTGCCCGTGGCCGGATCAACGGCGAGCATATCGATCCGGGTCTGCCCGCGATCCTGGCGCTGGACGTAGAGTGTCTTGCCATCGGGTGCCCAGTCGACCCGGGCGAGGTAGATGTCCTGATCGACCCCGAGGTCAACTTCGACCCGCTCGCTGCCATCGGGCTTCTGGACATAAAGCGAGACCCGCGCATTGGGCGTCCCCGCCAGCGGATAGCGCTGGGCATAGGTCGTGGTGCCTTCGGCCCCGATCGCCGCGCGGGTGACCACTGCCACCGGCGCTTCGTCGAACCGCTGCACTGCTATCCGGCTGTCATCAGGCGCCCACCAAAAGCCGGTATGGCGGTCCATCTCTTCCTGGGCGACGAATTCCGCCTCGCCCCAGGAGACGGTCTCCGAACGTTCTTCTGGCGTAACTGGCTGGGCCACGGCACCAACCTTGCCAGTCCATAGCCGCCGACCGCGCACGAAGGAAACATAGGCCCCCTTAGGACTGAGCGCCGGGTTGAGTTCATCCTCTGACGTATCGGACAGACGCTGGACCGATCCGTCGAGCCTGGCGAGGTATAGGTCGCCATCGAGCGGGACGAGGATTGCCTTGCTGTCTGCCGCCCACTCATAGGTCACGATGCCCTTGAGGTCGCCGATGCGCAGGCGTTCGCGTTGCATCTTCTCCGCTTCGGACAGCGCGCGACCCGAACCGAGCTTCAGCGAATCGACCAGCATGGTCCACTGACCGGTGGTGCGGTCAAAGCCCCACAGGTCATAGCGCTCGCGATCTTCGGTGCGATTCCGCAGCAGGGTCAGGTAGCGGCCATCCGGCGAAAGCTTCACCCCGCGCGGCACCGCGCCGTTGAGGCTGGGACTGGCGAAGACGCGTTCGATGGTCAGCGGCTGGGCGGCAGGCACGGGGCTCTCCGTCGATGTCTGGGCAAGAAGCGGGGCGGCAGGAGCAAGCGCGGCGAGCGCGCAGACGGCAAGCAATCGGGATAGGGCGGGCATTGGCACTCACGCAACGAAAAGGGCGCCCCGGCAAACCGGGACGCCCCTCTCTAAACAGCTTTGCGGCTGGCGCCAGAGGCCAGGCTCGCGAACAGTCTTACGCGTCGTTACGCACGTCGCGGCGCTCGGCGATACGAGCGCGCTTGCCGGTGCGGCCGCGCAGGTAATAGAGCTTGGCACGACGCACCACGCCCTTGCGGACGACGGTGATGCTGTCGATGTTCGGCGAGTAGAGCGGGAATACACGCTCCACGCCTTCACCGAAGCTCATCTTGCGAACGGTGAAGTTGCTGCCGATGCCCTTGTTCGCACGCGCGATGCAGACGCCTTCAAAGGCCTGCACGCGGCTGCGCTCGCCTTCGATCACCTTCACGCCGACGCGGACGGTGTCACCGGGGCGAAACTCCGGAATATCCTTGGCGGCCTTGGCAATTTCCTCGGCCTCGATCTGCTGGATCAGATTCATGATCCTCAGTCCTTCTTTTCACGCCGCGCGCCAGAGGCAGGCAAGACCCGAGCGCCCTCATGACGCTCCCAAAGATCCGGCCTGCGTAACCGTGTATCGATCTCGGACTGTGACTTTCGCCACGCCGCGATCTTCGCATGATCCCCCGATCGCAGCACTTCAGGGATCGCGCGCCCTTCCCATTCCTGGGGTCGGGTATAGTGGGGATATTCCAACAAACCGTTTTCGAACGATTCCTCGGACCCACTGGAAGGGGCGCCCATTACGCCGGGAAGCAGGCGAATGCAAGCATCCAGCAGCATCAGCGCCGCCGGCTCTCCGCCGGACAGGACGATGTCACCGATCGACACTTCCTCAACCTGGCGGCCGGCAAAGATCCGCTCGTCGAATCCCTCGAACCTTCCGCACAGGATTGTCACCCCGTGCCCGGCTGCCAGCTCGCGCACGCGGGCCTGGGTCAGCGGCTTTCCGCGCGGTGTCATGGCAATGACGGGAGCGTCCGGATGGGCAGTGCGGGCATAGTCGATTGCCGCCGCCAGCACGTCAGCCCGCAGCACCATCCCCGCCCCGCCGCCCGCCGGCGTGTCATCAACGGTGCGGTGCTTGTCGATCGCGAAGTCGCGCATCTGCACAGTCTCCAGCGACCACTTGCCCTCATCGCGCGCGCGGCCAGCCAGGCTGACGCCGAGCGGCCCGGGGAACATCTCGGGGTAAAGGGTCAGGACGGTGGCGGCGAAGGTCATGGGCTGTCCTTGGCAGCAGCCCACTCGAAAAGCCAGATGGTGACGAGCGTTACTGGAAGCCATGCGAGCACGAGGATCAGCGCTCCATAACCCCACCACGCGCCAAGGGTCAGGTAGATCGCTACAAACAGCATCAATCGCTTCAGACGAGAGCGGCGAGCCACTAAAAATGCGATTGCCCAAACCGCTGCGGCGGGAATCGCGAATGCCAGGAAGACCAGAACGATGGTAACGAAGGTCATCGCGGCCACGTTTTCCAGATCACCGCACACATAGCAATTGGACTCTTGCCTGTCCGGGCCGGGCAAGGAACACTGCATACCATGAAACGCTTGGCCCTCCTCCCCTTGCTTCTCCTTGCCGTGCCCGCGTCAGCCGAGGAGATCGGCGAATGCCAGTTCAACCGCGAAACGCTCACATTTGCCGGGAGCCGGGTCGAACAGGCCACCTGCCTGCTTCGCAAGATCGAATTGCTGGCCGTGCGGAAGCCGCAGCCGCTGCCTAAGGTGATCCGATCCTTGATGGAGCGAGCGGGCGGACCAAGCGCCGATCAGCAATCTGCCGCGCTGGCTGCCTTCCCCGAGCCCTATCGCACTTTCGCGGCACAATGGGCCGAAACGCCGCTTTCCCGCACCGACGAGGGCCTGCCCGCGCTCTATTTCGTGATCCACGATACCTCGACCCCGTTTTACGAGAACGATCCCTTTCCGAAGCGGCTGGACTGGGACCTCAAGGTCAACGATTTCACGCCCTACATGAACGGCACTTTTGCGCGCGAACCGGTCGCGCACATCTTCCTCAACCGCGTCGGGCAGATCTGGGCCGGGCACGATTTCCAGGAAGGCTGGCGCGCGACCAAGCTGGAGAGCCGCGTGATCGGCCCGCGCGCGCGCGGGCGGATGGTGCATATCGAAACGGTCCAGCCGCGCCGCTTCCTGCCCGGCGCAACCAGTCGGGGCCAGACCTATGGGCCCAAGCCGGGCTTCAGCAGGGAGCAATACCGGATGCTCGCCGCGCTCTATGTCTATGCCAGTGCGCGGGCCGGAGCGTGGCTGATCCCGGCGCAGCACAACACGGTCGACGCCGGCATTCCCGATGCCCACGACGATCCGCAGAATTTTGAGCTGAAGCGCTTTGCGAAGGAATTGGAAAAGCTGGTCGGCAAGCCGCGCTAGGCCGGGAAGTCACTCCGGGTAGTACGAATCGCGACTGGCAGCCCGACCAAAAGTGCCATCAGCATCCCGGCGAACAGGATGGCTACAATTGCAATCAGGCCCTCAGGGAATTCGACGTCAAGCACCGAGAGCAGTGGAACAATGATCGGCAGAAAGCCGGCACAGGCAGCAGCAACGACCACCCGACGGCGGCGACTACTCGTGGGACTGAGCACTCGCATGCCGCTGCAGATTCCCCAGGCTAGCGCCGCCGGCAGCGCCACCATCACGATCAAGACCATGAGATATCCCATGGCCTTATCCTAACAGCTTAATCCGGTTCGGCAAATTCCGCAGTTATGATGATCCGCGTCTCATTCCACTCGGGCACAGACTCGATCCGCATCGGCACCATGAAGCGCTTGCCGGTCGGGCGCTTGATCTCAAGCACGTCACCGGCCCCGAAATTGTCGATCGCGATCACTTCACCCAGGTCTTCGCCGGTGGTGGAGACCGCTGCCAGACCCAGCAGGTCGGCGTGATAATACTCGCCCTCACCCAGTGGCGGCAGGGCCGAACGCGGGACAGTGAGGGTGGTACCGCGCAGTGCCTCGGCCGCATTGCGGTCCGTCACTTCGGCAAAGCGGGCAATTGCCCCACCCTTGCCATCGTCCCGCAGCTTGGTGAGCGTCAAAGCCGAATCGTTGAAGGCGCGAAACCGCTGGAGCGATTCCACGCCTTCACTGAACAGCTTGAGGCGGACATCGCCTGTCACCCCATGCGCACCGGCAACGGCGGCGAGCGTGACAGGCTTGTCGCTGGCCAAGGCGATTTAGCCTTCGGCCTGTTCTTCGGTGGCTTCGGCAGCCGGAGCTTCTTCGGCAGCAGCTTCAGCAGTTGGCGCTTCAGCAGCGGCTTCTTCGGCAGCCGGCGCTTCCGGAGCAGCTTCTTCGGCCACTTCTTCAACCACCGGAGCGGCGGCAGCGGCGGCAGCGGCTTCTTCAGCTTCGCGGGCCTTCTCGGCCTTTTCCTCGGCGCGGTCCTTGGCCTTCTTGCCCGGCTCACCCTTGCTCGGGTTCACGGTGGCAGCGCGTTCCTTGATCCCGGCCTTGTCGAGCAGGCGGGCAACGCGGTCGGTCGGCTGGGCGCCAACGCCGATCCAGTAGCGGACGCGGTCTTCGATCAGGCGAACGCGGTTTTCATCGTCCTTGGCGAGCAGCGGGTTGTAGGTGCCGACCTGCTCCAGGAACTTGCCGTCACGCGGCGCGCGGCTGTTGGCGATGACGATCTTGTAATAAGGGCGCTTCTTGGAACCGCCACGCGAAAGACGAAGGGAAACAGACATTTGAACTACCTTTCAAATAAATCGAATTAGAATGTGAGATTACTTTTTCTTCAGTAAATCGTTGAGGTTCGATGGCAGACCGGCCCCCGCACCAGGACCGCCCAAGCCCGGCATCGCCGCACCAAGGCCACCCTTGCCGAACAGCTTGCCGAGGCCGCCAAGACCACCCATCTTCTTGATCTGCTTCATAGCGCGCTCCATTTCCTGGTGCATCTTGAGCAGCTTGTTGACGTCCTGAACCTGGACGCCCGAACCATTGGCAATACGGATCTTGCGCTTGGCGTTGAGCAGATCCGGACGAGTCCGTTCCTTGGGCGTCATCGAACCGATGATCGCATCCATCCGCAGCAGCACCCGGTCGTCCATCCCGGACTGTTCCATCGCCTGCTTGGCCTTCTTCATGCCCGGCATCATGCCCGCAAGTGCGCCCAGCCCGCCCATCTTCTGCATCTGGCGCAGCTGCTGGCGCAGGTCGTTCATGTCGAACTGACCCTTGGCCATGCGCTCGGCCATCTTCTCGGCCTCGGCCTCATCGATTGCCGCCGCGGCCTTCTCGACGATCGAGACGACATCGCCCATGCCGAGGATTCGGCCAGCGACGCGGCTGGGCTGGAAGACTTCCAGCGCATCGAGCTTTTCGCCAGTGCCGGCAAACTTGATCGGCTTGCCGGTAACGGCGCGCATCGAAAGTGCCGCACCGCCGCGCGCATCGCCATCCATCCGCGTCAGCACGACGCCGGTAAGGTCGATCTGCCCGCCAAACGACTGGGCGACGTTGACCGCGTCCTGCCCGGTCAGCGAATCGACGACCAGCAGCACTTCCTTGGGCACCGAGACCGCGGCAACGGCACGCATCTCGTCCATCAGCTGGTTGTCGACGTGGAGCCGGCCTGCCGTATCGAGCAGCAGCACGTCTATCGCCTGGAGCTTGGCAGCCTGTAGCGCGCGGGTGGCAATATCGACCGGCTGTTGGCCGGCGATGATCGGCAGTGTCAGTACATCGACCTGCTCGCCCAGCACCTTGAGCTGTTCCTGCGCGGCCGGACGATTGACGTCGAGCGAGGCCATCATGGCCTTCTTGCCGTGCTTTTCCTTGAGCAGCTTGGCGAGCTTGGCGGTCGTGGTAGTCTTACCCGAGCCCTGCAGGCCGACCATCATGATCACAACCGGCGGCGCGGCATTGAGATCGAGCCCAGGGACGTCATCCCCGCCCAGCATCTCGACCAGCGCGTCATTGACGATCTTCACGACCTGCTGGCCCGGCGTGACCGACTTGAGCACCGACTGGCCAACGGCCTGCTCGGTCACCGAATCGATAAAGCGGCGAACGACCGGCAGCGCGACATCGGCTTCGAGCAGCGCAATCCGAACTTCGCGCATCGCCTCGCGCACGTCCGCCTCATTCAGCGCACCGCGCCCACGCAGCTTGTCAAAGACGCTGCCTAGCCGGTCTGAAAGACTGTCGAACATTCGCTCAGCTACCTTAAACCCGCGCCCGGAAACCCCAAAACGCGAAAAAAGCCGGTGGGCGAAACCTCGCCGACCAGCTTGCCACTCAAGTACTCAAACTTCAGAATGATGGTGGAGCCTAGCGGGATCGAACCGCTGACCTCCTGCATGCCATGCAGGCGCTCTCCCAGCTGAGCTAAGGCCCCTTAACCATCATCCAGCGAACCCCGGTAGGCCCGCCTTCCCCGCCCAACCAGCGAGCGAGGCCGCCCCTCTAGTGGCGGCTCCCGCTCTTGGCAAGAACGTTTTTGCTTCGCTTAATTCTCGTCGCCGTCGTCGTCGCCAACGCCCACGCCAAGGTCATCGTCGCCGCCCAGATCGACGTCGTTGTCCGGCGAATCGCCGTCTTCGTCGATATCCAGATCAGGATCGGCCAGATCGACGTCCTCGACCTCTTCGACCTTGGCCTTCTGGACTTCTTCATAGGGGATCGGCTGCTTCGACTTCAGCACCGGATCGGCATGCCAGGCATAGCCGCATTCGATGCAGGTGATCGGGTCATCCTTGCCCAGATCGTAAAAGCGGGTGCCGCACTTCGGGCAGCCATGCTTGGCGCCCCATTCAGCCTTGACCATGTCAATTCCTCGATGCTGCCCTTCGCCACCGCGACGGGCTGAAACTCTTCATACGTATTGGAGACGGCTTGCGCCTGTCCCAGCGCGGCGCGCGCCTTGCCATAGCCCGCGCCCGCTGTCAAAAGCCGCGCGCAATTGCCCCCTACCCGTGAAAGTCCTGACGTGTCCAACGCCGATCCTGCCGCGATGAAGCCGCGCCGCTTCATGCCCTCCGGCCCGCTGCGGGGCACGATCCGCGTTCCGGGCGATAAATCGATCAGCCACCGCTCGATCATGCTGGGCACGCTGGCCGTGGGCGAGACCCGCGTGACCGGCCTGCTGGAGGGTGAGGACGTCCTCTCTACGGCTGCGGCCATGCGCGCGATGGGCGCCAGTGTCGAACGGATCGGGGACGGTGAATGGGCGGTCCACGGCGTTGGCGTCGGCGCGCTGCTCCAGCCGCAGGCGGCGCTCGATATGGGGAATTCCGGTACTTCCACACGGCTGCTGATGGGTCTGGTGGCGAGTCATCCGATCAGCGCAACATTCATCGGCGATGCCAGCCTGTCGAAGCGGCCCATGGGCCGGGTGATCGAACCGCTCGGCCGGATGGGCGCGGCGTTCGAGGCATCGGAAGGTGGCCGCTTGCCGCTGACCGTGCGCGGCGCACTGCCAGCCGTACCGATCGAATATCGGCTTCCCGTGGCCAGCGCCCAGGTAAAAAGTGCCGTGCTGCTGGCGGCGCTCAATACGCCGGGCGTAACCACCGTGATCGAACCGGTACCGACCCGCGACCATTCCGAACGGATGCTGCGCGGCTTCGGTGCTGACCTGTCGGTCGAGGTCGAAGCTGATGGCACACGAGTGATTCGCCTGGCCGGCGAGGCAGAACTGAAACCCCAGACCATCGAGGTGCCTGGCGACCCATCATCCGCCGCTTTCTTCATCGTCGCGGCGCTGATCATACCCGGCAGCGAACTCACGATCGAAAACGTGGGCCTCAATCCGACCCGCGCCGGTCTGATCGAAGTGCTGCGCCAGATGGGCGGCCAGATCACCGAAGTGGACCGCCGCGAAGTGGGCGGCGAGCCGGTAGCCGATCTGATTGTGCGGCATTCTGCGTTGAAGGGGATCGAGGTCGATCCGGCGATCGTGCCCAGCATGGTCGATGAATTTCCTGTGCTGTTCGTTGCTGCCGCACTGGCCGAAGGCACCACGATCACCACTGGCCTTGAGGAACTGCGCGTCAAGGAAAGCGACCGCATTTCGGTCATGGCGGTAGCGCTCACCGGGGCCGGCGCCCGCGTGACGGAGGCCGCAGACGGACTGACCATCGAAGGCACCGGCGGCGAGCCGCTGCGCGGCACCAGCAATTCGCGCACCAAGACCCATCTCGACCACCGCATCGCCATGTCGATGGCCGTGGCTGGCCTCGCCAGCCGCGACGGCGTGGAAATCGACGACACCCGCCCGATTGCGACCAGCTTCCCCATGTTCGAAGCGCTGCTTGACGGGCTGGCAGGATGACTCTGGACGGGGCCACGATCATCGGCCTGGTCGGTTCCGCGCTGTTTGTCGGCGGGTTCGCCTATGCCAATGCGGCGCAGCAGCTGGACAAGGTACTGTTCAACCTGATCAACCTGCTCGGCGCCATCATGCTCCTGATCTCGCTCTCGGTTCACTTCAACCTGGCGGCATTCGTGCTGGAGGTCTGCTGGGGCCTGATTGCACTGGCAGGGCTGATCAAGGCCCTGGGTGAGCGGCGCAGGAGGCCAGGGCCATGATTATTGCCGTCGATGGCCCGACCGCTTCGGGCAAGGGCACGATCGCCAAGGCGCTTGCTGCCCATTTCGAACTGCCGCATCTGGATACCGGGCTGCTCTATCGAGCAGTCGGCCGGCAAGTCGCCCTCAATGGCGGCAATCCGGACAAGGCCGACGATGCGCTCGCGGCCTGCAGCTTTCCCGAAGGCCTGCTGGGCGATCCGGAGTTGCGCAGCGAAACCACTGGCGGATTGGCCAGCCGCGTTTCGGTCCACCCGGCAGTCCGCCAGGCACTGTATGAACGCCAGCGCGCCTTTGCCGCGCAGCCCGGCGGGGCCGTGCTCGACGGGCGCGATATCGGCACAGTGATTGCTCCGGAAGCAGAGGTTAAGCTGTTCGTGGTTGCATCGGTCCCGGCCCGGGCCGAGCGGCGCTTTCGCGAAATGCAGCAACAGGGCCGCGCTGTCGCCTTGGCCGAAATTGCTGCCGACCTCGAAGCGCGGGACGAACGCGATCGGAGCCGGGCCGAAGCGCCGCTTGTTGCCGCGCCCGATGCCGTCTTGCTCGACACCAGCGATCTTGGCCGCGAGGAGGCCATTGCTGCGGCGATTGCCATTGCCAACAAGGCCGCTATGCAGAGCGAATGAACCCAGCTTTCTCGCGCATCCCGCTGATCGGCCTGACTTTAATCTGGCTCATCGCCCTGATCTGGTCAGGCTGGTCGCCGTATGATCGCGCAACCTGGTGGATGGAAGTGGCCCCGGCGCTGATCGCCATCCCGGTCCTGTGGGCCAGCGCGCAGCGCTTACCCCTTACCACCCTGGCGCTTACCCTGATTGGCCTCCACGGCCTCGTGCTCATGCTGGGCGGGGCCTATACCTATGCCCGCGTGCCGGTTGGCTTTGCGGTGCAGGACTGGCTGGGACTGGCGCGCAATCCCTATGACCGCTTCGGCCACTTCATGCAGGGTTTCGTGCCGGCCATCGTGCTGCGCGAACTGCTGCTTAGGCTGGGCGGTCTGCGGCGCGGTGCGCTGCTGGCCAGCCTGGTTGTCGCTTCGTGCCTCGCCGTCAGCGCGACCTACGAACTGATCGAGTTCGGCGCCGCCATGGCCTTGGGCCAGGGCGCGGATGAGTTCCTCGGCACACAGGGTGACCCTTGGGACACCCAATGGGACATGCTGATGTGCCTGATCGGAGCGATCACCGCCTTGCTGGTACTGGTCCCGCTGCACAACCGGCAGCTGGACCAGCTGGAAGATTGAATTCAGTCGAGAATTCCGACGGCCAGTTCTGCCCAGAGCACCAATAGCAAACCGAGGATGACCAGGGCGGCCAGCGCGCGCTTGCGCGGATCGGCCAGCAGCCGGGCCGCCACTTCCAGCGCCAGCCCGCCTCCGCCCAGCAGGACCGCCGCGGCAAGAAAGTCCTCTACCCCCCAGTTGACCTCGGGGGTGAATTGCATTGCCACTGCCGGCACCAGCAGCAATGCGGCGATCATGCCCCAAACCAGCAGCCGGGTGCGCTGGGCCAGACCTGTTCTGCATGCTGTGCTGCGGATCATCATTGCCTCCCATGGTCCAATTGAGGCTGCCTACTCCAAACGCCATCCGTTTGCCCATGGTTATCCTGGCAAATTCGCTGCAGGCACCTCATCGCAAGGCGATTGCGCCTGCGCGGGCGAGGGTGTTAGGCCAGCATCATGCTCCGCTTCGAAATGATCGCCATCGCCGCCCTGGCCGCCGGAACGGCCGCCGTCAGCCAGCCAGTCACCGTCCAGGAGCGCCGCCAGGCAGAAGTGGATCGCGGTTTCGCCCTGGCCAATGTCCGCTGCGCGGCTTGCCATGCGGTCACTGCCAACGCTGCATCGCCAAATCCCGAAAGCCCCAGCTTCGAGGACATCGCCAACCGCAAGGGCCTGAGCAGCGCGACCTTGCGCCAGTACCTGCGTGATGCGCACAACTATCCTGACGCGATGCAATTCAGGATCGACCGTAGCCAGGTCCGCGACCTGTCGGCCTATATCGTCACGTTGAAGCGGTCAGGCTACAAGCCGGCGATCTGAGCGGCCAAACGACCGCAAAATCCTTGCTTTTACGGGCCTGCGAGCCTAAGCGCCGCCGGTCCACGCGGGCTCTGGCCCAAGAGGATGTCGCAGGCGGCATTCGGCCCCGGCGACGTTCGGCCCACTTTTGGCCCGCCAAGGCAATGGTGCCGCGGCGGAGAAAAGACCAGCGGATACAACCGCTTGGCCGGAAACATCGATAGACAGGAAACTGTACCATATGGCTTCTGCAGCCAACCCCACGCGCGACGATTTCGCCGCGCTGCTCGACGAATCCCTCGGTGGCGCCGCTGATGGCGGCTTTGAAGGCCGGGTCGTCAAGGGCACCATTACCGCAATCGAAGGCGACAAGGCGGTTATCGACGTCGGCCTCAAGAGCGAAGGCCGCGTCCCGCTCAAGGAATTCGCCATGCCGGGCCAGCCGCACGGCCTGAGCGTCGGTGACGAAGTCGAAGTCTTCGTTGACCGCGTTGAAAACGCCGATGGCGATGCCATGCTCAGCCGCGACCGCGCCCGCCGCGAAGCCGCCTGGGACAAGCTCGAAGAAGAATTCGGTGAAGGCAAGCGCGTCGAAGGCGTGATCTTCGGCCGCGTCAAGGGCGGCTTCACGGTCGACCTCAACGGCGCCGTCGCCTTCCTCCCCGGTTCGCAGGTCGATATCCGCCCCGTGCGCGACGTGCAGCCGCTGATGGACGTGCCGCAGCCGTTCCAGATCCTCAAGATGGATCGCCGCCGCGGCAACATCGTGGTGTCGCGCCGCGCCGTGCTGGAAGAAACCCGCGCCGAACAGCGTTCGGGCCTGATCCAGAACCTCGCCGAAGGCCAGATCATCGACGGCGTCGTGAAGAACATCACCGACTACGGTGCCTTCGTCGACCTCGGCGGCATCGACGGCCTGCTCCATGTCACCGACATGAGCTACAAGCGCGTCAACCACCCGAACGAAGTCATCAATATCGGTGACACCGTGAAGGTACAGATCATCCGCATCAACCAGGACACCCAGCGCATCAGCCTGGGCATGAAGCAGCTGGAAAGCGATCCGTGGGAAGGCGTTGCCGCCAAGTACCCGGTTGGCGCCAAGCTGCGCGGGACCGTCACCAACATCACCGAATACGGCGCCTTCGTGGAGCTGGAAGCCGGGATCGAGGGCCTGGTCCACGTTTCGGAAATGTCCTGGACCAAGAAGAACGTCCACCCCGGCAAGATCGTTTCGACCTCGCAGGAAGTCGACGTGCTGGTACTGGAAGTCGACAGCGACAAGCGCCGCATCAGCCTGGGCCTCAAGCAGGCCCAGCAGAACCCCTGGGAAGCCTTCGCCGAGAAGCACCCGGTCGGTTCGACCGTGGAAGGCGAAGTCAAGAACGCGACCGAGTTCGGCCTGTTCATCGGCCTCGACGGCGACGTCGACGGCATGGTCCACATGTCGGATATCGCCTGGGGCATCTCGGGCGAAGACGCGCTGGCCCTGCACCGCAAGGGCGAGCAGGTTTCGGCGATCGTGCTCGACGTCGACGTGGAGAAGGAGCGTATCTCGCTCGGCATGAAGCAGCTTGAAAAGGGTGCTCCGGCCGCTGGCGTAGCTGCTGCCTCCTCGGGCCTGAAGAAGAACGACGTTGTCACCGTCACCGTGCTCGAAGTGCGCGACGGCGGCCTCGAAGTTCAGGCTGGCGACGATGGTGCCACCGGCTTCATCAAGCGCAGCGACCTGGGCCGTGACCGCGACGAACAGCGTTCGGATCGCTACCAGGTCGGCCAGAAGTTCGATGCCATGGTGATCGGTTTCGACCGTTCCAAGAAGCCGAACTTCTCGGTCAAGGCACGTCAGCTGCACGAAGAAAAGGAAGCCGTGGAACAGTACGGTTCCTCGGATGCCGGCGCTTCGCTGGGCGACATCCTGGGTGCCGCACTGAAGGCCAAGAAGGACTAATCCTCCTTCGCAGCCGACAGGCCAAGCTAACAAAAGCCCGTCCGGAGCAATCCGGGCGGGCTTTTGCTTTGACTTTAACATTCGTCGCTTCGCGCCTCGCAATGACGCTCCCGGATGTGATACGATCAGAGCAGGAGAGAATGATGCTCGAGATTCACCAATTCGCCTGCCTGTCGGATAACTACGGCTATCTGCTCCACGATCCCGAGAGCGGCGAGACCGCCTGCATCGACACCCCCGATGCCGACGCCTATCTGCGCGAGGCCGCTCAGAAGGGCTGGCAGATCACTCATGTCTGGAACACCCATTGGCATCCCGATCATGCCGGCGGTAACGCCGCGATCAAACTGGCCACAGGCTGCACCGTGATTGCCCCGGCCGAGGTTGCGCGGATTGCCGAGCCCGATCGGGTCATCGCGCATGGCGACACCGTGATGCTGGGTGCCTTCACAGCCCAGGTGATCGATGTTTCGGGCCACACCAATGGCCATGTCGCCTTCCACCTGCCCGAGGCAGGCGTGGCCTTCGTTGGCGATGCCGTGTTTGCCCTGGGCTGCGGGCGGATGTTCGAAGGCGAGCCGGCCCAGTTCTGGGCCAGCCTGCAGCGGATCAAGGCGCTGCCGCCCGAAACGCTGCTGTACTGCGCGCACGAATATACCCAGTCCAACGCGCGCTTCGCGCTGCACGTCGATCCGGAAAATGTCGATCTGCAGGACTATGTCGCGCAGATCGACAAGGCGCGGTCGGCAGGCCGGCCAACCGTACCGACCAGTCTGTCGCGCGAACTGGCGACCAACCCCTTCCTGCGTGCCGACGATCTGGCCCTGCAAGCGCGCTGGGGCGGCGGCGGGGCGGTTTCCACGTTCGCCGCACTGCGCGCCGCCAAGGACAACTTCTGAGCGCCATGCAGGCCCTTCAGGTCCAGACCCTCTCGCCCGACCTATCCGGCTGCGCGCTGGTCGATCTGCCTGTGCCCACGCGCGCGCCCGGTGAAGTACTGGTGCGGGTCCATGCGGCTTCGCTCAACTTCCCCGACCTGCTGATGACGCGCGGCGAATACCAGTTCAAACCTGAGGTCCCTTTCACTGCCGGGCTGGAGTTCGCCGGCGAGGTCGTCGAGGCTGATCCCGACAGCGGATTCAGCCCCGGCGACGGGGTCTATGGCGGCAACAAGACCGGTGCCTTTGCAGACTATGCCGTGGTCCCGGCGCGGGCGCTCAGCAAGATGCCACCCGGCATCGGCATGGTGGCTGCTGCCGCCCTGGGCGCGGCCTATGGCACGGCCTACACCGGGCTGGTCGAAATCGGGGGCCTCAAGGCCGGGCAATGGGTGCTGGTTCACGGTGCCAGCGGCGGGGTCGGTCTGGCAGCGGTCGAACTCGCCAAGCGGCTTGGCGCCCATGTCATCGCCACTACCGGCTCTCCGGCCAAGCTGGCAGCACTGCGCGCTGCCTGCGATGCCGAAGCGGTCATCCTGGCCGAGGGGCGATTCCGTGAGCAGGTGGCCGAATTGACCGGCGGCAAGCTGTGCGACCTGGTCTACGATCCGGTCGGCGGCGACATCTTCGATGAAAGCACACGCTGCGTCGCCTTCGGGGGCAAGCTGCTGGTGATCGGCTTTGCCGGCGGGCGGATTGCCGACATTTCGACCAACATCCCGCTGATCAAGGGCTTCTCGGTCGTGGGCGTACGCGCTGGCGAATATGCCCGCCGCTTCCCCGACCGTGGCAAGGCCATCCGCGAGGCCGTGGCGACGCTGGCCGCCGATGGCCGGCTCAACCCGCATATCGATCGGATCCTGCCGCTTAGCCGCTGGAGCGAAGCCTATGCGGCGATGGCCAGCCGCGAGATCGTGGGGAAAGTGGTGCTTGAACCCGGCAAATGAAAAGGGCGGCTGTTACGCCGCCCTTTGCAAGTGCAAGCCGGAAAGCCGGGATCAGATCCCGCCGATCGCCTCGTCGACCAGGCTCTTGTCGGCCTTGGCGTTATGGTTGGCGGCAATCAGCTGGCGGGCGGCACCGGCCGCAGCATTCGCAGCCTTGGTACGAAGTTCGGCAATCGCACCACGCTCGGCAGCGGCGATCTTGTCTTCGGCCATCTTTTCACGGCGCTTGATCAGGGCCTTGGTGTCAGCCTCGGCCTTCGCGACGATCGCATCGGCTTCCGAGCTGGCATGCTCCAGCATGGCCGCCGCATCTTTTTCCGCGCCGGCAATCTTGTCAGCATATTCCTGACGCAGGGCTTCGGCTTCGGCCCGCAGGGCCTTGGCTTCGTCAAGCTGCTTGCGGATCTCGGCAATGTTGGAATCGAGGCCACCGGTGATCATCGCCGGGACCTTCTTCCAGATCGCGACCAAGATCAGCACGGTCATTGCCAGCGCAACCCAGGCTACCGGGTTAAGACCAAGCGCTTCAGGCGCAGCATGTCCTGCGCCGTGTTCGGCGGCTTCCGCGGCTTCCGCCGCAAGGATCAGAAGATTAGCCATGGAGCGCTTCCTTCACCGCAGCAGTGGCGGCCTTGGCATCAACCGTCAGTCCGGCAACGCGGGTGACGATATCGCTAGCAGCCTCGGCAGCGACCTTTTCGATTTCCTTCAGCGCACCGTTGCGCGCTTCGGCAATCTTGCCTTCGGCTTCCGTCAGCTTGGCATCAAGCTTGGCATTGGCCTTGGCAAGACGGGTTTCGCTGGCCTTGGCCGCAGCCAGCTTTGCCTTGGCAATAACCGCCTGAGCTTCCGCCCGCTGGCGGTTGGCCTGGGCACGCCAGGCCTCTTCCTCGGCATCGGCGGCCGCACGGGCTGCCTCGGCCGCGGCCAGATCGCTGGCGATCTGCCGGTCACGCGTCTCGACGGTCGCCATGACCTTGGGCACCATGCCCCGGCCAATGACGAAGAAGATGAAGCCGAAGAAGATCAGCATCCAGAAGATCTGGCTGGACCAGGTTTCGGCAATTTGCGCGATTTGGGGCATCAGAGCGTCCGCAGTCTGCCCAGCCGGCCCCGCTCCAGGGAGCAGGAACCGGCCGGTCGGTCAGTCAATCGTAGGTCTTAGGCGACGAAGATCAGGATCATCGCGACGACGAACGAGAGCAGGCCCAGAAGTTCGGCGGCCGCGAAGCCGATGAACAGGCGGCCCTGCTGGCCGTCAGCCGCACCCGGGTTGCGCAGTGCGCTTTCCAGGAACGAACCAAAGACGTTGCCCACGCCGATGGCGGCCATGCCGGCGCCGATGGCAGCGAGACCAGCACCGATCAGCTTGGCGCTTGCAGGTTCCATGTCGATAACTCCTTCTTCGAAAATTCGTGTGGTTGGATAGGACTTAGTGAAGGTTTTCGGCGTCGTTGAGATACAGCGACGTTAGCAGTGCAAAGACATAAGCCTGGATCCCGGCAACCAGGATTTCCAGGGCGCAGATCGCGATCATCAGCGCAAAGCTGAGGATCGAGACAACCGGACCGATGCCGAGACCGGCATTGACGCCATTGATCACGAAGCCCGACAGCACTTCGAGCAGGACGTGCCCGGCCATCATGGCCACGAACAGTCGCAGGCCGAGGCTGAACGGACGGACCAGGAAGCTGACCAGCTCGATCGCGAAGATCAGCGGGATCATCACCAGCGGCGTACCGTGGGGGATGAACAGCGAGAAGAAGTGCAGCTTGTGCTTCCAGAAGCCCACGATCAGCACGATCGCAAAGCTCATCACCGCCAGCACGCCGGTAGCGGTGAAGTGGCTGGTGAAGGTGAAGGGATGCACGCCGACCAGACCCAGCGGCATCAGGCCGAGGACGTTGGCGAAGAGAATGAACATGAACAGCGAGAAGATGTAGGGCACATACTTCTTGCCGGCCGGGCCGATATTGGCGGCCAGCAGGTTGTCGATGAAGCCGGTAAAGCCTTCGACCGCCATCTGCCAGCGGCCGGGAACCAGCTCACGCTTCATTCCGCCCCAGACGAAGACCAGCAGCGCAACGGCCGCGATCCCCATCCACAGGGAGGAGTTGGTGAACGCAATATTGTAGCCCGCGATCTGCCAGTGATCGGTGCCGAACATCGGCTCGATCGTGAACTGGTGCATCGGATCGACTTTAGCCGCTTCGGCCACGCGACGTACCCTTCTTGCTCAATTCATATGCGACCAGCGCCCCTCTGGCCTCAAGCAAGGTCAATCAGGGCGCCGGGACGAAATCCGGATGATATTCCTGAAGGCGACGAAGATGCCCAGGGCCATCACCGCCAACAGACCCCAGGGCGATGTTCCGGCAAACTGGTCAATGACCCAGCCGATGAACGCACCGCCGCCGATCCCCCCGATCAGCTCGGCCAGGACGCGGTTGCCAAGGCGGTAATTCGCATCGGCTTCCATGCCCGGACTTGGCTTGTTGCGTTGCTCTTCCCGCTCGCGTGCGGCCTTGAGCCGCGCTTCGAGCGCGTTGACCCGCGCATCTTCACCAATGGGGTCTCGGGCAGGCGGCTCGTCGTTCATGCCAGTCTCCTTTCGGGGAGCGATGGACACGGGCAACGGCTGCCCGCCGAGGGCACCGGCCCCTTAGGTTGGGGCAAGCCCCGAGTCAACCGCCGCCGAAGTCGGTATAACCGGCTCAGGCGGCAGAAAGTTTAGCCCTGCGGCAGCGCCGCGCAAGAATCAGGGACAGCGGGGATCACGCAGCGGCGCAGCGGCTGTCCGGGTCTGCCACGAACCATCCGGTGCCTGGTACTTTTCCCCCGGCACGGTGCGGGCAATCGCCTGGCAGCCAGCGGAGAAGGCATATTCCTCGATCGTCGCGGCATTGGCCTGGGCGCGCTCGGCATAAACGGACTTGCGCTTGATGTTGATATCGTCGGCCAAGCGCCGGATTTCCTGGCTCGGCGCAGTCGGGAAGCCAAGATAGCCATCGACCTTTTCGCCGACCTGCCCGCTGGAACGTGCGGCGGCATAGGCCGGGTCGCGCTGCTGGGCGGAAGCGGGGGCGATCAGCGCCAGCGCGGCCAGCGCGGCCCAGCCGGCCCGGGCAAGGGTGCTGCGTTCGAGACGGGCGGCAAAATAGGTCATTGTCATTTCCTCAGAAAATTCCCGGATTGTCCTTGATCGTGTTTCCGGCGTCGGCCGCGAGACGATAGACAACCTCTTGCTTAATATTGATATTCAGCTCGATCACGATTGGCTTGTCCGGCGCGTTCACCGAAATGCAGCCCGCCAGCGCCATCGCTCCGCCTATCAACGTCAAACCCTTAATCGCGGCGGACCGGACCATACCCGCCCGCCTTGACCGTTCCTGCCGAGATGCTTCAGGTTCCATTGCAGAACATGTCGCAGCCCGGACTGGCTTGGTCAATTGTTGTGACTTCATGGCACTTTCCTGCTGACTGGGGGCTGAATATCGGGGGGCAGCGGCGCCGGGATGGCTGGCTGTTCGATCGGCTTGCCGTCCTTGTCCACCAGCCCCAGTTCGCGCGGGTCGCGGACATAGGTGGGATCATAGAGTGAGCGGAACGAGTGCAGCAGCCGCTGGAACGGCGCGCGGACGTTGATGTTGAAGCGGATCGGCAGCTTGCCGATCTGCCGCGTGAAGTAGTTCTGTTTCGCGCCAAGACCCTGGGTGACCCCGTCAATCCGCACGCGGGTGACAATCTCGCCGTCGAGATCCCCTTCGATGCCGATCTGCATCTTCCGGAAATCGAGCGAGCGCAGCGACTGGAAGGCGAAGTTGGCCATCGCCCCCATGTCCTTGTAGGTCAGCGCACCGACGTAGGAGACATTTCCGCCGGGCGGCCGCGACACCAGCAGCCCGCCCTCGATCCGCCCGCCCTGCTCATCGAACACCAGCGGCAGGTCGCCATCGAAGACCCCGGTCGCGGAAATGTTCGACATTTCGATCTGCTGCACGAACTGTGCGGCATCGGCTGCGGTGAGGCGCAGGGTAAAACGCCGCTCGTCCGACGCGCCGAGCTTCATCCGTGTCGGCAGCAATTGCAGGCGGCCACCAATGAACGGCCACTCGGCCCCCTTGACGACCAGCAGCCCGTCCGGCTCGATCTGAAAGCGCAAGGTGCCTTCGTAGACCTCGATCCCCGGATTGATCGAGGCGATCTTCAGTTGCTGGTCGGGGGCGGTGACCCGGCCCAGCAGGTCGGTGAATTCGACTGTCCCGCTGACCCCATTGACCGGACCAAAGGCCGCGGCGAAATCGAGCTTGTCGGTGGTGAAGTGGCCCGTGGAAGTAACTTCCCCGCCGGTCCAGTCGATCCGGCCCGCGCCGCGCACCGCGCCGCGCGCATTGGCGATCACGCCAAGGGCCAGATAGGTCAGCGTGTCGGGCTGGAGCCGCTCATCGAATACCAGATTGCGCACGGCTAGGTCGGCGTGGCCACGGCTGCTGGTCAGGTCATGCACGATTGTCGCTTCGGTCACGACCCGGTCAGAGCTGGGTTCACGCAGCGCGGCAAAGGCGGCTATGCGATTGTTCTCCAGCGTCAAGGTGGCGTCGCGGGCCAACAGTGGGCGGAACCGGTCATCCACCAGCCGGTCCTCCAGCCGGAATGCGCCATCGCGCAGGCTCAGCTTGCCGGCGGCATAGTGCCAGGTGCCATTGGCATCGAGCAGGTCGAGCGGCACAGCGGCAAGTCGCGCCTCGGCCCCGGTGAACTTGCCAGTCAGGACATCGCCAAGCTGGCCCGTCAACGAAGCAATGGTGAACTGGTTGGCCGCGCTGAGCTGCCCCAGGCTTACCCTGACATCGCGCGCCGCAAGGCTGCCCGGCCAGGCAAAGCCGACCGCAGCCGAATTGAGCACGATCGGTGTTTGCCCAAGCCGGCCCGATACCGCCAGCGCAGGGACACCGGCAGCAAACCGCGTAACGCCGGCAGTGTTGGTGAGGATCGCCCCGCCCGGCCCCGGACACAGTATCAGCGCCTTGGCGTCAAGCGTCAGGCTGACATAGCGCAGGCTGTCAAATCGCAGCGACGTGCATTGCCGCCACATGGCCAGGCCGCGCGCTTTCGACCAGGTGCCATCAATCGGCAATCGCAGCCGCTCGACGCGGCCCCCAGGCAGCGCTCCAGAGATCTCGGCCGTGCCGGCAAGTCCCGTCGCACCATCGGCGCGGCGGACAACCACCAGCTCGGGAAGCGCCACGCTGGCATCGGCGGCGCGGTACGCCGGCATGGTCAGATGCGCCTCGATCACGCCGCCCGGGCGGCGCTCGACCTGGCCGCTGAGGCTTGGCAGCCCCTGCCCGCCAGTGCGCAGGTTACCGGTCATTCGCAGCCCGCCCTGCCCGCCAAAGGCAAATTGGCCGCGCGACAGTATCAGCAAATCCTGCCCGCTGGTGCCGATCAGTTCGAGCTGGGGCACGATCAGGCTAGTCAGTTCGCCGGCGCGCCGAAAAGTGAACTCGGCGGCAAGGCGGCTATCTGCGCCCTCCCGGCGCAGGCCGGTGCGAAGCTGCGCCAACAGCGGTGCGCCAAGTGTGCCCGCGGCCGACTGCTCTGCAGCGGCAAGCACCCGGTCCAGCGCTGGCCCAGGTTGCAAGCCCTCGCCGCCAAGCCGCCCCTCGCCCTCAAAGCGAGCCAGCCCGTCCCGGCTCCGGGCACTGCCTTTCAGCGACAGGCCGCGCGCCGCCAGCTGCCCGGTCAGGTCAGCCACCTGCAGATCATAGCTTGCCGTCAAGGCCGTCGCGCTGGCGGACAGGGCCAGATCGCCGCCAAGCCGCGCGATCCGTTGCTCTGCCCAAATGAGCGGCCCGCCCGCCAGCTTGCCGCTGGCCGTCAGGCTGGAGAGATCTGCCGGAGCTTTCAGGTCCGCCTGCAGTGCCACCGGGCTCACCGACAGATCGGGGCACCGCGCGGCGCCAAGCCGGAGCGGGCCGCTGAACCGCGGCAGCCCGGCATCGCTGGTGACCTCGCCATAGGCACTGACAGCGGTGAGGCGGCAATCCCCCAACTTCAGCATTGGCGCGATTGCCGCCAGCTGACCCGCGAAGGCATTGCGGACATTGCCCCGGCCGTCAGCCTTGATCCCCACGGGACCGAAGTCTGTATCAATTCGCGCGCGGCCATCCTCCAGCCGCAGGTCGAGATCAGGCAGCCCTGGCGCCCGCCCGCTCGGAGCGAACAATGCCTTGTCGAGGCTCCCGAAGCTAAGCTTGCCGTTCTGGTAGGTTCCGTAAAGCCGGGGCCGCACCAGCCGCACCGAACCGATCGTTGGCAGGCCCAGCGTCGGCACGATGCGGATCTCCACCCGCTCGGCGGTAAAGTCCGGCCGGGCTGGATCGCCAACCACTACCTTGGTCAGCACCTGAACCAGCGGACCAACCTGCTCAAGCTGATAGGTTGCCGGAAGATCGTATTGCGCCAGCTTGCCGCTGATGATCCGGTGCGCCAGGTTATCGCGCTGCAACCACAGGGCCATCGCGCCCAGCGCCGCCAGCGCCAGCGCAATGGTCAGCACAAACGGCCAGCGCCGGGGTCTGAAGGCCGGAGCAGCTTCCGCCGCATTTTCCGGTATTTCGACCTCAGGCTCAGGCATCGTTCCTGCTTGCGCGTTCGGGCCGCGAAAGGCAATGCAGGTTCGATAAAGGGAGCCGAAGTGCACGACGAAGAGGGAGCCGAACCGCATCACGGCACGGGTCACCGCGCCCGGCTACGCACGCGGCTGCTGGCCGGGGGGGCGGAAGCCCTCGCCGATCACGAGGTGATCGAATACCTGCTGATGCTGGCAATCCCGCGCAAGGACATGAAACCGCTCGCAAAGAGCCTGCTGGCGCGGTTCGGCGGCCTGGCCGGGGTATTCAATGCCGATGCGCAAGCGCTGGCCCTCCACCCGGGCATGGGCGAAACCAGCGCGGCGGCGCTGAAGATCGTCTCGCTCGCCGCGCGGCGCCTCGCTCGGACCGAGCTGTCCGACCAACCGGTGCTGGCCAGCTGGCAGGCCCTGATCGATTACCTGACGATCGACATGGCCCACCTGACGCATGAGCGGGTGCGGGTGCTCTATCTCGACACCCGCAATCGCCTGATCCTTGATCACCTGGAAAGCGAAGGCGCGCTGGACGAGGCCGCGATCCATCCGCGCAACGTGGTCAAGCGTGCGCTTGATGTCGGGGCGGCGGCGCTGATCCTGGTGCACAACCACCCATCCGGTTCACCCGAGCCAAGCCGCGCAGATATTCAAATCACCAATCGCATCGCCGAGGCGGGGCGGCTACTCGGGATCGTGGTCCATGACCATGTGATCGTCGGCCGCCACGGCCATGTCAGTCTGCGCGCCAAGGGATTTGTCTGAAGCGATGAGGGAAACTACTACACAGACCCAGTCTTTGGCGATGCTGAAGGGCATCAAGGTGGTCGACCTGACCACAGTGGTCTTCGGGCCCTATTGCACCCAGATCCTGGCCGACCTGGGGGCCGAAGTGATCAAGGTGGAGACCCCTGGCGGCGACGTGCTGCGCTGGGCCGCCAAGAGCGCCAAGACCAAGGGCATGGCGCCGATCTTCTTCGGCTTCAATCATGGCAAACGCTCGATCGCCCTAGATCTCAAACAGCCGGAAGACAACGCCGTGGTCCGCGCCTTGCTGGCCGATGCGGATGTCTTCGTGGCCAATGTCCGCGGCAAGGCGTTGGAGCGGCTCGGCCTGGACTATGAGGCGGTGAAGGCGATCCGACCCGACATCATCTACGTCCACTGTGTCGGCTTCGGACAGGACGGCCCCTATGCCGATCTGCAAGCCTATGACGACGTGATCCAGGCCGCTGGCGGCGTGACCAGCCTGCTGCCGCTGGTCGATGGCAATCCGCAGCCGCGCTTCATGCCCTCGCTGATTGCGGACAAGGTTTCAGGCCTTCACGCCGCCTATGCCGCGCTTGCCGCGCTGTTTCACCGGCAGCGGACTGGCGAAGGGCAAAAGGTCGAGGTTCCGATGCTGGAATCGTTCGCCAGCTTCATGATGAACGAGCACCTGGGCGGCCTGACCTTTGATCCACCGGTCGGCCCGGCCGGCTATGCCCGCCAGCTAGATCCCGAGCGTCAGCCGTTTCGCACGGCGGACGGCTATATCGTGATCGTCGCCTATACCTATGATTCATGGGATCTGATCTTCGATCTGCTGGGTGAGCCGGACTATATCAAGGAACCACGCTTCGCAGGACCGGCGGCGCGTGCCGCCGCCATGCCCGAACTGTATCGGCGCATGGCGGAGCTGACTCCCGGGTTCACGACGGCACACTTGCTCAAGCGCTGCCACGCCGCGCAGATCCCGGCCCAACCGGTCAATGACATTGCCGGGGTGCTTGCCGACGAGCATCTCAATGCCGTGGGCCTGTTCAAGCGCCGCGAGCATCCCACCGAAGGCGCCTATCACGAGATCGGCCAGCCAGTGCGGTTCAGCGCCATGGCATCGCCAGAGCGCCGCGCCCCGCCGCAGCTCGATCAGGATGGTCCGGACATCCGCGCCGAAATTGCCGGCAAGTCTGACTGACCATGTGCGTCGCCGCGCTAGCCTGGGCCGCGCATCCGCGCTGGCGGCTGGTCGTTGCGGCCAATCGCGACGAATTCCATGATCGCCCGACCGCACCACTTGCGCGCTGGGACAACGGCGTGATCGCCGGCCGCGATCTGGAAGCCGGGGGGACCTGGCTGGGCATCAATGGTGAGGGCCGCTTTGCCCTCGTCACCAACTTTCGTCTGCCCGGTTATCCCAAGCCCGGTTTCGCCTCACGCGGCGGGCTGGTGGTGGATTGGCTGTTGGCTCGGCCTGATCCGGACGGGGCAACAATGAACCCGTTCCATCAGCTCCGCGTGGGCCCGGACGGCGCGAGCCATGTGACGAACCGGCCCGCACCTTCGAGTGGCGCATTGGCAGCTGGACTGCATGGCGTTTCAAATGGCCGGTTCGATCAGCCCTGGCCCAAGACCCAGCGCCTGACTGCCGCGCTGGGACAATGGTTGTCGGCAGACACCGCAAATCCTGAGGGACTGTTTGGCGCTCTCGCTGATGAGAATCCACTCCCCGCGGAAGCCGACAGCGAAGGTCCGGACGTGCCCTTCAGCCCGGTTTTCATCCGCAATCCGGCTTACGGCACGCGCTGCTCGACCGTGGTGCTGGTCGATGCCGGCGGCCATGGCACAATCATCGAACGCCGCTTCGATCCCGCAGGGCTGGCGACCGGCGAGACCGCGCTGGAGTTCAATTGGACTTAAGCGAAGTGCAACCGCCGGTACTTGCCGCGGAAATAGAGCAAGGGATCGCGCCGGGGTTCGAACTGGGCCCGCACCACTTCGCCGACCAGGATGAAATGATCGCCGCCATCGTGGATCGCGTGGCGCTTGCATTCAAACGAACCCAGCGCCCCGTCGATCAGCGGCATCCCGGTCTCGCCCTCAGTCCAGGCGGTTGCGGCGAAGCGATCTTCGCCCTTGCCAGCAAAGCGGTTGGAGGCGGCTTGTTGGCTGACCTGCAACAGGTTGACCGCGAAGTGCTCCGCCTCGCGCAGCACGGGCGCCGAGCCGGCGGTGTTGGCAACACAAACCAGCAGCAGCGGCGGATCGAGCGAAAGGGATGTAAAGCTGTTGGCAGTCAGGCCGATCGGCGTCCCATCCCCATCGCGCGAGGTGATGATGGTGATCCCGGTCGCAAAGCAGCCCATGGCATCACGCAGGGTGCGGGCGTCGGTCCCGGCGCGGAACTCATGCGCTGCGCGCGGCTGCTTGCGGTCAAGGAAATCAAGTAGGTGCGACAGGAAGGCCTCGGTCCGGTCGGTCACGACCAGCAGGTCGGCATCGGCCACCTCGACGCTTTCGACATTGGGGAGAGCCGCGTCGAAGGCAGCGCTGGCGGGCGACCGCTCCATCCACGGCAGGCCGCCGCGCACCACCAGGGTCGGCAGGTTCAGCTTTGGTGCGGCTTCCGCCAGCCGGGCCTCCAGATCGTCAAGGTCGATCTGGCCAAGCACCCGTTCGTCCCACAGCTTCTGGTCATGGCCGCGCAGCGTCGCCAACCGCGCGGCAATCGTCTCTGCCAGGCCCGGATCGCGCCGGGCCGGCATGTCGACCAGCACCAGGCCAGCCGCAAGATTGGCGGCATCAGTCGCCAGGGCCACCGTGGCGATCCAGCCGCTGCTGGTCGAAGTCACCACCACTGGCCGCGTGCCAAGCTGTGCCAGCACCGCGCGCAGGTCCTCGATATGCGCCTCAAGGTCATAGCGGCCGCTTTCCGGCCATTCGCTGCCGCCATGGCCGCGCAGATCGAGTGAAACGACGCGCCGACCGGCCTGGACCAGGGCTTCAGCCACCGTGTGCCATTCCGCCCGAGTCTGTCCCGCGCCGTGGATCAGCAGGATCGTCGGATCGTGATCGTCGCCAATGGCTTCGGCCTCAAGCCGGACGCCGCCAAAGCCCTTGAAGGTCAGGATAGTCATTGCGGGTCTCCGGTATGGGATCGGCCCTGCCAGCGCGGCGGGCGTTTTTCGGCAAAGGCGCGCGGGCCTTCTCGGGCATCGTCACTGCTGCGCCAGGCGGCAAAGGCCGGATAGCGATCCTGCGCCGCCATCGCCGCAGCAACGCTCGGCTCGTCCAGTCCGCGCAGCACTGTTTCCTTCGAGGCGCGGACCGACATCGGCGAACATCGCAGGATTTCCGCGCACCAGCGCTGCGTGGCTGCCGACAGATCGCCATCTGCGACCACTTCGTTGATGAAGCCGAGCCGGTGGCCCTCTTCGGCCGAGACACGCTTGCCGCTCAGGATCATGCCCATCGCCGGCTTCATCCCGATCTGCCGCGCCAGCCGGTGCAGCCCGCCCCCCAGCGCTACGGCGCCGACCAGCGGTTCGGGCAAGGCAAAGCTGGCGCTTTCGGCGGCGATGATCAGGTCACACGCCAGGGCAATCTCGAACCCGCCGCCCATCGCCACACCATTGACAGCGGCGATGAACGGCTTGGGGCAATCGAAGCGCTCGATCAGCCCGGCATAGCCATGCGCCGGGTAAGCGCGGTGACCACCCGCAGCGACTGCCTTGAGATCAGAACCAGCGCAGAAGCCCCGCCCTTCGCCGGTGATGACACAGATTTCCTGCGCCGGATCGGCGGCGAAGGCATTGAAGGCCGCCTCCAGCTCGTCATGCATCACGGGCGTAATCGCATTGAGCGAGGCTGGGCGCGCCAGGGTTACCGTGGTCACGCCGCCCGCCATGTCGATCCGGATGTTCTCCATGTCCGCTCCGATGCAGCGCCATTTCCGCAGGGGCAAGCCCGTTCGGTCCCTGGCCTGTCAATTATCTCTGTCCAGCGGTGGACATATGGCTGGAAATATCGACAAGGACAATGGCCTGCGGCTATCGAGCCCGAAATCTACAGGAGCTTGCAGCATGACCGCAGTCCCCCAATTCGACCTGACCGGGCGCGTGGCGCTGGTGACTGGTGCTTCATCGGGCTTTGGCGCGCATTTCTCGCGGCTGCTCTCCGCAGCCGGGGCGGCAGTCGTGATGGGCGCACGCCGCGCTGACCGCCTTGCCGCACTGGAAGCCGAGATCAAGGCCTCTGGCGGCAAGGCCCTCGCCGTCTCGCTCGACGTGGCCGACGAAGCAGCAACGATCGCCGCCTATGACGCGGCCGAAGCCGCCTTCGGCACGGTCGACACGATTGTCGCCAATGCCGGGATCGCCGATGACCAGATTGCCTTGAAGGTCGAGATGGATTCGTTTGACCAGGTCGTCGCCACCAACCTGCGCGGGCCGTTTCTGACCGTGCGCGAAGGCGCAAAGCGGCTGATCGCCGCCGGCAGCGTTGAAAAGGAGCATGGCCGGGTGGTGATCATCGGTTCGATCACCTCGAAAAAGGCTTTCCCCGGCTCGACCCCCTATTCGGCGACCAAGGCCGGCGTGACCCAGATGGGCAAGCTGATGGCGCGCGAATGGGCGCGCAAGGGGATCAACGTCAACGTCATCGAGCCCGGCTACTTTCCGACCGAAATCACCGGCGATCTGATGGAGAGCGAAATGGGTGGGCTGCTGCTCAAGAGCTTCGTGCGCCGCCGCTGGTGCGAGATCCCGGCGATGGACGTGCCGCTGCTTTACCTCTGCTCCGATCTGTCACGCTACGTCACCGGCAGCACGATCACTGTCGACGACGGACAGCTGCTCTAGATCCTCGCCAGCGCCGCAAAAACCGGGTCGACCCACTCCTGCCGGCAGATCAGCAGGTCTGGTAGATAGGGATCGGCCTGGTTGTAGATCAGCGGACTGCCATCAAGCCGGGAAACATGGAGTCCGTGCGCCAGCGCCACGGCGGCGGGCGCGCAATTATCCCACTCGAACTGCCCACCGTTGTGGAGATAGATTTCCGCCTGGCCCAGCACCACGGCCATCGCCTTTGCTCCGGCGCTGCCCATGGGAACAAGCTCGGCCCCCAACAGCTCCGCCACGGCCAAGGCCTCGCGCGGCGGGCGCGTGCGGCTGACCAGCATCCGGGGCGGGTCCTGCAACGGCGGCAACGGTTGCGGGCTGCCGCTGGAGAGGGTCACCCCCTGCGCCGGCAGCGCGACGGCACCGACAGTGGCAACCCCATCGACAGCAAGGGCGACATGAACTGCCCAGTCGCTGCGGTTCTCGCCATATTCGCGGGTGCCGTCCAGGGGATCGACGATCCAGACGCGTGACTGTGCAAGGCGCTTCGGATTGTCCTTTTCCTCTTCGGACAGCAGACCATCGTCCGGCCGTTCCCGCCGCAGCGCGCCAACCAGCAGGTCATTGGCCAGTCGGTCGCCCTCGGCCCCGATTTTCAGGCCCAGTTCGGCCCGGTCAAGCCCGAGCAGCAGTTCGCCGGCCTGCCCGGCCAGCAGCGTGGCAAGTTCGGCGTCGGTCATGGGAACGGCACGATCGCCTGGCTATCGCCTGCCACTGGATTGTCGCGGGACATTTCCGCAGTCTGCGTTTGAAACTTGGTCATGCCTGTTTCCTTGGCGCAGCCCCCAATGGCGCGTCGGCGCTATCCTTGCCTCCGGCCAATGTCATTTGCCAGCCTGGTTGCATGGCGCTCCACAACGGGGCAGTCTGATTCGCCAAGGGAGAGACAAATCACATGATGGATCCGTTGTTCGATTTCGCCGGCAAGGTCGTGCTCGTGACCGGGGGCAGCCGCGGCCTGGGCTATCATATGGTCAAGGCCTTTGCCGAGCGCGGGGCCGATGTCATCATTGCCAGCCGCAAGCTTGAGAACTGCGAAAAGGTGGCGGAGGAATGCCGTGCCCTGGGCCGCCGGGCAATGTCCTTTGCAATGCACGCGGGGCGCTGGGCCGATTGCGACGCGCTGGTCGAGGCAGTCTATGCCGAATTCGGGCGGATCGATGTGCTGGTCAACAATGCGGGGATGTCCCCCGCCTGCCCCAGCCACGAAATGTCCGAAAGCCTGTTCGATTCGGTCCTGAACCTGAACTTCAAGGGCCCGTTCCGCCTTGCCAGCCAGGTCGCGCACCGGATGAACCAAGGCGCGGGCGGTTGCATCATTAATATCAGCTCGATCGCCTCGCTCCAGCCGGCACCGCAAGTGGTCCCCTATGGCGGCGCCAAGGCCGCGCTGAATGCCATGTCCGTTTCCATGGCGCGCGAATATGCTCCGAAGGTGCGCATCAACACGATCGCCCCGGGGCCCTTCCTGACCGACATCGCCGAGGCGTGGGCCGAGGAGAAGCGCGAGAAGCAGCCTGTCGCAATGGGCCGCCCGGGTTACCCCGAAGAGATCGTCACGGCCGCATTGATGCTGGCCAGCCCACACAGCTCCTATACCACCGGCGCGCTGGTCCGCGTTGACGGCGGACAGTGAAACCATGAGCGAGGCGGCCCTGCCCAAGCACCACGCGGCGACCCAGAGCGAGAAGAAGGTGATCATCGCGTCTTCGCTGGGCACCGTGTTCGAATGGTACGATTTCTATCTCTACGGCCTGCTGGCAACGATCATCTCCGCCCAGTTCTTCTCCGGGGTGAACGAGACCACCGGGTTCATCTTTGCCCTCGCCGCCTTCGCTGCCGGTTTCGCCGTGCGCCCGTTCGGCGCGCTGGTGTTCGGGCGGATCGGGGACCTGGTCGGCCGCAAGAACACCTTCCTCGTCACCATGGGACTGATGGGCCTTTCCACCTTCGTGGTCGGCCTCTTGCCATCCTATGCCACAATAGGGGTCGCCGCGCCGGTGCTGCTGATCGTGATGCGCCTGGTCCAGGGACTGGCGCTGGGCGGCGAGTATGGCGGCGCGGCTACCTATGTTGCCGAGCACGCACCGAACAACAAGCGCGGCCTTTACACCAGTTTCATCCAGACCACGGCGACGCTCGGGCTGTTTGCCGCCCTGCTGGTGGTGATCGGCACCCGCACGCTGGTGGGCGAGGAAGCGTTCAAGGACTGGGGCTGGCGTGTGCCGTTCCTGGTCTCGATCCTGCTGCTGGCGGTTTCGATGTGGATCCGGATGCAGCTGTCGGAAAGCCCGGTCTTCCAGAAGATGAAGGATGAAGGCACCACCTCCAAGGCCCCGCTGACCGAGGCCTTCGGCCAGTGGAAGAACGGCAAATGGGTGCTGATCGCGCTGCTTGGCGCAGTCGCAGGGCAGGCCGTGGTCTGGTACACCGGGCAATTCTACGCGCTGTTCTTCCTTGAAAAGACGCTCAAGGTCGATGGTGCGACTACCAACGTGCTGATCGCGATCGCGCTGGGCATCGGCACGCCCTTCTTCATCTTCTTTGGCTGGCTCTCGGACCGGATTGGCCGCAAGCCGATCGTGCTGGCCGGCTGCGCACTGGCCGCGCTGACTTATTTCCCTGCATTCAAGCTGCTGACCGAGGCCGCGAACCCGGCCCTCGCCAGTGCTCAGGCGACTGCTCCCGTCAGCGTGATCGCCAGCGACACCGATTGCTCGGTCCAGTTCGACCCGGTCGGACGCAACAAGTTCGACCGAAAAAGCTGCGACATCGCCAAGGCGTTCCTTGCCAGGGACGGGGTCAGCTACAGCAAGGTCGAAGCACCGGCCGGCACGGTCGCCCAGATCAAGGTCGGCGAGCAGGTCTTCGCTGCCCCCGATCCCGACGCGCTGACCGGCGAAAGCCGCAAGGCGGCAATCGCAGCGTTCCAGAATAAGGTCAGGGCGGCCGTGGCCAAGGCTGGTTATCCAGCCAAGGCTGATCCAGCCGGGATCGACAAACCCAAGGTCATCGCGGTGCTGACCTATCTCGTCCTGCTGGTGACCATGGTCTACGGCCCGATCGCGGCGCTGCTGGTCGAGCTGTTTCCCAGCCGGATCCGCTATACGTCGATGTCGCTGCCCTATCATATTGGCAACGGCTGGTTCGGCGGCTTCCTGCCGACCACGGCCTTTGCCATGGTGGCGGCGACTGGTGATATCTACTACGGGCTGTGGTACCCGATCGTGGTGGCAGCAGCGACTGTGGTGATCGGCCTGATCTTCCTGCCGGAAACGTTCCGGCGGGATATCGATCAATAAGCCGGCTCCTGCCCCACATTTGAGACCTGAGGATCAACCGCGAATGCGTCTGCGTCAGATTACCGATTCAATCGTTCAGAAACTCAACGAAGCGCTCCGCTTCATCTTTGTCGATTTGCTGAAGTCCAAGGCATTCGTCGACTTCTACCTGCACGAATATCGGTCCTACGAGGACTACCGCAAGGTCCAGATCTACCACAATTACCGCAAGCTGGGCCGGACCTGGGCCGATGCGGCAACGATGGACCTGCTGGCCGCCAACCTTCGCGAATTGCTCGGCACTGCTCCGATCCGGGGCATCTGCCACGGCACCCGCAACGGCTTCGAGCAGAACCACCTGAATGACCGACACGCCGGATTCGAAGTCATCGGGACCGACATTTCCCCTAGCGCCCGGGACTTTCCCAATTCGGTCGAGTGGGACTTTCACGACGTGAACCCGGACTGGCAGGGCAAGTTCGATTTCGTCTATTCAAACTCGCTCGATCAATCATGGCAGCCGAGAGTGGCGCTTGAGGCCTGGCTCGACCAGGTCCGCCCCGGCGGGGTGGTGGTGATCGAATACAGCGACGAACAGAGCCCGCTGGCCGCCGGGGAAATGGATCCCTTCGGCGTGCGCCCGGTGGCCGTACCCTATGTGCTCGCAGACTGGTTTGGGCACGATGTCTCGGTCTCGTTCCGGCAAGGCTACAAGGCCAATATCAAGAAACCCAACTGGCTGTTCTTCATCCGCCGCAACACTGCTACGCCCGCTCCCGTCTGAAGGGACCGCCCGAGCGGGTCGCGGTTTCGCTGCTCCTGACCAGGTACGCGAACAGCCCGCACCTTCAGATCTGCTAAGGCTAGCCCAATCAGGGAAAACCCTTGTTGCTCTTGGGGGCGGCGTATAGTCTGCCCTTATGACACCAGGCCAGGCAACCGGGGCGGGGGGCAAACCGACCACCGTTTTCGTTAGCTACTCGCGCGCGGACCAGAAGCGCGCGCTGCCGGTGATTGAGCTGCTGGAGCAGGCCGGGTTCTGCGTCTGGTGGGACGGCCTGATCGAAGGTGGCGAACGCTTTTCGCGGACCACGGCGAGCGCGCTGGACACTGCGCGAGCGGTGGTAGTGCTTTGGTCGCAGACCTCGGCGGATTCGCACTGGGTTCATGACGAAGCGACCAGCGGCCGCGACCGGGGCGTACTGGTGCCGCTCTCGCTCGATGGGACCGAGCCGCCGCTAGGGTTCCGCCAATTCCAGTTCATCGACGTGTCGAGAGGCCGGCTGCGGAGCGAGGCTGACCGGATCGTCCGCGCCGTGGCCGCCCTGCACGACGCACCGCCAGTGCCGCTGGCATCCAAACCGCGAATGGTCGACCGTCGCCTCGTCCTGGCGGGCGGGGCCGGGCTGGTGCTGGCGGGCGCGGGCGGTGCCTGGTGGGTCGGGCTGATCGGCGGTGCCAAGGCTTCGGCTAACAGCGTGGCAGTCCTGCCCTTCCTCAACATGAGCGGCGACCCGGAGCAGGTCTATTTCTCCGATGGCCTTGCCGCAGAAGTCCGCGCCGAACTGGCCCGCAATGCCCTGCTCAGCGTTGCAGCCCAGGCCTCGTCCAACCAGTTTCGCGAACGGACTGACGATGCCAAGACCATCTCGCGCAAGCTGGGGGTAGCCTATCTGCTGGACGGCAACGTTCGCAAATCCGCGGATTCGGTCCGCGTCTCGGCCGAGTTGATCGACGGGCGCACCGGCTTCAGCCAGTGGAGCCAGAGCTTTGAGCGGCCGCTGACCAATATCTTTGCCGTGCAAGACGAGATTGCCGAGGCCGTCACCGCGGCGCTCACTGCGCGGGTTGCCGATCCTGGCAAGCGTGGGGCCTCCGAGACCGGCGGAACCAAGGATGTCGCCGCTTATGACGCCTTTCTACGCGGCCAGGACCTGTTCGATCAGGCCGCGAACGAGGCGACCGACCGCGCCGCCCTTGCCCGGTTCGATGAGGCGATCGCACTGGATGGCAAATACGGCGCGGCCCACGCCGCCCGCGCCCTCGCCCTGGCTGTGATCGCCAACCAGTATGTTCCGGCCGGACAACGACCGGCGCTGTTCAAGGATGCCACCGCCACGGCCCGCCGCGCAACCGAACTGGCGCCCAAGCTGGCCGAGGCCTTTTCGGCGTTGGGCTTTGTGCTGCATAGCGGCCTGCTCGACTGGAAGGCCGCGCGTGCGCCTTATGACCAATCGTTTGCGCTAGGCGCCGGCGATGCCGACGTACTGACCCGTTTCGCCCTGTTCTGCGCGCGGACCGGGCGATTTGACGAGGCGGCCAGCGCCATGGACCGGGCGATCATGCTCGACCGGCTCAACCCCCGCACTTACCGGCAGCAAGGCCAGGTTGCCTATGCGGCGCGGCGCTATGCCGATGCGATCCCACCGCTTGACCGGGCGCTGGAACTGAACCCCAAGATGGGCACGGCCAATTCGGTCAAGGGCTCTTGCCTGCTGTTCCTGAACCAGCTGGACGAAGCGCGCGCCGCGTTTGAACGCGAACCTTCGCTGGTGGTGGGCTTGCCGGGCCAAGCCGTGGTTGCGCTGCGCCAGAACCGCCAAGCCGATGCGGAGCGGTTGTTTGACCGGCTGGTAAGCGAGTTCGGCGATATCGCGCTTTACCAGCAAGCCCAGGTCCTCGCGCAATGGCGCAAACCCGCCCAGGCGCTGGACATGCTGGGGCGTGCGCGGGCCCAGAATGATGCCGGGCTGATCTTCATCCGCAACGATCCGTTTCTTGATCCATTGCGGCAGGAGCCGGAATTTTTGCGATTGCTTAAGTCGCTGGGCTATGCGTAGTTTTGCGCATTACCACCGAGGGGACCAAACCATGCGCAAACTCACTTTCGCCGCAGCCACAGCCCTGCTGACCCTGACCGCCTGCCAGAAGGCCGAAGCGCCGGTCGCTGAGGCAACCACCGAAGCCGCCGCAACCGAAACGGCCGCCACGGAAGCGGCACCGACTGAAGCTGCCAGCGATGCTGCCGCCACGGCCACCGATGAAGCGAAGGCCGGCAATGGTAGCGATCGGGCCAACACGGATCGCGCCAACACCGACCGGGCCAATACCGATCGCGCCAACACCGATCGCTGATCGGCCAGCACCTGATTATCGCAAACGCGTCACCTGACCGGGTGGCGCGTTTGTTTTTGCCCGCTCGATCCACTTGAGCATCGCCGGATCGGTAACGTTGGCGTAAAGGCCCGGGCGGCCCTTGATACCGCAGCCGACACCCCAGGAAACCAACCCGACCAGGACCCGCTCGCGTCCCTGGACCCGCGTCATCGGCCCGCCGCTGTCGCCCGAGCAGCTATCCTTGGATTCGTTCGCCGCGCCCCCGGCGCAGATCACCCCCGCACCCAGACCGCCGCGCGCGGCCGCGCCAGCCACCTTATCGCGGCAGTCAGCCTGCGGCTTCACCTGCAAGCCAACCTCGAGCAATTCGGGCGACTGGCGCAGTGGCCGTTTGGCCAGATCTCGAACATCGCCATCTTCATGCGCGCCGGTAATGCCCCAGCCAGTCACCGTCACTTTGTCCAGCAGGGCAAGCGCACGGTCGCCCGGGCGGCTGCCGAGGATCCGGATCGGCTGGGCCCGCGCCGCGATCGCCTGATTGGTCTGGCCCGGAATTGGCTCGATCCGGACCAGCGCCACATCGTTCTTCTTGTTGCCGCTGCGGCTATAGCTGCCAAAGATTGCTACCCGCTCGATCCGCATCGGGGTGGTAAAGCGCAGGTCCTGCGCACCCAGCGCCGCGGCGCGCTCGTTCAACGCACGCAGGCCGTCCCGCTTGTCGACAAAGCAGTGCGCCGCCGTCAGCACCCAGCCCGGTGCAATCAGGGCACCACCGCACAGGTGCCGGGTCTCCCAGTTCTGGCGGGTGACGCCCAGGGCGCGATCCTGCTCCAGTTCGGCCGCCGTGATCGGGTTCGTCGTAACAATCTGGACCTGCCATGGCACGCTGCCCGGCAGGGCAATGGTTCCACCCACGATCCGCCCACCATCATCGCCAGCCGGTTCGACGTCGCCCGACGGGGGCGCAGGAAGGGGAGCCTGGTCTTGCGCCTGGGCCGGCGCGGCGAGGGCAAACAGGATCACGGGCAGGAACAGCTTCATTTGACCTCCGCGCTGGACAGGGTGGCCGCCCACTCGTTCACCCGCGGAAGGGCGGCATCGCGCGATCGGGCAGCATCGGCGCAGGCCTGGCGGCTCAGCCGGGTCAGGCAGACCTCGCGGTCGACGACATCCAGGCCCGTCTGCTCAAGCGTCTGGGCCGGAATCGGATTATCGCTGGCAATGGTCATGAAGCGATAGGAACCCGGCGCATCCGGAGCGATATCCTGCCCTTCGGGAACACGCAGATAGGCACCGGCCTCGATCGCTTGGTCGATGGCGCCATTGGGCGGCAACAGCAACGACACGCCAAAGGCCGGATCGATCCCCAGAACATAGAGATAGCGCGGACCATTGGCCGTGTTTCTGGCGGATATCAGCGCTGATTGGTTTAGCGCCAGCCGGCGGCCACCGGCCGGTAGCGGTGGACAGACGTCCGGATCGTAGTCCGGGCTCTTGCTCTGGATGCAGAACTCCGCCTGACCCGCACGCGCCGGGAGCGCCAACGCGGCAAGCGCATTGACCCGCGCGACCTTCCCCAGCGCGCGGTCAAGCAGAAAGGCAAAGGCAGGATCGTTCGGGGCAGGCAGCCGGGCAATTACCGCTCCCCGGGGTGAGAGCAGTTGCGTTACCTCTGTCCCTGGAACGATCACGATCTGCGGCCGTGACCCGATCCGGGCGTGAGTAATCCCGGCAAGTGCCGCATCGAGCGCGGGATCGCTGCCACGCACCGCAATCGGCACCGGGGCCGTGAAGCGATGTGTCAGTTCGCGCGCGACCAATCGTCCCGGTAGCTGTGCGGGCGCATCCAGCCGCAACTGGGCCAACCCCGCTTCCACCGAAGTGACAGTGCCGGTGGCCAGCGGGCGGGTGGTTCCCGGCAGCGCGGCGCTGACGTTGGGGTAAAGCACGAAAGTGGAGCCCGCGGTGATTCCGGTCAGGCTGCCGCCGACGATCACGACCCCATCCCCGCTGCGCACCGCATCGAAGATCGGCACGCGGACTTCATCCCCGCCCAGCGTGGCCCGCAGCGCACCCTCTGAATGAGGGGTCTGGCGGGTCTGGCCAGCGGCCAGCATTGCCGTCTTGGCGGCGACCGCGAGATCGGCAAAACTGGCGCCTGGCTGATCGATCAGGGCCTTGGCGAGGGCTGCCGTGAAAACCCCGCCGCGCACTCCGACCTCTCCGGTTTCGAAAGCCTCCTGCCCGTCCTGAGCCGCAGCCAGGTGGACCCGGTAAGCCCCGAGGCTTCCGGTGATCGCGGGCGGTTCGACCGACTCGACCCGCGCCACCACCAGCGGCGGCGCGGTTCGTGCTTCGGATTCGAGATCCCGGGTAGCGGTGCCGGAATTGCAGGAATCGAAGATCGTCACCACGCGCACCCCGGCTGCCGTCGCGCGATCGATGATCGGGCGGATCTCGACATCAAGGATATCGGCCGGTGCCTGCGCGCCCGGCTGGCGCGCGTCGGTGGCCATGATGGTCGAGTTGAAGCCGCTGGCCTGTTCAGTCCCCAGCGCTTCGGTAAAGCGCGATCCGTGGCCGGCGAAGTAGAAGACCACCGTATCGCCCGGCCGCGAGGCATCGATCTGCCGGTTCCAGGCGGCAAGGATCGCGCCCTTGGTCGCGCAGTAATCGGTCAGCGTGATCGAGACTTGATTGGCGGATGTGCAGGCACCCGGCGCTTCCCGATCAAGATCGAGCGCATAGGCCCGGCGCAATGCAGCCTTGATCGTCCCGACATCGCGCACTGCCCCGCTCAGATCGCGAAAGGCGGCTTCTGGCGTCGTCGCGCGCGAGAACTGGTACTTGTCAATCCCGACGAAGACCGCACGAATCTCGGCGTTGGCGGGGCTGGCTGCAGCCCCCAGCAGCGCGGCAAGGATCAGGCGCTTCATCGCGCACCCCGCAGGATGACGGGGCTGGCTACATTGGTGAAATCGAACAGCGCTGGCTCCTGCACGGCCGGCTTGGCCGAAGTGGCCGTGGGGGCTTGCCTGATCGTAAAGCCGCGCGCCGCGCCGGACCCTTGCGCCAGTCGCGGCAGTTCCTGCACGGCGTAGCGCAGCCATTCGTCAAGCGTGATCCGGCGATCGGCATTCAGATCGGCCGGCCCGCCTTGCGGCGTCAAGCCCTTGCCCAGCGCAGCCGTGAGCAAACCCTGGGCCAGCTGGGCGCTTTCCAGCGCCACGTCATTGGCCTGGGTCGCAGCGAGGATCCGGATTCCCTTGTCGAAGGCCAGTTGGCCCAGCCCCGGGTCACCCATCGGGCCAGGCTTGAAGCTGCCGGAATCGACACTCGCCCCGGAATGGCAGGCATCGATGATGAAGGCGATCTCACCAGCCTTGATCGCGCGCAGCCACATCGTCAGGTCGGCAGCGGAAAGCAGGCTCTCGCTATCGGGTTGCGGAGCGCCGACCGACCATTTGCCGTCTGCCGGTACCAGGTAGAAATTGCCTTGGGGATCGGCCCAGCCGTGCCCTGAGAACGAGAGGATGACGATATCGTCAGGCGTGGCGTTATCAAGCTGCGACACGTCAAAGCCAAGCCCGGCCAGTTTGGCAATATCCGGTCCGGGCGGGAATCCGGCCAGCATCCCCAGCGCCGTCTGGACCACGTCGCGGGTAACCGGCGTCCCTCCCTTGGTACCTACCAGCATCGCGTGGCGCATTTCATAGCCCGGGATCGTGATCAGCCGGTCAGCAATCAGCTTGGCATCGGCGACTGCATAGTTCAGCTCAAGCCGCGGCTCGGCATAGCCATCGATGCCGATGTTCAGGACGAACGCGCGCGGGGTTCGCTGCGGCCCGGGCGGCCGGGTGTAAGTGTAGGTGGCCGTTTCGCCCTTCACCCGATCTTCGTTGAACGCATAGACCGAGAAGGTCAGCTTATCTGATCCCGTGGTCGGGATCTTTTCGACGAAGGTATACCGATAGACCCCATCTGGACCAGGAGCAGTCAAGGCATTGACCCGCCGCCAATCCGCCAGCGTTTCCGTGACGTCGTAGGGCTCATCCGGTGTGTGTGAGAGGAACCGGTTGTTCAGGAACAGCCGGGGGTTGTAGACCCCGGACCGCCGGTTACCAATCACGCCTTCGCGCAGTTCGAAACTGATCTCCACCGTGCCGGGTTCGGCACCAGGCGAAATCCCGGTGATCCGCGCTTGCGGCAAGGCCCGATTAAGCGTGGCGATCGAAGGGATTGGCTTCAGCACGCGGTCGCAATTGCGGGCCGCAGTACAATCGGTCAGCCGCTGGGTCAGGCGCGGTTCAAAGTAATCGCGCATGAAAGTCTGCGGGGGCAGCGACTGGAACGGCGCATCGGAAACCAGCCAGCGGAACTGGTCGGCATCGGGCCCCAGATTGCTATCATAGCGGCCTTCGTCGGTGACCGCGACGAACTTCCCACCGGCCAGCAGGTAAGTCGTCAGCAACGGAGACCAGTCGCGGGTATCCCATAGTTTCAGGATGCCCATGCCCGAAGCCGCCCAGAAGATCGGCCGACCGGGCAGGAACCCACCGGACATGGCATAACCCAGTTCAAGCGGCGGCAGCGAATTGCCAGTCGCCAGATCGGTGCGGGCCACGCCGTCCTGCATCAGGCCCGAGAACAGCAGGTTGCGGCCATCGCTGGCAAAGAAGCTGGGCACCAGCGCGCCGCCCTGGAGCGCACGGACCGTGTCGCTGGCAAGGTCCCATTCAACGACATTGCCGCTGCTGCCGATGAACAGTTTCTTGCCGGCGTCCGCGAAGCTGAGCTGCGTGACGACCGCCCCTGCCTCGACGTTGCGACCAATGTCGAGGTCGCCAGCCCCCGTATCGGCGGCGGCGATCGTGCTGGTCCCGTCCGCATGCTTGACGACATAGGCTAACCGGCCACTGGGTTGGTGCGCGGCAATCAGCGAGATCGCGTCGTCACGTTTGAGCTTCAGACCAGGGATAACCTGCCATCTGCGTGCTTGCGGATCGAATAGCCACATCGCCCGGTCCTGGCTTAGCTTGCTGCGGCAATTGCCCAGCCCGCCGCCAACAAAGACCCCCGCGCCCAGACTGGCGGGATAACAGCGCGCCTCGATCGTGCTGGTCACCTGCCCGGTGGTGCCATCGACAATCGCGAGGGGCGGCAACGGGTCGGTATCTTCATCGGTATCGCTCCCGACATAGGAAGATTCGTTGCCGTGGGCCAGGAACTCGCGGTCATTCAGCCAGACGATTGACTGGTAGTCGCCGGTTAACGTGGCCGATTGCCCAAAGCGCGCAGTCAGGGTGTCGAAGACTTCGATTGTCGTGTTCACTTCGTCATCGGCGGTACGGATAAAGGCAATCCGGCGTCCGTCCGTTGCCAGCGCGGCATAGGCAACGTCGGACGGCGGAGCCTTGGTATTGGGGGGCAGCAATTTCCCCCGGTCGAACAGGTCAAAGCCCTTTGCCGACCGGCGCAGGGTGTATCGTCCGCTGGGCGAAGGCGGCAGCGGCGGCAGGGCGGCGATGGCCTGCTCCATCGACATGGCGGGATCAGGATCTTCCGAACCGATCACCCCGATTGCCATGAACCACGGCTCGGCATCTTCCAGCTTCGCCCCGGCCGGGGCAGCGGCCCGGTCGAGCTTGATTGTGCGCCGAGCCAGGTCGATCCGGTAAATCCGTCCCGCGACGCGCCCCTCGGCCTCCGTATCGGTGACCAGCCCGGTGATGGTGGCGGCCGTGCCATCGGCCGAAACGACAAGGCTGGTCAGCCGCATCATGTCAGCGCCAATCGCGTTGACTGTCCCCGGCAGGCGCAGGCGGTCAACGATCAGCCGGTGCTGCACGTCCCAGATGATGAATTCGCGCGTGACCCCCGAAGCGGTCAACAGATACCGCTCGTCCGGCGTCCAGGCCGCAACGTCGATCGTCATCGGCAGGGTCTGGAGCACGATCTTGGGCCGGATCGTGGCAGTTTGCGCGACTGCGGGAAGCGCAATTGCAGCCCACAGCAAAAATGCCACGGTTCCTACTGTGGATCGCCAACCCGACATGCCGCCCCCTCCACCAAGCGAAGAGGCTCACATAGGTATAACCCCAAGTCAATCGAATGACTTGGCCGCCACGGTGCAGATCAGGCGGCGGCCAATTCTCCGCGCCGCACCAGGCGGCCTGGCAGTGCGCCGGTATGGGCCCCATTGCGGTAGGTTACCTGTCCGGAAACGACGGTGGCAACGATCCCGTCGGCCTTCTGCTGCATCCGCTTTCCGCCGGCCGGAAGATCGTATTCAATCGTCGGGACGTGCAACCTCAGGCCGGCAAAGTCGATCACGTTGAGATCGGCCTTCAGGCCCGGTGCGATTCGTCCGCGATCGGTCAAGCCGATCAGGCTCGCCGCGCGGCTGGTCAATTCGGCAATCGCTTCGGGCAGGTCGATCCGTTCGTCCGGAGCGGCATCGCGGGCCCAGCGCTGAAGATAGAAGGTCGGGAAGCTGGCATCGCAGATCAGCCCGTAATGCGCCCCGCCATCGGCCAGCGCCATGACCGTGTGCGGGCTGCCCAGCATCTCGCGCACCGGCCCAAGGTTTCCGCCAGTATAGTTGGCTGCGGGCAGATAGAACACGGTCCGGCCTTCGTTGCCGAGCAATGCTTCATAGGCATATTCATCCAGCGGCAGCCCCGCCGCCTCTGCCCGGGCATCGACCCGGTCCGGACGCTGCGGCTCATAGTTCGGTTGCTCATCCCACTGGTATGTCCCGCGGAAGGTCCCGATCAGCATCAGCGTGGTAGGGTTGGTATCTTCGGGCTGCTCCGACAGCAGCTTGGCCTTGAAAGCCGGGTCGCGCATGATGGCGACCCGTTCGGCCAGTGGCAGGTGGCCGATTTCCTTGTAGCTGGGATGGCTGCTGAAATGGTGCAATGACAGGTCCAGTCCGAAGAACATGCCGACCGGGCGCGGCGCGACCTGGCCACGCATTGTCAAGCCATCCGCTGCTGCCTGTTCCAGCCCCGCCAGGTGATAGCGCCAACCCTCGCCCGGCTGGTTCGGCACGTCGAGCAAGGTGAAGGACACTGGCCGACCTGACGTCTCAGCCACTTGCCGCAGGATCGGGAATTCGACTTCGGCCGGTTCAGCCGGAGCGGGAATGATCTGGAACACGCCGCCGTCGGCATCGTTCAGCCCGCCCGCCAGCGCGCAAAGCTCGTCAACATCGGAATAGAGGCTGGGGGCCAAGTCGCCAGCGCGGGTGCGATGCATCACATTGCGCGAAGTGGTGACGCCAAAGGCTCCGGCCGCGATGCCCTCGGCCACCAACCGGCGCATTTCGGCTAGGTCCTCGGCCGTCGGCGCTTCCTTGCGCGCGGCGCGCTCGCCCATCACGTAGACGCGCAAGGCAGAATGCGGGATCTGCGCGGCGATATCGATATCAAGCTGGCGCTGCTCCAGCGCATCAAGATATTCGGGGAAGGTCTCCCAGTTCCAGGGCAGGCCTTCGACCATCACCACTTCGGGAATGTCCTCGATCCCTTCCATCAGCTTGACCAGCGTATCCCGCTGGTCCGGGCGGCAAGGTGCGAAACCGACCCCGCAATTGCCCATGACCGCCGTGGTCACCCCATGACCTGACGAAGGCGAAAGACGGTTCTCCCAGGTCACCTGCCCATCGAAATGGGTGTGGACATCGACAAAGCCGGGGGTGACCAGCTTGCCAGTCGCGTCAATCACCTCGTCCGCCGATCCGGCCACGGCTCCCACGGCCACGATCCGCCCGTCCTTGACTGCCACATCGCCAATCACGGGCGCTGCGCCAGTGCCATCGTGAATGGTGCCGCCACGGATGATCAGGTCATAATGCGCCACTATCGGTTCCTCTCTTGGCCTCGCGGACTCGGGTCCCCTGCCTTGCCGCGCACAATTCCAGAAGGCGGGCGCATGGCAAAGCACTTTTGGCCCTGGCTGGCACTTTCACCATGATGCCGCCAGGCCGCGGGCTTTGTCAGGACGCCAGGAAGTCCTTAAGCCGCTGGTGGAAGTGCCGGATCTTGGTCTCGCCATAGTTGGCGAAGATGATCTCCTGCGACTTGATCGATTTCATGCCCTTCTGCACGTGCGGCAGATTGACCACGTCCTGATTGAAGACCTTGGCCAGCATGCCCAGTTCAGGCGCGTCGCAATAGTCATCGTCGAAATCGAGCCAGTGAACCTTGGCGGGCGCGGGGCGCGGCTGCCCCTTGGCGACGGGCAGCATCAGCATGATCTCGTGGATGCATTCCTCCGGATTATCGCCGTGTGGGCGGAACCGGTAGAAGATCGGGTTGAAGCAGCCCCATGGACTGATGTTGGGGAACAGGTTGTAGTAGATCGTGTCGACGAATTCCGCGTCGCTGACCTGATCAACCTCGTCGCCCAGCGTTTCCCGCCATTTCTCGCGCGCCTGGTGCGCCATCGCGGTGCGGCGTTCGGGGATGGGTCCGCTGGTGGTTGGATCGGGCTCTTCCTCCCAGCCGGCCGGAAGCCGCCCACCGACCCAGTCGCACAGCTGGATGTCGGCATGATCCAGTTCACCCTCGATGTGGCGGGCCTGATGATCGAACAGGCCAGTCCGGCCATCGCGCGCCGTCACCCTCACCCGGTCATCACCCATGCGTTCATAGATATTGCCCGACAGCGCGTGGCGGACGCGGGAATAGGTCTTGGCCCCTTCCAGCGGCTCGGCCACCAGCGCGGGATTGACGTGCGGGCTGAGCAGTCCGTTGGGCGAGATCGCGCGCGACATGTTGCCGAACACATCATACTTCGAATTGGCATCGCCCATCGTGTCGAGCAGCGTCGGGTGAGTCGCCACGACGTGATAGGCCTCCATGAAGGCTTCCTGCGCCACCTTCCAGTTGCAGCGGAGCTTCTTGGCCACATGGACCGCTTTGTAGCGCCGCTCGAACGGGATCGGCTGGAAGTGGCGGTCGATGTCACCCAGGAACTGCTCGAACGGCTCGGTCTTGTCATCCGGGTTGATGAACACGAAGCCGCCCCAGCGCCCGACCCGGACCGATGGCAGGCTGTGGGTCTTTTCACTGACCGAAGGGAAGTCCCACTGGCAGGGCACTTCCTTCAGCGTGCCGTCGATCTTCCAGCCCCAGCCGTGGAACGGGCAGCGGAATTCGCGCAGGCCCTTGGCATCCTCGGTCAGCAGCGCCCGGCCGCGATGGAGGCAGGCATTGGGATAGGCCTTGATCTCGTCCGGTGCGGTGCGGACGATCAGGAACGAAAGGTGCGCAATGTCATAGACATGGCTGTCACCGACATTGGGAATGTCGTCCTCATGGCAAGCCATCTGCCAGACCCGCTTCCACAGCCGCTCAACCTCAAGATCGAAGAAATCGCGCGAATAATAGATGCTGGGATGCACGATCGTCGGTCCGGGCGGTATCGGGCAATCTTCGCGCAGCGTTGGCGGGACTTGGCGCGTGTCCATGTCCAGCAATTCGTCGTAACTGATGCCTTTGGACCGGTTGGTGCCCGTCAAGGTCTCGACCATATGCCCTCTCCTCACCCGCAGCGGCCTCCGCGCAGCGCGGTTGGACCGTTCTTGATGCGGAGAGGCTACGTGGCAGGGCGGCACCGACCTTGACCTGAGTCAAAGGCCGGCCTGTCAAATTGGCTAGCGGCTGGTCAGCCTGCTGCGGCGGCCAGTTCGGCGCGCAGCTCCGATTTCAGGATCTTGTTCGCGCCGCTCAGTGGCATCGGCCGCTCGCGGATGTCGATGCTGCGCGGGCATTTGTAATGGGCGATCAGGCCGCGGCAATGTGCGATCAACTCGCTCTCGGTCGCGGCCATCCCTTCACGCAGGTTGATCACGGCATGGACGGCCTCACCCCAGTGCGGATCCGGCCTGCCGATGACTGCGCACTGCGCGACCGCCGGATGCGCGGCCAGCGCATTTTCAACCTCTTGCGACCAGACGTTTTCACCGCCGGTGATGATCATGTCCTTCAGCCGATCGACCACATAGAGATAGCCGGCCTCATCGAAGTAGCCGATGTCGCCCGTGTGCATCCACCCGCCGCGCAGCGCCTCTGCGGTAAGGTCGGGCCGGTTCCAGTAGCCCTGCATCACCATCGGACCGCGCGCGATCACTTCGCCATGGGTGCCAGCCGGGACAGGCTGGTCCTCGCCATCGACCACGGCCACTTCGGCCAGCATGGCCGGGCGTCCGGCCGATCGCAGCCGGCCGCCCGCCGCCGCATCGGGCAGGTGATCACGCCAGCCCAGGATTGTGACCACCGGAGAAAGCTCGGTCATGCCATAGGACTGGAGCAGCCGGGCCTGGGGTAACGCCGCCATGAATTCGCGCAGCAGCGGCTCGGGCATGGCGGCCGAGCCATAGGAGACATAGCGCAGGCTCGACAGATCAGCCGTGCGCAGCGCCGGCTCGTCCAGCAGCATGCGGAACATGGTGGGGACGAAGGTGGCGTGTGTCACCCCGGTCCGGGCAATTTCCGCGATCACTTGGCCGGCGGCGAAGCGCGGCAGGAACACGTGGGTTCCAGCCACGTGGGTGGTCGAAAACAGCCGCGCTGCAGAGGCGACGTGGAACAGCGGGCCATGATGCAGGTGCACCGTTTCTTCAGTCATGCCGAGTTCGGGGACGACGTTGGCGGTGTTCGCGCAGAAGTTGGCGTGGCTCAGCATCACGCCCTTGGCCGCGCTGGTCGTGCCGCTGGTGTAAAGCAGGCAGGCCAGATCGTCACCGCAGCGCCCGGTATCCGCGACCGGTTGGTGGTTTGCGACCAAATCCTCGTAGGCCAGAAAACCTGCCGGGGCCGATCCGGCTGCGCAATGGATCAAAGCCCGCCGGCTTCCATCCGGGTCCATCTCCAACACTCCGGCCAGGTCAGCGAAATCGGGACCAAGCAAGACCACCGCCGGTGAACAATCGTTGGCTTGCGCCACGATCTCGCCCTGACCGAGCCGGTGGTTAAGCGGCACGATCACCCCGCCCGCCTGCATCGCGGCATAAAAGCATTCGAGCGTCCGATGGCTGTTGAGCGCCAGCAGCACGATCCGGTCACCCGGCTGCACGCCCAGGTCCAGGAAAGCGCCAGCAAGCCGGCTGACCCGGTCGGCAAATTGCCGCCAGGTAAAGGCTTGCTCGCCATCGATCACGGCCACCGCATCGGGCCTGATCGACACGGCGCGGCGGATTGCCTGGGTCAGACTGAAACCACTCATGGCCCCACCCTTGCGCGGCTGAGCCGAAGTCCGTCAAGCCCGGCCTCGACCTGCGCAAGCCGCCGCGAGGCCGGCAGACGGCTTATCACGGCGTGATCACCGCGATCATGCGGATATCGTTGACATTGGTCCGCGTCGGCCCGGTCATGATCAGGCCACCGATGCGCTTGAACAGCCCATAGCTATCGTTTGTCGCAAGGGCGGCCTGGCATGTGGTCGTAGCTGCCCGCGTTGCACAGTCGAAAAAGCCGCCGGCATTGTCCTCGCTGCCGTCGATCCCGTCGCTGTCGGCGGCAAGTGCGGCGATCGGCGCGCCTTCTGGCAGCTCCGCCATCAGGCCGGTCAGATATTCGAGGTTCGGTCCGCCCCGCCCGCGCCGGTCCCGTACCTCGACCGTCAGTTCGCCTCCCGTGACGAACAGGTGGCAGCCGGGCCGCTTCGCCAGATCCAGCACTTGCGCCGCGTGAACCCGCCCGACCTCGGCCGCATCGCCGGATAGGTCGTCAGCTGGCCGAATGACGTTCCAGCCATCGGTCCGCGCCGCCTCTGTCAGCGCATCCAGTGCAGTGCGTCCGTTGGCGATGATCTGCACGGGATGGACCGGGGCCTCGATGACGGCAGCCCGGCGGATGCTCTCTGCCAGCGCCGTGGTCACAGTCCACCCGCTCTGCGCAAGCAAGGCAATGGCCCGCTCCGGCTCATGCCGGCAGGCAATCGATGGACCCGAGGCGATCGCCGCCGGATCATCGCCCACCACGTCCGAAATCAGATAGGTATGCATATCACCCGCTGCTGCCGCAGCCGCAGCGGCCAGCCTACCGCCCTTGACCTGCGAGAGGTGCCGCCGGACCAGGTTGATGTCGCCAATCGCCATGCCCGACCGGACTAGGTGCGCCGTGATTTCACGCTTCTCCTCAAGCGACAGGCCAGGGACGGGATCGCACATCAGCGCGGAGCCGCCGCCGGAGACCAGGAAAATTACCCGATCATCAGCCGTGGCCGAGGCTGCGATTGCGCGGATGCGCCGGCCGGCGTCCAGACTGGCGGCATCCGGCACGGGGTGGCCCGCCTCGATAACCTCGATCGCGCCAGTCGTTTGCCGGGGCCCGTGGCCGTAGCGGGTCACGACGCAGCCGCAGACTTCGCCCTCAAGGGTACTGGCCGCGACCTCGGCCATTGCCGCTGCGGCCTTACCGCAACCGAGCACGATCGTTCGTCCCCGGGGCCGCCCTTGCGGCAGGACTGGTGGCAGAACACGCGCTGCGCTGGCAGCCGCAACTGCAAGACCAAAGTAGCCAGCCAGAACTTCGCGCAAGACCATCGACAGTCCTTTCCCGCCCCGACTGCCGGGGTACACCATGCCTGGATCCGACTGCTGCCGGAACTTCCGCCTCGCAGCAATACCGCCTCAACCCTGCCCGTGATCCACGCCGCCGGTCCGGCCCATCCGCCCAGGCCTTACCGCTCTGGCTATAACTTTCGCCGCCGTGTGCCCTGGCGCAGATCGTCACTGGCAAAAGTGATTATGCAACAGTTGTTGCAAACAGGATAACCAAGCGGCCTCGGAGCAGCAGGAGCCAGACGATGGACGGCACTTTGGACAGAACGGCAAGAGCGGGAGCGCCGCGATCCGCCGCGAATCTCTCGCCGGCTGCGCGGGCCAGGCTCGAAGAACAAGCTGGCGTACTGCTTGGGCACGATGCGGACGCGACCTTCGCGCAGGCTCCTGGAGTGATGACCGCAAAGGCCAGCAACTATGTCAGCACAGAGCAATTCGAGGCGGAAAAGCGGCTGATCTTTCGCCGGATCCCGCTGGTTCTGGCCGCATCGTGCGAACTGCCCAATCCGGGGGATTTCAAGACGGTGGAAGTTGCCGGGATACCGGTGCTGCTGGTCCGTTCCCGCGATGGCTCGATCCACGCCTTGCTGAACAGCTGCACCCACCGCGGTGCGGCGCTGGCCGCCGGCTGCGGATCGGCGGCGCGCTTCACCTGCCCCTATCACGGGTGGACCTTTGCTCAGGATGGCGCCCTGCTCGGCGTTTCCAGTCCGGGTGATTTCGGCGCCATCGACAAGCTTGCTCTCGGTCTGAAGCGTTTTCCTGTGGCGGAGCGGTCAGGTCTGATCTGGGTCATTCTCGATCCCGACAGCCCGCATCAGCCTGCCGATCTGCTCGCAGGGATCGACGATATGGTCGCAGCCTTCGGGCTTGAAAGCTGGACCTTTGTCGAAAGCAGGGCGCTGCCTGGTCCAAACTGGAAACTGGCCTTTGATGCCCACCTTGAGTTTTATCACGTCCCGGTGCTGCACCGCGAAACTTTCGGCCCGGATCGCAGCAACCGCGCATTCTATTTCGCCCAGGGTCCGCACCAGCGGGTGATCGCCCCGCGCGGCCGCCCCGGCGTAGCTGCCCGGGACGATCTCTACGCCCTCGGCCGGGTGCCGGCAGCAAGTGAGCCGGTGGATCCGCTCCTGATTGGCGAGTGGATCCTGTTCCCTGCTGTCTCGATCAACACGTTCTACCCCAATGGCCAGCGCGGCGTCCTGCTTTCGATTGTCCTGCCCGGCCCCGAAGTCAGCCAGTCGGTCACGATCCAGACTTTCCTGGCGGAGTCCCCTCCTGATGCGCAGACCCGCAAGGAAATGGGCGACTTGTGCGCTTTCCTGGGCAAGGTCGTCGGGGAAGAGGATCTGCCGACTTCCGCCTTCCAGCAGAAAGTCTTTGCCACCGGCCTGATGCCAGAGGTCCAGTACGGTCGGAACGAGGGCGGGCTGCAGCACTTCCACGGCTGGATTGCCCGCCTCTTGCAGGCGAGCGATGCCGAACTTCCCGCGATCCTGGCCAGCCCGTGCCGGCAGCAATAGATCACGATCAGCGCCGGCTCGCGCTGGCCGAAGTGGCCGCCGACCTGGTAGCTGCAGGCGGCGCCGACGCCGCGACCATGCGGGCAGTGGCCCAGGCAGCCGGATTCAGTACCAAGGCCGTGACGCACTACTTTGCTGACAAGCGCGCCCTGATGCTGCTGACCTATCGCCATGCTGCTCTCAGTTCCCAGGCGTTGACCGATGCCTCGCAGCCGGTCGGCCGGGCCGATGTCGCCGCCCTGCTGCATTCGCTGCTGCCGATCGACGCAAAGGTCGAACGCAACTGGCGGGTCTGGTTCTCGTTCTGGGGGCTGGCGATTGCCGACCCGGAATTCGCCGCCGAGCAGCGCGACCGGGTTCGCGATTTCGTGGGCCGGATTGCGGCCATTCTTGCATCCGACCCACGCTTTGCCGACCTTTCGGCCGAGGAGCGTCCAGCCCTTGCCGAAGACTTGCTGGCCCAGTTGATCGGCATCGTCACCCAGGTGGTGTTCGATCGTGAGCAATGGCCGCCCAAGCGGCAGATCGGCGCAATCGACCGGGCGCTGCTCCGCAGTGCCAAGGCAAGGAAATCAAGCTGACATGGCGCTGACCCACGTTCTTGAACCCATCCGCATCGGCGGCTGCCTTGTACCCAATCGCGTGGTGCGAACCGCCCACGCCACCGCGATCGGCGGCGGCGTGATGAGCGACGACCTGATCGCATATCATGAACGCCGCGCGCGAGGCGGCGTGGGCCTCACAATTCTGGAGATCCTTGGCGTCCATCCCACCAGCCTCGCCCCGCTCAACATGATCGATCCGACACTTGACGCCGGATACGCCAAACTACTGCGCGCAGTGGAACCGCACGGCATGAAGGTGTTCCAGCAGATCTGGCACGCCGGGCACAATGGCCGGACCATCGATGGTTCGCCGCCGTGGGGCCCGTCCACAGTCGCAAACCCGCTGGGCGCGGACGTACCGGTTCCGATGACCAAGGCGATGATCGACGAAATCGTCGCCGCCTATGCCGCCGCCTGCACTCGCTGCGAGCGGGCGGGGCTGCATGGTGCCGAAGTCCACGGCGCCCATGGCTACCTCATCCAGCAGTTCCTCTCACCCAATATAAACCGGCGTGACGATGATTATGGCGGCTCGTTCGAGAACCGGATGCGCTTCATGCTGGAAGTGATGCGGGCCTGTCGGACCGCGACCTCCAGGAATTTCGCCCTTGGCATCCGGCTGGCCTCCGACGGCAGTGCCGGCGGCGTCGGGACAGATGACAACATCCGCGCCGCACAGATCCTTGAAGCAGAGGGGTTGATCGACTTCGTCAACGTCAGCCTCGGCAGCTATCACAGCTTTCCCAAGATGATCGGGGGAATGCACGAACCGGCTGGCTATGAACTGCCCGAAGCCGTGCCGGTCACCCGGGCAGTCAAGGTGCCAACGATTGTTACCGGCCGCTTCCGAACCCTGGAGGAGGCCGACCAGACGATCCGCGCCGGCGATGCCGATCTGGTTGGAATGACGCGGGCGCACATTGCCGATCCTGATATCGTCCGCAAGACGCGGGAGGGACGCGTCACGGAAGTACGCCCCTGCATTGCCTGCAATCAGGGCTGCGTCGGCGGGCTGTTCGACGCCGGCAGGGTGGGCTGTGCGGTTAATGTTGAGACCGGACACGAGCGCACGCTCGATCAGGATCTGATTGGCCGTTCCGAAACTCCGGGCAAGATCGTCGTCGTGGGCGGCGGGGTTGGCGGGATGGAGGCGGCCCGCGTTGCCGCGCTGCGCGGACACCGCGTCGTCCTGTTCGAGGCAGCGCCGCGGCAGGGCGGTGCGCTGCTGCTCGCTGCGCGACTGCCAACCCGCCATGGCATCGCCGATATTGCGACATGGCTTGAGCAGGAGATTTACCGCCTCGGTGTCGATGTGCGCTTGTCAACATACGCCGAGGAAGCGGACATCCTTGCCGAAGTCCCAGACGCGGTGATCGTCGCGACCGGCTCAATGCCGCGGATGGACGGGGTCCAGAACTCAAATCCCGGCGAGCCGATCATAGGACACCGCTTGCCGCATGTCCTATCCAGCCACGACGTACTGGCCGCCAATCGCCGGTGGGGGGGGCAGCAGGTTACCGTGCTCGATGATACCGGCCACTACGAAGCACTGGGCATTGCCGAGCATCTGGTGGCGGATGGTGCCAGCGTGACTTTCGTCACACCTTTCAAGCAGCTCGCCTTCAAGGTGGAGAACGCGCTGATGGTCGAACCGGCCCTGGAACGGATCGCGGCGGCCAGCGGCAGCATGGAAATCCATTTGCGCCACCGCATTGTCGCCGTGCGCGACGGTCAGGCGGATCTCGCCCCGACCCACGCTGGTCCGTCACGCACGATCGCCGCTGATGCAGTGGTGCTGGTCACACCGAACCAACCCCTTAACGCTGTTCAAGCGGCGCTGACCGGCAAGGTAGCGCGGGTCACGAGCGTTGGTGACGCGCTCAGCCCCCGCAACTTGCAGCGCGCCATCCACGAAGGCCACCTTGCAGCGCGCACCCTGTGATGAGCGGCGCGATAATCAGGGTCGGCAGTTCAAGCAAAGGAGATCTACGGTGACCCGGAAAGTAATCGTGCTGGGCACAGGCGGTGCCGGTCTGACCGCCGCCATAGCGGCTCATGACTGCGGCGCAGATGTGACGGTATTCGAAAAGCACGATCAGATCGGCGGGACAACGGCCTGGTCGGGCGGGATGATCTGGGTGCCAAACAACCGCCACGAGCAACATCTGGGAGTCGACGACAGTCGCGAAAAGGCCCTGACCTATCTCATGTCGCTGTCACACGGGCTGATCGACCAGGGCATGGCGGAGGCCTTTCTGGATGCCGGACCAGCCATGGTCGAATATCTTGAAGACGCGCCGGGGCCCGTGCAGTTCCGGCCCATTCCGGAATTTCCCGATTACCATGCAGAACATCCCGGCGGCATGCCGGGTGGCGGCCGCTCGCTCGATTGCCCGCTCTATCCGTTCGACGAACTCGGCCCGTGGAGCGAGCGGGTCACCCGTTCGCCATATTATCCCGACCCGCGCTATTCGATCTTCGATTCGAGCATCGGCCAGGCCATTCCCCAGCCCGTTGCACCGGATGAACTTGACCGGCGTGGTCAGCGGGACGAGCGCGGCAGCGGCCAGGCCCTGATCGGACGCCTGCTGAAAGCTTGTCTCGAACGGGGGATCGAGCCGCAGACCGGATGCCGCGCGCAAAGACTGATTCAGCGCGATGGCCGCGTCTGCGCCGTCGAGATCGAACGGGACGGGGAAACCTTCATTGCCGAAGCCGATGCCGTGATCCTGGCGACCGGCGGGTTCGAATGGGACGAGGAGCTGAAGCGCGCCTTCATCCGCGGCCCGCTGACTCACCCCGTTTCCATCCCGACCAATACCGGCGACGGCCTGAAAATGGCCATGCGGATCGGGGCCAAGCTGGGCAACATGCGCGAGGCCTGGTGGATGCCGGTCCATGAGGTCCCACGCGAGGACGTCTCGACCGGGGTCGTGCTGGTTGCCGGTTCGCGGGCCTTGCCGCGTTCGATCATGGTCAATCGCAAGGGGCGCCGTTTCGTCAACGAGGCCGCAAATTACAACGCTTTCGGCGCGGCCTTCCATGAGCAGGATGTCTCGGCCTTCGATTATGCCAACCTGCCCTGCTGGATGATCTTCGACCGCGGCTATGTCGATCAATACGGATTTGGCATGATGGGCGGAGTGCCCGGCGCAGAGCCGCCCCAGTGGGTCATGCGGGCGGACAGCCTGGCCGGGCTGGCGCAGCGCCTGGACATCCCCGCAGAGGCGCTCGAAGCAACCATCGGGCATTGGAACGGAATGGTGGCGGCTGGTCGAGACAGTGATTTCCACCGCGGTGAGGCCGCGCATGACATCTGGTGGGGCGATCCCGCGCACCGCGACAGCCCTGCCGCCACGCTCGGCCCGCTGGATCGCGGTCCCTTCTACGCCGTCGAGATCAAGAGCGGCGCACTTGGCACCAAGGGTGGTCCCCAGACCGATCGCAACGCCCGGGTGCTGGACGTTGATGGCGCACCGATCGCCGGCCTTTACGCTGCCGGCAACGTCATGGCTTCGGCCATGGGCATGACTTACGGCGGACCAGGGGGGACGATCGCCCCCGGGATGGTCTTCGGCTTCGTTGCCGCCCGGCACGCCGCCGGGCAGCCATTCTTCGCGGAGGAACAACAATGACCGGACGTTACCTGGGAAAAACCGTTGCAGTGACCGGAGCAGCCGATGGCATGGGGCGCGCCATTGCGCTGGCCTTTGCCCGCGAGGGTGCGGCCGTCCTTGCCTGTGATGTCAACGAAGATGGCCTTGCGGCGACGCAAGCCCTGCTGGAAACGGGACCCGGCAGCATCGACACGATGATCGCCGACGTGCGGGATGAAGGCGCAATCGCAGCCTTTGCTGTCCGCGCGGCCGCCCCCACGGGCGCGCTCGACGTCATGGTCTGCAATGCTGCGGTCAAGGGCGACTGGGCGCCTTTGGCCGAACAACCGCGTGAGCAGCTTGATCTGGTCATCGACATCAACCTCAAGGGCACCGTGCTGTGCATGAAGCACGCCCTGCGCCACATGATCCCGGCTCGCTCTGGCGTGATCATCAATCTTGCATCGGTGCAGAGCTTCCGGGTCGGCTTTCCCGGTGCGGCTTTCTATGCGGCGAGCAAGGCGGCAGTGGTTGCACTGACCCGCGCGGCGGCGCTCGAAAACGGACAGTTTGGCATTCGCGCTGTGGGCATCGCACCGGGTCCGATCGATACACCAATGCTGCGCAGCAGTGGCGGCGATTGGCCGCCACCAATCATCAACGATGTCCCGCTTGGCCGGATCGGCACGGTGGATGACATCGCCAAGGCCGCCTTGTGGCTTGCATCCGATGAAAGCGGCTACATCAGCGGAGCAACCCTGCCGATCGACGGTGGCTGGCTGGCACCGTGATCGCTGCTTTTCGGGATTGCGGCTGACCGAGCGAGACGCGGCTTTCGATTGTCGTCCGGTGCTGCTAGGCGCGCGCCATGCTTAACCTTACCGGCATCACGGTTCGCCTTGGCGGGCGAACAATCATTGACGATGCAACCGCCAAGCTGCCGCCGCGCGGGCGCATCGGCCTGATCGGCCGCAATGGCGCCGGCAAGTCCACGCTCGTGCGCGTGATCGCCGGTATGCTGGAGGCCGACAGCGGCGAAGTGACGATGCCGCGCGGCAGCCGCCTCGGCTACATTGCGCAGGAAGCGCCGGGCGGGGACGCGACGCCGTTCGAGACGGTGCTGGCCGCCGATACGGAACGCGCGGCGCTGATGCTGGAAAGCGAGATCAGCGATGACCCCCACCGCCTGGCTGAAATTCACGACCGACTGATCACGATCGAGGCCCATTCCGCCCCCAGCCGCGCGGCCCGCATTCTTGTCGGCCTTGGCTTTGACGAAGACGCGCAGCACCGCCCGCTGGAGAGCTTTTCCGGTGGCTGGCGGATGCGCGTGGCGCTGGCCGCGCTATTGTTCTCGCAGCCCGACCTGCTGCTGCTGGACGAGCCGTCGAACCACCTCGACCTTGAAGCGGTACTGTGGTTGGAGGATTTCCTGCGGTCTTACCCGGCTACGATCGTGCTGGTCAGCCACGAGCGTGACTTCCTGAATAACGTGGTCGACCACATTCTTCACCTCTCGTCCGGCAAGCTGACGCTCTATCCCGGCGGCTACGATGCCTTCGAGCGCCAGCGTGCAGAGCGCCAGGCGCAGCTCGCTTCGGCGAGGGAAAAGCAGGAAGCCGAGCGGGAACGGCTGCGCGACTATGTCGCCCGCAATTCCGCACGCGCTTCCACCGCCAAACAGGCACAGTCGCGGGCCAAGGCACTCGCCAAGTTGCAACCGATCGCCGAAATGATCGACGATCCCTCACTCCAGTTCGATTTTCCCGACCCTGACGAGCTGCGCCCGCCGCTGATCACGCTCGATCTTGCCGCAGTGGGTTACAGCGCGGTTCCGGTACTCCAGCGGCTTGATCTGCGGATTGATCCTGACGACCGGATTGCCCTGCTTGGCCGCAATGGCAACGGCAAGACCACCCTGGCCCGCCTTCTCGCCGCGCAGCTTGCCCCCATGGATGGCGCGATGACCGCCAGCGGTCGGATGCGGGTCGGCTATTTCACCCAGTATCAGGTGGAAGAACTCGACCGCGCCGAAACCCCGCTCCAGCACATGACCGCGCTGATGAAGGGGGCCAGCCCCGCAGCCGTGCGGGCCCAGCTTGGCCGCTTCGGCTTCTCCGGCCCCAAGGCAACGACGCAAGTCGGTAAACTTTCAGGCGGCGAGCGCGCCCGGCTGGCGCTGGCGCTGATCACGCGGGAAGCACCGCACCTGCTGATCCTCGACGAACCGACCAACCACCTTGATGTCGACACGCGCGAGGCGCTGATTCAGGCACTCAACGCCTATTCGGGGGCGGTGGTCATCGTCAGCCATGACCGGCACATGCTGGAAACGACAGCAGACCGGCTGGTGCTGGTCGATAGCGGCACCGCGCGGGAGTTCGATGGCTCGATCGACGATTACATCGCCTTCGTCCTTGCCAAGGATCCAGCCTCGCCCCGCAAGGACGCCGAGGGCGGCGACGACAATCGCAAGGTCAACAAGAAGGAACAGCGCAAGGCTGCTGCCGAAGCCCGCGAAAAGGGCCAGGAAATGCGCAAACGCGCAAAGGCCGCCGAAATTGAGCTGGAAAAGCTGACCGCGCAGCTCAAGGCGATTGATCAGGCCATGTTCGATCCGGGGGGCGCCGAAGCCCAGCTCGCGAAACTGACCATGACCGAACTGCTGAAGCGCCGGGCAGAACTCGAAATCCGGATTAGCGCAGCCGAGGTTGCCTGGCTGGAAGCCAGCGAAGCGGTTGAAGCGTTCGCGGCCTGACCGGGAGACAATCATGAGCGTGGCATTCCGGCGGGACGGTGACGAGGAGCACCTCGAGCCGAAGTTCGAGATTCCGATCCCGCCCGGGCCAAATCTCGTCACGGCGCGAGGACTGGCGCTGATCGCTGAGCAATTGGCGGGGCTGGAGGCGCAGATTGCCGGGCTGGCCGGACAGGGCGAGGATGATCCGAACCTGAAGTCTGCCAAGCGCTCGCTGCGCTATTGGCAAACCCGGCAGATTACTGCGGAACTGGTGCCGCCCCCGCCCGGCGGGACGGTTGAGTTCGGCACCAGCGTCACCTTCCGGCTGAATGGCAAGGAGCGGACCCTGGGAATTGTGGGTGACGATGAAGCCGATCCCGGCAATGGCCTGATCGCCTGGTCCGCTCCGCTGGCACGCGCCATGATGGGCGCCGAACCCGGCGAAGTGCTTGAATTTTCGGGCCGTGTGGATGCCATCGAGATAATCGCCATCTCGATCGGCTAGCCGCGGATGGGACGAGATCTGGCGATGATCTGCCATGTGGCCGCACACCCGTCCGAGAAAACCCCTGCCGCCCGGGAGTGAGGCGGCAGGGGCGTGGCTGCAGGCAAGGCAGGGGGGTCAATGCACCTGCAGCGCAGGGGATTGGGTTATTCGACCGGCTGGGCGGTGCCGGCGCGCTTGGCACCGCCGGAAGCCCGCTTCTCGGACCCGGCCTCAGCCGGAGCGGCGGCGACCGGGGAAGCCTGAGTGCCGCCAGCCTGATCAGCCAGGGCTTCCTGGCGCAGCGCACCTTCACCCATCGCCGAGACTAAGGCCGAGCCGCTGGCGCTGAAATTGCCGGCGGGCACGGTGGCGAGGCCATCCTTGGTCTGGACCACCACTTCGCGGACCCGGCCAGTCTGATCGGTTACCAGCTGGCGAACGCGGCCGATCCGGTCTCCATCGCCATCGAGCACCGGCATCTTGGGCGCGATGGCAATGGTGCCAGAGCCGCTCGCAGCAGCACTACCAGCCGCAACGAGTTGGCCCGGAGCCGACATCAGGCCGCCCATGGCCGAGCCCGAGCCATTGGCAGCACCGCTGGCCGAACCAGCAGACGAACCGGCGCCGTTCGCCATGCCGCTGGCCGCGCCCTTGGCCTGCCCCGCTGCACTGCCGGCAAGGGTGCCGGCCATGCTGCGGGTCTGCTCTACGGTGCCGCGCGCCTGTCCGGTTGCCTGGCCAGCCACACCGCGAACCGCGTCTGTGCCGAGAAGCTGCGCCGAAGCCGAACCCTGGCCCGAGCCCGAGCCCGAACCGCTGGCCGTCCCGCCAATCGGGGCAATCGGCGTTTCAAGCAGCGAAGCGCCGTTCGCATTGGCAGCAGCGCTGGCGCTGCGGTTGGCTTCGACCTTCCCGGCCTTGCGGTCGACCCGCTGACTGCCGCTGGTCGAGGCAGTGGCATCGGCCGCGCCGCGCGTCGTCGAGCGAACCGTCTCGGTGGTGGTGCCGATCGTCGAGTTGAGCGTGCCGCCGATGCCACCGCCAAGTCCGCCACCGAGGCCACCACCCAGCAGCTGAGCATGGGCCGAGGTTGCGGTGAGTGCCAGCACGGCGGCGGAGATAAGAAGCTTGTTCATGGTATCGATCCTTTCCTGGCAATGCCGGATGGTGTGAAAAACCATCCGCATGTTCAGGAAACGGATCGCTCCGCCGATTTAATTCATGGGCAGCGAATTTTTTTCAGCGCGTGGTCCGGCAGGTGCCGCAGACCAGACCCCGGCCATAGAGCTTGTCCGGTCCGCGCGGACCGAGATCGCGTGCTTCGCCATCGACCCTGGACTGCCAGGCCGCACTGGCATCCAGCGCGGCGGCCACGCGTGCGGCAACCAGTGGGGCGGCAAACGAAGTGCCGCGAACCTTGGCACGGCCTCCGTTGGCAGTGCCCGCGAACAAGTCCGCACCAGGTGCCGCGTAGTCGAGATGCAGCGCCCGCCCTGCCTCAATCAGCTGGCGGTCGCGCCGGTCGACGCCGGTTACGGCAACGACGCCCGGATAGGATGCCGGATAGGCCGGCGGCGCGGCGGGGCCATCGTTGCCGACGGCGGCGACCACCACCACCCCGCGCCGCTGCGCCGCCGCGATAGCGCGGGCCAGCACCGGGTTGGAAGGGCCGACCAAGCTGATTGTCACGACCCGCGCACCGCCCTGCGCCAGCCAGCCCAGTGCCTGGGTAATCGCCAGCACATTGCCGCCGGCAGCATCGGCTCCATAGACGTCGGCCAGCCGCACGCTGCGCACTCCGGCCCCGGCCAGCAGGGAAACAATCGCGCTGCCGTGATTGCTTGGTCGCGGCGCGCCCTTGGCAAAGCCCCGCACCGCGCTGACGGGATTGCCCGGTCCGCTGCCGCCATCGATCACCCCTACCGGCGCGGCAATCGCCGGTGCGAAACCAGAGCGGGCGGGCCCGGCGGGCGATCCAGGTCCGCGGCCGGCGGCAAGGTGGAGATTATCAGCGCTGACAATTGCGCCCGGCAGCAATCTTTCAAGCCGCGCCTGGGCATTGGCGAGCGATTGGCCAGCCGGGACGGCAAGCCGCACCACGGTGAGGTCCAAGCCTTCAATCGGTTCGCGCCTGATCACGGTAAAGCCAGCGGCCAACGCTGGGCCAAGCGCTAACTGGTCCGCATCCAGCACCAGCAGTTCGCCCCGCCGCGCCAGTTCGCCAAACCGGTCACGCTCGATCGTGTCGCGATTGGCGCGCAGCAGGCGGTCAAGCGTGCGCTCACGCAGTTGCAGCAGCTCGGCGGCGCGGGCTCGGACGGTCTCGTCCAGCGTTGCCAGCAAGCCATCGACCGGCGCGGTCACATCGCCAAGGCGCGGCACGGGCAGCGCGGGCACGGCCAGTTGCGCCAGGCCCGGCGCTGCCAGCCCGCCCAACAGCGTGATCATCAACAGCAGTTTGCGGTGCATCGTTCGCCTTTCAGCCCGAATTTGCATTAATCATGGATGAAACGGATAGTCCCGCACGTTTCATCCATGAAAGGCACTGAATCTGTCCGACCCGTTCGAGCAAGACCTGCTGGCCCTGCTGCCCCGCCTGCGACGTTTCGCCGCCGGGCTGGCCGGCAATGCCGCCGATGGAGACGACCTGTGCCAGACAACGATCGAACGCGCGCTGGCCAACCGCGACAAGTGGCAGGCCGGAACGCGGCTCGACAGCTGGATGTACCGGATCATGCGCAACCTGTGGATCGATGAAGCCCGCGCCCGCCAACGCCGGGGCCAGACCTTTGCCGATGAGGAGGCCGGGCTGGCCGTGGGCGCGGAGGGCGCGCAGGAAGCCCATGTCGAACTGGGCAATGTCGATCGCGCCATGCAGCAACTACCCGCCGAACAGCGCGAGGCGGTGCTGCTGGTGATGGTCGAAGGCTATGGCTACCGCGAGGCGGCAGAGATTATCGGCTGCCCGGTCGGCACACTCAATTCCCGCCTAGTCCGCGGCCGCGACGCGCTGCTGGCCGAGCTTGGAGGACTGCAATGATTGTTTCGCCCGATGAACTGGCGGCCTTTGCCGATGGCGAGCTCGATCCTGTGCGCGCGGCCGAGGTTGCCGCGGCCGTCGCCGCCGATCCTGCACTGGCCCGGCAGGTGGAAGCGCACCGCGCGCTTAAAGGACTGCTGTCCGCTCACTATGCCCCGCTGGCCGAGGTGCCGGTACCGGATCGGTTTGCCGCCTTGCTGGGCGGAGCCAAGGCCGATGAACCCGCAGTGGCCCCAGTGATCGATCTTGAAGCGGCCCGCGCCGCGCGCACTTCGCGACGGATGCCGCGCTGGGGCTGGGTCGTTGGCCCGGCGCTGGCCGCGTCGCTCGCGCTGCTGCTGATCAACACGCCCACACCCGGTAACGGGAACTATGCCGACGCAAAGCTTGCCTCGGCGCTCGACACCAGGCTGACTGCCGAGCGCGGGCCAGCCGGAGAACCGCGCGTCCTGCTCAGCTTTGCACGCAAGGACGGCGAGCTGTGCCGGACCTATGCCGCGCCGGCCGGCTCAGGCATTGCTTGCCGCGATGCCAAAGGGTGGCGGATCGAGCGCAAGGGACCGGGCATTGATGCCAGCGCCAGCGACTATCGCCAGGCCGGCAGTCCGCTGGAAGAGCTGATGGCGGCAGCCCAGGACATGGCGAGCGAGGGTGCGCTTGATCCCGCCCAGGAAGCCGCCGCCCGCCAGCGCGGCTGGCGTTAGCGCACTTCGGCCTCGCACACAGCAAGAAGGGGACCGGATCGCTCCGGCCCCCTTCCCCGCGTGACGATGCTGACAGCGATTACTCGCCGACGTAAACCCGGCCCTCGCGGTAGCCCTGCTTGGCCATGGTCTTGGCGTAATGCTTGCGCTCCTTGGCGAGCTCGGTGCCATATTCTTCCCAGGCATCGCGGCGGTCCTCGATATCGTCGGCGCCGCGCAGGTCGCTGGCGAGTTCCTTCTGCGCCTCGGTCACGTTGATCCGGTAATCGTACCACGGACTGGCAAAGATCCCGGCGATCGGGGCCTGGTAAATCCGGCGCTCTTCCTCGCGAGCATAGGCCTCTTCGTAAAGCATCGGCAGCGCCGCCTGGGCAGTGGTGGCAGCGGCCAGCAGGGCCAGCACGGCGGTGCGGAACATCGGCTTGGTCATGGTCGGTTTCCTCTGTTTGCAGACAGGCAAAGTGCGTTCTGTCAGCAAGGAAACGAACCGGATGCGCGATTGCATCCATAAAAAGTTACGGCGGGTGGGCGATGGCGGGGCATCGCCGTCACCTGCGCCACTCCTTGCTCCATGTTTGGCGGTGCATTCCTTTGACCGTGCCAGTCTGCAGTCTTGCCGCCAGGCTTCCAGCTCCCGGCGGGTAAGCGAGCCTGTCAGGCTTTCGTCACCGCCAACAGCGGATCGCTGAAGCCGTCGCGACCAGTCTCGATCCGTCCGGCGAAGTGATATACCATCCCCCCCGTTTCCGTTGTAAAATCATACCAGTTGGCGCTGCGATCAGCCTTCCAGGAAAACTTGGCGGAGCCATGGCTGACCACTTCCAGAAGATGCTCGGGATTAGTTGCATAGGCATCACGACCGATTTTCACGGCAAGGGGCGCGTCGCCTGCATTCACTAGTGCCAGTTCAAGCCCACCTCCGCGTTTCGCGTAGCGGGCTGACAGCAACCCGGCCGCTTCTGGTTTCCCGGTAAATCCCCGCACAAAGCCATTGGTCCCCAGCACCAGCACGTCGAAGCGGCCATTGGCATCTGCCAACCATTTCGCCGAGAAACGCTTGCCCGGCTCGACTGTATAGCGCCGCGGCAATTCAGCCAGATTCAGGCGGTCATAGACGTGGAACACCGCACCGACGCTTCCCTCATTGATCAAATCGAGTGTCAGGCTGTCGCCTGAGGGGGAGAACGTGCCATCGACGTGAAGGATATAGGGCAGCGCGCGCGAGCGGCGCAGCCCTGGTTCCTGGTACAGCGCCTCGGGCGCGCGCGGCGGCATGATTTTGGGGCGCTTGAGATGCTCGGCAAGGATCTTGTCGGACTGCGATACGTCGGGGAGTGCAGGAAACTTTGCGTCTTCCTGACCAGCGAAATCGAAGCACGAAGTAAGGTCGCTGCACACCGCTCGGTGCCACGGACTGATCCCTGGAATCCTGACGCCAAAGCGCGCTTCGATGAACTGGCCGACTGAAGTGTGATCGGCAACTTCGCTATTCACCCAGCCGCCCTTGCTCCAGGGCGAAACAACGTACATCGGCACGCGCGGGCCAAGACCGAAGGGGCGGATGTTGCCCGATGCGTTGTCGTCGCGCGAAGTGTATTTGTCTTCATGATCGTCGAAATAGTGGCCCGCAAGGTCCATAGTTGACCCGCCAGCCAAAATACCGTCGGGATTGTACGACGGCGGCGCCGGGGGCGGTAAGTGATCGAACAGGCCGTCGTTTTCGTCAAAGGTCTGGAAAAATACGGTCTGGGCCCAGACATCGGGATTGGCGGTCAGCGCATCAAGCACACGGGCGGTGAATTCCGCGCCCTGGATCGGCGTCGATGCCGAAGGGTGCTCCGACCATTCCATCGGCGGCAGAATCCACGAAACCTGCGGAAGCGTCCCGGCGCGCACGTCGGCTTCAAGCTTTTCCAGCGAATGATGGCTCATGCCGCGTTCGAAAAGCGGGGAATCCGGCCGGCATTCACGAAAGCCGGCAAAGGCCAGCCCGCCATGCATCGCGCCAGTCCAGTTGTTGTTGGGGTCCTGATAGATCCGCCAGTCAATTCCGGCTTCTTGCAGGACTTCGGGAATGGTCTGCCATGTCAGGGCATTGCCGGCATAGGAATAGCCGGGGGTGGGCAATGCGCCCTTGATCCAGCAGCGCAGGTTGTTCGGCTCGGACCGATCATCGCGACTGTTGACGCCTAGCGCGCGCTGCTGCGGATCACTGCTGGAGCCCGACCAGAACACCACGCGGTTTGGATCGGTGCCCGATGTGACCGAACAGTGATAGCCATCGCAAATGGTGAAGGCCTCGGCCAGCGCGAACTGGAACGGAATGTCCTCGCGTTTGTAATAGCCCATCGAATAGTCGGTCTTGAACTTTGGCCACAACCCGAACCGGCCCTGGTTCCAGGCAGCCTGGGCATCCGAAAAGCTGTGCGGCGTGCCCGGCACCTTGAGCGCATTGGTCTTTTCGGTATCGAGATGGAACGGCGGCAATTCGCGCGCGCCGTTCGATTGCTGCCAGATGGTGCGGCCGTCGACCATCGGCACCGTATGCCGGTCACCAAAGCCGCGAACCCCTTTCATCGTGCCGAAATAGTGATCGAAACTCCGGTTTTCCTGCATGAGGATGACGATATGTTTCACATCGCGGATCGTGCCCGTCTTGCGGTTGGCGGGTAGCGCAAGTGCACGGCCAATGCTGGCCGGCAAGGCGAACCCGACCGCGCCGACCTTTCCGGCGGCCTTGAGGAAATCGCGGCGGTTTGGTTTGGTCATGACAGATTTTCCCGCAAGTGACAGGCGGGGGATACGCACTGGTGCGTATCCCCCGATAGGCTGGTTCAGAATTCGGTGGTGTAAGAGAAATACGCGCTGCGCGGCTTGCCTTCGAATGGGTAGCCGAAGAAATACGCCGGACTGTTCAGCGCGATTTCGCCGCGAATGAAGGCCGATCCGAAGCGCTGGTTGCCATAGCCGTAGCGCTCCGCATATTTTGCGTCGAACACATTGACGAGGCGCAGTTGGAAGCGGTGCTGCTTGCGATCACCTGCCCAAAAGGCAATCGAACCGTTCATCACGAAATAGTTGCCGAAATTGTGACGAAGCGAATTGTTGACGCCGCCGGTCGACCATTCCGGCCCTTGATAACGCGGCAAAAGGGTCAGGTGAAAGCGCTCGTCCGGGGAGTTCCAGGCGAGCGTGCCCTGGATCATGTATTCCGGCGTTTCGTTGATCTGGAGCGTCGATCCATCAAGTCGGGCTTGCTGTTTGGTAAAGCTTACGTTGGTGGTCAGCGTCTGACCGATATTCAACCCAAGTTCGGCAGTCAGACCACGGATCTCGGTTGTGCGCAGGTTGTTGAAATAGGTATTGGGCGTCAAACCCGAAGTGCTCTGGATGCGTTGCTTGATGTCGGTGGTAAAGGCGCCAACTTCGGCATTGACCGTGGCATCGCCGAACGTCTTGGCAAAGCCGATCGCACCGTTGAAGGTTTTGGTGGTTTCGGTCTGTAGATTGGGGTTTCCGACCAGCGTGGGGCTAATCGCATAGAGCTCATTGGTCTTGGGCAAGCTGTATGACGTGCCGCCGTTGGCCCGCACATAGAACGCGCCAATCGGCTGGCGCAGCCCGAACTTCCAGATCGTGCGGCTGTCGAAAGCCTTGTTGAAATCAGTTCGGACAGCCAGCGAGATATTTGTGTCTGGGCTGAACGGCAGGATCGGACGCACGTCGAGATAGATGCCGGTTGTCGTGCTGGGCACTTTGCTGATGTTGAAAACCGGATCTGAATCGTCCTTGTATGAGACCATCTGCACGCCGCCAACGACCTCGCCGATGCCATCCAGCTTCAGTGTATTGCGGAAGTTGAGGCCCAATTCACGGAAGCCGCCGACTTTCGATTCTGCCCCGAAGCCCTTGAACGGATAGGCGATCGAACGGCCATTGGAGCTGCCGAACGGCGTAATCCTCGCAGGATTCTGCGAATCCGGGCAACCCGCCCTGATCCGGCAGACGTCGGCGAATGTTTCGGTATTGTTGAGTTTCGGATTGCTCCAGTAGCCGGCCAGTTCACTTGTGAAGCTGTCTGACCATTGGCGATCGATCGAAAAATCGATGATCGGATAGCGCACGCGATTGGGCGAATAGGTTTCGTTGTCCGGGAAGGCGTCCTGGAATTCGATCTGGGTGTACTGGCCGTTGACCCGCACTTCCGTCTGGTCGTCAGGCTTGAATAGCAGCTTGATGCCGACATTGTTGCGGTTGAGCGGATATTTCTGGATGCCGCCCGATGCAGCGACATTGTCGACGAAATCGGCGGGGTTGAAAATGCGCGGGCCATCGGTTTGCTGGCTGCTGCCATAGACCATGCCGGAAAGGCGGCCCTCCTCGCCAAAAGCGAAGCGGGCGTTGCCCCACAGTTCGCGAGAGTTGAACGAGCCATAGCTGGCGCCCAACTCCACCTTGTTAGTGCCATCAGGCCGCTTGGTCACGATGCTGACAACGCCAATGCCGCCGTTGGAACCAAAGAACAGGCTGTTGCCGCCGCGGAAGACCTCGACATGATCGATCATATGCGGGTCGATGGTGGTCGTACCCCAGATTTCTTCCAGCGCCGGGCCCCGATCATAGAGCGGCACGCCATCGAGTACGACCAGCGTATCACGGTCGCCGCCGCCGTCGAGGCGGATGGTGTATTCGCCTTCGTCGGGCGAATAGCCGACATTGGCGCCTTTGATAAGGAACTGGGCGAGTTCGGCGAAATTGCTGGCACCGCTGGAGGCGATGGATTGCGAATCGACAATCTGGACGCTGTTACCGAACTGCACTGCCGATTCCGCCGTCTTGCTGCTTTTGACACGCTGTCCGGTGACGACAATCGAACTTCCTTCTCCAGCCGTGCTTTCAGCTTCCGCCTCGACGGTATTGGCATCGACATCCGCATCTGCGGCTGCATGGGCGGCCGAAGGCAGCAGGGACACGGCGGCAAGGACCGCGCTGATGGGGGCGGCAAGACGCCTCGGATAGTTCGACATGAAGACTCCCTCTGTTAGGCCGCACGACGTCACCCGATCCGGCGGGAGCCAGATCGATAAGAGGGCGATTCGTTGGCGGTCGGGCAAGAACTAGGGACGGCCCGTTACATTGCGGCGCAACATTTCTGACGGGCGGATGTTGCGAACATGACAGTTCACCCATCTAGCTGCGGTCAGTGCGATCGACCCTGAAATTTAGGGCCAATTGGCGTGGCGGCGCCACCAGTCTTGAGCGAACTCGCACTGGCAAGTGCGAATTCGCGGCTCGATTGGCGATCCACCGATCAATTCGCCTGCGCTCCAGATTTTCAACCTGGCGCATCGGGGCCGTGCTTCACTGCTCCTGGTGGCGATCGCCAATGCGGGCACGTAGCGCCGTGCAGAAGTGCTTTGAAGGTTTCCGCCCGACTCTATAGGGGCACCGGGTTGGTTACCTCAATCGCCTGGGGCTCGGCTTCCGCGCCCCGCAGCTGGGTTTAAGGGCAGATCATCAGGATCCTGAATTGCAATGAATTATCGCCATTCCTTCCACGCTGGCAATAGCGCCGATGTCGTGAAGCACAGCCTGCTGATCGCCCTCGTGGGGGCCTTGCAGCAAAAGCAGAGCGCGCTGACATTAATCGACACCCATGCCGGCTGCGGGCTGTACGACCTTAACGGCGAGGAGGCCGGCCGCACCGGCGAGGCCACGCAGGGCGTGCTACGGGCTTTGGCCGACCCGAACCCCTTGCTGAACGATTACTGCGCAGCCGTACAGGCAGTGAACGTCGGAGCCGAACCGCAGCTCTATCCCGGCTCGCCAAAGATTCTGGCGCAGTTGCTGCGTCCGCAGGATTCCCTGATCCTGAACGAAAAGCATCCCGAGGACGTAAAGACCCTGCGCGGCGCGATGCGCGGCACAGCCGCTGCCGTGCATGAGCGCGACGCCTACGAGTTCTGGCTAGCGATGCTGCCGCCCCGCACGCCTCGCGGCGTGGTGGTGGTCGACCCACCGTATGAGCAGACAGACGAACGCGCGCGCATCACTGCCACTCTCGCGGCGGCTTCCCGCAAATGGGCGCATGGCGTGACGGTGATCTGGTATCCGCTGAAAGACAGCGCCACGCATTCGCGGTGGAAGGAGCAGTTACGCCGGCTCGGCATCCCCAAATTGCTGTGCGTGGAGCATTGGTTGTACGATGCCGATCAACCCGGCCTCTATAACGGCGCTGGCCTTTTTTTCGTCAACCCGCCCTACGCCTTCACGCAGGCGCTCCCGCCTCTGCTGGAAGCCCTGCGCGCCGCGTTGGCGCCCGAGGGGCATAGGGGTGAGATCACAGCTGAGTGGCTGAACGATTGAAATAAACCCTCGTCGTTCCCCCCACCCCAAAGGAAGGATGGCCGCCCTGCATCAATGCGGCATTCCGGGCATTTGGGGACTTTCCCGGCATTCCATGCTTGAGACAAGATGCTCATCTTTCATCCTTGCCCCCGCACAGCACCCTGTCGCTAGTTACCATCCGCATCTACCACGAAAACCATCGGCTTTCCACGAGAACCTGGCTCCCAGCCGGCGTTTAAAGCTGCCTGAATGCCCCTGATTACAATTGCGTCGCCGATCTGGAGCCGCCCTCGTTGCATGCCTTTTATCAAGCGTTTCGGCGCGGGGAATTCCAGCAACGCTCCGCGCTGGGTGTGCCTGCGCTGCAAAGCGACAGTCATGCCTTTCCAGCCTTCACGCTCGCTCCACTGCGGCTCGCTCCGCAGCTCCCACTCATATTGAAACCCGCCGACGTCGACGATACCGGAAAGCTTATGGATGTTAGTCATGCTGCCGTGCCTAGCAGGTCTGCGACGACAAGCCACCGGCCGGTTGCGGATTGGCGCACGCACCCAGCCCTGGCTGAAACGTAGGCATTGCTGCCCCGGCCAGGACAAGGGCGACACCCGCAAGCAGGGCCCGGCGGCAAGTTGCATGAAATCACCTCGTTCCAAGAGAGGAGCGACGCAATCGCTTTGCTGTCCGCCGGGGTCGGGTGCCAGGTTGCGCCCATCAGGTCGCCCGCACCGAACAGAGCCAAGACTGGATCGAGATCGCCTGCTGCTATGCCAAGTTCGGCCGCTCGGAAGCATCGACGACGAGGTGTTGCTCCGAGTTGAAGTGGTTTGGAGGAGTCAGGTTTGGAGGCGTGATGAACTGGCGGTGGGTGGTCGACTGGCGTCGAACCTTCTCTGTGGAATAAGTAATTGATTATTATATTATATTGACGAGTTCATATTCCTCTCCGGTCGGATGTTAGTAGTTGGACTTGAGGCGCTGAGCAGCCTCGCTTTCCGATCCATTCAAACCTCCCCAAAATGCTAATGCGAACGATTCGCATTGACGTATCATTCGCCACCACTTAGCTGCCGGTCTCATGAGGGCAGAAAGAATCAGATCGTGGGCTTGGGCTCACAAGTGGAGCAGTCTCGTCTGCACACTGTTTCTGTTCCTACTGTGCATCACCGGCCTGCCGTTGATTTTTCATGATGAAATCGATGCGCTCAGTGGTGAGCGACAATTGGTCGGCACCCCCTCTGCGCGGGCAGGCAAACCCATTGATACCATGGTTGCGCACGCGCTGGATGATTATCAGCATACGGCAGGCAAACATGGGGTGCCGCTGTTCATTGGCTTCAGCCCGGACAACCCGGTGATAACCGTCACCGTCGGTCCACGCGCAGCCGCAACCTCTAACGATATGCGGCTTTTCTCCTATGATCGGGCTACCGGACAAGCCGTGGGTGAAGTGCGCGACGATGGCGTGATGAGCCTGCTGCTGAAACTCCACACCGATATGCTGCTCGGCCTGCCGGGGATGCTGTTTCTAGGCCTGATGGGGCTGATCTTCATCGTCGCGATTGTCTCCGGAGTGGTACTCTACGCGCCGTTCATGCGTCGGCTGGAATTCGGGACGCTACGGCGTGACCGCTCTGCACGCGTGCGCCTGTTAGATGAACACAACTTGCTGGGCGTGGTCACGCTTGGCTGGGCGTTTGCCATCGGCCTGACCGGTGCGATCAACGCGTTTGCCGATCCGCTCACCTCGATGTGGCGGCAGGGCGAACTGAGCCAAATGGTCGTGGACTATCGCGGGCAGCCGCCGCTGGAGCCGTCTCGCTACGGCTCCATCGACCGTGCGGTGGCGGTTGCACAGGCTACTGAGCCAGCCCTCATGCCCCAGTTCATCGGTTTTCCCGGTGGGGCGTGGTCATCTCCGCACCATTACGCGATTTTCTTTCAGGGCGACACGCCGCTGACAAAGCACATCCTGTCCCCCGTATTGGTAGATGCGTCGAGCGGACAACTGACGCGGGTAGGCACGATGCCCTTGTTTATGCAGGCATTGATGCTGTCGCGCCCGCTGCACTTTGGCGACTACGGCGGATTGGGCCTCAAGCTGGTCTGGGCATTGCTCGATCTGGCGACGATCCGCGTGCTGTGGTCCGGCCTGGTGCTGTGGTGGGGCAAGCGCGGGAGGCGCGCATGAAGCGACAGCAACCACGCAGTGCGCTGTCTGTGCTGGCAAAGCCTCTGGCCCTTGCCGTGCTGTCCATCGCCGGACTGCTTCTGGGCCTTACCGGCGATGGCTGGCGTGACGGGTTTGCCGTGCTGCTGCTCGCTCTGCCCCTGATCCTTTTTCTAACCCACTGGGCGCACCGCTCATGACGCGCGCCTCTCGTCAGAAAGTGAAGATATGAAACGCTCTTTCCTCCTTGCAGCCACCGCGCTGGCGGGTGCTCCCTTCAGTCCGGCAATTGCCCAGACCGCACCGGCAGAGATCGTCGTGACAGCACAGCGCACCAACGCCACCGCCGTCACCGGCGAAGGCGACCTTGGGGCGCTCGGCAACCAGAAGGCCGAGAACGTGCCGTTCACGGTGCGCTCGTACAACGAGGCGATCATCCTAAACCAGCAGCCGCAGACCCTGGGACAAGTGCTGGAGAACGATCCCACCGTCCGCACCAGCTATGGCTTTGGCAATGCGGCTGAGCAGTTCGTGATTCGCGGCTTCGCACTTTACGGCGACGACGTCGGGTTGAACGGGCTTTATGGCATTGCACCGCGTCAGCTTATCGCGCCCGAACTGTTCGAGAGCGTCCAGGTACTCAACGGTGCTTCGGCTTTTCTCAATGGTGCCGCACCGGGCGGTTCATCGGTCGGTGGCGCCGTTAATCTGCAGCTCAAGCGGGCGCATGGCAAACCGCTCAACCGCATCACCTTGGGCTATACGTCTGACGCGCATTTCGGCGGTAGCGTGGACATCTCGCGCCGCTTTGGTGAAGGCGACGCGTTTGGCGTTCGTATCAACGGTGCATTTCGCAGCGGAGACGTTTCGGTAGACGGCGAGTTTCGTCGGACTGCGGCTCTTGGTGCTGCATTCGACTGGCGCGATGACAACACCCGACTGTTTCTGGATCTCGGCTACCAGAAAGTGGAGGTCAAGGGACTGCGCCCCAAGGTGACGCTCGGCACCACAACCATCCCCGCCGTTCCGGCAGCGGATGCCAATTATGCGCAACCCTGGACCTACACGACCTTGCGTGACGTATTCGGCGTGGTCCGCTTTGAACAGGACCTTGGCGAGCATGCGATGTTCTACGCCACTGGTGGTGCGCGTGACGGCAGCGAACAAGGTATCTACGGCGGCATCACCGTGACCAACGCGGCCACCGGCGGCGCCAATGGCAATGCGCTCTATGTGCCGCGCACCGACAACAACGAGGCCGTCGAGGCTGGCCTGCGCGTAAAGCTGGGCAGCGCAGTCACGCAGGAGATCAACTTCGGTGGCAGCGCGATCTGGCAGGTCAACCGTAATGCCTTCGACTTCCTCTACGGCCCCGGTTTTGCCGGATTTGCCACCAACCTCTACAATACGCCCACAGCCGCCATTCCGAGTTCTGCGTTTGTTGGCGGCAATCTGAGCAATCCCTTCCCGGTTAGCCGCACGCGCCTGCTCTCGGCATTCGCGTCAGATAGCATCGGCCTCTGGGACAATCGCGTCCTCCTGACCGGCGGGCTCCGACTGCAAGACATCCAGGTCAAGAGCTACAACTACTATAATGGCGGCGCGCTCGACGGGACCTACAACAAGTCCGCTGCAACCCCGGTCGTCGGTCTGGTTGTAAAGCCCGTGCAGGGCCTTTCGCTGTTCGCCAACCGCATCGAGGCACTGCAACAGGGCCCAAGCGCGCCGATCGATGCGACCGTCGTCAATTCGGGTGCGGTCTTCGCCCCAATCAAGTCAACCCAATACGAAGTGGGTGGCAAGCTTCGCGTCGGCACCTTTGATATCGGCCTATCGCTGTTCCGCATCGACCTGCCGGTTGGTTACTCGGTCGACATCGGGGGCGGTAAGAAGCGGTTCGGCCTGTTCGGCCAGCAGCGCAACGAAGGCGTCGAATTCACAATCAACGGCGAGCCGGTCAAGGGCGTGCGGTTGATCGGCGGCGCTTCCGTGGTCGATGCCAAGCTCAAGCGGACCAGCGGTGGCGTAAACGAGGGCAACCGCGCAGTTGGGGTACCCGAGTGGACGGCAAACGCTGGCCTGGAATGGGACGTTGCCGCCACTGGCCTCACGCTGACCGGGCGCGTGATGCATACGGGCAAACAGGCGGTCAATGTCGCCAACACTCTGGAAATTCCGGGTTGGACCCGGTTCGACCTCGGGGCCCGCTATGTATTCGTGGCTGCGGAAAAGGCGGTCACGTTGCGCTTCACTGTCGATAACGTCGCGAACAAGCGTTATTGGGCGTCGGCCTTTGATGTCTTTTCGGCAGCCCTGCTTCAAGGGCAGCCGCGTACCTTCAAGGCCAGTGCGTCTATCGATTTCTGATCTAGCAGATGCGGGTGGTCATGAATGGGCCGCCCGCACCCAGCAACATTTCTTACGCTCCCCAAGGCCTAAGGTGTTGATTTCCACTGAGAGTTGACCCGGGATTTTCATCGAGAAGTGACCCGGGTGG
>RFPL01000091.1 GCA_009926135.1 Sphingomonadaceae bacterium
CCGGTCGAGCATCGTCCCGGCGACCGGGTGGGCCTGCTGACGAGCATCCAGCGGGCGGCGTCATGCATCGAGACGTTGATGGCCCTCGAGATTGGACCCGGCGGCGGGCAGTTCGGTGGGCTCGCGGAGCTGGCTCTCGCGCAGGGTGGCAGCCCGGACGAGCAGGCCACGCCCGACGGTTACTTCGCGTCGATCGCCTCGGGTATAACACTACAGATAACCTTGCAGGACGTTTAGGAGGTTCCCGTGCCGCTGGTTCAGCTCAAGTCCGATCGGCTCCCGTGCTGGTTCCCCGGTGGGGGCGCCTGGGCACCCGGCGAGCCCCGCGAAGTCTCCGAGGAGCAGGCCGTCGAGCTGCTCCGGCTCGAAGCGTTCGAGCACGTCCACGATGAAGGCTGTCACCACGAGGCCGACGAGGCCACCGAGAACCATGAGGAGGGTCTCTAATGTCGGTCGGAACATTTAACCTGGACGTATCGGGCGAGAGCACCTACGGCACCGCCGTAGTCACGCTGGACAAGTCTTATCCCGTCCGCGCTGACCGTCCCGTGATCAACGTCGAGACGGTCAACGACCAGGACACGCTCATCGGCGCCCTGGAGAACGGCCTCCAGTCGATCGTCACGAAGGTCACGGCCACGCAGACAATCGAGATGGACGCCCGCCTGGACGCACTGGCCACGTTCGGGAAGTTCGGGTTCGGCAAGCTCGCAACGAGCGGCGTCGGTCCGTACACGCACACGATCCTCGGCTGCCGAGCGTGCGCTCCCGAGCTTCACGCACGTCTTCCAGGATGCCTTCAACTCCAGCGGTAAAGCCTGGCAGTTCGCCGGGACGAAGGTCTCGCGGATGACGATCGCCGGCGAGGCGGGCGGCAAGGTCACGATGTCGGTGGATCTGATCTCCGGAAAGCCTGTCGACTCGACCACCGGCGCCCAGAGCGAAGCGACCCTGACGCTTCCGGCGTTCCTCGGTCTGGCTGTCGATCCGATCCTCGCGATGGCTCGCGTCTCGACGTTC
>RFPL01000092.1 GCA_009926135.1 Sphingomonadaceae bacterium
CAGGCCGATTGCCAAGCGACCGCCCCCAGTCCCCGCTTTGGGGTGACTTAGACGTAGTCTTTGTACTTGTCCAGGTGACGCACCGGCTTGCTCAGCGCATCGCGGCGGAACGGGTCGCCCAGCTCGCGCGTGCACATGATTTCGATGATGGTCGTCTTGCCTTCATTCATCTGCATGTCGATCGCCTTCTTCAGGGCCGGGCCCACGTCTTCCAGCTTGTCGACGGTGATGCCTTCGGCGCCCATGGCGCGGGCGATTTCCGCGAAGCTCTGGTTGTCCAGTTCACCGGCGACGAAGCGGCGGTTGTAGAAATCCACCTGGTTTTTCTTTTCCGCGCCCCACTGGCGGTTGTGGAACACGACGGCCGTCACGGGAATGTTGTGGCGCACGCAGGTCATCGTTTCCATCAGACTCATGCCCCAGGCGCCGTCGCCCGCATACGACACGGCCGGACGGTGCGGTGCGGCCACTTTCGCGCCGATGATGGTCGGGAAGGCATAGCCGCAGTTGCCAAAGCTCATCGCCGCAAAGAAGCTGCGCGGCTTTTCGAAGCGCAGATAGCTGTTGGCCACCGAGTTGATGTTGCCGATATCGGTCGACACCATCACGTCTTCCGGCATGGCTTTTTCCAGCTCGCGCAAGACCTGGCGCGGGTGCAGATAATTGCCCGGCTCTTTCTTCTGCTCTTCGATCATGTCCAGGCTGTACGCATCCTTTTCGTGCGTCCAGTTCGTCAATTCCTCTTCCCACGCGGCCTTTTCCGCTTGCACGGTGGCGTAGCGTGCGTCGCGCGTGGCGTCGCAATCGAGGGCCTTGCCATCCAGGCGAGCAATGATCGCTTTGGCGGCCGCCTTGGCGTCGCCGCAGATGCCCACGGAGATTTTCTTGACCAGGCCCAGCATCTTGTTGTCCGCGTCGATCTGGATGATCTTGGCGTTTTTCGGCCAGTAATCCATGCCGTGCTGCGGCAAGGTGCCGAACGGTCCCAGGCGCGAACCGAGGGCGACGACGACGTCGGCC
>RFPL01000093.1 GCA_009926135.1 Sphingomonadaceae bacterium
AATGGAGGGATTCCAGTTCAAGCCGATGGAACTTGTAATCGAGGGCAAGCATACAATCGAGAAATGGCTTGATGTCGGGAAGGTGCTTACTGGCATGGAATCCAGCCTAAACTGGTGGATCGGGGATTGGCTGGTTTTCGGAGAGCATACATACGGCCAGAAGTACAGCCAAGCAGAGGCAGTTACCAAGCATCGGCAAGACTATCTGAAAGCCTGTAATTTCGTTTCGTCAAAAGTTCCAGCCAAGAATCGGTTCCAGACGCTATCATGGTCGCATCATAGGGAAGTGGCCGCACTGGATGTCTCGGAGCAAAAAGAATGGCTCCAGAAGGCCAGCGACAACGAATGGACTGTTTCCGAGCTTCGCATCAACATGAGGAAGAGCCTTGCCGAATACAACGAGATCGAGGACGAAAATGTTTCCAGCTCATTCAATCTGGTAGCTTGGAGCCAAGAGGGCATTCGTTGGTTGAAACAGGAATCCAGAAAACTCCCCTTGGACAAATGGTCGGAAGAGCGTAAGCAACTTATCAAAAAAGACCTTGAGCCAATCGTTGAAGTTTATAACAAGCTATAAAGTCTTTTTGGAACAGGACGAAGGCTGTTGGAACCTTGTGATTGATACAGGATCTTCGGTAAATCCGATGGGGCCAAGATTTGCTTTCGGCGGTCAACCGCCAGAATTCAAATGGGAATTCACCGACAAAGAGGAAGGACTAAAGGCTTGCAAGGCTTGGGAGGACTACTTCAAGGAGGTAGCCAAAAAGAGAAAATGAATGAATGCTTCTTGGTGATTATCCTTGGCTTCACCCTGCTTTATTTTATTCTTTCGTTTATTGACAGGCAATGAAGCGAACTTTACTCAAAAAGCGAGGAGGGAAGCTTCGGAGGGTGTCAAAAAAGCGAGCCAAGCAGAATGCCGTATATAAACAGGTGCGGGAGAAGTTTCTTGGAAATAACCCAGTATGCCAAGTGTGTAAAAACAAAATGGCAAGCCAAGTTCACCATCGAAGGGGTAGG